>JAUJPG010000005.1:0-8016 GCA_030447245.1 Chloroflexota bacterium | reverse complement strand
ACTGGTGCGCCGCCACCTCGAAGACGAGGGACACCGGGTCGTCCAGGCCTTCGACGGGCCAAGCGCCGTCCTGGCCGCGCAGCAGGAGCAGCCCGATCTGCTCCTCCTGGATTGGATGCTGCCGCGGCTGGATGGGTTGGAAGTTGCTCGGCGCGTCCGCCGCGAGAGCATCGTCCCGATCTTGATGCTAACTGCTCGGTCCGAAGAGGTCGATCGCGTGCTCGGCCTGGAAGTCGGAGCCGACGATTATCTCACCAAGCCCTTCAGTGTCCGCGAGCTTCTCGCCCGGGTTCGGGCAATGCTCCGCCGCGTCGAGCTCTTTCGCGACGCCGCGGCCGGCGAGGAGACTGCTCCGGTCCTCATTGCCGGCCCGCTGCGAGTTGACGTGGGCCGGCACACTGCCAGCCTCGACGACCGGCTGATCGAGCTTACCCCGAAGGAGTTCGACCTCCTAACCCTCCTCCTCCGTAATCCCGGCCGTGCGTTTAGCCGCGACTTCCTGATCGAGCGGGTCTGGGGGTATGACGCCGGTAGCTTCGATCGAACCGTCGACACCCACGTCCTGCGCCTGCGTAAAAAGCTCGGCCACGTCGGCCAGCGGATCGAGACGGTGTGGGGGATAGGCTACCGATTTGCGGCCGAGCCTAAGGGTCTGCCTTCAGCGGTTGCGCCCAAAGCGAGCACGGTGAATCGCGCACCTCCTGTTTGATGCGCTGGCCGACCCGTCTACGCTGGCAGCTTACCCTCTCGCACCTGGTGGCGATCGGCTTCACGCTGGGCTCGATGATCGCGGCCATCGTCCTGATCTCCTTCAGTTGGGCAGCCTTTCAGAACCGCCCAGAGCGCGAGCCGGCTCAGGACGCGCGGCTCCTGGCCCGAACCGTCGGCGGCCTCGTGCTGGAGGGTGCCCCGCCGTCTGACCTGGGTGTCGTGCTCCGCGTCCTGACGAGCGGCGCGCTGCGCATGCCCGGTGGGCCTGGCCCGTTCGGGGCCGATTCGCCCCGCCATTCCGAGGGGTTCGTGCCATCACTGAGCAACCTGGCGTACGCGGTCGTGCTGGCGCCCGACGGTAGCGTGCTCGCGAGCTCGGACGAGGCCGGGCAAGTCTTTGCGCCACCCGAACGGTACGAGTGGCCGGCGCTGCTCAGGGCGGCGCTCGCGGGTGCCCGCGATCCCGACCCGCGCCGGCTGGTGGTCCTCCGGTCGGGCGACGGTCCGGCTGCCCTTGGTGCAGCTCCGATTGTCGACGAGCGCGGGCAGGCCGTTGCCGCGGTCGTCGTCGCGACTCGGACATTGCCGACGCCGAGTCGGGCCGGCAGCGCCTGGCGCGGACTGGCGATCTTCAGTGCCGCGACCCTGGCCGTATTGGCTGCGGCCTTCGTGTTCGCACTCGCCTCCGCGAGCCTCGTGGGGTACCTTCTTTCGCGCCGCCTGGTTGCTCGACTAGAGAGCCTCGGACGGGCCGCGGAGTCGTTCGCCGGCGGCGATCTCGACCGTCGGGTCGACGAAGGAGCCGCGGACGAGGTCGGTCAGCTCGCTCGTCGCTTCAACCACATGGTCGGCCGGCTGGCGGTGACGGTCGCCGAGCTGGACCGCGAAAAGCACCATGCCGAGGGGCTGCTGCGGACGAAGCGGGAGCTCGTGGCGAACGTCTCGCACGAGCTGCGGACCCCGCTGTCGACGATTCGCGGCTATACCGAGTCGCTACTCATGGACGACGATGGACCGGACAGCCGCCGCGGCGCTCGGGCGGCGAGCAGGTCGTCACTGGAGGTCATCCACCGTGAGGCCGAGCAGCTCAGCCGATTGATCGACGACCTGTTTCTGCTGTCGACGGCCGAAGTCGGTGCGCTCACCCTGGATCCTCGGCCCACCAAGCTGGCCGACGTCCTCGAGGAGGTAGCGGGACATCTCCGAGCCGTCGCCTGGCGCGAGCGCAAGGTCACCGTCGTCACTGACGCCGATCCCGATCTGCCCGCCGCGTGGGCGGACCGAGGGCGAGTGGTCCAGGTCGTTGCCAACCTCATGCGCAACGCGATCCGCTACACCCCGGAAGGCGGGTTGGTCTCACTGCGCGCTGAGCGCCGAGATGATCAAGCGGCGGTGACGGTCGAAGACACTGGTATCGGTATGTCGGCCGACCAGCTCCCGAGGATGTTCGATCGATTCAGCCGTGGGGGCGACGCACGCAGCCGGGGCGAGGGTGGAGTGGGCCTCGGGCTGGCGATCGTGCGAGAGCTCGTCGAGGCGATGGGTGGGAGTGTCTCGGCGGAGAGCCGCGTGGGCCAAGGCAGTCGCTTCACGTTCACGTTGCCGCTCGCGCCCGCCTCGGAAGCGGTGGCGGACGGGGTCAGCGCACCTCAGTCGCTCCACGCTCGGCGGTGATTCGGTCGCCCGTCTGGATCAGCTCATCCCGATCAAAGGACCTGGCGTCCACGCCAGGTAGCAGTGCTGCAGCCGACAAGCATCCACCCGCCGACATCATGGGTGTGGGACGTGGATGCAGGGATGCAGCGACTAGCGAATGCCGACGGCGTCCTGGACGGCACGCGCGCAGTCACGAGGAGGCACCGATCAAGGTCACCGGGCGATACGACGCGACGACCCAGCAGTGTGTCGAGCAAACGGGAAGCGCGGATCTGGGCGGGCTGCGCTTCTCGCAGAGGCTGGCCCGGCCTTCCAGCTCGCGTGTACAGCGCGCTCCGCTACTGGAGGAGCCAGGCGCGTGCGCGCTGGACGATGGTGGGCCGTGGCGGACGGTGCCAGTTGACGGCGTCACGGAGGCGCCAAGACGAATCTGGCAATGGATCGGCCGCGACCCCGCGGAGATCTTTGCTGACCGCGAAGCTATAGATCGGGTGGTACAGAACGACGCTCGGCTGCTCCTCCGCCCAGCGCGCCTGGAAATGGACGTAGCTGTTGCGTCGATCGTTGGGGTCTAATTGCTGGCGAGCCACCTCCAGCCAATGGTCGCTGTCCGGGTCGCTGAAGCCGGCGTAGTTGCCGCCCTGCTCGGCCGCCTGGCTCGAGTGCCACTGCGGGAAGACGTCCGGATCATTGCCGATCGTCCACTGGCCGACGATGGCCGCCTCGAAGCGGCGCGGCTCCAGATAGTTCTCCGTGAGCTCGTCGGCTGGCAACACCCGCGGAGTGACATCGAACCCGAGCGGAGCGAGTTGGCGCGCCAGCTCCTGGGCGACACCGGATCGCTCGGACGTGTCGGCGGCGAGGATCGTGAACTGAAGCGGCCGACCCTCGCGCTCGCGGGTGCCATTCAGGCCCATGGCCCAGCCGGCCGCCTCAAGCAGCGCCGCGGCCTCGCCTGGGTCGTGCCCAGCGGCCGCCGGCGGGCGATCGTACGCCCAGGACTGGATCGGGATCGGCCCAAATGCCGGTTCCGCCTGCCCGTCGAGCACCGCGCGGATCAGGGCGTCGCGGTCGATCGCCTGCGCCAGGGCCAGCCGGACAGCGCGCTCGCGGAACAACGGGGTCTGGACGTTGAGTGCGAGGGTCGCCGCCTTCGAGCGCTCAGGCAGTGAGTACACCGTCAGCCACGGTGCGTCGGCCAGCCGCTGGATCTCGTCGGCTCGGAGGTGTCCCAGGCCATCAACCCGCCCCTCGATGAGTGCCTGGAGGGCCGCACTCCGGTCGGCGAAAAATTGCAGTTCGAGCGTACCCAGGCGCGGCGGCGCACCGTGGTAGCCGGGGTGTCGCTCCAGGACGACGCGCTCCGGGTTCAGCGTGGCCACGCGATACGGGCCGCTGCCAACCGGAGCACGATTGAACGGATGCAACGGCAGCGCGCTCGCTTCGATCCCTTCGAGCAGGTGTCGCGGAAGCAGCCCGAGGGTGAGGTGATCGGGGAAGGACGCGAGCGCCTCGGGCAGGCTGAAGCGGACGTTTCGCTCGTCGAGCGCCTCAACGTCGACACCGCGCCACAACTCTGCTAGCTCCCGACCGCCCTGGTGATGTTCCGATTGCAGAAGGCGGATCGTGAACGTCACGTCGTGTGCGTTGAGCGGCGCCCCGTCGTGCCAGGTTAGGCCATCGCGCAGACGAAACGTGTAGATCCGCCCTTCCGCGCTGACGTCCCAGCGCTCGGCGAGATCCGGCGTCAGGCCGCCGGTGGGCTCGGCGCGCACCAGCCCGGAGAAGATAAGCGGCAGTGCGTCCTGGCCGGCCAGGGTGTACGGCGCCAAGATCGGGTTGAAGAGCGGCGGCTCGTCGGCGATCGCTTCGACGTAGCGATCCGGGGGCTCCATCGGCTGGGCCACTACCAGGAGAGCGCCAGCAACACCTGCCGATGCGGCCAGGAGGACAGCCGAAATCGCGGCAACCATGCCAGGCAGGCGCCGACCTGGCCGCAATGCAACCGCCTGGACCAACCGTCGGGGGCTCGTCGCCGCGCCGCTCCGCCGCGGGCGAGTAGCTCCAGACTGCATCACCGTCTGCGACTGTAGCCGAGGCTATGCGAAGATGACGCTGGCGATAGAGACCAGGATAAACAGCACCGCGAGGCCGATCGTCACGTTGAACAGCGTCCTTTCGACGCCCCGCCGCGTGCGGTAGATGGACGTATCGGAGCTGAAGGTCGCCGAGAAGCCGGCTCCGCGCGTCTGGAGCAGGACGACGACGATCAAGACGACCGAGATGAGGATCTGGACGATGTTGAGGTACGTGCTCACCGTGCGCTCCCAGCCGTCGGATTATACAGGTTGGACGTCCCGTTGGCCGCGTGCGTGGATCACGACTCCGCCTACGCAGGCTGAGTGATCTAGGTTCCCGTCGCAGCGGCGGCGCGGGCGGCGGCGAAGGCAGTTGCGCCTCGCTCCTCGTAAAGGCGCATGATCGCCAGCGAGAGCTTCTCTGGGCTGTGCCGCAGCGGGTTGCGCGGGTCAACGACGTCGGCCAGGGTCAGTTCTGGGCCGTCCTGGCGAAAGGCATGTGGGTCAGCGACCACCTGCTGGACGTTCCATTCAGGCTTGATCTCACCGGCCAGGCTCAGGTTGTTGTTGGCCAGCACCATGTCCAGCGGATTGCCGCGGATGTGGCTCAGTAGGGTGGAGACATGGTCGCTGACCCGAAAGCCATCGGTTTCGCCGGGTTGCGTGGCAACGTTGCAGACGTAGAGTTTCATAGCATCCGTCGCGGTCAGCGCCTTAGCGATGCCATCGACGAGCAGGTTCGGAAGGATGCTGGTGTACAAGCTGCCCGGACCGATCACCACCAGGTCCGCGTCGATGATTGCTCGTACCGCTTCCGGGTAGGCGGCCGGTCGCTCCGGTTGAAGGTAAACGCGCCGGATCGGCTGGGTCGTCTCGGAGATCTTCGACTCGCCGTGGACGGGCTCACCATCCGAGAGCTCGGCGCACAGGGTGACGTTCTCAAGCGTGGACGGCATGATCTGGCCCCGCACCGCCAGGACCCGGCTCGCCTCACGAATCGCCTCGTCGAAGTTGCCGGTGATCCCGCTCATCGCCACGATGAACAGGTTGCCGAATGAATGGCCGTCCAGGCCCGACCCTTGCCCGAACCGATACTGAAAGAGCCGTGACATGAGCGGCTCGGCGTCCGCTAGGGCGACGATGCAGTTCCGGAAGTCGCCGGGAGGCAGAACGCCGAGCTCGCGGCGCAGCCGACCGGAGGAACCGCCATCATCGGCAACGGTCACGATCGCGGTGATGTTAGCCGTGTGATGCTTCAATCCGCGGAGCATCGTCGACAGGCCGGTCCCACCGCCGATCGTGACGATCTTCGGGCCACGCTGGCGATGGCGGAGACTGACTAGCGCGTCGAACAGGTCGACACCGCGCGGCGAGGGCTGGAGCGGGGACATCAAGCTGCGGTTCAACTGCCAGAACGCCCAGGCCGTGATTGCCGCGCCCGCGAACAGGAAGATCAGTCCGCGCAGCCACCGCGGCAGGAACTGGAGTGTGAGGTAGGCGGCGGCCTCGGGGAGCTCGGCCGTGCGGTAGAGCTCAACGAACAGATAGGTTAGCCCGAGCGCGACGACAACCAGCCCCACCAGAAGCAGCCCGAGCCAGCGCTTGACCCTCAAGCCGGGCGCCATCAGCTTCAAGAGCCGCATCGTGTGTCCCCGCCCGTGGGTCGACCCGCCATCGTCTCGTGCGTCACGGCAACAATGCGTTCGCCACCGCGCTGACCACGCTGACGATCAAGGAGCCGACGAGCGCTCCGAGGAACCCTGACACCGCGACGCCGGGCAGGAACCAGGCGGCTAGTCCAAAGACCGCGGCGTTCACGATGAAGACGAATAGGCCGAGCGTCAGGAGATTGATTGGGCAGGTAAGCAGAAGCAGTATTGGGCGAACCAGCGCGTTCAGGATGCCGAGCACGCCGGCAAAGAGCACCGCGTCGATCAGCCCGCCGACCCGAACGAGATCCGGGAAGATTGCCTGCGCGACCAAGACGGCGGCAGCGCTGATGGCGAGCCGAAGCAGGAACCGAATCACCGACCGCCTCATCCCCCCAAGATCTGGGGGTCCGCACGGCGGGACAGAGACACGCTGCGCGGACCCCGCGTGGGCCAGGAGTGTAGCCCTGTCGCGCCTTCGGCGTCAAAGACGGTGCGACATTTTCCGGCTGGTCCCAACCACTTTTGCCACACCGGCGAAGCGGTTGGTGCTCGGCCTGCCCGCCCCGAGAAGCGGGCGACTCGCGGCATCGAGGCTGGAGGCCAGACGGCCGTGCGCCTTCATTGACATGCCGTAATCCGTCGTGCCATCGTTACGTGCACTCAACCCGTCGTCTTACCCATGTGCCGCCACGCCCCGAGGCGGGCCATTTCGAGGCGGTCCGGTAGCTAAGGAGCACTCGATGGCCAAGCCGTCCACAGTTGGCGAGCTCAAGGCGCAGGGCTACCGCCCCCGCTCCGTCAAGGAGGAGATGCGCGCCAACCTGATTAGAAGATTGCGCGATGGCAGTGAGCTGTTCCCAGGGATCGTCGGCTATGAGGAGTCGGTCCTGCCGAAGCTGGAGAACGCGATCCTCTCGGGTCAGGACGTCATCTTGCTGGGCGAGCGCGGCCAGGCCAAGACGCGGTTGGCCCGCGCGATGATCAACCTGCTCGACGAGGAGATTCCGGTCGTTGCGGGCTCGGAGATCAATGACGATCCGCTCCAACCGATTTCGGGCGCGGCGCGCGAACGGCTGGCCGAGCGCGGCGACGCGGCCCCGATCGAGTGGGTTTCGCGCGACCGCCGTTACGGTGAGAAGCTGGCCACTCCGGACATCACCATCGCCGACCTGATTGGCGAGGTGGACCCGATCAAGGTGGCTGAGGGACGGTACCTGTCGGACGAGTTGACGATCCACTACGGACTGCTCCCGAGGACCAACCGCGGCATCTTCGCGATCAACGAGCTGCCCGACCTCGCCGAGCGGATCCAGGTCGCGCTGCTCAACGTGCTCGAGGAGCGCGACATCCAGGTCCGCGGCTACGCGCTGCGCCTGCCGCTCGACCTGCTGGTGATCGCCTCGGCCAACCCGGAGGACTACACCAACCGCGGCCGCATCATCACGCCGCTGAAGGACCGCTTCGGCGCCGAGGTGCGCACTCACTACCCGTACGAAGTGGAGGAGGACATCGCCCTGGTGCGTCAGGAGGCGTCGCTCGTGGCCACGGTGCCCGCCCACCTGCTCGAGGTGATCGCCCGATTCGTGTACGAGCTGCGCGGCTCCAGCGCGATCGACCAGCGTTCGGGCGTCTCGGCGCGTTTCGCCGTGGCAGCGGCCGAGGCCGTCGCCGCTGCGGCGTTGCGCCGGGGTGCCCTGCGTGCTGAGGACGATCCGGTGGCCCGGGTCGGCGACCTTCCCGAGGTCCTCCCCAGCCTGCGCGGCAAGGTCGAGTTCGAGATGGGTGAGGAGGGTCGAGAGGCCGAGGTGATGACTCACCTGCTGCGGCTGGCCGTCGCCGCCGCCTACCGCGAGCGGCTGGCAGGCGTCGACCTCACCGGCTTCACCCAGCACTTCGCGGAGGGCGCCGTGGTCGAGACG
>JAUJPG010000052.1 GCA_030447245.1 Chloroflexota bacterium | reverse complement strand
AGCATGCCAGGCACACACCCGTTTGGCAACCCTCATGAGAACTGACCCACTAGCTAACCGTCCCTGCCTGGCTCGGTGGTGTCATGGTCAGCGCGGGCACGCCTGCCGGCCGTCCCTGGACGTCCTGATCATCCCCCAGGATCGGGCCAGCGGCAAACCAAGACTCAGCTGAAAAGTACGACTCCGGTGCAGTCGACGTCCGGCGACGAGCGGATCGCCATCGCGTTTACTGCTCGAAGTGCTACGGAGCGATGCTTTTCAGGTGGTCGCCCTCCAAGTCCCCTGCAGTCACAAGACCGGGCCTGCAAACGCCTCGTGTAGGATCGAGCGCCCTCGGACCGGCGGCTTCCCCGACCGGCGGCTCGGCCTGTTGCACGGGCGGATGAGAAGCGCCGAGAAGGACCAGGCGATGCCTGTATTCGTAGGCGGAATGACTCACGTGCTCGTCGCCACGGCCGTTGTCGAGGCCGGCTTCGCGGCGACCTACGCGCGTAGCCGCGCCCTACCGCTGGAGCAGGCGATCGAGCTGGCCGTGCAGGGAGACGAGGCAACTGGGTCGACCGAGCTGCCAGCCGCAATCACGAAGCACAGCCTGACCCGCAGCGAGCGCGAGGTCGCCGGCCTGGTCGCTCGCGGCCTGACCAGCCACCAGATCACCGACCAGATGGTCGTCTCAGAGCGCACCGTGGAACCGGCAACGGCACCAGCCTGCTCTCAACCGAGGGGGCCAGCGACGGGCGGCTGGTCCACGGTTAGGATGTGACCAGCGACGTTCAATGGTACGTGAACGGCAACCCATTTTTCGGGGTCGTGCTCCACGGCCTGGGCGAGACCCTCGGCGCCGAGAGCGACCAGGTTTGCCTGTCGAAGGTCAACAACATCCAACTCCGGCTGCGCTACGCCGTGTCGTAGTCCCAATCATTCGCGGGATGCCGGCGCCATGCGTCGTAACGCGCGGGATGTCCGCCGTTGCTGGCGGGGACCACCCCCCGCGCTACAGAGGGGCCGCTCGTGGTACGGGTCCGCGGTCAGACTGGCGGCGCCCAGAGGCTCGGCAGGTGGCAGGCGAAGCCCGGCAACAGCGGCGTTGTCAGCATGTCCTCGCCGGCGAGCGTCGCGGCTGCGGCAAAGCCGGACTCTGCCCGCCGGTACACCTCCACCCGCCGGCCTCGTGAGTCTACGATCCAGTACTCCTGCACCCCGTGTCTCTCGTAGAGCGCCAGCTTCTGCTCGCGGTCTCGCCGCTCGTTCGCTGCCCCCGGCGAGAGGACCTCGACCACCAGCTCCGGCGCATCGCGGAGGTGCCCTCCGGCGTCCAGCGCCGTCGCGAGTCGAGCATGACTGATCCAGACGAGGTCGGGGGCCACGTCCTGGTCCGGCGCGAAGACCAGGCCGGGAGCGATGATCGGGATGCCGCGCCCGGTT
Organism: Chloroflexota bacterium; assembly: GCA_030447245.1. Lineage (GTDB taxonomy): Bacteria > Chloroflexota > UBA6077 > UBA6077 > JACCZL01 > JAUJPG01. Next base: position 19,383 of record JAUJPG010000052.1, on the reverse strand, counting down.
CGCTGGCTCCAGAACACGAGTGCCCCGACGAGTTGAGAACAGGCGTACTGGTGCTCGACGCGGGGCTGGGTCGACACATGCAGCTCCCCGTCGATGATCTCGTACCGCCCGCCTTCGACGTGCGGCAGCCTCGCCAGGTCGGCTGAGGTGTAGCGGCGCGTGACGCTCATCGGGGAACCTCGTCTGCGAGCAGGTCTCGGCTGCCCTCCAGTATATCCGGAGCGCGGCCGTTGCTCTGGTGGATCTACTCACCAAGCCCGGCCGGCCGGGTAGTCATCTAGGCCCCGCCCTGTTCTATCGTCGGGTCGACGCACTAAGCGGGCATTGCCGCGTCCGCAGCGTCAGCTCCTTGGGATGCGTAGCGTTTTCTTCGTCTCGGGTGACGCGGACGTGCCGCTCCTGTCCGCGGACGAGCAGTGCGGGCTTCTCGCCCACCCTCACCACCTCGTTTCGAATGGTGAAGCTGGTTCTTCCGACGTGGGTAACCCACGCCCGCACCTCCAACGAGTCCTCGAGGGTGGCTGGCGCCAGGAACTCGGCGCACGCGCCGACGAACGGAAGGCCAGTAGGGTCGGCGGCAGCATGACGTCCCACGAGACGCCCAACCTCACGTGCTAGTGCGTGCGAAGATAGATCCATCCAGGTGAAGAAACGCGGGTAGCAGACGATACAGGTGGGATCACAAGTAACCCAGCCAACCCGTATTGCGAGCGTGATGCAGCGCGGCACGAGGTTTGCTGCGAGCTAGATGGATCTCGACACCGTTGGGGCCTCCAGGTCGACCCGGACGGCCCCCTGGTAGCGGAGCGCGAGCACCAGTGCGTTGAAGTAGCAGCACGCGGCCACGCCGCGCTGTGTTCCTCGTAGGTACGTCGTGGCAGGCAGACGTGCCACGGCCTCGGTGCCGGATTTCCTACGACGACGATCTCATGACCAGGCCAACAGGCTGCGCTGACTCGAAACAACGTCGTAGGTCCGCATTCGGCAACGCCTGAGTGATCCGGCCCACGGCTGCGCGGGCCTCGGCGGCCAGCGCGTCGTCGCCGTCCAGGTCGATGAGCTGTTGTGCCAGGCGCAGGAACAGCGCCGGGTCGTCCAGTCTCCGCGCCAGGTCCACGGCGGCCCGCAGATCGCCCAGCGCCTCAGCGTGCCGGCCGAGCGCCGTCAGTGCCCGGGCCCGCGCCCCGAGCCCGGCCGCTCGGTACTTCGGTCGTTCCGTGGCGCTGCTCTGGCCGATCGCGCGGCCCGCCCATAGCAGCGCATCATCCCAGGCGCCGCGCGCCAGTGCGATCTCGGCGCGCGCCTGCGCAAGCCTCAGCCGCCACAGCCACCCGTGGAATCCGGACGCCTTGTCGACCGCTGTCGCCACCTCGTCCTGCAGCGCCTCCGCGCGCCCGACCTCGCCTCTTCGCGCGTAGTTCAGCAGCAAGTCGATGCCGGCGCTCGCGGCAGGCGGCGGGAAGATGGACGAGAGGGCCAGCTCGCGCGCCTCGTGCGCCAGCGCCTCCGCGCCGGCGAAGTCGAACAGGTCCAGGCGGTAGCCGGCCGACATGGCGATGGCGCGCGCCAGCAGCGTGTGGATGGCGTACTCGCGACCAAACCGCCGCGCTTCGTCGAACACGGTCTGGGCCTCGTCGTACCGCCCGCGCGCGGCGAGTGCCATACCAAGGTGCGGCAGCGAGTACATCATGATCGAGGCGTCGTTCGCCCGGCGCGCCGAGTCCAGCCCCGCACGGCTCCGCTCCGTTGCCTCCTCGAGACGGCCCAGCCAATAGAGCACCAGCGCGTGCAGCGTCAGGACGTGGGCGGGCGGCGCGGTGCCCAGCTCGCGGGCTCGCGCGACGGCGCGGTCGTACTGCTCGATAGACGCCTCCAGTCGGCCATCGGCGCCCTCCGCACCGGCCATCCAGCCTCGCGCCGACATCTCCAGGTCGCCCCGGCCCACCCGTGCCGCCCGCGCGATGGCCTCGTCGGCGCTGCGCCGCAGGCTGGGGATGTCGAGCAGCCAGAAGTAACCGGCCGACACCTGCACGAGCAGCTCGGCCCGTCGCTCCTCCTCGTCCTCCCCAAGTCCTTCGAGCGTCGCCTCGAGCTCGCGCCGCGCCTCAGCCCACATTGCCACGCTCGCGTAGGCACGTGCGCGGCACGCCCGCAGATCGGTCAACCGATTCCGCTGGCCCAGGCGCTCGGCGAGCGCGATGGCGGTCGAGTAGTGGGCGATGGCATCACGCGCCGCCAGCACACGCATCGCCTCGTCGCCGGCGGCCAGGCTGTGGCTGAGCGCCTGCTCCCGCAGCCCGGCGACCAGTGCGTGATGGGCCAGCTCGGCCGGCGCGGCGTCCTCCCCCAGCGTCTCCAGGGCGCGCCGGTGGAAGATGCGCCGGCGTGCCTCGCTGGCCTCCTCGTAGGTTACGTCACGCAGCTTGTCGTGCGAGAAGTCGTAGGCGCCACTAGGCACCGGCCCGTCCTGTCGGATCTCGCGCAGCAGGTGGGCCCGCAGGGTCTCGTCCAGCGCCGGCAACGCCTCCTTCTCGGCCAGGTCGGCCACGCGACAGAGCCGGGCGAAGTCGAACCCCTGGCCGAGGACGGCAGCCGCGGCCAGCAACACCTGGGCCGACGGGCTCAGGCGGGCCAGACGGACGCGGATCACCTCTCGCACCTCCGCGGAGATGTAGGCGCTGCTGGCGACCTCCCGCAGCGCATCCGGCCGCAGGACGATGCTCTGGGCACCGGGCTCCAGCGCTGTCCGCGCCAGCGCCCCACGCTCGATGAGCGCGCGCAGGGTCTCGGTGACGAAGAACGGTTGCCCGCCTGTCTCCGCGAACAGCCACCTCGCGAACTCGTCGACCTCCCGGCTCGTCGGCTCGGCCCGCTCGGGCCCACCGCGGGTAAGCCCACGCACCAGGGCAGACGTGTCGTCCGGGCTCAGCGGCCCCAGCTCCAGGCGTGTCACGGTCACGTCGCGGTGCAGGCCCAGCAGCCACTCACGCAGCGCTGGCGTCGAATCGAGCGCCTCCGCGCGCAGGCTCAGCACCAGCAGCACACGCGTCCCGGCCTCCGCCCAGCGCCGCGCCACGTAGTGCAGCACGTCCAGCGAGGCGGCGTCCGCCCACTGCACGTCGTCCACGAACAGCACCACCGGCGATCGCTCCGCCAGGGCCTGTCCCAGCCGCGCCAGCGCCTCGAACAGCCGCGTCCGGGCCACCACCTCGTCGCCCGCCGTCATGACCAGGTCCGGGTAGCGCTCGCGCAGTTCCGGCAGCACCCGGCTCAGCTCCGCCAGCCACACGTCGCTCAGCAGGTCCTCGGGCGCGTTCTCGCGCTCGAGGCGCGGGCGGAGGGCCTCTAGCAGTGGCTGATAGGGCAGGCGTCCGCCCATCTCGAACGCGCGCCCGCGCAGGACGTCCGCCCCCTGGCCGGCCGCCCAGGCGAGCAGCTCGTCCGCCAGGCGGGTCTTGCCGATCCCCGCTTCACCCTCGATAGTCACGACCCGCGGTTGCCCCTGTCGCGCTGCGTGGTACAGCTCGACGCCCTTCATGAGCTCGTCGGACCGCCCGACTAGAGGCGTCTCGAATGACGCGTCGGCGAGACGATAGGGCGGCCCCGGGCGCGAGCCCGCGCGCGCGCGGGCGCGGGCTCGCGCGGCCAGGCTCTCGGTCTCGGGGCTGGGCTCGGCCTCCAGCTCCTGGCTGAGGACGGCGCGGCAGGCCTCGTACGCCCGCAGCGCGGCGGTCGGGTCGCCGGCAGCCAGGTGGAGCTGCATCAGCCGCCGGTGGGCGCTCTCGTCCAGCGGGTCCAGCCGCAGCCATCGCGCCGCCGTGTCCACCGCCGCGTCCAGCGCCGCCTGCTCCCACTGCGCCTGCGAGAGCCGATCGAGGACGGCGCTCACGCGGCGCTGCCACGCCGTGCGCTGCACGCTCACCCACTCGTCGAAACCCGGCGCGTCGCGCAGCGAGAAGCCCTCCAGGAACTCCCCCCGACCGACCTCTGCCGCATGTTCCAGCGCCGCCATCGCTCCACGCGGCTCGCGGGCCGACATGGCGTATGCCGCCTCCACGGCGTGCGTGTCCAGCTCGAACGGCGCCTCGACGGCGAAGCCCAGCACGCCGCGATCGGCCACGCAGTGGACTACGCCGTCAGCCTCGTCGAGCGCACCGCGCAGGGCAGAAAGCGTGTACCGGAGACTGCCGCGCGCCTGCTCCGCGTCGCTCTCGGGCCAGAGCAGCGCCGCGATCGTCTCCCGCGAGTGGCGACCACCCTGTACCGCGAGGTAGGCGAGCAGCGCGAGCGCCTTGCGTGTGGGGAACGTGACGAGTCGCTCCGAGTGGTGGACCTCCGGCCTTCCGAGGAAAGCCAGGCGCAGCAGCCCCATCTCACGCTCCTCTAACGCTGCGCGGGCGTCTCGGTGAGCTAGCTCACCTCACCACCGCGCATCTCACGCTACTCCTCACGCTTGCCTCACGGCGCGACTGTAGCATGGGCATCGGTAGGGGGCAAGACACCCCATGGAGGGTTAGACCGATGAGACCTCTTCGCATCGTCGCGCTCGTAATCGCAGCGCTGGCTCTCTGGCCGGCGCCCGTGCTGGGACAGGACCTACCACCAGGTCCGACGACCATCCACCCGCTCGGCCGGATGCCCGTGGAACACGATCCCGGCCGGTTCGAGGAGACACAAACGGTCATCCTGGACTTTGCGCCCGGAGCGTGGACGCCGCTGCATTCGCACGGTGGTCTGACCCTGGTGCGGGTGCTCGAGGGTGAGATGACCCGCCGCATACACGGCACCGAGGACCTCTTCAGGGCCGGCGAGGGCTGGGTGGAGACGCCGGGCGACGTCCACGCGGCGGGCAACGCCGGCGGCACGCCCGCGCGGGTGTTGGTCACCTTCCTGCTGCCGAAGGGTGCGCCGCTGACAACCGTCGCGGGCACCCCTACTCAGGACGCGCCGCCCGGCCCCACCACCTCATTCCAGTCGCGCCGGGTCGACGTGGCGACCGGGGCCGCGCTGTTCGACGAGGCCGCCACCACCGTGCTCGCGTTCGCGCCGGGCGCCTGGACCCCGCTGCACTCGCACGGCGGACTCACGCTGGTCGCCGTCGCCGAAGGGGAGATGACGGTCCGCGGCGGTGGCGGCGAGACCGTCTACCGTCCCGGCGATGTCTGGATCGAGCAGCCGGGCGACGTCCATGCCGCGGGCAACACGACCGCCGCCGGCGCGCAAGTGGCCGTGACCTTCCTGCTGCGACGGGGCGCCCCGGTGACCACCGTGGCCGCTGCCCCAGCACCCGCCCAGCTGCCGCGTGCCCTGCCCCGCACGGGCGACGCGAGTGGTCCGATGGCCGCGACGGTAGTCCTGGGAACGGCGCTCCTGGGGGGCGGCCTGTACGTGCGCCGTCGACTCGCTGGCCGCTGAGCGGCCGAACACAAGCACAAACAGAAGGAGAAACATGATGACCACATCGACACAGGCACCGGACTTCGGCGCCATTAAGGGCCGCCAGCGGCAGACCTGGGCCTCCGGCGACTATCACATGATCGCGTCCATCATCGTCCCCGTCAGCGAGCGGCTGTGCGACACCGTGGACCTGCGGGCCGGAGAGCGCGTACTGGACGTGGCCACAGGCAGTGGCAACACGGCCATCGCGGCGGCGCGCCGCCTGTGCGAGGTGACCGGCGTGGACTACGTGCCCGCCCTGCTCGAGCGAGGGCGCAGCCGTGCCGCCGCCGAGGGCGTGCCGGTCGAGTTCAAGGAAGGCGACGCCGAAGCCCTGCCCGCGCAAGACGGCTCCTACGACGTGGTGCTGTCCACCTTCGGCGTGATGTTCGCGCCCAACCAGGAACAGGCCGCGCGGGAGCTGCTGCGGGTCTGCCGGCCCGGCGGGCGGATCGGGCTCGCCAACTGGACACCGGAGGGCTGGATCGGCGAGATGCTCCGCGTGGTCGGCCGCCACGTCCCGCCGCCCGCTGGTCTGCGGCCGCCCACCCGCTGGGGCACCGAGGAGGGGCTGCGCGAGCTCTTCGGGAACGGCGTCACGTCGCTGCGGGCGACGCGGCACGCTTTCGTCTGGCGCTTCGCCTCGGCGCAGCAGTACCTCGACCTCTTCCGCACCTATTATGGCCCGACGTTCAAGGCCTTCGAGGCGCTGGACGAGACTGGCCGAGAGGTGCTCGCCCGCGATCTGGTCGGGGCAGTGGAGCGCTTCAACCGCTCGGACGACGGCACGTTGGTGGTGCCTAGCGAGTACCTGGAGATCGTGGCGACCAAGCCGTAGTTCGGTGGTGCAGCCGCGCAGACCACCGGTGAGGAGCCGGCCGGAACACCGCGGCGTCGAGATCTCGATCCCGTGTCCTAGAACCCGTCCCATGCCGAGGACGTTCGCGTCCCTCTGGCAGGGTGTGTCATCCTGTAGAGGCGGGGCTGTTTCCGCGGTGGGCCTGCGCAGAGATACGCCCCGCCATTACAGGACGCTTGATGCACCCCCTGCTCGCGGCGCTCTACGTCGCCACGCTCCAGTTCGCGGCCGGCGCGCTGCTCGCGACGCTGCTGAGCGAGTGGCGCGCCGAGGTCACGGCCGGCTTCCTGCGGCTGGCGGCGGTCACCGCGCTGGCCGGCGCCTGCCTCGCCTATCTGCTCGTGGGCGGGGCAGGACCAGGCGAGTGGGCCTGCGCCCTCGGGCTGCTGGTGGGCACCCTGGCGTACACCCTGCTTCAGTTTGGCCGAGCCCGCGGACTCCGTCTGGTGGCCGGCGGACTCGGCATGGCGGCCGGGCTGGGGGGACTCGCGCTGGCGGCAGTCGCGCGCCCGAGCCCGCTGCTCGGGGTCGGCTGGACGGCGCTCGCCTCGCTCGCCTCGGCGCTCGCCCTCGGGACGTCGACCGTCGCCCTGCTGCTCGGCCACTGGTACCTGGTTACCCCGCGGCTGTCGGCTCGGCCACTACGGCGCTTGTGCGACCTGGCGATCGTCGCGCTCGTCGTTCTGACCGGCGTGGGCCTGTGGTACCTGGTCACCTACCCCGAGGCCCAGACGGTCGGACCGCCGAGCCCACTGTTCCGCTGGGTCGGACTGCTGTCGATCAGCCTGTTTCCGCTCGGCGTGACGATCGCGGCGCGGCTGTGCTGCCAGCAGTGGCCGCGCGGCCGCGCGATCCAGGCCGCGACTGGCCTGCTGTACATCGTCGCCGCGCTCGTCCTGGCCGGCGCCCTGGCCGGCAACATGGTCCTCCTGACCGGCTGAGCTGATTTACCTCCCGGCCAACCTACCTCGTAGCCCACTTCCCTTGACAGGGGGATTCGGGGTAGGCGTGCGTCGCCAGGTGAACAGCACCACCCCGGCCAGGACGAACCCGGCGCCGGCGACCATCGTCGCGGTGATCGCTTCGCCCAGGAACAGCGCCCCCAGCGCGGCCGCCGCGACCGGCATCGTGTACAGCGCCAGCATCGCCGCGGTCGGACCGTGCCGCGCGATCATCGCCTGGAACATGACGAAGGATGCCCCCAGGCCGATCGTTCCGCTGATCACGACGGCGATCCAGGTCCCGGCGCTGATCGTGCCCAGATCGACCGGATCGGCCAGGAGCAGAGCCGCGGGCGCAATGACGAGCAGCGCCCCAGCGTTCTGACCGGCGGCCATCGCCAGCGCGTCGGTGCCGCTCAGTCGCCGACGGTTGTAGACGCCGGCGATGGCCATCAACAGGGCGATCGCGAGGGCGAAGAGGTGCCCACGGAGGTCTCCCGCCGCCACGTCGCTCAGGCCGGTGCTCCGAGTCAAGATCAGCAAGGCCACTCCCCCGAACGCGCAGGCCAGGCCAGCCACTTGTCCCCGCCGTAGCGGTGGCTCGTCAAGCATCAGCTTGGCCAGCAGGGCGGTCAACAGTGGCCCCAGCGAGATCAGCACGGCCACCAATCCGCTGGAGGCGAACTGGAGCGCGAGGCCCGAAAGCACCCCACACAGGGCGGGATTGAGTGCTCCGACGATCCCGACGTCCAGCATCACTCGCGGCCGTCCGGCCAGCGCTCGCCAGACGCGTGGAAGGAACGGGACGAAGAAGAAGAGCGCGGCCACGATCCTGAGCCCAACCAGCGGTACGGGCTCGATCTCGGCGACGGCCGTCCGTTGGAAGACGACTGATGAGCCCCAGATCAAGCCCAGCACCATGACGTCGCGCGCCAGCGTCGACGCGCCCGCGCGCTGACGGGCGGGCGCCGCGGCGGCAACTTCCACATGCGCCTCGACGGCCGGCGCGCTGCTCACCGCATCCTGTGCCGAACCCGTCGCGCTCACCGTGCCAGTGTACCAGCCAAGGGCGGGAGCCCTCCTGCGTCGATACCCGCCCAGTGTGCGCCCGAACGCCTGCACGCAGGGGCCACACTCGCTACGATGTTCGGCATGCGCGCAGCGGAGTATTGCGCCGGGTTCCTGCGGGCGCGCGGCGTGCGGCGAGTGTTCGGCATCCCGGGTGGCGAGTCGGTCGAGCTGATCGAGGCGCTGCGCCGGCTCGGGGTCGACTACGTCCTCGCGCACCACGAGGCGGCCGCCGCGTTCATGGCCGCGGCCACGGCCCAGCTCTCCGGTGTGCCCGGCGTCTGCATCGTCACCCGCGGGCCCGGCGCGATGAACCTGTACCCGGGCATCGCCACCGCCCACCTGGATCGACGGGCCGTCGTGGGCATCAGTGGCGATCACGCGCCCGCCGACCCGCCCCCCGACACCCATCAGCGGCTGCCGCTCGTGGACCTCTTCGCGCCGATCACTGCCTGGTCCGGACGCCTGACCGCCGAAACGCTCGCCATCACGCTGCCCGAGGCCTGGGACGCCGCGCTGCGCGGTCGGCCCGGCCCGGCCTACTGGGCATTCCCGTCGGCCGAGGCCACGCGTGAGCTGCCCACCCACGTCGAGCCGCCAGCCCGACCTCCGGGCGGCGCGGCCGGTCATGCCGACCCGCCTGGGGCTCTGCTCGACCTCGCGCTGGAGCGGATCGCCGCTGCACGCCGCCCGCTCCTCATAGTCGGCATGGGCGTCGCCCGTGATGGCCTGGCTGACGGGCTGCTCGGGCTCGCCGAGCGGTTGGCCTGCCCGGTCCTGGTGACCCCACAGGTCAAGGGGTGGTTCCCGGAGGACCATCCGCTGTTCGCTGGAACGTTCGGGATGTACCGTGACGAGCCGCTCTACGCACTGATGGAGGAGGCCGACCTGCTTGTTGGCATCGGGCTAGACGGCGCCGACTTCTTCAAACGCTGGCGGACCCGGAGGCCGGTCGTCAGCCTGGCCGACGGTGGCGCGGAAGACTCGACGTTCGCGCCCGAGATCGCGTCAGATGGCGACCTGGAGATCCAGCTGGCTCGAGCATGCGCGGTGCCCCGCCGGTCTGACTGGCCCGCGGACCGCGCCAATGTGGCGCGGCTGGCCATCGCCGAGATCGTCCGCCCGAAGCTGGCGACGGCACCGGATGGTGACGGGCAGCAGATGCCACCCCAGGTGGCGATCGAAGAGCTGCGGGGTGCATTGCCGCGCGACGGCATCCTGACCGTCGACGTCGGCTCGCACAAGATCGTCGTCGTCCAGCAGTGGCGCGCGTACGAGCCGAACACGTTCTTGTGCTCGAATGGGCTGTCGCCGATGGGGACCGGACTGCCGTTTGCGATCGGCGCGCAGCTCGAGCGGCCGGACACGCCGGTTGCCTGCGTCCTGGGCGATGGCGGTTTCCTGATGTACACCGGCGAGCTGGAGACGGTCGCCCGCCTGGGCGTGCCGATCGTCCTGCTGCTGATGGTCGACGACGCGCTCAGCAGCATCAAAGTCAAGCAAGATCGCGCTGGCTACCCGTCGGTGGGGGTCGAGTTCTCGCGCCCCGACTACGCCGCTGTCGCCCGCGGCTTCGGCCTAGCCCACGCCCGCGTTGCCGACCGCGCGTCCTGCCGCGCCGCGCTGGATCGCGCCATCGCCGAGCGCCGCGCTACCCTGGTCGAGGCCCTCGTCGACCCGGCCGAGTATGCGACGACGCAGTAACGTGAGCAGCAATCTCAATCGTGCGTCCTTCCATCCCTGACCAGCACGCACCCCGGCCTTACCTCCCCAGCCAGTACCAGGCGCTGACGGCTACGGCCCCCAACAGCAGCAGCGCGTTGGTCCGGCGCCAGGTGTACAGCAGCGTCCGCGCCCACCTGGCGTCCAGTTCGGCCTGGCGCACGTCCACGCCCGCGCGTGCGCTGGCCTCGCCGCCCAGCATCGAGGCCAGCGACCTGCGCGCTGTGACGTAGCCGAGCAGCGAGATGGCCGTGCAGGCGAGCCAAACTCCCAGCGCCGCGCCGCGGCCGACCAGCTCGCCCAACCCGAGCGTCACCATCGCCAGAACGAACAGCCCGAGCTCGAAGAAGAACAGCATGCCGCGATCCCCGTGGCGACCCGCCGAGCCCCACGGCGAGCCAGGGGAGCCGGGCACCTGCCTCCATTGCATCCTAACGGCCGACCTGCAACCATGCCCAGTGACGTGTCGACCTCGCCGCGTGATCCCGCCAGGCGTATCCGGCTCGGGGAGCTGACCCGCGAGGAGCTGCGGGCCAGGCTGCCCGAGGCGACCGTCGTGCTGCCGACCGGCTCGACAGAACAGCACGGGCCGCACCTGCCTCTGCTGACGGATGCCTTCATGGCCGAAGCGGTCGCCCTACGCGCGGCCGAGCGGGTCGCCGGCCAGGCCGACGTACTGGTCGCCGCGCTGCTCCCGTACGGCTGCTCGCATCACCACCTGCCGGTCGGTGGGGCGCTGACGATCACCCAGCGTAGCTACGTCGCGTTCGTCGCCGACCTCGCCGAGAGCCTGGCCACCAGCGGCGGGCGGCGGCTGGTCCTGCTCAACGGCCATGGCGGCAACGAGGACGCCCTGCGCGTCGTCGCCAACGAGCTGGTGTACGAGCGCCAGGTCGACCTGACCATCGCGGCCGCGTCGTACTGGACGCTCGGCCGCGCGGCGCTCGCCGCCGATCCTTCGCTGCGTGGCCCGGTGCCGGGCCACGCCGGCAACTTTGAGACGAGCTGCCTGCTGGCGCTCCAACCGGACCTCGTGCGGCTCGACGAGCGCTTCGCGGCCGACGCCGCGCCGCGCCCCCTCGCCATCGGCTACGGCTTCGACGCGGTTCCGGTCAGACGACCCGGCGTCTGGGAAGCGAGCGGCGGCGTCACCGATGCAGCCGCCGAGGCAAACGCCGAGGCCGGCGCCCGCGCCCTCGAGGCCATCGTCAGCGCAACCGCCGATTTCTTGCTTGCCTTTGACCGGTGCCCTCCCGTCGGCCGCTATCATGCCCCTCAATAGGGGAGGGTACCCAGGATGAATTCCGTAAGCACGCAGCGGGCGGCCGCCGACGTGGACCGCGAGCTCCTGGCCGATCTTGAAGCCCTGCCGGCAGAGGCGTGGTCCCGACCGAGCAGTTGTGAGGGCTGGAGCGTGGCCGCCGTGGTGGTCCATCAGAGCCAGGTTGCCGAGATGCTCGCCGACGGTCTGGCGCGCGGGCGAGCCGGTGACCCCGGACCGCCGCCCCTCGTCTCGGCCGAGGGAGTCCAGGGTTGGCGGGCCTGGCGGGCCGGTGAGCTTGCCCGTCGCGCGGCCCAGGCGCCAGCGGCAGTGTTGCGTGAGTACCGCGATGCCACCGCTGCCCTGGACCGCGAGCTCGATGCAGCGGGTAGTGCAGGCGCCGTCCACGGTTGGCACCCGGTCGGGTCGCGGCCGGCTGCCTGGCTGGCGGACCAGTGGCTCTTCGAGCTGGTCCTCCACGATTGGGACATCCGCGTCACGGACGACCCGGCGGTCGACCTCCGAGTCAAGGACATGGCCGCGTTCGCCCGGACCTTGCCGGAGCGGCTCGGTCGAGGCTTTGGCCGCGCCGACGACCCCGCGCTGGCGGGCCGCTACCGCGTCGAGCTGGCCGGCGCCGAGCCGTTCGTCGTGCGCGTCGGCGAAGGTCAGGTCGAGAGCCCAGCGGACGACGACGGGCCTGTCGACGCCACAATTCAGACCGATCCGGCCGCCTTCGCCCTGGTGATGACCAACCGCCGCGCGGTCGAAAGCTTCGAGTCTAGCGGTCGCTGGAAGGCATCCGGTGATCTGGCCCGCGCCGCCGCCTTCGCCCGCGCCTTCAGGAGCTACTGACAGATCTACCAGGCCGCCGTAGGAGCGCGCGACCCTCCCGACAGGTTGGCTGCATCGCTGCCTCTTGCCGACATTGATCCCGGCGAGCTTGCTCGATATGCTTGCCCCAACCGGCACTGGAGGAGTTCAAGGTGAGTACGATGCTCGCGCACCCAGCAGCCCGATTGAGTCGTCGGCAGCTCCTGTCCCGAGTGGCGCTTGGGCTGGCGGGCACCGCGGGCGCCTCCGTCCTCGCCGCCTGCTCGCAACCTTCCGCGCCGGCCGCGCCGGCGGCGACGAGCGCCCCAGCGAAACCGGCGGCCGCGCCACCGGCCGCCGGTCAGGCTACCGTGGCGCCGGCCCAGCCGGCCCAGGCGACTGCCGCGCCGGCCCAGGCCGCCCAGGCCCAGGCGGGCGGCACCCTGAACGTCAGCCAGTCCGTCGACATCAACACGCTGCATCCGTGGCTCGGCACCCTCAACGTCTGGAAAGTCATCAAGACTGACGTGTATGACCAGCTTTCGTATCAGGACCCGGTGACCTTCGAGTTCAAGCCAAAGCTGGCCCGCTCCTTCGAGTGAACCGACAACAACACGAGCCTGCTGATCACCTTGCCGAGCGGCGTGACCTTCCACAACGGCGAGAAGCTGACCGCCGAGGACGTCAAGTTCACCCTCGACAGCATCCGCGACCCGCAGGTCGGCTCCTGGCTGCGCGGCTTCCTCGGGCCGATCAAGGACGTGCAGGTCGTCGACGAGACGCACCTCAAGATCAAGACCGACACGATCGAGAACCAGGTCATTCCGGCCTTCGCCTACGTTGACATCGTCCCGCGGAGCGCCGACACCGACCTGGCCAAGAAGAACCCAATCGGCTCCGGCCCCTTCAAGTTCGTCGAGTGGGTTCCCAACGACCGGATCGTGGTCGAGCGGAACACCGCCTACTGGGACCAGGCCCGGATGCCGAAGCTCGACAAGATCGTCTTCAAGCCAGTCACCGAGCTCCAGACTCGGCTGTCCCAGGTGCTGGCGGGCAACGTGGACCTGGTGTACGACTTTGCCTTGCAGGAGGTCCCGCGCCTTCAGGCCGATCGGCGGGTCGCGGTGACCCTCAACCCGCCGGCCGAGCAGTCGTTCGTCGCCTACGTCAACCAGCGCAAGCCGCCATTCGACAAGGTCGAGGCGCGCCAGGCGCTCGGCTGGGCGCTGGACCGCGAGGCGTTTTTCAAGAACTTCCAGGCTGGCATCGGCAGCCCCGTCGGCAACAGTCCGTTCACCGACAAGCACTGGGCCTACGAGCCAAGGACCGCCGACACCTACCGCTACGACCTTGACAAGGTCGGTCAGCTTCTCGAGAAGGCCGGCTATCCCAAGGGCCAGGGCATGGACTTCTCGTTCCTGGTGCCGTCCGGTTACCCCGAGTTCAAGCAGATCTCGACGCTGCTCCAGGCAGCCTTCGCCCAGGTCGGCTACCAGCCGGCGATCGAGGAGGTTGAGATCGGCCAGTGGTCCGCTCGGCTCAACCAGAGCCACGACTTTTCGGTCGCGGTCGACTATCCTGGACGTGGGACGGCCGATCCGGCGCTGACCTACAGCGCTGGCCTGCTCTATCCGCCGACCGCGGCGAACGTGGGCGGGCTGACGCCCGAGACGATCCCGGGCTACGTCGACGCGATTCGCGAGGGGGCCCAGACGCTGGACCAGGGCAAGCGCAAGGAGGCCTACTCTCGAGTGCAGATGCTCTGGATGGAGTATCTCCCCGGCCCGATCTTCGGCCACCGCTCGGCCGCCCACGCGGGCGTGCCGGGGGTCAAGAACTTTGTCCCCCACGCTGCCTTTCAGCAATCCTGGGTTGACGTCTCACTGGAGAAGTGACCCGCTATCTGCTCCTGCGCGTGCTCGGCGTGATCCCCACGCTGCTGGGGATCACGATCCTGGTATTCGGGATCACGTACCTGATACCCGGCGATCCGGCCCTGATCATTGCCGGCACGGATGCTTCGCCCGAGGTGATCGACCAGCTTCGCCGGCGCTGGGGACTCGATCAGCCGGTCTGGGTCCGCTACGGGATCTGGTTTGGCAACATCCTCCAGGGAAATCTCGGTGAGTCGTACTTCAGCCGTCAGACTGTCGTGCAGCTCGTCGGCAACGCGTTGCCGGTCACGCTCGAGCTGGCAATCCTCTCGTTGCTGGTGGCGGTGGTCATCGCCGTGCCGGCCGGCATTCTCTCGGCCGTCAAGGTCGGCTCCTGGTTCGACGTGGCGGCCGCCGCGGTCAGCTTCGTCGGCCTGTCGATCCCCGGCTTCTGGCTCGGGATCATGCTGATCTACGTCTTCGGCGTCTACTTCCAGATCCTGCCGGCCGGCGGTTTCACGCCGCTGGAGCGAGGCCTTGTCGCAAACCTCCAGAGCATGATCCTGCCGGCGATCGCGCTGGGGACGTTCGCGTCAACCCAGCTCATGCGCTATCTCCGAGCCAGTCTGCTCGACGTGCTGAATGCTGATTACATTCGTACCGCTCGAGCCAAGGGTGTCCGCGAGTGGGCGGTCCTGGTTCGCCACGCCGTGCGCAACGCGCTGATCCCATTCACGACGGTCCTGGGCGTGCAGATGGGGTATCTGCTCGGCGGCACGGTGATCATCGAATCGGTCTTCGCCCTGCCGGGGATGGGGCGGCTGGTCCTGACGGCGATCCTGAACCGCGACTACCAGGTCGCGACCGGCATCATCTTGCTGATCGCGGCGGCGTTCGTGCTGATCAACCTGGTCGTCGACCTGCTGTACCCGGTGCTCGACCCGCGGGTGCGGCTGGCGCGGCCCGAGGGCTAACCGTGAGCTCCGGCACAGCCGCTGACCTGGATCGAGCGCCCGTCGTCCCCGCGCGACGGGCGGCGGTCGGGCGAGGACGCCAGCTCCTCCGCTCGGGCGCGGCGCGCTGGCCGCTGACGCTGGGATTGGTGGTGCTGGTCGGGTTCTGTCTGCTCGCGCTCGCCGCGCCACTGATCGCGCCGTACTCGCCGGACGCCCAGAACATGGTGATGCCCCTCCGATCACCGTCGGCGGCCCACCCATTTGGGACCGACGAGTTCGGCCGCGACATTCTCAGTCGGATTCTGTTCGGGGCACGGCTTACGCTGCTCGCCAGCAGCGCCGCGGTGTTGCTGGCGGCAGTCGTCGGCAGCACGTTCGGCCTGACTGCCGGTTACTTTGGCGGCTCGTACGACGCGATCGTCAGCCGCGTCACCGATGTCCTGTTCGCCTTCCCGGTGATCTTGCTCGGGATCGCGATCGTCGCCATCCTCGGGCCGGGCGTCCCGAGCGTTATCGTGGCGATCGCGCTGGCCTCACTGCCGAACTTCGCGCGTGTCTCGCGGGCGGCGATCATCCCGGAAAAAGAGCGCGAGTACGTCGTCGCGGCGCATGTGATCGGCGCGACGACGCCCTACATCATCGTGCGGACCCTGCTGCCAAACCTGATCGGTCCGTTGATGGTCCTGGTTTCGCTCGGGTTCGCCTACGCCATCCTCTACGAGGCGTCGCTCAGCTTCCTCGGCCTGGGCGCTCAGCCGCCAACGCCAGAGTGGGGCGTGATGCTCTCGACGGCGCGGGACTTCCTGTTCCAGGCGCCGTCATACGCGTTCTTCCCTGGCGCCTCGATCTTCCTGCTCGTCTTCGCCCTCAACCTGGTCGGCGATGGCCTCCGCGACGTCGTCGACCCCCACCGCCGCGGCCGCTGAGTCCGCCGCTGCTCGCTGCCTACGGCGCGCTCGGGAACGGACGCCCGGCGAACTCGTACAGCCGCTCCATGTTCGGGCGGTCAGGACCGTCTTTGGCGTGGCCGGGGACTTCCAGGTAGAGCGGGCAGGCGCCGAGGGCGGGGTGGCGGACGAAGCGGGCCAGCGCCTCGGCGCCAATCTCACCCGCCCCCAGGTTCTCGTGTCGGTCCTTGTTCGAGCCGAACGGCGCCTTGGAGTCGTTCAGATGGACGGCCCCCAGGCGATCCAGACCGACGTGGCGGTCGAACGCCTCGAGCGTCACTTCCAGGCCGTCCGCGGTCCGCAGGTCGTAGCCGGCGGTGAAGACGTGGGCCGTATCGAGGCAAGCGCCGAGATTCGGCGGCGCGCCGACGCGGCCGATCATCCAGCCAAGCTCCTCGAATGTTCCGCCGAGCGTCGCGCCGGCCCCGGCACTCGTCTCGAACAGCAAGCGTGCCGCTCCGTTGTAGGCCTCGAGCACGTCGGCGAACACGCTGCACGCCCGCTCCAGGGCCTCGCCGCGGTCACCGCCGCGGGCGCTGCCCAGGTGGGTGACGACCGTCTGCGCGCCGAGCAGGTCGGCCGCCTCGAGCGTCGCCAGCAGCGATACTCGCGTCTTGTCGCGTAACCATTGCTCCTCGCTGCCGGGATTGACCAGGTACACCGCGTGGATCGCGATCGGTCCCAGGCCGGCCCGAGCGCAGCCATCGCGGAAGACCGCTACTTCCTCCGCCTTGCAGGCCGGCGGTCGCCACATCTGCGGCGCGCTGGCGAAGAACTGGATTGCCTCAGCGCCGATGTCCGCTGCCTTGTGAGGGATCGCCTTGAGACCGCCGCCGATGTGCGCCCCGAGCCGGACGCGAGGCGTGCCGATTGGACTCAGCCGACGGGCCACGGTCTGCGCATCCATGGTCAGGAGATCGCTCTGCATGCTGACACCGCCCCCTCACCTCACGCTGCCGTCAGACACGCGCCGCGGGTGGTCGCGAAGCGGCGGATTCTACCACGGCAACGTCTGCGCCTCGGCAGCTGGCCCGTCTCGACCTTGACACACCAGAGATGGTGTGAGAAGCCAGGCCCTTTTCTCACGCAGTCTCCAGTGTCACGTCAGGGGTGATCTGCAGCGTCCGGCCGCAGTTGGGACGCGGCATGCCGTGCCCCTCCTGGCGCGAGATCGAGGCGGGCTGGTTCAGGATGCGCGAGCCTTATCGTGGGAGAGCAAACAATCTGAAGCGCGGCGCGGTATCAGTCGGTCACCCAGAAGCGCAAGACCTCGGGCTTGAGGATGACGAGCCGTCGACCGCGGCGGACGATGGCGCCTCGGTCGGCGTAGAAGCCGAGCAGCTTGTTCACCCGCTGCCGGGTCGCACCGATCAGGCTGGCCAAGTCCTCCTGGGTGAGCGGGACCTCTATCTCGATCGCGCCATCGGTCGGGCGTCCGTGCGCTTCGGCCAGTTCCAGGAGCTTCTTCGCCAGGCGGCCGTGCAGGTGCAGGAAGACCAGGTCGCCCACCTGGTCGCTGATCCTCCGGATGGTCTGGGCGAGGCCGGCGAGCAAACCGTCGACGGCGGTCGGGCTGCGATGCACCAGACGCCGAAAATCTTCACGGCTCAGGACGGCGGTCTCGACTGGCTCCAGCGTGACCACGCTGGCGGACCGCGGTCCACCATCGAGGAGGGCAAGATCGCCGAACAAGTCGCCCGGACCGAGGATGGTCAACACCACCTCCGCCCCGGAGGCGCCCGGCAGGACGATCTTGAGGCGGCCCTGGCAGATGACATGGAGGCTCTCGCCCCGATCTCCCTGGTGGAACACCACCTCGCCGCGGCGGTAGGTCCGACGCTGCATCGTGGTGGCGAGCTCCTCCAGCTCGTCTGGCGGCAAGCCTCGCAGCACGAACGATCGTCTGAGGCTGTCCGCGCTCGGGTGCCACGTCATCGCCGTACCCCTCCAGCGCAGTGTAACGCGGTCTGGCTGGCGAGCGCGGGAATGTCCCGCGGGGGACAGGCCAGGTGTCTCCTCCGGGACAGCGCAGCCTGGGCTGCTGCCCTACGCTGGTGTCGTGGTCGATCAACTTCGAACGCTGGGATCGGCGCCGGTGGTCCGGACCCAGCGGGGAGCTCGATCGGCTAACGTCAGGGGAGGTGTCACCATGACCGTGACGCAGGCTGGGCCCATCGACAGTGCGAAGATTGAAGAGGAGAAGATCCACGCTCTACTGGGTAAGGTGGTCGGGGACCTCGGCGGGCTGCTCGGCTCGGCGCTCGTGGTCATCGGCGACAAGCTCGGCCTGTACACGGCGCTGGCTGAGGCCGGTCCGCTCACCTCGGTCGAGCTGGCCGAGCGGACCAGCACGGCGGAGCGCTACGTCCGAGAATGGCTCATCAACCAGGCGGCCAGCGGCTACGTCGAGTACGACCCGTCGACCGAGCGCTACAGCCTGTCCAACGAGCAGGCCGTCGCGCTGACCGACCCGACCAGCCCCTTCTTCGTGCCGGGTGGTTTTCAGGCGATGCTAGCGGTCGCGCGGGCGACGCCGAGGATCGTGGAGGCGTTCCGGACCGGGGCCGGGATGGCCTGGGGCGAGCACGACCCGGATCTGTTCGTCGGCACCGAGCGTTTCTTCAAGGCGGGCTACGTTGGCAACCTGGTCCAGTCGTGGATCCCGGCCCTCGACGGGGTCCAGGCCAAGCTGGAGGCGGGCGCGACGGTGGCCGACGTCGGCTGCGGCCACGGGGCTTCGACGATAATCCTGGCCGAGGCATTCCCGCGCTCGCGCTTCATCGGCTTCGACAGCCACGAGCCGTCGATCGAACGCGCCCGCGAGGCCGCGGTCCAGGCCGGCGTGGCCGACCGGGTGAGCTTCGAAGTGGCCGGCGCGAACAACTTCGCCGACAAGCAGTACGAGCTGATCGCCTTCTTCGACTGCCTGCACGACATGTCCGACCCGCTCGGGGCCGCCCGGCATGCGCGCGAGGTGCTGGCACCGGACGGCACAGTCCTGCTGGTCGAGCCGATGGCCGGTGAGCGGGTCGAGGATAACTTCAACCCAGTCGGGCGGGTCTTCTCCGGCGCCTCGGTCCTCGTATGCACGCCGAACGCGATTGCCGGCGGCGGGAGCGGGCTTGGCACGGTTGCCACTGACGGAGCGCTCCGCGACCTGTTCGCGGCGGCCGGTTTCAGCCGCTTCCGGCGTGCGACCGAAACGCCGTTCAACCGGATCTTCGAGGCCCGGCCCTAATCGGTTGCCCGTGTCTCCCTGGTAGGCGGCTCCATCGTCTATCAAGGCCCTTTCGCCAGACGGCCAACCTAGCGCCTGGGAGCGGGGCCGGACGGCGCCGCTCCCAGGACTGACCAAGCGACGTTCTCCTGGACGAACTGACCCACCTGATCAAAAACCACCGATCGCCCATCGGGGCTCGGGGGCGAACTGAACTAGGCCCGCACTAGCGAAGGAGTCGGTCGACTCGGAATACGAGTCGATCTATACTCGCGAAATTTGTCGGGAC
>JAUJPG010000121.1 GCA_030447245.1 Chloroflexota bacterium | reverse complement strand
TGGGACCAGCTACCGCCTGTGGTCCAGGTCTTCAAGGAGGTCGGCAAGGCCGCGCGAACGACCGGTTGGCCCGGGCCACCCAATCAGAAGTCAGGCCTGGCCTGGTCCAAGTACATCATCGTCGACATGTTCGCGCGCGCCATCCAGGGCGAGTCGCCCGAAGCCGCCGTCAGGTGGGCCGAGGGTGAGCTGAAGACCGTCTACGAAGGCTGAGGCCAAGAACCCGCATGATCCGCTGGCACTTTGGCGGATGGTGCGGGTGCCGCCTGTACGCCATGGCGGGATTGATGCGGGCTGACGAGTTGATCTGGTCGGCGGGATTGGGGAGCGTCACGCCGACCTAGGCGGGGATGCCAATCCTCGCGTCGAGTCAGGACGTCGTGGCGAGTCGCCTGCATCGACCGTGCCCCCCGCCATGATCCTGCCTGTGGATGTGGTGCTTGGGTGGCAACCGACCACGGTCGGTCAATGGAAATCGTGGCTCGAAGGTGTGGCGAGCTGCAGGGTCTGGAATGCATCGGTGCGTTGTGGCGCGGGTTCGCCGGCCGACGCGTGGGCGGGCTGTTCGCGCGGGTCGTTCTCGTGGCCAAAGTAGGGGTGCTGGAGGGTCGGGCGCGGCAGCAGCGCCCCGGGGACACGGGCCAGCGGCTCGATCGCCGTCGCCAGCAGGTTGAGCGTCCCCGAGCGGAGTTGGACCGTCCCCTCCACGCAGACGTACGGCTCACCGCGGACTACGCTCCGCTCCGTCTCGTACAGGTCCGGGCGGACGACGACGTTCGTCAACCCAGTCTCGTCCTCGAGCAACAGGAAGGTGAACCCCTTGGCCGTGCCAGGCCTCTGGCGACAGACGACCAGCCCGGCCGTTCGCACGCGCATCCCGTCGCGAGCCTTCCGCAGGCGCGTGGCCGGCACCAGATCCGGTGGCACGCGGTCGCGCAGCAGCCCGAGCGGGTGGTAGCTCGGCGACAGCCCGAGCAGCCCGTAGTCGGCCACCATCCGCTCCCAGTGGTCCATGTCCGGCAGGCGGACCATGTCCTGCTCGATCGGCAGCTCCAGACTGAGCTGGCTTGATCTCCCACCGTTCGTCTTCCGCCCGTCGTCCGTCGTCGGTACGAGGAGTCCAAGCTGCCAGAGCAGCTCGCGACGCCCCAGGCCGAACTCCCCGAGCGCACCGACGGCGATCAGGTGCTCGGCCGCGACGCGCGGCAGGCCGGTCCGGCGAAGCAGGTCAGTCAGCGAGCGGTACGCGCCGTTCGCCTCGCGCTCGGCGACGATCGCTCCAGCCAGCTCGTCGCCGATCCCCTTGACGGTCGTCAGCCCGAGCAGGACCTGGCGATCGCCCGGCACGGCGCGCACGCCGCTGCGGTTGATCGCCACCCGCAGCACCCGCAACCCGTGGCGCCTGGCGTCCCCGACGAGCACATGCGGTGCGTAGAAGCCCATCGGTTGGTTGTTCCACAGCGCGGTGTAGTACTCCTCCGGGTAATACTGGCGGAGCCAGGCCGACTGATACGCCAGGATGGCGAAGGCGTATGCGTGGCTCTTTGGGAAGCCGAAGCCGGAGAAGCCGGAGAGCTTGTCGAAGATTGTCCGCGCGTCGTGCTCGGCGACGCCCTTTTGCTGGGCGCCCCGAATGAAGCGGTCGCGGAAACTCTCGATCGCGGCCTGCGAGCGGCGGCGGCTCATCGCCCGACGGAACTGATCGGCCTGCCCGGGCGCAAAGCCACCCATCTCGATCGCCACCTCTAACACCTGATCCTGGTACAGCACGACACCAAGGGTGTCGGCCAGCAGCGCGTCAAGCATCGGGTGATCGGCGCGGGCGCGGTACGCCGGATTCCCGCGCCGCAGCTCGCGGCGGTGGACGTACGGGTTGACCGCGCCGCCGACGATCGGTCCAGGCCGCACGATGGCAACCTGGACCGCCAAATCATCCAGGTTGCGCGGCCGCGTCCGCGTCAGCATCTGGATCTGGGCGCGGCTCTCGATTTGGAACAGCCCAACCGTATCGCCGCGGCAGATCGCATCGTAGACGGTCGGGTCGTCGTAGCGGAGCGCGCTGAGGTCAACCCGCTCGCCGCGGTGCTGCCAGACCAGCTCCAGGCACTCCTCGACGAGGGAGAGCATCCCCAGCGCCAGGAAGTCGATC
>JAUJPG010000051.1 GCA_030447245.1 Chloroflexota bacterium | reverse complement strand
CGTCCCGCCCGAGCTGCTCCGCCACGTACCGCCCGGCGAGCTGCCGCGTGTCCTCGCGGGAGATGAGCCGATTGGACTGGATGGCCAGCGTCGCCGGCTGCGCAACGGCAACCAGCGCCAGGCCGGCCAGGACGGCGACCTGTACCGCTCGACCGCGCCGCGCCGGCACCAGCCACCGTATGAGTGAGTCTGCTCCGACCGCCGCGAAGAGGCAGAGGAACGGAATCACCGGCATGACGAACCTGGGGACGAACAGCAGCTTGGTGAGCATGAAGGCGGCGTAGATGGTCGGGAAGGCACCGAGGAGGAGCGCGGCCCGCCGGTCGCGGACCAGCACCGCGGCCAGGCCAACGCCGACGAGAATGAGCTGCACGGCCCCCATCGCCTGGACGAGCGTCAGTGCCCACAACAGCGGTGCAGGCTCGGGCGACTGACCGAACCAGGGCCGGTTGCCCCAGGCCGCCTGCGTCAGGAAGTGCTCGTGGAAGCGCGGCCAGTCAAGGATGGCGTACGGGTTGGTTGCCAGGAAGGTCGCGCCGGCCACCACCCCGCTCGCCCCCAGCCGACAGAGTGCCGGCCAGGACAGCACGTGCCCGCGCCAGGCGACGACGTGCGCGACCAGCACGCTCGCGAAGAAGAAGCCGGCGCTGTACTTCGCGCCGATGGCCAGGCCGCCGGCGAGCCCGGCGAGCAGGTAGTTGGCCGTGGTGGGCGCGCGGCTCGCGCGGGCCGCGAACAGGATCGAGACGACCAACAGGAAAGTCATCCAGACATCGTTGACGATGTAGTGCGAGTCGCGGACGTGCAGGAAGTTCAGCGCCAGGAAGAGCCCGGCCAGCAGCCCGACCCGACGCCCGAGCAGAAGCGTCCCAAGCCGGCAGGTCGCCCAGACCGCCGCTGTTCCCCAGACCGCTGTCTCCAGCCGCCCGTAGAGGAAGGCCCGCGACCAGCTCAGATCGGCCGGGCTGGCGACCTGGCCGAGCAGGGTTGCCAGCGCGCCGAGCAGCCAATATTGGACGGCGAGGACGTAGGTGAGCAGCGTCGGGTTGATGAACCAGTACGGGTTCAGGTCACCGGAGCGCACCATCCCAAGCGCGCGACCGGCGTAGCTCAGCTCGTCCTCGTGCATGATCCAGGGCAACAGCCAATTGGCGCCCCAGGTCCGCACGATGAGCGCGCCGAGCAGGAGGGCAACAAGCGGCTGGTCGACGCGCGCCAGGGGCTGCACCCAAACGCTCGGCGCCCATGAACGGGCTCGGCCGCGCGACCGGCTCGTTAGGATCCTGGGCAGCGCCGAAGACACGACCGGACTCCCTCAGTCTGCCGCACGGCTGCCCGGTCCAGGCCGCTCGCCGGTTCTGGCGCAAGAGGCGCAAGAGTTCCCACGGTCCACGGCCAGCCCGCGAACGAGGCCGACGAGCCGAACGCCGACCACTCCGGAGGCTCCGCGGCGGTCAGCAAGTGTACGGCACGCGTCGCCTGGCCTCCAACTGCGCCGCCTTTCCGGACAGAGGCTACGGCGGGAAGGGGCTATGCTGAAGAGACCTGAGCCGCGCTGACGGACAAGCTCACCTTCCTGCAATGGCTTGCGACGACTACAGTTGCGGAGCGGACACACGGCGGGGGATCGTGCCGGCAAGGTGAGCGATCCCGTAAAATGCGCCACGCCACGGCCTGACCTGCCTGGCAGAAAAACATCCTCGAGGACTGGGCGACCGTGGCTGAGACCTTCGCGGCGCGCGCTGTGTCGGAGGCGCGCGCCGGCGCGCCCGCGTTCGCGCCGGCGCGCCCGCTCCGGCTGGGCCTGCTCGGCGCGATCGCGCTGCAGGGGCTGGTGGCCTGGCTCTACGTCTGGTTCGCCACCGGCGGCAGCTACCACTTCGCGAGCGGGGCCAACTACTACGACTGGCTCGCGGACGCCTTCCTGGCCGGCCAGCTTCACCTGAAGATCGCGCCGGCTCCGGAGCTGCTGGCCCTGGCGGACCCGTACGACCCGGAACAGCACTTCCGCTATCGCGTGCCGGACCTGTCGCTGTATGACGGCAAGTACTACCTGTATTTCGGGCCGGTCCCCGGCCTGCTCCACGCCCTGTGGAAGGGCCTGACCGGACGTGCCGTGCCCGAGAACGCGATGCAAGTGATCTTCGGGCTGGGGGCCTGCTTCTGGTTCTGGCTGCTAGCGCGGGAGCTGCGCGATCGCGCCTTCCCCCGGGTGTCCGATGGCTGGGTGCTGCTGGTCTACGTCTGTCACGCGCTCGGTGGGGTAGCCCTCTACCTTCAGGCGCGCCCATTTAGCCATCACGAGATCATTCTGGCCGCGAGCTGCTTCACGCTGGCGGGCTTCTACTGGTGGGCGCGCGGCCTGGCCGGTGGCCGCTACGCGAGCTGGCAGCTCGCGCTGGCCGGCCTGCTGTTCGGCTGCGCGATCGGCACGCGCATGCCGACATTCGGGTACGGGCTGGGGGCCGGGCTGGTCCTGGTCTGGTACTGGCTGCGGGGCCCCCGGCGCGGGCCGGCGGCCCGGCGGCTGCTGGCCTTCGGCCTGCCGCCGGCCGCGATCGTGGGGCTGCTGCTGCTGTACAACTACGCCCGCTTCGGGGCCTTCACCGAGTTCGGCCTCAAGTACCAGCTGATCGGGATCAAGGGCGTGACCCTGGCATTTGATGCGCGCTTGATCCCGCACAATCTGGCGGCGTACCTGCTCTTCGTGCCGGAGTTCATCGCCTACTACCCCTTCCAGTGGTCTCGTGGCCTGGGGGCGCCGGGCTGGTACGTCGACCCGCCCTTCGCCTCGATGCTGCTGCTGGCCCCGCTGAGCCTCCTGGCCCCATTTGCCATGGGGCTGCTGATGCCCAGGTGGCACTCCGCGGACCCGATCTCTCGCGCGTTCGTAGTCGCCGGCCTGGTCGGCATCCTCGGCGTCTCCAGCACCCTCTTGACCTGGATCTGGGCCGCGGGCCGCTTCATGCAGGATCTCCTGCCGATCACCGGCTTGCTCGGCGGGCTGGTCCTCTGGTGGCTGCACCCGGGGGGCGGAGCGCCGCGGTTCCAGCGGCTCGCCCACCAGGCGCTCGGGGGGGCCCTGCTTGTGAGCTCGCTCGCGATGGGCGTGACGTACGGCCTGAGTTATTTGAGCATTGGCCATCCGGATACCTACGTCCGCCTGGCGTACCGGTCCGACCGAATGACGGCCGACCTGCTGCGGCAGGTCGGCCTGGGCGCCTGGCCGGCCAGCTACCTCGTTGATGAGGTCACGCAGCGTCCCTGGGGGATCTTCTATCCGGAGCAGAGCGCGCTCAAACTGCGCGCATGGAGTCCAGAGCCGATCCGAAGCCTGGAGGTCGAGTCGCTCTTCCCGGCGGCAACCCGAGTCGCGGTTGAGGTCGACGGACGGATCGTGGGCGAGGAACGGATCGCTCCCGGGCTGCGTGCGGTGCGCCTGCGGGAGCCGCTGGTGGTGGGCCCGCCCGGCCAGGTGACCAGCGTGCGGCTGCACTTCCCTGACGAGCCACCCCGCCCCGCCGGTTTCCTGTGGCCGCTGCGGGTCGGTTCGCTCAGCAGCAGGGCGGAAGCCGACCCACCACGCTGGAGGTAGGGTCGGCAGGTCGATCCTTTGCCGCGGCCGCGGGCCGGATCGTAGAATAGCGGACGGCGTAGCGGGGCCGACCGGTCCCCACCTACTGAGTCCGGCCGGCCAGCCCCGTCTGGAGCAGGATGCTTAAGCCCCAGCTTGCCCGGTGGACCTCGATCGTCCGACGCGAGGTCCCGCCGGCGGTCATCGACCTCCCGCTGGTCTGGCTCTCCTACGCCCTGGCCGTCGTCGTCCGTGGCGCTGCCGCTACCTCGGACGTCGATTACACGCCGGCGCTGCTGTTCGCGCTCTTCGCCAGCGCTCTCGTCGTCATCTGCAACGAGCTGTCCGCCGTGTTCCGGACCCGATGGGGCGACACTTCCGGCGGGAGCCTGGCCCGAGACGTGGCCCACCTGGGCGCCTCGATCGCCTGCGCGTCGGTGTTGACCGTCGCGGCCGATCTCGCCTGGCCCGGTGCCCGCCCGATGCCGCTCGGCGCGATCTTCCTGGGTGGCTTCTTCGGCCTGTGCGGCATGATCGCCGTGCGCCACGCCACCAATCCGCTCGCCGCGCTCGAAGTGACGTGGCGCAGCGCGCTGGCGCCTCCGCTCGCCGCGCTCGGAGCGGCGTGGCGCAGCGTGGTGGCCCCGCCGCGCGCCGTCATC
This sequence comes from Chloroflexota bacterium, assembly GCA_030447245.1. Taxonomy (GTDB): domain Bacteria; phylum Chloroflexota; class UBA6077; order UBA6077; family JACCZL01; genus JAUJPG01. Next base: position 22,125 of record JAUJPG010000051.1, on the reverse strand, counting down.
CTGGCGGGCCGAGGCTCGGCGGAGCATCGCCAGGCGCCCGGCGTGGCCGCGCCCGGTCTCTCGGTCGTCCTCCCGGCCTACAACGAAGAGCCGGTCATCGGCGCGACGGTGCGCGCGGTGGTTGACAGCCTGGACGAGCTGGCCGACGACTACGAAGTGATCGTCGTCGACGACGGCAGCCGGGATCGCACCGCCGAGGTCGTGGCGGCGTTGGCCCGAGGCAATCCCGCGATCCGCTGCGTCAGCCACACCCGGAACCGAGGCTACGGGGCGGCGCTGGCGACCGGCTTCGCCGCCGCGAGGGGAGAGCTCGTCTTCCTGACCGACGGCGATAAGCAGTTCGACGTGCGGCAGCTCGGCGAGCTGCTGCCGCTGATCCAGCAGGCGGACCTCGTGATCGGCTACCGATCGCCCCGGCGGGACCCGCTCATCCGCCGCGTGATCGGCTGGAACTGGAACCGCTTGATCAACCTCCTGTTCGGGTACACCGCGCGGGACGTCGACTGCGCCTTCAAGCTGTTCCGACGCTCCGTGCTGGAGCGGCTGCCGCTGGCCGCCACCGGGGCCACGTTCAGCGCCGAGCTCCTGATCAAAGCGCGGCGGCTCGGATATCGGGTCGTCGAGCGACCGGTCCGCCACTACCCGCGCCCGGCCGGTCGGGCGACGGGCGCGCACCCGGCCGTGATCGCCCGCGCCTTCCGCGAGCTGCTCCGGCTCCGGCTCCACCTGAATGAGCAGCTCCCGCCGCCGACGACCTCGCCGGCGTCGTCGGCGACCATCGGGCTACACCGGGGTGCCCGGGCCAGGGCCAGGACGTACCTCCCGCCCCTTGCCGTCCTGCTTCTCCTGTTCGCGTGTTGGTCGAGCCTCGGGACGTGGTTCTACCAGAAAGTCGAGCCCTTCTACGACTCGGCCGCCTATCAGGAGCAGTACTTCAGGATCCTGGATCATTATCGCTCCGCGGGCTACGCGAGCACGCTGGCGCTCGTCCAGACGCCCGGCATCACCTTCTCCTACGGCTTGTTCACCGCGCTGTTCTCACCCGTGCTCCCCAGGTCCATCCTCGGTTTCTACTGGATCATCTACGGGCTTGCGCTCCTGTCCTTGATGAGCCTCTTCTATGCGGCCCGAAAACTCTCGAGCTCGTCGTCGAAAGCTCTCGCCGTTGTCTTTTTCATCACCTCGAGTGCGATCTTCTCGCTTACCTGGGGCGGCATCCTAGATCAGCGATTGGACCTCCTCGCAGGACTTCTTTTCTCGGCGAGTGCGGCATGTTTTTGGTTGCTGATGACTGCACCCGACGTCTTCCGGTATTGGCTGCTGTTCCTGCTTACGACCATGCTGTGCATCCTCCACCGACCAATCATTGCGTCGCAAGCGCTTCCCGTGTTTGCGATCATCGCAGGCTTCCACTACAAACAGGCCCGATGCGTGTTCAGGGTCCTCCGTGCCAAGCACTACGCGGCATTGCTCCTGAGCGCCGTCGTGCTCGCCTCCTTCCTTCTGCCGGCGTTCACTCATCTACGCCTCTACTATCTCGAATTGAACGTCGACGTCGGACGCGCAGGGTCGTCCTGGGATGCGCTCCTCTTCGGCCTGTCGTCCATGCGGTGGCTGCTCGGGAACTACATCCTCGGATTGTTCGTCCTCCTTTGTGCGTACGCGCTGGCGAAGAGGAGGTACTCCGACGTGCTCTTCGCGGTGTCGCTCGTCGGCGCTTCGATGATCCCGTTCGTGATCAGCAGATCAGGCGCAAACCCGCTCGTCCTCTTGCCATCTTCGATGCTCCTGGTCCTGAGCAGTCTCGCGTTGATCCGACGGATCGAGAGCAGGACGCTGGTAGCCGTGCTGCTCCTGGTCAACGGCTTCGTCAGCATCAACAATCTGGGAGAGCTCAGCCGAAGGGTCGAATCCGTCAGCGCACAGGAGAGGGAGACCTTAGATCGAATAACCGAGGCGATGAGCCGATCCAGACCACCGGTGTATGTGTCGGGGACGGCGCCCGTCGCCGGATCGATGGTCGCCATAGACCGGTTCTATGGCAGTGATAGTCTTCGCTATGGGAAGATTATGTCGCACTCAACCGACTTTGGCTTGGGGAAGGTGTATGACCTGAGCGGCGCTGACTCTCTCAACAGAGTCACGAACGCTCTGCGTGAGATCTGCAACCTCAGGGGCTACGCGGTGCTCCCGACTCCTGACCTCCCGGATGACGAGAGATCCTACCTGTTCTCGTTCAGACACCGTAGGTTGATCTGGGAACACGCGAGTCGGCTAGGCTGCCTGGGCGAACAGGTCGATCAGTTCCGTTACGGAGGGGCTGATTACGCGGTGTATACAGTCGCGGGAAGGTAGGAGCAGGCGTCACGGGCCGCGCGGCGCGGTGGTCGGCCCCCTTCCTGCCGGCCACGACGCAGCGGATGCCGAGCGGCCACCTGAGCCACTTGCCCAGCACCAGCTCGGCGCGGATCACCGCGTCGAGCACCAGGCTCCTTCCGCCGATTGGATGTTCCTGGCCACGACCTGCCGCTTGGCCGCCGCGTCCCGCGACAGGGAGCGCTGATTGCGCTTCTTGACCAGGTAGAACGGGGGTAGATCAGGGCCCCGAGGTGCGACGCCCTGGCGATCGCGAAGCGGCGCCGCGGAGCGTGCGCGCCAACGAGGGCAGGCGGTAGCGCCGATGGTGCATGAGCAGCTCGTCGTAGACGTCGTACAGCTTCGGCCCAGCCGACACCTCGATGACGACCACGCCGCCGGGGCGTAGGATCCGGTGGACCTGGCGCAGGGCGAGCGCATCGCCTCGGATGTGCTCCAGGACGTTCAGCATGACCACGGCGTCGACCGGGTCGCCTGGATAGCACAATCCCTCCCGCGCTTCACGCGCGACGTCTGTGCCTGGCCCACATGGTGCGTGGCTGCTGAGTTTCGGTGGAGCCGATACCGCTCGTGGAGGTGAGCGCCAGTATCCTTCTTGAGCGCGTCCTCGACGTGGCGACCATTCTCCTGCTCCTAGTCTTGCTGCTCCCGTTCATGCAGGTGCCGCCCGGCCCCTCTAGCGGCCGGGCCTGGCGCTCGGCGCGGCGCTGGGCCTCGCCGTACTCGCCGTCGTACTCCTGCTCTTGCTCGGGGACCGTGCCGAGGAGGTGATCGCCTGCCTTGGGCGACCCCTGCCGGCTCGGCCTGGTGCCATGCTCATCGCGCAAGCGCGACTTGCTGGCGGCCTCGACGCGGTCCGACGTCCCAGGACGCTGGTGGTCTGGTCGGCGCTCACCTGGGCCGCCTCGGTCATCAACTACTGGGCCGTGATCGAGGCCGTCAGCGCGGGTGCCGCGTGGTTCGAGCTGGGCTTCGCGATCGTGGCGATCTCGATCGGACTCTCCGTGTCCTCGAGCCCAGGCTTCGTCGGCGTCTTCCAGTTCATCGGCCAGCAGGCACTCGTCGCACCGTTCCCGAACGCTACACGCCCGTGTCGGCGCTGAGCATCGCGCTGCTCGCCCACACGTTGTATTACGTAACGACCAGCGCGGCCGGGCGTCTTCAGGCTGGCACGGCTCGACCTATCGCTGGTGACGGTGCGCGCCGGGAGTCAACTTGCCCCTGGCGCACCGGCGCCGACTGACGGCCGGATCTGATCGTCCACGACCTGGTTGCTAACCTCCACGTCGCCTGCGCGCTCCGTTCCCTGGCAATGCCTCCTGGAGCGTCGAGCCGCCCATTGCTGGCGGAGGCCGTATCGCACGATGCAGTGCAACGCCTCGACCCCGTCTTTCCACCCGATCTTCTTGCCCTCGGCGTAATCCCGCCCGTCGTAGGAGATGCCCACCTCGTAGATCCGCAGTCCCCGCGCGCGATCTTCGCCGTCACCTCGGGCTCGAATCCGAAGCGGTCCTGCTCCAGCCCGGATCCCCTGATCACCTCACGGCGGAACAGCTTGTAGCAGGTCTCCATATCGGTGAGGTTCAGGTCGGTGAACGCGTTGCTGAGCGTGGTCAGGAGCTGGTTGCCCACGGCGTGCCAGAAGAACAGCACGCGACGCTGCGCGCCGCCGACGAAGCGCGACCCATAGACGACGTCCGCGTCGTGCTCCAGGCACGGCTGCAGGAGACGGACGTACTCGCGCGGGTCGTACTCGAGGTCGGCGTCCTGGATCACCACGTAGTCGCCCCGAGCCGCCTTGATCCCCTTTCCGCAGCACCGCGCCCTTGCCGCGGTTCGCCGGGCTGGAACAGCACGCGGAGCTCAGGACCCGGGGCGCGCTCCGCCAGCTCGCGCAGGATCTCCCGCGTCCCATCTGTTGAGCCGTCGTCGACGACGATCAAGCTCCTTGCGCAACGGCACGGCCAGCACGCGTCTGACAATCTCGGCGACGGTCGCACGCTCGTTGAAGACCGGCATCACTACCGACAGCAGAATCTGGTCCAGTTGTGGCACGCGCACCTCCCGCGCTCATGTCTATCTTGCCGCGCCAACCGTGGCCGCGAAGCCGAGCGGCTCGGCCCCGCGCGTGGTCACTCAGCGGAGCGCGCCCACCCGTAGCGGCCAGAGAAAACCGGGTGGCCGAACGTCCTGGTCGGGGAAGTGTAACCGCACCGCGAGCGCACCAGATGGTGCTGCCACCGCGTTCTCCAGCGGCAGCACCTGGCGTCCAGGCAAGATGGCCTGATCACGCACGACCCGGTCATTGATCTCGACCACCATCCGCGTGGCTCCCGAAAAGAGCGAGTCGACTTCGAGGCCACGGACGGGCTCGCCAGCCGAATTCGGCAGTGCGAACGTGGTGCCTTCCACATAGAAGGTGCCCAGCGGGCGGTCCACGACGGGGCGCTTGAAATAGCTCGCCGGCCACGCGTGGGGGACGGCCCGCTGCACCAGCGTGCTCACCGCGCGGTCGAAGCCGTAGGCCAGGCGTAGGTAGGCCTGCTGATGAGTCAGGCTCAACACCGTCATCGCCAGGCTCAACCCCATGGCAAGGGACGTCACCACGAGGCCTGCACCGAGCGTTCGGTAACCGAGGCGCCATCCCGGGCGCGCCTGAGCGTGTGGGTACAGCCACCACAACCCCAGTCCGCCAAGTAAGCAGGCGATCGGCACGAAGTCGTGCACGTAACGCACCGAGGCATAGACGTACACGAGCAACACTGCCAGGCTGTAAAGGGCGCCGAGCGAGCCGGCGACCACGAACGCACGCACGGCCGCAACGGGGCGTCGCCAAAGCGGCGTCAGCAGTCCGGTGCTGAGCGACGCGAAGACGATAAGCGGGGCCAACAACAGGCTGGAGGCGAAGCCCGGCTCGCGCGCCCAGAAGACTCCCGAGACCAACGCCCCGTCCGGGCCGGACATCATGAAGGGGTAGTACGGCAGAAACGACGGCACGAAGAGCAGGTAGGCGGCCAGGTTGTATCGGAAGGTGGCGGGGTGGGTGCCGCCGAGCATCGTGGGAAATGCGTTCTGGTCAATCCACGTCAACTGGTACTTGAGGCCGAACTCGGCGATAGATCCAAAACGAGCGTAGTTGTACAGGAGCAGCAGCGCCAGCATGCCAGCCGAGGGCAGGCCGAAAGCCAGCACCCGCCCGGCCATCGCCCGGCGCCGCGGTCCGCGCAGCCACTGCCAGACCAGCACGACTCCGGCGCCCAGCGGATAGCCGATCAACGTCATGCGGGAGCCGAAGGCGAAGCCGAGCAGGAGTCCGGCCAGGGCGAATTGCCAAGCGGCCGACCGGCCACTGACCAGAGCCCGCAACCAGAGATAAAAGCCTCCGAGCACGAAAAAGCTTCCGACCAGGATCGCTTCGTGGTACACGACCGGCCGTGCCTGCAGGTACAGGCTCACACCGCCGAGGGCGTAACAGAGGTAGACCAGCAGGACCAGCCACTCAGGAGTGTCGGGAAAGGCACGGTCGCGCAGCTCTCGCGCTAACAGCCAGAACCACAGACAGCCTCCCAGCCCGAAGATGAGGACCACGGCGGTGTCGGTGAGCGGGAGTCCGGTCAGCCCTTGCCACGCGGCACGGACGACGGCCGGAACGGGACCCCAGTACAGGTAATATTTGCCGTCATAGAGCACGGCGTCGTGCAGACGGTACCGATCGTTCTGCTTGGCATCGTACGGGTTGGGCAGGGCGAGCAGCTCTGGGGACGGACTGGTCTTCAGGTGGAGCTGGCCGGCGAGGAAGGCATCGGCCAGCCCGCCGTAATAGCCGCGGTCGCTGCCGAGCTGGTAAGTGCCACCGGTTGCGAGCCAGACATAGAGCCAGGCTACCAGCCCGTGCACCGCCAGCGTGGGCAGGAGACTGCGCAAGCGAGACATCGAGCGCAGGCTCTCCCGCGGCGACGCCTTAGGCGCCCGAGCTTCGACGGCGGCGCCCACGGCAGCCTTAGGGTGCATGCCCGACCGTCCCCGCTCGCACTGCGCGCGGGCGTTGCGGTGAAAGGAGTCCCGTTCCGCCGCGAGCGACCTCAGCGCCCTGCCCAGTCAGACAGCCCGTGCGGGTCACGCGCTACGGACCTTGCGCAGTAGCATCCAGCGCGAATCAGCGTCGTTCTGCGAGCCGATGACTTCCCAACCCACAGACTCGGGGGCAACCAGGAATCGTTGCGCCAATGGTTCCCGTTCCAGGTCGGCCAGGAGTCCCTCGTCGAGGTAGAAGACCGTCACGCCTCGACGATCGAGGAAGGCCTCGAGGGGTGTGTCTGCGCTCCGATCCCCCAGGCCATGGTACTCGATCACCTTCAGCGGCCCTTGCTTGAACACGTAATTCCAGATGTCGGTCGAGTAATGGCCCTTCATAAACACCGTACCGGGCATGGCGATGGCCTCGCCGAGCGGGTCGATCCGCCGATACTCGCGCAGGAGCGGGCGATTGGCAACACGGCCGCCCTCCACGGAATATTCGGCGTAGTACATCGGGGCGAGCAGCAGCGCGCCCGCCATCAACGGTGGCGTCAGCACATGCGCCCGCTGCAGCTTCGTCCAGCGGCGGGCGATAGCCGCGACGCCCATGCCCGAGCCCGCCATCAGCAGCAGGGCCGGCCCGTAAAGATACTCGGGGCGCGGTCGGATCACCAGCATCGAGACCAGCACGCCGGCGGCCAGCGACGCCAGCGCGACCCATCCCCACGCCCGCTGACGCAGCCAGTGCGGCCACCAGTAGCGACGGTCTCGATAGAGGACGATCGCCCCCACCGCGAGCAGGACCACCAGGGTGATGCTCGATGCGAGCGCCCCTGGGCTCCGCAACGGGACCATGATGACGTCCGGAGTCACCGAGCCGGAGGTGGCGTTGAAGAGTGCGACCTGCATCCCCATGGGAAGCAGGTTGAGGTTCGTCGCGAAGTGATCGAGCATCGCGTGCGGGTTGAGTCGGAGCGCCTCGAACACCGTGACCGAGGTCTTGCCGAAGTGATCCTGCAGCAGCTGGTCACACTCGGTCCAGGGGCTGAGCTTCCAGTCACGGTGGAACTGCTGGTACGCCAGGGCATGATGCTGGCAGAAGGTGAGATCTGTCTTGCTTTTCCAGCTTGCGGCGATGTCCGGGTCTCGCCTCAATGATTGCCAGGAGAAAAAACCCAGGATCGGTGCGGCGACCAGGAATGGGATGGCGTAGCTCGCCAGCAGGGTGCGCAGTCTCGACGCCCTGGCAGCCCGGGACGTCACGATCGTCCTGACCTCCCACACCAGGCAGAGGCCCACCAGGATGCCCGTAGGAAGGATGAGCTCGTTGCGGAGCAGAATCGTCGAAGACAGCAGCAGCGCGACCGCCACGCCCCGCGCCCAGGAGCGCGTGCTGCTCAGGACCACGCGGACCGCGACGAGCACCGGGATCAGGCTAAAAAGATGGACCTCGTACATGGCGTTGAAGTTGGCGTGCAGTAAGGTCCACCACGCGGCGACGAACCAGGCGACGCTATGCGGCAGGAGCCTCCGCATGACCGCTAGCACGAGCGCCGCCACTGACAGCACGGAGATGAGGCGATGGAGCTCGGTCACCACATAGGCGTCAGGAGACAGAAAAAGCAGCGAGCCGTAGAACGCGGTGTACAGTGGGGACCAGACGAGATCGACACCGAAGTCACGATACCAGGCATACGCGGTCACGAAGTACGAGGACGTGTCCCCCGTCGTGAGGTCGCGGTACCACCAGTCACCCCAGATTACCTTGAGCTGCAGCAACAGCAAGGCGGGGTAGGCGAACCACGCCTGGTCGACCCAGCGGCCGAGGCGGTCGAAGACCGAAGCGGAACGGTGCCTGGGCGGCGCGAACCGATGCAGGGACGGGGCGAAACTGCTCTTGTAACCAGTCGCTCGGATACGTGCGCTTCCTTCTGCCATTCACCGAGTCGGGTTCGGCGTAACTGGCCGAGGGCTCCCGAATGTCAGCGAAACCGCCCCCGCGAGCGGCAAGGCCTCGAGACTCGCGCCAGAACCCTCCCGTGGCGCGGCGGTGATGATACGACGATCCCGAACCGGAGGGCAAAAGATCGCAGCGCGATTGCCGGCAGCGCCGCCCGTTGGCGCCGCGCCGGCACCAGCCGGCTGACCAGCATCTCGGCCCCAGCGGCCGCGAACAGGCAGAGGAACGGGATCAGCGGCATCGCGAACCTGGGGACGAACAGGACCTTCGTCACCATGTAGGCGGCGTAGACGGCCGGGAAGGTGCCGAGCAGGAGCGCTGCACGCCAGTCATGGGTCAGCAGCGCGAGCGCGCCCACGACGACCAGCGCCAGTTGCACGACGCCCATCGCCTGGGCCAGGGTCAGCAGATACAGCAGCGAGGCTGGCTCGGCCGACTGGCCGAACCAGGGCGAGTTGCCCCACGAGACCTGAGTCAGGAAATGATCGAGGAACTTGGGCCAGTCGAACAGCACGAACGCGTTGGTGACAAAGAAGGCCACGGCGGCGACCAGCCCTCCGGCCGCGAGCCGCCGAACGGCCGACGGGCTCGCCGCGCGGCCACTCCAGACGATCGCGTGGGCGGCCAGCACGCTGACGAAGAACAGGCCGGCGCTGTACTTCATCGCCGTGGCCAGCCCGCCGAAGAGGCCGGCCAGCAGGTAGTGGCGCGGCGTCGGCTCGCGGCTCAGGCGGGCCGCGAAGAGGCTGGACATGATCAGCGAGAAGGTCATCCAGACGTCGTTGACGATGTAGTGCGAGTCGCGGACGTGCAGGAAGTTCAGCGCCAGGAACAGCCCGGCCAGCAGCCCGGACCGGCGGCCGAGCAGCATCCAGCCCAGCGGTTAGGTCGCCCAGACCGCCGCCGCGCCCCACCCGGCCGACTCGAGGCGCCCGAGCCGCAACGGCCACGACCTGTCGGGCAGCGCACCGAAGTCGGCCGGCCCGGGCAGCCAGCCGAGCAGCGTCCCGAGCGCGCCGAGCAACCAGTACTGCGCAGCAAGTACGTAAGTGACCAGAGTCGGGTTGATAAACCAGTACGGATTCAGGTCGCCATTCTTGACCATGCTCATGGCCCTGCCGACGTAGCCGAGCTCGTCTTCTGGCGTGACCCAGGGCAGCGGCCAGTCGGCGCCCCAGGCCCGCACGGTGGGCGGGCCGGCGTGCGCGTCGGGTACCCGCCGAACCGTGGTACCTGACCACCAGCTTCGGCCGGGCCGAGCAGGCCGTGGCCTGATGCTGGCAAAGAGGCTGGATCGAGCAGTCGTTCAAGGATTCGAAGTCCCGCTTCGGCCGCATGCACGTCCAGGTCGCCTTCGTCGAGCGCCTTGGCTGCTTGCTGACGACCCTGACGCTCCCCCTGGCTTGGCTATCCCTGGAAGCCTCGCCAGGCTCGGCACCCCGCCGCCCGGCTGGGTCGCCCGCCTGACCCGGTGGGGCCGTGCTAGCCTCGTCAGCCCGGCCCTCGACCTTCTCGACCAACTCCAGGACCTCCCACCCACCTGCTTGTCTCAGTCCTTTCCCACTGGTAGATAGGCTAAGAGTTACTGCGATGCTACTTGTTCCCGATGATGAAGTTGACCGATCGCGAACTTGCCTGTCCTGCCGAGTCCGTCGCAATCACCGTCAGCGTGTACTCCCCGTTCGGCTCAAGCGTCGTGACCCAGCCGTTCGGCACGCTGTTCGGCGGGCCGCTGTCGCCCTTGAAGTAGTACGGCGTGACGCGTTCCGTCCAGGTCACCGCCTTTGGGCCGCTGAGGTCGAACTGCACGCGGGTCACATCGGGGCTCGAGACGAACGCCTCGATGACGACCGTGCCAGCGAGCACCTGTCCCTCGCCCACGCCGCTGAAACCAGTGACCGCCGGCTTGCCGGGTACCCCAGTCAGTGTGTCCGCCCGGGTTGCCGTCGACATAGTCGTGGGCTGCGTCGAGTCTACCCGTTTCAGAAGGACGGCCCAGTCCTCCGTCGGCGCGGACGGCGGCTCGCCTAGGCCCAAGCTCCCGCCGCCAGCCACGACGAGCAGCGCGCCCTCGAAGCTGCCGGTACGCGGGCTGTACCATCGTTGCTCGAACGTGCCGGGTGCGCCGCTCAGGTCCAGGCTGCCGCTTGGGCTGGCGCTCGGCAAGTAGACGGCATAGACTTCTCCGGCCTTGGCGAGTACCTGGCCCCCGCCGAGGCTCGAGGATTCGCGGGTGAGCAAATCATCCTGCGGCTCCATCTCCCAGAACGGCAGGTGCTCCTCCAGGAATCTTCGAGCGTGCGAAGTGTGCGTCCACAGGCTCTCATAACGGCGGAAATCTTCCAGACTCTGGTCCTCTGCCTCGATGTACCACTCGAGCTGCCCGCCGGAGAGGTAGGTCGGCCAGAGGATCTCCTTGCGCTGGGCATCGGCGTTGGTTGCCGTCGCGGAGCGCAGCTCGTCCAGCGAGATGACCAGCCGCCGGCCGGCGCCGACGCTCTTGGCGCGCCACCTCTCGACCTCCACCCCGTAGCCGGCGACCGAACCGGGGTACTGGAACGACGTCACCGAGAATCGGCCGTCTGCTAAGAACGACGCCCAGGTGACGTCTGGATCGGAATCTTGATGGACGGTGATCGGGTGGTCGTACGGGTCGACGGCCTGGATGTAGTCCGCGAATGCCTTGATGCTGTCGGTCGATAGGTTGTAGCCCCCGCCGCCATCGTACTCCTCGGAGACGTTCCACTGGAGCGCCAGGTGGTGACCGAAGCGCGCCACCAACTCGCGATAGAAGAGCTTCCGTTCAAGCGTCAGTTGCCTGCCGCCGAGTTCGTCCTTGTTGGCGTTCTCGGCCTCGCCGAGCACGATGTGGAGGTGGATGCCCCCTCGCTGGGCGTGCGCGAAAGCGGCCTCCCACTGGGCGAGCTTGCTGATGTCGTAGTGGCGGTTGTCGTTCGACGGGCTTCCGCCGCGAGCTACAGGACCGACGAACGGCCAGGTATCCTGCCCGTCCCCGCCGATGTTCATCGGCAGGAAGTACACGGAATTGACACGTTGTAGGGCCAGGTAGTTTAGTGCGCCGACCAGGCCCTTGCCGGCGTCGGCGCCGGCCACGTTGAACACGGGGTCGCCCGCCCGCCAGTCGCTGGCGTGCGGCGCGAAGGCGTGCCGCGCATCGGGGGTGTCGTCGAAACCGACGTAGCCGAGGAGGTTCTCCGGGCTGTTGGCTCCGCCCTTGAGCCAGTACGGGCCATCGCGAAACTTCAGGTAGTGTTTGCCAACGTACTCCAGGCGGCCCCACTTCAGGAACCCGGGCCCATCCGAGTCGCCGTCGACGACGGCGAAGGCGCCTGTGGCCCCGTCGAAGGCGGCGGGGGTGCCGGCCTCGGGGGGTAGCTCAACGGCCACACTGGCACCCTGGCGGAAGGACGCCTGGTAGATCCACGTGCCCGCCTCGTCGGGCGTGAACCGTGCCCTCCAGACAGCGCCCCTGCTGCCGCCATTGCCGTCGCCGTCGAAGAACCCGGGGACCGCATAGATCTGGCCGGCCGGTCCGAGGAATGTGACCTGGAGACGGTAGTCGAGGAACGGGTTCGGCGCAGCATCGGCCTCGCTCGCGACCGGCCCAGCGAAGTCCACTGTAACCGTGTGCCACTTCCTCAATTCACCCGAGACCTGGCCACCTTCACCGCGCGGCGCTGCGCTGCCAGCGGGCATGGTGCTTAGGAGGCCGATGCTCGCGATGAGCGCGGCGCCACTAAGCCAGCGAACGACCGTGCTTCTCCTCATCTGAATCCTTCCGATCTGGCCCGCCCCGCAGCCACGTCCGTGGCACCCCGCGTCACCGTGCATAGCGGGATCAACACTGGGTGGGCCAGCCCTACCGAGCGCGCTACAGGGTGATCGCGGCGCGACTCTCCTTATCTGCGATCTCCAGTCCCGACCGCGCGTCACAATGCGTCTCGGTCCTGTTCCAACGTCGTCCGCTATATGATAACGCTCTCCTGGACGGCCGTCGGTCTGGGACCGATCGCAGCCGCCACGTAGCCCTTAGTACAAGTTCCCAGAATCGCCTCACCGGTTGACGAAGGTCTGTAAGCCGCCGTATGGTGATGTGATCCCCAAGGTGGGGTTGACGTGATGTCGGGGTCACGCAGTGGACGGGTAGTGGAGTGGCGTGGTAAGGCGCGCGGCCCTCGAAGCGGTGACGCGTCGGACGTCGGTGGCGGTGGGGTTGGCCCGCCATACCCAGATCGTTTCGCTGGCCGCCGACAGGGTGCCACTGGATCGGATCGCACGGCAAGTCGGGGTCGACCGGACCGTCGTGCGGATGTAGGTCGATCGGTATCGTGTTGGCGGCCTTGACGCCTTGCCGGATCGTCCGCGCCCGGGTCGGCCGCCGAGCTTTTCCCCCTGAGGTGGCGCTCCATCTGGTCTGGCGAGCCTGTGAGCTGCCCGAACAGGCTGGCCGCTCGCTCAGCCAGTGGGGCTGCGCCAGACTGGCACGGCAGCTCGTCCGCGACGAGGTGGTGGCGTCGATCTCGCCCCAGACGGTGCAGCGGATGCTGGCGGCCGATCGCCTGAAGCCCTGGCGATCCCACGTCCGGCTGCATCCGCGCACACCCCGTGACGCGACGTGTGCCGAGCAGGTCCGGAACGTCGCTGACCTGCTGACCCGACTCCTGGACGACTACGAGGTGGTGCTCAGCGTCGATGAGATGACCTCGCTCCAGCCACGGCCACGCCGCGTGCCGACCCGACCGGCTCGGCCCGGTCGACCGGTTCAGGTCGAGCACGAGTACAAGCGGGCCGGCGCCACCCACATGTTCGCCGCCTTCGACACCCGCTTCGGGCAGGTCTCCGGCGTGACCACGCGGCGCAGGCGCCAGATCGAGTACCTCGCCCTGCTGGAGCACCTCGACCGCGCTGTGCCGTCGACCATCACGACCATCCATCTGCTCGCGGACAACGTGTCGGTCCATCACGGCACGCTCGTCCGGCAGTGGCTCGCTGCCCACCCGCGCTTCGTCGCCCACTTCACCCCGGTCCACGATCGTGCCGGCCCTGTGCGCGGAGTCCATGCGCGGCCATGCTGGCCCCGTCGCCTTGCGCTTGCACGCCCGATCTCGGCCGGGTGATGATCTGCCGCCGAGGCGGCGCCAGCACAAGTTTAGGAACACACCGATCCGCCGTTGCAGTTGAGCGAGCAGTCGGCTCGCTCGAAGGGGGTCAGGGCAGCGAAGGCCCAAACGCCACTCCTCAGGATGTTGGGCCCAGATAGCAGCCTATAACGGCCGCTGGCTGCGCTTTAGGTCGGCGGTCTTCGATGCGGGGCCGATTCGTCAGTTCGCGATGGCCACCGTCAGGCCGTAGTCGGGGGTACGATGCCACGCTTGTCTTTTCTTCCTCTCCTGCTTGCGCTGATGTTGTTCGGCGCAGGCTCGGCCTGTCAGGGGACGTCTCCTCCCGCCGCCACACCGAGTTCCGTTCAATCACGTCCTGCTGCGCCGGCCGCAGCGGTAGCCTCGTCGGTGGTCACGCCTGCCCCGAACGTGTCACCCACCCCCGTGCCGGTTGCCCCGGCCGCGGCGCTCGGATCGCCCACCCCCGCTCGCTCCGAGCTCATTGTCGCGAATGCCGGAGGGGACAGCGTGTCGATCCGTCGCTCTCCGGGCGGTGAGCGGATCAGGAGCTGGCCCGAACAGACCGAGCTGGTCGACCTGGCGGAAGAGCAGGAGGCTGATGGGCGCGCGTGGAAGAAGGTAGCAGACCCCGACGGCAACCAGGGATGGGTCGCGGCAGAGTTCGTAGCCCAGGCGGCCGACCCGGCGAGGAGCTCTGCTGCGCCATTGGGACCAGCCACTACGCCCACAGCGACGGCTTCGGCCACTGCGCCCACAGCAACGGCTCTGCGCCGCTGCTCCCGCGCTCCACGCTGGCCGTTCGACCCACGGTGCCGGGCGAGCGGCCGAGCAGAACCCCAAGACGCAAACCGCCCCGAAAGTCACCCACTAAAGGGCGCTACCATCGATCAAGGCGAAAAGATCTACTACCTGCCCAACAGCCCATCGTACGCCAGTGCGCGTCCAGAGGTGTGCTTCTCAAACGGCGGCGAAGCCAGAGATGCCGGGGCCATCAGGGTCCGATGCCCCAACTGGGCCGACGATTCCGCGGCGCGGTCGGGAAGTCCGTCGGCCTCCGTGCCACCAATCCGACGGGCGACCGAGCGGTTCGGCACGGTGGATCGGGCGGGCGACCCGCGGCCCGTGCCGTTCGAGGCGACTGACAGGCGCTACACAATCACGGCAGATGCCTGGAACGCCCGGGGTGCCCGTCAGATGTTTGCGGCATGCGAGGTGCGCCGGAAGAGGCTGCAAGGGTGCGCATGTAGTGCCCAGTCTGCCAACCCTGGGCATCGGGATCGCTATCCGCAGGTAATCAACCAGCATGCCGGCCAGGCGAGGTGAACCACGACGTCCAGTCGTCCCGGCAAGTAGCCCGAGGCGGCCAGGTCCTGTTCGACGAAGTGGAAACGCTCGTGACAGAGACGGTGAGCGAGGTTGTCGAAGACAACGAACTCGCGGCCGAGTTCAGGACGTGGTCGGTCAGGCGCGACCCCAGGAAGCGGACCCCGCCGCGACCAGGCAGCGCAATGTCCGCAGCAGCGTTCCTGGCAGTCTCGTAGCGCGTGCATCAACTGCCGATGAGCCGAGCGGGACCTCCCACCTGCTGACCGTCGTCGGCCATCCCTGCTCGGTCGGCGTCTCAGGGATCGGGGAGTTCAGCGAAGCCACGCAACTGTCCGCCCAGCGGGACACCACTCCAAGCGCACCAGCGCCGGGCCGACCTCGAAGAGCGCTAGCCCGCGGATCCAGTCACCCTGGACCAGAGTGGCGCCTACTAGCGACGGCTGCGCGCCTGCTCGGCGGCGCTGCCGTGTAACGCTCTCCTTGTCGATCGATGAGCGCCAGCGCACCCGCGTCGACGACGACTGTGTCTCCTGCAGATTCTGCAGGCTCGCGCTTACAACCACCCATTTGCGACCTCCCGGCGGCCGGAGGGCACGATCGCTCGGGACAAACCTCTGGTCGGCACTGGTGACGGCCAGCCCGTAGGGCTCGGTCGCCTCCGAAAACTTACCCGCGGCTGCGGTGGGACCGCGCTCGGACGCGCTCCACGGCAGCAATGACATCGTCAGCAGTAGAACGGCTACAGCAGTTCCACGGCCAAAGGGGATGCTTCTCATCCGGCTTCCTCCCTCCTGCACCTACTCGGAGCGGGCTTCGCCTGCCCAGACCATCACGCCAACAATATGAGTATAGCGCTCACCGCCGTCGCGTTTCCACGTGTCAGTCCAGGCGAGGCGGCCACTCACCTGGTCCATCGGTTCCGAGAACGTCGCCGTCGCGTTGGCCCTGACCGCCACGTTGGTCGCCCTATCCACCGGCTCGTCGCCGTCACCGTCGGCCCTCGCGCCGACCGCGCCTCGCCCGCGGCCCCTCCGACGCCGTATTGACTGCCTGCGGCCGCTCCGTGACGGTCGGGCTGACCGACTCAGGGCCTGGCCCCAGGGTCGAGCTCCGCGGCGGCACGGGCCGTTGCAGGGCTCGTCCCTGGATCCAGCTTCCGCTCCAGCTTGCCATCCTGCCGACGGCACGGCCCGTTGCAGGGCTCATCCTGCGGGCCGAGCGGGCGCTCCTCCTTGCGGCAGGGCTCCGTTGCAGGGCTCATCCTGCGGGCCGAGCCGACGCTCCTCCTGCGGCAGGGCCCGTTGCAGGGCTCCTCGGCGGGGCTCAGCCGACGCTCTTCCTTACGGCAGGGGCCGTTGCAGGGCCCTCGGCGGGGCTCAGCTGACGCTCTTCCTTACGGCAGGGGCCGTTGCAGGGCTCCTCGGGAGCAGCCACGAGCGCGGCGCCCGCGCTCAGCTCGGCAGGGTCGCTGGCGACCACGGTCGTCTGGGCCGGGCCGGGCGCCCAGACGGCGCCGAGCAGCAGCGCCGCCGCGCCCAGGATGGTCAGGGATGCTCGGCCTCGGGTCAGCATGGGTGCACCTCCAGCACAGGTCGTGCGGCCGTCCGATGGCGGCGCCGTCGATAGCAGCTCAGTAGGGGTAGCCTGAGGTCGGCCGCCGGCCGGGATGTCGCCGTTGATACCCCAGCCAACCGCGTAACCCCGCCACCGGGGGTGATGACGTACCAGGTGCCGTTGGACGGGCGGAAGACGGCGACGTCGGTCTTCCCGTCGCCGTTGTAGTCGCCAGGGAGCCGGGATGTCGCCGTTGATACCCCAGCCAACCGCGTAACCCCCACCACCGAGGGGATGACGTACCAGGTGCCGTTGGACGGGCGGAAGACGGCGACGTTGGTCTTACCGTCGCCGTCGTAGTCGCCGGGAACCGGGATGTCGCCGTTGATACCCCAGCCAACCGCGTAACCCCCACCACCGGGGGTGATGACGTACCAGGTGCCGTGACGGGCGGAAGACGGCGACGTCGGTCTTACCGTCGCCGTCGTAGTCGCTGGGAGCCGGGATGTCGCCGTTGATACCCCAGCCAACCGCGTAACCCCGCCACCGGGGTGATGACGTACCAGGTGCCGTTGGACGGCGGAAGACGGCGACGTCGGTCTTACCGTCGCCGTTGTAGTCGCCGTGAACCGGGATGTCGCCGTTGATACCCCAGCCAACCGCGTAACCCCGCCACCGAGGGGATGACGTACCAGGTGCCGTTGGACGGGCGGAAGACGGCGACGTCGGTCTTACCGTCGCCGTTGTAGTCGCCGAGCCGGGATGTCGCCGTTGGTACCCCAGCCAACCGCGTAACCCTGCCACCGGGGGTGATGACGTACCAGGTGCCGTTGGACGGGTGGAAGACGGCGACGTCACTGCTGCCGTCCCCATTGAAGTCGGCCAGCGCGCGCCTAGACGAAGCGGGCGGGGCCGTCGTGTGCTCGACCAGGAAGAAGTCGAAGGCGAAGGACAGCGAGTTGACCGTCCCGGCGTTTGTCGCCAACAGCCCGCCCGGCAGGCCACTCTTGAAGAAGCCGGCGAGTGCTGGGTAGGTGGCGGCATCGACCGTCCCGATCTTCGTGACGGGTGCCGGATCGGCGCTGTCAACGCGATAATACGCCGTCAGCGTCTTGGCCGCGGGATCGCCGTCGAGGAAGAGCTCGATGTTGCCCGGGCCGGGCAGGGCGAGGCTCGGGTTGCGGTTGGTGGGGTTTGCGACGAATGTTCCGCCCGTCTCGACCGCGAATTGAAGCCCCGGACTGCCGGCACCGTTGTTGGCGGTCACGACCAGCCGTACGTAGGTGTCCTGGTCGAGCCCAAGGAAGATCCCGCCTGCCTGATTGCCAGACGGTGTTTTGCCCAGGAAGGCATCGGTGACCTGCGAGCTGACGCGGAACGGCTTGGTGGCGTCAAAGCCGATCTGGAGAGCGTTCTCCTGCGAGTTGGCCGCACCGACGTTGGTGCCACTGGTCGTCGCCAGGGCCAGGAATCCGCCCGCCGCGCCCACGCTGATGTTCTGCGGGACGTGCCGCGGACCCGTGCTGGCGATCTGCACGCCGGTGAAGCCACTGTTCGACACCTTGCCAAGCGGCGCGTCGCCGGGGTTCCAGTTGAAGGAGACCGGCATCGCTGTGGTGGTCCCGTTGTCCTTGTCAAAGAACAACTGGTCCTGGGCATCGGGGATGGCATCGTTGTCGTCGTTCGGGTCATTGAGGTCGGAGGTCAGGTCCTTGTCGAAGTCCGGCGGCGTGTTCGCCGGGCTGCAGGGATCGGTCCCATTGTCGAGTTCGTCCTGGTCTTTATAGCCGTCACCGTCGCTGTCAGTGACCTTCGGGTCGGTCCCCGGCGCAGGACAGCCGCCGCCGATGATGAAGTCGGTCAGGGTGAACGCCTCGTGCGTCGTGGAGTGGGAGCCTCCCTGAGTCAGCCCACCGCCAGGCACGAAGATGATCTCGCTGTAGACCGCGCCGTCCATCCCGTGCCGAGCCGTGGGCATCGGCGCGAGGGTCCGCCACGTGTTCGTGGCCGGATCAAACTCCTCGTTGTTTGAGAAGGTGCCGCTGGTGGCGGCGGTGTTGCCCTCGCCCCCGAAGACTTGGATCCGCCCATCCAGTAGCCCGGAGCCGTGGCCGGCCCGCGGCGTCGGCATCGGCGCCAGGCTCGACCAGCCATTCGTCAGCGGGTCGTAGACCTCGTTCGCGCCGGTGATCGCCCCGATGTCTTTGTTGCGGCCGCCGATCGCGTAGAGCTTGCCGCCGACCGCTTTGGCGATCAGGTGGTCGCGGGCCGTCAGCATCGGCTTCAGCTCGGTCCAGAGGTTGGTGGCCGGGTCGTACATTGCCAGGTCGTTCACTGCCACGGCATTGGTGCTGGTTGTGCTACTCAGGCCGCCCGCCGCGTAGATCTTGCCGTTGATCACCGCCACGCCCATCGCGCCGCGCGGCTTGGGCATGTTGGCCTTTTGGACCCACGACTTCGTCGACGGGGTGTACTCGTAGACCGTGTTCACCGCCGGCCCTGGGAAGTTAGTCAGGCCGCCGATCACGTAGACCTTGCCACCGACGCTGGCCGCCCCGACGTGGTCGAGAGCCGAGCCGGGATAGGCGGCCGCCTCGGACCAGGTCTCCGCGACCGGGTCGTAGACCGACACGGCGTTGGTCCGCCCGGACGGTCCCACCCCGCCGATGACGTAGATCTTGCCGCCGGCCTCGACCGTGCCAACTTCGGCCCGTGCGCTGGGGAGCGGAGGCTTGGTCGCCCAGGCCCCGACCAGCGGCGGGTTGGGCATCAGCAGAGTGATCGCGTCTCCGCCGTGCTCCGCCACGTAGATGACCCCGTCCGGGTCAGTCGTGACGTCGAGCGGCTGGCTGAAGGAGCCCATGTTGGAAACGGAGGCCACGCCGGTGCCGTCGGCGGTGAGGACGGTCCGACGCAGATTCTGGTCGCCCGCCCAGGTCGTGGAGAGCAGGTTGCCAACCATCGCGCCGCCGAAGGTCGCGGCTCGGTATTCGACCATGCCATTGGTGGACGTGCCGTTGACGAACTTCGCCAGTGGCGGCGTGTAGTTGGGCAACGGACTGAGGTCCGGCGTATAGACTGTGCCGTCCTCGAACACGCACTCGCCGCGGGCGGGGTTCGGGTGACCTCCGTAGGCCCCCTGCGTCACCAGGTGCAGGTGGTCCAATTGGTTGCCCGGATCGACTGCTTGTGCATTCGGACAGTTGTCTCCAGATCCCGGCGTCGTCCCGAGCCCCCCGTTGCTGCCGTTATCGATCACGTAGAGCTTCCCCTTGGAGTGCCAGACGAGATCGTAGGCATTGCGGTAGCCGGTCGCATAGACCTCGAAAATACCGCTCTTCTCGGTGGCCTTGCTGGTGATGTTCTTCGCGCTGAACGGCGCGAAGCTGGCGCTCTTCACGTTGACGCGCAACACTGCCGCCGCGAGGTAGTACTCGGGCAGATTACTGAAGAAGGTGCTCTTGGCCCCGTTGTTCGTGTTGCCGCCCTCGGTCATGTACAGCCAACCATCGGGCCCCCAGGCAAAGCCGTTCGGGCCGTGATTCTCACGCGACCTCGGCAGCTCGGTCACCAGGTTCTGACGGTTGGCCGAGTCGTCGAAATTGGGCCCAGTCAGGCGGGTGATCATCCCCGAGTACGTGTCGATGCTCAGCGCCGTTACGCTGTTGTTCTCCCCAATCCTGGGGTCGCTGTGGGACACGTACATGATCGGCTTGGCCGCTGTGGAAGCCGGGTCGAACACGATGCCCAGCAAGGTGCGTCCCACCACCCCGGTCGCCGACGTGCCGTCAGCGTTCTTGTTCGGCGTGTTGTAGATGGTGTTGTAGACCTGGACGGCCGTCACATCGCGGTTGGCGTTCAGCGTAAGGGCGTGAATGCGTCCGTTCTGCTGACCGACGTAGAGGCGCTGGTCCGGCCCGATCGCCAGCGTCGACGGATTGTCCAGCAGGCTCCCGCCGGCTGAGGCCTTGGTGAAGATCGTCTTGCGGGTGAAGCTAATTGTCTGGGCGTTGGCAACTGGCGCCGTGTCTTGAGGCAGGAGCACCGAGCACGCCAGAAGGACAGCCAGGAGTCGCACCACGACTGACACGCGGGATACGCGGAAGATGCCACCCAAGAAGCCGCTACCACTAGCTCCACCGACGCTCAACCGCTCCATTGACGCCCGACCCCCGTTGGCTATACCTGAATCACTAACGCCTTGACACCCGTCAAAGTTGGCCCATCCGTCAGATTCGTCCGCGTGGCCCAGCATGCCCGAGCGCTTCTGTTGGCGTCGTGGCTTCTCGTCGATCCATCCCCTACGTCTCGACCGAATGCGTCCCAAATTCGCCTGTCCCGCCGCTCCCGATGCTGTTCTGCCTCCCAGGAGCATGCTTAGGCCCTTCGGCCAGCGGTTCAGCATAATACTATAGTTCGAGCGTGACAGCAAAGCTCGATCGAACTCTCGGTGGATGCGCCGGTCGGAGTTCGTGCGCGTCGCGCAGCACGTGCGACCAGCAGCGCTGCTTGGGCGCGCGGACATAGGGGTGGGTACCATAGAAGTCGGCGACCAGCACCCCGGCCGGCCCGTCGCCGAGCATGGCGTCGACTTTCACGGTGCCATGTCCGCCCCAGGTGAAGCAGCGCTCGATCGGGGGTGCTGAAGGTCTAGCAGGCTGCTGAAAGACGTCGCTCCGGCCTACCGGAGCGGTGGTTGGAGTTGGTACGATACGGCCACCTGAGCAGGAGGTGGCCCGGATGCGCGGTCGGCGGGATCCCCAGGTGTCGATGCTGGCGTTCGTCGATCTGGAGGAGCGGGTCCCGCCCGATCACCCGCTGCGGACGATCAAGCGCTGGGCCGACGCGGCGCTGGCGGGGCTGTCGCCGACGTTCGACGCGATCTACGCCGAGGACGGACGGCCGTCGATCCCGCCGGAGCGGTTGCTGAAAGCCTCGCTGCTGATCGCGCTGTACTCGGTGCGCAGCGAGCGGGCCTTCTGCGAGGAGCTGGACTACCACCTGCTGTTCCGCTGGTTCCTCGACATGGACCTGCTCGAACCCAGCTTCGACCCGAGCACCTTTTCGAAGAACCCCGAGCGGCTCCTCAAGCATCGGGTCGGCCAGCAGTGCTTCGACGAGGTGGTCGGCCTGGCCCACGAGCGAGGGCTGCTCTCGGACGCGCACTTCACGGTCGACGGGACGCTGATCGAGGCGGCCGCCAGCCTCAAGAGCTTCCGCCGCAAGGACGGGCCGCCGCCCAGCACGACCGACGCTGACCCGAGCAACCCGACGGTCGACTTCCATGGCAAGCGGCGGTCCAACGCGACCCATCGGAGCACCACCGATCCCGAGGCGCGGCTGCTGCGCAAGGGCAAGGGCAAGGGCAAAGAAGCCAAGCTGGTCTTTGTGGGCCACGCGCTGATGGAGAACCGGCACGGGCTGCTGGTCGACTTCCAGGTGACCGAGGCGACCGGCACGGCCGAGCGGGACGTCGTTCCAACGCTGCTCGACCAGGCCGGAGCGCGGCACTTCCGGCCGACGACGCTCGGCGGCGACAAGGGCTACGACACCCGCGACTGCGTGGCCGAGATCCGTGCACGTCGGGTGACCCCGCACGTGGCCCAGCACACCCGCCACCGCAAGAGCGCCATCGACGGGCGGACAACCCGCCACCCGGGCTACGCGGTCAGCCAACGGATCTGCAAGCGGGTCGAAATAGTCCGTTCGCAAGTGACAAAACTGGGTGCGCAGGCTGCCCTCGGTCGT
>JAUJPG010000120.1 GCA_030447245.1 Chloroflexota bacterium | reverse complement strand
CGGGGTCGTCCACCGCCCGGTCGGCAGCGCGACCGCCTGGTCACTGGCCAGGAAGTCGTCGACCCGGCCGGTGATCTCCTCGAGCAGGAGGCCGTCGCGGCCTGACTCTGCCACCGCCTCCACCACCCGGCGCCGCTCGAAGCTCGCGTCCCTCTCGGTTAGGGCGTGAGCCAGCTCGTCATCACTGGCCGAGATGGCGGCGACAGGCCCAGGCCGCCCGAGCGCCATCCCGACGTCCAACCCGATCTCGTCGGCGCGCTCCGACCAGGCGGATCGCAGTACACGCTCGGTCGTCGGCGTCGGCTTGTCCGGCCGGGTGTCGAGCGTGGCCACCTGCGCACCTCGCCGCGACCGCACCCCATGCTCGGCCATCGATCGCTCGATCGCAATCCGCCGCCGGCTGAACGCCCGCCGGGCGGCCTGGTCGATCCCGACGACCTCGGCGTAGCCCTTCTTCACCGGCCCGAACCCCACCCCCAGCCGCTCGGCCAGGTGGCGGCGTAGGACCGCTTGGTAGATGCACCCCGCGGCCCGGGCGTGCCGGTACAGCATCGTGCTGAACAGCGAGCTCCACTCTCCGTCCGGCCCGCGAGTCATGTTGGCGACTAGCACGTGAGTGTGGAGATGCGGATCCGCCTCCCGGCTGGTGCGGTGGCGAAACCCGGCGGCGACCAGGCCGCTGCCAGGGAACCGGATACGCCCCTCCCGGCCACGGCGCACGAGGCACGCCTCGGCGTTGAGGTAGGCGATCGCCGCGTCGACCGCCTCGTCGTGGGCCTGCCGGACCGCCGCCGCCACACGACTCTCACCCAGCGCCCACAGCAGCGACACGGACTTCGGCGCCGACAGCGTCAGGTCGTAGCCCGGCCGGGTGAGCCAGGTCGCCACGCGCACCCCGGTGCTCGGGTCGTTCCCAGCGAGCAGGGCCTCGAGGTCCTGAGGCTGCACCTCGCCCCGCAGTCCGAGCTCACCGGCGGCCGGACCGATCCACCTGCCCGGCGCCTCACCCGGGGCGAGGTAGTAATCCTCGACGCCGCCGACGATGACCTCGAGGTAGTACTCGGCCGCACCATCCCGACCCAGCGGACTCAGGCTCAGCACTGGTTGTCCGGACACCAGTGGGCTGACGAACAGCCGACGAGTCCAACCGCCGCCTCCATGCATCACTAAGCCCTTGAGCAGGCTGGAATCTCGCGAGAAACCTCAAGATGCGCGCTCGCTTGGCCTCTCCGGCCAGCACCAGAGGCCGGCAGCGTCCCGGGGACCCTCGCGGGACGGCCGGGGTCACCGTCCGGTGAAACTGTGTGGCCGATGGCGGTGCTGGATCTCGGCCTCACGCATCAGTAGGCCGTTCAGCGGCAAGAACTCTCGCCGTGAACCATCGATCAGGTCATCACGGTCAAGGGGCGGTCAGAGACACCTCGAGGTCGAGTTTGTGGACACGGCTCTACCGCACGCAATCCGACCGCCGCGGCGTAGCCCAGCCAGGTCGACGCGACCAGGCAAAATCGAGGTGTGGCAGCGCAGCATGCAGGTACGTTGCGGGAGATGAGCCGCGGTGACCTGGCGCTAGAGCTGGAGGGCGTCGTCGCTGCTCCACTCCGGTTGGTAGAGCTGGCCGCTGAGAACACTCCGGAACTAGTCACTGCCATTAACTCGTACGCGTCTCGGCTTGCGAGGTACACCCCGGCATTGCGCCACGCCGACGCTCACCCCGCGTTCCTGGTCGTTGGCATCGTGGCGATCAACGACTTCAACGATCTTCTCTTCGATTGCGTCTCCGGTCGCGGCCGATCTGCCCTTCGGACAGCGCGCACGCTTTTCGAGCACCACCTCAACTTGCTAGCCCTGGAAGACGACGACACGCGAGACCGGTTCATGTGCCATCACTTGGTGGGAACCTTCATGGCTGCGAGCTGGAATCCTGTTGAGCCCTTTCTGAAGGGTGCCGATCGCAAGGCCGTTCGGCATCGTCAGCACAAGTTGCGGAGGGACGTCCGTGCCGAGCTGGACGAAGCGATCGCGACGTATGGGAATGGGTTCTTGCGGCAGTGGCACCCCGCTTCCCTTCGCGATCGGGCCATGGCCGCTGACTTGGAGGCCGAGAACGGATTCTAGAGCGCGAGCTCACCTGCGGTGCACGATACCCCGAGATCGCTCGAAGGCGCCGTCTCGTAAGCCGTCGCCGACCCTGTAGTGCGGCTCAC
>JAUJPG010000050.1:13653-23579 GCA_030447245.1 Chloroflexota bacterium | reverse complement strand
AACGACGACGGCGACAACGGCAACGATAACGACGACGGCGACAACGATAACGACGACGGCGACAACGGCAACGATAACGACGACGGCGACAACGACAATGACGACAATGACAACGACGACAATGACAACGACGACAATGACAATGACGACAATGACAATGACGACAATGACAATGACGACAATGACAACGACTGACATCGCGCAGGCGGAAGCCTGAAGACAAGGAGGCGGGCCGGCGACGGCCCGCCTCTTTCTCTATGCTGGTTGGGCACGCCTGTCGAGCGCGTCGTTCCGGCGATGGCCGACGATGCGCAGGTCAAGGAGGGCGACGTCTGGCACGTGGGGGCCATCGGGGGGGGCGGCTGGGGCGACCCGCTCGACCGCGCGCCGGCCCTCGTCTGTCTGGACGTCATCCGCGATCTGGTGTCTTCCGAGGCTGCCGCGCGGGAGTACGGTGTAGTGCTCGCCGGCGCGCACCGGGTCGACGAGGACGCCACCGCGGGGCTCCGCGACCGCCTCCGCACCGAGCGCGGCCGCCAACCGATGTTCGACCGCGGGCCGGGCTATGGCGACCTGGCCGACGGCAAGGCGAGCGCCGACGTGGACTGGGGTTGACCTTGTTTCGGCGCTCGCAACGCACGGATACGCACGCCGGGGGTTGCGCTACTGTTCGGCTTCCCGGTGTGACCGACGTTGTCGATCCGGCCGCTATACTCGTCAGCGGGAGGCGTAGCTGATGACGATGCAGCGGCGGTTCTTTGGGATCATTCCGCCGACGATCACGGCGCTGAACTCGGACGAGGGGCTGGACCGCGCGGGGATGCGGCGAGTCGTCGAGCACCAGATCGAGGGTGGCGTGAACGGGTTGTTCATGCTCGGCTCAAACGGCGAGGGGCCGGCGTTGCGCGACGCGGTCCGCCGCGAGGTCTGCGAGGTGGCCGTCGAGGCGGCGCGCGGTCGGGTACCGGTGATTGCCGGCGTGCTGCAGCCGAGCACCGCGCGGACGATCGACGACATGCGGCTGTTGCGCGACACCGGGATCGCCGCCTACGTCGCCGCGCCGCCGTACTACTTCCCAGGCTACAACGCCGACGAGCTGGTCGCCCACTTCAACCGTCTGGCGGACGCGGCCGAGCTGCCGATCTTGATCTACAACATCCCGCAGACGACGAAGGTCGTGGTCAAGGCTGACGTCGTCATCCGTCTGGCCGACCACCCGAACATCTGGGGCATCAAAGACAGCTCCGGCGACTGGCCCGAAGTGCAGCAGTTGATCCTGGAGCGGCCCCGGCCGGACTTCGTCGTCCTGCAAGGCAACCAGTCGCTCTCGGCGGTCAGCCTGCTGATCGGCGCGGACGGGCTGATCCCAGGGTTCGCGAACGCCCACCCGCGGCTGATGGCGGACATGTACGCCGCCACCCAGCGCGGCGACCAGGCCGAGGCGCTGGGTTGCCAGGCCACGATGGACCGCTTCCTTCGGATCCGTGGCCGCGCGACGCTGCACGGCACCAAGCTGCTCGTGGCGCACCTCGGCCTCTGCGAGGATCACCTGACGTCGCCGATGCCGCGGATGACGCCGGCTGAGGCCGAACGGTACCTTCAGGAGTGCCTGGACGCCGGCTTTCCGAGCCGTGTGCCGGTGGGCGTCTGACCGAAGCTTCGGAGCGCAACGAGCAGCCCCCAGGATGGCTCGGCGCGAGCAGCGCCCGTGCAACTTAGCGCTTCCGAGCTGCTCGGTCTTCCGTGATCCGACCCAGAAACAGCCCGCGGTCCATCGGCCCGAGGTCGCCTTCGCCGCGGGCGCGGACCGAGACGGCGCCCGCCTGGATGTCACGGTCTCCGACGACGAGCACGTAGGGGCTCTTCTGGACTTCGGCCTGGCGAATCTTGTTCTGCATCCGCTCGCGCCGGCCGTCCACCTCGACTCGGAATTGCGCTCGGCGCAGCTCACCGGCCACCTCCTCAGCGTACCCCAGGTGGCGGTCGGCGATTGGGATGATCGTCACCTGGGTCGGCGCAAGCCAGAGCGGGAATGCGCCGGCGAAATGCTCGGTCAAGATGGCGATGAAGCGCTCGTAGGTCCCGTAGATGGCGCGGTGGATGATCACCGGTCGGTGCCGCTCGCCGTCCTCGGCGACGTACTCGAGCTCGAAACGTTCGGGGAGCTGGAAGTCGGCCTGGATGGTGGTCAGCTGCCAGGCGCGACCGAGTGCGTCGAGGATGTCCACGTCGATCTTCGGGCCGTAGAAGGCACCGTCGCCGGGCTTGACCTCGAATGGGATGTCGTTCGCGCGGAGCGCGTCAGCCAGCTCGGCCTCGGCGCGCTCCCAGAGGACCGGATCGCCCATCGCCTTCTCAGGCCTGGTGCTCAAGTAATAGCGCCGATCGAGCCCGAACAGATCGTAGACCATGCTACCGAACTCGAGCAGCGCCTTGATCTCGGCGCCAATCTGATCTGGGCGGCAGTAGATGTGGGCGTCGTCCATCGTCAGCTGGCGCACGCGCAGCAGGCCGGCGAGCGTTCCGGAGCGCTCATTGCGGAGGAGTCGGTCGGTCTGGGCCAGGCGCAGCGGAAGGTCGCGGTAGCTTCGAGTCCTGGCGGCGTAGACGATCGTCGATTCTGGGCAGTTCATCGGCTTGAACGCGTAGGTTTCCTCCTCGACGACCGCGGTGAACATGTTCTCGCGGTAGAAGCCCCAGTGGCCGGACTGCTCCCACAAGCCTGACTTGACCAGCGAGGGCGTGCTGATCTCCAGGTAGCCGCGCCGCTCCAGCTCGCCGAGCAGCAGCGCTTCGAGCTCGCGGATGATCCGCATGCCGTTCGGGAGCCAAAATGGCTGACCTGGCGCGACGTCGTCGAACAGGAACAGCTCCAGGTCACGGCCGACTACGCGGTGGTCGCGCCGCCTGGCTTCCTCGACGCGCCAGAGATACTGGTCCAGCGCAGCCTGAGTCGGCCAGGCCGTGCCGGAGATCCGTTGGAGCATCGGGCGGGACT
This sequence comes from Chloroflexota bacterium, assembly GCA_030447245.1. Taxonomy (GTDB): domain Bacteria; phylum Chloroflexota; class UBA6077; order UBA6077; family JACCZL01; genus JAUJPG01. The sequence continues at coordinate 20,581 of JAUJPG010000050.1, read as the reverse complement.
CCTGGCCGCGCCAGTAGGCGCCGGCCACGGCGAGCAGCTTGAACGCCCCGATCTGGCCGGTGCCGCGGACGTGGGGCCCACGGCAGAGGTCGGTCCAATCCTGGCCGGTGTCGTAGAAGGACAGTGTCTCCTCGTCCGGCACGCTCTCGATGATCTCTACCTTGAGACCTTCGCCGCGCTCGCGGACGATGCGCAGCGCCTCTTCGCGCGAGACGGCGCGCCGGACAAACGGCTCGTCCTCCGCGATGATCTTGTGCATCTCGGCTTCGATGGTCGGCAGGTCCTCGGTCGAGAGCTGACGGCCGGCGACGTCAATGTCGTAGAAGAAGCCATCCTCGGTCGTCGGGCCGATGCCGAGCTGGGAACCTGGGTACAGCCGCTGGACGGCCTTGGCCATCACGTGCGTGGTGCTGTGGCGCATGGTGTCCAGGTCATCCGCGTAGTGCGGTCGATCCTGGGGACCGACGTCCTGATCCACGCCAATGTCTGACATCGCGCCCCCACGAGTACTCGGCCCGATCCTGGACGGAGCCGATCGGCCGGCTTCCTGGCAAGGCCTGGTGATGGTACGGCGGCGACGGCCGCGGCGGCAACACGCACGCACATGACGATCCACGAGCATGCGGAGCTGTTCGACTCCGGCGGCGCCTATGCCGGCTGCAGGGCCTGGGACCTCGAAGCCGGCATGTCCCAGGCGACGCTGACGCCGTAGGCCCGTGACCCCTGGGCGTCAAACGGAGGGCGTCACCTAGAACCGACCGAACTCGTCGAACGCCGCGCTGGCGCTCCGGCCCTCGGCGAGGTGGCGGCGAACGTCGTCCTCGGTGCTGCTCACTCGTTCGGCCTCCTCGAGGACCTGGAGCGTCACGTGGCGGGGAATGACCATGATCCCGTCACCATCCCCAACGATGTAGTCACCGGGGTGGACCAGCACGCCGCCAACGGTGACCGGCTCGTTCCAGCTCCGGACGGTCCAGCGTCCGACCGAGTCGATCGGGGTCTTGAAGCGGCAGAATACCTCGAACTCTGTGTTCAGGATCAGCTCGGTGTCGCGGCAACCTCCATCGATCACGGCGCCGTGGCAGCCGCGACTCAGCGCGGTGGTGGCGCACAGCTCTCCCCAGGCGGCGCAGATCGCATCCTCGCCGGCCTCGCTCACCACGAGGCAACCGGCGGGCAGGTTGTCGAGCATTGTCAGCAGCGGCCGGAGCAGCTCGCGGCCCTCGTCACGATCTTTCGCCTGCACGTTCTGTCCCCGCATGGTGAAGGCTGGGCCCGCCACTCGCCCGCCCGGGCGCAAGCTTACCAGGCGCGGCGACATCGCCTGACCGGCGTGGCCGAGATCGTCCAGGACGTCTGAGATGGCGCCCGAGTACAGCCTCGAGAAGCGAGGCCGCAGCGCCGCGAGCACGTCAAAATCGGTCACTCTGCCCTCCCCAGTCGGGATACTGCCGCGGGCCTCCATGTTACGCACACCCGGGAGACGCGGCCGGCTCCTTCTAGCATGGACCACGAGGGGTGTGAGTTCAACGTCGCGGGGAGGAGAGAAGATCGCGGCAGTCAGCGAACCGGTTTCGGCCTTGGCGATGCCACGGCCCCAGCCTTTCCGCGGCCGCGTCAGCTATCCGCTCGCGTCACCACGCCGCTACGGCCTCGCGCTCCCCGGATGCTGAACGCTCTCAGCCTCGCGTCAGGACCCGTGCCATTCGCCGTGAGAACGCGCCGATCGCGAGACACCGCGGCTCCTGCAACCCCTGATCCACCCGCCCCGGCGCGTGGCCGAACTGCTATGATCCGCCGACCCGTGACCGTCGCCACTCGTCGAGGCGCCACCGAAGATTCTAGCCCGCCCGCGCCAGTGGGGCAGCAGCCCGCGCGCGGCGACGCGGGTCGATCGAAGCGGTCACGCGGGACGGCGCTCGAGGTCGTCATCCTGGTTGTCGTGGTGCTGGCGGCGCTTGCGCTGCGGCTACCATTCCTGCAGACGATCCCGGCCTTTTCGGACGAGCTGGACGAGGTGCAGCTGGCCCTGGGCATGCTGCGGGGCGAGCCGATCCCGCTGACCAACATCACCACTCGGATCGGCGCGCTGTTCAACTATCTGGTGGCCGGCGCCTTCGCCCTGTTCGGACCGCAGGTGATCGTGCCACGCGCGCTGGTGATGGTCTTCGGGACGCTGACGGTGCCGGCGGCGTACCTCCTCGGGCGCCAGGCCGGCGGCCCCGTGGCCGGGACGGTGGCAGCGGCGCTGCTAGCCACGTCGGGTACGCACATCCTGGTCAACAGCCACATCGCGCTCTCCAGCTCGCTCACTCCGTTCTTCGTGACGGTTGGCGTGTGGCTCGTCGGCCGCGCGGTCACCCGGCGACACCCGGCCAGCCTGGTCTTGGCTGGACTGGCGCTCGGGCTCGCGTTGCAGACTCATCCAACCGTCATCGCCGTCCTCGCCGGCAGTGGCCTGTTCCTACTCGTTCGCGCACCGCGGTTGGTGTGGGGCTGGCACGGGGCGGCGGCGGGCGCAGCGTTCCTGCTCGGCTACGGCAACATGGTCGCCTACAACCTGATGACCGGGTTCGAGTCGTTCTCCTCGGCGCTCGAAGCCTCGTCCGACTACCAGCAGGGGCAGGTGGAGCAACCACCGGGCTACGCGGTCGGGTTGAGGAACATCCTGCTGGCGATGATCCGGCTGCTGGCAGGGCGGATCGACCTGCCGCTGCGTGCCGACGCGCTGGTCTTCGATCCGCTCGTCGCGATTTACAGCGTGCTGGTCGTGGGCGGGCTCGTGCTGGCTGCCCGTCGCGGTCTCGGGCTGTGGCTGCTGGTGGTGGCCTTCTGGCTGCTGCTGCTGCCGGCCTTTAACTGGAAGTACGGCAGTTTGGTGGTCACCCGTTGGCTCAACCCGATCGCCCCGCTGTGCTACGCGGGCGTCGGCTGCGCACTGGCCGTGGTCTGGTCCCAGATCGGCAGCGCGCCGCGCCTGTCTGGAGCCGGGGCGTGGCTGTCACGGGCGTTGCTGGCGCTGCCGGCGCTCGGCCTGGTCCTCGCGCCGGTGTGGCCGCTCCAGCGACACTACGTCGAGACGAGCCGACGTGGACCGACGAACGCCGAGCCGCTGCGCCAGGCCGCGCTGCTCTCCAGCAACCGCCGCCCCGACGAGCGCGTCGTCATCGACGCGACGCTTCAGCGCTACGAGCTCGAGCCCGGCGGCAGCGTCTCGAAGGCGCTCCGGTATGCCTTGACCATCGACCGGGTGCCGCTGGTGCGGCTGGCGGTGACCGAGGAGCGCCTGGCCGAGACGGTCGGCGCGGCCCCGAGCATTCTCCTGGCGACCGATCGCCGCCGGGCCAACGAGCTACAAGACCGCTTCCAGCTCACCCCGCTCGACCCGGCCTGGCCTGACAACCGCGGCCTGGAGTACGGAGCGTACCGCGTGACGACGCGCTGATCGACGCCCTCGCCGCGCTCCGGTCGGCGCGCGGCTGGTCCTCAAAGGAGGGAACCGGTCGATGAAGGAGGATCACTTGGAGCGGCGGACGGCAGGCGCATCGGCGAGCATAACGCGATGCACTGGCGACAACTCCCGAGCGATCAGCACTTTGGTCGCACTCGCGGACAGGCACGAAGTGTGTCGCACGCCGACGTCCGGTCAAGTCGGCGGGAAGCAGAGTTTGCCTTCCCAGTCGCATGCGCAGCTTCCTCCAGGCGTGCAGCGCGACTGACACGGCTACGATATGGTGCGATAGTGTACGACCGCCCGCGGGGCGGGGATCACGGCAAGGAGCAATCACGATGGCTGGCCCCCCAACAGTCGGCTTGCACCACCTTCGCTTGACGGTGAGCCACCTCGAACGCTCGATCGCGTTCTACACGGAGATCCTTGGATTCGAGTTGAGGATCCACTTCGGCCCAACTTCGGCGTTCCTCCACGACGGGACCGTCGGGCTGGGACTGAACACTCCCTGGCACGAGATTACGGACGCCGAACTGCGGTTCGACGAGGCCCGTGTCGGGTTGGACCATATTGGCTTCCGAGTCGCTAGCCCGGACGACGTCCGCCGGGCAGCCGAGCACCTCGACTCCCTCGGAGTGGCGCGCAGCGAGGTCAAGCCCGGCCGCCTGCCGGGCTCGTTGGTGGTCGTATTCCGCGACCCTGACAACATCCAGCTCGAGTACTACTACTCGCCCTGAGACCACTCGCGGGTCGGCTTGCCGACGCAGCGCCAACGTACCGCGGGTCGGCCTTGGGCACCACCGCGGATACACGGGTTTGCGGTACGGATTCCTTTGGGGCCCGAGCCGGCCTCCAATCTCCGGGACGTCGTTCGGATCCTCACGGCCAGATCCCCGGCAAGGGGCACGCTCGCACGCGGGAACTGCCGCCCCCGGCTCGTCCGCGGCGACGATCCGGGGGCGGCCGGGTGCACGACTTGATGATCCTGGTCGGTCAGCCCGCGCGTCAGTCCGGCACGCGGTAGGTGATGCGCAGGGTCGGCATGGAGATCTCCGACAGGCAGGAGAAGTCGTCGTCGGCATTGAGCTGCTCGAGCCCACCTCGCAGCACGAAGCCGTTGCGCGGCCGCTCCCGCCTGGCCCATTGCTCGACATACTCGGTCACCCACCATTCTCGTGCGCCGGGCGTCCGTCCGAGGACCTTCTCGTTCGGGATGAGGGCGTTGATCTCGGGGCGGCTGGCCCAGTCGACGGTCGCCCGGCCGATCACTTCGACGCAACCCTCGACGAAGCGAACGCGGCCCGCCCTAGCGGTCCATTGGACCGGCTTCTCCTCGAAGCTGAGCACGGCCTCGGTAATCCGCTTGTTCGGGACGTCGTCGAGCTGGCTGAGGTCGAAGTTCACTGCCGTCTGATAGACTTCGACACGGCTGCAGGCCAGGCCCTCATCCTGCGCGAACCGCACAATGACGCCTTGCCGGAAGAAGTCGAACGGCCTCGTGCAGCTGTAGACGGTGTTCTCCGCCACCGTCCTGGTCACGCTCGGCTGGAGCGGGTCGAGGGTGTGCGTGCCGGGGCGCTTGTGCTCGGGGACGACGACGCGCGGTCCGGGACCCACTTGAATCGGGGTGTCGTCCTCTACCGGCGCGGGCTTGTCCGGGCAAATCTCCTCGAGGAAGTTGTTCGAGTAGTTCGTCTCCCCGTTCGCCGTCGCCGAGACCCCCGCCTTCACCAGGTGGCCGGCACACGGAGCGGCCAGCTCTACTTGAAGGCGAAGCTCTTGCCAGGCTCCAGCGCCGGGTACGCCGGCGTCTGGACGTTGGCCGGCGGTGGGCTCAGCGTCTCGACGTGGGCCTCACCGGCTGAGGCGGGCCCCGTGCCCACGTTGGTCACCCGGAAGTGGAGCCCGCGGTCGTCGTTCGGGTCCCAGTACCCGACCAGCTCCAGCTGCAGGTCCGGCTCGTCGGCCGCTTGCCCCACGCCCGGCAGGCTGGCTGCCGCCAGGCCCGCCACCAGCAGGGCCGCAAGGAGCCGGTTTCGTCTTCGCGCTCGCATCATCAGACCTCCTCCCAGAGATGACCGTCCCCAACGCGCCTGTCCGGCGCGCCGACGCACCTCCTGCCTGCTGCCGGTACCGCCCCAGGCATCCCCGTGGTAGTACGGGGGTGTGGTACGGGTTTATCCACGCACGGGGTCTGCTCCGACCGGCGGTGCCCAACCAGCGCCCGTCCCGCGCCGGGTTAGAAGAGATCGTACGTAGGCCAGACACTGACGCTGTTGTGAATGTCCCACATCAACGTATCCAGGTCTTCCTCGATGTTGGAATCCCGCCTCCAGGTATTGATGAGCGCCGCCCAGCAGAAGCCGCCGCTGGTTCGCACCAGCACGGACGTGTTTCCCGGCAGGTTCCCAATGTGCCACCAGTTCGGGGCCGTGTTCACGCCCCACCCTTTGGCGTAGCCCGAGTTGGCCGACGACGCGGTGGTCATGGTGGTGATCGAGGAAGAGCTGAGGAGGTCGGGCTTCGTTGGGAAGCCGTCCACCCGCACGGCGAAGCGCACCAGGTCTATCGCCGACGCTACCCACCCGCCGTGCGAGTCCATCCGCCTGACCTGCATGCCATACGGATCCTCGCCATTCTGCCCGTAATACACGACTTCGTCTGGACGACGGTCCGCCAAGGTGTTGCCGGCGACGTGCATGTTGCTGATCCCGGCGGGGGCCAGGACGTTCGTCTTCACGTAGTCCTCGTACGACTGGCCGCTGACCTTCTCGATGGTCCGCCCGAGCACGGAGTAGCCGAAGTTCGAGTAGGCGTAGTTCGATCCAGGGGTATTGTCCAGCGGGCGATTGTCGAGCACCCAAGATATGAGCTGGGCGTGGTTGAGGTTGGGCTGGGCGAACATCGGGTCGTTGTTGTCATTCATCCAGCCGCCGCTCGTGTGCTCGAGGAGCTGCTGGACCGTGATCTTCTCGATGTTCGTGCCATAGGGCGTTTTGCCATAGGTCGTGCCGAGCAGGCCCTTGCTCCCGAACACGGCGTCAGAGAGCGTGAGCTTGCCCTGCTCGGCCAGCTTCATCACGGCGACGGAGGTGATCGGCTTGGCCACGCTGGCGATCCGGAACAGGCTCTTGACCCCCACTCGCCTGCCGCTCGACTGGTCGGCCTGGCCGAAGGCTCGAGCGTAGACCAGCCGCCCGTCCTTCGCCACCGCCACCGACGCCCCGGGTACGCTGTACTTGGTCATGAACGCCTCGACAAGTTTTGCCATCTCGTCCAAGTCGTTGCCGTCGAAGCCCCGACTTTCCCAGATACCGGCAAAGCTGGTCTCTCCGCCCTCCGAGTAGCCGCTAACCTGCAAGGGGCGGTAACCCTGGTAGACCCACTCGTCGAAGGTGTCCTGATATTCCGCGCCGGGGACCCCGTGGCGGGCTACCCAGGCCGGCCCGCCGGACTGCTCCCAGATGGCGGCGTAGT
>JAUJPG010000050.1:0-13553 GCA_030447245.1 Chloroflexota bacterium | reverse complement strand
CCGTGGCGGGCTACCCAGGCCGGCCCGCCGGACTGCTCCCAGATGGCGGCGTAGTAGTCGGTCCCGCCGACGTCGTAGCCGCTGACGCGGACCAGTCGGTAGCCCTGACCGACCAGCTCGTCGAACGCGGCCTGGTACTCGGATGAAGTCAGGCCGTGGCGGGCCTGCCAGGCCGGTCCGTTGGATTGCTCCCAGATGGCTGCGTAGTGGGCGCCGCCGCCTTCCTCGTAGCCGCTGACGTCGACCAGCCGGTAGCCCTGGCCGACCCACCGATCAAACTCGGCCTGGTACTCGGATGAGGTCAGCCCATGACGGGCTACCCAGGGGGGAGTAGGCAGCTCTCGACCTGGCGCGGCCTGGACCGGTGTGACGATCGAAAGCTCGCGGTGGCCAAACGCGACCAGAGAGGCGGTCGCGCCGAGCGAGCGGATGATGAATTCACGTCGGGTCAGCATCTTGGCTCCTCCAATCTCCGTGTCCCGCCAGCTTGCGGGCCAGCGGAGCCGACGGCTCGCTCTTCTCGATCACCGGGTCGGAGACCAGGGGGATCGCAAGATCGAGCACCTTCTATGGTCGATGAACTCTCCCGGACCACGGCTACCTCGAGCTGGAAAGGCGGATTCGCCATCATCAAGGACCTCCCTTCGTGGTCGGATCGGCCAGCTCGCTCAGTTCGACAGATCGACGTACGTGACCCACAGGGTTGGGCGCGAGACCCTCGACATGCAGGCACCAAGGGCGCCTTCCGGGTTGTCTACGCCGCCGCGCAGGACGTACCCGAACCACAACTCCGGATCGTCACGGTACGCCAGCTGCCTCAGCACATGGCTTGTCACGTCGAACGCGCGCCAGCGCTGAAGTCTCCCGGGTTCGCCCGCCGTCTGGGTGTGCGGAATAAACCCGTCGGTCAGGTACCTGCCCCGAAACAGGAAGTCACTGGACATGAACTGCCGCGGCGGGAGGCGCCAGTCATTCGTCGCGAAGTCGAGCCGCGCCACGCAGCCAAGGACATCCGTGCGGTCACCGTAGCGGTCGGCCCATTCCTGCTCGTGCTCGATGAAGCTGAGGTGCGCGTGCGTGACCAACGGGCGATTGACCTGGAGCAGCCTGGTCAGGTCAAAGTTGACCGCCATCTGCGACACCCTGAAGTCGTACAAGTAGCTGAACGCGTCCCAGCCAACCCACATCTGGTCCGGGTGACGCGAGTCGTCGTAGGGCCCACGATGAACGCGTCCGTACGTATTGCGCGACATCGATCTGAGGGCGCTCGGCGCGAACTCGAGCTCGTGCGTATCGGACCCGACTTCAGCCGGTGCCGGCGCCGGCGGCGGAGGGGGCTTGTTCGGGCAGAGCTTCAGCCCCTCGACGGTGTTGTCGTCGAAGTTCGTCTCGCCCGGCGCCTGCACCCAGAACCGGATCACGGTCCCGTCGCACGGCGCTGGCAGCGGGAGCCGGCCCTGGAAGACCCCGCCGTTCTTCTCGAGCTTCTCCACCGTGAAGGGCTCGCCCGGCTCCGGCACCGGCGGCGGGCCGGTGACCTCGAGCCTGCCGGTCCAGTCCACGGAATCCGCGCTGCCGACGTTGGTCACCTTGAACTGGACGACCGACTCGCTGACCTGACCGTCGGCGCTCGCGAACATCCGCACGTCCTCGAGCTTCAGGTCCGGCTCGTCGGCCGCCAGCCCAACGCCCGGCGGCGCGGCCAGCGCCACGCTCAGCGCGAGCGCGAGCGAAAGCGCTCGGCGTCTGATCGTACCTGTCATCATTCTCCCTCCCCGGCGGTCGCCTCAGCTTGGAACCGCTCGGCGCGTCGCCTCAACAAAACGCATCATGGCTGGTCCTCCATGCTTCCCTCGACCACGTGTCGCCCGCCCGGGTGGACCCGGTGAGCCGGCACCTCCACGGTGCTGGGCTCGCCGGGGGTCGAGAACCACGACACGCCGCCGGCCCGGCTGTCCTCGCCGGTTAGCGCACCGCGTAGACGAGCTCCAGCTGCGGCTGGTCGATCGTTGTCCAGCAGTCGGCGGAGTCGCCGGCGTCCAGCGACTCGTCGTGGCCGGACAGCACCACGCCCCGCCGGGCGGCCACCGGATCGCTCATCCAACTCGACACGAGGAAGCTGACGTTCGACTGCCCGATGCCCTCGTTGTCGCCGTCGTAGAACTCGCTGGGGGTAAAGCGGCCAGGCGTGCTGCCCCAGTCCGCGGTGACGACGCCGATCTGCGCCACGCAGGATCGGCGGCCGCCGACGTTCATCTCGCCTCGGCCCGTCCAGGAGAGCGTCGCCTTGGCGATGAGGAGCTTCCCGACGCCGTGGATCGGCGCGAAGTCGGTGAGGTCGAACGCCAGCCTCGTCCGGTAGACCTCGTTCCGCTGGCACAAAGTCGTGTCGGTTCTATGGAAGCCCACCACCAACTCGCCTAACTCCTCGCCAAAACCGCAGTTCCCGTAGTGTCGGCGCGCGTACTCCTTCGAGGCGGCGCTCGGGGCTCGGATCAGCGTGTGGCTGCCCGGCCGCAGGTGCTCGGGGCGGGGATCCGCCACCACTACTGGCCCGGGGCACCACTACTGGCCCGGGGCGACCCGCCACCACTACTGGCCCGGGGCGGGGATCCGCCACCACTACTGGCCCGGGGCGCCGGAGCACGTCTATGTCGTTCGGACCGGCCCCGGGCACCGAGACCGGCGCCGGCAGGCAGACCTCCTGCTCGAGATCGTTGTTGTCGGTGTCGATCTCGGCGTCGGCGTTGGGATCGCGCTGGTCAACTCGCACATGGACCCGGTGGCCGTTGCACGGCTCGGCCAGGGTGTAGGTGACCGTGGTGCTCTGGCCGACTTCCAGATCTTCGAGGTCCTGCTCGAGCACGTTACCCTGTGTGGGCGCGGTCGTCTCGATGCGGACGCGGCTCGGCCAGGCCCAGGAGTCGCCGTCGTTGGCGATGATGACCCGCACGTCGCGCGGGTTGCCGGTCACCTCCGGGCCGCGCATCTCGATCGTGAGGTCCGGTCCCTGGCCCTCGCCTTGCACCGGTCGGTGGGCGAGGCCGCTCGAGAAAAGCACCAGGGCGAAAACCGCGGCGCTACGACTCAGTAAATGCCTCATGACGTGTTCCTCCTCTACGCTGGTTGGTTCTGCACGTTCAGTTCGATGCGACGAGGTGCCTGACCGACCGGTCTGTCGGCCTTTGACCAGCCATCATCAGCAGACCATCTCCTTCCACTCCGTGGGCGTTCGCAGCGCCTGGGGCCAGCATACGGCGCAGCCGGCGGATCCGCCCCCGTGCTAGTACGGGGTTGTGGTACGGGGTTTTTCCGGGCGCAGGCGGCGGCACCCCCGTGGGACCACGGGCTTTTGGCGGGAGCGACGCAGGCTCGGACTCGCGACCGGTGGTCGCGGCGTTAGCTCACCTGGTCGGCGTGCTGCCGTGCGCGCGCGCCCAGGCGGCGACGTGCGCGCGGGTGGTCAGGCCCAGCTTGCCGAGGATGTTGCCGACGTGCCACTCGACGGTGCGCCCGGAGACCACCAGCTGGCCGGCGATCTGCTGGTTCGTACGACCCGCCGCGACCAGGGCGGCGATCTCACGCTCGCGTGGGGTGAGCCTGGCCATTCCCGGCGCGACAGACGTGCCCCCGGGTGCCGCTGCCCGGAGGGCCGGCGCCGAGCCGCCGTCCGCCGTGGGCCCCAGCTCCAGCGCGTACGCCACTGCCTGCTCCATCGACATCGCCGCCCCTTCGGCCCAGACGTGGGCGCTGGCCGGCCCCAGCGCGGCGCGTGCCGCGTCCAGCTTCGGCGTGAAGAGGGCGATCCAGGGCGGCTCGAGCGCAAGGTCCAGCCGCTTCCGGAGCTGCTCCGCCGCCGCGGCCAGGCGCACCGCGCGCGCGGGGTGTCCCCGCTCGGCGGCCATCATCGCCCCTCCGTCGACGGCCAGGGCGATCCGCAGCAGATCGCCCACCTCGCTCGCGATGTCCAGGCATTCCTTCTGGCAGACGGTCGCCGCGTGGTAGTCCCGCTCGAGGACGAGCACGTCTCGGAGGTTGTCGAGCGCCATCGCAACGCCGGCCCGGTGGCCCAGCTCGCGGAAGATCAGCAGGCTCTCCTCGTAGTGGCGTCGGGCCGTCGCGAGGTCTCCACGATGATAGACGGCGTTCAGCGCTAAGTTGTGGACCGCGCGTGCGATGCCGCGCCGGTCGCCCAGCTCACGCCGGAGGGCCAGGTTCTCCTGGCCGAGCGCCTCGGCCTCCGCCTCATCACCCGTCACGTAGGCGACGAAGGCGAGGATGTGGAGCGCGTTCGCTATGCCCGCCGTGTCTCCGAGGGCTCGATAGGCGGTCAGACTCTCCGCGCTCAGCGCGCGGGCGGCCGCGTAGTCCCCGACTCGGTGGGCCACCCGGCCGAGGCTGTCCAGCGCGCGCGCCGTGCCGACCCGGTCGTTGGCCGCGCGCGCAACGTCCAGGCCCCGCGTCAGCAACGACCGCGCCTCGGGATGGTCGCCGACCTCCAGGGCCAGGGTTCCCGCCCCGGTCAACACCGCGGCGAGGAGCGACGACGGCGGCCGTTCGCGCCAGGTGTCCACGAGCGCCGCCAGGCGCCCGCGTCCCTCGTTCGCATGGCCGCGCGCTGCCCAGAAGTGCCAGAGGGCCGCGCCGAGACGGAAGCCCATCTCCACGTCCCCCGCCTCTGCCGACCATCGCAGCGCCGCCCGCAGGTTGTCGTGGTCGAGCTCCAACCGGTCCAGCCACGACACCTGGTCCGGCCCGTACTGCTCGGCCGCCGCCCGCTCGGCGAGCGCCAGCACCCACTCGAGGTGACGTCGCCGAAGCGTCAGCTCCTCACCCGACTCTTGGAGCCGCTCCAGGGCGTACTCGCGCAGCGTCTCGAGCAACCGATAGCGGATCTCGCCACCCAGCTCTTCGGCGACGACCAGGGACCTGTCCACCAGCCCGGTCAGCAGATCGAGCGTGGAGACCGTCTCTCCGCTCTCGTCTCGGGCGCAGATGGCTTCCGCCGCCTCGAGTGTCCAGCCGCCGGCGAAGACGGCGAGCCGACGGAACAGGACGCGCTCCGGTTCCGAGAGCAGGTCGTGGCTCCAGTCCACCAGCGCCCGCAGCGTCCGCTGGCGTGGTCGGGCAGCCCGACTTCCTCCGACGAGCAAGGCGAAGCGGTGATTCAGGCGCGCCGCGATCTCCTCCACCGAGAGGACCCGGACACGCGCCGCCGCCAGCTCGATCGCCAGCGGGATCCCGTCAAGCCGGCGGCACACCTCGCCAACCGCCGCTGCCTCCCGGTCCGTCAGCGTGAACCCCGGCCGGGCCGCCCCAGCCCGCTCCACGAACAGGCGGCCCGCCTCCGAGCCGAGCAGGGCCGTCCCGGGCGCGGTGGCCGGGCTCTTCTCGCCCGCGCTGCCCGGCTCCACGACCCCACTGGCTATCGCCGGCAGCGTCAGCGACGGCACCTGCCAGGCGACCCCGCCGATCAGACCGAGCGGCTCTCGGCTGGTGGCCAGGACGCGCAGCCGTGGACAGGCCCGCAGAAGCGTGTACACCAGCGCGGCGCAGGCCTCGAGCAGGTGCTCGCAGTTGTCCAGGACGAGCAGGAGCTGCCGCTGGTCGATATACTCCGCCAGCGCTTCGACCGGCGACCGACTCGCCGCGTCCCGCAGGCCCAGTCCTCGTGCGACCGCCGACGCGACGAGCGACGGCTCGGCGAGCGCCGCCAGCTCGACCAGCCAGACGCCGTCCCCGAACCGGCCCCGCAGCTCGTCGGCGGCGCGCAGCGCGAGCCGCGTCTTGCCCACCCCGGGTGCCCCGGTCAGCGTCACCAGGCGATGGTCGTCGACGAGCTGGATGACGTCGGCGACTTCCCGCTCCCGCCCGATGAAGGGGGTCAGCGGCGCCGGCAGGTTGTCGCGGTGGTCTCTGCGCGCGAGCGCGGCGAGGCCGGCCGCTCGCCGCCGCACATCCTCGCGTGGGCGGAGCCACAGCCGCGTGATCTCGCCCACTGGGGGCTGGCTCTCGTCCGGAGTTGGCCCCGTCTCGGACTGCCCCGCGTGTTGCTCGTGCATCGCCGGCCCGCTGCTCGAACTGCCCGCGACCGCTGGCGCGGCTACCCTAATCGGCCCGGCTACGGGGCCGGCGGCACGGTCGAGTCCGTCGCCGCAGTATACGCTGGCGGCCCGGCCGAGGCATAGGACCGCAAGATGCGCCGAAACATTGGGAGATGACGTGGGACGGCGCCCCGAAGGACCGGGGCCTCCCCCGGAGCGCGGGCGTCTCCGCTGGCTACTGGGCGGGCCAGAGGCGCGCGCTCCCAGGGGAGGGCAATTACCTTCACCGAGCCATGCTGTGGCACGGGGTATCGCTGGAACACCGACTGATTGATCAGGAGATGGGTGCCGCGCGCACTCAAGAACCGTCCCCCGACTCCCGTGCAGTCTACAACAACGTACCAGCGCACGACCGTGGGGATGTCTCGAGGCGAAGAGCAAGCGGGACGTGGCCCGTGACCGAGGATCGCGCGAGCCGCGACGGCGATCCGCGGCGATTCGGTTGGTTGCCGACGAGAACTTTGACGGCAACATCGTCCACGGCGTGTTGCGTCGAGCGCCAGCACTCGACATCGTGATCGCCCAGGAGGCCGATCTGGCCGGCACGGATGATCCGACCGTGCTCGCGTGGGCCGCCGGCGAGGGTCGGATCGTGCTCACCCACGACCTCTCGACGGTGACCAAGCATGCCTTCGAGCGCACAGCCCGCGGCGAAGCCATGCCGGGCGTCTGGGAAGTGAAGAGCCGCGCTCCGATCGGACGCACCATCGACAACATCATCCTCCTGGTGAACTGCACCCTGGAGGACGAGTGGGAAGGCCAGGTCCTCTACTTGCCGCTGTGACGCTCCGGCCCTCCGGATCGCACACGGTTCGCACTGAGAACGGCAACGGCAATGCGCTTGTCACCGTGGCCCCGGGCCCGGGTCAACAGGCCGACGGGGGCGGGGTGCTTGTGATCCAGCGATGACACACGCTGGTGCGCTCGCGAACGCCGGCGCCGGTTCCGCACTCAGCGACGCCCAGTCTGCAAGGCCTTGCGGTAGACCAGATCGCCGCTCACCACGTCCTCGACGGCTTGGCCGAGCGACTTGAACACGGTGATCTCGTCCGCTGACTGGCGGCCCGGCTTCGTGCCGGCGACGACCTCCCCAAGCTCGGCGACGACCTCGCCGACGCGGACGTCCGCCGATTCTTTCTCGGCGGCCTCCCGCGATTCGACGTACAGGCGGGCCCGACGGAGCACCTCGTCGTCCAATTCCCGACTGGCCGACGAGCGCCAGCCCACGGCGTTGATGTGAGCGCCGGGTGAGAGCCACGCTCCGCGGAGGACCGGCGTCTGCGAGCTGGTCGCCGTCACGATCACGTCGGCTCCGCGCACCGCCTCCTCGGCCGAAGACATCGCCCGAACGCCGAGCTCGCGCGCGAATTCCGCCGCATGGCGGGGGCTCCAGACGCGCACCTCACGGAACTCGCGCACCAGCGGCAATGCTTTCAAGTGGCTGCGCGCCTGGACGCCCGAGCCGATCAGCGCCAGCACCGCGGCGTCCGGACGGGCCAGGTGCTTGGTCGCGACCGCCGAGACGGCCGCCGTCCGCTCCTCAGTGATCAGCCGCCCGTCCAGCAGCGCGAGCGGCTCGCCGGTCTCCGGTGTGAACAGCTGGATGACCGCGTGGTGGGTCGGCACGCCGGTGTTGTTCGGATAGAACGCCACCAGCTTCACGCCCAGCGCCCCAGCGTACGCCGCCATCAGGCCGAGGAAGCCCTCGTGCTCGGCCACCGGCACCATCGTCCGCACCGGTTGGACCACCTTGCCGCTCGAGAGGTCCGACAGCGCCTGCTCCATGGCCGGGATCAACTCCTCCATCCGCAGCAGCTCCCGCACGGCCTCCTCGTCCAGGATCAACATCTCGCATACCCCCTATCTTGTCGATCGCCACGATGGTCCCTGGTCCCGCAAGACGCCAAAACAACTCCTGCCGCAGCGGAGGCAGACAGCCCCCAGCCACTCCTCACACTCACATGACGTGTCACAGAGCACCGCGCCCCGCCCAGCATGAGTGGCGGGTGGCCCGAGCGGACGGTCAGCGCCGTCCGCTCGGGCCACCGGCCTGATCACCGCGGGGTTCCGGCTAGGGCTGGCAGGTGATCTCGCGGACCTCGTCCGCGAGACCACGAAGAAGTGCATGTCGTAGTGAGGCACCTCAAAGCCTTCGTGGCCGTCTGGAAGGTAGTGGAAGTCGGCATGCTGGATTGGCAGTTGCTGGCCCCAATAGGTGAAAGAGAGCTCGTGCCAGCTCTTGCCAGCGGCGAATTCTGCCTGGGCCGGGCAACATCGACATCAGGCGCCCCTGATATATACAGTGTAGATTGGCCCGCCGGCATGTCCTCCAGGCGGGCCCAATGCTCGCCCATCTCCGAATGCACGGCGATATCTGGACCACGCCCGGGGCGGCGCCATCCAGGCGATCGGCGTGGTCGATGGCTGCCGCAGGCTCGCCAGGGCGGGATGGGCAGCGAGCAGGCCGCCGAGGGCCAGCCCGAGTGTGAGCAGCGCGAGCCGCTCGAGCGCGCGTTGTGAAGCGATGCGCATTACGGTAGTCCTCCCGAATCGTTGTGGTAACTACTCGAGGCCCGGGCCATCATTCGACGCAGCTTCACCAGGAGCGCTGGAGCCGCACTGGAGCGACTCGAATACTCCACCCGTGCCGGGCACCTACCCGTGAGCGAGCAACGACTCCGTATCTGGTCGACGTGTGACCCGGGCCTCAACTACTCACCTGTGCGTGAGCGGATGCGTTGAAAGGCCCCAATGGGCGTTGTAGGTGATCGGCTCGTCACCTCCTTTCTGAAGCTGACGACGGGTGATTCCTGTCCCGCGGCGTACCCGCACCACCCGACGCTGGCTTCCCGTCCAGTCTAGGGCGCCCGTGCCAGGCGTCCCCCGTGTTAGTACGGGGTTAGTACGGGGGTCAGTACGGGGTTTTCACTCCTCGGGATCTGCGCGCTGGTCGATGGCATGTCGCTCCTGCTCCGCAGCGCCGAGCAGGTATGCCAGCCGATGCGGGCAGGGACCGTCGCCGCCAGCCGAAACGGAAGCGAGGGCGATCCGTAGTTCACGGCTCGGTTGGCTCGATCAGCACTGGACCCGCGGCACCGCCCTCGAGCCGGAAGAGCGGCTTCGGAGCCACGTTGACGGCACCGACCACGACGCTGGTAAAGCAACACGGGAATCGGTACCGGGTCTCTCGGAGCTCGCGGCGCGCGATGGGCCGAGCGCCGCTGGCGGACGTGTCCGCCGTCATGATTGGGGTGTGGGGGTATCAGGCGCCAGGTGAGGCGGTCGGACGCTGCTCGGTCACCCAGACAATGACCCGGGACCGCGATTCGAGGCCGAGCTTGCCGAGGATGTTGGCGACGTGCCACTCGATCGTGCGGTCGGAGACCACCAGCTTGTCGGCGATCTGTTGGTTCGTCAGGCCGCGTCCGATCAACGCCGCGATCTCGCGCTCGCGGGTGGTCAGAGGGTCGAGGCCGCTTGACGCGGGACCAGGGGTCGACGACGACCGCGTGACGGGTGCCGCCGGCGCTGACTGGTGACCCGCAAGGGCCTCCACGATGGCCTGCTCCGGGGGCATGGCGCGGCCCGCCGCCCACGCCGCGCCGCTCGCCTCCTCACCCATTGCGCCCCGCGCCACTTCCAGCAGCCGGTCGAGGCTCGCCCGGCGGGACGGTGAGCTCGGCTCGCCGATCCGTTCGCGCATCGCCCGCGCGGCGCCGAGCAGACACACGGCTCGCTCCGGCCGCGACGCCGCGACGGCGAGGGTCGCGAAGCCTTCTAGACCCTGGGCGATTCCTCGTTCGTCGCCCAGCTCCTGCCAGAGCGCCAGACTCTCTGCGAAGAGCCCGCGCGCCGAAGCGTCGTCGCCGAGCGCCTGGCTCACCTCGGCAATGTCGCCGAGCGCGATGGCGATGTCCCAGGTGTTGCCCACCTGCCGTCCCCTGGCGAGACTCTCCTCATGCAGTGTGCGCGCCGCGGCATAGTCACCCTCGTAGAACACCAGCCGGGCCAGCTTGTTGAGGACGCGACCCTCCCAGGCGCGATCGCCCAGGGACTGACTCACCTCGAGCGCCTCCTCGAACAGCGCACGTGCTTCCGCGGAGCTGCCGCGGCAGCGAAGCACGAGCCCGAGGTTGGTCAACGACTCCACGATCCCGGGACGATCGTTCAGCGCTCGCCGAATCGCCAGGCTGTCCTCGATGAGTGGCTGGGCCGTGTCGTAGTCGCCCTGCAGGAACGCCAGGAAGCCGACCGCGTTCAGCGCCCGGGCTCGTCCGGTTGTCGGTTCCTCCGATCCCGGCGTGGTGAGCAGGCGGTCCAGCCAAGCTCGCCCCTCGCGCAGGTAACCGCGCACTTGCCAGAAGCGCCAGAGCGCCCCCGCCAGCCGTAGGCCGACTTCGGTGCCGCCGGCCTCGCCGGACCAGCGGAGTGCTAGCCGCAGATTGTCGTGCTCCCGGTCCAGTCGTGCGAGAACCTGCTCCTGCTCCGAGCCGAAGAGCCGCGGCTCGGCCTCTTCCGCCAGCACCAGAAAGTACTCGGCGTGCCGCCGCCGGATCTCCAGCGCCTCGCCGCTCTCCTCCAGCCGCTCCAGCGCGTACTGTCGGAGCGTCTCCTGCAGACGGTAGCGCAGCGCGCCGGACTGCTCGTCCGCCAGGACCAACGACTTGTCGACGAGCTGGCCGAGCAGGTCGAGCGCGCCCTCTCCGCAGACCGCCTCGGCCGCCTCCAGCGTCCAACCGCCGGCGAAGACCGACAGCCGGCGGAAGACGATGCGCTCGTCCTCAGCCAGCAGGTCATGGCTCCAATCCACCAGCGCCCGCAACGTGCGGTGGGTGGGCATGTGAAACTGGCGGCCGGTTGTGAGTAGGCGGAAGCGGTCGTCCAGGCGAGCGGCGATCTGCCGCGGTGCCAGGTGCGCGGTGCGAGCTGCCGCCAGCTCGATGGCCAGCGGGATGCCATCCACCCGGCGGCAGATCTCCACCACCGCCGCCGCATCGGACTCGGTGGCCTCGAAGGTGGCTCGGGAGGCCCGTGCTCGCTCGAGGAACAAGCGACCTGCTTCTGATGCGATCAGCGCGTGGAGCGTCCCGGCATCGGCACTCCCATTCGAGTGAGCCCCTGCCTCGCCCGCGGCGCGAGGGGCGGAGTGGCGCGTCTCGGGCAGGCTCATCGACGGTACACGCCAGGCGACCTCGCCCATCAGGCCCAGCGGCTGGCGGCTGGTGGCCAGCACGCGCACGCCAGAGCAGGTAGTCAGCAGCGCTTCGGCCAACTCCGCGCAAGCATCGAGCAGGTGCTCGCAGTTGTCAAGGATCAACAGCATCTCGCGGTCGCGCAGGTCGTGGAGGAGCGCTTCGGTCGCCGTGCGACCCTCTTCACGCACGCCCAGCGCCCGCGCGGTGGCCGCTGCCACGAGCGTCGGCTCGAAGAGCTGGGCCAGCTCCACAAGCCAGGCACCGTCGGCGTAGCGACTCAGGAGCTGATCGGCGAGCCGCAGCGCCAGGCGCGTCTTGCCAACGCCTGGCGCGCCGGCGAGCGTCACGAGTCGATGGGACCCCAGCAGCCCCCCGACCTCCTCGAGCTGGCGCTCACGTCCGACGAAGCTGGCGAACGGGGCGGGCAGGTTGGTGCGGACTTCCCCGAGCGTGGGCGCGACCGGAGCGGCCGCTCGTCGCCCGTGGTCGAGCACGGGGAGCCGCGAGATCTTGTCCATCGGGGATTGGCCACCGACCGGAGTCGGCCCCGGTGCGGACTGCCCCTCGTGTTGCTCCTGCATCGCCGGCCCGCTGCTCGAACCGCCCGCGGCCGCTGGCGCGCCTACCCCGATCGGTCCGGCTACGGGACCGGCGGGACGGTCGAGTCCATCGCCCCAGTATACGCTGGCCGACCGGCCGACGCACAGGATCGCACGACCCGCCATGGCCACATGATCGAGCTGTTCGACGACCTCGACTCCACCCGGCCGGTCCGCGCCCACAACGACCGGCTGCCCGAGACCTGCTGCGCCAGCCTGCAGCGGCTCGAGGGCGAGGCGGCGGCCAGCCTAAAGAGCTTCCGCCGCACGGGGCCCTGGGCCTCAGGAGTTGAAACGTCGGACCGCGCGATCATTGCTGAGTCAAAGGTCATCCAGAACGGGGGCCGTAACCGTTGAGTGGAAGCGAGAAGGCTCTTGCTCCTAGCTTGACGAACCGCGACGGGCGAGAGGCAGCAGCGATAGCTCAGGCATGGGATAGTGGGCGGTGTTGCCGGTGACGACCCTGGCCCGATGGGCGTGGGCGGTGGCGGCGATCAGGGCATCGGTGGTGGCGATGGTCAGACCCTGGCGGGCGTGCCGGTAGCGCCATTCGCCGGCCTGTTGGGCGATCTCGGCCGAGGTCGGGAGGAACGTGCAGGCTCGCACGAGCCGCGCTGCCTGGGGGCGGTCATGGGGCCGCGGCCCAGTGTAGACCTCGGCGATGAGCACGTCCGAGACGCACAGGGTATCGCCGGCTCGGTGGCGATCGGTGATGAGCGACACGGTGCTGTCGAAGCCCTTGAGGTAGTCGATGATCGCGTCGGTGTCCAGAAGGAGCCGTGCCATCACGCCTGTGTGGGACCGAGCTGGCGCTCCAGCCGCTCGGTATCTCCGCGTCGGCTCTGCCGCACCCAGGTCGACACCTGTTCGGGGCTGTCCCACTCTGGGTAGTCTTCGTCCGTGAGGACCCCTGCCGACTCGCCGAGGGCGGCTGAGAGCGCTTCGCGGCGCAGGTGCTCGCGGATTGCCTCCTCGACGAAACGGCTACGCTTGCGCGTCCCGACCACGCGATCAACTTCCTTGACCAGATCTGCCGGTAGGACGACGTGGGTACGCATCAACATCTCCTTCGGCTCACTTCCCCTTGTCGTCGTACGTCACACGCGTAGTCACACGCCACATGGTGCCACGTGCCGATCAGTCATCGAGGATCGTATCGACGGCCAGCCTGAGGTCCGGCAATGTGACCCTGACTAATATTTCCAGAAGGACTGCTCACAACTTCACCATTCAACGGGATGCTCGCCTCGATGGTGAAGCGGGACTCGCAGTCAGGCTGCCACACCCTTGTTTGAACGCCCAGGGCGTCGAGCGCCAGCCGACGCTGTTCATAGGTCAGCACCCCGAGATTGGCGGCCACCGCCCGGCACCACGCTTCCAGCTCGGCCAAGCGACCGCGGGCCTGCTGCCGAGCCATGCGCTGGGCAAGCACCGCCTCGCGCTCAGCCTTGAGATCCTTGAGCCGCCCGCTCGCCTCGACCAACTGCTGACGGACGTGCTCGGCCGAGTCGGGGTCGAGGAGTCCAAGATGGCCGAGGAGGTTCCTCCGTCGTCGCTCCACCTGAGCGATCTGGCGATCGACGGCCGCGAGATCGGCCTCGGTCGGGTCCTGGCGCTCCAGCCGCTGCAACTCCTGGGCGATCAGCTCCGGCTTG
>JAUJPG010000119.1 GCA_030447245.1 Chloroflexota bacterium | reverse complement strand
GATGGCGCGAGCCCCCTGGCAGACGCGGCGTCGGAGGCGACCGCGCACGCCTCCGACGCCCGCCGGGAGTAGCCAGGCGTCCTCGACCAGCAGATAACGTGAGGAAAGCGAAGCTCGCATGCCGAAGGCCACCAGCCAGTACATCTGCCAGAACTGCGGCTTCGCCAGCCCGAAGTGGCACGGGCGCTGCCCGCAGTGCGACCAGTGGGAGACGATGGTCGAGACGACCGTCGCGCGGGCGGCGCCGGCGGGCCGCATCGGGGCGACCTCGGCGCTGGCGCGCGGGCGGCGGCCGGCGCTCGTCCACGCCACGCCGCTGGCCGAGGTCAGCGGCAGCGGCCACGACCGCATCGAGGTGCCGATCGGCGAGTTCAACCGCGTCGTCGGCGGCGGGCTGGTGCCCGGCTCGCTGGTGCTGATCGGCGGGGACCCCGGGATCGGGAAGTGTCTCGCCGGTTCGCAGCGTGTCCTCGACCCCGTATCCGGTGCGTTCCTGCCAATTACTGCCTGGGCCGAGACGGGGCGTCCGGTACTGTCTCTCGACGAGGAGGCCCAACGTCTCATCTCGTGTCAGGTTTCGGCGTTTCACGATCAGGGTGTGCGCCCGGTGGTGGAGGTTACGACCAGGCTTGGCCGGACGCTCCGCTGCACGCCAAGTCACCCGGTGCTCACGCCCGCTGGATGGCGTCCCGTCGGTGAGCTGGCTCCCGGCACGCGGATCGCCGCCCCGCGCGCGCTCCCTTGCTTTGGCTCCGACCCTCTACCAGAGGACATGGTCAGAATCATCGCCTACGCGCTCTCCGACGGTTCGGCTGGTCGCGATTTCACCGTGACGAGCGCGCTACCGGAAGTCGAAGCCGATCTCCAGGCAATTGCCGCGGGGCTCGGGATGACCTTGCGTGTCTATGCGAAGCCGTGCAACCGCGCGAAGGGCTATCGTTTTGTGCTGCCTGTTGGAGAACGCGCCGCCGCACGGCGGCAGGTCGCTCTCGCCCTCAGGCGCGTGCATAGCGAAATAGGACTCAGTTGGGAGGGTTGGGCGCGGGCCGCGGCGGTCAATGCCGCCATGCTCAACTCATGGCGACGCGCGGTGGCAACGCCGAGCGAGGCTGAGCTAGAGCGGCTGGCGAGTGCCGCCGGTGTGTCACTGTCCGTGCTAGCGCCGGCGTCGCGCGACTGTGCTGAACAGACAACCCCCATTGCCCGAAAGCTGGCCTCGGTTGGCCTACGCTACACGACCGCCAGGACGAAAGCCGTACCGGAATGTGTCTTCCGCCTGCCGCGCGAACAATTAGCGGTTTTCCTCAAGGTGCTGTTCAGTTGCGACGGCTCGGTCTATATCACCCGGCGGAACGGGCCGGGGGTCTCCTACTGCACGATCAGCAAGCGCCTGGCGGAGGATGTACAGCACCTCCTCCTGCGCTTTGGCTTTGTCTCCAAACTGCGCACCAAGCCGACAACCGTGAATGGGCTGCCATACACTGCGTACGAGCTGCAGTTGCTCGGCGTGGCCGAAATCAAGCGTTTCCTGGCCGTGATCGGCATCTGGGGGCGTGACGAGGCGAAAGCGCGGATCGCGCGGCTCACCCTGTCGACGCTCGCCTCGACGCATTTCGATACCGTGCCGACTGGCGCGCACTTCTGGCAGGAGCTGCATCAGGCCACCGCAGGGGCCTCGTTCCGGGTCGTCTCCGAACGCGCGGCGGTCACCATCCGTAACCGGCGGCACGATCGCCCGCTGTGCCGCGCCACGGTCGCTGCCCTGGCCGATGCCTACCCTTCGCCGTACCTTCGCACCCTCGCTCGTGGCGACGTGTATTGGGACGCCATCGAGAGCATCACGCCAGCGGGCGAGGAGTCTGTCTACGATCTCACCGTTCCCGGCGCGGCGAACTTCGTCGCGAACGATCTCATCGTCCACAACTCCACGCTCATCACGCAGGTCGCCTCGCTGCTGGCGGGGCGCGAGGGCGGCGCGCTCTACGTCTCGGCGGAGGAGTCGGCCCAGCAGCTCAAGCTGCGCGTCGACCGGCTGGGGCTGCCGA
Source organism: Chloroflexota bacterium (assembly GCA_030447245.1). Classification (GTDB taxonomy): domain Bacteria; phylum Chloroflexota; class UBA6077; order UBA6077; family JACCZL01; genus JAUJPG01. The sequence continues at coordinate 168 of JAUJPG010000119.1, read as the reverse complement.
CCGCCGGGCTCTCGGTGCTGTCGGAGACGAACCTCGATCTCATCCTCGACGCGGCGGAGGAGCGCCCACCCGGCCTCCTGATCGTCGACTCGATCCAGACGGTCTTCCTCGAAGACCTGACCTCCGCCGCCGGGAGCGTCAGCCAGGTCCGCGGCTGCACCGAGCGGC
>JAUJPG010000049.1 GCA_030447245.1 Chloroflexota bacterium | reverse complement strand
AGGATTGGTGGACCCTTAGCCCCCCAGTGCTGAACGTGAAGTCGATACCCCATCCTCATGCCCAGTGTTCGAAGGGACCACTGCTGACCCGGTGCGTACCATCGCCTAACTGGTCTCCTGCGTGCGCGTCCGCTGGCTGACATGCCCCACGCCGATCAAGATCAGCCCTGTCAGGGTGAGCCAGCCCACAGCAGCCGACTGGCTGTCGCCGGTGCGCGGAAGCTGCGATGGCGCGTTCCGCAGGGCCAGACGGGACATCCCGAGCCCAACCGGTTTATTTCCGACCGGCACGCGGGCCACCACCTGTTGGCCGGATGGATCAAGGACGATCAGCTGGTCACCGGCGTTGTCGGCAACGAACAGGCGTGTGCCGTCAGGCGACAGGCCGACGCCGATCGGGCCACCCCCGACCGAGAGCGTCTCCCGCACCGTCTGAGCCGAGGTGTCGATCACCGAGACCGTCCCCTCGCCCGCGTTACTGACGTAGACGGACCGCCCTTCAGGGGCGGCAGCGGGGATCAGGGGCCTTCGCCCCACCGCTACCTGGGCCACGGTCGTCCGGTGGCGAGGTCTACCACCGAGACACTGTTTGCGGCGCTGTTGGCGACGTACAGGGTGCGACCGTCCGGGGTCAGTGCCGCCCCGAACGGCTCGCGGCCGACTGGGATGGCACCGATCACCCGCCACGAGCCGATTTCAATGATCGAGACGTCGTCGGAGAGGTTGTTCACCGCGTAGGCCAGCCGGCCATCGGGCGAGATGACGATGCCATGGCGTCCGCGACCCTCCCCCACCACAGCCACCACCTGATTGGTGGCCACGTCGATCACCGCGGTGGTGTGCTCGCCGAAGCTGTTGACCAGGAGGAAGCGACCATCCGGCGTTGCTGCCAAGCGAGTTGGACTGCGGCCGACCCTGATCCGGGCGAACTCCCGCCGGGCGACGGCGTCAATGACGGAGACGGTGTCCTCGCCCGCGTTGCCAACGTAGACCCACCGACTACCTGGCGGGGCGAGGAGCTGGGCCGGTCCCTGGCCCACCGGCACCGTGGCCACCACGGCGGCCCGCATCGGATCAATCACCGAGATGGTGTTGCTGCCACTTTAGGCGACATAGAGCCGCAGCTGGTCGGCTGGCTGGGCGTGGGCGATCGGCTCGAGCACCGCCAGCGGGAGGAAGAGTCCGACCAGGAGACCGGCGACGAGGACAACCAGAAGAGACCGTCTTATAAACATCCTTGTTCCTTTGACCAGATGAGGGCAGCCCGACTGCCAAGCACCGAGCTGCCCTCGAAGACGCCTTGCTTAACCGTGCTTCTGCATCGTGTTGCCACAGCAGCAGGTTGGCGGCTGGTCTCCGCCGGATCCTGCCTGCGGCGCCTTGGTCACCGTCACCTCGCAGCCACAGTTGGGGTCGGGGCAGCGGTAGACCTCTCCTTGCTTCCAGGCCATCGTCTCTCACCTCCCCTCTAGCGCAGTCTCGTGATCAGCCCTCAAGGATGCTTTCCGATTTGGGGGTGTAGCCGGCCCGCTTGACGGCCTCCCGCAGGATCTGTTGATTGACCACCGCGGGATCAAACACCACCGTCGCTGCCTGCTTGTCCAAATCGACCTCGACCTGGTGGGTGCCCGCAACTTGCTGCAACTCGGCTTCGACCGAAGCCCGACAGCCGTTTCAGCGCATCCCAAGCTCACTGAAGATCACCATCTTCTCGCCCGCCCCCGGCGCGAGGCCGGGCGGGTCCTCAGACGGCTGGCCCTTGGACCGATTGAAGATGTTCATACCCTGCACCTCCTTGAAGCTCGACAATCCTCAGGCTGCCTTGGGCAGCTGGCTGCGCGGTTCAGGGGCTGGCCGACCGACGCTCTGGAGGGCGTCGAACAGGATGGCCGGCCGATCCCCGATCGAGTTGATGAAGATCGTGGTCACGGACAGCGCCATCGCCGCCATCGCCCACACCGGGTAGACCAGGCCAGTGGCAGCCGCCGGAACCCCGATGCCGTTGAAGAGGAAGGCCAGCAGGACGTTTTGCTTGGTCTTGCGGTAGCTGCGGATGCTGATGTCGCGGGCGGTGAGCACCGCTTCCAGGCGGTTGCGGACGATGATGATGTCCGAGGACTCGATGGCGATGTCGGTCCCCCGGCCCATGGCCAGGCCCACATCGGCCTGCATCAGCGCGGGCGCATCGTTGATTCCATCGCCGACCATCGCAACCCGTCCGTTGGCTTGCAGCTGCCGGACGATCTCGGCCTTTTGACCAGGGAGCACGCCGGCGTGCACGTCAGTAATGCCAAGCTGCTGGGCCACCAGCTTGGCCGCCCGCTCGTTGTCGCCCGTGACCAGCACGGGCGTCAGCCCAGCCGTGCGCATGGTCGCGACCGCGCGGACAGCATCGGGCCGTAGCTGATCGCCCAGGGCGATGACCCCGAGCAGCTGCCGCTCCCGGCTGACGGCGATGACCGTTCGACCGGCCGTCTCGAGCTGATCGATGCGCGCGGTCAACGGATCGAGGTCAACGCCCTCATCCTGGAGAAACTGCGGCCGTCCGACGACGACGCGAGCCCCTTCGATCGTCGCGGCGACGCCGTGGCCGGTGAACGAGTCGAAGGTTGTCACCGTGGGGAGGTTGAGCTTGCGCTCGAGGGCCTCGCTCACCACCGCTTGGCCGAGCGGGTGCTCCGAGGAGGCCTCCGCGGCGGCGGCGATAGCCAGGAGCTCATTCGTGTCGCCGAGCGCCTCGATCTCCTGGACGGTGGACTTGCCTTCGGTCAGGGTGCCGGTCTTGTCCAGCACCATGGTGCGCACGGACCCGAATGCCTGGAACGCCTCGCCGGTACGCATGATGATGCCCTGCTCGGCCGCGGCGCCCGCTCCCCTGACGATGGCCAAAGGCGCGGCGATCCCGACGGCGCAGGGATAGCCCATGACCAGCACGCTCAGGGCGGCGAAGACCGCCCGCTGCAGGTCCGGCTGGCCCGTGACCTGCCAGGCGCCGACGCTCCAAAGAAGGAGGGCGATCAGCGCGATCGTCAGGACCGTGGGCGTGTAGACGACCAGGATGCGATCGACGACGTGCAGCAGCCCCGGCTTGAGGGCCCGCGCGTCCTCGATGTGGCGGGCCACCTGCTGGAGGAAGGTCCCTTCGCCGATGATGCTGACTTTGACCAGCAGCGTGCCGGTGCCGTTGATCGAGCCGCCGATCACCCTGGCACCATCCGTCTTCTCGACCGGGATCGGCTCGCCCGTGACGAAGGACTCGTCAACCGCGGAGTGACCGCCGACCACCTGGCCATCGACCGGGATGCGCTCGCCGGGCCGAACCCGGACCAGATCACCGACCACGACCTCGGCCAGCGGTACGTCCCGCTCCACCCCGTCGCGGACGACTCGGGCCGTGTCGGGCTGCAGGTCCAGCAAGCGCTTGACCGACTGGGAGCTGCGGGTTTTGACGAGCAGCGAGAGGAACTCGGAGAAGATGTGGTAGTTGACGACCAGCACCGACACCGCAAAAAACGGCGCGGTCGGGAAGTCGGGCAGCCGGGTGACCAGGCCGATAAGCCCGCCGACGATGCCGGCAAACGCGCCGATCTCGAGCATCACGTGCTGGTTGAGGATGCCGCGCCGAAGCGATTGCCAGGCCATCACCAGGATGTGCCGGGCGAGGCCGAAGACGACAACGAGGGCGAAGGCCCCGATGATCCAGGGCAGCGGCTCGCGCAGCAGCCCTTGGACGTTGACGGCAAGCGCCCCCGCCAGGACGATCACCATGCCCGCGATCCCGGCGACCTCTTTGCCAGGCCCCCGGCCCCTGAGGATCAAGAAGGCGACGGTGATCAGGCTTGCGCCCACCGTGATGGGGATGGCCAGCGACCAGAGGTTGGTGAGGTTCGCAATCAGCGCGATCGTGACCAGGCTGAAGGCGCTCGCGGCGACCAGGCGGTTGCCTTCCCGGGCCAGCTCGGCCTCCTCCTCCTCGTAGGCCCGCACCTTGCGCGGGTCCCAGATCGTGTAGCCGATGTCGCGCAGCGTCTCGAGCAGCTCGTCAGGCCGGACCTTCTTCGGGTCGTAGTCGACGAGGGCCTGCTCGTGGGTGAGGCTGACCGAGACCTTCTCGACGCCGTCCTGACGGCCGAGGGCCTTCTCGATGGTCCCGGTGCAGAGCGAGCAGTGCAGGCCGCCGATCTTGGCCCGGAAGCGGCTGTGACCGTCCGGCAGCGTTTCGTCCCAGTACGGGGCGATAGTTGACGGCTCTTTGAGTGCTGTGGTCATGGGGATACCTCGTAGCCGGCATCCGTGATGCAGGCGCGGACCGCGGTCTCTGGGGTCTTGGCCGGGTCGACCACGACGCGGACCTCGCCGGCCTGGTGATCCGCCCGCGCCTGCCTGACACCCTCGAGCTTGCCCAGTGCGCACCGGATGCGGTTCTCACACGCGGTGCAGGTCATGCCGCCCACCTTCAAGACGAGCTGTTCCATGGTTCCCAGGCCTCCTTTCTCTCCTGTTAGTGCCAGTCTACAACCTTGCCCTCGGGACAAGGTCAAGGGATAATAGAGTTGATATGGCACAGACCACTGGAACCATCACGGTCGGCCAGGCCGCCCGCCGCACCGGACTGACCCCCAAGGCGATCCGCCTGTACGAAAGCCGCGGGCTCCTGCCGACGGCCGAGCGAACCGAGTCGGGGTACCGGACCTACTCGGAGCGCGACGTTGACGTGCTGCGCTTCATCCGCCGCGCCAAGAGCCTGGGGCTGCGCCTGGAGGAGATCAAGGAGATCATCGAGCTGGAGCGTGGCGGAACCCAGCCCTGCGGCGCGGTCCTGCAGCTGGTCGGGGCCCACATCCAGGAGATCGACCGAACGATGGCGGACCTGCGGGCGCTCCGGAAAGCGTTGGTGCAGGCGCGGAATGCGGCTGAGGCGAGCGATCAGCGCGGCGAGCAGGCCGTGGTCTGTCGGATCATCGAGGCAGAACCGCGAGCTAGGTAATACGACGATCGAGGCATTCGATCCGATAATGGCCGAGTATCGGCTCCTTTCCTACCTGTAGCCATCGAGCAGCAGCCAAGCGTCCAGGAAGTCAAGCTGATCAGGCAGAAGCATCCGTGAAGCTGCCCGCGCGGTTCGTCATCATCGGCGCCGACGCGGCCGGCATGAGCGCGGCGTCCGAGGCTCGACGGTGTGCCCCGGACCTAGAGATCGTCGCCTTCGACCGGAACGGGTTTGCATCCTACAGCCAGTGCGGTCTGCCCTACCTGATCGGTGGGCTGGTGGAGGACCACAACCGGCTGATTGCCCGCACGGTGGGCGAGTTCGCGCAGCGTGGGATCGTGGTGCGGCTCGGCCACGATGTGACGGCGATCGATGCGAACCGTCGAGTGGTCCGGGTGAGGGAGCTCGAGAGTGGCGCCGAGACTGAGCACGCCTATAACTGTCTGCTGATCGCGACCGGTGCCTCGCCGCTCAGGCCGCTGGTGCCGGGGCTCGACCTGGCCGGCGTCTTCCACCTCGACGTGCTGGAGGATGCGATCGCGATGCAGGACTACCTGCGCGAGCATCGCCCCAGGCGCGCGGTGATCGTAGGCGGGGGCTACATCGGCCTGGAGATGGCCGAGAACCTGGTCCGACTGGGCCTGCAAGTACGGCTGGTCCAGCGCAGCCAACAGCTCTTTCCTTCGGTTGATGTCGAGATCGCGGCGTCCCTGGACGGGGAGCTCAAGCGGCACGGGGTCGATCTTAGCCTCTGCGACAGCGTTCTCGAGGCCTGCGAGGGCAAGGGCGGTCGCGTCGCCGACGTGCACACCAGCCGCGGGGAAGTACCGGCCGATCTGGTGATCCTAGCCACCGGTGTTCGACCAAACGTGGAGGTGGCCAGAACGGCCGGGGTCGACTGCGGCTCAACCGGCGCCATCGCGGTCGATGACCACCTGAGGACGAACGTGCCTGACATCTTCGCGGCCGGAGATTGTGCCGAGCACTGGCGCCGCATCCTGGGGCGACCGACGTGGCTGCCGCTCGGCACGACCGCCAATAAGCAGGGCCGCATCGCCGGGCGGAATGCGGCTGGTGGCGAGGAGCGGTTTGCAGGGATCGTGGGGACGGCCGTCACCCGGGTCTTCGACCTCAAAGTCGGACGCACCGGCCTGAGCGAACGGGAGGCCGCGGAAGCCGGGCTGGCGTGTGTCGCCACCTCGCTGGACTCGACCGATCATGCCGGCTACCTACCCGATGCGCAGAGCTTGACGGTCAAGCTGGTGGCCGAGCAGGCTACCGGACGGCTGCTGGGCGGCCAGGCGGTGGGACGGGGCGGGGTGGCCAAGCGCATCGACGTGCTCGCGACGGCGCTCTACACGGGGCTGACGGTCGAGGATCTGACCAGGCTGGACCTGGCGTATGCGCCACCGTTCAACAGCGTGTGGGACCCTGTTCAGGCCGCGGCGACGGACCTGCTCAGACGAGCATGATGGGCGCGGTCTAGAGTGGCCGCTGTCCTACCGGAAGCCAGTGGGTTGATTTGCAATCAGTGTACAATATGATACAACTATGCGAATTCATGAAAGAGCGTCGTTCCCATTACCCTCCTAGCGGTGAGCAGCCCGATGTCCTCCCGACGAACTCCAACGTTCATCTGTCGGGGCTTATTGCTGTCGTGGCCGTGGTCGCCGTCTCATGAGCGCACGGCGCAGCTCAGCCTCCTTGATGTGCTTTCTGGCGATGAGCCTGCCGTTGATCATGATTCCAGGCGTTGAGCCCAATTGATGTTTGGTAGCCAGCTCGGGCTGGGCGGTCAGACTGATCTCCTCGACTTCAAGGTCAGGGTAATCCGGCTTGATTCGCCGGACGAGGATCCTGACTGCCTGACAGTCGACGCAGCTAGGCCGAAAGAGGAGCTGCAGTTGCATACCAGTGCGACGGTACTCACCCCTCACGAATCGGCAAGGCCCTCCGAAAAAGAGGGTGGGGAAAACCCCACCCTCCTCTGCAGATGGCTGTAGCAGCGGTCAGCGCCTCTGGACGGAGCACCCGCACCCGCAAGACTGCGCAGGCGCGGCCTGAGCCTTGGCCCCTCCGCAGCCGCAGCTGCCGTCACAGCCACAACCACAGCCAGCGTTCAGCACCCTGAGCTCCTCCGCATCCGATCGCCTCTCCCGCTCGGTCGTCCCGGTCGTCTGTGTATCCATCGTTTCCTCCTGAACCTCGAACTGGTGGCCTGTCGTACGGCCCTGCCTGGGCCACGTCGTGTCTGGTCGTCGTGGACGCACCTCCTCGATCGATACCGGCAAGCAGGCACAGCTTGCCGGGAAGGTTGCGCAGCTGCAGGCGAGCTCCTCCTGGCTCTGCAGCGCCAGTTGGTACCGCACCTCAAGGCTCGCCTTGAACGCCGCCAGTGCCTGCAGCTTCTGGTCGCACTCCTCGAGCTTGTGACGCAGCAACTCAGCGACTTGCTTACGGAGCGGCCGGCACTCACCTTGCTGGGCGAGGCCGAGGAGCGCCTTGATCTCGCCCAGTGACAGGCCCAGGCTCTTGGCCCGTCGAATGAACTGCAGCCGTCCGAGTTCCACCTGACCATAGAGGCGATATCCCCCGTCGCTGCGAGTGGGCGCTTCGAGCAGCCCGAGCTGCTCGTAATAGCGCACCGTGTCAGCAGTCGTGCCGACGCAGGCGGCGAGCTCCCCGATCCGCAGGACTTTGTCCGCTTGCCCGGCGTCCATCTTCACCTACCGATCACAGCCTAAACCATGGAGTTAGCTCCAAGGTCAAGAGTAATGGACGCTCGGGGTTCCGATAACCGGGTCTACATCGTCACTTGAGCGCGAGTTGCTCGGTGGGCCATGGGCGGGTGGCAATGAAGGGCCTCCTCGCCGCATTGGATGCGCATCGTCAGTTGCTGCGGGAAGCGGATCGGCCGCTCCTGGCAGTTACCACACGAAGTGACGCTGTAGGGCTAGGTGCCACGCTTTCCAAACGAGGGGGCTCTTCAGATGGGGGAGCTTCCTCATGACCTCCCTCACCCTCCCGTACCCGGTGTGCTGACCCTTGTTTCTAGTCCCCGCACGCTCAATCTGGCGAGGCCATGTTCGGCCATCGCATGCCCAGGAAAATTTCCGCGCAAATTCTCCTCCGTCTTTTCGGGCCAAGGAGAAAAGACGCTGGAGATCGAGCCGCTGACCACATCTCCCTGGAGTCAACTCCACACGAGAACTCCCCAATCCGTGACTCAATCTTGTAGACTCCACCCGCGAGGTGAAGCGATGCGACGGCCGCTGGCGAACGCGCTAGATGGGTGCCGGTCAGTCCGGTCGCCTTCCGTCTCATGCGAGGAGTGGGCAAATTCGTGGTAGATGGGCCGTTCTGCGATACCTTTGTTGATCGGGACGTCCCCCGCCCCAGCTCTCGGTCAGGTGTTGCACCAGCGACCGAACCTCGACCGGGCTGGAGACGTCGCCCGCCAGGGAGAGCGAACGTCGACCCCAGCTCGCGCACAGTCTGCGCCGCCGTTTCGGCACTGGAAGCGTCCAGGTCGTTGACCGCCACATCGAGCCCGGCCCTCGCCAGAGCGAGGGCCGTGGCGTGGCCGATGCCCCAGCCTGCGCGCCGGTCACCAGGGCCGTCCGCCCACTTACCCGTGCGCCACCGTCAGGCGTCAACGAACGCGACGGCGCGACACGGGGCACCGTCGCCCTCGAAGATCTTGACTGGAAGCGCTAGCAGCTCGAAGCCGCTCGTTGGCAATTGATCGAGGTTGGCCAGGTTCTCGATCAGCATCACGCCGGGCTGGTAGCAGGATGCGGTGAGCGGCGAGTCGCCGTGGTGCGGCGGGACTGCCCCAACGGCGCGCTCGACCGAGCAATCGACGCCCACCGCCTTGACGCTCTCGCTTACCAGCCAGCGGGCACCCCTCCTCAGTGAGGTATGGATTGTCGATGTAGTAGTTCTCATGGCCCCAAGCCCGAGCGAGCCAGCCAGAGTGCAGGAGCACGATCACGTCGCGCAGCGGGACCTCGGGTGGCAGGACGCCCCGCAGGTGCTCGACCGTCGCTCCTGACCCGGGGCCGACCACTGCACGCAGGTCGGCCCGACGGCCGGCCCCATATACGCCTCGAGCATCACGTCGACCGTGGCGCCGTCCGGAATGTAATGCGACGGGCAGTCGACGTGGGTGGCGGTGTGGATGTTGAACGAGATGCGGGTATTCGAGCGGCCATGCAGCGTATGGGTATGGACCGCTTCTTTCTGGAAGGTCGGAACACCCCGCAGCGCCGAGATGTGGGGCCCGCCCAGCGTCAGGCTTAGGTCGACCACGCGGCGGCTCGGCACACCATCCTCCCGCAACATCACGCCGCGCCCGCTTGACCGCCCGCCGAGCCGACGCTAGCATGGCCGGACCTATCGTAGCCAACCGGACCGGGTAGATCAAGCGCTGGCGAGTAGGGAGCTCCGCATGGCGAGCAACGGCAAGCATCTCAGGGTCGGTGTCGACATCGGCGGCACATTTACCGACCTGATCGTCATCGACGACGCGGCCGTCCTGGCCGCTAAGGTGCTGACGACTCCGACGACCGGCGGGCGGCGTGTTGGCCGGCTGGCCAAGGTGCTGGCATCCGACGGAGCCGAGCAGAACCAAGCCTTCAAGTCGGTCAAGACGATCGTCCACGGCACGACCCTGGCCACCAACGCCATCATCGAGCGCAAGGGTGCCCGGACGGCGCTCCTGACCACTCGCGGCTTCCGCGATATCCTGGAAACCGGCAAGGAGCTGCGCTACGACCTGTACGACACCGCGATTGTGTTCCCAGGAGCCCCTGGTGTCGCGCCGCCTGCGGGTCCTGGTCCGCGGAGCGCACCTGCTACGACGGCCAGGTGCTGGAGCCACTGGACGAGGCGGAGATCCGTCGTGCCGTCGAGTCGCTGCTGGCCCAGGGCGTCGAGTCGCTGGCGATCTGCTTCCTGCACGCCTACGCCAACCCCACCAACGAGCGGCGGGCCGCCGAACTGGCCCGCGAGCTGGCGTCCGAGCTGCCGATCTCGCTCTCCTCGGAGGTCCTGCCGAGATCGGCGAGTTCGGGCGCGCCTCGACAACGGCTGCGAATGCCTACGTCCAACCGATCGTCCGGCGCTACCTCGGCCACCTCGAGCAGACCCTGACCGGGTCGGGCTTCGCCGGGGCGTTCTTCATCATGAGCTCCAACGGCGGCAGCCTCGGCCTGCCGTCGGCCCGCGACTTCGGTCAAACTGGTCGAGGTCGGCGGCCGCCGGCGCCTCGATCGCCTCGTTCTACGCCCAGCTCGCCGGTGAGGACCTGCTGGGCCTCGACATGGGCGGGACGACGGCCAAGATCAGCTTGATCAAGGATGGCCAGCCCGGCCCGTACGATGGATTTCGAGGTAGCTCACGTGCGTCGCTTCCAGAAGGGAGCGGCTTGCTGCTCAAGGTGCCCGCGATCGACCTCATCGAGATCGGGGCGGGTGGGGGTAGCATCGCCCACGTCGACCAACTCGGCTTGCTGGCGGTCGGCCCGGAGAGCGCCGGGCGCCCAACCCGGCCGGCCTGCTACGGGCGCGGAGGCGTGCGGCCGACGGTCACCGACGCTGACCTGGTGCTCGGCTACCTCAACGCCGATTACTTCCTCGGCGGCGAGATGCGGCTGAGCCCGGGGGCAGCGAGCGCGGCGATCGAGCGCGACGTCGCCGGGCCGCTCGGGCTGTCGGCCGTCGAGGCCGCCCGCAGCGTCTACGAAGTCGTCAACGCCAACATGGCGAATGCCGTCTCGGTCTACACCGCCGAGAAGGGCGTCGATGTGCGCGACTTCACGTTGTTCGCCTTCGGCGGCGCTGCCCCGGCCCACGCCTGGGACGTGGCGCGAACCCTCCACATTAGCCGGTCCGGTCCTGGTGCCAGCCGGCCGTCCTGTCGGCTCTCGGCTGCATCCTCTCGCCGATCTCGTTCGACTTCGCGGTCGGCTACATGCGCGAGTTGACGCGGGTCGACTGGGATTACCTGAACGGGGCGTTCGAGGCGATGGAGCGGCAGGGGCGCCAGTTGCTGGAGCAGGCCAGGCGTCGTCGCCGACGACGTGCGGGTGATCCACACCGGAGACATGCGTTACCTGGGCCAGCGATACGAGGTCAACTTCGTCCTGCCGGGTTGGGCGACTGTCGGCCGCAGACGTACCACGAATCGAGGAGACGTTTTACGCCTCCTACCGCGAGCAGTACGGTCGCGAGATCCGCGAGTGCCGGTCGAGGCGGTTACCTGGCGTGTAACGGTGGCCGCCGCGGCCCGACGCGAACCTCCGCGCCGCGGGCCAGGGGGTATCCCGCGCCGCGTCGAAAGGTCGGCGCGACGTCTTCTTTCCCGACGCCGCGGGCTTCGTCTAGCGTCCCGTCGACGAGCGCCACGCCCTGGCCGCGGGCGCCGGCTTGGAGGGGCGGGCCATCGTCGAGGACCGCGAGTCGACCGCCGTCATCCCCCCGCGCGCTCGGGTCCGCGTCGACGCATGGGGCACGATCGTGATCGAATTGGGGTAGGTCGAAGGTGGGGAGAAGGGTTGCTTCCTCCGCATGTCCCACCTACCGTCTTCCACCTACCTACCTGGAGGGACGATGACCGGGGTACAGATCCAGCGCACGCTCGATCCGGTCAGTTTGACGATGCACTGGAACAAGCTGCTGTCGATCGTTGATGAGGCGAGCGCAACCCTGTTGCGGACGGCCTTTTCTCGGATCGTGACCGACGCCTGGGACTTCAGTTGCGCCCTGTTCGACCCACGTGGCGAGATGATTGCCCAGGGCCGTCATGGCCTGCCGGCCTTTCTGGGCTGCCTGGCGGTGGCGGTCAAGGACTTCGTGGCCGCCTACCCGCCCGGGACGCTCGAGCCGGGCGACAGCATGATCTGCACCGACCCGTGGATCGGGGCCAGCCAGATCAACGACGTCTTCTTCGTCACCCCGATCTTCCACCGCGGGCGGGTCGTCGGCTACGCCGCCTGCGTCTCCCACTCGCCGGACGTCGGCGGCCGGCTGCTGTCGGCCGACTCCCGCGAGATCTTCGAAGAGGGGTTCCGCCTGCCGATCATCAAGCTGTTCCAACGCGGCGAGCCGAATGAGGACCTCTTCCGGATCATCCGGATGAACGTCCGGGTACCGGAAATCGTCGTCGGTGACCTACTGGCCCAGCTCGCCGCCAACACGACGATGGCCCGGCGAGTCGTCGAGTACCTCGAGGAGAAGAGCCTCGACGACCTCGAGATGCTCTCGGCCGAGGTCCTGGCTCGCTCGGAGCGGGCGATGCGGCAAGCGATCTCCCAGATCCCGAAGGGCGTCTACCTCGGCGAAGTCGAGACCGACGGCTTCGACACCCCGCTGACCCTGAGGTGTGCGATCACCGTCGAGGACGGCGAGTTTTACGTTGACCTCACCGGCTCCTCGCCGCAGGACGAGATGGGCGTCAACTGCGCCTGGCGGTTCGCCTACGCCGACCTGGCCCACGCCCTGATCTGCATCGCTCGGCCGGCCTCGCCGGTCAACGGCGCGACGCTTCGGCCGATCCGGGCCTATGCCCCCGAGGGGACGATCGTCAACCCGGTCTACCCGTCGGCGCTCGGCGCGCGGGCGATGGTCTCAATGTATCTCCAGGCCTTGATGTTCCGGACGTTGGCGCCGGCCGTCCCGGACCGGGTGGTCGCCGATTGCGGCAGTCCGCCGGCGATCCCAGCCTTCATGGGCACCGCCAATAGCGGGCGCCGCTACGTCGACATCATGTTCGTCAATGGCGGCTTCGGCGGGCGGGCCGGCCTCGACGGCATCTCCCCGCTGGGCTGGCCGGCCAACCTGTCGAGCACACCGGTCGAGGTGTCCGAGAACGAAAAGCCGATGCTGTTCGTGCGCAAGGAGCTGGTCGCCGACTCCGGCGGGGCCGGCGCGTCACGTGGCGGGCTCGGGCAGTACTTCGTTTGGCGCTCGTACGCGCACGATCCGATCACAGTCGGGGTCCGCGCCGAGCGGGTCGAGCACCCGCCCCAGGGCCTGTTTGGCGGGCTGGCCGGGGGTGGGGCCGAGCTACGGCTGGATGGCGAGCCAATCCACTCGAAGAAGACGATCCGGGTCCAGCCCGGCCAGACCCTCCACATCCAATCGGCTGGCTCGGGAGGTTACGGTGACCCCCTCGAGCGCGCCCCCGAGTCCGTTCTGGCTGACGTCCTCGGCGGCTACATCTCAGTCGAGCGCGCCCACGAGGACTACAGGCTCGTGATCGACCCCGAACGCGGCGAGATCGACCGAGACGCGACCCGCCGACTGCGGGAGAGCTCGGCGAGCGGGGATTGAGGATGGCGCGGATGCGGGTGACGGATCCCGAGCAGGCGAGCGATCTGGTTCACGGGCTGGCGTTCCTCGGAACGGGCGGCGGCGGTGGACCACACCGCAACAGCTCGCTGGCCCACTTCCGCTCGTAGCCAGTGGTCGCCACCAATTCATCGAGCATCCGCCCCTTCTCCACCCGATTCGCTTGCAGGTAGCGCGGCCGCCACGTGCGCGCCAGGTCGTGCTTGCTCAGTTGTCTCACACCCATCTCCCTCTCTCCTCGGGTTGGTTGGGTTATGAGGCAACGTATCCCGCCCGGGTCGGCTGAGTTATGAGGCAAGTCGCGCCATTGACGCTCACCGCCTCAAAATCTACAATTGATTCGAGGGCATGAGGCCCGCCGGCGAGCGGCCCGGCCGCTCGCGACCCGCCCCGCGTGGCTGATGGCTTCTACCTCATCGGTAGAAGCCGTTTTCTTTTTGGAAGGAGGTGAGGGCAGATTTACGAGCGCTCCGCGACAGCCTTCTCACGTTGGCGCTGGCGCACGGTGTGACCAGCGCGTATGGAGGCAACCATGGAGACGAGCCCTGTCACGCGGCAGGACCTGCACCGCTACCTCAAGGGGTGCGGGTGGCCGTGCCACCCGAGGATCTGTGGCCAAATTGCGAGGGACAACGGAGCGCCGGCAACGCTGCTCGCGCAGCTTGAGGCGCTGCCCAATCGGGTGTACACCTCGGAGGCCGAACTCGCGGAGGATCTGCAACGAGCCGGGGTGTTCTTCTCAGCGGAGGGCACTGCGATGATGGCGGGCCAGGCCGGCGTGCACCAGGGGATGGTGGTGGTCGGGACGGATGGTCACACGGTCGGCGACGTCAAGGAAGTGCGCAATCGCGACTTCGTCCTTAACCGCAGGCGGGCGCGGGATCTATGCGTGCCGTTCGATGCCGTTCGCGACGTGGAGGCCGGCCAGGTCATGCTCAACATGTCGGCCGAAGACGTCAACTACCAGCGCTGGGAGTGCACGAAGCTCTTCTGAACAACCGCCTGAGCTAACCGCCTCGCTGATCGCCTGTTGTGGCCCATGGTGCCGGTGTGGGAATCGGCCCCTGGGCCGCCGCTTTGTCCCCCGATTCAGAGAACTGGCCAGTCCGTTCAAAAAGGCGGCTGACTTACCGTCACGTCGGTAGCCTCACCTCGACGACTGGGGGCGCGCGATGATGGGCACCCTGGTGAGCAGGGTGCCGGTACGCTGGGGTGCGGTGGCCTGGATGCTGGTACCAGGCAGGTGGGGGTGGGTACTCCCCCCAAGTGCCACGCTTCCCAAACGAGGGGGCCTCTTCAGATGGGGGAGCTTCCTCTTGGCCTCCCTCACCCTCCCGTACCCGGTGTGCTGGCCCTTGTTTCTAGTCCCCACGCACGCTCAATCTGGCGAGGCCATGTTCGCCCACCCCATGCCCAGGAAAATTTCCGCGCAAAATTCCAGTCCTTTGTTCTCCCGAGCCTGAGGACGTGGCGATGGTCGCGCTCGCCCTTGGTAGCTCGCCGAATACAGGAGCTGGCTGCGTGGCGGGATCCACCCGCCGAGCCAGGCGGTGCCGCCATCTCAACCTCCCTCGCCGGGCTCCCAGCGTCGTGGCCAGCGTACCTGCGCTGCGGATCGGCGTCCCGCCATCTACTACCCTGACGGCCAGCAGCATTCTCGACCGGGGTCAGAGATCGCTGAAGACCGCGTAGACGAAGCGGTATAGGCTGACGACATCTCCCAGCGCCTGCCAGGAGAGGCCCCTTGAACTGGGCATGCTCGAAGAGAGCGGTCAACAGAAACGCCCTAACCTTCCCCTCCGGCAGCGCGCGCCTCAGTTTAACCGGGACTCGGACATAGGGCACAGTGGTCACCCTGGTCATGGAGGATGAAGATGTCGGTCGCGAGACTGTCGAGATGCTCAGCGGGACTGAATCTTTGCAACTCGGCGATCTCTGAAGGAGTGCCGAGCTCAAAGATGCGCTCGGCCTCCTCCCGCATGTCCTCGCCTCGAAGACCTCGAGCACGTTGTAGGCCATCTGGTTCTGGAGGATCTCGCGGAAGTGTCCTGGCGCGTCATCATGCGGATCCCAGGGGAACCCTGGCCGTCCACGACGATACTCTGCGTCGCCAGGCTTACGAGGAAGGAGAGGATGTCGTAATAGCCGCCGAAGAAGATCACGGCGTGCACGCGTTCGGCGATGCTCGGATCGCTCGCGGCCACCAGCGCGATCGAGGCGCCAACCGAGAACCCGAGCACCGAAATCCGCTCTTTGTCGACCTGGTCGACGCCTTCAAGATAGCGGACCCCAGCGACGAAGGTGCCCGGCTCCTCGGGCAGCGATACCCCCGCGTCCAGCGCCTCACGCCTGGGCCAGGCACGACGAACCCCAGTCGGGCCAGGGTCCGGGGCGAAGCTCAGCAGGATCAGGCGGTCGCGCTCGGAGGTCTTGACGCCCATCGCCAGGATCACGGCGGGTTGGCTGTGCGGCGATGGGGCGCCGAATCGTCGGATGGGGAGCAACAGGTCCGCGACGATGGGGCCGTGCGGTGAATCGAGGCCGAGCTGCTGGTGGGTAGGCTCGGTGGTGACCAACGACAAAGGCTTCGCCCGGAACGAATGGAAGCTCCTGCGTCAGCAGGAGCACGACTTTGGCGTGCGTCGTGAGCGGTTTGAGCCACAGGAGGGCCGACAGGGCCAGGAGCAACGCGACCAGGACGAGAGACGTTCGCCGTCTCGCCGCGACGCTTGTAGACGAGTGAGGGTTCGGTGTAGCGGCATGATCAGGTCAAGCGGCACAGACCAAGGGATCGCCTGGTCATCACGTTGGCTTGAACTCGGTCAAGTGCGTTTCAGCGACGCTGCTGTTCCCCGGACCCGGCCGTCGTGGTAAAGGATAAAGCCCTCGCCGGACAGGGCCACGACGACAACCCGAACGCCCACGGGGCGTCTGGGGCGACCTCGGCGCGTTCAGGCAAACATTGAGCCCTCCCGGCGAGCCTTGCACCGATCCTGGCAGCAAGCTGATGCATTATGCGCATGGGAGGGTTGGCGCGCGGGGGCGTTGGTGAGGGTTGTGTCTGGGGGCCGATTATCGGCCCGAAACGACGTCGCATCACGTGCCGATCGGCCGCGATCAGCACGAAGGTGTCAAGGTCGGCGTACTTTTGGCTCTCCCGCAGGAAGTGGGGCCGGCCGCCGTATACGGATCGATCGCCCGGCCTCCGTTCGCGCCCAATCGGCCGGACGCGAGGACGCCGTGCCAATAGCTCGCCAGTGAGGGGGCGGGAACGGCTCTCGGTTAGCCAGCGAGGACGCGAGCGCGCAGGAGGTCGAGCCTGGCCCGGCCGTAGCCCTGGCGCTTGATCAGCTTGACGCGGCAGACGTGGCCCTCGACGGGGCCGGTCGACCAGGGCAGGCGCAGGGCGGCATCGACCCGCGGGCCGTCGGCCTGGATGCCGGCAGCCAGCGAGGGACGAAGGATGGCAGGCCGCTTGCCTGCGCCTCGACGAGCCACGCGTCGAGCGCTGCGACGTCGCGAGTGGCCACAACGGCCCGGAACTCCTGCACGAGCGCGTGGCCGGCCGCGATCGTCGGCTCGTCCGCCAGGAGCTGGGCGAGGGCCGCCTGCTCGTCGGGCGTGAGTTGGTCGGGCGGGCGCAGGCAGAGCCAGCGGACGCCGTGGACGTGGATCCGCCGGGCGTGCCGGCTTCGGCGGCAGCAGCGCGCGCCAGGGGCGGAGCGCTTGGTCGATGAGCGTCCGGCTGCCGTCGTAGCCACGTTCGCGAAGTTCGCGGAACAGCTGGCAGACGTTGGTGCAGCGGCCTGCCAGCGGTCCTGCAGGTACGACACGTACGGCTGGAGCTTCGGCGATCAGAGCCCGCTTCGGTCGCGGCCGTACGACCGGCTTGCCGGGCGGCGGCGCGGCGTGGTCAGCAGGCGCCGCACCGTCCCGGCGATTGATGCCCAGCTCGCGCGCGATCGCCCGCCGACTGCGGCCGCCGCGGCGAGCGCCAGGACCTGCTCCCAGCGAGCGCGTCGGGCGGCGCGGCGCGCGGCCGCCCGTTGTTTGGCGGGGCTGAGCTTCGGTGGCTCAGGGGCGCCGCCCTTGACGCCGGCTCGGGCGCGGACGGGCCACGCTCGACGGCCCACTCGATCCGCCGACGCCGCGCCCGGGAGCAGCTCGTCGAGCGCGGCGCTGGCGTTCTGGAGCAGGTGGAAGCGGTCGGCGACCTGGATCGCGTTCGGTGCTCGGCCCGAGCGCCCTCGGCGTACGCCCCCGAGCGGTCGCGCACGATCACCTCGACGCCCGGGTGCTCGCGGAGCCAGGCCGCCAGCGCCTCGGCAGTACGCTCGGGCACGAGGTCGATCAGGCGGTGCGTCTCCAAGTCGACCAGGATCGTTGCGTACCGATGGCCCCGGCGCAGCGCCAGGTCATCGACGCCGAGCACCCGCGGCGTCGGGGCCGACGCCGCGGCCCCCCGCCGGACCAGGCGGAGCAGCGTGTCGGCGCTGGCCGGCACGCCGATCGCCGTAGCGAGCCGCGCGCCGACCTCGCCGCCGACTGTGCGGGCCAGGCGGAGCAACGTCTCGGCGGCCTCGGCCGTGCGCCGGGCCCGCGCGGCAGGCGCCGCCCGAAATCCCCGGCGAACGTGGCCCGCCCACACTCGGGCGCCGGGCAGCGGAAGCGGCGGACCGTCAGCAGCAGGCGCACGACGTGCCCCCGCCACGGGACGTCGTAGGGTCGCCGCCGGTAGCGGTCGTGCACGGATCGGCTGACGGCCCCGCATCCGGGGCAGCGACCTTCCGGCCCGGTGCCCGCCGCCTCCAGCACCACGACCGCGCCGTCGAGCTTCACCTGCTGGATGCCGAACGGGGCGTCCGGGCTCGATCGGGACCACGGCGAGCACCTCCGCACAGGGTGCTCAGGCGGCGGCCAGATCCGTGCCAGCGCTCCCCACTTCCTGCGGGAGAGCCTACTTTTGACCCACCATGGCCGAGAGTCCGTAATTGACGATGCTGACACGTGACCCGGCGGGAGCAGGGACTCGCCCGACCGTGACCACCGTACATGGCGTACCCAGCAGGCACCGTCGGGAGCTGAGATGGAGGAAGGGCTCTTCACGGTTCCAGCACGTCTGGGACTACGTGGGATCGCGCGAGCTACGGCGACTTCGGGCCGAGGAGGCTACCACGGGTCGCTCGGGCGCGGCCCCCTTCGGATGTCGCGCAATACAGCCCATACGGCCAGGACGAAGGCACCGAGGGCCACCAGTACGGACACCTGATTGCCCCGTATCTTCATCCTACGGCCCCTGCGAACGTGTTCGCGATCGTAGACTACCGCGCCAGCACCGTCCCAGTCGAGTGTGCGTGTGATGAGCCCCGTGGCGCTGTGCGCTGCCGCACCCTGTTCGCTGGGCCCGACCTGCACGGGGGTGGCAATCACGCGGGCTCTAGCACCCTTGCGCGAGCCGATCTACTCGGACCGCCTCGCAAGCTCGAACGTCGTGCTGCCGAGCCCTGGATGCTCGTACCAGCGGGGTGAGGGTGGGTGCCGCCACAAGTACCACGCCTCCTAAACGAGGGGGGCCTCTTCAGATCGGGGAGCTCGCTCGTGACCTTTGTTCTCTTGCCCCTGTCGGAACAGGCAGCACGCTCGTTTGTTGCCTCGAAAGTAGCGAAAATAGTCTGGTGCAAAAATTTCGCGCAAACATTTCCTGTGAACCGCCGCGGGTAGAGTGGAGGCTCCAGTCATTGCGGGATGGAGCCATGATCCGACCGTCGCGGTGTCCGCCCGGAGTTGCATGAGCGGATGGTGCGGATACCGCGCGATCATCATCGAGGTACCCAAAGCGACGTGCACAGACGAGGTAGTCCGTAGCGACGACACCGACAAGGCGGCCTGGCTCGCGGCCGTCTCGGCGCGTACACAGGCCACATTGGCCGGGCCGTCCTACTCGTCGGGTGCCCTGGATGGCAGCACGTCGTCAAGGATTGATATGTGCTCGGGCCCGCACGCAAAGATGATGCTGTCAGCCCAAAAGGCCCGCTCATCCTCGACCACCGAGTCCACGGCGTCCTGTCTGGTCTCCCCCCAACCGACGCGGTACGTCAGAAAGCCGGTCGGCCCGCGGGAGCCGTCGCCCTTACGCAGGACGCGACGCCGAGCCGTCCGCTCCGCCTCGCGGCGGTCGTCGAACGCCTCGGAATCGGCCACTCCACGCCAGTCGTCGCCCGTTCCCCAGACCCTCACGATGTAGTACGGCATCTGTCGTACGCTCCCCGCACACTGTAGCGGACGCGACGGCGCTGTCGGCCCGTGGCGCTGGCGGTCGCTGCCATCGTCTCCCACGCAACGAACTAGGCCTCCTTCACCCACCCTCCGCGACGCAGCGGGCCCTGTCCTGCCGTGGCTGATCAGTCAAGGTGCCATGAGCGTGCTTGCCGCCGAACGAGGGGAAGGCGGCGCTGGCGGCATGGCGGCGGATCGAGGCCGAGGCCCACGCCGAGCTGTCCAGCGGCCATCAGGCGGCCCTAGCGGTGGAGCGGGAGTCCAAGCCCTGGGAGCGGGCACGGTTCCTGGCCATCCTCGAGGCGTTTGTCGACGAGTGGCAGCCGCGGGGCGGGATCGAGCTGGCCCTGATCGACCAGATGGCCCAGGCCCACGCGTCGTACCTAGTCTGGATGGAGCGGCTGCGCATGCAGAGCGCGAGTGAGGGGAGAGCGGAGGCTTACAACCTGAAGAGGGATGGATGTTGGCAGCCGTCGCGGGTGGACAAGGCCGGGGGCTGGACCAGGCGGCACCGATGGCCGATCGTTTCCACCCGCTCTTCCTGCGGGCACTCCGAGGGCTTCGCGACCTGCGCCGCTACGCCCCGTCGGTGGTGGTGCAAAATGCGGGGCAGGTGAATGTGGGGGCGCGGCAGGTGAATGTCAGCGGCGGCTGAGGTCGGGCAACCTGAGCACGAAGCACACGTCCCGGGCAGTCCCGGCCAGACCGATCCCGCCTGAAGCTGCGGAGCTGCTCGTCCTGCCCCGACCGACGCGGATGGTCGGCCGTACTTCGGCCGTACTGGGGAAGGCCGACATCGACCAAGAGACTCGTCTCACTCGACCCGGTGGCCCTCCGGACAAACCCGCTGGCTGGGCCGCAATTGAACGCTGGAGTAGCTCACCATGAGCAGATGCTGTTCTCCTTGTCCTCGGGGGCAGCAGGGCGAGCCATGGACCAGGGGTGACAAACTCAAGTGCAAAGCCCCCGAATCGCCGCTCAGCAAGCGCGTCGAGTGGTAAGCTAGCCGCATGCCCAAGACGCTCGTCGTCGCCGAGAAGCCGTCGGTCGGCCAGGACCTGGCCAGAACCCTGGCAGGTCGCTTCAAGAAGAACGAGGGCTACCTCGAGTCTGACAGCCATATCGTGACCTGGGCGGTCGGCCACCTGGTCAAACTGGCCGAGCCCGAGGTGTACGACGCGCGCTACAAGAAGTGGCGCCGGGCCGACCTGCCGATCCTGCCGACCGAGTTCAAGCTCACGCCTGCTGACACGCGCTCCAGCAAGCAGCTGTCCGTGATCCAGAAGCTGATGCGCCGGCCGGACGTCGATCGGGTGATCAACGCCTGCGACGCCGGGCGTGAGGGCGAGCTGATCTTCGCCTACATCTGGCAGACCGCGCGGGTACACAAGCCGGTCGAGCGACTGTGGATCTCCAGCCTCACCCCGCGGGCCATCCGCGACGGCTTCGGCCAGCTGCGGCCGGGCGGCGAGATGGTCCGCCTGGAGCAGGCCGCCCGCTCGCGCTCGGAGGCCGACTGGCTGATCGGGATGAACGCAACCCGTGCCGCGACGATCCGCGGCCGCGCGGCGCTCGGCGGGGTCGTCTCGCTCGGGCGGGTCCAGACCCCGACCCTGGCGCTGCTCACCCGCCGCGAGACCGAGATCCAGGCCTTCGTGCCGGAGGACTACTGGCTGGTCGAGGCGACCTTCGACACGAAGGACCGCGCCCACTACGACGGGCGCTGGTTCGCCGCCGAGCAGCCGCGCCTGACCAGCGCCGAGCGTGCCGAGGCGATCGTCGCCAAAGTCCGCGGCAAACCTGGCGTGGTCAGCTCGGTCGAGCGCAAAGAGCAGACCGAGGCGCCGCCGCTGCTCTACGACCTGACCAGCCTCCAGCGGGATGCCAACCGCCGCTTCGGCTTTTCGGCCTCCCGCACCCTGCGCGCCGCCCAGTCACTGTACGAAAACAAAAAGGCGCTGACCTACCCGCGCACCTCGTCGCGCTACCTGTCGAGCGACCTGATCTCGCAACTCAAGCCGACCGCCCAGACGCTGGCGTCGATCACCCAGTATGTCCAGGCGGCGCGGTATGTGCTCGGGCTCGACACGCTGCCGCTGCGGCGGGTCCGGACGCCGAAGGATGAGCCAGCCGATAGGGGATGAGGAACGACGGGATCGAAGGGTACTCCGGTTCCATCAGTTCCAGCACCTCCGCGTACAACTTCGGGGGGGCCAAGTCGCAGAACTCACCCCAGGTTTTCGCGGCAGCGTAGGCGAGCATGAGAGCGGCCTGCTCCTCGGCGTCGGCGCGCACCATGAAGACGAGGTTGTCGCTGATGTCGCTGTAGACGAGGTCACTTACGGCGCGTGGATCGCCGTCCATTCCGCGCTGGTGGATACCCTGTCATCCTGAAGTCTCGCTCGCCTTGATCTCCACGGCGGCGGCTGTGAACGCTCGCGGCCTCCATCATCGCCAGCCGCTCGAAGCCCTCAGTCAGCCTGCTGATGATCTCGGTGATCTCGCGCCTGGCCGCCTCGCCGTCTGCGGCGAAGTGGAATTGACGGTCGTCCCAGTCGAAGTCCCCGGATGGGACCGACAGCCGCTTCACGCACTCGACAAACAGCAGGTACTCCCCACGGGGGACTCCAGAGGCCTTCCCAGTCCTCGTAGGCCACCAGCAGTGGGCGCAGATCGCCGAACGCCGCAACCTTCTGCTCCTCCGACCACGCTCGCTCCTCGTCCTCCAACTCCGCGTCGTCGCCCGGCTTCGATGAACAGGGGCTCCACGTCGAAGCCGAAGAAGTCGTTGTGCGCTTCGGCTCGTCCGTCGGCTGACCGGCAGCAGGTGCTCGCATCCGCCGATCGATGCGCCCTGGCTGAGCAGGACCGTCGGCCCGGCGGTACGGACGGGCCAGGGCTCCGCACAAGCGGCACTCTTCTTGGGACACGCGCTGGTCAGGCTGCCGCCACGAGCGTGCAGGCACCATGAGTCAGGTACCGCCAGGCCGATCCACCAGGCTCGCTCATCTCGCCCTCCTCCGTCCCCGCTGAGGGTCGAGCCACCTCGTGCGCCCAGGCCGACCCCCGCTGGGCAAAGACACCATCCTGTCGTCCAGCAGCGGTCGGCTCAGCTACCAACGTCGAGAGCGCTTGAAGTATACTTGACGTAGAGGAGCGATCACGATGGGTGTGCAGGTCATCACCGTCGAGCGGCGGCTGCAGCTGACGGAGCGGACGTGCGCCGTGTGTGGGCGCACCTTCGAGGGCTGGGGCCGTGCACGGTTCTGCTCGCGCACCTGCCAGAACCGCTGGGACTACGCGCAACATGCCGAGCAGCGACGAGCCGAGCGGCGCGAGCGGTGCCGGCGGCAGAAAGAGCAGCAGCAGGCGGCGTCCGCCGCCAGGGAGGGTCAGCAGCGATGAGTGAGTACGTGAAACGGCGCAAGGGCAAGCGCGCGTGACGGCGAGGGCTCGCTCCGCTACGTGGAGCGGAAAAGGCGCTCTGGGTAGGCCGCCTGATGGTCGGCTATCGGCTGACGGGAAGCCCGATGTCCGCGAGGTCACCGCCAAGAGCCAGAAGATCTGTCGCGCGCGGCTCGACGCAGTGAAGACCCAAGCGAGCAACGGGACGCTCCCAAGCGCCGACCTTGCTGGCTGACGGTCGGACGGTTCCTAGACTGGTGGCTCGCGACGGTCAAGCCGAACCTGCGAGAGACGACTTGCCGCGCTATGAGCAGTTCGTGATCACTCACTTCAAGCCCGGCGCTTGGTTCTAAGCGGCTCGCCAAGCTGAGCCACGACGACGTGCAGGCATTCCTGAACGCGAAACGCGATGAGAAGCGTAACCGAGGCAAGTCCGAGAAGAGGCTCGCCCCCCGCACCGTCCACCACATGTACGTGGTCCTCGGCACGGCCCTGAACTGGGCGGTCAAGAAGGGGTACATCGTCGTGAGCCCTATGCTCCGCGTGGACCCGCCCCGGTCTCCAAGGCTGAGATCAGGCCACCCACGCCCAGCCAGACGGCGGCCCTGCTCGACCTGCCGAGGCCGCAGCTGACCCGCTGGTCGGCCTCTGGATCGTCACCGCGCTCACAGGCGCACGGAAGAGCGAGCTGCTCGGCCTGACCTGGGATGACGTCGACCTTGAGGCCGGCACCCTCTGCATCCAGCCTACGGCGGTCCGCGACGTGAAGACGGCCCGCTCGCGGCGCTACTCTCGACCTCGACTCGGTTGCTGTGGCCGCCTTGAAGGCGCGGGATCGGCAGGCGTTTCACAAGGCTACGCTCGGGGAGGCGTACGCTGGGCTCGGTCTCGTCTTCGCGAGCGAGTTGGGGACGATGCTCGACCCCCACAATGTGGCGAAACGGTTCAAGCGCGCGCTCAGGCGTGGCGGACTTTGCCTTCACCACACGCCTACACGACCTGCTCGGCACGGTGTGGCGACCATGCTGCTCGAAGCTGGCGAGACGGTCCCGACCGTCAGCGAATACCTGGGCCATGCGAGCCCTGGCGGTGACAATGTCGGTCTATGCCCATGCCGTGCGGGCTCGAGAAGCGACGGGCAATGGGCTCCTCAGCTCCATCCTACGGAACGCCCGCTCGGTCCCGGACGACGCCTCCGACGAGGCCATCGCATCTGGTTAGGGGACCAGTTAGGGGACTAAACAGCAGAATCTTCCTTCAGTACTCATCCTGAAGGGGGATTCTTATCTGGTAGAGGCTGGCACGCGCGGAGGGACTCGAACCCCCAACCCCTGGTTTTGGAGACCAGTGCTCTGCCAATTGAGCTACGCGCGTCTGGCGGCGAGCTTCGGAGTGCACCCGAAGCTCGCCGCGGATTCCTCCGCCAATCTGGGACCCATCAAGGCCGGCCGTGGAGCGCCCGCGGCCAGCGGAGCGCGCGGGTCTCGCGGTGCTCGGTGTGCTTG
Organism: Chloroflexota bacterium; assembly: GCA_030447245.1. Taxonomy (GTDB): domain Bacteria; phylum Chloroflexota; class UBA6077; order UBA6077; family JACCZL01; genus JAUJPG01. The sequence continues at coordinate 11,323 of JAUJPG010000049.1, read as the reverse complement.
CGGCAGCGCGGGCAGAACTTCTGCAGGCTCAGCCGGTCCCGGGTCGTTGCGCTTGTTCTTTCCGAGTGGTACGTCCGCTCCTTGCAATCGGGGCATGCCAGCGTGACCAGCACTCGGTCGGCTTTCTTGGCCATAGCTCCTCGTTCCTCGTAAGTGTCCGGCGGTCAGGCGGGCGTCCGGGAAGACGGCTCTGTCCGTTACCCCGGGCGCCCACCGCCCGAACCCCCTCGTCCTAGCCTGGATCTGGGTGACCACGCCCGGCCCCGACGGTGCGCCCCGCCCTCGCGGATCGCAAACCACAGCCCGTCCTCCAGCGCGACCCCGGCGTGATCAGCTCGATCTCCATCCGAATGTTGTCCCCGGGCATCACCATCTCGACCCCCTCCCCGGCGGCTTGATCGACCCGGTCACGTCGGTCGTCCCGGATGTAGAACTGCGGCCGATAGCCGTTGAAAAAGGGCGTGTGCCGCCCCCCCTCCTCTTTGGACAGCACGTACACCTCGGCCCCAAACGCCGTCTTCGGCAGAATGCTCCCAGGCTTGGCCAGCACCTGCCCGCGCTCGATCTCGTCGCGGTCAACCCCGCGCAGTAAACACCCGACGTTGTCTCCGGCCAGCCCTTCGTCCAGCGTCTTCTGGAACATCTCCACCCCGGTCACCACCGTGCGCCGCGTGGCGCCAAAGCCGACGATCTCGATCTCTTCGCCGGTCTTGACCCGCCCGCGCTCGATCCGCCGGTGACCACCGTCCCGTCGCTTGATCCCAAAGACGTCTTCGATCGGCATCAAAAACGGCCGATCGGCCAGCCGCTCGGCGTCCCGGAATGTACTGGTCGACCGCCGCCATCAGCTCGACGATCGGCTCGTACTCGGCGCCGCGGGATCGCTTCGGCCGGACTCCAACGCCCGCACCGCCGAGCCCCGCGCACGATCGGCACGTCGTCCCCAGGAAAGCCGTACTTGCTCAGCAGCTCGCGCACTTCCATCTCGACCAGCTCGAGCAGCTCCTCGTCCTCCATCAGGTCGACCTTGTTCAAAAACACCACCATCGGCGTCGACCTGCCGCGCCAGCGAGATGTGCTCGCGCGTCTGCGGCATCGGCCCGTCCGGCGCCGAGACCACCAGGATCGCCCCGTCCATCTGCGCCGCGGTGATCATGTTCTTGATGTAGTCGGCGTGCCCACGGGACAGTCCACGTGCGCGTAGTGCCGCGCCTCGGTCTCGTACTCCACGTGCGCGATCGCGATCGTGATCCCCCGCGCACGCTCTTCGGGCGCGTTGTCGATCGACCCGAAGTCCCGATACGTCGCCCCACCGCGCATCCCCAACACCTTGGTGATCGTCAGCGTCGTCTTGCCGTGGTCCACGTGCCCGATCGTCCCCACGTTCGCGTGCGGCTTGGTCCGCTCAAATCGCTGCTTGGCCATCGCCTCTTACCCTGCTCCGGCCCGAGGGCCGACTGATCTCGGCGACCGCGCGCCGCCGACCGGATGTGCCGAACGCGAAAAGAGACCGCCACGCGGTCTCTGTCGCGGGAGCCCACAATCGGATTCGAACCGATGACCTCGATCTTACCAAGATCGCGCTCTGCCGACTGAGCTATGTGGGCGGATCTCTCCCACCAGAAGCGCCGCTACCTTAGCCGTTCCGCGCTTTCGGAGGGGTGGTGGTGGGAGCAGGATTCGAACCTGCGAAGCGCTTTCGCGCGACGGATTTACAGTCCGTTGCCATTAACCACTCGGCCATCCCACCGCGCCGCCGTGGCCGTGCGCGCGGCATGGCGGCACCCGGACCCCGAGCTTGGAGTGTACCGGAGCCTGCCTCGGCCTGGCAACACGGACGCACGCCGTCCGACCTGCCGAGGCCGCTCGCTCCGCCGAAGGGGGCTGAGTATACTAGGCCAAGCTTGTCGGGCCTGGGGAAAGGGCCGCGGCCTGGGGGTAGGCACGATGGCGCGCGACGACGTCACCAAGATTCTGCTGGACGAGAGCGAGATCCCGACCCACTGGTACAACATCGTCTCCGATCTGCCTGAGCCGCCGTCTCCAGTGCTGCACCCGGGGACCGGCCAGCCGATTGGACCGGATGATCTCGCACCGTTGTTCCCGATGGCGCTGATCATGCAGGAGGTCTCGAGCGAGCCAACGATCGAGATTCCGGACGAGGTCCGCGACATCTACAAGCTGTGGCGGCCGACGCCGTTGTACCGCGCCCGTCGGCTCGAGAAGGCGCTCGATACCCCGGCCCGCATCTACTACAAGTACGAGGGCACGAGCCCGGCCGGCAGCCACAAGCCGAACACAGCCATCGCCCAGGCGTACTACAACAAGCAAGAGGGCATGAAGCGGCTCACCACCGAAACCGGCGCGGGCCAGTGGGGGACGGCGCTGTCGATCGCCTGCAACTTCTTCGGGCTCGAGTGCACCGTCTACATGGTCAAGGCGAGCTACTTCCACAAGCCGTACCGCAAGTCGATGATCGAGGCGTACGGCGCGACGATCTACCCCAGCCCGTCGGAGCAGACCCAGGCCGGCCGCCAGGTGCTCGGCGAGTTCCCGGACTCGCCTGGCAGCCTGGGGATCGCGATCTCCGAAGCCGTCGAGGACGCCGCGACCCACGACGACGCGCACTACGCGCTGGGCTCAGTCCTGAACCACGTTCTGCTCCACCAGACGGTCATCGGGCAGGAGACCATCAAGCAGATGGAGAAGGCTGGTGAGTACCCGGACGTCGTCGTCGGGTGTGTCGGCGGCGGCTCGAACTTCGCCGGCTTCTCCTTTCCGTTCATCGGCCAGCGGCTGCGCGAGAACAAGAAGACGCGCTTCGTCGCCGCCGAGCCACAGGCCTGCCCGACGCTGACCAAGGGCGAGTACACCTACGACCTCGGCGACACCGTTGGGCTGACCCCGGCGATGAAGATGCACACGCTGGGGCACACCTTCATCCCACCTTCGATCCACTCGGGCGGGCTGCGCTACCACGGCGACGCGCCGCTGGTTTCTCAGCTGGTCAACGACGGGATCGTCGAGGCGGTCGCCCATGGGCAGACCAAGATCTTCGACGCGGGCGTCCAGTTCGCCCGCGCCGAGGGGATCATGCCCGCCCCAGAAGCGGCCCACGCGATCCGCTCGGCGATCGACGAGGCGCTGGCGGCCAGGGAAGCCGGCGAGGGCCGGGTGATCGTCTTCAACCTGTCAGGGCACGGTCACTTCGACATGGGCGCCTACGACGCCTACTTCTCGGGCCAGCTTGAAGACTTCGAGTACCCGGAGGCGGCGATCAAAGATGCCCTGACGAAGCTCCCGCCGTCGCTGGCCGGCGTGACATAGGCCGGGAGCGCGCCTACTCGGTGAAGGCGCGCAGGAAGGCTTCGGGCACCTCGGCCGGGCTGGCTGTCGCTGCCTCGGGGGGCTCGGCAGCAGGGACGTCGGGGTGGCTCAGCAGCGCTTCGGCAGCCAGCAGCGGGAGTCGGCGGCTGACCGCCAGCCCCAGGGCCTGCCCGACCTCTAGCGGCAGTTCAAGCGCACCTTCAGGACGCTCGAGCCGCAGGCGGGCGATCGTCGCGGCATCCTCGTCCAGGACCAGCTCGACCGCCGAGATCGTGGCCCCGAGTCCAGTCACCACGCGATCGAGCAGGGTGAACGCCTCGCCGCGCATGGTGGCGTGGCCACGCAGCTCGTGGGCGAGGGCGTGCGCCTCGACATGCGACAGAGGGAGCACAACCCGAGCCTTGCCAGCCAGGTTCGGTGCTTCCAGCCGGGCAACCGCGCTCCGCCGTTCGCGGTCCCGCCCGACCCCGCGCACCACCATCTCGATCATAGGATTCTTGCCGCCTCTCCCGCCTCGCGGGCTGCCGTTACGCCCTCGAGTGTACCAGATTCCGGCCGATCGGCCGTCCTGGGGACGCCAATCCGCTCCTGCTATGGCGCACCGGCATTTGGCACGTCAGTGTGCGCCGTTCGTGGGCCAGCCGAGCCAGGTGGTTTTCTCGTGGTGGGGGGTGCGGCGAGCGGCGGAGACGTCGCCGTCAGGATAGCCCAGGTAGATGTAGGCGAGGATCTGGTGTTCGGGGGTCAGGCCGAAGAACCGCTTCAGGTGCTCCGAACGGGCCGCCTCGCCGGTGCTCCACTTGGTGGCCAGGCCGCGGGCGTGGGCGAGGAGCAGCATGTTCTGGATTGCGCAGGCGACCGCGCAGACGTTCTCGACCTCGACGATCTTCGGCCCGAACGGCGGCTCCATCGCCGCGACCAGGATCACCGGGGCGCGCATGGCTTTGTCACGCTGGGCCCTGGCGATCGTCTCTGACAGTTCGCCGGTCGGGTCGTGCAGAGCGCGCACGGCGTCGCCCGCGAGCGCCTGGCCGAAGCGCTCGCGGGCCTCGCCGGCCAGGACGAAGAACCGCCAGGGCTCGTTCTGGTGATGGTTGGGCGCCCAGGTGGCCGCCTCCAGCAGCTCGTCGATCAACTCGCGCGGCGGCAGATCGGGCCGCAGCTTCTTGGCGCTTCGCCGTTGCCGGATCGCTTCGAGGACGTCCATCGTTCCTGCTCCTGGCTCGCGGCGGTGTGAGCTCGATCCGCTGCTAATCCCATTATGGATTGCGCGGGGTCCCCCGGGTGGCAGGATTTGCTACCATGGCCGCACGCCGCGCCCTTCAGCGGCGGTCGACCCGTTGGCGGTCGCGAGGGGGTGGGTCCCCCGCCGAGCCCCGCGGGGGATGCGCCACGGCCTACGACACGCCACGCCGCCCGGCGTACCAGCCGGGCTCGCCTACTCTGAGAAGCTGGATGGCATCGACGTGGACCCCTCGACTCCGACGCGCGAAGTCTATTGGAACATCGGTCACCAGTACCTGTGGGTGATGTACCTCCTGTTGGTCATCACCGTCGGAGTCATGGCGTACGCGGTGTACCGCTACGTACGGATGATCGCTCCCGGCAAGCCGGCCGACCGCTTCGGCCAGGTCGGCGAGCGGCTGCGGGCGTTCGTGGTCCACGGGATCGGCCAGGGGCGGACGCTCCGGCGGCGCTACTCAGGACTGAGCCACGCCGCGTTCAGCTTCGGTTTTGTGGCCCTGCTCATCGCGACGACCGTCGTCTTTATCCACGAGGACCTGAACCTCCGGATCATGCAGGGAGCGTTCTACCTCTGGTACCAGTCCTTGATCGTCGACGTGCTGGGCGGTCTGGCGATCGTCGGCGTGCTGATGGCGATCGGCAAACGGTTCGCCGTCGGGCGGCGCGACCGGCTGTACCACCCGCTCGATCCGCGGACGGCGCTCGACGACGGGCTGATCCTGGGCGGGTTCCTCGTCATCCTGGTGACGGGCTACGTCATCGAGGGCCTCCGGATCGTCGTCACCAACGATCCGTGGGGCAACTGGTCGCCCGTGGGGACGGTATTCGGCCTCGGGTTCCAGCGCCTCCCGCTGAACACGGACGCGCTGCGCGGGATCCACGCCTTCGGCTGGTGGTTCCACCTGGTGCTCGCGCTGGCCTGGCTGGCGTACCTGCCGTACTCCAAGCTCCGCCACATCGTGTTCTCTCCGGCCAACATCTACTTCCGCAGGCTCGAGCCGCGCGGCCAGCTCGGGTATGTCGACGTCGAGAAGGCGTTCGAGCAGGAAGAGCCCCAGATCGGCATCGGCAAGGTCGAGGACCTGAGCTGGAAGGACCGCTTCGACACTCAGGCGTGCACCGAGTGCGCGCGCTGCGAGGAGGCTTGTCCCGCGAGCCGGACCGGTAAGGCGCTGTCGCCGTTCATGCTGATCCTGGACATCCGCAACCAGCTCTTGACTCAGTCAGGCCCGCCGATGGCCCGCGCGCGGCAGGACCGCGGCGATCAGGCAGACCCGCCGCTTGACGGCGAGCGGATCGAGCCGAACACCGATCCGGTTCGAGAATCAGTGCGCCTTGTCGGCGACGTGATCACCGACCCGGTGCTCTGGGACTGCACGACGTGCTACGCCTGCATGGAGGCGTGCCCGGTCTTCATCGAGCACGTCCCGAAGATCGTCGACATGCGCCGCAACCTGGTGATGGTCGAAAACCGCTTCGAGGGCGAGCTCGGGCGCCTGTTCGACAACCTGGAAGCGGCCGGCAATCCCTGGCGGTTCCCGAGGAGCGATCGCGGCAGATGGGCCGAGGAGATCGAGGTGCCGGTCCTCGGCGAGGGGGTGACCGCCGACGAGATCGACGTCCTGTACTGGGTCGGCTGCTTCGGCTCGTACGACGAGCGCAACCAGAAGATCGCCCGCACGCTGGCCGGCCTGCTCAAGACGGCCGGCATCCGCTTCGCGATCCTGGGCGCCCGGGAGACCTGCACCGGAGATCCGGCCCGCCGTGCCGGCCACGAATACCTGTGGCAGATGCTGGCCGGCGAGAACGTGGCGACGCTGAACGAGCTTGGCGTCGGCGATCGCAAGAAGACGATCCTGGCGAGCTGCCCGCACTGCTTCAACACCATGAAGGACGAGTACCCGCAGTTAGGCGGCCTTTACGACATCCGCCACCACGCAGAGTACCTGGCCGAGCTGGTCCGCGACGGCAAGCTCCGGCCGACCGAGGCGCTGGACGCGTCGGTGGCCTATCACGACCCGTGCTACCTGGGCCGCTACCAGGACATCTACGACCAGCCGCGCGAGGTGCTCGGGGCCATCCCCGGCGCCGAGCTCAAGGAGGTTCGAGCCGGGTGCCGCAACAAGGCGATGTGCTGTGGCGCTGGCGGCTCCAAGATCTTCTTCGAGGAGAAGCGCGGCACGCGGATCAACCATCTCCGGATGGAGCAGATCCAGGCCGAGAGCCCCGACCGGGTCGCGACCGCCTGTCCCTACTGCATGGTGATGCTCGAAGACGGCGCCCGCGCCAGGGGCGTCTACGACGAGCTGCCAATCCTCGACATCTCCGAGCTCCTGCAGCAGAGCGTCGCCACGCGGGCGAACGGCCCGGCCAACGGGCCGGGTGGGTCGCCGGACGGCGCGGCGGCGGACGGAGCGGCAGCGAACGGCGCGGAGGCTGACCGTCCGTCGGCTCATGGCGACGCTGACGTGGGCGGTGAGCGTGGGTAAGGCCCCGGTAAGCTGGCGGGGCGAACGCGGCCACTGACCTGAGAGCGTCAGCTGCACAAGCACGCGCCCGCCTCCGCGGCGCGCGCCGCGTCGGCGAGCGCCGCGGAGGCGGGACGAGCGCCTATTGCTCAGCGGCCGTTGGCGCGGCCCGGCTCGGAGATGCCCTCCAGAGTCTCACTCTTGAGAGCATCGTCCGTGAGGTCGGTGGCGAGGTCGGCCAGGGCGACGATGCCGACGAGCTTATCGTCACGGTTCAGCACCGGCAGGCGACGGACTTGCCGCTGGCGCATCATCGAGGCAGCCATGTCGGCCGGCTCGTCCTCGAACACCCAGGTCACTTCGGGCGACATCACCTGGCGGACCCTGGTCTCGTTCGCGTCCTTGCCCTCTGCCACCGCCCGCACGCTGAGGTCGCGGTCGGTGACCACACCGATGAGTCGATCACCGTCACACACCGGCAGCGATCCGACGTTCAGGTCGCGCATCTTTCGGGCCGCGTCGGCCGCGCTGGCATCCGGCGCGATCACCTCAGCGCCGGTGGTCATGACGTCTCTGACGCTCCGCCCGGAGATCCCCAGACTGCCGCCGTCCCCTGAGCTACCCGTACCAACCAGGCGCTGGTAGGCGTAGTACCCTCCGCCGACCAGCGGCACGGCGAGCAACCATGGGTAGTAGCCGCCCCATCCACGATCTTCCTCAAGAAGCTCGCGTTCACGGATGGCCCGCGTGCCCTCGCGCTCGACGACTTTGGCCGCTTCTCTGGCAAACCGCTGGGTCCGATCCTCGAGCTTGAGCGGCTCCAGGAGCTGATCGGCGGCCCTGGCAGGCTTGCCCCCTTGCGAGCGGAGCCAGAGTGCCACCGGCAGCAGCAGGAACGGTGTCCAGGGCGACTTGGTTCGGCTGGCGGCCTTGCCAATGTTCTTCGGCAGATCTTTGGGCAGGTACCTCGGCATTCGCGTCGCGGCCGTCCTGCCTGCCAAGATCAGTGTGCGACGGAGCTGCTCCGCCCTGGTCCTGCGCTGCCGGCGACGACGCCACCACGAGTAGGCCGCCCAGCCAACAACTCCGGTGGTGGCCGCGCCGCCGCCCCACGGCAGCGCCTGGCCGATCGTCCCGAATGTGCCATGGTCGCCGTACTCGGCGTCCGGCTGACGGGCATCCCAGGCGCGGAATGTGTCCGGCTCGGCGCCGACCGGCGTATTGCTGCCCTCGCCAATTGGTGCCGCCGACGAGCTGTAGTCATCACCGGCGGGCGAAAACGTGTCTGGCGCGGCGTCGGTCTGGCCGGTCGGGCCGGTCGATCCTGGACCGGAAGACGGCTCAAAGGACCAGTCACCCTGCGCGGGTGCCCCAGGCGGCCGACCAGTCGATTCGTTGGAGTGTTGCATCTGCTCCTCCTCGGTAGCTCGGCGAGCGGGGATCTCGCCGAGGTGTCACGGGTACGGTCCCCTCAGCGCGCGTCGCCGCCGGCTGTTTGGGCGTACAGCGTCTCGAATGGATGGGGCTGCACGATCCATACCAATCACGGACCGCGGACGCCAGACCGGGGCTGGTCGTCCCGTCCGCGTCCGCGGGCGTCCATCGAGCGCGGCGCACCGGCTACCATGTGCGCCATCACGGCGGGCCACGCGGGCCTGCGCACCATGGCATGAAGGATGGCCGAGAGGGGAGCCCCTCTCACCCGTCATAGCCCGGCGTTCTCGGAACCTCGCCGTCCTGGGCGCCAGGACAGCGCCATCCTTCGTGGCACTCGTCCTGGTCACCCCGACGAGGCTGGCGGATACCGTCGGAGGAGGTCACCGCATGACCCTGGCCATCAAGTGGCTCGACCACACGGCGATCGCCGTCGAGGAGATCGAGCGCGCGCTGCCGTTGTATCGCGACCTGCTGGGCGGTGACCCGCAGGAGCTGTACGAGCGACCGGACCTCGGCTTCAAGACGCTGACGCTGCGCTACCCGGGCGCGGGCGGAATCGAGCTGATCGCGCCGACCGGTCCCGGCTTCGTGCGGGACTTCCTCGGCGCCCACGGCGAGGGCGTCCACCACGTCACGTTCATGGTCGACGACCTGGCCGCGTGCGTCGCCGAGGCGCGCGCGGCCGGCGTCCGGGTCGTCGGCGAGGACTACACCAACCCGCACTGGCAGGAGGCGTTCATCTCGCCCCGCAGCGCCAACGGCACGATCGTTCAGCTTGCTCAGAGCGACCGCGACCTCAACGGCCGGATGGAGCTCTGGTCGCCCCACGCCTACCGGGCGAACCGGGCCGCGGACAGCTCGTAATCTGGCGGGGGTGCAATGCTCGCGGATGCGCTGCGCGTCCTACTGGGCGGCCCGGGCCGTTTGGAACTGCACGTCGCCCTCGGACGCGAGCAGGCTGTTAGTCGGTCGTGGCAAGCAACTTGCGACTGCGACAGTCGCCAGTTGTAGATGCAAGACGCCGTGGCGCGGCGCTCGAACGCGGGCCGCGCGCCTCGCCACCCACCACGCGCGAAAGGACGGGACGATGCTCAACGTCACCATCAAGCCCCACCGCCCCTATCTTCGCGCGACCGCCGGCCAGCAGAAGCTGTTCGTCATGCTCAAGATGCTGCCCATGCCCGAGGCGGTCCGCGGACGCCCGCGCGTCAACCTGGCGGCAGTCGTCGACACCAGCGGCTCGATGCGCGAGCCCGCCCCGGGCCCCGATCCGGAGCTGATCCCGACCGACCCGGTCACCGTCGACGGCAAGACCTACAACGCCACGTTCAAAGGCGCCAGCAAGCTGGACGTGGTGGTCGACGCCGCCCGGCGGCTCGTAGAGAGCAGCCATCTGCAGCCCGACGACCTGATTTCGCTGATCCAGTTCGACGATCAATCCCGCGTTGTCGCCTCCGGCCAGGCCGTCCAGGATCGTGAGGCTCTCCTGGATGCCATCGGCCGACTGTCCGAGTTCAGCGGCGGGACCCAGATGGCGCCCGGGCTGCGGAACGCCGAGGCGGAGCTGCGCAAGCAGGCTGACGCGACCCTGACTGTGCTGCTGCTGACCGACGGGCTGGCGATCGACGAGGACGAGTGTCGCCGCGCAGCTGCCGCCCTCGCCGAGCTGCGCGCCCGCATCGTCGCCCTTGGGATCGGGGAGGAGTACAACGAAGACCTGCTCGCCGAGCTCTGCAACATCACCCAGGGCAAGCCCTACGACTTCCGCGACATGACGACGCTGCCCCAGATCTTCGAAAGCGAGCTCGGGTCCGCGACGCGCCAGGTCGTCTCGGACGTCCAGCTCACGGTCAAGACGGTTCGTGACGTGCAACTGGTCTCGGCGGCGCGGGTCTACCCCAGCCTGGCCGACCTTGACGCGGCCCAGGTCCCGCTTCAGCTGGGTAGCCTCGAGGCTGGCGACCACACGGTGTTCATCCTGGAGCTGGACGTCCCGGAGCGTCCGGCGGTGCGCGCGCGCCTGGCCCAGATCGGGATAACGTACCAGGTGCCTGCGCGGGCCTACCGCGGCGAGGTGCCGCCGGTCGACCTGCCCGTCGAGTTCACGGCCGAGGAAGCGCTCACGGCGGCAGTGGACGACGAGGTGATGGGCTACGTCCAGCAGCGCAACGTCGACAACCTCGTCCGGCAGGCGTCGGTCCAGGCAGGCACCAATCCCGAGCAGGCGGCCAAGACGCTCCAGGTCGCGCGCTCGATGACCCAGCGCCTGGGCAATCGGGGGATGACGGTCGCACTGGGCAAGGCCGAGGATGAGCTGCGCGCCGGCGGGACGATCTCGGCCGGCACCCGCAAGACGATCAAGCTGGGCGCGCGCACCCAGACGATGAAGATGGGCGGCCCGGACGACGTGCCCGACAACGTCCCGTCCCAGGATGAGATCCGACGGCTGACCGGGGCCTAGCCGCGGACCGGTGCCAAGCAACAGCGGCGGGCGGACGGCGTCCAGAGCCGCGCGACGTCTACAGGGAGGTTGACCCATGCCGGCGTGCCAGGTGTGCCAGAAGGACAATCCCGCTGGGGTAGAGTACTGCGAGGACTGCGGCGCGGCGTTGGCGGGCGCCGGCGGCCAGACGAGCTCGACAGCGGCTGGGGCGCCCGCGCCCGCCGCGCCCGCCCCCCCCGCGGGGCCCGCCGCCGCCGCCCCCCGGGCGAGTACCACACCCGCGCCCGAGGGGGGGCCCCGCGGCGCAGCGACACCCCGCGACGGGGCGGGCGGGGGGGCCCCCCCCTCCAAGCCCCGCGCAGCGCCCGCCACCCCCGGCGCGGGCCAGGCCGGGGCCGCGCCT
>JAUJPG010000118.1 GCA_030447245.1 Chloroflexota bacterium | reverse complement strand
GCCCTGCTCCTGCTGTCCGGCTGGTTCGCGCCCCGCTACCTCGACCGATTCCGGGCCGAGCTGCCCGCCGGGACCAGGCCTCCCGTGGAGCGCCGACTGTACTGGGCCGCCCTGAACGGCGGCTACCTCGACGATCTCTACGGCCGCGCCGTCATTGCTCCCACCGTTGCCCTCGGCCGAGCGCTTGAGCGCTTAGACAACGCCGTCTTCGACCGCCCCATCGCGCCGCCACCGGTGCCCCAAGTCGTCACCTGGGAGGACCGGTTCCGCGCTCTGAGCAGCACACCCAGGACCGATGCCGTCCCACCCGCCGAGGCGCCCGAGCGTCTCGACTGGCTGCCAGGCGGCCCGGCCGCCGCCGTGCCGGGCGCGCGGGAGCACACGTACGGGGCAGCTCCGAGGACCACCGACTCCTCCCGCCTCGCGCGCGGAATCGACAAAGTCTTCCACGAGCGTTCGGACGACCAAGGCCTGGTCGGCGCTGCGGCCAACGGCTTCGCGCGCCTCGTCGCAGGGATCGAGCGAGTCGTCTTCCAGCGTGCCGCGGGCCATGGCGTCATCGGGGCCTTCGCCAACGCCTTCGCACGCCTCGCCGAGAACATCGAGCGCGTCTTCTTCCAGTCCCTCGACGCGACTGCCGGCAAGCTTACCGGGGCCATTGCGGGAATCACCGACGCGGTGGAGAGCGCTGTCTTCCAACGAGGGGTTGAGCGAGGGGTGGCAAACGCCGCCGCCGGCGCGCAACAGGCTTTGCTCGCGGTCGAGCGCCGCCTTGGCCAGCCACTGGTGGTCGGCAGCATCCTCGCCCTGGCGCTCGTCATCCTGATCATCGGCACCGGATGAACCTCAACGAGGTCATGGCCGGGGAGCAGGTCGGCTTTCCGATCCTGTCGGCGCTGGTAGCACTGCCGCTGCTGGTGTGTGCGGCGTTGCAGTTCGTCCGCAACGACAGGGCCGCCAAGATCCTTGCAGTCGGGGGCGCCGCAGTCGAGGTCCTCCTGGTCGGGCTCATGGTGCTGCGCTTCAACTCCGGTGTCGCCGACCTCCAGTTCGTGGAGCGCTCCGGTACGGCGCTCGGTGTCAGTTGGCACCTCGGCGTGGACGGGGTCAACTTGCTGTTCATCCCGCTGACCGCGCTGCTCGCTCTGCTTGTCATCGTGTACGCCGAGCGCGCGACCGCCAGCACCCGCGGCGACGCACGCCGCTACGCGATGGCCACGTTGGCGCTGGAGTCGGCGACGATCGGCGCCTTCGCCTCGCTCGACCTGATGGTGTTCTGGTTCTTCTTCGTCGCAGAGCTGGTGCCGAGCTGGTTCCTCATCACTCGGTGGGGCACCGGCGCGGGGCGGCGGCGCGCCGCCCGTGAGTACGTCGGATTCATGGCAGTCGGATCGGCGCTCATGTTCGCGGGCATCCTCTTTCTCGGCCGCAGCCATGCAGAGAGCACCGGCGACGGCTACAGCTTCGACCTGCCGGCCCTACTCGATGCCGGCGTACCCGCCGAGTCCCAGACGCTGATCTTCTTTCTGCTGTTCTTCGGCTTCGCCGTCAAGGCACCGATCTTCCCATTTCACACCTGGCTCCCCAAGGTGCTCGAACACGGCCCGGTAGTGAGCATGAGTGTCTTCCTCGTCGGCATCAAGCTCGGCACCTATGGGCTCCTGCGTTTTGTCATCCCGCTGCTGCCGGATGCCGCCTCGGAGTGGTTCTGGCTGATGGCGCTGCTCGGGGTCACGGGTGCGGTGTACGGCGCGCTGCTGGCGCTCGGGCAGTCGAACCTGCGGCGACTGCTGGCCTACGCCAGCCTGTCGCACATGGGCGTGGTCATGCTGGGCCTCTTCGCACTCAACCTCGACGGGTTCGAGGGCGGTCTTCTCCAGATGATCAATCTCGGAATCGTCGGGGCCGGACTGTTCTTCGTCGCCGGGTTCCTGTCCACCCGAGTGGGACCGCCAGAGATCGCGGTGCTGGGTGGGGTCATCCACCGTGCGCCGCTCTTGACCGGCACGTTCCTGATCATCGCCCTCGCCGGCATCGGACTGCCCGGCACGAACGGGTTCAACGGCGAGCATCTCGTGATGCTCGGTGCCTATGAGCAGCATTGGTCGATGGCGGTCGCGGCCGGTGTTGGCGTCTTCCTGACGGCCGCCTACTCGTTGTCTTACTTTGTGCGCGGTTTCATGGGTGAGCCTGGCCCCCGTGTGGTCGAGCGTGTCTATGACCTGACGAGGAGCGAGCGCGGGATCGTGCTGGCTCTCGCCATTCTGATCTTTTGG
>JAUJPG010000117.1 GCA_030447245.1 Chloroflexota bacterium | reverse complement strand
GACACGTTCATCCGCCGCGCGGTCTCGGTGGCCACCGCGCCGCAGGAGAAATAGCAACGAAGCGTCTCCAGGAGCAGCTCCGGTCCGCCGCGGGCCTCGGCCAAGGGAGCGAGCAGGTCACGGACCAGATCGGCGGTGGCCGCTTGGTCGCGCGCCAGGACGCGATAAACCAGCAAGTCACGTGGTTGCAGCGTGCCGGCGTCCATCCCGAGCCGCGCGGCGAGGGTGAGCGCCTCTCTGGCCTCTTCGTAGGAGCGGGCTATTCCATAGGCTCCGACGTAGGGCCGTCCCGCTGACAAGTGCCACGGCTGACCGGACGTCAGACGGTTGAGCTCGGTCTGGATCACCGTGGTCACATCGACCGACCTGCCCCGTGAACTCCTGCTCTGGCCGGGAACCAGGACGACGACATTGCCGTCCTTGGTCGCGACCAGCACCTCGCGATCGCCGAAATGCTCGACGACGGCCCGTTCGAGCACTGTCGCGGCCCGGTCGATGACCGTCGCCGCGCGATCGAGCTTGTCCCGCGCGTCACCGGGCGCTGCCAGTGCCACCTGATGGGATTGGCCAAGATCGAGCCCGAACGGCTCCGCGCGCTCCACCAGGCGCGAGACGTCGGCGTCACCGCGTAGCAGGTCGTCGATGAACTCCCGCCGCAACGACTCCTCGTGGCGGATCATCTCGCGCCGGGCGGCTTGATGACTGTCCAGGAACACGCCGACGGCGTCGTCGAGTACCCGCAACACGGCCTCGGCGGCGGCTCGAACGCGGTCACGGTCGCGGGAGCGCACCACCGTGGGCAGTTCCCTCCAGAGCCGCCACGCCGCCCCGAGGTAGAGCTCCACCGCTTGCGCCGCGCCGACGCCTTGTTCGGCGGCACTGCGACCCAGGTCCCGGACCGCCGCCAACTGCTCGGCTCGCGGCCGGCGACCGTGAACCGCCGCGTCGGCCAGCATCGTCAGGTACTCGCCCAGCAACTCCACCGGCGCCTGGCAGGCCGCGGCCGCGGAGTCCGCGACGGCGCGGAGCCAGTCATCGTCCTGATCGAGGGCCGGCGGCTCGTCCGAGGCGGGTGGTCTGCCTGGCCTGCTCGTCATTGCTGCTCCTCAGCTGTCCCCGCTCCGATGATTTCCGTGAGGTCAGTACAGCGACTTTGCCGAGGTTCGGCAAGTTAGCCCGGACAAGGATTACCGACGGCACGCCTGCCCAAACCAGGCAGGACCGGGCATCGTGGTCGCCATGAGATGCACCGAGGGCTGGCTCCGTGGGACTGGCAGGTGGCAACGCGACTGGCGTCCGGCCGCGTCGAGGAGCGGTTCGAAGGAGGACGAGGCGGCCATGATTGCCCTGTCGAGTCCACAGCGACCGTCGATGGATGCCTGATGCGCACACCTCACCGCGCCAACGGAGCGCCGGCGTCCAAGGGTGGTCGGCAAGCTCCTGCGGACTTTCGCGCGGCCCTGGAGCAGCAGCGATCGTTCAGACTTGACCAGCTCGACCAACTCACCGAGGCGCCAGCGAACGCCTCGCTCGCGGTGGACGCGGCTCAGGAACAGGTCAAGGAAATCCTCAGGACCAGTGCCATGGCAGCGCTCACCGAAGTCGAGGACGCGCTGGAGCGACTGCGGGCCGGCACCTACGGCCGCTGCGAGCGGTGCGCTGAACCCATCTCCTCCGAGCGCCTGGAGATCCTGCCGATGTCACGCTATTGCACCCCGTGCCAGCACTTTCTCCAGACCCCATCGGCCTAGCAGCCGAGCGCGGGCCGCGCGCCGCGCAGGAGTAATGGCGCCGGGCGAGCCGATGGCCTGACCACGTCGATCATCGAGGTTCGGGGCTTTCGGCCCTGCCGGCACGCCGGGGTCGACGGGGACAGTGAGGTCATGACCTCTGGATATCTCATCGACACCCACGCCCTGCGCACCAACGGCGGCATGGTGCGTATTCGCTCCGCGCGCCCGGGTGACCGAAACGCGCTGACGGCCCTGAACGCGGCGGCATCCGACCGGTCCATCTACCTGCGCTTCTTCGCCGTCAACAGGCTGGCCGCCGACCGCCACCTCGACGTCCTGCTGCAACCGTCCAGCCCGAGGCATCACGCGCTGGTCGCCGAGGTCGAGAGCACCGTCATCGGTGTCGCCGCGCTGGATCGGGAAAGCGATGACAGCGCCGAGATCGGGTTGTTGATCTGCGACGCTCACCAGCACGAGGGGATCGGCACGCTGCTGCTGGAGCACCTGGTCGACGTCCGGGTCCTGGGACCCCTTGTCGCCCCGGGTGGCCACCACCGCATG
>JAUJPG010000116.1 GCA_030447245.1 Chloroflexota bacterium | reverse complement strand
TCGCCGGCGGCCTGCTGGCGCTGGACGGGCTGCACTTCACCCAGAGCCGGATCGCGATGCTCGACATCTTCCTGATGTTCTGGCTGGTCGTGGCCCTGGCTTGTCTGGTGGCCGACCGCGACCAGGCCCGGACGCGGCTGGCCCGACGCGTCGGTGCCGAGGTGTCCTGGCCGGGCCCTCGAGTCGGCTTCCGGCCGTGGCGGCTGGCGGCCGGGGTGGCGATGGGGGCGGCCGGCGCGACGAAGTGGACCGCCGCCTACCTCGTCGTGGCGCTGGTGCTGCTGGCCTTCGGGTGGGACGTCGGCGTCCGCCGTAGCGCGGGGGTGCCGGCGCCCTTCCGCGCGGCGCTGCGCCGGGAGGCGCTGCCCATCGCCGGCTTCTTGGTGCTGGTGCCGGTGGCGGTCTACGTCGCATCCTGGGCCGGCTGGTTCCTCAGCGACGACGGCTACCTGCGCCAGTGCACCGGGGGGCGCGCCGAGCACTGCGGCGCCGTCAGCGGCTGGCTGAAGTACCACACCGAGATCTGGCACTTCCACGTCACGCTGTCCTCGAGCCACCCCTACCAGTCGCGTCCCGGCAGCTGGCCGTTACTGGCCCGGCCGGTGCTCTACCTCTACGACACCCCGGCGCCCGGCACGTCGAAGGTGATCCTCGGCATCGGCACACCGGCGATCTGGTGGGCCGCGTTGCCGGCACTGGTGGCGACGGCCTGGCGATGGCTCTCCCGTCGTGACTGGCGGGCGGCCACGACCCTCGTTGGTTTCGGCGCGGCGTTCCTGCCGTGGCTGCTGGCCGGCAACCGGACGATGTTCCTCTTCTACGCGCTGCCGATGCTGCCCTTCATGTGCCTCGCCCTCGCCCTGTCGGCGGGCATGGCACTGGGCGGGTCGCGGGCGAGTGCGCTGCGCCGGCGGGGTGTGGCTTTGGCGGTCGGCGGCTACGCCCTGCTGGTGGTCGGCAACTTCTTCTGGCTCTACCCAATCCTCGCCGCCAAGGTGATCCCGTTCGAGGCCTACCGCGCCCGGATCTGGTTCGAGAGCTGGGTCTAGACCGACGCCGTACGCGGCTCAGCCACTGCGACATTCTCTGCGGGCTGCCGCGTCTCGAGCTGGCTCAGCTTCTCCCCGATCAGCCGGGCGAAGAGCCGAAGCGTCGCCATGTCGGTCTCCCCGAGCTCCGCTCTGGCTTTGCTCGCGCCACAGATGGTGCCCCACAGCCCGCCCTCCTCCGTGAAGACCGGCGCGGCGGCAAAGCCGTGGATGTCGAGAGCGGCCACGGCCTTGTTGTCGGGGTAGGTGACGCCCGCATCGCTCAGGTTCGTGCGACCGTCCATGAGCGTCCGCCGGCAGAGGGTCTCCTCCCACGGCACGCTGAGCCCTTCATCGATGCGCGGCCCGGCACCGTCGTTGTGCGAGTAGCGGATCTGCTGCTCCATGGCGTCCCAGTCCATCCGGGTGAGGTAGGTGGTCTGCAGGCCCGTGATCTGCTGGAGCTGGGCCAGGAGCGGGCGAACCACCGCCTCCAGCGGACACCGGGGTGCCGCAGATCGCGGCAGCGCGGTGGGCTATGCCGTCCAGATCGCCTTGGAACTGCGGGTCGACCGCCCCGTAGCGCTCCACGGCGGCCAGCCGGGCCGCCTCGAGGGCAGCTACGCCCGCGGGAGTCTCAGCGAGGGCGGGCGCGACTCGCTCATGCGTCCTCTCCGGCCTGGCTCGACCTCCCCCGCACGGATCCTTCGGCCGTTCGGCCTAGCAACTGAAGCCGCGGGGGGCAGGTCGGCAGCCGCTGGAAGGCGTAGGAGGCAGCCCCGCGGGCGGGCCGGAACGCGGAAGGATCGAAGAGATCTTCGATCGAGGCGACGAACCGGGATTTCCGTCGGACAGCTATGGCGGGGCGCTGTTTTACAGCGCAAGGTGGAGCCGGAGCGCTGCGTCGAGTTGAACCATGACGTCGGTAGGCAGCGCACCGATCCTGTCTCCGATCCTTTCGACGGCTACCGACCGGAGCTGCTCCGCCTGGGCCTTGGAGTCGCGACCCAGGCCGGTTGCCTCCGCTTCCAGGAGCACCTGAAAGGGGTACACCCGGCTGGTATTCGAGGTCACCGGCACCACGGTGACGACGCCACGGCCGAGGCGAGTGGCGGCGGCGTTCGCCCCGTCGTTGCTGACGATCACCGCTGGCCTACGTTTCCCGGCCTCAGCGCCACGACCGGGTTCCAGGTCGACGACACGGACTTCGCCCCGACGCATCAGCGCGCGCCGAGACCATCGGCGGCGGTCTGCTCCCATGCTTCGGCTTCCGTGGCTTGCCACTCCTG
>JAUJPG010000115.1 GCA_030447245.1 Chloroflexota bacterium | reverse complement strand
GCACGAGCCGCTCGTCCCCCAGCTCGCGGAACCTGAGGCTGAGGCCGCCGTCGATTGACGCGGCCGGCGTCCACACCGGTGGCCACGGCGACGCTGCCCAGCTCGTGTCGCCGATGCCGGGGCGGGTCGTCAAAGTGGCCGTCGACGAGGGCGACGCCGTCCGCGAGCACCAGGCGCTGGTGGTCCTGGAGGCGATGAAGATCGAGCACACGGTCACCGCCCCGCACGACGGCGTGGTCCGCGCGGTCCGCTGTCGCGAGGGGCAGAGCGTCGAGGGCGGCGCCACGTTGATAGAGTTAGCCGGGTAGACGGGAGACAGCAATCATGCTCGAGTCGGTGCCGCGCCGCGTGCGGATCGTCGAGGTTGGTCCGCGCGACGGGCTCCAGAATGAAGGCCGCGCGATCGGGACCGCGGACAAGGTCCGCTTCGTCGACCTGCTGAGCGCGGCGGGCCTCGAGATGATCGAGGCGACGTCGTTCGTCCATCCCAGGGCCGTCCCGCAGCTCGCCGACGCCGCCGACCTGCTGGCCGGCATCGACAAACTCCCCGGCATTCGCTACCCGGTTCTCGTCCCCAACGTCCGAGGCATGGAACGGGCGCTCCAGGCGGGGGTGCGCGACGTGGCCGTGTTCACGGCGGCAACCGAAACCTTCAACCGCCGCAACATCAACGCCACGATCGACGAGTCACTGCTGAACATCGGCGAGGTTGTTCGCCTGGCGCGCGCCGAGGGGGTCTGGGTGCGCGGCTACATCTCGACGGTGTTCGGCTGCCCGTATGAGGGCGCGGTCGACCCGGCGGCGGCGCTGGGCGTGGCCGAGCGGCTGCTCGAGATCGGCGTCGACGAGCTGTCGCTGGGCGACACGATTGGCGTGGCAACGCCCCGCACCGCCGAAGCCGTGCTCAGCCGGGCGGCCGAGCGGTTCGGCGTCGATCGCGTGGGTCTGCACTTTCACGACACCCGCGGGACGGCCCTGGCAAACACATTGTTGGCGATGCAGATGGGATTCCACATCTTCGACAGCTCGGCCGGCGGGCTGGGCGGCTGCCCGTTTGCTCCTGGCGCAGCCGGCAACCTCGCGACGGAGGACCTGGTGTACCTGCTGGATGGCCTGGGGATCGAGAGCGGGGTTAACCTCGACGCGGTGGTCACCGCTTCCCGCTTCATCGCCGACAAGGTCGGCCACCCCCTGACCAGCAAGGTCTACCAGGCGTTCCAGGCCACCCGGGCAGCGTGACGCCGGACACGGGCTTCGGGCGCTGGAGCGCCGAGCAGGGGTTGGCGGCGCTCCGCGCAGCCGGACTGCCAGTCCGCGACGTCGCGGCGGCCGACTGGGCGCCGGACGCGCCACAGCCGCGGACCCACCGCCAGGCGGTGACCTTCGGCGGCGCGGGCGTGACCGATCCGCACCTGCTGCTCACCTTCGACACACCGGAGGCTCTCGAGGCGTGGCGGCTCTGGCTGGCCCGCTACTGGAAGGCGCGCCCGTACCTCCACGTCAAGGACAATCTGCTCCTGCTGGTCAGCCGCGACTTGCCGCCAGAAGCCTCGGCGGCGTACCTGGCGGCGTTGGAGCGGCTCGGCAGCTAAGCCGGGGGACACCAAACCGTCGGCCAGCTTGCCCCGCCCGGGCTGTCGGGTGGGCGGACCCGAACTTCGGACGTAGCGCTTGTGCCGCCGGCGAGGCCGTGCGCTAGAATGCCTGGACCGTCCTCGGCGGCGCCACGAGTTGCGCCGAGTTCTAGACGACCGATCTGCCGAGAACGGGGCGAGTGCCGACGCCGAGGGATCGCCTCGGCGCCCGGGCAACGACCAGGGAGAGCGCGGATGAGCGAGTCACAGGGCAACGGCCGAACCAACGGCAACCCGTACCAGGACAACCAGCAGACGGGCGAGCAGCCGACCGGCGAGCAGCCGATTCTGACCAACCGCCAGGGTCACCAGGTCTACGACAACCAGAACTCGCGGACGGTCGGCGAGCGTGGGCCGGCGACGCTCGAGAACTACCAGTTCCTCGAGAAGATCAGCCACTTCGACCGCGAGCGAATCCCCGAGCGGGTGGTCCACGCACGCGGCACGGTGGCCTTCGGCTACTTCGAGGCGTACGGCACGATCGGCGACGAGCCGGCGAGCACCTACACGCGTGCGAAGCTGTTCCAGGAGAAGGGCAAGCGCACGCCGCTCGCCGTCCGCTTCTCGACGGTCATCGGCGGCCGCGACTCCTCCGAGGCGGCGCGCGACCCGCGCGGCTTCGCCGTCAAGTTCCGCACCGAGGAGGGCAACTGGGACCTCGTCGGCAACAACCTGCAGGTCTTCTTCGTCCGCGACGCGA
>JAUJPG010000048.1 GCA_030447245.1 Chloroflexota bacterium | reverse complement strand
CAGGACGAAGGCATCGACGTGGGCTACCGCCGCCGCCTCAACTTCCTCGGCGCCGGCGTCGTCGCGGCCGACGACCCAGCCAACAGCCGCACCCTGCTCACCATTGACGGACGCCACCCGGTCCAGGACGCAGGGATCGCCGTCGGCACCAGGCGCTCGCTCAACTTCCTCGGCGCCGGTGTCGCGGCCACGGACGACGCGGCCAACGATCGCGTCAACGTGACCGTCTCGGGGTCCACACCACGAACCGGCGTCGACGCCAAGCAGTCTGTCGTTCAGGCGATTCCCGCCGCGGCGCTGACCAAGCTGCTGCACGACACCGAGCTGCTCGACGAGCTCGGCGAGTACAACCCGGCCACGTCCGAGCTCACGTTGCAACAGGCCGGCTGGTACCTCGCCTGGCTCTGGACCTACCCGTACACCGCTGCCGCCGCCGGCCTCATGTACGTCGACGTCAAGGTCGGCACGCAGGAAATCGCCATCTGGGAGCGCACCGACTTTCCAGCCGCCGGAGGCTCAGTGGTCGGCCTGTCGTTCTTCTACGGCAACGCCGGCGACGTCGTCATCACGCGCATGTACACCGCCTCGGCCCGCAACACCTTCAACAACAGCGCCTACAACCGCTTCATCCTGCGGCGGCTCACCTGATGATCTACGGGTCGAAGCTCGGCACCGCGGACTCCAAGCCCGGCCGGCTCCAGCTCGGCGCCGTCGCCCGCCCGCGCTCACCGCGCACCGACCGCGCCACGGCCATCACCGGGCCCAGCGCCCTGCTCGCCTTCCTCCCGACCGACGGCCTCACCGCCGCGGCGGCCGGCCTCAGCAGGACCGCCGCCAGCTCGCCCAGCAACGGCCACACCGCCGCCGCCGCTGGCAGCTCCCGCACAGCCGCCAGCCTGCCCACCAGCGGCCAGACCGCAGCCGCTCCGCCGCCCAGCCACACCACTGGCGACCCGCTCACCACCGGCCAGACCGGCGCCCCGCCGCCGCTCAGCGAGACCTCCGCCAGCGGCACCGGCGGACAGACCGCCGCGACCCCTGGCAGCTCCGACACCGACGCGCAGGTCGGCCCGTGAGCGACTTCACCGTCAAGCGCAACGACCGCCTCCCGGAGATCACCGCGCTGCTCAAGGACCCGGCCGGCGCGGCGGTCAACCTGACCGGCGCCACGGTCAAGTTCCTGATGCGCTCGCCCAACGCGGCCAGCGCCAAGGTCAACGCCGCCGGTGCCATCGTCGACGCCGCCTCCGGGTCCGTCAAGTACGCCTGGGCCGCCGCCGACACCGACACGGCCGGCCGCTACCGCGCCGAGTGGCAGGTCACCTTCGCCGACGGCCGGCTCGAGACCTTCCCCAACGCCGGCTACCTCGAGATCGCCGTCGTGGAGGACCTGGCCCAATGACCACCAGGGCCGACCTTCGCGCCCGGGTGCGCGCCGACCTCAACGACACCGGCGCCGCGCAGCTCTGGTCGGACGCCGACCTCGACCGCTGGCTCGGCGAGGCGATCCGCGCCTGGTCGATCGACGCCCCGGCCCAGCGCACCACCAGCCTCAGCAGCGTCAAGGGCCAGCCCGACTACACGCTTCCCGCCGATCTCCTGCAGGTCCTCCGCGTGGAGCACCCGCCAGACACCTTCCGCACCCCCGCCTCGATCGCCGGCGGCGACACCACGCCCGACCTCCCCTCGCAGCTCGTCAGCACCGAGCGCGGCGAGCGGCTGCCCGGCGCCGGCACCTACGACGTCTTCGCCGGCCTGCTCACCCTCGACCCGGCGCCGGACGCCGCCGGCCAGGCGATCGTCGTCCGCTACCTCGGCACCTACGCCGTGCCCTCGTCGGACGCCACCGTGCTCGACCTGCCCGCCCTCGACGAGGACCCCGTGGTCTGGCTCGCCTGCGGCTTCGCGCTCCGCTGGCTCGGCGCCGACGAGTCCAAGCGGCTGCGCTTCGAGCGCAGCAGGGGCGCCGACCCGCTCACCATCCGGCGCGGCTTCGAGCGCCAGGTCAAAGACGCCATCGACTCGCGCGCCAGGCGCCGGACCGCCGGCCACAGGAGGCTTGTTCCCCGAAGCTGACACCCCATTGCAGCTTGGGGGGCTGCGCGTGCGCCGGCCGCGCGCAGCCCCACGGGGCTCACCGAGAGCCCCCGCCCAGGGCCGGCCTCTCACTCGCGCACCACGCGCACAGGAGGACCCAGCATGGACCTCGAGGAAGCCACCGCCAAGATCGCCGACCTTGAAACCAGGGTCCAAGCAACCAGCGCCGAGGCGGACGCTGCCAGACAGCAGGCGCAGGCCGACGCGGCCGAACGCGACGCCGCGGCCACCCGGCTCGCCGAGCTGGAGCCCAGCGTCACCACGCTCCAGTCGGAAGCCGAGACGGCGCGGACCGCCGCCGGCCACGCCCAGGCCGAGGCGCTCGGCAACCTGCGGCGCGCCATCCTGGCCGAAAACGCCGGCCAGGTCGTCCCCGAGCTGGTCCGCGGCGACACCGCCGAGCAGCTCCAGGCCAGCGTGGACGTCGCCAAAGCCGCGTTCGGCCGCGCCTCGGAGGCGGCGCGGCAGCAGCTCGCCGCCCAGCAGGTGCCGGGCGCCACCACCACCCGCGACGCCGGCGCGGCCGCCGCGGCCAACCCCAACCTCTCCCCGGTCGAGCGCATCGCCAGCGGCCTGGCAAGCCGCTAGGCTCCAAACGAGCCCAACCGGCTTGACCCCCAGTCACTCCAAGAGCGCCGAAAGGACGGCGATCGCCACCCCAACAGCGCCCATACCGCCACCCGAATTGACTCCGCGTCAACAACGCGGGGCGCGGGTCACAAGGAGGACCTAGATCATGCCCCTGCTACTGTCCGAAAGCGCCAAGCTCACCCTCGACCAGCTCGCCCTCGGCGTGGTCGAGACGATCATCGAGGAATCCCCGATGGCCGGCGTCATGCCCTTCATCCAGGTCGAGGGCAACTCCTACAAGTGGAACAAGGAGCTCACCCTCGGCGGCGCCGCGTTCTACGCCGTCAACGCCGTCTGGACCGAGGGCGCCGCCACCTTCACCCAGGCCAGTAACAACCTCGCCATCCTCGGCGGCGACGCCGACGTCGACAACTTCATCCAGCGCTCCCGCTCCAACATGCAGGACCAGCGCGCCATCCAGACCGTGCTCAAGGCCAAAGACGTCGGCCGGACGTGGGAGCAGGCCGTCATCACCGGTGACACCGCCACCGACGCCAACGCCTTCGACGGCCTCCGCAAGATGATGCCCTCCACCGGCGGCTCGGCCCAGGTCATGACCCCGGCCGCCGGCGGCGGCGCGCTCACCCTGGCGTTGCTCGACCAGCTCATCGACCTCGTCAAGGGCGGCAAGCCGGACGCGCTGCTCATGTCGCGGCGCAGCCGGCGCAAGCTCAAGTCGCTGCTGGTCGCCTCGGCCCACTACGTCGAGTCCGGGGAGTCCGCCTTCGGCCGCCAGGTGATGATGTACGACGGCATCCCCGTCGTGATCTCGGACTTCCAGCCGGACAACGAGGCCGCCGACAACGGCTCCGGCAACAGCTTCAGCTCGATCTACGCCATCCAGTTCTCCGAGGCCGACGGGTTGTGCGGCCTGCAAAACGGCTCACTCGAGGCCGTCGACATCGGCCAGCTCGAGACCAAGGACGCCCAGCGCGTCCGGATCCGCTGGTACGTCTCGCTCGCCCTCAAGCGCGAGAGCGCAGCCGCCAGGATGAACGGCGTATCCGCCGCCTAGCTACAACGTTGTTCGATCCGCGCAGCGAGCGGGCTCCAGTGGAGCCCGATACAACATAGAAGGAGGACCCATGCCAGCCACCGAGTTTGCCGGCACCGTCTACACGTCCCAGTTCGCCCTCACCAAGTCGGTCGACCCGCCGTCCATCGCCGCCGGCGCCGCGGCCGACGTCGCCGTGCCCGACACCAACGTCAAGGCAGGCGACCTCGTGCAGATCGCCACCATCCCGCCCGCGCTCGACGTCGGCCTGGTCGTCCAGGGCATCCACAGCGTGGCCGCCGGGACCTTCAGCCTGCGCCTGGTCAACCGCACCGCCGGCGCCATCGACGCCGCGGCCGCCAACTGGACGTTCGTCGTCTTGCGCCGCTAGCTCCCACCGGTTGTGCCTCCAGCCCAGGGGGCACGACCGGTGGCCGCGCGGCCCCCTGCACCGGCCCCTATTCCTGGACCTCGCCTGAGGCGGAAGAACCTGAGCCGACAGCTTGACCCATCGGTCAAGCATCACCACGCGCAGCTCCTGACAGCAGTCGTCGCAGTCGCTCCACGAGTCGACGCCGCCGTTGGTGGCACCGGCACGGTCAAGCCACACCATGATAGCCACGCAGCGCGTCGGCCCGCCGCACTCGGCGCAGCGCTCGCGACCGTCGGGTCAGCGGTGATCACGATCATCGCCGCCGAGCACGACTGCCACCTCCGCCGATCATCACCCAGCCGGCAGCAGCTCCCATCCGAACACTCGCCCGCGCGCGTGAACGGGATGCACCAGCCCCTCGAAGCACGCCACGAGGGTGGCCCTCGGGGCCACCCTCGCTCGCGCCAGCGTCTCGAACGCCTCGATTGCAGGGTCGAGCGACTACGCCTCATGGTCGTACCCGTACACCAGAATGCCCTTCCGTCCCTGAGGGCCGAACGCGCCGAGCTTGTCGCAATGGGTCAGCGCGCTCCGGTGCTCCGGGTAGGGTGACAGCAGGTGCATCAGGATGTTGTCGTTCAGCTTGCCGTTGTCGCCCAGGAAGCGGACCATCTTGACCTCGATCGCCCACTCCCAGTTGGGCCCGGATCCCAGGCACAAGTCGCAGCGACGCCTCGCGACGCCCGAATATGGCACACCGAGCGCGTAGTCGCCGTACCGGTTCGGCGTGGTGCGGCTCAGCTCCGCCATCACCAGCTTGACCGTCTCAGTCTCGGTATGCGGGCCGATGCCGGGCCTAAAGGTGACGCCGGATCGCGCGTTGCTCGCCGGCGGACATCTCCGATCCGCCAGCTCCATCCCACGGGCGAAGTCGTCGACCACCGTCGCCAAATCGAGCCCAGCCGACATCATCCCCCCATCTGCGTGCCCCGGAGTTCCATCGCCTCCTGTGACCCGAGGTGAGAGCGGACTCCTGTTTCCCTTATAGCAGGTGCTTTCGACACCACAGCCGATGCAGCTCCATCCTCGCCTTCGAGGCGCGCCGTGGAGGTCAAGGAAGTCCACGTCCTGGGGCATGTCCAGCGGATGTGTGTTGGGGATCACGAATAGTGCAGAGCCCGAGGGCAGGGACTGGGCCTGACGAGTGATCAGCCGGGAGCAGGTGTGCGAGGCGGGCGGGAGCGCCGCCAGCAGCAGCGCCGGAGGCCCGATGTAGTCTGGGGTGTCACAGTCGGTCGCCCGCCTTTCTGGGCGCTGGTTCACGAACACCCCTGATTCTTTCGCCTGCTCGATCCATCTCCATGCGGCCACGTACTTGCCCGGCACGGCGCCACCGTGCCCGGTGGCCGCCCGTCAGAGCTCGATGCGCCAGACCCCGTGCGTCGTCGCCGCCAACAAGGCCTGGCCACCGGGGGTCAGGAGCAGGTCGGTCAGGTCGGTTGGCCCGCTGCTCAGGTCGGTCCATGACGCCCCACTGTCATCCGACCGTTTGACGACGTTGGTCGAAAGGGCCGCCAACATCAGGTCAGGCGTCCAGGGCTCATAGGCCACTCCCATCAGGGCCGGCCCGCTCGCGAACACCAGGACGTCGCTCCAGGTGGCCCCGTCGTCGTCGGTCCGGAAGAGTTTGCATCCCCCGGGCGGCGCGCCGAAGTGCGCGGCCAGGTACCACCGGCTGGGCTGGCTCCCCATCCCGCCAACCAGCCGTGAGGGGAAGAGCGGCTTCGGGTGAAAGAGCGGGCTCCACGTCAGGCCCTGGTCGACGCTCTGATCGAGCATGTCGCCCGTCAGGACGTCGCGCCCGGCGTAGCAGCCGGCCGTCCGGAGCACCCGGGCCGGATCGGTCGGGTGGGGGACGAGGATCGGGACGTTGAACATACAGGTCGCGCCGTGGCTCGGCCCCTCGATCATCGTCCAGGTCGCGCCGCCATCCAGGCTCCGGTGGACCTGGAAGGATGTGCTGTACTGGGCAAGCGCGACGAAGACCACGTTCGGGTTGGCGGGGCTGACGGCGATCGCTAACACCTGGAGGCTTCCGGTCGCCAGGACCGGTATCCAGGTCGCGCCGGCGTCGGTCGTCTTGTGCACCTGCGCCCCGGCGGCCGCGAAGAGTGTGCGCGCGTCGGAGGGATCGATGGCGACGACCTTTGGCGCGGGCGGCGTGGCCAGCGAGGACCAGGTGAGTCCGGCGTCCTCACTCCGAAACAGCCCGGCCGCGCCCCAGGCGAAGGTCGTCCCCAGAGTCGTCTGGGCGAGCCGCCGAATCGGCCCGGGCAACGTCGGAATCCAGGACTGCACCACGCTCCAGCCACCGTTCGGCATCGTCTGCCAGCGGTGGAGGACGCCGGTCAGACCGCCCGGCGTGCCGTCGCCGAGCGTGGCGAACACTTCGAGCCGTCCGTCGGCGTTCTGACCGACGTCGAGGCCGCCCGGGCTACCGCCGAGACTCTCCCAGGCGCTCCAGCCGTTCGGCGCCGCGGCGTCCTGCCAGCTGTGCCAGGCTTCGTTCGCGGTCGCGTCGCGACTGATGGTGAACAGCTCCAGCCGTCCGTCGGCGTTCGTCCCAACCACCGGGCGGTCGAGCCCGAGGGCAACGGTGGGCGTGCCGAGATTCTCCCAGCCGCTCCAGGCGCCGTCCGGCGCGGTCTCCCAACGGTGCCAGACGTCGTGGGCGTTGCTGACGGAGAACACCTCGAGCCGCCCATCGGCATTCCGGCCGACCGACACGTCGCTGAGCGGGGCGCCGAGCGGCATCCCGAGGTCCTCCCAGGCGTCCCAGCCGGTCCCCGCCGGGGCCGCCTGCTGCCGCCGCCACAGGCCGCCGCCGAGGACGACGACGAACACCGCCAGGCGTCCATCTGAGGTTTCTCCGATTGCGAGCGCGAATGGGGCGAGACCACTCGGCATGCCCAGGCTGTGCCAACCGCTCCAGCCACCCGCGGTCTGCTGCCAGATGTGCCAGACCGCCAGGTCGCTGGCGAACGCGAACACCTCCAGCCGATCGTCGCCATTGCGGCCCACCTCGGCCGTCACGTTCGCCAGGCCGCCAGGTGGCGCCCCGAGGCTGTCCCAGGTGCTCCACCCGGTCGCGGGCGGCAGGTGGCTGTCCCAGGTGCTCCACCCGGTCGCGGGCGGCAGGTTCTGCCAGGTGTGCCAGCAGAGCCCGCTGCTCATGAGTCCGACGCGTACGAACAGCTCCGGGCGGCCATCGCCGTTCTGGCCAACGGCCAGGTCGCCCAGGTTGCCGGTCGGCGGTGCGCCGAGCGTGTTCCAGGCGCTCCAGCCAGCGCCCGGCGCGTTCTGCCAGGCGTGCACGACCTCCAGCCCGGCGCCGCCGACGCCGTGGCCGAACACCTCCAGCCGACCGTCCGCGTTTTGACTGGCAACCGGCCTGCCGCCGATCACCGGTCCACCAAGCGACGCTCACCCATTCCAGCCTGCCATGACCCCTCCCACGCACGGAACGGCCGGTCGGCGAGGGTCTGTCGTCAGGCCCGCCCGCCCGCTCTGGACAGGGTACCGACGATCAAGGTCCGCTGCCAGACGCACCGCGGTATCGCAACACCCGTTTGCCCAAGTGAGTCCCCTGTCGTGGACTGCCGTAGCATCCCCAGAGCGGATCGCCTCCGCGACGACGCGGGACCGCTGGCGCGTTCCGACTATGCCGTCGACTGCCGCGACGGGATGGGAGCGCGGGCTGGCGAGCCCACCCCCGGGCCGTCCGCCGCCGAGTGCGCTTCCGCCGAGGGTCTGGTACGGTTGCCGGATGCGTCGCGGCCGGTCGCGAGGGCCGGGTGGCCCGGTTCCGTGGGCCGCGACAGGACGATGCACCGCGGGTGAGGACGATGCTGCTCGAAGGTAAGGTGGCGCTCGTAACTGGCTCGGCCGGCGGGATCGGTCTGGGGATCGCCGAGCGGTTTGCGCGTGAAGGCGCGAAGATCGTCATCTGCGACATGGACGGTGACCGATTGCCCGAGGCCGCCGCCGCGGTGGAAGCGGCCGGCGGCGAGGTGATCGCCGTTCAGGTCGACCTCAGCGCCGAGGCGGAAGTTGAGCGGCTCTTCGGCCGGCTGCGCGACCGCTTCGGCACGCTCGACGTCCTGGTCAACAACGCCATGATGAACGTCGACCTCGGCGAGCGTGGCCCATTCCTCCAGATGCGCTCGGAGGGCTGGGACCGCTTCATGGCGGTCAACCTCGGCATGCTCTTCTACTGCTCCCACCGCGCGGCCAGGATCATGGCCCGCAAGCGCGGCGGGAGCATCGTCAACATCAGCACCAACGGGGCGGTGCGGGCCCACCGCAATTCGATCGCGTACGACGCGATGAAGGGCGCGGTCGACTCCTTCACCCGCGCGGTAGCGGTCGACCTGGCCCCCTGGGGGGTGCGGGTCAACGCGATCCAGCCGGGCCTGATCGGCACTCGCCCCTTTCTGGCTCAGCCGCCGGAGGAGCAAGCCCGGCGTGCGATGGTCGTCCCGATCGGCCGGGCCGGTACGCCGGCCGACGTCGCCGGGGCGGCCGTCTTCCTGGCCAGCGACGATGCGTCGTACGTCACGGGCGTGAGCTTCCTGGTCGACGGCGGGCTGCTGGCGCAGGGGCGCCCGCCGCAAGTTGAGCTCGGCCAGGTCGCAGGGCCGGAGAACCTGACCGAGTTCTAGCCCGGACAGTTCTCCGGTCAGCGGCGGATCCGGCGTCCTAACCGACCGGCGAACGATCCGGGCCGGTCGGCGAGCTCAGCTCCGCCCCGCGATGTTGACGCCCCCGGACAGGCCGACTACACTCGCTCTCGAGCGATGTTCGCCTACGTCGGCTGTTACACCACCCCGGATCGCGACGGCCGCGGCGACGGCATCAACGTCTACCGAATGGACGCCGCCTCGGGCGACTGGGAGCACGTCCAGCTCCTCGGGGACGTGGCCAACCCCTCGTTCCTGGCCCTCGACGCGCGGCGGCGTTGTCTGTACTGCGTGCACGGCGGCGATGACTTCGGCGAGGTGAGCGCCTTCGCGATCGACCGCCCGACCGGACGGTTGACGTTCCTGGGGTCGCAGCCCTCCGGCGGCCCCAACCCGGTTGCCCTCTCCGTCGACCCGACCGACCGGTTTCTGGTCGTCGCCAACTACGCCAACGGCACAGCTGCGACCCTGCCGATCGGCCGGGACGGGTCGCTCGGCCCGGCCGCCGACGTGGTCCGGCAGACCGGCGAGCCCGGTCCGCATCCGACCGAGCAGACGGTGCCCCACCCGCACCACATCCCGATCGACCCCGCCCGCCCGGGCCTGGAGGGGTCGTCCTGGTCGAGACAAGGGCTCGATCGGATCTTCGTCTACCACCTCGACGGCGCGAGCGGCAGGCTGGCGCCGAGCGACCCGCCCTCCGTTCAAGCTGCCGGGGGCGGCCCCACGCCACGCCGCGTTTCACCCCAACTCGCGCTACGCCTACGTCATCAACGAGCTGGACTCGACCATCACCACCTACGGGTACGACCCGATCGCGGCACCCTCAAGCCGCTCCAGGTGGTCTCGACGCTGCCGCCGACGTTCAGCGGCGCCAACACCACCGCCGAGATCGCGGTGGCGCCGTCGGGGGCGGTTCGTCTACGGATCGAACCGCGGGCACGACAGCATCGCGATCTTCGCCGTCGAGGGCGCGAGCGGCACGCTTGAACCGATCGGGTGGGAACCGACTCAGGGGAAGACGCCGCGCTACTTCAGCCTCGACCCGTC
Organism: Chloroflexota bacterium; assembly: GCA_030447245.1. Lineage (GTDB taxonomy): Bacteria > Chloroflexota > UBA6077 > UBA6077 > JACCZL01 > JAUJPG01. The sequence goes on along the minus strand of JAUJPG010000048.1, from coordinate 19,609 downwards.
GGGGACCTTCCTCTACGCGGCCAATCAGGCCAGTGACACCATCGTCACATTCCGCGTCGACGCGGCGAGCGGCAGGCTCACCCCCGACCGGATGGTCGTGCGCACCGGCAGCCCGGTCTGCATCGTCTTCGCCGAAGGCTGACCCGGTTCGATCCCCGAGGAGGTGAAGGACGCCACGGGCTACGCGCTGTACCTGGCACAGTGGGGCGACAAGCATCGCCACGCCAGACCACTCAAGGGGTTCGGGGGCGCCGGCGTGCTCGAGGTGATCGAAGACCACGACGGAGACACGTATCGCACGGTTTACACTGTCAGATACGAGCGCGCCGTGTACGTACTCCACGCATTCCAGAAGAAGTCGAAGCGCGGGATTGCTACGCCGGCACGGGAGATCGAGCGAGTGAGGGCTCGCTTACGGCAGGCCGAGGAGCACCACACCGCGATGTTCACGCGGGAGACCAGAACTTGATGATCGCTCGCCACGAGAGCTCCATCACGCCGAGTGGCGGCAACGTGTTTGCCGACCTTGATTTGCCCGATGCGGACGATCGCCTCGCCAAGGCGGAGCTGGCTCGACAGATTGGCGCAATCATCCGTGAGCGTCGGCTGACCCAGACGGTGGCCGCGCGGGCCCTCAACATCGACCAGCCCAAGGTATCGGCCCTGCTGTCCGGCCGCCTCGCCGGGTTCTCGCTGGAACGGCGCGCGCGTCTCCTGACGCTGCTCGGCAAGGACGTCGAGATCGTCGTGCGCGAGAAGCCGTCAACGCGCCCGGTCGGTCGCCTGAGCGTGCTGTCCATCTAGCAAACCGCGTCTCCGGCTCGGGCGGGGATCAGTCCCAGGTGGGCCGGATCAGCCGGCAACGGCGGCGAAGCGCTCCGGCGCACGCTGCTCCGCGTCATGAGGCCCGGACTCCGGGGGCTCTCCTTCAGCGGAGGGTGGCCGGGCCCCACCCCTGGGCTTCGAGGTGGGCGCGGATGGCGCCGGCGATCGAGGGCGGGACGAGGGTCTGGCGGTCGAAGGTGATCGGCAGGTCGTAGACCATCTCGCGGAAAGCGAACTCGGCCAGGTCGATGAAGGGAGCATCTGGGCCGCGCCGCTCGAGGGCGAGACCAGCGGCCCGCTCGATGGCCGCGCTCGCCATGCGGCTCGACTCGAGCGTCGCGGCGATCTCCGGGCCACGGCGGACCGGATCGTTCAGGACACCGCTCCAGCCGAAGGCGTGGCCCATGCAGAGTGTCTGAGCGCCGAGCGTCCCGATCCGGTCCAGCGAGCCAAGGTAGGCTGCGTCGTGGTAGATCGGCCCGTAGCCGGGGCGCCAGCCGTGGCCCTGGATGGCGTCTCCGGTGAAGACGACCCCGCCCGCCTCCCAGTAAAAGCAGCACGAACCGGGGGTGTGGCCGGGCGTGTGGACCACCATCAGCCGCACCCCCTGGCCGAGGTCAACCGTGTCGCCGTCCTCCAGCTCACGGTCCACGCCGACGCTCCTGCCAACCACCTTGCGCACCGTGACCTCGTACTCGGGCAACAGGTCCTCGCGCCCCATCAGCCGCATCGCGTAGCTGGTGTCGGTCGGGCTGTGGAGGTGCGCCTCCGGACTGGCTGTCAGATAAGCGTCGGCGTGATGGAGCGCGATCTCGGCCCGCGGCGCGGCCGCTTTGACCTCCCCGTTGCCGCCGGCGTGGTCCTTGTGGCCGTGGGTGTTGATCAGGTAGTCGAGGTCGGACCAGTCCAGGCCCAGCTCACGGAGGGCCGGCTCGACCGCCGCCGAGGGTGAGTCCGCGGCGCCGCTGTCGATCAGCGCCAGCTTCTCGCCACGCACCAGGTAGAGGTGAACGGCGTTCCCGGCGTACGGCGCCTGGACTCGGTAGATGCGCTCGTCGACGGCCGGCATGGCGGAGGCCAGTGTAGCAGAGGGCCGGCTGGGAGCGTCTGCTAGTAACGACTGCCCATCGAGCCGCCGGGACTGCCGGACGGGGGTGGCCAGGGATGCTCGCGGAGCACCTCCTCGACGATCTCGGCGCCCCAGCCCGGCCCGGTTGGGACCTGGATGTAGCCATTGTCAATCGTCGGCGGCTTCGTGACGAGCTCGCGTTTCCAGGGTACGTCGTCGACGTCGATCTCCATGATCCGGACATTCGGGAGCACCGCGCAGAGCTGCACCGAGTGCAGGTCGGCCAGGTGGCTGTAGTAGTTGTGCGGAGCGCAGTTGATCTCGTACGCCTCGGCCATGCTGCCGATCTTGACCGCCTGGCCGAACCCGTTCCAGGGCACGTCGATGATCGCCACGTCCATCGCTTGCAGCTCCAGGAAAGGCCGGTACTGTCGGGTGCTCACCAGGCTTTCGCAGGACGCGATGCTGTTGGTGGTCGACTCTTTGAGCTGGAGCAGCGCCTTCGGGTCCCAGTTGTCGTACTCGACCCAGAGCGTGTTGAACTGCTCCAGCATCCGGGCGACCTTCACGGCGCCCTCGGTGCGGAAGTTGTAGTTCAGATCGAGGGCAAGCTGGACATCAGGGCCGGCCCCCTCGGCGAAGGCGGCCAGTAGGCGCTCGATCTTGCGCAGGATCTGCTGGTCGAGCGCCCCGTCGGTCGAGCCGGCGCCGGACGCAAAGCCGGGGAAGTAGGTGTCGGCCGGGTCGCCGGGGATGACGATGTTCGTTTTCAGGGCGCTGAAGCCGCGCTGGACGACCTCGCGGCCGAGCGCCACGACGTCGTCGTAGCTGCGCAGCTCTGGCAGTCCGAGCGCCCGACCGTGGCGCGCGCGGGTCGTCCCGCAGTGCGACCAGTACAGCCGCACCCGCTCGCGCAGCGGTCCGCCGAACAGCTCGTAGACCGGCACGCCGAGCGCCCTGGCCTTGACGTCCCACAGCGCCAGCTCGATGCCGGCAATTGCCTTGTGTGAGACGCCGCCCAGGTTCTGGCGGGAGTGGCGCAGCAGGTCCCAGTAGAGCAGCTCGACGGCACGGGGGTCGCGGCCGATGAGCAGGTGCTGGAAGTCGCGGACGCAGCCGGCCACGCCACGGGCGTTGCGGTTGTCGCTGCACTCGCCCCAGCCGACCAGGCCGTCGTCGGTCTCGATCTTGACGAAGGTCCAGGGCCGCCAGCCCCCATCACAATGGAAAGGCTCCACACGCGTGATCTTCACCTGATCTCACCCCACCTCAGACCTTTGCCACCTGAGGATACCCCGCCAGGCGCTTGCCCCACGTTACTCTGGTCGTTGCCTCCGCGCTCGACGAAGGGACTGAACCCGGCTTCGAGCGGGCTAGCCGTAGACCTGCTTCATCTCGGACTCGGCCCAGGTGACCGCGGATTCGGGCGAATCGCCCTGGACGGCCTTGGCGAACATGTCGACGACGATGTACTTGGCCAGGACGAGCGAGGCCTTGCGGTCGGCCGGTCCAGGCCAGCCGATGGCGCGGCCGGTCGACGGGTAGTTCTTCAGCACCTTCAGCTTCGGGTCGAACCTGTCCCACAGGGGGTTGTCGTCCTGCTTCGGGCCGACGCCGTTGTAGAAGCCTTGCGCAACTTCGAACCACGGCTGCCAGACGTCCGTGCGCATCGACCAGCGCAGGAACTCCTTGGCGGCATCGATGTTCTTGCTGTACTGGAAGATGCCCTGGGACCAGACGATCCCCTGGGTCACCCGCCCCTTCGGCCCGGACGGCAGCGGACCCAGATTGATGTCTCCGAGGAAGAGCACCTTGTCCTTGTTGGCGACCCAGTAGATGCTGGCGCCGTTGGTCGTGCCGGCGATCGTCTCGGCCAGGAAGGCTCGGTTGTTTGACGAGTCGTCCCAGGATAGGCCAGTCTCGTCGTAGGCCGCCTTCCAGGCGTCGGCCATCGCCTTGACCGCGGCGATCGTCTCCGGCGAGTTGATCGCCACGCGCCCTTGCTCGTCGACCTCGCGCCCGCCGTAGGACCACAACATCGGGTAGCACCAGACGTTCGGGTCGTTGACGCTGTGGCCGAGACATTGGCCGAGCGGGCGCCCGTTCGCCTTGAGCTTGGCGCCCACGGCGTGCAGCTCGTCGAAAGTCTCCGGCAGCGTGCTGGCGCCGACCTCCTCGAACCAGGACTTCCGCCAGAAGTAGGCCAGCCCGAGCACGCTCCTCGGGAGCGTCAAGTATTTGTCGCCAACTTTGGTGTAGGCCTCCACCTGCGGGTAGAAGTCGCCAGTGGTTTGCTTGAGCTCCTCGGCCACGTCCGAGACGTCGGCCAGGCCCTCCTGGTAGATGTGTGCCCAGCCGTGGCCGTGCTCGACGATGTCGGGTCCAGAGCCCGACTGGATCGACGCCGAGACCTTGGCGGCGATGTCGTTCTGGTTGATGAACTCGATGTTCACCTGGGCGCCGGTGTCCTTCATGAACTGTTCTTCGATCTGCTTCTTGAAGAACGGGTCTGCCTCCGGGATGAAGCTCGAGTCGTGGAGCACCGTCAGGACGGTGCCCTTGAGGCTCACCGGCGCCTTCGCGGCCGGGCCGGCCTGGGCCTGCGCACCCGCCGCGGGCTTGGCCGCCTCGGTCGGCTTGGCGGCTGCTGCCGGAGCCGCGGTCGGCTTGGCGTCCGTCTTCGGCGCCGGCGCCTGCGTCGCGCCGCCGCAGGCGGTCAGGAGCAGCAGACCGGTCGAGCCGATTGTCCCTCGGAGGAACCCGCGTCGCGTCAGTCGGCGCGGAATCAGAGCGGCGCGATCGAAGCTTGCCATCGGACCCTCCCCAGAGCATGCACGGTCGAGCGGACCCGCGGGCCTCGCGGGCATGTGGCAGGATAGTGGGCAGACGACTCGCGAGCAAGAGCGCCGAGTCCCCCGGTCGCGCCGCGGCTCGCCCGCCAGGCGCGGTCGCGGCACGAGCCTTGCGCAGCCGGCCGCACCTTCTGGATGGGAAAGGACGGTGCCCGATGGTCGAGATCGGCTACAAGCTTTCGAGCGAGGAGCACGCCCCAAACGACCTCGTCGAGCACGCCCGCCGGGCCGAGGAGGTCGGCTTTACGTTCGCCATGATCGCCGACCACTACCACCCCTGGATAGACCGTCAGGGCCACGCCGCGTTCGTCTGGGGCATCCTGGGGGCCGTCGCCCATGCGACGACCCGCCTGCGGGTCGGGACCGGGGTCACCTGCCCGACGGTGCGGGTCCACCCTGCGATCATCGCCCAGGCCGCCGCGACCGTCACGGCCATGATGCCGGGCCGCTTCATGCTCGGGCTCGGGAGCGGCGAGAACCTGAACGAGCACATCCTCGGCGACCGCTGGCCGCCGGCCGACGTCCGGCTCGAGATGCTCGAGGAGGCGGTCTCCGTGATCCGTCTGCTCTGGCAGGGCGGCTCGCAAGACCATCACGGCCGCCACTACACCGTCGAGAACGCACGGGTCTACACGCTGCCGGACGAGCCGCCCCCGATCCTCGTAGCGGCGAGTGGGCCGCGTGCCGCCGAGGCGGCCGGGCGGTTCGGGGACGGCTTCGTCGGGACGAGCCCGAAGGCGGAGCTGCTCGAGACGTTCGATGCCGCTGGCGGGGCCGGCAAGCCGCGCTACGGCGAGGTGGCCGCCTGCTGGGCGCCCGACGAGGCCGAGGCTCGGCGGACGGCGCACGCATACTGGCCGAACGCCGCGATCAAGGGCGAGTTGACCCAGGAGCTGCCCACACCGCGCCACTTCGAGCAGGCGGCCGCGATGGTGAGCGAAGATGACGTCGCCGAGGAGGTGGTCTGCGGCCCCGACCCGGAGCGCCACCTGGCCCAGATTCGGAAGTACGCCGATGCCGGCTACACCCACGTCTGGGTCCACCAGATCGGCCCCGATCAGCAGGGCTTCTTCCGCTTCTACGAGCGCGAGGTCCTGCCGAAGCTCCGCTGAGGGACGGACCGGGCTGCCCTCCCCGGAGTCGGCCGTACACCACGGCTGACCAGGCCTGAGCGCCGCGCGCTCGTTGCCCTCGCCCGCGGGATGCCGCCGGTCGCCCGGGCACCGGGCCGGATGGCACCCTGGAGGCGGCGGCACGCCGAGCGGAGGCCGCGGCGCGCTGGACGCTGGACCGCCTGGTCGTCAGTGCCAGCCGCGGTTTCGCCGACTCGTTGCTCGGACGCTCTTCAGTTCCTACCATGTACCGGTCTGGGGCACGGATCGGGTTGTCGGATGGCGGGGCGCCTCCCGGGCAGGAAGGTGATCGCGTGCGGTACCTCATCAAGGAGCGCTTCTTTCGGTTGGGCGAAGACTCGGATATCACGGATGAGTCGGGTCGGACCGTCCTGCATGTTGACGGCAAGGTGCTAACCCTGCGGGATCTGCTGGTCATCCGTGATCCGGCCGGGCAGGAAATCGCTCGCGTGCACCGCAAGCTGATCGCGCTGCGCCCGACCTACGAGATCTCGGTTGGCGGCCGAGAGGCCGCCGAGGTGCGCAAGCACTTCTTCACCCCCTTCGGTGACCGGTTTACGATCGACGTGCCCGGCCCGGATGACCTCGAGATGTCGGGCAATCTCTTCGATCACGAGTTCACCATCCGGCGCGGTGACCAGACCGTCGCCACCGTCTCGAAGCGCTGGCTCACGATCCGCGACACCTACAGCGTCGAGACCGCCCCTGGCGAGGACGACCTGCTCATCCTGGCTAGCGTCCTGGCGCTCGATCTGGCCGAGGATCGAGAACGCGAGCAGGAGGACGAACGTCGGTGATCTCGAGCGCTGGCATGAGCACCCTCAGTATCTCCTCGGGCCGGCGCCGCGGCCGGATCGACCCCGTCGCCTGGAGGCCGCGATGAACCGAGTTGAGATCGCCTTCCTGTCCGCGGGCGAGCAGGCCGCCCGCATCCGCGCCCGCGAGCTGTCGCCGGTCGAGGTCGTCGAGGCGGCGCTCGGCCAGATCGACGCGCTCAACCCGATCGTCAATGCCGTCGTCACGCCCGGCTCACGAGCAGGCTCGTGCCGCCGCGCGGGACGCGGAGGAGGCAGTCCGGCGCGGCGAGCCGCTCGGCCCGCTCCACGGCGTGCCGATCGGCCTGAAGGACATGACCGAAACGGCCGGGCTGCGGACGACCTACGGGTCGAAGCTCTACGAGCACAACGTGCCGAGCGAGGATGCCCTGCTCGTGCAGCGGCTCAAGGCGGCGGGTGGGATCATCATCGGCAAGACCAACACACCCGAGTTCGCGGCCGGCATCAACACCCGCAACCCGGTCTTCGGGCAGACGCTCAATCCCTGGAACACCGACCTCAACCCCGGCGGGTCGAGCGGCGGCTCGGCCGTCGCGCTGGCGACCGGGCATGTGCGCCCTGGCCGAGGGGAGCGACCACGGGGGCTCGCTCCGCAACCCTGCTTCCTACTGCAACGTCGTCGGCTTCAGAGTGAGCGCCGATCCCGCCTACCCGAGCTCCTGGGTCTACGACCCGTTTAACGTTTCAAACGGAGGGCAAGGAGCGCCCGATCCATTCCTAGTCGCCCGGGACGGGCGGCGTTGGTCGAGCAGCCACCGATATGGCCCTCAGACGCGCACTGAAGCGCGAGAAACGGTCCGGGATGGTGGGGGCCGGAGTCCCGAGCCCAGCGTGCGGGAGCGCAGAATCAATTTTCCGTGGCACGGGAAAATTGGGGCGGGTCGGCCCTGTGGCGTCAACCGTGGCGGGCACATCACCATAGGCGCGCCTCTTCCTGGGTGCCGACGAGGAACACCTCCATCCTCGCGGACGCCGAGACGATGGCCGCTGCCCCGACCGTCGCACGATCGCACCTCCCGGAGTACACAGTCTAGTAGACTGTCACGTTAGTCGCGATGGGTAAAGGCGCTTGAGCTTGACGCGAGCGTCGGCGGTGGAGAAGCGCCAGTCGACGCCACGCTGGCTGGCGTTCTGGTCGGCCTGCCAGGCCGCGACCTCGTGGGTGAGCGTCGCGAGGCTGTCGATCCGGCGGTCCAGGCACTGACGCGCCAGGACGCTCAACTCGATCTCGGCGATGTTGAGCCAGCTGCCATGCTTGGGGGTGGGATGGATGTCGAGCTTGTCCGCTAGGCGCTTGGCTTCGGCCGGTTCGAAGGCCTCGTAAAGCGACGCGGGAGTGTGGGTATTGAGGTTGTCCATGACCAGCACGATCCGTTCGGCCTCCGGATACTGGACGTCGACCAGCTCCCGGATCGCTACCGCCCAGTCGGCTTTGGTTCGCCGTTCGGTGACCTTCACCTGTCGCCAGCCACGCAGCGGCTCGCAGAACAGGAAGAGGTTGGCCGTGCCGAGTCGTCGGTACTCGTTGTCGATGTGGGCGGGATGGCCCGGCAGCACCGCCTCGGGCGGCCGAACTCCCCCAGGAGCTGCTTGTTCGTCTCGTCCATGCAGACTTGGGGAACGCGAGGATCGTATGGACGGCAGTACACATCCAGCACGTCCTCCATCCGCCAGACGAACTCGCCGCTCTGCTTGGGCGGGATGCACCATTGGGCCTTCAACCACGGCTTCAGCTCGTTTTTGAGCGTCCGGCGGATCGTCTCGTACGAAACCCCGTCGAGCTCGTCGTACAGCGCCACCATCCGCCCGGCCAGCAACCGCAGGCTCCACCCCGCCCGACCCTTGGGCGGTGCCGAGCAGGCGAGGGCGATGAGCTGGCGCTTCCTGGGCACCATCGAGCTTCCGCGGCTTGTGGGCCCGCAATGCTCGACGCTGCACCGCCTCCGCAAGCCCCTCGGTCGCATACCGCTTGCGCACCCGCTCCACGGTCGGAACGCTGACGTCGAGCGCCGTCGCAATCCGCTCGTCCTTCCACCCCGGACCGTCCGCCCCCTCGTCCGCCTTGAGCAGAATCCGCGCATGCGCAAGCGCCTGCGCCGAACCACGGCCGCGATGAACCCGACCCAACAACTGCTCCCGTTCTGCAACCGAGAGCACGACTCGATGCTTCTTGGTCATGACCGATGCCTCCCCAATCACGTAGCATCATAGCCGTCAGATCGTGTGTGACAGTCTACTAGATTGCTGCTGCTGGCTGGAGTCAACTCCTGGCACCTCGTCAACCGTGATCTGACGGCCCACTGTCTCGTCGAGCGCATCAGGCCCCATCTCATACTTGGGCTGCCGGGCCATCCTGCCCTGGTGGGATCGGCGCCGCGTGTGGAGCTGTGAACTGGCGATCAGCTCGAGCATCGCGAAGTCGCCCGGCCCGGGCGACTTCCGGTACATCGGCCCGGCGGCCGGGGGCGGGACGAGCCCATCGAGTTGAGGGGGCGCGGGTGTCGGTGCGATCGCTGGGCCTGTAGGCTCAGCGCTGCGCGGAGGGCGCCTTGTAGGAGAGCCCATCGGCGGTGCGCATCGCCTCCAGGGCTTGCTCCACCGGGATCAGGACGGTCGTCTTGGTCGCCTTGAGGTGGCCCGGCCCGATGGCCGCCAGGATAGCCGCGGTCATGGCGGTCTCATCTGGCGCCTCGAAGATGGCGACCCCGTCGTAGTCGCCGAAGGCGTAGGAGAACTCGATCAGCCGCCCGCCGACCTTCTCGGCCAGCGCCTGGATCCCCGGCCGACGGTCGACCGGGTTCTCGGTCAGTGCTGCCCATGCCTCGGGCGTGTACGAAAACTGGAACAGGTAGCGTGCCATGCTCGGAACCTCCTGAAGTTAACTGCGGGCCGGCACCCTCAGTCTAGCGCGCCTCTGGAGCGTGCGCTAGCGGCTCATTCGGACCGGGTGCGCTGGTCAGTTCGGGAGTAACAGCACACTACGCCCACGGGGCTACCCGTAGCCGCCTAGCCCCGCAACCACGCCGCGACCCGCCCCCACACGCCGTGGCCGTTCAGTTCGGGCGGCGTAGGAGTCCAGCGGACTCCTATGGGCGCCGGTGTGGGACAGTGGGGGACGTCCTCTACAGTCCGTTGGGCAGGGCTTCGATGGTGATCACCAGGCCGGCCACGACGACGAGCAGGGCGCTGGCTACCGGCAGCAGCCGGGTGGCCAGGCCAGGGCGGAGGCTCAGCCGCTGGAGGACACGACCTGCGTAGACCAGCAGCAATCCGATCGCCACCAGCACCGCCGCCAGCCCGATGCTGAACGCCACGATGAGCAACAACCCGAACGCGACGCGGTGGAGCGCGATGGCAGTCAAGAGGACGACCAGCGCCGAGGGGCACGGGAGCAGCCCACCCGAGACGCCGAGCGCCAGCAAACTGCGCCAGGTGACCTGCTGACCACCCGCCCCCGGCGGCAGGTGCGAGTGTGGCCGACCGCCGTGACTGTGCGTCAATGCTGGCCGCTGGGTGACGGGAAGGCACACCTCGCCACGCTCGACTCGCCATGGCCCGGTCGGCTGGCCGTGCGCGTGGAGAACGCCAGCGAGCGCAGGGTCGGGCTCGCGCTCGGCGACAGCGAAGCCATGGTGGTCGTGCCCGTGGCTATGGCCATGGCCGTGGCTATGGTCGGGCGAGTGATCGTGGTCGCGGCTGTGTGGATGGCTGCCATCCAGAAGCCACTCGTCGCCTCGAGCACGGCGCTGCGCCAGCGCCCCACGCAGCCGGCTGACAAACAGGGTGGCGCCGATGGCGACCACGAGCAGCCCCGAGACGATCTGCAAGATCGGGTAGAGCCGCTCCGGCAGCACGTACTGGGATAGATAGAGGGTCACCAGGCCCAGCGCGTAGACCCCGATCGTGTGGGTGGCGGTCACGGTTGCGCCCAGGAACACGGCGTGCTTCGCGGTCCCGCGTGAGCCGATCAGATACGCGGCCACGACCGTCTTGCCATGGCCCGGGGACAAGGCGTGCAGCGCGCCGAGTACGGTCGCCGTGACCAGCGAGAACAGGATCACGGGCAGGGACAGGTCTTCGGCCGCGGCGAGCTCTGCATAGACGTCCTTGCTTCGCTCGACGGCCCGCGGGCCGGCGGCCACCAGGGGACCGGCTGCCCCAGCTCCCGGAACGAAGGTGATGCGCGCTTCGCGGACGTTGAGCGGGCTGGTGAGCAGCTCTTGGGGGTAGCTGCGCAGCTCGTCGCTCCGATCCTCCGCCGGCACGCTGGCGTGTTGGATCTGGGTCCCGGCCGCGCCGGAGCGCGTAATGATCTCGCGCCAACCGATTCGGTGTGGGCTATTGTCGTCGCGGTACGTCAACTGGATCGGGACTCCGGTCCAGTCCGAGAACTCCGCCAAGTACACGACCTCGAGCCGCAGCGTTTCCAGACCGCCTTGGCCCGGCGGAAAGCTTAGCAATCGGTTCTCCACACGCAGGTTCGCGGGAGCGCCATCCAGCCCCAGATGGAGGTTCCGGCGCAGCTCCTCGGCGCGCTCGTCGGCGTACCGATCCCGCTCCGCCTCGCTAAGCTGGCCATTCTGGCCGGTGTCGATCCTCGACTGCTCTTGAAAGGCCGGGATTTCCGCCATGTCCAGGATGTACATCACCCGCACCCCGCTCCCCGAGGGCTCGATGCGACTGTAGTGGTTGACGGTGAAGTTGCCCAGCGGATGCGCCAGACCGGTGGTCGGAGACACGAGCAGCAGGAGCATCGCTAGCACCCCGAGATGAAGGAGTCGTCTCACGGTCCACCTCCCTGGGGCGCGGTCAGGATACCGACGCGCGGGGCACCCACGGCGCGTAGCGGACCGAACATGATCGGTCGATCACCAGCGTCTCAACCGGCTATTGGGCCAGGGGATGCCGATCCCCGGCGTGTAAAGATCTGGAGATCGACCATCGGAGCACACCTCGGTGGCGCGTCTCTATCAGACTGACTATGTGGTCTCCAGCCTAGCGGGAGGAAGCCGTCGAAAAGTGAAGATCCTTAACGGACGACCGGCCATCACGTCACGCCGGGGAATTCTTGCGGTCGGCCGTAAGGTTCTTAAGCTTGTGCCCTCTTTTCGTCGCTATCCTCGAAATGTGCACCAGAGAGAAAGGGAGGGCAGGGGAAGCAGCGGCGGATGTCGGTTGACCGGATGCTCTGGCCGTTCAGTCGTAACGCGCAGTCGAGCTCGCCCGAGAGGTGGGCGAGCATGAAAGAGAGAGGCACCATGGCATTCAGCCCTACCGGCCGCCGGTTCGGGCGGCTACTGAACCGCGAGAACGTCGGGCTCACCGCCCTTGCCGGAGCGATGGCCCTGGCGACCGTCTGGACGCCCTCGGCGCCCCTCGGCGCGTCCGACCACATCGACTCGCCGACGATCGCCCAGGACAGGGCCTCCGATATTGACGACACGTATGCGTTCCTCGACCCGAACGACAACTCGAAGGTGGTCCTTATCATGACCACCCAGGGGTTCATCGTCTCGGGCGAGCACTTTGGCCAGGCCATCTTCGACAAGAATGTCCGGTATCGGTTCGAGATCGAGAACACCGGCGACGCCCGGCCGGACATGTTCCTCGACGTGCTCTACGAGCGCGGCCTGGGTCGTACGGACTACCAGATCGCCACCATCAGGCTCCCGGACGGTTCGGAATTCAAGGCCACGACAACCTCGTCGAACCAGGAGGCCGTTGCGCCCCCACCGGCAATCGCGACTGACCGGCGGACAGGAGCTACCTTCTACGCTGGCGTGGCCGACGACCCGTTCTTCCTGGACGACACCGGCGCGAATCGTCTGGTCGGCTCGATTTTGCAGGGTAGACCGAACCCGGTGGTGCTCGGGGAGCGCGGTCGCGACACGTACGCCGGCTTCAATGTCCTGGCAACCGCCGTCAGCGTTCCAGCCTCGATGCTGCGCGGCACCTCGAACGTCATTGGGGTCAACGTGGTCACGCAGCGTCGGATGATCCAGACCGTCACGCCAGATGGCGAGGTCAACGGGTCCGGGGAGTGGGTGACCGTCGACCGTGCCGGAACGCCGCTGGTGAACAATGGCCTGATCCCGGCTCCGCGCAAGAACGAGTACAACGCCGCGTCGACCGAGGATGACGCGAACGGGCGATTCGCCGCCGACATCATCAAGTCGCTGAAAGCCGCCGGTACTGACGACGCGCACGTCGCAATGCTCGCGGAAGCAGCGGTCCTCAAGGGCGACATCCTTCGCCTCGACCTCACCGTGCCGAATCGCGGTCCGCAGGGCGGCAACAATCCGGACGGCGGTTTCGGGAAGATGGGCGGGCGTCGCCTGATCGACGACGTCGTCGACATGACGTTCACGATGATCAATAACGGCCGGCCGCTTGGCGACCGTGTGGACGCCAACGAGCTGCAATTCCGTAACGAGTTTCCCTTCGTCGCCGATCCTCACCAGCCGTTCCCGCCGGGCAATAGCCCAGAGGATCGGACGCGCCAATAACGATCGCGCACCCGGATCCGTGAACCGTCACTGGCAGGGCTCGCCCGAACGGGCGGACTCGACCAGGTAGGACCCACGGAGGGGGTGCGGCCCCGCGCCGACGGCACAGTGCCGTCGGCCAGGCGCTCTGCATATACCGAAATCCAAGCTCGCACGCCTCGCCGCGTTCGGACTCGTGTTGCTGTGCCTCAAGGCGTATGCTGGATGGGGCTCTTCAGCCGCGGCGCCTTCGCCCAGCGTGCCCCACGCCGCGCCGATCGCCGCTGACGACCATGCGACCGATCGGGTGATCCGCTTCCTCGAAGATCGGATCAGGAGCGATCCGGAAGACTTCCGCGCGTTGAACAAGCTCGCCGGTCACTACTTGCAGCGTCTTCGCGAGACGGGCAACACCGAGTACCTCAGCCTGACCTTTCGCGCCGCCCGCCGATCGCTGGACGTGATACCCGCGGAGCTCAATCTTGGCGGCCTGACCGCGCTCGCCCAGGCCGAGTACGCAGCGCACAACTTCGTCGCCGCGCGCGACCACGCGCTCCGATTGACGGAGCTCGACCGGGGCAAGAGCTACCCGTACGAGATTCTCGGCGACGCCCTGTTGGAACTGGGCGAGTACGAAGGCGCGGCCGAGGCCTTCCGTCAGATGGCGGCCCGGAGCGGCGGGTTCGGCACGCAAACACGGTTGGCTCGTCTCGCGTCACTCCGAGGGGAGGTGGACGCGGCGCAAAGCTACTTCCTCCGGGCGCTCGCGTTCGCGCTCGATTCGCAGGCGCCGTCGCGCGAGGCCCTCGCCTGGAGCCGCTGGCAGGTCGGCGAAACCGCGTTTGCCACCGGCGACTACGAGGCCGCCGAGCGGCATTACCGGGAGGCGCTGACGACCTTCCCCGATTACTACAACGCACGCGCCTCGCTCGGCCGCGCTCGCGCGGCGCGCGGCGACGTGGTTGGCGCGATCGCGCACTACGAAGACGTCGTCCTCCGGCTTCCCGATCCCACGTTCGTTGCCGCGCTCGGAGATCTGTACGCCCTCGCCGGCCGACCTGGAAACGCGGCGACGCAGTACGCGCTCGTCGAGCACATCGCGCGACTCAGCGCGCTGAACGGCACGCTGTACAATCGCCAGCTCGCGCTCTTCTACGCCGACCATGACATGAACGCAGAAGCAGCGTACTCGAATGCCTTGGCGGAGTATCAGGTGCGGCGGGACATCTATGGCGCGGACGCGGTGGCCTGGACGGCGTTCAAAGCGGGCAAGCTCGCCGAAGCGCAAACGGCGATGCAGGAGGCGCTGCGACTCGGCACGCGAGACGCGCGACTCTTCTACCACGCCGGGATGATCGCGCGCGCGGCCGGCGACGAAGCCCTGGCCATCGATTACCTCGGGCGCGCGCTCGCGCTCAATCCGCGATTCGACCCGTTGCACGCCCCGATTGCGAGGGGTACTCTCGAAGCGCTTCGCGAGCGCTCGCTGTACGGTCGCAGCTAAAGACCGTGCCGGCAGCTGAGCGAGAGGCCGATCGCAGCAGCGTCAGCGTTGGAGCAGCGACCGGACCTGACGCCAGAGCGCGTCGATGCTGAAGGGCTTCGAAATCAGGTCACGGAAGCCCGCGGCCTGGACGGCATCCAGCTCGAGCTTGTGCGCGGTGAATAGCGCGACGGGTGTGGCGCCGGCGCTCTTGAGGACGTCGGTGCTGTTGACCAGCACCGCGCCCGGGGCCCCGCTGAAGCCGTCGGTGATCACCAGGTCGAAGCTGACGTGCTCCAGGAGTGCAATGGCCTCGGCCGGCTTGCTGACGGCGATGATGGCGTAGCCCTCGTGCTCGAGGATCTTGACGACGACGTCACGAAGGACCAGGTCGTTCTCGACCACGAGCAGGCGTTGGGGTGGGTCCGCCTCCTCGGGCGACACCCGCCCGGGAGTCAGCCGATAGACGGTCGGCCCAGAGTCGCCTGCGGTGGCCAGGATGAAGCCTTCGGCGAGCAGTCGTTCGAGCTGACCGGATGCCTCGGCCGGGTCAAGCCGGCTGGCCTCGACCAGCTCCGCCGCGGTCTGGACTTCGCGGGTGGCGAGGACGAGGAGGAGCTGAGCCCCATCTGTGACCATGTCGAACGCGCGTCCTGAACGAAAGCTTCAGTGCGCCGCATTATAGCGACGCCACTACGCCGGGCGTCGATCGGGCAAGATGAACCGGAACGTCGTACCCAAGCCTTCACCCGGTGACTCGGCCCAGAGCCGTCCACCGTGGGCGACGATGATGCCACAGGCAATGTACAGTCCCAGGCCGCTGCCTGCCAGGCCGCCAGCATGCACCTGTGGCGTGCGGTAGAAGCGCGCGAAAAGCCGCGGCAGCTCCGCGGCCGGGATCCCGATGCCCCGATCGGCGACAGCCACTTCGGTTTCGCCGAAGCGCCGCTCGACCGCGATGCTTACTGGTTCGCCGGCCGGGCTGTACTTCAGCGCGTTCCCAATCAAGTTGGCGAGCACCTGCTCGATCCGCTGCTGCTCCCACCGGCCAACCAGCGGCGAGTCAATCGGCGCGAAGGTAACTCGGGCCCACTCCTCCGGACTTAGGCGCCCAAGGACAGTGACCAGGCAGGCTCCGAGATCGCACTCCTCCGGACTTAGGCGCCCAAGGACAGTGACCAGGCAGGCTCCGAGATCGCAGGGCGCCACCCGTGGCACGAGGGCACCGGCCTGGATCCGCGAGGCGTCGAGCAAGTCGTCCACCAGCCGAGCCATCGTCAGCGCTTGGGCCCGAATCACGGCGAGCCCACTGGCGATCCGTCCGACATCCGCGCCCGGGCGGTCGACGGAGCGGAGCAAAAGCTCGACGTGGGCCACGATCGAGGTCAGCGGGCTCTTGAGGTCGTGACCCGCGGCCGCAAGGAGCTCCTCCTTTACCCGGTCGAGATTCTCCAGCGCGGCGGCGCGGTCGTCGGCAATCCGGCGCAGCGCGTCCCGCTCATCGGCCACCCGCGCCAGCTCGGCCTCGAGCTCCGCCAGGGCGCCAGTGGGTGCACACTCGCGCCGGACGGCGAACGCCGGCGCGCGCGCGCCGGCTCCATTGGCCACCGACCCACGATCGGCCGGTGCCCTGCGAGCTCCCGCGTCAGCCATCGTTGTCCTCCCCAACTTGTGGCGGCGGCGCGGCGGTGGGCCTCGGCCGCGTTCCGTCGAGATGCCACGTTTATCCGATCACGAATGGGACGGTGAAGTGGAACAGGGTGCCGCCGGTGGCGGAGCGCTCAACCCAGATACGGCCCCCGTGGGCCTGGACCAACCCACGGGCCAGAGCCAACCCCAGACCGGCGCCTTCCGAAGCGTCGGCCGAACCGGGCGCGCGCGAGCGAGCGGGTTCGGCGCGATAGAATGGATCGAAGACCCGCTCCAAGTCTTGCGGTTCCGGGCCCGGACCGCTGTAGCTGACTGATACTCGGGTCTCGGGACCATCGGCCCGCACGTCGACGCGCACGGAACCACCGGGCGACGTGTGGCGTAGGGCGTTGCCGACTACGTACCGCAACACTCGCTGAAGCTGCTCCGGGTCGGCCAGGACCGGCGGCAGATCGGCGGCGACCCGCCGTTCGAGCGTGACGCCGCGCTCGCGAACCTGCGCCTGGTAAGCCGCCAGCGTCTCCGAGACCAGCTCCAGCAGGCTGGTTGGGACGCACTGCAGCTCGAACGCGCCGCTCTCGATCTGACTCAACTCGAACAAGTCGTCGATCAGCCGTGAGAGATGCTGGACTTCGCCGCGGATGACCCGCAGATAGTGCCGGACCTCGTCCGAATCCGAAACCACGCCCTCAGCGATCGCCTCGACCATCGCGCGCGTCGTGGCCAGTGGTGTGCGCAGATCGTGGGAGAGGGCGGCGAGGAGCTGGCGACGGCTGGCCTCGAGCTCGCGCTCGCGGGTGAATGCAGCCTGGACCCGAGCGGCCATGGAATCGAACGTCTCCGCGAGCCGCGCGACCTCGCCGGAACCGACCGGGCCCGCCCGGGCATCCAGATCGCCGCCGGCCAGTCGCGCGGCGGCACGGTCGAGCAGCTCGATCTCCCCCATCAACGCCGATGCCACGCTGTACCCGAAGGCAAGCGAGATCACGGCCGCGAACGCGAGCAACAGGGCGAAGAGGCCAACGTCCTGGCTATCCATGAACATCAGCGAGGAGGCGACCAGCACGTTCACTAGCGCCATCAGCATGCCGACGCCGTTGGCGAGTGCCACGCGGCGCCTGAGGCTGCCAATGCGTCCGCCAACCAGGCGGACGAGGGCGGCGCCCACCAGGAGCGACCCGGCACCGGAGAGCGACAGCACCAGGGCAAGCCGCCCGAAGGCCGCTTGCGGCATGCCCACCAAGGCGGCGAGCAGGCTCACGACGATGGCCGCGCCCAAGACCAGCAGTGCGCCGGCCACCAGTGGCCCGGTCTTCATGGCGACCCCCGCCTCACGCCGATGCCGATGGATCGAACTTGTAACCCATACCCCAGAGGGTCTTGACGTGCATGGGGCGGTCCGGATCGAGCTCGAGCTTCTCCCGGAGCCGGCGGATGTGGACCGTCACGGTGCTCGGATCGCCGGCGTAGTTGCGGTCCCAGGCCGCGTCGAGGAGCTCGTCGCGGGTGAAGATCCGCCCGGGTTCGGCCATCAGGTGGTGGAGCAGGTCGAACTCCTTGGGGCTGAGCGAAACCGGCTCGCCGCGGACTTCGCAGCTGCAGGCGTGGGGGTCCAGCAGGACATCCCCGCCGCGCAGGCGCCCATCGGCCCGAGGGGGCCGAGTGTCCATCTCGACCCGCCGGAGCTGGGCCTTGACGCGGGAGACCAGCTCGGCTGGGCTGAAAGGTTTCACGACGTAGTCGTCGGGTCCGATTCCCAGCCCCTGGACCCGCTCGGACTCCTCGTGGCGCGCGGTGAGCAGGATGATCGGCATGGTCGCGCCGGCCTCGCGACGCAGACGGCGGCAGATTTCGATGCCGTCGACACCCGGCAACATGATGTCGAGCACGATCAACCGCGGCGGGCGCTCGGGGTCGAGCGCGGCCTTCAGCGCGGTGGGCCCAGTGGCCGCGGTCACGACCCGGAAGCCCTCGCGAGCCAGGTAGCGTTGTACCATGTCGACAACGATCGGCTCGTCGTCGACGACCAGGATCGTCGGCTTAGCGTCGCCCAACACCCAAACTCAGTGCCCCCGGCAGGCGGGGAGCGCCCTTCCCAACCGGACAATAGCAGGCGAACGCGGTTGAAAGGCTTACAGAGGTTAGCCTGGCTCGCACAGCCGACGCCGACTGCGACTCACGCGCCGAGCTTCGTGAGAGCGACGAGCGCTGTGTTCTCGAACCCCTCCATCATCCGTTCAGGCCGGGCTCTAGGCGCGGTTGCGCAGCCATCTCAGAGCCCACACGACTCCCACCGCCATACCGGCTCCAAGGCCGAGCTTGGCCGTCGCCGGTAGCGGCGTGGTCCGCAAGGCGAGCGGCCTGAGGATCGGCTTGCCGAGGTTCCCTAGCAACGTCAGCGTCCCCGAACCGGGTACGCCCAGCTCGTAGTCGAGCACGGCTCCGATCCCGCCTCGGCTCACCCCGCGCCAGCCGTCGACGAACGAGGCTCCGATGTGGGGCATGCGATCGATCCCACCGGCCACCACACCCCGCCCGCCCTGCGCCAGCAGCTCGTCGATGGCTCGCCGCAGCGTGGTCGGGTCCGTCCACATCCCGTAGAACGAGACACGGCCGTTCGCGTCGACCAGGTAGACCGGGTCGGACATACTGCCGTACATGGCATGGACTGTCCCCGCGAGGTCGTCGACAAGCACGGGCCACGGAATGCCCTCGTCGCGCTTGTACGCCCGGGCCGACACCATCTTCTGCTCGTAGGTCTGATAGGGGCCGTACGACCCGCCCGGATGCGCCTGGCGGACCAGGATGTCGACGAACTGGACCCGGTCGCCGTACTCGCCGGACAGCTCTCGCAGCAGCGGGACCCCGCTGGAGGTGATCGGTCAAGTGACGCTTCCGAAGTGCAGCACGACTGGCCGACCGCGCAGCCCACTCAGCCGAACTCGACCGCCCTCGGTAGCGTCCAGCTCGAAATCCGGTGCTTCCTCACCGGGCTGCACGCCGCCGCCGCGGATCGTCTGCTGCACGTCGGCGAGGAAGTGCTTGGTCCGGAAGTGCTCGTAGTTGTACTCGCGCAGGCGCTCCTGATGATCAAGCGCGGCAGCCTGCTCAGACGTCGCCATAGTCTCTCTCCCATCCGGAGGGGCCTGATGCGCCGACGACGACCACGGATGTCGCCGCCCATCATCTAACAATAGCAATGCATGGCGGGGAGAGTCCTTACGAATCTTACTGCCGCCCCGCTGCTCCCTTATCTCCGCGTCGGCAGGTCGAAGC
>JAUJPG010000114.1 GCA_030447245.1 Chloroflexota bacterium | reverse complement strand
CGGCGTCCGGTTCCATCACCAGCAGGCGCCTAAGGAGCGTCGCACCTACGAGGCGGCGCTGATCGCCGCAGGCCTGGATCCCGCATTGGCCCGCGCGGCCTGGTCCGAGGAGTTCGACGAGGCGCTGCGCGCGTCGCACCAGGACGGCATCGACCGGGTCGGCGCCGACGTGGGCACCCCCATCATCGCGGTGGGCAATGTGGCGTTCTTCGGCCCGGTGGTGTCGCCGATCCCACGCGACGAGGCCGCGATCAAGCTCTGGGACGGTGTTCTGGCAGTGGCCCAGACCGACGGCTTCTTCGAGCTCAAGCGAAGCCGCACCCGCGATCCGCTCGTCACCTGAACCTACCGGGGCGAGCGCCTCACGCGGGCGACGGGTGATCATCGAGACCGCGCGGGCGAGCCTGCCGCAGCTCACAAGGGGTCTGACCGGCTGAGCGTGGGACTGGCTCACCCCACCGGCTGGGGCTGGCCGCCGTCAGTCTCGCGGCTGAGTCATCGGCGCAGTCCAGTGGGAGCGCAGCCAGGTCTCAAGGGTGATGAGGTCAGGCCTGATGCGACGGAGTTCGGGCAGGTCGGCGTGGTAACCGTCGCGTTCGAGCCAGTCGAACATGGCCGCCAGGTCCTCCCGAGCCGCGCGTAGCGGCTCGATCGGCAACTGCTCGTATCGGGTCGGGATGCCGGACACCCGCTCGAACGCCTCGGCCACTTGCGGCCCGGTCCGCTCGTCGCCGGCGATCTCGACCTGCCGACCGAGCCAGTCGGCTGGGTGATCGAAGGCGTCCGCGGCGAACGCGGCTATGTCGCTGGTGGCGATGATCTGCACCGGCGCCTCGGGCCGCAGCCACATGGCCAGGACGAGCTGGCCGTTGACCAGACGGGGACTGATGTCGTGGAAGACGTCGAAGAACATGGCCGGCCGCAACACCGTCGCCGGCAGGCCGAGCCGTTGAATGTGTTGTTCCACATTCCATTTGCTGGTGAAGTGCGGAACGCCGCTGGAACGCTCCGCGCCGCCGACCGAGCTGTAGACAAGGTGCGTGACGCCGGTCTGGGCTGCCGCGTCGGCGACTGCTTTGCCCTGGCGCTCCTCGGTTTCTGACCCTCCGGGGGTTCTGAACGTCTGGACGCTGACCACGCCGTGGACGTCCTTCATCGCCGAGTGCAACGAGGCCTCGTCATTGAAGTCACCGCGCACGAGCACCGCGCCCGCGTCGGCAAGCGTTCGCGCCGAAGGCGTCTGCGGATCACGCACCAGGGCGCGCACCGCCCGCCCCCGGCGTAATAGCTCGCGGGCCACCGCGCCGCCCTGCCGGCCGGTGCCGCCCAGCACCAGGACCGTCTCGTCTACCGCCACTTCA
Source organism: Chloroflexota bacterium (assembly GCA_030447245.1). Lineage (GTDB taxonomy): Bacteria > Chloroflexota > UBA6077 > UBA6077 > JACCZL01 > JAUJPG01. Next base: position 991 of record JAUJPG010000114.1, on the reverse strand, counting down.
TGCCTCCATATCTGCTGCCCGGGTGGGCCTTGTGCCATAGGTGGTGCTGGTCAGCGCCGAACCTTGCGAGGAGCGTTCACCTGGTGACGCCGGGCCGTTCGGCGGCGCGTGCCTGCCTGGAAGTCATCACTGATCGCCTTGGCCGCGCGCTGATCCCGCTACCAAGGAACGACCCCGTCCTCCGACAGGCTGGCGCCCGACGGCCCCGCGTCGTCCAGCAGCGCCAGCCGAACCGCGATCACGGCGCCTTCTGCCGGAGTCCGTTGCCCCTGATGACCGTTGATGTCAGTGGCCACCACTCCGGGATGGGCCGCGTTGACCTTGATCGGTGTCGCCCGCAGCTCTTTCGCGTACGCGACCGTGATCGCGTTGAGCGCCGTTTTCGAGGACTGGTAGGCGATCACATTGAGTCCTGCGACCGGAGACTCGGGATCAGAGTTCAGGGTCAGCGACCCCACGTGGCTGGACATGTTGACGATGCGCCCGGCTTCGGAGCGGCGCAGCAGCGGCAGCATCGCGTTGGTCACCGACACCACGCCGAAGACATTGGTCTCATACACCTGCCGCAGGTCGTCGGCGGCCGCCTCGCTGGGCGCTCCGGTGAAGCCGCCGAGGATGCCGGCGTTGTTCACCAGGATGTCCAGGCGGCCGTAGCGCTGCTCGACCTGGATCGCGGCCTCGGCTACGGAGGCCGCGTCCGTCACGTCGATCCGCACTAACGCCGCCGCAATGCCGCGGCCCGCCAGCGACTCGGCCGCGTGCCTGCCGCGCACCTCATCCCTGGCGCCGACAAGGACGACAGTTCCCTGTTCGCCCAGCTGTCGAGCGATCTCGAACCCGATGCCCTTGTTGGCGCCTGTGACCAGCGCGATCTTCTCGACCGGCACGGCTGACGTCCTTTCGTCGTGGGGTGGTTGCCTCACGTGCGCCGGATGTGCCGGCCGAGCTTCCATTCGATGTTCAGGCCCAGTGCCGTGCCGGCCGGCCCGGC
>JAUJPG010000113.1 GCA_030447245.1 Chloroflexota bacterium | reverse complement strand
GGGTCCGCCACCCCCCGCGCTGGTCCTCACCGCCGCCCCTCGGGCAGGACGCGCCACACGCGGTTCACCAGTCGCTGGCTCCCGCCGCCACTGACCAGGTTCGTCCAACTAAGCAGTCGAGGCCTCTGCTCGCTTATCTCACTCTCGGAACCGGTACCGTGGAGTGCTCCATTGAGGTTCCAAGGGAACGTGGTGGGGACCCTGTATGGGATGGGCCCTCGCTCCGCCCAGTACCTCCGAGCGATCCTCCGGTGAGCTTGGTTGAGAGCGCCAGGCCGCGAACCCGTCAAGGAATATGAGAAAGCCCCCTCGGGATGACTCCCGAGGGGGGCTTCTCACTCTGGTCGCCGCTGGCTGCCGAACTAGGATTCGAACCTAGACTAAGTGATTCAGAGTCACCCGGGCTACCGTTACCCCATTCGGCACTGACCCAAGAAGTATACGCGACGGGTGCCGGAGGCGACAACGGCGGCCGCGGCCGGGCTGCCGGCGTCACCAGGAGAACGTCGCCGGCGCCTACCATGGGACGGCTCGATGCGCCCGAGCTGCGCCCGGTGTACTGGCCCGGCTCTACTCGCTCGGCACACGCGCCAGCGCAACCTCGAGGCGGGTGACGACCCCCTCGCGGCCGAGCACCTCCATCGTCTCGAACAAGGGCGGCGAGACGGTGCCGTAGGTGCAGGCGACGCGCAGCGTCATGAACAACTGGCCCGTCTTGACCCCGCGCTCGGTCGCCAGCTCGCGGAAGGCGGCCTCCAGCTCGGCGTGACCGAAGCTCGGCGCCTCGTTCGCGCGGGCGATCGATGCGTCCAGCAACGCGCGCGTCGTCCCGGCGTCCAGGCCCTTCGGGACCAGCAGCTTCGGGTCGTACTCCCCGACCGGCTGGTAGAGGAACCCGAGCAGCTCCGGCCCCTCGGCCAGCCGCTTCAGGCGCTCGTGCACCAGCGGCAGCGCGGACGCCAGCGGCGGGTCCTCGGCGGCCAGACCGGCCCGCTCCAGGAACGGCCGGATCCGCTCGGCCAGCTCGTCGAGCGGCATCTGGCGGATGTAGTGCCCGTTCAGCCAGTCCAGCTTGTTCAAGTCGAAGATCGGCCCGGACGTGCTGATCCGCTCCAGGTCGACCTCCCGCACGAACTCCTCGAAGCTGAACACCTCGCGGCCGTCCGGCATCGACCAGCCGAGCAGGGCCAGGAAGTTCAGCAGTGCCTCCGGCAGGTAGCCGTTGTCGCGGAACCAGGGCAGCGTCGCCCAGGGGTTCTTGCGCTTCGAGACCTTGCTGCGGTTCTCGTTGCGCAGCAGGGGGAAGTGCGCGAACTTCGGCAGCTCCCAGCCGATCCACTCGTAGAGCAGCACGTGCTTCGGCGTGCTCGAGATCCACTCCTCGCCGCGCGTGACGTGCGAGATCCGCATCTCGTGGTCGTCCACCACCACCGCCAGGTGGTAGGTCGGGAAGCCGTCCCCTTTGAGCAGCACCTGGTCGTCGATCAGCTTGTTCTCGAACTCGATCCGGCCGCGGATGAGATCCTCGAACGCGGTGACCCCCTCGTCCGGGATCAGCATGCGCACCACCGGTCGCTCGGTGCACTCGCCCAGCGCGCGGCGCTCCGCCTCCGACTTGCCGTAGCAGAAGCGGTCGTACTTCGGCGGCTCCTTGCGCGCCTGCATCTCCTCGCGCACCCGCTTCAGCCGCTCCGGCGAGCACCAGCAGCGATACGCCTTGCCCTGCTCGACCAACGTCTCGGCGAACTCCCGGTAGCGCGGCAGCCGCTCCGACTGGCGGTACGGTCCATACGGCCCGCCCACGTCCGGCCCCTCGTCCCACTCCAGCCCGATCCAGCGCAGCGAGTCGAAGATGTTGCGCTCCGAGTTCTCGACATAACGCCCCTGGTCGGTGTCCTCGATGCGCAGGATGAACCGGCCGCCGTTGCGGCGCGCGACGCCGAGGTCGAACAGGGCAATGTAGGCGGTCCCGACGTGCGGGTCGCCGGTCGGGGAGGGGGCGATGCGGAGGCGCACGGGCCTGGGGGCATCTGTCACGTCGTCACACTCAGGATGTCAGTCGGGCCGAGGGCGGACAGCACCGCGCGCACCGCCACGGAGAAGTCCCAGTATTGTCATCCTGAGCGCAGCGAAGGATCTACGGACTGATCTGCCCGGCAGCGGTCTTGTGCTCCGTGCAGAGATCCCTTCACTTCGTTCAGGGCGGGCTCTTCGCTGCGCTCAGGATGACAGAAGTGTTGGCCGCGCTCACTTCGCCCTCATCGCGGCGAGTTGCTACGGTCCAGCTACGCTCATTGTATTGTGGCGCATCGGGCGATGCCGCTGGCCGAGCGAAAGTCGCGAGGTCAGGGCCGCCGGCCGGGCGGCC
>JAUJPG010000112.1 GCA_030447245.1 Chloroflexota bacterium | reverse complement strand
CCACGACGACGACAAGTCGACCCGCCGCGGCGGCAGCCGCTTGGATCCCGTGCGTGACCTCGCTGAAGCCGAGGTTCTCGAGGCTCGGGATGATCAGGCCGAGGGTGTCCGTGCGGCGGGTCCGCAGCGCGCGCGCAAGCGCGTTGGGCCGGTATTGCAGGCGCTGAGAGGCGGCCAGGATTCGGTCGCGGGTCTCCGGTCGGACGGCCTGCATCGGATCGCCGCGCAGAACGCGCGACACCGTCGAAGGATCCACCTCCGCGAGCTTCGCAACGTCCCTCAGGGTCGCCACGCCGTCAGGCCGGAGCCCGGGCGGGTGCCTCGCCGATCACGCCACCCGCCACCCAAGCGTCGAGCTCCGCGTCGGTGTAGCCCAGTTCATCCCGCAGGATCGCACGGTTATCCTGGCCGAGGTGGCCGCCCAGATGACGAACGCGGCCCGGCGTATCGACCAGGCGCGGGATGGCGTTCTGCACGCGCGCCGGGCCAAGGATCGGATCCTCCACGGTCGTAATTGTCTCGCGCGCGAGGTATTGCGGGTCCTCGAAGATGTCGGCGATCGAATAGATCGGGCCGATGACCGCTTCCTCCGCCTCGAATGCGGCCTGAACTTCCGCGCCGGTGTGCTTCGATATCCAGCCGCCGATCAGTCGATCCAGCTCCTTCTGGTGCTCGACCCGGCCGCTGTGATCGGCAAACCACGGTTCCCGGATCACCTCCGGATGGCCGACGAGCCGCATGACTCGCTCGGCAATCGACTGCGAGCTGGCGGACAGACCCAGCCACTTGCCGTCGGAGGACTGGTAGGCATTGCGCGGCGCGGTCCATTCCGTGCTGCTGCCGGTCCGACTCTGGACATAGCCGAGCTGGTCGTACACCAGCGCTTGAGGACCCAGCAGCCAGAAAAGCGGCTCGTAGATGGCGAGATCGATCACTTGACCGGGCGCCTGGTGCTGATCGCGGTGATAGAGCGCAAACATCGCGGCGAATGTGCCGAAGAGCGAGGCGACCCCGTCACCGAGCGCGAACGGAGGAAGCGTGGGTGGGCCGTCCGGCTGGCCGTTGATGTGGGCGAAGCCGCTCATCGACTCCGCTACGGTGCCGAATCCCGGACGGGGCGAGTACGGCCCGGTCTGCCCGAAACCGGACGTCCGAACGATGACCAGCTTGGGGTTGAGCGCGTGGAGGACGTCTGGGCCGATTCCCCAGCGCTCCATTGTCCCGGGTCGGTAGCTCTCGATCAGGACGTCGGCACCGGTGGCGAGCTCGCGCAGCACCTGCGCGCCTTCGGGCTTGCTGAAATCGATCGAGACGAGGCGCTTGTTGCGGCTCACAAACGCCCACCAGAGCGAGACGTCCTCCTTCTTCCAGCCGAGCGTCCGCAGCGCATCACCGCGCGGATGTTCCACCTTGATGACGTCCGCTCCAAAGTCGGCCAGCAGGGTGCCGATGACCGGCCCCGCGAACAGGACACCTGCCTGCGGCGCCGCCCGTCCCGGCACCCGCCGCGCCGTCCGCTCCACCGCCCTCTCCATCCCCACGGGACCCGCCTGGCTTGACCAGGCGCAGGTACTCCCCGGTGACCCAGTTCGCCACCTTCTTGGCCGGCAGTGACGGATCTGCGGCCAGCGTGTTTTCGAAGAGCCGCGTGGCCCCCTGGTCGCCCACGATCACGGCCGCGTCGTACGGCGTGAGTACCAGCGACGCCTGGTAGCGTGCCCGGCGGGTCGCGGGCAGCTCCGGAAGGCCCATCCGTATCGTCTCCAGCCACGCCGGATCCGTGCGCAGCGGCGGCAGGTCGGGCTCCGGGAAGTAGCGATAGTCGTCGGAGTCCTCCTTGATCCGCATCCGGTAGGTCATCGCGCGTCCGTCGTCCCAGCCGCGGGTCTCCTGCACGAGCGTCTCGCCGGCGTCCAGTGCCCGTGCCTGGCGCGCGATCTCGAACCCGATGGCGCGCTCCACGGAGCGGAACGAGTTCATGTTCTTGACCTCGACGCGCGTGCCGAAGGCGCTCTGGCCGACCGGCCGCAGCGAGACGTTCGCCTCGACGCGCATCTGGCCGTTCTCGAGCGCAGCGTCCGAGGCGCCGATGGTGAGGAGCAGCAGGCGCAGCTCCTCCGCGTAGCGTCGCGCCGCCTCGGCCGAGCGGATGTCCGGCTCGGTGACGATCTCCATGAGCGGCAGGCCGGAGCGGTTGAAGTCGACGAGGCTGACGCGTCGGCCGTCCGGATCGACCTGGTGGATGAGCCTGGCCGTGTCCTCCTCGAGATGGGCCCGCCTGATCGACACCGACGTCGGCCCTTGGGAGGTGTCGAAGGCCAGTGACCCGCCCGACGCCAGCGGGAGGTCGTACTGGCTGATCTGGTAGCCCTTGGGGAGGTCGGGGTAGAAGTAGTTC
>JAUJPG010000047.1 GCA_030447245.1 Chloroflexota bacterium | reverse complement strand
GGCACCACCCCGCCTACGCCGGCGGCCGAGCCGACGCGGGTTCGGGTCGGCCACATCCCGGCGCTCATCTCGGGGCCGCTGTTCATCGCCCTGGACAAGGGCTACTTCCGGGAGGTCGGGCTGGACGTCCAGTTGGAGCCACTCTGGCAGGCGAACGAGATGCTGGCCGGATTGGCCTCGGGGGACCTCCAGGTGGGGACTGGCGGGATTGGCGCGGCACACATGAACGCCATCCACCGCGGAGTCGGCGTGCGGATCGTGGCTCCGCTGCACACCGAGCGGCCGCCGGTGACGACGCCGCTGGTCGTCAGCAAGGCCCTGTGGGACAGCGGCCAGGTTCGATCGGTCGCCGATCTGCGCGGCAAGCGGGTCGCGGTCAACTCACGCGGCTCGGCCACCGAGTACTGGCTGTACGCGGCGCTCCAGACCGGCGGACTGAGTCCGCGCGACGTAGAGGTGCAAACGCTGGGATTCCCCGACGCGGTGCTGGCGATGGAGAACGGGGCGCTCGACGCGGCAATGGTCGGCGAGCCGGCCGCGACCCAGGGCGAACGACAGGGCTCGATCGTCCGCCTGTCGGAAGACTTCGTCGACGGCTTCCAGGTGACGGCGGTGTACTTTACCGAGCCGTTCGCCCGCGAGCAGCGCCCTGCCGGCGAGGCGTTCGTCGGGGCATTTCTGCGGGCCGCCCGCGATCTGGAAGGGGATCGCTATCGCGCGCCGGAGAACCTCCAGATCCTGGAGCACCACACCCGCGTGCCGGCCGAGCTGATCGCGGCCAGCCGGCGGCCATTCCACGACCCGGACGGGCAGGTCGCCATCGGCGACTTCCAACGGCTACACGACTTCTTCATGAGCCAGGGCGCGCTCAACTTCAGCGAGCCGCTGGACATGGCGACGCTGGTCGACCCGAGCTTCGCCGAGGCTGGGCGCCGCCAGATCGCCGCGCGGCGGTAACGCAGGGCGATGTGGTCCCTTCATAGTGGGAGCGACAGGCGCACCTCGGGCGCCCTCACGAGGCTAGACCTTCGAGCCGTCGGCGTCCATGCTGGGCTAGAGCTCTGAGATGACCGACCTTCCTTCGATCTCGCGCCCGCCGCTTGCCCGCGTCTGGCTGCGGGCCATCCGCCCCATCACGTTGCCGGCAAGCGTTGTCCCAGTCGCGGTTGGCGGTGCGACGGCCGCGCTGAGCGGCCACTTCTCCTGGGGGATGTTCTGGCTGACGCTGCTCGGCTGCCTGGTGCTTCAGATGGGGACCAACCTGGCCAACGAGTATTACGACTTCCGTTCAGGCGCCGATCATGCCGGCTCGCATGGCGCGAGCCGGGCGATCATGGCCGGCTGGCTCTCGCCGCGGGCCGTGCTCGTCGGCAGCCTGGCCTGTTTTGGAATTGGCTCGGCGGCTGGCCTGCTTATCGTCGCGCGGATTGGCTGGCCGATTCTGGCGCTCGGGCTCGTCGGCGTCGTCGGGGCCTGGGGCTACACGGCGCCGCCGCTCAAGCTCGCCTACCGTGGGCTGGGCGAGATCGCGGTCTTTCTGTTGATGGGCACCTTGATGGTCCTCGGCAGCCACCTCGTCCACACGCCCGCCTTGCCGATCGGCGCGGCAAGCACCGCGCTGGTCGCCTCCCTGCCGGTCGGCTGCCTAGTGGCCGCGATCCTTCACGCCAACAACGTCCGTGACCTGGACGACGACCGCCGCGTGGGCAAGCGAACGCTGGCGACGATGCTCGGCCGGGGCGGTGCCCGCCGGGAGTACGACCTGCTGGTCGGGGGCGCGTACCTGACGCTCGTCGCGAGCGTGCTCTCAGGCTTGCTCCCGTGGCTGGCGCTAGCGCCGCTGACCACCCTCCCCCTGGCGGCGAAGGTGCGGCGAGTGGTGGCAACCGCCGAGGACCCGGCCACGCTCAACCCGACGGTCCGGCAAACCGCGGCACTGCACCTGTGGTTTGGCCTACTGTTGGCCGCCGGGCTGGTGGCGAGCACCTGGTTTCCACGCTGAGCGCGTCGCCGCGCCCCACACAATCGATCTACCATCCCACACCAGTGACAAGGTGGAACCCGCGGACGCCATTGCTACGACCATGGAGATCCCGGCGTGGCGTTGGTTTAGCGGTGCGGGTGGGACCACACCGGCGAAGGAGCACGCTCCATGACTGACGACAACCGCGTGGTGGTGACTGGTCTGGGAGCGGTGACCCCGGTGGGAATCGGGGTCGAAGAGACCTGGCGCAACCTGACCTCCGGCGTCTCGGGCGTCGGGCCGATCACGCTCTTCGACCCATCCGAGCTGGAGGTTCGGATCGCGGCTGAGGTGAAGGCGTTCGAGCCGCGCGACTTCATCGAGCCCAAGGCAGCGCGGCGGATGAGCCGCTTCGCCCAGTTCTCGGTCGCCGCGGCCAGCCAGGCGCTCGAAGACTCCGGCCTCGAGATCACGGCTGACAATGCCTGGGACGTCGGCGCGGCGATCGCGACGGGCGGGGGCGGCTATGGCGACACGGCGGCTGAGACCGAAGTACTGCTGACCCGCGGCGCCGACCGCGTCAGCCCGCTGCTGGTCCCGACCATGATCGCCAATATGGCCTCGTGCCAGGTCTCGATCACCTTCGGACTGAAGGGCCCGGTCCAGACCAACGTTGCCGCCTGCGCGGCCGGCATCTACGCTTTTTCGGACGCCTTCCACACCCTCCGTCGGGGGGACGCCATGGCGTTGCTCTGCGGCGGCACCGAGTCGGCGATCCTGCCGCTGTCGTTCATCTCGCTCAACCGCCTTGGCGCACTCTCGAGGCGCAACGACGAGCCCGCTCGTGCCTCACGCCCGTTCGACAAGGAGCGCGATGGCTTCGTCTTCGGCGAGGGGGCCGTGGTCATGATGCTCGAACGGCTTGACCACGCGCGTCGGCGCGACACGCGGATCTACGCCGAGCTGGCCGGCGTAGCTCATACGTCGGACGCCTTTCACATCACCGCGCCCGAGCCGAGTGGCGAGAGCGCAGCACGCTGCATGACCAGGGCGCTCGGGACGGCCGGCCTGAGCGCCGACGAGGTTGAGTACGTCTGCGCTCACGGGACCGGCACGCCGCTCAACGACGCGTCGGAGACTCGCGCCATCAAGCGAGCGCTTGGCGATCGTGCCGGCCGCGTCCCGATCTCTTCTCCCAAGTCGATGGTCGGTCATCTGCTCGGCGCCGCCGGCGCGCTGTCCGGCCTGGTCTGCGTGCTCACCATCCGCGATGGCGTCATCCCGCCGACGATCAACCTGGACACGCCCGACCCCGAGTGCGACCTGGACTACGTTCCAAACGTCGCCCGCGAGCAGCGCGTCCGGACCGCCGTGGCGAACGGCTTCGGCTTCGGCGGCCAGAACGCGGTAGCCGCGTTCAGGGCCTTCGAGGACTAGCCTTGGCGCGGTGGACGCGCGGAGCGTCCTTGGCTCCGAAGGAGGGTGACCGGAGTCGCACAGGAGCGCGGACCTCGCGGTGCAGGTGGCGATCTCGATGGGCTAGGATTGCGGCATGCTGGGACGTCTGCTGAACCGAGTGGGACGGTGCCTCGGGCGCCCGCTGCGCATTCGCTCGCGCCCCCGTGAGACAGTCCTGCCTGATGCGACCGACGGGACTGTGGAGCCGCTGCGAGACGTCGTGCGCGAGTCGCTCGTGCCGCGCTGGCTGGCCGCGCTCCGGACCCGGGTGTTCACCGGTCTCGCAGGGCTTTGCTTGATGCTGTTCGGCGCGCTGACGCTGATGGTCCAGACCGGCCTGGCCGCCGGCCCCGACCTTGCCGGCACGCTGGCGGTCCAGCAGGTCGAGCACCCGATCATTGCATCGCTGATGACGGCAGTCAGTGCACCCGGCTTCCCGCCGCTCAGCCTGTTCCTCGTTGGCGGGGTTGGCGGGCTGCTCTGGCTCGCGGGGTACCGCCTGGAGAGCCTCTTCGCCTTGCTCGCTGGCGGTTCCACCGTCCTGACGCAGACGCTCAAGGCCCTGGTCGGTCGTCCGCGTCCTGACGCCGATGTCGTCCGCGTGAGCGAGGTGATCGCCGGCCACAGCTTCCCGAGCGGCCATACGCTGTTCTACGTCACGTTCTTCGGCTTCATCGGCTACGCGAGCTACGCCTTGCTGAAGCGAGGGCGGCCGCGCACCGTGCTGATCTGGTCGTGCCTGGCGTTGATCCTGCTGGTCGGCCCATCGCGGATCTGGCTCGGCCACCACTGGCCGAGCGACGTACTGGCCTCCTACGCGCTCGGCCTGGCCTACCTGGTCCTGCTGGTCCAGTCGTACAGTCGCGTCCGCCTGCGCCCCGCGCCCTCCTGATCCACAGGCGAGCCGGCTCTACGGGCTGGAGGCTCTGGTGACGGGCTCGTACCTCCGCCATCGATCGAGGTGACGCGGAACGGCCTCGCATGGGAGGCCAGCGTCGACCAGGTCTCGGCGGCGGGAGGTGACCGGAGTCACCCCGGTGGGCGTTGGGCCCTGACGTTCGGCACTAGCCGAGACTGCCAATCCAGCCTATGCTCGGCGGGAGCCCGGCTTTCGCCCGGCGTGCCGGTACGGGCATCCAGCCGACCTAGGGAGGTGTTCGGATGTTCGGTGTCGTGACGAGTCCCAGCTCGGTCCTTCGTGCCGCGCTGGTCACGGTCGTGCTCCTCGGCGTGGCCATCGCGCTGTCCGTGGGCCTGGGGGTTGGCGGATTGGCGCTCCTCACGGTGATCCTCTGGGCTGTCGTTGTCGGAGCGATCGGGGTCGGGGCGTTCCTCGTCCGAGCCGGGCGGCCGCTGGCCGGCGCCGGCGCGATCATCACCGGCCTGTCGCTCTGGATCGCTTTTTTCGTCCACCCACAAGCCTGGCTCCTCTGGACGTTCCTGTTCTTCGTCGGCGTCATCCTCATCGCCAGAGGGACCGCGGAGGACACGGCGGACCGCGCAGCCTGGCCGCTGCTCCTGCCGCGCGTGGCGATCGGCTGGGCGCTGGTCGACAACGCCCAGGACCATTTCTGGACCGGCTGGCTGCCGAGCGGTGGAGGCTTCCTCCAGTCGGCGACCGGGGCAACGAACCGCCAGCCGCTGTACTTCCTCGACCCGGCCTACCAGGAATTCTTGAGGACCGTTGTGCTGCCGGCCCCGGATACCTGGGCCGCGCTGGTGATGTGCGGCGAATTAGCCTTTGGAGTCATGCTGGCAGTCGGCTTCTTGACCCCGGTCGGGGCGCTCGGGGCGATGTGGCTGAACACCAACTACATGCTGATGAGGGGCTTCGTCGCGCACGGGGCATACGTAGACAAGGCCTTCTTCGCGGTCGAGCTGTTCTGCCTGATCGCACTGGCCGGCCAGGCCTATGGGCTGGATGCCACATTGCGCCGCTTCGTCCCGGCGTCGATCGCCCGCACGGTGATGGGTCTGCCCGCGACGGAGGCCGAGCCGCCACTCCCTGCGCGTCAAGCGCCGCTGCCGACCTGATCCCTCGCCCCTGCCATCCTGATCCCTCGCCCCTGTATCCTGACGGCGGAGTCCTGCTGGAGGAGGAGTCACGGACGGCCCGGCGCCTCTTGCGGCTGGCCGGGCTGGCGCTGCCCGGCCGCCGTCTGGATCCTCTGCGTCGTCTCGCCGCCGCGCGGGGCTGACGCCGGCATTCGTGGCGACGTTCAGCGTGCTGCTCTTGGCCCTGGTGGTGGTGGACCAGACCGCGCCGCGCGGGGAGGCCCCGACCTGGCGACGACTGCTCTGGCTCGGTCTGGAGCTGGCGCTCTGCTTCCTGATCGTGCGCGTCCATGGCACACTCTTCCGCCGGCCTGATCTACTTGCTACCGACCAGCCGGGCGCTGCTGATGTTCCCGCGCGGCGGTCTGGCGTTGGGTCTGGCGGTCTGGGCCGTCTACGCACTCAACGTGGCCGTGGACGTCTGGCCGGGGATCGACTCGGCGAATACCCGAACTATCTTTCCCTGTTCCTCGGGCCGTACGTCGTCGCTGCCGCGCTCACCCACGCGACGGTCCGCCAGGCAGCCGAGCGCCACCGAATTCAGGATCTCTACGACGAGCTGCGCGCCGCGCACACCCAGCTCCAGGCGCTCCACCAGCGGGCTCGCGAGGCGGCCGTCGCCGAGGAGCGCAATCGGCTCGCGCGCGAGATCCACGACTCGCTGGCCCATTACTTGACCGTGATAGCGGTCCAGCTCGAAGCCGCCGAGAAGCTCGGCTCGGCGGAGCGAGATCGGGCGGCCGTGGCGGTCGGCCGGGCGCGGCGGCTGGCGCTCGACTGCCTGCACGAGGTCCGCCGCTCGGTTGCCGCGCTGCGCGCGTCGAGCCTGGACGAGCTGTCGCTCACCCGGGGCGCTGACGAAGCTGGCCTCGAGCTGAGTTTGGCGAGACGGCCGGCCTGCGCGTGGAGCTCGAGCTGCCCGAGGAGGTTCACCCCGCGCCCGAGATCGGCCTGGCGCTGTACCGCGCCGCCCAGGAAGGGGGCTGACCAACGTCCAGCGCCACGCCCAGGCGACGACGGTCCGGCTGACCCTCGCCGCGCGGGACGGCTGCGCACCTGCGGAGCTGCTGCAGTGCGCGGACGACGGCGTCGGCCGCGCCGAACGGCGCCGCCATCAAGCCAGGGACGCGGCCGAGCAGCCCGGGCTGACCACCTCGGCCTTCTCGGGTTGCGGGACGTCGGTCGAGCTGCTCGGCGGCCAGCTCCACTTCGGTCGCGCGCGTCCCCGCCGGGCGGCAGCCGCCTGGCGCTGCTCGTCCCGAGCAGCGGGACCCGCTGAGGGACCGGCTGGTGATCAAGAACCCGACGGCCAGGACCGACGACACTCGGGGGTTGACGGAGGTCTGGCTCCGGCGGGCCGATCACCGTCCTGCTCGTCGACGACCAGCGTCTGCTGCGCGACGGGCTGCGGACGCTGCTGGAGCTCCACCGACCTGCGCGTCGTCGGCGAGAGCGGGCGACGGGCTCGAAGCCTGAGGCGCTGGCCGAGCAGCTTCGACCGCGGGTCATCCTGATGGACCTGCGGATGCCGCGCCGCGACGGCGTTGAAGCGACGCGGCGCATCGTGCTGCGCCGCCCCACGGGAGACCCGCGTCCTGGTGCTGACCACCTTCGGCGACGACGAGCTGGTGTTCCGCTCGATCGAAGCCGGGGCGACCGCTATCTGCTCAAGGACGTCGGTTCGGATGCACTGGCCGAGGCGATCCCGTGCTCCGCCGCTCGCGGCGAGTCGCCGCTTCAGCCGAGCGCCGCGCGCGTCGTCCTGGAACGCGTGCGCGCCACGGCCGCGCAGCCGCTGCCAGTCGACGCGACGCTCGCCGCCGACCCGCTGAGCCAGCGCGAGGTCGAGATCCTCGGCCTGCTCGGGACCGCCGCGACCAACCGCGAGATCGCCGAGCGCCTGGCTCTCACCGAGGGCACCGTCAAGAACTACATCTCGACGTTCCTCGCCAAGACGAATCTCCGTGATCGCACCCAGGCGGCCCTGTTCGCAGTCCACCACGGGTTCACCACGACGTAGTCGGCTATGGCGGACCTGAGCGCTGCGTGAGGAGGCAAGGCGGCAAGCGTTTCGGCACCGCTGCAGATGGATTCTGGTGGAGTTCGGCTACTGGTCGCCTCGATCGGGGACTACTGGCAACGGCTACGGCGCCGTCCCCAGACCGCCCTCAGGACCGGGCGGTTGTCGAAGACGTCACGTCCCTGGCTCACCAGCCCTCCCCGCGACAGCTACCCTGGTGGGGTGATTACTTGATCCCGACGACCATCGAGTCGGCCCAGGCCAGCGGCTCGACGTACGATTCTTTGAAGCCCACCTCCCGCATCCAGCCCTGGCAGTCGGCCCCGGTGTAGTCGAAGCCATCCGGCGTGTAGACGAGCATGTTCAGGCTCATCAGCAGCCCGAGCGTGTTGGTGCGCCGCTCGTCGTCGATGATCGTCTCGTACACGATCAGCGCGCCGCCTTCGGGCAGCGCCACGTGCGCCTTGCCGAGCAGCAGCTTCTTCTGGTCCAGGTCCCAGTCGTGCAGGATCCGACCCATCACCAGCACGTCGGCCAGCGGCAGCGGGTCGCGGAAGAAGTCGCCCGGGTAGAAGCGGAGGCGGTCGCGCAGGCCGAAAGACGCGACGTACTCATCGAACAGCGGCCCGACCGCGGGCAGGTCGAAGCCGCCGCCAGTGATGTGTGGCTGGGCCAGGGCGACCTGGACTGGCACCGCCCCGAGGGCGCACCCGACGTCGACGAGCGTGTGGTAGCGCCGCCACGGGAACTTCTCGGCGATCAGGCGAGCCGAGGGCAGGCTCCGGCCGGTCATCCCGCGCAGGAACTCGCGTAGCCGGGCCGGGTCGCGGTAGGTCTGCGCGAAGAGGTCCTCGTCGCCGCTCGCGTCGTCGTTCTGGGGTCGGCCGGTCCGCAGCGCGTCGGTCAGGCCGGCCCAGTAATGGAACAGCCGGGTGCTCGCCATCTCCAGGATGCCGCCGAGGTAGGTTGGCTTGGCGCGGTCGAGGAACAGGTCGGCCTCGGGGGTGTTGCGGTACAGCCCATCCTCGCGCTCCAGCAGCCCCAGGGCGACCAGGCTGTCGAAGAAGTCGCGCGCCCCGCGGGGGTGCAGCACCAGCCGCGCCCGCAAGGCCTCAGCGTCCAGCGGTTCCTTCGACAGCTCGGTGAAGAGCCCCAGCTCGGCCGCGCTTAGCAGCGCCCGCGAGCCCCAGTACGCGTTCCCGAGCGCCATGATCCGCTCGGGCGTCGGCTGCGCGTTCATCGTCTCCCCCGTTCTCCGCGGTGCGGTCGCGCCAGATCCCGCGCAGCGCCGAACTCGATCGACCACTCGTGGGCGGCGGGGGCCGCCAGTCCGCACCCGGAAGCGGCGCAGTTCGACTTGACCCGTGAGCCCTCGCCGGCTGGCTGCTCGAGCTTCCGGGCGCGCAGTCGGCGCCCCTCGTGTATGCCATGAGTCTACCCTCCGCGCTCGGAGCGTTCCAGGCGCTCACGGCAGCCACTGGGTTAGCTTCTCACAGATTGGGCGTAGCCGCACGCCCTTACTGCGCGCTCGCCAGCGCCTCCGTCAGCAGTAGACCAACTAGCTTGCGCTCGGCCTCGATGATGCGCACGCCGAGTGGGGTGCCCTCCTCGACGTGACGGACGACTTCGCGCATGGTGTAGCCGGGCTCGCCAAACAGGGACATCTCGCGGTCCGGCGGCGCGCCGCGCAAGCGCGCCAGCGTCAGGGCCTGCTGCTCCTCCGCGTCAAGCCGGCTGAACGCGTCGAGGACGGCCGGGTCAGGGCGCTCCAGGAATTCCCCGAGGGGCAGCGGCCCCTCCGCCCGCAGCAGGACCGGCCGTGGCAGCTCGAACGGCTTGAGCTTCCAGCGCCCGCAGCGCGGCGGCTCGCCCTGCTCGGCCGACTCGCCGTCGATGGGCTCTACGGCAGAGCTCGGCTCGCCCCTGATGCCCCCGTCACCAGTCACGCCAACTCGTCACGCACGTCAGTTTCCCGTCCATCGCTCCTCGGGACTCCTGCACTTAGGATGGCTTGCGGCGGTCAGCATACTCGTTGATGCCGACTGCCCGTTCGCCTACGAGGTGCCGACGCGCTTGCCGCTTTACGGGATTGACCCGCGCGGCACAACCCAGCGCATCGGCTGGTCAGTCACGGCGGCGATATGATCGTAGTCGGCATCATAATGGACGACGATCACGTGCTCCCGTTCGGCAAGCGCGCCGATGAGCAGGTCCGGCAGGCTCACCGCTCGGTGTAAACCGCGCCGGGCAAGCTCCTCCATCACCTGAATGGCACGATCGAAGTCGGCCTGGACGATCGGGATAAGCGGGAAGGCGTCGGATCGTGTGGTGCGCGTCATAATGAAGTCCCGATAGCTCCGGGCACTATAGAGAACCTCAAGCTCGATGATGCCGCACGTGGCGACCTCGCCGGCCAGGATCAGCGGCGCGAGCACGGCGCTGACTGACGCGGCGCGGAACCGGGCGAGCGCGCTCCTGTCCACAAGGTACCGGGGCCTTACCGCCACGCATCGTCCACGACGTCGGGACAGTCGAGGTCTAGGCCATCCATCTCCTGCAACTGCCGAAGAGCCCGCCGTCGAGCATCCGAGGCGAGTACCTCCTCGAAGGCGCGCCGCACCGTCGCTTTCAGGCCGCGAGTTCCGAGCACATGGCGTACTTGCTCGAAAACGGCTTCGTCAAACTCGAGGGTGGTCTTCCGCATGCCTGGACTATACCCAGTTGACCGTTCCGGGGGTATAGAAGTGGCGACCGATTAGCACTAACGAGCTTGGAGGCTGCTGGGGTTGCTGGGCGGGCCCGCGGCTACCTCGGAGCGCCCTAACGTGCGTGGCAAGTCAGCGGCTACCTGATTGCACACGAGCATTAGCATCCAAGGTAGTGCGCTAGCACGGCGTCCAGGCCCTCGCTCATCGTCTGGCGGGCTCGGAAGCCGAGCGGCTCGAGCGCCGACTCCACCCGCCAGCGCGCGGCGGGGACCGGGACGTCCACCTCGACCTGCGCCTGGAGGCCGCGCCGCTCGGCGGCAGCCCGCGCGTGCGCCGCGACCTCGCTGACGGTCAGCGCTTCCGAGACCGCGTTGTAGGCGCGCGTCCCGCGCTCGATCGGCGCCCCGGCCGCCAGGATCAGCGCGTCGACCGCGTCGTCCAGGTGGATGAAGCCCATGGGGCGAGTGGCGCTCGCGTGGACCACCAGCGCCTCGCCAGTGGCAACCCGCAGGCAGAAGAGGTTCGGCACGGTCAGAAAGCGGGGGTCGCGTTTCATCAGCGGGCCGCGGCCGTAAACGATCCCAAGCCGGACATTCGCGCCGGTCACGTCGCCCTGCCAGGCCAGCATCTCGATCAGCTTCTCGGCGTAGACCTTGCCGAGGTGAGCCAGGTCGCGGGCCCGTCCGTACGGGCGGGCCTCATCGACCGTGCCCGACAGCTCGTCGCCGTAGACCCAGAAGGAGCTGCCATAGACGAAGCGGCGAACGCCGTGGCTCGCCGCCGCCTCGAACACCAGCCGCGGCGCGATCAGGTTCGTTCGCTCGGTATACGACGGCGGCGCCGCCTCGGGATGGGCGCTCGCCTGGGCCGCCAGGTGGTAGACCGTGTCGACCGGCCCGGCCGCTGCCGAGAACGCCCGCTCGATCGAACGGACGCTATTGACGCTGCCACGCACCAGCCGCGCGCGGGAGTGGGCGGCGATCCCCGGCAGGGCCTCCGGGGGCGTCGAAAAACCGTTCTCCAGACCAACGACCATCTCGCCTCGCTCCAGCAGCGCCTGGGCGAGGGCCATCCCGATGTAGCCTAGGCCAGTGATCAGGACGGTCATGCGGGTCCTAGGTCGGGGCGACGCGTGCCCGTGCCGCCGACCGCGGGCGAGGCATATCTCGCCCCTGCACGGCACCACCGGTGCTCCATACGGCCCTATTCCCGCGCGCGACTCTGGGCCGCGGGGTCGGCGAGCTCCGGCTCAGCGGCCGCGCGGGCCAGGACGACGCGCTCATTGGCGTACGAGAGCCGGTCGGCGGCGACGTCCAGCGGGAACCATTCGACCACGTCGTACTCCGCGTCGTGCAGCGACGTGTCGCCGCCGACGACTTCCATCAGATAGAAATGGACCGTCTTGGCGTGGCGAACGCCGCGCAGGACGAACCAGTAATCGATGTCCAACAGCGGACGGATCAGTCGAACGTGGAGGCCGGTCTCCTCGGACACCAAGACCCACCGCTCCGGCTCCAACCGACCGACCAGCGCGACCTCGACACCGTTCGCACCGCGCCGGAACGGCACGCCCCCGGCCGAGACGTCACGGACCGTCTTCATCCGCCGTCCACCGCCGGCCTGCCGCCTTTCGCCAACGCCTTGCCTATGACCTTCGTCTCGCCGCTCTGCCACACGTCCTCCGTTTTTCCACGCAGCATGGTACGCCGCCCGGGTGTTCAGCGTCGCCTCCAGGCGACGCGGGCCGGCGCCGCTGGGTCGTTGGCGTGTCGATGACCCGGACGCGCGGCCGCGTTGACAGCCGCCGGCCGAGCGGGGACAATCGTTCCATGACCACTGATGCCACGCCTACGCCGACAGTTGCCGAGTACCGCGCGCCGGGTGTGCTTCGGGTTGGCTGGGGGGCGTTGCAAGCGGCCCTGCCAGATCTGCTGGCGGAGGCCAAGGTGCTGCGGCCGCTGCTGGTCACGGACCGGACGGTGCATCGACTCGCCCCGGTCGCGGGCGCGATCGAGGCGCTCGGGTCACGGATCGGTCTGGCCGGTGTGTTCGACGGCATTCCCGGCGAGCCGACGACTCGCGAGGTCCAGGCCGGTGTGCGAGCCCTGAGGGACGCTGGGTGTGATGGGCTGGTGGCCGTCGGCGGCGGGGCGGTGCTCGACACGGCCAAGGCGATGGCGCTGATGGCCGCGAACGAGGGCGACCTGCCAGGCTACCGTGGCGCGAATCTGTTCCCCAGATCCGGCATCCCGCTCGTGGCGGTCCCGACGACGGCCGGGACTGGCAGCGAAGTCACGCGCTTCACGGTGATCACCGATCCCGAGACGCAGGTCAAGATGCTGATCGCCGACGACAAGATGGTTCCGCGCGCGGCGATCGTCGATCCATCGCTGACCGTCGACGCGCCGCCCGGGGTCACCGCCTCGGCCGGGGTTGACGCGCTGACCCACGCGATCGAGGCGTACGTCAGCCGCAAGGCCACGCCGCTGACCGACACGCTGGCACTGTCAGCCATCCGCCGGCTGGCTTGGTCGCTGCCGGCGGCCTTCGCCAACGGTCAGGACCGCGAAGCGCGAACGGCCGCGGCGATCGGGGCGCTCGAGGCCGGCCTGGCGTTCTCGAACGCTTCGGTCGCGCTCGTCCACGGCATGTCGCGCCCACTCGGGGCGGTCTTCGGCGTCCCGCACGGCATCGCCAACGCCATGCTGCTAGAGGTCGTCACCGAGTACAGCCTGGACGCCGCCGCGGGGCGCTACGGCGACATCGGCGAGGCCCTGGGTATGGAGCAGGAAGGCACCAACGAGGCAACCGCGGCCCGCCGTGCCCTCACGGCTGTCCGCGCCCTGTGCCGGACGCTCGGCATCCCCACGCTCGTCGGCTACGGCATCGACCGCGTCGAGCTGGAGCAGGTCGCGCCCAAGATGGCGGCCGACGCCCTGGCCAGCGGCAGCCCGGCCAACAACCCCCGCGTTCCGACCGCCGACGAGATCGTCGCCCTGTATCTGCGAGCAGCATAGCGCGCACATCGCGCCCCCGTTCCCCAGAGCGAGGCCACTGGCGCAATCGAGCGAGCCGCGACTCTGGAATCATCCAGCCGCGGCGATGGCGTCGATCATCACGCGGGCGCCGACGCCCGGCAGGGCCGCCACCTGGACCGTCGAGCGGGCCGGCGTGACGCCGGTGAAGTACTCGGCATAGACGACGTTCAGTTGGGCGAACTCGGTGACGTCGACCATGAAAATGGTCGTCCTCGCGACACGGTCGAGAGACGAGCCGGCCGCCTCGAGGATCGCCTGGACGTTGTCCAGGACGCGGCGGCCCTGGGCCTCGATGCCGCCGTCGACGACCTCGTTGGTGGCTGGGTCGACCGGAATCTGGCCGGCGACGTAGATCGTGTCGCCGACACGCACGGCCTGGTTGTACGGCCCACGCGGGACGGGCGCTCGGTCGGTCTGGATCGGCTGCAGGTCCATGATTGCGTCCTGTGCCTCCGTCACCGCGTCAGCGTCGCACAACGGATGGTAGAGTACACGCCACCTGGCGTGCTCGGAGGTGTTCGGGTGGCGGCGGAGCGGTTCTTCGGGCAGCGGGTGCGACGGTTCGAGGACCCGCGGCTGCTGGCAGGCGAGGCAGCGTATCTCGAGAATCTGCGGCTGCCAGAGCTGCTCCACGCGGCGTTCGTGCGCAGCCCGTACGCCCACGCCCGACTGGGCGAGATTCCGACCGACGCGGCGAAGCTGCCGGGCGTCGTCCGCGTGTTCACCGCCGCCGACTTCGACTTCGGGCCGATCCCGACGACGGTCCCACATCCAGCCCTCCGCCCGTGCTCCCAGCCGCCGCTCGCCCGCGACGTGGTCCGCTTCGTCGGCGAGCCGATCGCCGTCGTCGTCGCGCACGATCGCTACCTCGCCGAGGATGGCGCTGCGGCGCTCGGAGCCCATCTGGATCTGCAACCGCTGGAGGTGGTGAGCGACTCTCACGCCTCGCTCTCAGACGGCGCACCGATCCTCCACGCGGCTTTAGGCGACAACCTGGCCGGCGCGTGGGACGTGGCCGTGGGCGATGTCGACCGAGCCCTCGTCGAGGCGGACCACGTCGTTCGCGGGCGTTTCTCGGTTCAACGGTACACCGGCATGCCGATCGAGACGCGCGGGGTAATGGCGACGGTGGACCCACTCTCCGGCCGGCTCATCGTCTGGAGCAGCACCCAGTGGCCGCACACCGTCCGCCAGGGGCTGGCGCGGGCGCTCGGCCTACCGGAGCACCGCCTACGGGTGATCGCACCAGACCTCGGCGGCGGCTTCGGCGTGAAGCAAGACGTCTACCCGGAGGAGATCATCGTGCCGGCCGTCGCCCGGCGGCTGGGGCGGCCGGTCAAGTGGGTCGAGACGCGGCGCGAGCACTTCACCGGAACGGCCCACTCGCGCGAGCAGGTTCACGACGTCGAGCTGGCCCTAACCAGCCAGGGCGTCGTGACCGGCCTGCGCGCGACGGTGACCACCGATCTCGGGGCGTACACCCGAAGCCTGGGGGTGCTCTGCCCGTCGATCACGGCCGGGTCGCTGCTCGGGCCGTACCGAATCCGCCACTACCACGCCGTCGTCAAGTGCGCACTGACCAACAAAGCACCGGCGGGCGCCTACCGCGGAGCCGGCGGTCCAGAGGCAGTCTTCGCGCTGGAGCGCGCGATGGATCGTGCCGCCCGCGAGCTGGGGCTGGATCCGGCCGAGATCCGCCGCCGCAATTTCATCCGTCCGGAGCAGTTCCCGTGGCAGACCGGCCTGGGAACGGCCCAGCTGCCGGTCGTCTACGACAGCGGGCGCTACGAGGCCGGGCTGGATCGCGCGCTCCAGCTAGCCGACTATCGTGGGTGGCGCGAGCGGCAGGCCGGAGCGCGCGCGGAAGGCCGTCACGTGGGAATCGGGCTCGCCAGCTACGTCCTGCTCGGAGGACTCGGGCCGTATGAGAGTGCTGAGGTGCGCGTCGACCCGAGCGGCGAGCTGGTGATCGTGACCGGCTGCTCGCCGCACGGCCAGGGGACCGACACCGTGCTCGCTCAAATCGCCGCCGACGAGCTCGGCACGACGCCGGACAGGGTAGCCGTCTCCCACGGTGACACCGACCAGATCCCCTATGGCGTCGGCACCTATGCGAGCCGCAATGCGGTCACCGCCGGCAGCGCAACGGCCATCGCGGCAGGGCGCGTGCGCGACAAGGCGCTGCACCTGGCGGCCCACCTGCTCGAGGCCGACGAGCGCGACCTGGAGCTGATCGCGGGCGTGGTCCGCGTGCGTGGCGCTCCGAACCGCGCCTTGAGCCTGGGCCAGCTGGCGTGGTCCGCGTGCGTGGCGCTCCGAACCGCGCCTTGAGCCTGGGCCAGCTCGCCTCCGCCGCCGCGCCAGACCGTTCACTCCCGGAGGGGATGGAGCCGGGCCTGGAAGCGCGCCACTATTTCCAGGCCCCGCTGCCGACGTTTGCCAGTGGCACCCACGTCGCGATTGTCGAGGTCGCGCCGGACACCGGCGCCGTGACCTTACTGGACTACGTCTCGGTCAGCGACGCCGGGCCGCTGATCAACCCCACGATCGTCGACGGCCAGATCCAGGGAGCCATTGCCCAGGGGATCGGCGGGGCCCTGATGGAGGAGATCGTCTACGACGACCAGGCCCAGCCGGCTAGCTCCTTCCTGGACTACGCAATGCCCCGCGCGACCGACGTGCCCGACGTGCGCCAGGACCACCTGCACACCCCCTCACCGCTCAACCCACTTGGCGTCAAGGGCCTGGGCGAAGCCGGCTCGCTCGGCCCGCCCCCGGCCATCGCCAACGCCGTTGAGGACGCCCTGGCCCCGCTTGGCATCCAGATCGACCGCACGCCGCTCTCGGCCCCGAACATCTGGAGGATGCTGCAAGCAGCGACCGCCGCCAGAGCGATAACCGAAGGCTGAGGGTCTGGGGCATCTTCGCCATCGCCGTGGTGCTCACCATCGCATGCACGTGCGTCCTCCGGGCTGGACGAGGTCAGCCGCGCGTGACCTGGGACAATCCGGGCAGACGCCCGAGGAAGCTGCCGGCCACGCCGCCGTCGACGACCAGGTCGTGGCTCGTGACGTAGCGGGCGTCCGGGCCAAGCAGGAAGGTGATGACGTCGGCGATGTCCTCCGGCGTCGCAACGCGGCCGAGTGGGACCAGGGCCTCGCGGTCGGCGGCAATGCGCTCATCCGCGTACACGTCGGCGGTCATGCCGGTGCGCACCATACCGGGAGAGACCGTGTTCACCCGGACACCCTCGCGCCCGAACTCCTGCGCCAGCACCCGCGCCAGCATGATCACGGCCGCCTTACTCGGCCCGTAGGCGCCGAGGCCCGGGTGCGGGTTGCTACCGGACATGGAGCCTACCGCCACGATGGAGCCATGGGTGGCCGCGAGCGCCGGGTGCGCCGCCTTGGCCAGCAGCCAGGTGGCGCGCACGTTCACGGCGAACAGCCGATCCCAGTCCTCCACTGAGTAGCTGACGAGCGGCCCGGGCCGGTTGATGCCGGCGTTGCTCACCAGGCCGTCCAGCCCGCCGAAGCGGTCGAGGGCCTCGGCGACCACGCGCCCCGGAGCGTCGGCGGTACCCAGATCCCCGTGCAGCGGCAGCGTCTCCGCCCCTAGCTGCTGCAGCTCCTCCAAGAGCTTGTCGAGCGCGGGAGATGGACCAAGGTCCACCGCCGCCACCCTCGCCGCGCGGCCCCGCGCGTGAGCATCCCGCGCGAGCCGCAGACAGGTGGCCCGTCCGATGCCGCTGGCAGCTCCGGTCACTAGCACTCGCATCGACATCTCCGGCCGCTCGCGTTCTCGAGGCCACCTGGTCTCAGGCTGTCTCCTCGCGGCGCTGCGCATCGTACACCGCGCCGCCCGCGCCGGTCTCGTCACGCGGAATCGCAAGGCTGAGCGCCGGTCGGCTACAGTCCGACGCTTGTGGCCGATCGATCATCACTCGTCATCGCCGGCGCGACGGTCGTCACGATGAATCCAAGCCGCGAGGTCGTTCGAGCCGAGGTGCTGGTCGGGCCGGACGGGCGGATCCAGGCGCTCGTGCCGCCTGGAGGGCCGCTGCCGAGCGGGGCTCGCTGCATCGACGCGGCCGGACGGGTGATGATCCCGGGCCTTATCCAGGCGCACCTGCACCTGTGCCAGACGCTGTTCCGCGGGTTGGCCGAGGAGCGGACGCTGCTGGCGTGGCTGCGCGAGCGGATCTGGCCGCTCGAAGCGGCCCACGACGCCTCGAGCTTGGGTGCGTCGGCGCGCCTCGGCATCGCCGAGCTGCTGCGCAGCGGAACGACCACCATCCTGGACATGGGCACGGTCCACCATACCGACGCGCTCTTCATGGCCGCCGAGCAGTCAGGTATCCGTTACACTGGCGGCCAGGCGCTAATGGACCGGGGCGTCGGAGTCCCGCGTGGTCTGCTCCAGACGACCGACGAGGCCCTGGCCGAGAGCGACCGCTTGCGGGAGACCTGGGACGGCCGGGCAGATGGCCGGCTGCGCTACGCTTACACGCCGCGCTTCATCCTGTCTTGCAGCGAGCCGCTGCTGCGAGCCGTCGCCGCGCGGGCGCACGCCGGAGCCAGGGTCCACACCCACGCTGCCGAGCAGCGCGAGGAGGTCGCCGCGGTGCGCGCCGAGCTGGGCCGCGGCGACATCGAGCTCTTCGACGATATCGGGCTGCTCGGCCCCTGGCTGACGCTGGCGCACGCCGTCTGGCCGAACGAGGACGACCTCGAACGGCTCGTCCGCGGCGGCACCCACGTCACCCACTGTCCGGCCTCAAACTTGAAACTCGGGTCGGGCCTGGCGCCGATTCGCGAGCTGCTGGACCGTGGCGTGAATGTCGCGCTTGGCGCCGACGGCGCGGCGTGCAGCAACCGTCTGGACGGCTGGAGCCAGCTCTGGCTGGCCGGACTGGTTGCCTCGGTCCGCGACGGCCCCGGCGCGCTGGACGCCCGCGCGCTGTTCGAGCTGGCAACGCTCGGGGGAGCCCGCGCCCTGGGCCTCGAAGGCAATGTCGGCTCGATCGAGCCGGGCAAGCGCGCTGACCTGGTGATCCTGGACCTGGCCGGCTGGGAGCCGAATGGCGACGTCTACACCGCCCTCGTCTACAGCGCCCGCGCCGACGATGTCTGCACCGTCCTCGTTGACGGCCGCGTCGTCGTCCAGGATCGCCGTCTGCTCACCCTGGACGAGTCCGCCGTGCGCACCGAAGCGACTGCACAACGGGACGCGCTCCTGACGCGGGCCGGCCTCGACACCCGCGCTCAGACTGCCCGGTAGTGACGCTCATGGCGCCACCGATCGTGCCCACGCGTCCACGTACCCTTCAGGGCAACGGCGCGCTGTGTGCTGGCGATGTAGATCGTGCCCACGGCGTTGATGGCACCGTACAACGAACGCCAGGGCCGTGGCACCTCGGCCAACCGCGGAGGAGGTGCCGTCTACATGGTGGAGCGCCATCTGCCCGGGATCACGATGGACGCGCAGCAGGCAGCCATCACCGCCAGGTGGGAAGGCACATCCGCAGCACCTTGTCCTCCAGGAGCGCTGCATGCACCGCGGCGGATCCCCAACTGACCAGGAGGTCACTACACCGGACTACCATGGTGGACGAACACGCCGTGAGGCCAGCACCTGTATCACCGCTACTCCAGTATGGCACCGAGCAGGAAACCCTTCGGTTGAGGCAGCAGCGAGTTGCGAGCTGACCGGGCAAGCTGGGTCGGGCGACGATGCGCTGGACCGCGAGGTGCGCCTCCACGTCTTCGACCGCGCCGCCGAGACCGCGCGGGTGCCGAGCCCGGCGGAGCTCGCCGCGGCGCTCGGCCGGGCTCGGCCTGAGATCGAGGAGTCGCTCAGGCGCCTGGGCGCCGGCCGCGCGGTAATCCTTGCGCCCGGGACGGCCAACATCTGGGCGGCCAACCCATTCTCCGCCGTCCCTTCCAGCTTCCGGGTAGACGCCCGCGGCCGCACCTATTGGGGCATCTGCATCTGGGACGCCCTCGGCATTCCCGCCGCCCTCGGCGCCGATGCCACCGTCACCGCCCGCTGCGGTGACTGCGACGAGGAGCTCATCCTCGAGGTCCGTGGCGGCACGTTGGCCCGTGTCGAGGGCATCGTCCATTTCGGCGTGCCGGCCGCCCGCTGGTGGGACAACATCGGCTACACCTGATCGACCATGCTCCTCTTCCGGTCGGAAGAGCACATCGACCGCTGGTGCGCCTTCCGCGGGCTTCCGCGCGGCGGCACGATGTCCGTGGAGCAGTGCTGGCAGCTCGCCCGCGCCTGGTACGGCGACAAGCTGAGCCCTGACTGGCGCCGCAAGACCCTGGACGAGGCGGAGGCCGCCTTGGCCGCTATCGGCCTGACCGAGCCGTTCTGGAGCCTGCGCGGCTGAGCACGTACGTGTCGACGGACGCTTCCACGATCCGCTTCCGGCTACCGGCAGCGCGCACGTTGCGTGCGCGGTGCCGGTAGCCGGCGGACTCCCACGCGTCGCGCTCCGATTCTGGACCGCCGACAGGAAGCCGGCCCAGGCCGCCGGCGCCGAAGCTCCGGACGTCGAGCTCGTGGCGTGATACCAGCTCCGCAACCTGAGGGCGGCGCGGACCAGGTCCCGATGACGATGCTGATCTGCGCTACTATCGCGCCATGAGCGGGATTGTGGTGGACCTCGCGTTCACCCCGCGCGGTCTGGGCGCCACGGAAGCCGGCGCGCTGCCAGTCGTGATCCTGATCGACGTGCTGCGGGCAACCTCTACCATCGCCACGCTGTTTCACCTCGGGGCGGTGCGCGTGCGCGTGACGGCCGGGCTGCACCAGGCTCAGGCGCTCGGACGCGCTGGCGAGGCCGTCTCCGCCGAGCTGCCGACCGGCGCCCAGGCACCGCACTGCGAGCTGCCGGTCTCGCCGGCGCTGCTCACGCGAGGGAGCGTCGTCGGGCGCGACGTGGTGTTCTGCACGACGAACGGAACGCGGGCGCTCCACCTGGCCGCGCCGCGAGCCGGACGGCTACTGATCGGCAGCTTGCTCAACGCCACCGCCGTCGCGTCTCGAGCCGTGGAGCTGGCAGCCGAGCTTGGCCGAGGGATTATCCTGGCCTGCGCCGGCCGCAAGGGCGCCAGGATCGTGTCGCTGGACGACGCCTACTGTGCAGGCTTCCTCATCGAGCGCGCCGCGCCGGCCGCCGAGTCGCTCGGCGTCGCGCTCGAGTTGACCGACGCGGCCAAGATAGGCCTGGGAGTGCGGCGGGACGCCGGCCCGCCGGACGCCGCGATGGCAGCGTCGACCACCGCCCTCGTGCTGAGCCGCGTCGGGGGCGATCTGGACGTCGCCTTCTGCGCCCGCCCGGACGCCATGCCGGTCGTGCCGATTGTCGCCGAGGATGGACGCGCAGAGAAGTACCCGGTGCTCCTGTTGTAAGTTGGACGGAGGAAGGAAGGCGAACGCCGACGCGGAAGCGTGTTCGTCTCCGGCCATAGCTCGGTTTGGAGAATTCAGGATGACGAGCTGGCAATCGACCTCGGGGGCGACGCGTCCCGAGCAGCACGGCGTCCAGTATCACATCCGCTGCAAGCCGGGCGACGTCGCTCGCTACGTTCTGCTGCCGGGCGACCCAGCCCGCGGCGGGATGATCGCCGCGGGCTGGGACGAAGGGCGGCAGGTTGCCGATCACCGCGAGCACGTCACCGCGACTGGCCGCTTGCGTGACGGCGGGCCGATCTCCGCAACCTCGACCGGCATGGGCGGCGGCTCAACGTCGATCGCGGTCGAAGAGCTGATCGCAATCGGCGCCGACACCTTCATCCGCGTCGGAACCTGCGCGGCGATTCAATCCGAGATCGCCTGCGGTGACGTCGTCATTCACACCGGCGCGGTCCGGCTGGACGGCACGAGCCCGGAGTATGTCCGGCCAGAGTATCCGGCCGTCAGCCACCACGTCCTGGTCCTCGCCCTGGTCCAGGCCGCCGAGCGACTTGGCGCGCCGTACCATCTCGGGATTACTGCCTCCACCGCGTCGTTCTACCCCGGCCAGGGTCGCCCAGGGCACGGTGGCTACACCCAGTCCCACGTCGAGCAGCTGATGCCGGATCTGCGGCGGGCCGGCGTCCTCACGTTCGAGATGGAGGCGGCGACCATCTTCACCATGCTCGGGCTCTACGGCATGCGTGGCGGCAGCGTCTGCGCGGTCGTGGCCAACCGGGCCACCGAGCAGTTCCTCGGCGGGGGCGTCGAGACGGCGATCGGCGTGGCCAACGAGGCTGTCCGCATCCTCCAGGGCTGGGACGAGCAGACTGCCGGCAGCGGCAAGCGATGCTGGTACCCTGAGCTTGCCGCCAATCGCCTGGGCCGGTGATCGCACCGGAGCGAGTCTGACGCGCCTCGAAGGCGGAGCTTCACGTCACAGGCTCGGTCCGCCGCGGCACTCTCAATGGCTCGGTCGCCGCCGAGCATCGGCGTTCATACCACCCGCCGCTGCTCGGCGAGCAGAACGACGAGATCCTCGCCGAGCTAGGCTACGCCCCCGATACGATCGAGGATCTGCGCGCATCGGGTGTCATCCGCTGATCCCCCGGGTGGGCGCTGTTCGGTAGACTGGAAACGCAATGCCACGGACCCACGGAGAGGACGACGCCCCTAGCGTCCTGGCGATCGCTGCCACGCCGCTCCCCGGCGAGGCGGTGCTGCCGCCGCTGCTGCCCCGCTTTCACGCCGCGCATCCCAAGACGAGCGTCCGCGAATGGATCGGCGACGAGCAAGCGGTCGTCGAGCGACTCTTGCAAGGCGATGTTGAGCTGGCAGTGATCGGCGGGCCGTACCACGACGAGGACTGCACGGTGGACGTCATCGCCCGCGACGAGTTCGCGTTGATCGCGCCGCGGGGCCATCCACTGACCCTGCAGGGCCCCGCCACCGCCGAGCGCGTCAGCCGCGAGCCGCTGGTCCTCCGAGAGGAAGGCTCCGGTGCCCGGGCCGCCGTCGAGGCGGCATTCGCCTCGGCCGGCCTCGCCCCCGAACGCGTTCGCGTCGCCGCCGAGCTCGGCAGCACCGAGGCAGTCAAGGCGGCGGTCGCGGCCGGGCTGGGGATCGGCTTCGTGTCCATCTGCGCGCTCGTCACCAGCGGGCCGGCCGGCGTGCTGCGAGCGCTGCCGATGGCCGACTTTGCGCCCGCCCGTGACCTGCTGCTGCTCAGGCAGCGCGGGCGTGAGCTGGGCGCCCTGGCGGAGGCGTTTCGCGAATTCTTGCTCTCGGACGAGATCCGCCGCCTCGTGGCCGCGAGCACCCGCCTGCCAGCCCATCTGCGGCCTGGCGCCCCTGTCCCCGACGATCCGCTGCTCGAGCCAACGTCAGCACCCCCTCGCGAGGTAGGCATGACGCGGCCCCCACGCTCCGAGGACGAGCAGCGCGTCGCCGCGGTGCTGGCCCGTATTCCGGTCCGGACGCGCGATGCGCTCATCGCGGCGGTCGCCGATGATCTACGCCGAGCCGAGGGTGACCCGTTCCGGGGAGCGCCCGAAACCGGCGTGTGGCGACTCTCGATGTACCGGCAGGCCGCCGAGGACCTGGTCCGCGGCCTGCTCGGCGACTTTCTCGTCGAGCGCGCGGCGCGCACCGATCCGGCCAGGTAGGCGACCTGAGTGCGACCGCTGTGACTGTGCGACCTCGGAGGCGTCCTGGACCGTCTGCCGGCCGGCGTCGGATGGGAATCATGTCTGAGCGGCGAGCAGCGCCGCTCGGTGTGGCTCGTCGGCGTTCTTGGGCCGGCGGTCAGGCCGGCTCGGGCGCGGGCGGGCGCACCCGCCACAGCAGCAGGAGCGCGAGCAGGGACGCGACGCCGCCAAGCTGGAATGCGACCGTGTAGGTCCCGGTCCAGTCGACGAGCAGACCGAACAGCGGTGGGCCGACCATGATCCCCATATAGCTGGCGGTCAGGTTGACGCCGGCGGCCGTCGCCGAGGCCTGACGGCCGGCGATCTCGGCGACGAAGGTCATGTTGATCCCGTTCCAGCCGATGGCCGAGACGCCGGCAACGGCCAGCGTGAGCAGCAAGACGGCGCGCGGCGTCTCAGCGCCGGTCGCGGCCAGCCCGAACGAGCTGAGCGCGGCCAGCACGCCGATGATCCCGATGACTACCTTGCGCCGGCCGCCGAACACGGTGTCGCTGACTAGCCCCCAGCCAATTCGGCCGACCACACCGCCCCCCTGGGCAAGTGCCAGGAGGCCGCCGGCCTCGGCAATCGACAGCCCCAACCGCTCGGTCAGGAACAGCACCAAGAAGCCGACAATCGAGAGCTGAACGCCGCCGTAGAGGAAGGTCACGCAGGACAGCAGTAGCAGATTGCGGTTCCGGATGACCGTCCCGAAGGCTGGCCGTGGGGCTTTCGCTCCAGCTGATTCGACAGGACGATCGCGGTAGGCCAGCCATGCGAGCGCCCCGGAGGCGATGCACACCAGGCCCAGCACCAGCAGCGCCCCGCGCCAGCCGAACGCCTGGCCCAGGGGCGGCACCATCAGGCCGCAGATCAGCCCGGCCATTGCGACGCCGGTCTGCTTGATCCCCATCGCGAGTCCCCGTCGACGGTTCGGGAACCACTCGACGATGGCCCGAGTCGTGGGTGGCAAAGCGAAGCCGTTACCAATGCCGTACAAGGCCATCGGCAGGAGCAGCCAGACGTACTCGGGCGCCAGGGCCGCCAGGGCCAGCGGGATCCCGGCCAGCATCATTCCGATCAGAAACAGTCGCCGCACGCCGAAGCGATCGCTCAAGCTGCCCGCCAGCATCAGTACCCCGAGTCCGCCGACGACCGTCGCGGTGACCAGTAGGCCGACCTGGCTCCGCGTCAGGCCGAGATCGGTGACCAGGAACGGCGCCAGCGGCGAGATTCCCTGATTGCCCAGCGAGGCGGCGGTCTGGACCAGCAGGCTGGCCACGAGGACCACCCACGGGTAGCTGGGCCACGTGGTGAGTCCGGCGTCCGCTCGGACCCCCCGCGGGGCCGACGCGGGTTGAGCGTACTGGGACGTCTGCGCCATGCCTGTCAGCGCCCGTCCGCCGTGTCGCCCGAACGGAGGAGTGCACGGAGACATGCGCGCTCGGCGTCGTTTCGCCTGACGAAGCGTCGATGCTCCACCTAACTCCTCCCCGAGAGCAGGTTGCAGTGCCAGAGCATTGTGCCACGGGTCCGCCGGGCTGCACACGTCCGCCCCGCTAGGGGAAGCCCACGCTCATGGCGGCCAGCATCAGGCGGCGCGCGATTGGGTCATGAGCGAGGTGCACCCGCTCGAGACGCGTCACGCGGACCAACGTCGCGCTATGGGCTGGGGCGGCCTGCCGTGTCGACGGGAGTCACCGGAGCGATGGCGGCTAGGCGGTCTCGTATGATGGTCCCGTCCCCGACCACGACGACCGTGGCGTCATCGGGGTGGATATGTTGCTCGGTGATCTGGCGAAGGGCCGACGCGTCGATCGCTTCAATGGCCGACGGATAATCGCGCAGGGTGTCGAGCGGTAGGCCGCGCAGTTTGAGGCTCGCGATCTGACCGGCCAGGCTCACGTCCGTCTCCAAGCGCAGGGCGAAGCTACCGACGAGGAACGACTTCGCGGCAGCGAGCTCGTCAGGCGGGACCGGGTTGCTGCGCAGGCGTTCAAGCTCGCCGAAGATTTCGCGCAGGGCCGGCTCGACAACCTCGTTACGGACGGCCGCGGCGACGACAAACGTGCCGACGTCCCGCGGTAGTCCGAACCCCGAGGAGATCCCGTAGGTGTAGCCCTTCTGCTCACGCAGGTTGCGGAACAGCCGACCGGATGCCCCGCCGCCGAGGACCTGGTTGGCCACGGCCAGCGCCTGGCGCTCCGGGCTGCTGCCACGAATCGCCGGGTGGCCGACGACGATCTCCGCCTGCGTGCTGCCAGGGCGGTCAACCAGGTAGATCGTCCGCCCGTTCCGCACAGTCGGGCTCGGGAACGCCACTTGGGCGGGCCGAGCGCCGGCGACCCAGCGGCCGAAGGTCGCGCCCGCCTGCCGGGCAGCCTCGTCGGGCGCCACGTCGCCGACGACCACGAGCGACGCGCGCGCGGGATCGAATTGAGCAGCATAGTAGTCCGCGACCGTCTCGCGCGTGATCGCGGCAAGGGTCTGCTCGGTGGTGACTCCGCCGTACGGGTGGCCATCGTAGACGATGGCGTCGAACACCCGGGCGGCGACCTGGCCTGGGTTGGCCAGCGAGGCCCGCAGGCCGACCAGCGCGCGCTGGCGCTGGATCTCCAGCTCCTGTTGATGAAACGCTGGCTGCAACGCGACTTCGCCGAGCACCTCGAAGGCCCGGTCGGCGTGCTCGCTCAGAACGCTCACGGTGATGGTCAGCGCATCCTGGCCGGCGTCGGCGGACAGGCTGCCGCCAACCTGCTCGATGGCAGCGGCCACCTCCTGGCCGGTGCGCAAGGTCGTTCCGCGCAGGAGCAGGGCGGCCGTGACCTGGGCGACCCCACGCTGGCCGCTTGGCTCTGCCGAGCGGCCGCCCGGCAACACCAATTGGGCGGTCAGTAATGGCAGGCCGTGCTGAGGAACGACGATCAACTGGAGGCCGTTGTCGAGCGTGCTCTCGGTCATGGTGGGCAGGGTGAGCTCGCCGATCGGCAGCGGCGCGGGCGGCGACACGACGGCCACCGGCGCCGCGGTCTGAACGGCCGCCCCGGGCGGCGCTGTCGCCCCGACCGCGACCGGGACGGGTGTGGCCGGCAAGGTTGGCGCGGCGACTGCCGTCACAACGGGCACCGACGTTGGGGCGGCCGCGTCCTGGACGGAGGGCGTCGGCGTGGCGGCTGGTGCAGCCGTCGGGACCACGGCCGGGGTCGCGGCCAGGGGCGGCGGCGAGGGCGCGGCACACGCCGCCAGCCAGAGGACCAGAGCCAGCGCCGGGGCAAGCTGCCGCATCGGTTGGCGCTACCGCGGCTCGACCTGGATGACGAGACGGCGATCTCGGCCGAGGTACTGATCGGCCACCCGCTGGAGATCGGTCGAGCTGACCGCCCGGTAGCGTTCGACGTCGGTCAGGACAGCCCGCGGGTCGCCGAGATAGAAGTTCGCGGCCTGGACGCTCTCAGCCAGGCCGAGCGCGCTCTGGAGGCCGCGGGTTCGCCCGGTCCGGATCTGGTTGATGGCCTTGGTCAGCTCGTCGGCCTCCACACCAGACGTGCGGATTCGTTCCAGCTCCTCGCCGTAGATGTGCTCCAGCCGCGCGGGCTCGACGCCCGGGTTCGGGACCAGGCTCGTGCCGAACAAGCTCGGACCGAGGTTGCCAGCTACGTGAGTGCTCGCAGCCGTCGCCAGCCCGCCGTCGACGAGTGCCCGACCCAGACGGCTCGACCCTCCGCCGCCCAGGACGGACGCCAGCAGGTCGGCGGCGTAGAAGTCGGGTTGCCCGCGCGGCGGGACCACGGATCCCATCAACACTGCCGGCACGCGGGCCTGTGGGTCCTGGATGGTCACCCGCTCCTCCTGCTGGCGCGGAGACGGCGTGTAGGCGGGTCGCGCAGGCGGCGGATCGCGGCGTGGGATGTCGGCAAAGTAGTGCCCGACCAGGTCGCGCGTCCCGACGACGTCGATGTCGCCGGCGACGACCAGGACGGCGTTATTCGGCTTATAGTAGGCGGCGTGGAAGGCCCGGACCTCGTCGGCCGTGGCTGCGTCCAGGTCCTCGATCGAGCCGATCACCGGTTGCCGGTAGGGCGGATAGTCGTACGGCAGGGTCTGCAGCCGAAGCTGTGCCTCGCCGTAGGCCTGGTTCTGGATGCGCAGCCGGTACTCTTCCTTGACCACCTCTCGCTCGCGCTCAAAACTGGCCTCGTCCACGACGAGCGAACGCATCCGATCCGCCTCGAGCCATAGCCCTAGCGGGAGCTGGTGGGCAGGCAGCGCCTGGAAGTAGTTGGTGCGGTCGATGCCAGTCGAGGCGTTCGCGTTGCCACCCGCACCCGAGATCAGGTCGTTGTGCGCGCCACGCGGGACGTTCGCCGAGCCCTGGAACATCATGTGCTCGAATAAGTGAGCAAACCCGCTACGGCCGGTCGGGTCGTCGGCGCCGCCGACCCTGTACCAGACATCGACCGCCACCGTCGGCGCTGAATGATCTTCTACCAGGATGACCCGTAGCCCGTTGTCCAGGCCGTAGTCGGTAATGTTCAGCAGCCCGGCATCCTGGGCGGCGACCGGTGCCACTGCCCCGCTCGCGGCGAGCCAGGCACCGAGGACGAGCGCTGCTACGGTCGCGGATTGGACCAACGCGTGGCGCCAGCGCCTTGGCCCGGGGGCCCGCTGCTCTCCTTCGTGACTGTGGTTCGCGGTGGGCATGGGTACTCCCTGAGCAGCGCTGGCTCTATGTCCCACCGGCCCGCGCGGCACATGCCGTGCCAGCGCACGAAACGCTGCGCACCGGTGCCTGAGGCCACTTCCACACGTACGCTGCCTGGCACTATAGTCTCTCCCAGGCTTCGAGATGGGTACCCGACGGATCTGACCGACGAGGAGCGGAGAGGGTCGGCCCGCTAATCCCGCCCGGTTGGATAGGCGCCGGCGCGGAAGGGATCGACACGGATGGCCGGACGCCGCGCTCCCGAAGGCGGTGGCTTGCCGCCCGCCGGCTCGCCCGACCATGGACGGTCGATGTCGCCGGTCCACCAACTGCCGCGGCTGTACACCGACCTGGCCTGGGTCTGGCCGTTCGTCAGCCCGCCCGAGGAATACCCGGAAGAAGTAGAGACCTTCCGCGCTCGCTTCGGGCGCCACGGCGTGCCGGAGGGCGCCCCGGTCCTGCACCTCGGTTGCGGCGGCGGCAGCATCGACTGGCACCTGAAGCGCCACTATCAGGTGACCGGCGTCGACATCAGCCCGGCGATGCTCGCCCACGCGCAGAGCCTGAACCCGGAGGTGGAGTACCTGCAGGGGGACATCCGCGATGTACGCCTCGGGCGATCGTTCGCGGCGATCTTGCTGCATGATGCCGTCGCCTACATGACGACGCTGGAGGACCTGCGAGCCGCCTACGCCACGGCTGCCACGCACCTGGCGCCGGGCGGCGTGCTGGTCACGCTGCCTGAGGAGCTGCGCTCCCGCTTCCGTCAGCATCGCGTCCAGGGGGAAACGCAT
>JAUJPG010000111.1 GCA_030447245.1 Chloroflexota bacterium | reverse complement strand
CCCAGCTCTCGAAGCGACGGCCTTTGAGCGCCAGCGAGCGCAGTGCCTTCCGGCTCCGCGCCGGCTCGATCAGGTTCAGGTAGGCGGCGTATTTCGGCTGGAAGACGAACTCCCAGCGCGGGTGCGCCAGGGAGAAGAGCAGCACGTCGGTCGCGCGGTGGGTGCTCAGGTTGTCGAGGACGGCGTACACCCGCGCCGCGTCCGCAGGCAGCCAAGTCTCGACCTGTTCCAGGAAGTCCACCCAGTTGGCGGTGGTCCGGCCGCTGGAGCAGGTCGTGAAGGCCGCCCCGTCACCGGCTGGAAGGCGCCAAAGACGTACCCCTTGCCGCGCCGGCCATAGTCGATCTCCTGGGTGGCGCGGACCGCCGGCTGGTCGAGCGGGCCCCGCTGCACCGGCTGGCGGCCGGAGAAGCTCTTGGCCGCCTCCGGCCCCATCTCGTCGAGGCAGACTACGACACTGCTCGCAGGTGGGTCTGTGTAGAGCTGGACGATCGCCCCCTTTTGGCCGCGAACTCCGGGTCTACCCGTTCCCCGAACCAGGTCTCCTGGGTGTGCCAGCGCACGCCCTCAGCGACGAGGATCTCGTCCGCCCGGCTGCGCTTCATCGTCAGGCCATGGTGCTCCGCCAGGTACGCGACCAGGCGGTCGAGCGTCCAGGTCACGAAGGGCAAATCGAGATCCCCCGGCTTGGTGAGCACGGCGGCGTGAACCGCCCCGGCTTTGGTAGAGGCTCGGACTATTGGGAAGCCGCGGCTGGCAGGGCGGCGGCGCGCTCATCATAGCGGGCCTCGATCTCGGCCGGCGGAACCATTCCGAGCTCCCCATGGAGCCGGCGGTGGTTGAACCAGTCGATGTACTCGAGGGTGGCGAACTCCACGTCGTCCAGCCCCTGCCACGGCCCGTCGTGGCGGATCAACTCGGCCTTATACAGGCCGTGGAACGACTCGGCGAGGGCGTTGTCATACGAGTCGCCCCGCGAGCCGACGGACGTCTGGATCTCCGCTTCAGCGAGGCGCTCGGTGTAGCGGACAGCGAGATACTGGCCGCCGCGATCGCTGTGATGGATGAGCCCGGCCGAGCATCTGGCGCGCCGCGCCCACAGCGCCATCTCCAGCCCATCGAGTGCCAAGTCCGTCCGCAGCGAGCGGGATGCCTGCCAGCCGACGACGAAGCGAGAGAAGACGTCGATGATGAAGGCAACGTAGACCCAGCCGCTGTGCGTCTTCACGTACGTCAGGTCGGCCACCCACAACCGGTTCGGACCCGGCGCCCGGAACTGACGCGCCACCAGATCGGCGGGGCGGTCGCTCGCCAGCTTGGGGAGCGTGGTGCGCGGTCGGGTGTTCCCGCGGACCACGCCGCGCAGCCCGAGGTCCCGCATCAGTCGCTCGACCGTGCAGCGGGCGACGCGGACGCCGTCTCGATTCAGCTGCGCCCAGACCTTATCGGCGCCGTAGACCTGGCGGTGTTCCTCCCACACCCGGCGAATCGCCACCCGCAACGCTGCATCGTGCCGCCGCCGGGCGGAAGGCGCGCGGTTCACCGCTGCGTAGGAGCTGCTGGGCGCGATCTGCAACACCTGGCAGATCGGCTCGACGCCCCATTGTGCTTTGTGCATCGTGATGAACCTCACCGCGTCGGCAAGCGCGGGTCGAGCTCCCGCGCGAAGAAAGCTGAGGCGGCCTTCAGGATCTCGTTCGCTCGGCGCAGCTCGCGGTTCTCCCGCTCCAGGTCGCGCAGGCGTTGCCGTTCATCGCTCGTGAGACCCGGTCGCCGGCGCTGGTCCACCTCGTCCCGCCGCAGCCACAGGCGTAGCGCTTCCGGGCCGATGCCGAGCTTGCCGGCGATCGAGGTGATCGTCGCCCACTCCGATGCGTATTCCGACCGGTGCTCCCGCACCAGCCGGATCGCCCGCTCGCGGAGTTCTTGGGGATATCGGGGTCGTTGGCTCATGACTCCATCCTCTCACAGCATGGAGCCTCCACTTGTCCCGGGGCGGTTCAGCAGATTGGCGTCTGCTCGGTCAGCATGAGGGCCGACTCAGCGAAGGAGAGTTCGAGGATAAGGCGATATGGTGGGACGCTGTCGAGTCTGGTGCGCGCATCGCCACGTTGGCACGAGGGTGTGGAGGTAGTGTGGCATGGATGCAGTCTCCAACCTCACTCATAGACGATCGACGCGGATCGGTGGGTGCTGAAGGCGCACCTTTGAGCGTTCTCCAACTGGACCCTGAGTTCGTCGAACATCGTTCGGCGGAACCACTATTGAGGCACATCTCCTCGCGTCAGTGTGCTCCGCCAGCCCCGGTGCTGGCGCGATGGATGTGCCAGGGAGGCCGGGGCCGCTGCTCCCGACTCGGTGTTGATGCAGGCAAGACATTTCCAAGAGCAGAGGAGGCGAGTACGCTGGGAGCG
>JAUJPG010000110.1 GCA_030447245.1 Chloroflexota bacterium | reverse complement strand
CGCGCGGTGATCTCGCGCCCCTGGCCCATCTGGCTCTGCCTCTCCTCGGCCTCGGGTCGGTCGAGTTCGGGAGCGACATGCTCTTGGCGGAGGAAGCACTCCGTCAAACGGGGCTTGCCCCTCTCGCACTTGAGCCGAAGGAAGCCCTGGCACTTATCAACGGCACGCAAATCATGGCTGCGCTCGGCACGCTCGCGCTCCTCGACGCCGAACGCTTGGTCCAATCGGCTATCTCGATAGCGGCGCTCTCCCTTTGTGCCCTGGCTGCGAGGCGGTCACCCCTGGACGAGCGTGTTCACCGGGCCCGGCCTCACCCCGGACAGAACGCTGTCGCGGAGCAACTGCGAAGGCTGCTCGCACCGGTCCCTGAGCCCGTACCCCTGGGCGGACGGATCCAGGACCCCTACTCGGTTCGCTGCGTGCCCCAGGTCTACGGTGCGATCCATGATGCGCTGCGGCCGCTGCGGGCGACGCTGGAGATTGAGGTGAACGCCGCGACGGACAACCCGCTCGTCTTCGCGGAGGACGGGAGCGTCATCTCTGGCGGCAACTTCCATGGCCACCCCTTGGCCCTTGCCCTCGATTCCGCCAAGATTGCCGTCGCATCACTCGGAACCTTTGTCGAGCGCCGGGTCGCGCTCCTGGTGGATGGGGCCGTTCGCGGCTTGCCGCCCTGCCTGGTCCGTGAGCCCGGGATCAACTCGGGCTACATGATTGCCCACTACCTCACGGCCAGCCTGGTCGCCCAGAACCGCGTCCTGGCGCACCCAGCCAGCGTCGACTCGATCCCTACCTCGGCTGGGGTCGAGGATTACAACAGCATGGGCGCCACTGCCGCGCTGCACATTCGCCAGGTGGTCGCCAACGTCGAGAGCATCGTCGCCGTCGAGGCGCTCTGCGCCACGCAAGCCTGCGACCTCGCCGACCGCGTTCCGCCCGGCCCGCTTGGCGACCTCCATGCAAGGATTCGAGCGCGGATCCCGATCTTAGAACGCGATGATCGGGTTGTCGCGGACGACATCACGACGGCGGTGACTCTCCTGCGAGAAGGCGGACTCATCGCCGAGACGCCGGGAGAGCGGGAAGAGGTGCTGCGTGATGAGCGATGAGGCGCAGGATCGACGGGTGGTGAGCGCGCCGCGCGGGACCGCGCTGCGCTGCAAGGGTTGGCAACAGGAGGCCGCCCTGCGGATGCTGATGAACAACCTCGACCCGGAGGTGGCCGAGCGGCCGGAGGACCTGGTGGTCTACGGTGGTACTGGCCGGGCCGCTCGGTCGTGGCCTGCATTCGATGCCATCGTGCGCTGCCTGGAGGAACTGGAGGACGACGAGACCCTGCTCGTGCAGTCGGGCAAACCGGTTGGCGTGCTGCGGACTCACCGCGACGCGCCCCGCGTCCTGATCGCCAATTCCCTCCTGGTGCCCAAATGGGCCACATGGGAGGAGTTCTGGCGGCTGGAAGGGCTCGGCCTGACGATGTACGGGCAGATGACCGCCGGCTCCTGGATCTACATCGGGACCCAGGGCATCCTGCAAGGCACGTACGAAACCTTCGCTGAACTGGCCCGGCAGCACTTCGATGGCACACTCGCCGGCAGGATCGTGCTCACTGCCGGGCTCGGGGGCATGGGCGGGGCCCAGCCATTAGCGGTCACCATGAACGGCGGGGTCTGCCTCGTGGTTGAGGCCGACCCGGAGCGCATCCGGCGCCGGATCGAAACTCGCTACTGCGACGAGTCCACGGAATCAGTCGACACGGCCGTGTCCCTCGCGGAGGCGGCGGCGGCTCGCAGAGAAGCCCGCTCCATTGCCCTCCTTGGCAACGCGGCAGAGGTGCTGCCGGAATTGGTCGCCCGCGGCTTCCGCCCCGACGTCGTCACCGACCAGACCTCGGCGCACGACGCGTTGGACGGCTATATCATCCCCGAGATCAGCCTCGAAGACGCCCGCCAGTTACGCCGCTGCAGCCCTGACTTCTACACCCAACGGTCGCTGCAAGCGATGGCCGAGCACGTCCGGGCAATGCTGGCCTTCCAGCGCCAGGGCGCGATCGTCTTCGACTATGGAAACAACCTGCGCGGCCAGGCGTACGTGGTCGGCGTGGAGGACGCGTTCGCCTATCCGGGATTCGTTCCCGCTTTCATCCGACCCCTCGTCTGTGAAGGCAAGGGACCGTTCCGCTGGGTTGCCCTCTCCGGCGATCCAGCCGACATCGCGGCGACGGACCGGGCGCTGATGGAACTTTTCCCGGAGAACAGCACGCTCCATCGCTGGCTGACGCTGGCTGGAGAGCGGGTCGCATTCCAGGGATTGCCCGCCCGTATCTGCTGGCTCGGGCATGGAGAGCGTCACCTCGCCGGTCTCGCCATCAACGACCTCGTCGCCTCCGGCCAGGTCTCGGCTCCCATCGTGATCGG
>JAUJPG010000109.1 GCA_030447245.1 Chloroflexota bacterium | reverse complement strand
GGGTGGTGCTGACGACGCCCTCGATGCCGGCGACGTCGTTGTTCACCCGCGACATCACCTCGCCGGTCCTGGCCGACGTGAAGAAGCGGAGCGACTGCTGCTGGAGGTGGCGGTACAGCTCGTTGCGGAGGTCGAACATGACCCCCTGGCCGATGCTGACGGTCAGCGCCGATCGCCCGACGTTCACCAGCCGCGTCACCAGCGTGACCAGGATCGTGCCCGCCACGATCATGACCAGGTATTGGGCGTCGCGGGCGGGCAGCGCGACGTCGATGATCTCGCGGGCCAGGAGCGGCGGGAGCAGGTTGCCGGCGGCCGTCACGCCCATCGACAGGAAGATCAGGATCCAGCTCTTCCAGTAGGGCTTGAAGTAGCCGAGGACGCGCGGGAGAATCGCTCTGACCGATTCGCTCGGCCGCCGCGAATCGCCGTAGTTGATCCTGGTGACCTGACCCTGCCCGGCCACGGCCAGGCGGACGCCCATCCCTCGACTCATCGCCTCACACTATACCGCCCGACTGGCCCGCCTCCGACGATTACGGCGATCGTCAGGCCGGTCCGGGGCGCTGTGCGCAAGGGCTGTCATAGGGCTGTCATCCTGAGGACCCCATGTCCCTTCGGGACACCATGGACGATGAAAGTGCCCGAAGGTCATTTTCGAGGGAGTCTTCCATGCCGCCGCGCGGCACCACGGGAGATGAAAATGCGGGGCGCCGGCCGGTACCCTGGAGGCGGCCAGGCGGTGGGTGCGAGGTCGAACGCTACTGGCGCGCCGAGCCCGCGAGGGAGTCGGACCCACGGCGCCCCGACGGATCACGGAATGTGCGGCCCGCGAGGGCGAGCACGCAGGACAGCTCCTGCACCGACCGGGCGCCAACCCCGCGGCCTGGCCGCGGCCGTGGTCGCTCGCGTGGCGGGGCGGAGGTGTGTGGCGATGGACGTGGTGTACACGCATTGTTGCGGGCTGGATGTCCACAAGCGGGAGGTCGTGGCCTGCGCGATCGTGCCCGATGCGGCCGGCAGGCCGGCGAAGACGATCCGACGGTTCCCGACGATGACCGAAGACCTGGAGGCCCTCGCGCGCTGGCTGCGGGAGCTGGGGTGCACCCACGTGGCGCTGGAGAGCACCGGGGTCTACTGGCAGCCGGTCTGGAACGTCCTCGAGGAGGCGGGGGCGTTCGAGCTGCTGCTGGTGAACGCCCGGCACGTCCGCACCGTGCCGGGGCGGAAGACTGACGTGAACGACGCGGAGTGGCTGGCCGACTTGGTCCGGCACGGCCTGGTGCGGGGGAGCTACGTGCCCGATCGTGCCCAGCGCGAGCTGCGCGAGCTGACGCGGTATCGGACCGAGCTGATCGAGGAGCGCACGGCGCACGTCAATCGGCTGCAGAAGACGCTGGAAACGGCGAACGTCAAGCTGGCGGCCGTCGCGACCGACGTGCTGGGCGTGTCGTGCCGGGCGATCCTGGCGGCGCTGCTCGACCCGGCGCAGGCGGCGACCGCCGCCGAGCTGGCCGACCTCGCGCGCGGGCGGCTGCGCACCAAGATCCCGGACCTCCGGCGGGCGCTGGTCGGGCGCTTGACCGCCCACCACCGCTTCCTGATCGCCGAGCTCTTGGTGATGATCGACGCGCTGGACGAGCGGATCGACGCCGTCGGCGCCGAGATCGCCGAGCGCGAGCGCCCTTTCGCGGCTGACCTGGCGCGCCTGGACACCATCCCCGGCATCGGCCCGCGGGTCGCCGAGATCATCGTCGCGGAGCTGGGCGCCGACCTGGGCCACTTCCGGAGCCCGGCCCAGCTCGCGTCCTGGGCCGGGCTGTGTCCGGGCAACCACGAGAGCGGCGGCAAGCGCCTCAGCGGCACGACCCGCTCGGGCAACGCCGCCCTCCGCCGTGCCCTCGTCGAGGCCGCCCGCGCCGCCAGCCGCTCCCGCACCTATCTCCGTGCGCAGTACTACCGCCTCAAACCACGCCGCGGCCCTCAACGCGCGGCCGTCGCCGTCGCCCATTCCATCATCCGCATCATCTACTTCGTCCTCACGCGCAAGACCGACTACGTCGACCTCGGCCCGGACTACCTCGACCGCCGCCACGCCGCCGCCACCGAGCGCCAGCTCGTCCACCGCCTCGAACGACTCGGCAACAAAGTCACCATCGAGAAGGTGGCCTGAGCGTGCCCCGACCCCCATTTTCAGGACAGGAGCTCAGCAACCATGACCGCCCCGCCAACATGACCGCTCCGCCGATCTCCGGTCCGAACCTGGCCGCCGTGCTCCACGGCAGCGGGGACCTGCGCGTCGAGGAGCGCCCGCTCCCCGAGCCGGGCGAGGGCGACGTGCTGGTCGCGATGCGCTCCGTGGGGATCTGCGGCTCCGACGTCCACTACTGGGAGGATGGCCGGATCGGCAGCTTCGTGG
>JAUJPG010000108.1 GCA_030447245.1 Chloroflexota bacterium | reverse complement strand
CGGCCAGAGACCTGCGGGGGCCTGCACGGCACGCCGCATACGCCGCTGGCCAAGCCGGAGCCGTCGCCCATGTTGCCGCGCACGAGCTTGGCGCGGCCGCCTACGCGATCAAGGCCGCCCGTGCTGCTGCACCAGCAGGCGAGAGCGAAGCTGCAGGTCGGCTCGAGTGCCAATGGCAGCGTGATCAACTACCGGAGGCGATTCACGAGCTCGTACTTGATGACCAGAGATTGAGGAATGACATCTGCTGGTCGGTATTTGACTGCTGAGCGCGCGTCCTAGGCGCCAAGTGCGAGCGATGGCACCCGGGGCCGACCCGCTGCCCCCGACGTCCTCGTTGAAGACGGCGCCCTCAAGATTCGCATGCTCGAAGCGTGCATCGGTGCGGCCTTGTCTTGGAACTCGGCCATGCACGTCCAGGCTAGAACCAGCTCCGGACAATCTCCTTCCGGTGCCCAACTCGCTGAGCATCTGTGTCCGGGACGGGCGTCGCGACGATGGCTTCCCTGCCGCCTGGCGGGACCGACCCTGACGGCTTTGCGACGGACGTGGTCGACTCAGCGTGGGTTATGCCCGGCCCTTGGGCTGGCGCCACTGGTTGGCGCGGACGTTCTCGCTGGCTTGCTCGACGGTTTCCCGAATGCGCTTGGCGCGCGTCTCCTCGCGTTTCGCGGCGAGGATCCACTCAAGGATTCCCCGCCGCGTTGATGGTGGGAAGGAGTCCCAGTAGCGGCGCGCGTCTGGGTTGGCATCTAGCTCAGAGCGGAGGTCGTCCGGCTCCTCGAGCGCCTCGACCGCGTCGAGCGCTGTCCATGACCCGTCGGTCTTGGCCCGGCTGACCGCAGCTGTGCCGGCGGCCGTCATCAGGTCGGCCTGGGTCAGTTGGGCGATGCGCTCCTTGTTGGCCTTCGACCAGCGGCTGCCCGACTTCCGGGGAGTGACGAGCAGCTGGGAGCGCTTGTCGTCGAGTTTGCGCGGCTGGCTGTCGACCCAGCCGAATGCCAGTGCCTCCTGCACGATGTCGTCGTACGGGACGTGGGGGCCTTTGCCCTTCTTGAAGGTGACGAGCCAAACGCCGGGGGAGTTGCCGTGGTTGGCGTCCAGCCAGGCGCGCCAATCGGCACGCGAGCGCACGGTGACGCGTTCGTAGCGGTCAGACATGGGCGTCGAGCAGCGAGTCGACAAGCTCCGGCACGGCCGCCGCAGGCCCATCGGCGCCGAGGTGTGCG
Source organism: Chloroflexota bacterium (assembly GCA_030447245.1). GTDB lineage: Bacteria > Chloroflexota > UBA6077 > UBA6077 > JACCZL01 > JAUJPG01. Next base: position 1,194 of record JAUJPG010000108.1, on the reverse strand, counting down.
GCGTTGGTGTACATGCCGTCGAGTACCACGGCGAGCTGAGCTCCGAGCACGGCGCCGCTGCCGGGGCGCAGCTGCTCGGCGAGAGCCTGGAGCCGCTGGTAGAGCGCTGCCCGGTAGTCGCGGGCAGCAGCGCGGGCGGGATGGGCGGGATCGTTGAACTCGATGCTTGCATTGTTGAAGGCGCAGCCTCGGAACGTCGGGCGCGCGAGATCCTCAGCGACAGCGGCGAAGATGGCCCGCACCGCCGCCGCCGGGTTGTCGCGATGGTGGGCGATGTCTGCGTCGATCAGCCCAAGGATCTGCGCCTCGAGGCGGCGCAGGTAGGCGCCTACCAGCGCGTCCTTGGTCGGGAACAGGCGGTAGACGGTGGCCTTGCCCAGCCCGGTCTCGCGCACCAGCTCGTCCATGCCCACCTCATGTACGCCGCGTGCGTAGAACAGCTCCTGTGCGGCGTCGAGCACGCGCCGCTCGCGCTCCGCGCGGGAAAGCGGGGTCGTACGGCGCGCTGCCTCCACCATGCGTACAGTGTACCCCGTGAGACGGAACGGTCCGCTACATTGAGAGGAGTGTCCGATGGTGCAACTTGACGGGAAGGTGGCGTTGGTGACCGGTGCGTCGCGGGGGATCGGACACGATGTCGCCCGACAGCTAGCCGAGCAGGGAGCGACCGTCTTGATCAGCGCCCGCGATCCGCAACGGGCGATGGCCGCTGCCAAGGAGCTGACCGATGCGGGCGACGTCCGCGCGCTGTCGGTCGGACTCGACGTGGGTGACGACGCGAGCGTCGCTTCGGCGGCTGAAGCGATCAACGGCGATCCAGGGCGTCTCGACATCCTGGTCAACAACGCCGCCGCGTACGTCGACTGGACCGAGATGGCGAGCGCCGCCGACCTGGCGGCCGCGCGAGCCGTAGTCGATACCAACCTGTTCGGGCCGTGGCGCGTGAGCCAGGCCCTTTTGCCGCTGTTACGCGAGAGCCGTCACCCGCGGATCGTTAACGTCTCCAGCGGGGCGGGGTCACACGGCGACCAACAGTTCGGGCTCACGCGCCGCGGCGGCGCCGCCGCCAGCTATGGGATCAGCAAGGCCGCGCAGAACGGTCTCACCAGTACGCTCGCCGCCGAGCTGTCCGACACAAGGATCCTGATCAACGCCGTCTGCCCCGGGCTCACCGCGACGTGGCCCGGCGCCGAG
>JAUJPG010000004.1:163801-178160 GCA_030447245.1 Chloroflexota bacterium | reverse complement strand
TCTACAAGGTCCCCCAGGAGCAGCTCGAGGACACCGTCGGCTACACCCTGATCCCCGCCGCCGAGAAGGGCGGAAAGCCGACGACGCTCTCCCACCCGATCGTGTACATGGTGACCTCGGCCAGCAAGAACCAGGAGCTGGCTTTCCGCCTGCTTGCCCACGCGACGACGCCGGAGCTGAACTCGAAGCACGCCGTCGAGAGCGCCCACCTGGCGATCCTGAGCACCCAGTCGAACGACCCGACCTACCAGAAGGACCCTTTCCTGCTGGCGACCGGCTACATGACGGAGTGGACCACCTATATCCCGAACCACCCGAAGTACGGGACCTATGACGAAGTCCTGTTCCGGCTCCTGTCGGCGGTCCAGGCCGGCCAGATGCCGCCAAAGCAGGCCGCCGAAGTCGCGGTCGACGAGCTGAAGGCCCAATTGAGGGATGACCTGATCGTCAAGTAAGGCGCGAGGGGTCGGGCACGGTACACTCCCCATCCTCCAAATCCCAAACCCGCGAGCGGAGCGAGCTGTGGCGGTAATCGAGCCAGCGGCAGCGACAGGCGTGGCAAGGCGGGCGGCAGCGCCCCCTGAGGGAGCTGCGCGCCGCTGGTGGCGGGACAACGCGACGGCGCTCTTCTTCATGGGGCCCGCCGCGCTCCTGGTCCTGCTCTTCTTCCTCGCGCCGGCCGTGATCACCCTGGGGATGAGCCTGACCGACATGGCGACGTCGACCGGGCTGTCGAACTGGCAGTGGGTCGGCCTCGAGAACTACGAGCGCATCTTCCGTGGCCGCTTCACCGCGCTGATCTTCGGGAACACCCTCTTCTACGTCGCCGCCACGCTTAGCTTCAACCTTCTGGTCGGACTCGGGGTGGCTCTGCTGAGCGTCCACGTCGAACCGCGGACAGGCACCCTCTTCCGGGCGCTCTGGCTTTTGCCGCGGATCTCGCCATCGGTCGTCTATGCTCTGATGTGGACCTGGGCGGCGGCTGACGCCCCGTTCGGGGTCATCAATCAGCTGGTCGAGCCGTTCGGCGTGGCGCCCCGCTTCTGGCTGGCGACCGACCCGTGGCTGATCGTCCTCCTCATCAACGGCTTCGTCGGCGCCAGCCTCGGGATGCTGGTGTTCACCAGCGCCATCCAGAGCATCCCGGAGGATTTGTTCAGGGCGGCGAGGGTCGACGGGGCGAACGCTTGGCAGATCGTGCGGCGGATTACCCTGCCGCTCCTGCGCTGGCCGATCCTGTTCGTGCTGACCTACCAGACGATGAGCCTGTTCGCCTCGTACGAGTACATCTTCCTGACGACCAACGGCGGCCCCGGCCTCTATGGAACCGAGGTCTGGAGCCTCTGGGCGTTCCACACCGCGCTCAACAGCTACTACGGCAACCTCGAGTTCGGCTTCGGCGCCGCCCTCTCAGCCGTCCTGGTCGTGATGGGCGTCGTCATCAGCGCCGTCCTGCTGCGCCTGTTTCGCTTCGACGACCTCGTCGGGGACCCGAAGGTCGAGATCACCTAGATGGCGGCCCGCCTGGTTCCCTACGCCGTCCTCCTCCTGGCGACGCTGCCGATCCTGATCCTCTACGTCTGGCTGCTCTACTCGTCGTTCTTCCAACGGGTCGAGGGACTCCGGCCGGTCGGCGCGTTCACGCTCGACAACTGGCGGTTCCTCTGGGCCCCTGAGACGGTCGAGCAGCTCCGCAACAAGGCGCCGATCATCCCGACCACGATCAACACGGTCGTCTTCTCCGCCAGCGTGGCCGGGATTGTCCTGCTCGTGTCTTCGATGGCCGGCTACGCGCTCTCGCGGCTGAAGTTCAAGGGACGACGGATGTTCCTCGGGGGCGTGCTGCTCCTCCACAGCTTCCCGACCATCACCCTGCTGATCGCCACGTTCGTCGTGCTGCGGGCGCTCGGGCTGTATGACCAGCTCGTCGGGGTGATCCTGGTGAAAGCGGCGTTCGAGCTACCGCTCGGGATCTGGCTCATGAAGGGCTTCTTCGACACGGTGCCCTGGGACCTCGAGATGGCCGCGCTGGTCGACGGGGCGAGCCGGATCACGACCTGGCGGCGAATCGTCCTGCCGCTGGTCAAACCGGGCCTGCTGGCACTCGGCTTGCTGGCGTTCGTCGAGGGCTGGAAAGAGTTTTTGATCCCGTTCGCCTTCATGCCAAGCGGGACCCAGGCGACGCTGGCGCTGCTGGTCCGGGCGATTCTCGGCGAGGGTCGTTTCGTCGACTACGGCGTGCTCACCGCGCTCGGCCTGTTCTACGTGCTGCCGGCTCTGCTGCTGTTCCTGTTCTTGAAGCAGCTCCTGCGCGGATCTACGGCGGCGGGGTCAAGGGGTAGGGACCGGGCGTGCGCGTCCTGCTCGAAGGACTGACCAAAGCGGTTCGGGAGCGTGATCGCGGTCGAGTCGCTCGACCTGGAGATCGCCAGCGGCGAGTTCATCGCCTTCCTCGGGCCGTCCGGGCTGCAGGCAAGACGACGACCCTCCTGATGGTTGCGGGCATCTCACCGACCGACGGGGAATCGTCTTCGGCGAACGACGTGTCGAGCACCTCCTGCCGCGGGACCGCGGCATCGGGATGGTCTTCCAGAGCTACGCGCTCTACCCGCATATACGGTCGAGCAGAACATCGGCTTCCCGCTCGAGCTGCGCAAAGGCGTGTCGAAAGACGAGCGGCGGCGGCGGGTCAGCGAGGCGGCGGAGCACGTCCAGGTCAGCCAGCTCCTGACCGTCGGCCGCCCCAGCTCTCGGCGGCCAGCAGCAGCGGGTCGCCCTGGCCCACGCGCTCGTCAAGCAGCCGGACATCCTGCTCCTTGACGAGCCACTCTCGAACCTCGACGCCCGCCTGCGCCACGCGATGCGGGGCGAGATCAAGCGACTCCAGAAAGAGCTCGGGATCACCTCGATCTTCGTCACCCATGATCAGATCGAGGCCCTGACGATGGCCGGCCGGGTAGCCCTGATGCAAAATGGCCGGGCCCAGGGCCTACGGCACACCCGAGGCCCTGTACGAGCGGGCCGGGCCAACCGCTTCGTGGCCGAGTTCATCGGCAATCCACCGATGAACTTTCTTCCCGCCGAGTTGACTCGACGCGACGAGGCGCTGGTCGTTGCGGCGGACGGCCTTAGCCTGGAGACCCACCCCGCCACGGCGGAACGCCTGCCTGGGAACGGCACCATCCGACCGGTGACCCTCCGGAGTTCGGCCAGAGCACCTCAAGCTCGTGGCGGCCAGGGCGACGCGACCGGCGAGGTGCTGCTGATCGAGCCGATGGGCCGCGAGCAGATCGTCGACGTCCACTCGGCGAGCGGCTGCTCCAGGTGTTGGTCCCGCTCCGCTCCGCCGGCGCGACCGGGACCACGTCGGCCTCCGCTTCGACCGTGACCAGCTCCACCTTTTCGACCGGGACGACGGCGACCGCCTGGGATGACGGCCTCGGCGAGGACGACGATCCTGACCGCGCCACATCTCGATTCCGTGCTGCGGGGCGCCAAACGGGCGGACCGTCTCACTGAAGGTGCACCGCTGCCTCTGGAGCGGCGAGTATCCCGAGAACTCGCTGGCAGCCATCCAGGAATGCTATCAGGCGCAGGTCGCGCGGGCCGAGATCGACCTGCACATGCTGGCCGATGGCGACTTCCTCGACCCACGATCCTGACCTGGATCGGATGACGACCAGCACCGGCCGCCCGTGAACGCGACGACGCGGCGGCAGGCCGAGCAGATCCGCCTCCGCCGGGAAGGCGGCGAGGGGACGAAGCGCATCGACCGCCGCTCCTCAGCCAGGTCGTCGAGGCGACGGCCGCCGAGCCGTATCCGACCCTGCTGGAGCTGGATGTCCCCGACGTCATGCCTTGGCCCTGGGAGCGGGTCGAGGAGCTGGCAGGCCTGGTCGAGCGGGTTAAGGACCGGGTGATCTTCGGCGGTGCCGCCGACTGGAACCTGCGCCGACTGCTGCGAGTCGACCCAAGCCTGCCGGGCCGGCTTCAACCCGTTCTTCTACCTGGACTGGGCTGCGCCCGAGGAGGGGCCTGAGCCGCTCCCGGGCGTGCTGGGCGCCTACGGCTACTTCGACGCCCACCCGCTGGCACGGGAGCGGCTCGATCGACCGTCGACTACCTCCGCGACCGTCTTGGTGGGCTGGTGCGCCTGGTCGCGGGGTCACGCGAGGTCCATCTGCGACTCCTGGCGTTCGAGCGGATGCTTGACGATGGCCTGGTCGACGCGGCCGAGCTGTTCCACGAGGCCGGGCTGGCTCTCGACGTCTGGACGCTGAACGCAGGGACCGTCGGTTGGGAGGCGCGCCTGGCTCGGGCGGTGACGGCCGGCGACGTGGTCACGACGGATACGCCGCGCGCCCTGGCCGCCGCGTTCAATCTGCCGAAGCGCGCCGAATCGTAGGACGATTGTCCCAATCGCCGTAACAGCCGTCCCGAAGCACGCCGATCAGGGTGCGGAGCCCTGAACATCGGCCAGATTCCCACCGTGGTGCGTCAATACTTCCCGACACGGCAGGCTGCTCGTTGCCTCAATGCTCTGGATTACCTGGCGACCGCCGTTTGCCCGCGCGTCGGCGAGCGCAGGAATCAAGGCGGTCGACCGCGGCGTCGATCGCCTGCACCAAGGCGTGCCCCTCCACACCGCCGTACTCCGCCTGAATTGTCGCGTGGCGCCGCGCCACCATGAGGATGGCGGGCGCCGCGAGGGTGCCTTTCCTGGGCAGTAGGATCGGAGCAGCAATGGCAGACCAGAACCGAGCCCGACCGTACGCTTCATCAAGGGTCATGAGGTAAACCCGGGCGGCCGTCGCCGCGGCACCAGTCTGACGGCCCTGGTGTGTGCTGCGCGGACAGGCCGGCTGCCTACCGCCCGCCGGCCGCTGGGGGACAACGGAGCGGCGCGGTAGCGCGGATGGTCCTGCACCGCGCGTCCCCCGCGGTCATTCCACGCGGTAGACACGACGGGCCATCGTGTCGGCCCAGTGCTGCCCGGTAGGCCGCGTACCCCGCGCCGTCAGGTGCACGCCGTCGGGGGATATCAGGTCCTGGCGGCCGTGGAAGTAGGTCCAGAAATCCGGGCCGCGGATGATCACTGGGTAGGCGGCGTAGAGCTCATCGAGCCCGGCGTTGAGCGGGCACGCCAGTCTGGATGTAAGAAACCCAGCCCCAGGGACCTTCGGGACCACCGGACCTTGCCGGCCGCGACGACGGTGCGCACCATCGCCTCGTAGTTGGCGTAGAAGGTCTCTGGGCTCACCTTCCTGCGCATCGTTGTCCCGTAGCTCAGGCCAACGTAGCGGCCGGGATATGCCGCGAGCCAGGTATCGACGAGGCGGGCGCCGTCGCCGCTGCTCAGGCCACTGATTCCGCCACCCTCCTGGGCGGGGAAGTGGGACGGCACCCAGACATTGATGGCAAGGCTGGGCGTAGGTCAACGTCGGGCTGATCGGCGATGGGTTCATGGCGCCGGGCGGTGATTGAGTCGCCGTAAGATCCAGGCGTCCTGGACGCCCTGACCGGCATCGTGCACGTCGAGGTTGAAGCGCACGCCCCCGCGGGCGCGCGCCAGCCTCGGTCACGAAGAGCCGCACCCAGTGGTAACCCGAGAGGTCCACGACGTGCTGTCGCGAGTGGTAGGTGTTCCCGATCACGCTGGCCAACTCCACCCAGTCGGTCCTCGGGACGTCCGCGCCGCCCCGGCGGCATTGGCCTCGATGGCGTAGGCGGCGGGGACGCCGGGATTGCCCGCCCGCGACCGCGGCGTCGTACCCGCCTCGGTGTCGGGCTGTACCAGGCCACCACGACGACCGCGTTGGGCGAAGCGGCACGCTGGACAGATCGTAGGCCAGCCAGGCAGGCACCCCAGTAGAGCGCCAGCGATTGCCATAGTCGGCGTCGTTACCCCAGGCTGGCGGGATCCTCGCCGCGCGAGGCGAAGGCTGGCGCACGGCGTATGACCGGGCATCGGCATGCCTGGCCGATGGAGTCGCTGCGCGGGACGGGATCTGCGCCGGGCGCCCGGCGCGGGGGAGAAGCGGCATTGGCGTAGCCGGGCTGCTTGGCGCTCCCGTCGAGCGAATTGGACCGCTTTCATCTTCGAGGCAGTCACCGACCACCTCCGGGAGCTGGTCTTGAAGCGCCGTCAAGCCGTGGTCGGACGCTACAGCCAGGCTCCGCCGTCGCGACGGGAGCGATGCTCGATTGAAGCCCGCCGGAGACGACGAGCAGGATCGACAGGAGGAGGGCAACCAGTATGGCCTGTGGCCGCGGGCGTGGCACTCGCATGGACAGCGAACAAACCCTCACAACCCGCGAGCGGCCAAACGCTTGCTACGGCCACCGTCGGACGCCGACACTGGGATAGGTCGATCATGAAGGTGCAGCGCAAGGATCTCCACACTTCGACCCGCGGCGGTCCAGGTCGCAGCCAGCAACCTGATGACCCTCTTCCCCGATCCTCCGAGGCACGCCACGCCCAGCCTGCTCGCCAGCGATCGCCCGGACGACTGGCTGACAGCGCCTGGTCGCGAGCCGCCCCGTGTGGGCGGCGTCACGCGCAGCCCCGATGCTGGCAGCCGCGGGCGGTCACATCGTTCATTGCAATCGCCCTGCTGGCGGCGACCGCCGTCCTGGTGATGCTCGATTGGTTCCTGTTCGAGGCGCTGGTGATGGCTCGTCGCTTGCCGCTTGGCGACGAAAGCTCGCCGAACGACAAGCTCTTGCTGGCCGATCGGTATCGTGACGCGAACGTTCTGTACCTCGGCGATTCGCGAGTCCAGTATGGCATCAACCCGGACGTGGTCTCCCTGGAGTGCCGCTGCGGCCCTGGGCTTCAACGCGGCATTCTCGGCTACCGACCCCAGGCTGACCAGGATCATGGCGGATCGGATGCTCGACAAGCTCTCGCCCCGGGCTGGTCGTCATCGGGGTATCCCAGTGGGGCTGAGCGACAGCGCCTACATCCGCGTGTGGGAGGCGGCATGCTGAGCTGGTCGTGCCCTGGCACTGGCCCGAGTTCGGGCTGAGCCTGATTCAGCCGAACGAGGTGCGAGCTGCGCTCGGAGACGCCTGGCGGATCTACAAGTACCGCGCCGCGCTGAGGAGTTGCGCTCGATCCTGGTCGCCGGGACGCCGGGACGGACCGATCCGCGACGAGGGTTCGACGAGTACGGAGGGCGGCGTAGAGTGCGCGAACAAGACCTCGACGAGCGGCAACAGTGGTTCTCAAACTTCATCCATGGTCGCGTACCGAGGCGCTGCGCGAATTGGTGGCCGACCTTCGCGACAGAGACGTCCGAGTCCTGCTGGTGGCGCCGCCGCTGTATCCCAGCTTCCACTCGCGCGTGCGACGCGAGGTCGACATGTTCGGCGCCGCGGTCACCGAGCTGGCCGCCGAGAACGGCGCGGTCTTCGAAGATCTGACCGAGCCGCGGCGAAGCGGCCTGACCCAGGACAACTTTGTCGACGTCGTGCATCTCAACGAAGGCAACCACCAGGTTCTCCAGCGCATCGGGAGGGCGATCCGATCGCACTTCGGCACCGCTCCAGCAGCCCCGCGCTCGAACCCGTGATCTCGGACCTCGTGTAGGATGCTTTTCAACAGCCTTCAGTACGCGATCTTCCTGCCGGTCACCTGGGTGCTGTTCTGGCTGACGCCGCTGGCGGGTGGAGCTGCTCCTCGTCGCGAGCTACGTCTTCTACGCGAGCTGGAGTCCGCCGTACGCCGCCCTGATGTTCGTGCTGGCGGTGGCCAACTACCTCTTCGGGCTGGCAGTCAGGCGGGCGACGCGCCGTAAACGCCTCGTCCTCTCGCGCTGTGCATTGCCGTCGACCTCGCCGTGCTCAGCGTCTTCAAGTGCCTGGAACTTCGCCGCCGAGACCACGTCGATCGCGGTCAACTCGACGACCCGATCCGCGTGGGAGCCGTTGTTTCTGGAGTTAGTGCTCCCTGGGCATCTCCTTTACGTTCGAGTTCGTTCACTACCTCGTCGACATCTACCGGGGCAGTGTGCCGGGTCCATAGCTTCTCGAAGTTCCACGTCTTCGCGGCCTTCTTCCCGACCCAGATCGCCGGCCCGATCAAGCGCTTCCAGCAATTCGTCCCCGGGAGCTGGCGAGGCTCGACCGCTTCGATCCCGGAGCTCGCGAAAGACGGTTTTGCGACTGATCGCGATCGGCCTGGCGAAGAAGGTGTTGCTTGCCGACAAGCTCGCGCCGATCGCCAACGCGGGTTCGCGGCGCGGCCCGGCCGGGCGAGATCGGCAGCCTGGAGGCTTGGATCGCGACGCTGGCCTTCGCTCTCCAGATCTACTTCGACTTCTCCAGCTACACCGACATCGCGCGCAGCTCCGCCCAGCTGTTCGCTTCCATCCCGATAAGCCTACGACGCGCCGTACCTGGCGACCGCGTCGCGGACTTCTGGCGCCGCTGCTTTTATCTCGCTTCGACCTGGCTCACGTGGACTACCTGTTCATCCCGCTCGGTGGTTCGAGGGGCCGGCCAGGTGCACCGTGTGCGCAACCTGCTCATCACCATGACTCTCGGAGGGCTGTGGCATGGCGCGGCGTGGCATTTCGTGGTCTGGGGCCTCTACTGGGGAGTGGCGTTGAGCATCGACCGGGTGCTGCGAGCGTGGATTCCGCTTCGGCCCTCGCCCGGCACAATGGTGGTCGGCTGGGTCGTCACCCGCTTGTCGTGCTGGTCGGCTGGGTGCTGTTCCGAAGCGAGAACCTGGCAGCGGCGGCGTCGATCCTGAGCGCGATGTTAGCGCACGAGCCATCCTCCGGGGTCGGTGACCACCGGCGCGGCGTTCTACGTGGCCGTCGTGGCCATCTGCCTGCTCGTCGGCTCGATCATCAGCCGCCGCGGCTGGTGGCCGCCGCTTCCGACCCTATTGCGGCCCGGTCTTCCTTGGCGCCGCGCTCGCGCTCGCCGCCGCGTACACCGCCATCGCCGAGCCCCCGACCGAGCAGCGGTTCGTGTACTTCCAGTTCTAGCCGCTTGGAGCTGGTAATGCCCGCCGCTGCGGCCGAACCTGTGGGAGCACATGGCCCGCCGCGTCGCTCAGAGCACTCCCAGGAATCGAAGGACAATCACGACGAGGATCACCGCGCCCAGCACATAGAGCAGGTTGCCGCGCGGCGGGCCGCGGTAGGACCGACGGTGTAGTAGCCACCACCGCCGGAGAGCAGCAGCAGGACGAGAAGAATCACGATGAGCGTTTTCCACGGATCACCTCCTCGAATCGGTCAGATCGCCGTCAACCAGGCCCGCGTCGCCCGCCTGCCCGCCGTCGGATCGGCTGCGTGGATACAGTCCTGAGCTCCGCGCGAGTGTCGAACGCACCTGCGTCAGGTGAGACCCTACACCCTGTTCTTGGAGACTGCCCGCAGATCCTCGCCTCGGGAGCGTCAGCGACGCGTCGTCCTTGGCCCTGGTCGTCCGCGCTGTCCACGGGGGCGGGTACCCGCCCTGTCCAGTCTGCACCCAACAGTAGCTGTCGGGTGCTCAGGCTGCCGCGGCTAAGACGTCACAACTCCGTCACTCGAGCCCTATCGTTGGTGACGCGGAAGCACGTCGACCCGGGTGGCTCCAGTGCATCCGGCGGGCTACATTAGTGGACGCGGCGGTGCGGACCTCACATACGTGTAGGAGGTTGGCAGGAAGTACGTCGCGACGTGGTGGGAGCGGTCCGGCGGCTCGGCTGCCGAGTACGAGCAGGCGCAGAAGCGCGTGCTCGAGTTGTTCCAGCTCTGGCAGATGCCCGGAGCAGGTGACCTTCCACCAGTTCCTGGTGCATCGGCGAGTTCGGTGGCTGCATGCTCGTCGAGACCGAAGATCCGGCTGCTCTACAGGAATGCGACGGCGTTCGCGGTCTTCCAGTTTCGAATCGAACCAGTTCTTGACGTCATGGACGCTGTCGCCGCTGAGTCCGAGGCGATCGCCTGGCGCGACTCGGTCGGCTGAGGAGAGGCGAGGTTGACGGCGTGAGGCGTGGCCTCACCTGGACCCGTGCGGACTACGGTCGTGAAGCCACGGAAGTGTCGGCCAGCCGGGGACCCGGATGCTCGTTCTCCTCGCCCCCGGTGAATGGTGTCCGGTAGGCAGATTCGTCTAGAGCACCACACAGCAACAATATGGCTGCTCACGTGGGGACGACAGCTCGCCGCTGAGACGACCTCGGCCCGAGGGAATCCTTCGGCCAACCCCTTGACCCCCGCGCCCTNGACCACAGTGGAGCGGCGGTATGAGCGAGCCGACGATCACTCCCGCGCTCATCAACGCCAAGCAGGCCGGCCAACTGCTCGCGGTGCCGCACACCTGGATCCTGGCCCAGGCCCGCGCCGAGGCCATCCCGCACATTCGCCTCGGGCGCTACGTCCGGTTCGACGCCGAGGAGCTCGAGGCGTGGCTTCGCTCGCGAGCCACCGCTCCGAAGCGGAGGACCGCATGACCCTCTTCAACGAGAAGTGCTCGCAGTGCGAGCGCCCGCTCTTGTGGTCGGGCCTCCGTCTGGTCTGCCCGCGACCGCCGGGATATAGCCGACATGCGATGCCATCCCCATTACCCTGTCGCGACCCAGTCTGTGATGGCCATTGCTCACCCCGCCGAACTTCCCGCTGCAGGCCGCGAACCCGCCGATCACCAGCCAGTCCGCGGCCCTGCGGATCAGCTCCATCAGGTTACGCCTTGCGGGTCCCTGATGTAGCACGCGCCGCCGCCCAGGAACCCGAGGAAGACTGTCAGCCAGTTCGAGGGCGCCACGAACAAGACGCCGACGATGACCAGGAATACCACAATCCAGATGATCATGAACCATTCGGCCATCTCGAGCGTTTTCGAGATCCGTGAGCCGAACAGGAACAGCACCAGCGCCGCGAAGAACGTCATGTAGCCCCAGGTCAGCACCTGGCCGGGCAAGCTCGGGGCCTGGCACTCGCCCAATGATCGCGGCAACGATGGCGGTCAGCGCCGCCGCGGCCCAGCCCGGCCAGCCATTGTTCATGAACGAGGCGAAGACATAGTACCAGCCCCAGAACTTCGGCCCCGGGCTTGTCCGCATAAAGCCCACCGTGATCGGCTCGCCGCGTACAGCGTGTAGCGGCACGCCTCCTCGTTGAAGATCCATTGCAGGATGATCGACGCCGTCGCCACCCAGAGGAGGGCCGCGGTGTACTGGGCGGTGAGACACGGCGGTTGACGGTGGCCCAGGCCCTGATCGCCTTCCTTACCGCGCAGCACGTCGAGCGTGTGCCTGCTGGGGTCGCGCGGCCGTTCTTCGCCATTGTCGCTGTTTTTGGCATCTTCGGCCACGGCAATGGTGGCCGGGATCGGCCAGCTGCGGGCTCCAGCAGATGCAGGCGTATAGGCACGCTATTACCAGGCCCGCAACGAGCAGGCCCAGGTCCACGCCGCGATTGCGTACGCCAAGCTGAAAAATCGCGCCTCCAGACGCTCGTCTGCACGTCGTCGATCGGTCCCGCCGCGACGAACATGGTCACCCGGGGCGGCGACGGCCACGATCAACCGCCTGCTGGCCTGCTGCTGCTGTCGATCTTGCGACATGTTCGCACGCCGCAACGTCGCGCCGGCGCTCCAGCAGCTCGAAGTCGAGCACACCCAGGACGTCTCCGTCAACGACTGTTTCAAGGGCCGGGTCGAGCCGCTACTGGGTGGCACTTGCATCAACCGCCCCGACCAGCTCCTGACCTCGCTGCCCGAAGGCGATGCGGGTCCTGGGCGACCAGCCGACGGCCCAGGCCGAGACCGGTGCCGTCGAGCGTGATGGGGTCGAGCGGCAGTTCTGGCCCTGCCGAAGACGTCCAGACGGAGGCTCCACGATTACCCGAAGCGTTCTTCGCAAGCGGGTCTGGCCCATCCCGCGCAACGCGGCCCGACCGCGCCGCACTCGCACAGGCGGCGGCGTGGTCCGGGCAAGCGAGCAACCGCCGCTGATCGTGGCCACGGCGGCGGTGTGGTCTACAGCGAAGCGACCGACGTCCTGCGCCGCTTTGTGGACCAGGCCGCCTCCCTGCGGCCGGCGAGACGATGGCCGGCAAGGGCAGCCTGCGCTACGACCATCCGATCAATCTCGGCGCGATCGGCGTCACCGGGACCCTCGCGGCCAACCGGATTGCTCGCGAGGCCGATCCTGGTGATCGGGATTGGCACGCGCTACAGCGACTTCACGACGGCGTCCAAGACTGCTTTCCAGCATCCGGATGTTCGGTTCGTCAGCGTCAACGTGGCTCACTTCGACGCCGCCAAACACCATGGGCTGCCGCTGGTTGGCGACGCACGCGCGACCCTGGAGGAGCTTGCCGTGCTCCTGGACCGCTACAAGACCTTGGCCGGGTACCGCTCCCGAGCCGAGCGCCTGCACGCCGCCTGGGAGGCCGAGGTCGACCGTATCTACGCGGTCCGCCACCAGCCGCTGCCGAGCCAGGGCGAGCTGATCGGGGCGGTCAACGAGCAAGGCGATCCCAACGCCGTGATGGTCTGCGCCGCCGGCAGCTTGCCGGCGACCTCCACAAGCTCTGGCGGGCGCGCCACCCGAAGCAGTTCCACCTCGAGTACGGCTACTCGTGCATGGGATACGAGATCGCGGAGGGCTGGGCGCCAAAATGGCCGAGCCGTCTCGCGAGGTCTACGTGCTCGTCGGAGACGGCAGCTACCTGATGATGTCTGCCGAAATCGCAACCTCGGTGCAGGAAGGCCAGAAGCTCACGATCGTCCTGATGGACAACTGGGGATTCAAGAGCATCGGCGCGCTCAGCCGATCGCTTGGACAGGGCGGCTTCGGCACCCGCTCGGTCTACCGCCTCGACGGCGTCCTGCCGGGTGACGTGGACGGGGACGCCGCGCGACCGCTGCCGATCGACCTGGCCGCCAACGCCCGCAGCCTTGGCGCGCACGTGATCGAGTGCCAGGGCTACGACGACGTGGCGACCGCGCTCGCGACCGCGCGGACGATCGACCGGACGGTGGTGCTGTACGTTCGCAACGATCGGCTGGGGGGGTGCCGAGCTACGAGAGCTGGTGGGACGTGCCCGTCGCCGAGGTCAGCGAGATCGAAGCAGTCGCCGAAGCACGGCGGGACTGGGAAGTGAGGCGTACGTGCGAGCGGTCCTTCCTCTGACGTGGCGCTCGTGTCGCAGGACCGCGTTTCGGGCACCAACGTAGAGGCATGACGCCGGTGGGAAACATCCCGACGAGCACCATCCCGATCGCCAACGCCCCGTGCTCCTGGGGCGCGCTCGAGTTCGCGGGGCTGGCCGACGGCCGGATCGGCTACGAACGGATGCTCGACGAGTTGGCGGCGGCCGGCTACGTGGGAAGCGAGCTAGGCGATTGGGGCTTCATGCCAACCCACGCGCCGACCTTGCGCGCCGCGCTCGCTCGCCGCCACCTGGCAATGGTCGGCGCCTTCGTGCCCGTCGCGCTCGAGACCCCCGCCGCGCATGGGCCCGGCGAGGCCCAGGCCCTGCGGGTCGCGCGGCTGCTGGCGGCGGTGCAAGACGACGCCAATGGAGGGCAGGCGCCCCTGGTCGTCCTGGCCGATGCCAACGGCGCCGATCCCCGGCGCACCCGGCACGCGGGCCGGATCGGGCCGGGGCTGGGACTGAGCGATCGAGAGTGGGAGGCGTTCGTCCGCGGCGCCGAGCGGATCGCTCGAGCCGTGCGCGACGAAACCGGGCTTCGCACGGCGTTCCACCACCATTGTGCCGGCTACGTCGAGACACCAGAAGAGATCACGCGCTTTCTGGCGTCCACCGACCCGTCGCTGATCGGTCTGACCTTTGACACCGGCCACGCCGCCTACGGCTCCGGCACCACGCGGTCCGAAGACGTCGCGGATCAGCTCGAGCGGTTCGGCGCGCGCATCTGGCACGTCCACTTCAAGGACTGCGAGCCCCGAATCGCCGAGCGGGCGAGGGCAGAGGGCTGGGACTACTTCGAGGCAATCGGTCGCGGACTGTTCTGCGAGCTGGGGCGAGGTTTCGTGGATTTCCGGTCGGTAGCGGCTTGGCTGCGCGAGCACGATTACGCGGGCTGGATTGTGGTTGAGCAGGACGTCCTGCCGGGCATGGGCACCCCGCGCGAGAGCGCGGAGCGGAGCCGCGCGTTCCTTTCGTCGATAGGGCTGTAGGGATCCATTACGGCGAAGACGAGTAAAGGCCTCCCGACTCGGCACAATGGAGAGCGAGGATCGACTTGGGGCGAGTGGTATGGCCGCGGACGTCCTGAACGTTGGCCTGATCGGAGCGGGACGGATCGGCCGCCTGCGCGCGGAGGACCTCGCCCGCGGAATCCCGGCGGCCAGGCTGCTGGCGGTCGCGGACGGCTTCGAGGAGGC
>JAUJPG010000004.1:92294-163701 GCA_030447245.1 Chloroflexota bacterium | reverse complement strand
ATCGGCACGATCGACAACAGCCGCCGAGCAGCTTTTGGCTACGACCAGCGAGCCGAAATTCTCGGCAGCGGCGGGATGATCAGCATCGGTAACGATTTTCCGAATAGTGCGGTCGTCAGCACCGAGCAGGGCGTCCACCGCGACCTGCCGTTGTACTTCTTCCTGCAGCGCTACCGCGCCAGCTACCTCGCCGAGATGACGGCCTTCGTGGACGTCGTCCTCGGGGATCGGCCGACGCCAGTCACCGGCCGGGACGGGCGCGTCGCGACCGTGCTGGCGCTGGCGGCCCACGCGTCCTTCGCGGCAAGGCGCCCGGTGCAGGTAGCGGAGGTCGACCCCGCCGCCACGCCATGAGTCCGTCGGCCGGCCCGCGGAATGTTCGCGGCCCCGAAAGATCGGCGAGGCGCGACACCCGCTCGGCGGATGCGTATGATGGCGTCGATGCGGGCCGCTCGTTGTCAGCGACGCACCGTTTCCCGCTCTGCGCTGTGTTCCGGGGACCGAACAGCCGCGAGCGGACCGCGTTCGATCGGCTCGATCGCGTCACGCGCACCAGATCAGCCTGGCCGCGGCGCCATCCCAGTAGAACACGGCGGCCTGGCGGTAACGCTGGCCGAGGGCACAGGCCTCCGCTTCCGAAAGGTCGAGGACGGCGCGCGAGGGCTCGACGTGGCTTCGATCCCGACTATAGCCCAGGGCGGGGTAGTGCTCCCACCCCCGGGTCGCGATTTCCAACAGCAGGCGCCCATTGGCCCGCTGATTCTCCACCTCAGACGGCCGGTCCTGGCCGGGATTGTAGGCGGTGACGACAGTGACCGATCTCCCGTGCAGCGGGCGCAGGTCGCCACGCGGGACCGCCGCGACGCGAAAGGTGATGTTGCCGCTGCTGAGCTCCACCTCGTAGAGCGCCTGCTCAAATGCCGTGACGAGTGCTGGGTCGCGCTGTTGATGCATCGCCTCTTCCTTGACTAAGCGCTGGCGCGACCACCGCAACGTTGTGTCGGTCGCGAGTGGACGAGCGTTGGGCCCGCTTGGGGCGCGGCTGACTGGAGCGGGCGGGCCCGCGGCGCTATCCTTGCCGGAACGGCTGCTGCCAACCGGTGGCGTGCGAGGAGGGGCGCATGGAGGGAGCTGTCACGAGGATGGGGCCGGCCCTGGCGGGGGTAAAGGTACTCGACTTGACCCAGTTCGAGGCTGGCCCTTCGTGCACCGAGACGTTGGCCTGGCTGGGCGCCGACGTGATCAAGGTCGAGGAGCCGAAGCGTGGGGACCAGGGTCGCGGCGCGTCGACCGACGTGCCGGGCCTGGACTCGTACTACTTCTTGTTGCTGAACGCGAACAAGCGGAGCGTGACCTGTAATCTGAAGGATGAGCGCGGGCGCGCGAACTTCCGGCGGATGCTCGAGCAGGCCGACGTCGTCATTGAGAACTTCGCGCCTGGCGTGATCGAGCGCCTCGGATTCGGCTACGAGGAGGTTCGCGAGATCAACCCGCGCATCATCTACGCTCAGATCAAGGGCTTCGCGCCCGACGGTCCGTACGGCCAGTACCTGAGCTTCGACATGATTGCTCAGGCGACCGGCGGGGCGATGAGCACCACTGGCGAAGTGGCTGGCCGACCGCTCCGACCGGGACCCACCATCGGCGACACCGGGGCTGGCCTGCACACCGCGATCGGGATTCTGGCGGCACTGGTCCAACGCGGCACAACCGGGCGCGGCCAGCACGTCGAGGTGGCGATGCAAGAAGCGGTCATCAACTTCGCCCGGATCTCGTACGCTCGACAGGCTGTGACCGGCGAGCCGTGCGAGCGGGTCGGCAATCAAAGCACGCTGGGGGCGAGCGCGCCGAGCGAGGCCTACCCGTGCAAGGGCGGCGGCCCGAACGACTACTGCTACGTCTATACCTCGCGCGCCGGCAACGCCCACTGGCAGCGGCTGCTCTCGGTGATCGAGCGCGAGGATCTGCAGGACGACCCGCGATTCGCGACACCGTGGGAGCGGGTCAAGTACCGGGAACTCATCGACTCGATGCTCTCGGATTGGACGCGCCAACGTACCAAGACCGAGGTAATGCGCTCGATGGAGGAGGCCGGCGTACCGGCGGGCGCGGTCTTTGACACCAAGGAGCTCTCCGAGGACCAGCACCTCCGGCGGAGGGGCGCCTTCGTAACGGTTGATCACCCGACCCGCGGTTCGTTCACGCTTCCCGGATGGCCGGTCAAGATGTCGGACACGGAGGTCGCGGTCACCGCCGCGCCGCTGCTCGGGCAGCACAACGAGTCCGTCTATGGCGAGTGGCTGGGGTACAGTCCAGAGCAGGTCTCCGAGCTGCGCGAACAGGGAGCGATCTAGTGGTTGACGAAGCCGTCTGCATGGGACTGCGATGGGCGTCACATCCGGAGCGGAGCCAGGCATCTCGCCAGCGCGAGAAGCTCCTGTGCGAAACGAAGGATGGCGCACTCCCTCGTGTTCGCCGCGGCGGACTACCGGGGGCGGATGCTGGGTGACGGATGAGAGACGATGGGGAGCTCGCGTCGTTGCTCCTCGCGCACGGCACGCCCTTCGTCAGGAAGCAAGGGAGCAACGCTGATGGCAATGGTGACTGGTTCGCAGATCCTGGCTCGGACGCTTCGGCGCTTGCGGGTGGAGAACATGTTCTACTTGATGGGCGGACCGATGCTCGCGGCCGAGTCGGCCTGCATCGAGGAGGGCATCCGCTCGATCGACGTGCGCCACGAACAGGCCGCGGCGATGATGGCTCACGCCTATGCGCGGCTGCGGAATACGTTCGGGGTGTGCATGGGCGCCTCTGGCCCCGGCGCCACGAACCTCATCACGGGCGTTGCGAATGCCTGGGCCGACTGCGCTCCGGTGGTGGCGATCGGCGGGTCCAGCCCGCTCGAAGGGACGGGTCGCGGCGTCTTCCAGGAAGTCGATCAAGTTGGCATGTTCAGGCCGATCACCAAGTGGGCCGAGCGGGCGGTGCATCCGCTACGCGTCCCTGATCTGGTCACCACGGCCGTCCGCCACGCGCTCGGCGGTCGGCCAGGTCCGGTCTACCTCGACATGCCTGGCGACGTCCTGTATGCCAAAGTCGAGGAAGACAACGTCATCTACCCCGATGCTGAGCGGGTACAGTGGCGTCATCGTCCGCTCGGGGATCCGGATTTGGTGGGTCAGGCGGTGGAGCTGCTCGCTCGAGCCGAGCGGCCGGTCCTCCTGAGCGGCAGCGGAATACTGTGGTCGGATGCCGCGGCCGAGCTGCGCCGCTGGGTGGAGCTGGCCGGCCTGCCGTTCTATACGACGCCTCAGGGGCGCGGCATGGTCCCGGACGACAGTCCCCTCGCGCTGCCAGGCGCGCGCTCGGCGGCCTTCCGCGAGGCCGACCTGATCATGCTCATCGGCACCCGTTTGAACTACGTCATGTCACACGTGTCGCCGCCGCGCTTCGATGCAAGCGCCAAGCTGGTCCAGGTCGACATCGACCCAGCCGAGATCGGCCACAATCGACCAGCGGACGTGGGGATTGTCGGCGACGCCCGCGCGGTACTGCGCCAGCTTCTCGAAGCTGGCGAGGGGCGCCTCGAGCCGAGTCGCTACGCCGCCTGGCGCGCGCGGCTCGGAGAGATCGATGCGCCCCGACGCGAAGCGAACGAGGCGGCGATGAGCACCGATCAGCGCCCGATCCACCCGCTTCGGCTGTGCAAGGAGGTTCGCGATTTCCTGGATCGCGACGCGATCCTGGTCGTCGACGGCCAGGAGATCCTGAACTACGGGCGCCAGTCGATCCCGACCTTCGAGCCTGGCCACCGGCTGAACTCCGGGCCGTTCGGCACGATGGGCGTGGGCCTACCGTTCGGTCTCGGGGCCAAGGTGGCCAAGCCGGACAAGCAGGTGCTGGTCTTGCACGGCGACGGCTCGTTCGGCCTGAACGGGATGGAGCTTGACACCGCGGCGCGGCACAACATCCCGGTCGTGACCGTGGTGAGTCTGAACGGCGGCTGGACGGCCGACCCAGCCGGTGAAAAGCCCGGCCGCGATCTTGGCTACACGGCGTATCACAAGATGGCGGAGTCGCTCGGCTGCCACGGCGAGTACGTCGAGGATCCGGCCGACATCCGGCCGGCGATCGAGCGGGCCTTCGCCTCGGGCGGCCCCGCCCTGGTCAACGTTCGGACCGATCATCTGGCCCGGGCCACCACGTCCGCCTTCGCGGTGTACTCGACTTGATGGCGCGCATGGAGATCGGGATCGGCCTGGACTATCGTCTGGGGTTGAGCTTCGCGGAGCAGCGCGAGCTGGCCCGCGAGGCGGCACGGCTCGGGTACGACAGCGCCTGGACCCCGGCTGGCCTGGCGCAGGACGCCTTTCAGTTGTGCGGGCAGTGGTGGTCGGCTAGCGATGAGGTGACCCAAGGCGGCATCGGCACCGGCATCTCGGTGGTGCCGGTGCCCGTCTGGACGGCGCCGGCGCTGGCTACGGCGGCCGGGACGGTCGGCGAGCTGACCGGCGGCCGCTTCGTGCTCGGCGTCGGGAGCGGCGACATTCACAATGAAGGCTATCGGCGGCGGTTCGGGCTGCCGGACTGGCGGCCGATCGGGATGATGCGAGAGTACCTGGGGGTCCTGAGAGGCTTGCTGGCTGGCGAGGCGGTCGAGCACGAAGGCGCGGCCATCACGCTGCACGGCGCCCAGCTTGGCTTCCGTCCACCGGCGGTACCACTGCTGCTGGGTGCGCTGGGTGAGCAGATGCTCCGGCTGGCCGGCGAGGCGGCGGACGGGGCCGCGCTGAACTGGTGCACGCCGGAGCAAGTTGCCTGGAGCCGTGCGCTGGTGGCCGAGGGTGCGCGGCGGGCCGGCCGCGACCCGTCGGCCGTGCAGATGGTCGAATACATCCGCGTGTGCGTGGACGAGGATGAGGAAGCCGCGCGGCGAGCATACACCCGGGCGGTCCTCGGCTACGCGCTCGCCAGGCCAGGGGCATCGAAAACGGCGAGTTACCGGGGCCACTTCGCTCGGATGGGCTTCGACGAGGCCCTGACCGAGCTGGAAGAGCGCCGCGCACGCGGCGCACACGAGGACGAGATCGTCGAGGCCTTCCCGCGTGAGCTGCTGCGGCTGGTCGGCTACTACGGCCCGGCGGCCGGCGCCGCCGCGGCGTTCCGTCGGTTGAGCGAGGGGCTCGACGTCGCCATCGTGCGCGTGGTCGCAGCCCGGGCTGGCGCCGAGCCCGTGGCCGACACCATGCGGGCGTGTCGCCCTGAGGTCGTACGCGGAAGCTGAGCATGGGGCACCGCGGGTGAGCTGCGTAACGCGCACCGACCTTAGGGGTGACCTGGCGCCGCTTCTGCGCGGCCGGCCTGAATGATGGGCGGCTGGCTGGAGCGCTTCCAGCGCTCGACTCTCGGGCAGTTCTACGCCAAGTTTAGCGGCGACCTGGCGTCGTACTGGGCCATGCTCATCGCCTGGCAGTCGCTGTTCACCCTCTTTCCGTTGCTGGCCGGGCTGCTCGCGGGCTTCGGCCTGGTGCTGCGCGACCCGCTCCAGCGCCGCGCGCGGGCCGATGCCGTCGCGGCGCAGTTCCCGAGCCAGGTCACCGATCTGCTCAGCTTCATGGAGGAGACGCGCGAGCTGGGCGGCCTGCTGGCTGTTGTGAGTATCGTCGGCCTCGTCTGGAGCGGCTTCTGGCTGTTCGACACGATGGCCTTCGTCTTCAACCACTTCTACGGCGCGCCGGATCGTGGCTACCTGGGCCAGGTTGTGATGGCGTTGACCATGATGGGCGTCTACATCGTGCTGATCGCGATCTCGGTGGGCACGTCGGGTGTTTCGACCTATCTGGCCACCCTGACGGATCGTGCCCTGCCGTTTGACGTCCCGGGAGTCGCACTCGTCATCGGCTGGCTGGTCTCGCTGACGTCGGCGATCTTGATGTTCCTGGCGCTGTATCGGGTGGTGCCGAACATGGCGCTGACGCTGGGCGACGTCTGGCGCGGCGCCGTGGTCGCGGGGGTGTTGTTTCTGCTGCTCAACCAGGTATTCCCGCTCTACTTTCGGATCATGGGCGGCAGCTACGCGTCGTACAAGAC
Source organism: Chloroflexota bacterium (assembly GCA_030447245.1). Classification (GTDB taxonomy): domain Bacteria; phylum Chloroflexota; class UBA6077; order UBA6077; family JACCZL01; genus JAUJPG01. The sequence continues at coordinate 157,611 of JAUJPG010000004.1, read as the reverse complement.
GCTCGGCCTGTTCCTGGTGCTGATGAGCTGGTTCTACTTTCTGGCGATGATCCTGGTGATTGGCGCCGAGCTGAACGCGTTCCTGGCCGGCCGCGCACGGCCGGCTCCGATCGAGGAGCAGGTCCGTCGAACGGGCGAGGCGGCCGGGGCCGATGAGGGCACTCTCGGGCAACACGGCGCGGTCGAGCGGCCCGCCCCCCAGGGGTGAGCGGGCGACTGCGGTCGAATCGTCGCTCGGGGTACACTGGCGCGACCGGCTCCTGGTGACCGGGGTCGCGGGGGTGGACAGATGACGCTGCTACTGAGCCGCTCGGAGCTCGAACGACTGCTGGACGTGGACTCAGTGATCCGGGTCGTCGAGCGAGGTTTCGCTGACTACTCGGCTGGCAAGGTTCAAATGCCGGTGCGCAGCGCGGTGCGGGTCAGCGACCCACCTGGCACGCTGCTGCTGATGCCGTGCGCGATGACCGAGTCGCGGGCGCTCGGCACCAAGCTCGTGTCGGTCTACCTGCAGAATCCAAGTCGCGGCCTGCCGGTGATCGGCGCGCTGTACGTGCTGTCGGACTACGAGACCGGCTTCCCGATCGCGGTGATGGACGCGGGCTACATGACCGGGCTGCGGACGGCCGCCGCTTCGGCGGTCGCCACCAGGTACCTTGCCCGCGAGGATGCCAGGACACTGGGCATCTTTGGGACCGGTGTGCAGGGAGAGTTTCACGCCCTGGCGATTCCGGCCGTGCGCGCCGTCGAACGGATCCTGGTCTGGGGGTCTTCGCCGGAGAAGGCGCGCGCCTTTGCCGACACGATGCAAGGACGGGTCAAGGCGCAGGTGGAGGCGGGCGAGTCGATCGAGGCTGTCGCGGGCGCGGACATCGTCGTGACTGGGACGACCGCGTCGCAGCCGCTCTTCCCTGGTGGACTGCTGGCGCCGGGGGCGCACGTCAACAACGTAGGCTCCCACTCCCCCACGGCGCGCGAGATGGACACCGACGCGGTGGTTAGAAGCACCGTCGTGGTCGACAGCTGCCATGAGGCGGCGTGGGCCGAGTCGGCGACGTGCTGGATCCCTATCGACGAGGGGGCGATCACCCGCGAGCACGTCCGCGCGGAGCTTGGCGAGATCGTCAATGGCGGCAAGGCCGGGCGCCGCGGAGCCGACGAGCTGACGCTGTTCAAGTCGAACGGGCTGGCATTCCAGGATGCCGTGACCGCGCAGCTTGCCTTCGAGCGCGCTCGCGCCGAGGGCATTGGGACCGATTTCAGTTTCGGTTGCGCGGCCGGGTCCTCGGCGAGCGTTGCTGGTCAAGCCGCGGGGAAGAACGTAGCCCCAAGAGCCCCGAGGCAGATCGCGGGCGCGTACGGCATGCTGGCGTGCACCGACCGGGTGCGCAGGGCAATGAACGCGGCCATCGCGGCGCCGATCAGGCTGACCAGCACGAGTCCCAACGCGAGTCGCGAGATGCCGCCACCGCTCCGAGGAGAATCGCGGTGCTCACGTCTCCTGCCCCGAATGCGCCAGGGCCCGAGCGGAGCCGGGCGAAGACGTACACCAGCGCGAACACCGCGCCAGCGGCGACCGCGCCGAAGAGCGAGTCTTGAACGGACAGGCCGACGAAAGGGCCGCCACTACCGCGTACGCCACTCCCGGATAGACGATGGCTGGATAGACCGCGCGCTCACGCAAATCGGAGGCGGTCACGAGTAGGAGAAGCCCGACCAGCCCCCTTGCAAGAACGCGGGATCGGACCGTCACCCGCGGCTGGATGGGCCACCGCCGCGATCGCGCCCGCGACCGCCGAGGCCCACGACAGCAGGTCGGGAGCAATCGGGGAGGGACGACCCTCGCTGAGCGCGTAGAAACCGCGCCAGCGGCAATTCCACCGACGCCGCCCACCACGGCCGCGATGAGGAGGTCGACTACAGCCTCGGCCTGGAAGATAACCCCGATCGACAGGATCACTCGAACACGAGCATTACTGGTCGAACTCACGCGACTCGAACACCCGCGGCGCCGCGAATGATAACATGTGCAGGCGCCCCTCCAGGCGCACCTGTGGACGACGGAGTAGGGGCTTCGTGCGGCTAAGACGTTCGCTCCGTAACAAGATTCTCCTGGCAATGCTCATCGGTGGTCTCGTTCCGCTAATGGGTGTGGCCTGGTTCTTCGCCATCGTGACCGACGGCTTGATTCAAGATCAGCGTCCGGAGGACGCCGCTCGGAGCGGCGAGCTCGCCCGAACGTTCATTGATGAGCGCGGCGAGCGGCTCCTCATCACGGCGAGGGCGATCGCTGTCGCGCCCTCGATCCGCGAGGCCGTAGCGGCGATGGATCGCGCGGCGCTGGTATCCTTGCCCTGGGAGCGCCTGACGTCAGCGCGCCTCGGGGACTTCACGATCGCGATCACGGACGCGCAGGGGACCGTACTGCTCCGTTCGCATCGCCCCGATCAGTGGGGTGAAAATTTCTATGAGGAGGTCTACGGTCTGCGGGCTGCCCTGCATGGCCAGCCCGGGGTACACACGACAGAGCGCGCCGGGACACGTGGGCTGGCCCTGCGGGGGTTCGGCCCGATCGAGTCCGACGGGCGAGTCGTAGGCGCGGTGATCGCCACGCAGGCCGTCGATAACGAGTTTCGGCTGTCCCTCAGCCAGCGGATCCACCTCGACACGTTCTTTGCCTCTCCCGACGGCACCTCCACTGACATGGCTCTCGATCCTACCCTGGCGCGGTCGATTGTGGGCTCGGGGCAGACGTTTAACGGCGTAGCCTCGGTCAGCGGTCGCGAGCACGTCATCCACGCCTGGCCGGTGGTCGAGCCGGAGGTGTTGTTCAAGGCCACCTCGGGGTCGTGTTCCCGCTGGATCATCTGGAGACGGCGCGGACACAGTGGAATAGGGCGGGAATGCTGATGGCGGCGACCGTCATCGCCGCGACCCTCGTGCTCGGTTGGCTTCTCTCCCGCACGCTTCTGGTGCCGCTCGAGAGCATCACCATTGCCGCGGGCCGCATCGCAGCAGGAGAGGATGGGGAGATCCCCAAGATTCTCAGTGGCGACGAGCTCGAGCAGCTCAGTACTTCCCCTGGGGACGATGGTTGCCTCCCTCTCCGAGCAGGCTCGCCGACTGACCGCGGCGAATGCCGCGCTGGAGAAGTCCAGCCGACTCAAGAACGAGTTCCTGGCGAACATGAGCCACGAGCTGCGGACGCCGCTCAATGCGATCATCGGGTTCTCCGAGCTGCTCCTCGACGAGCCGCCCGGGTGGCGAGGATCCCGAGACGCGGAACATCTACCTGTCGTCGATCCACGGCAGCAGCTGGCACCTCCTGACGTTGATCAACGACGTCCTCGATCTGTCGAAGGTCGAGGAGCTGGCAAGATGGAGCTGTACCGAGAGCCGCTGCTCGTCTCCAATGTCGTCGCGGAGGTCGTTCGGACCGTCGAGCCGCTGGCCGCGCAGAAGAACATCGATCTCGTCGGGGACCCCGGCGCAGGCGGCGTGGTCGTAGCCGACGTCGGTCGGGTCAGGCAGATCTTGTTCAATCTGCTGTCGAACGCCATCAAGTTCACCCCTGACGGCGGAACGGTGACCGTCCAGTGCGCACCGCGCCCCGGATACCGTGCACATCACGGTCGCCGACACCGGCATCGGAGTCAGCCCCGGAGGATCAGGCAACGTTGTTCCAGGAGTTCCACCAGCTCGACTCGGCCTCGACTCGGCGGTATGAGGGCGGCCTGGGGCTGGTGCTCACGAAGCGATTCGTCGAGCTGCACGGTGGGCGGATCTGGGTGGAGAGCAGGCCCGGCAAGGGGAGCCGCTTCCATGTCGCCCTGCCCGGCGGGCGAGCGGACGAGCGGGTGGCCAAGCCCGGACAATGGACGCCGAACAACCAGCGGCCGCGCTGGTCGAAGCCGGACGCCCGGCCTCGACCCGAGCGTGGAGCTGCCGCTGATCCTCGTCGTCGAGGACGACGCGGCTGCTGCCAAGCTGATGTGCGCGTACCTGGCCCGCGGCGGTTACCGCTTCGAGGTGGCGACCGATGGCCTCGAGGCCATCCTCAAGGCGGAAGCGCTTCGCCCAATGGCCATCACCCTCGACATCATGCTGCCCGGATCGATGGCTGGGGCGTCCTGCGGAGCCTCAAGAGCGATCCGCGGACGCGCGACATCCCGGTCGCCATTGTCTCGATCGTCGAGAACCAGCAGCTCGCCTCCCGCCTGGGCGCCGCCGACTACTTCGTCAAGCCCGTCGATCGTCAGGCGTTACTGGCTTGTATCGAAGCCTACGACACCGCGCCCAAGAGGCCTCCGATGTCCGCGCTCGTCATCGACGACGATCCGAACGTGGCCGAGCTACTGGCGAGCAACGTGGGGACGCCGGCTTCAAGGTCGTCGCGGCGGTCAGGGCCGAAGATGGTGCCGCGATCGCTCGCCAGGATCGGCCCGACCTGATCCTGCTCGACGTGAGTAGTCCCAGCGGAGCAGAGTTACGACGTCGCTGCCGCCCTCAAGGATCATTCGGCCACACGCGACATCCCCATCTTGGTCGTGAACGCCCAGGAGGTCTCCTCCGATGGCGGGAAGTCGCTCGGTGTCCAGTTGATGAAGGTGCTTCGGCCGTGGACGGGAGGGCGCTCATCCATCAAGAGGACGGCACGCCACCTCCGGGAGAGCGCGGAGCGCGGCGCAACGGACCATGACGATGGCTGACGGCGAACGACGGCTGGCGCTCGTCGTCGAGGATAATCCGACGAATCTCATGCTGATTCGCGCGGTGCTCGAGCGTGGCGGCTACCGAACTGAGGCGGCGCGCTCGGCCGACGAGGCGCTGGCGCAGTTGCAGCATGTTCGGCCGGACCTTATCCTCATGGACGTCGAACTGCCCGGTCGAGACGGCCTGTCGCTGGCAAGACAGCTCAAGGCGGATCGGCGACCGCTGCCATCCCGATCGTCGCGGTCACCGCCAACGCCATGCGCGACGATGAAGCTCGGGTGATGGCGGTTGCGATGGCTACATCACCAAGCCAATCAGTCCGCGCGCACGTTCATATCCGAGATCGAGGCCATGCTCCGACGGCGACGCGCATAGCACAGGAAAGCGACAGACGATGATGGCTGCTCCTGCCCCGCGCCAGGGCGAAGCCCGCATCCTGATCATTGACGACAATCCGCAGAATGTGCTGCTGATCCAGGCTCGGCTCCAGCGTGCCCGGGTTTGGCGTGATAGACGAGCGCCAATGACGGCCCGACGGCTCTTGAGGCAGCGAGGAGTGAGCTGCCCGACCTGATCCTCCTCGACATCATGATGCCCGGCATGGACGGCTACGAAGTGTGCCGCCCGGCTCAAGGTCTGAGCCCCTCACGCGCTCCGTCCCGGTTGTGATCCTCACGTCGTTGATGGAGCGGGCCGACAAGGCCCGCGCGCTTGAGGTCGAGGCGGACGACTTCCTGTCGAAGTCGGTCGATCAGGCCGAGCTGGTGAGTCGCGTACGGTCGCTGCTGCGGCTCAAGCGCCAAGCTTCGGAGGGCCTCTCGGACTGCTCCGAAGCGGAACGGTGAGCAGGCGGAGGCGTTGGCGGTCGAACGGAGTCGGGCACACTCGTTCTGGATCTGATCACTTGCGGCGTGTTGACGACCGATTTGCGCGGCTACGTCACGAGCCTCAATCCCGCAGCCGAGACTATGAGCGGGGTGACCGCGGGAGCAGCTCGTCAGCGCCCCTGGCGGGAGGCGCTGACCGTTCGAGATCTTTTCGGGCAGCGGCTTGAAGCCGATGACTGCCCGATCGACGAGGTACTGCGCACCGACCGATCGACTCCGCCGCGCGCGCTTTCGATCATCGACCCGGATGGGCGCGAGGTCCGATTCCAGCTCGTGGCCGCGCCAGGTGCGGCGGTCGGACGGCGAGACGATCGAGGTCGTGGCAGTGCTCCGCGAAGACACGCTCGGCTACGCGTCCGAGCGGATCGGCTAGTCGCGCCGACCCGCGGCTCAGCCCTCGCGGGGCTCAAGCTCGATCCGATCGCCCGGTGCTCGCGCGAGCCATGCCTGCCCGGCAGCTCCAGCGCGAGGTGCGCGCCCCAGACGAGCGGTCCGAATCTCCAGGGCCGCAGGTGGCGGGTGATGGTCACGCACCACCCCATCTCGCGTCCAGATGTACGACATCGATTGGATATACCATGCCCAGCGTGTGGACGCTGCGGCAAGGGACGATGACCAGCCCCTCGCCGGGCTTGAGCGGAGGGCCTCCCCAGGAGACCGCGCGCCCGACTCCAGGGACTGGCTGCCACGACTGCACGCTCGGCGACGACCATGTCGTGGGTTCGGTTCACGGCCCGAACGGACATGCCGTCGCGCAGCGTGATCATCAGCCGCCGAAGGAGCGCAGCAACTGCGGAATGGCCGGGCCGAGGATGACGACGAGGATGGTAGGGAAGATGAGGAAGATCATCGGGATCAGCATCTTGATCGCGGCCTGCTGGGCCAGCTCCTGGGCGCGTTGGCGGCGGCGGAGGCGGAGCTGGTCGGCCTGGACGTTCAGCGTATCTCCGAGGCTGGTCCCCAGCTCGTCAGCCTGGATCAGCGAGGCTACAAGCAGTCGGATGTCGTCAACCTGGGTCCGCTGGGCCAGGTGCTGGAGGGCTTCCCGACGTCCCGTGCCCACGTTCATCTCGCGCAGGACCAGGGCGAACTCCTCGGCAAGCTCGTTGTCTGACCGCTGGACCAGCTCCAGCACGCTCCCATCGAACGAGAGGCGGCGCCGACGCCGATACTCAGCAAGTCCAGCGCATCGGCGAGCTGGCGCGTGATGGCCGTCTGGCGCGCCTTGATGCGGCGTCCAAGCCACACGTTCGGCAGGTAGAAGCCCAGCACCCCCAGCGTCACACCGAAGAGCAGGGCCCTGAGAGCACCGATGGAGAGGCTCGCCACTCCGTACGAGACCACGCCGAGCAGCCCCGCGGCCGCCATCTTCGCCGCCAGCAGGTATTGCAGGTGACGGTCGGCGTAGAAACCTGCCTGGGTCAGGTTCTCACGGAAGCGCTCCACGCGCGAACGGGGGAGGAGCCGAGCGCCCAGGCGCGCGGCGCGGGCCGTCAGCGGGGCGAGCGAGGCGCGGATAACGTCCCGACTCCTCGCGCGCTTCCAGGCCGCCGACGTAGCGCAGGAGCGCCGCCTGAGGCCGGTGCCTTACTGTGCCGAGGACCAGTCGGCGTACAGCACGGCGACGCCCAGGCCACCCAGCAGCCCCGCGGCAAGAACGCCGACCTCGCTTGGTTGAGCCGGGCAGCAGCACCTGGGGCGGCCTGGGCGTTGCTGCCCTGGGCCGGAGCGGCGGCCGAGCCGCTCGGAACGCGATACCCAAACCGCGCCGACCGCCTCGGTCGCTGAGGTGCGTCCAACGCGAGCTGGACCGTGACCCACGGCCGGGCGTCGGCGACGCGCGGCTCGTCCACGCGAGCTCGTACTGGCTCGACATCTGCCGCCCGACCTGAGACACGGCCTGGAGGAGATCTCGGCCACCGAGGGCGCGCTGAAATCGGCCGCCTGAGCTCGCGGCGATTGCTCGAGGACTTCGCTCGGCGCCGCCGAGCCGTAGGCGACCGTGTAGAGCGCCACCCCAGCGCGCTGCGCAAGCGCGACCGCCTCGGCCAGGTCGGCCGTGCTCCCGGTGTCGGGGCCGCCGCTGATCACGACGACCGCGCGCGTGCTGCGCGGCGCGCTCGCCGCCTCGGCCGTTCCCCGCAACAGCCCGTCGTAGAGCCTCGTCCCCCGCGACGCCTGGATGCGACCGAGCTCACGGCTCACGAGGCCGCGGTCGCTGGTGAGCGGCTGTTCGACTGACACGACGTCGCCGAAGCTCACCAGTCCGACCTGGTCGATCGGCCTCAACTGTTCCAGGTAGGTCCTGGCCGCCTGGCGGACGCTCGCGAGGCCGTCCTTCTCGATCATGGTTCGGCCGGCGTCGACCACCAGGACGACCGAGGTGGGTGCGCCCGGCTCGCGGAGCTGGAGCAGCTCGACCGACGAGGGCGGCTGGCCATCTTCGACGACCTGGAGCTGGTTTGCCCCGATGCCCGCGAGGGCCTGCCGTCGCTGGACGTCGCGTTGACGAGGACGGCCACGCGCGGGAATCCATCCGTGCGCACGTCGACGACCTCGAGCGCGCCCTGGGCCGCCCAAGCTGGGGTGGTCGTGACCAGCGCGGCCAGCGCGGTCATCAGGAGGAGTAGGCGCAGGCGGCGCGGCTGATCGAGACGGTCAAAGCGGCCACGGGCTAGACCTCGATCGCCGTGATGCGCCGAATCACGAAAAAGCCGATCGCCCCGCTCCCGACGGCCCCCATCAGCATGGAGCGCCCATGCCGGGCTCGAACAGCCGATCAATGTAGGTTGGATTCGCCAAGTAGATCGCGACGCCGACGAACAGTGGCGCGAGGCTGACGACGTAGCCCGGACATGCGTTGTTGGGCCGTCAGGACCTGGATCTCGCGCCGGAGCTTGAGTCGTTCGCGAACGGTACTGGCCGATCGTGCGCAAGATCCCACTCAGGTTGCCGCCGATTCGGTACTGGATCTGGACCGCCGTGACGAATATTCCGACATCAGCGGAGGGCACTCGCTCCATGAGGTCCGCGAGCGCATCGTCCAGGGCGACTCCCACATTGAGCTGGCGGACGACCTGGCCGAACTCCGGGCCCGAGCGGCTCGGGCATCTCGCGGCTCAGCATGTCCAGCGCCTGCGGCAAGCTCAAGCCCGAGCGCAGGGCGCTCGCGAGCGCGTCGATCGCGCTGGGGAACTGCGTGTCGAAACGGTTCAGTCTCCTGCCGCGCGGATGCCGAGGAACACTCGCGCCAGCCAGAGCCCGAGGACGCCGCCGAGCAGCACGGTCGCAAGCAGCCCGTGCCCTCCAAACCCGAACCGCGCGCCAGCCAGCCATCCCCCGCCGAGGCCGCCGAGGCCGAGGAACAGCTGGCGTTGCAGGAACTGGGCGGGCGTGATCGTCAGCCCAGCCTGGGCCAGAGCGCGCGGCTCGGCGCCGAGGATGAAGCGGCCCGGGAGGCGAGAGTGGGACCCCGTCGACTGCTGGCGACGGACGATCGGAGCCTCCGTCGTTGTTCGCGCCTCCCCGCCGACGAACGTCGCAGGCGTGCGAGTATGCGCGCGCGGCTTGCTCGATGGGCGAAGGCCAGCGCGATGAGCATGACGGCGACGCCAGCCAGCACGCCAGCCACGTGCTCGGGCGGCATCGCGCCAAGCTGGGCCAGTACCGCGGTCATCGGAGGCGCGCCCCGAGACCGCCGCGAGGGGCCGGTCCGCCAGCCGCCTGAGCGTCCGTCGCGCCCACCTGGAATACCGCGTCGGGTATCCGAACGCCATTTTGCTCGAGCTTGGCGAGGAACTTGGGGCGGATGCCGATCGACGCGTGCTGCCCGACGATCTTGCCGTTCTCCAGTCCGGAATGCTGGAACGCGAACACGTCCTGGAGCACGACCACGTCCTGCTCCATGCCCTGCACTTCGGTCGCCTTGATCACCTTGCGGGTCCCGTCCACCAGACGCTCCTGGTAGACGATGAGGTCCACGGCCGAGGCGACCTGCTCGCGGATCGCTCGCAGCGGGAGGTCGACTCCTGCCATCAGGATCAGCGTCTCGAGGCGGGCGATGGTGTCGCGCGGGCTGTTGGCGTGGAGCGTGGTCATCGAGCCGTCATGTCCTGTATTCATCGCCTGCAGCATGTCGAGCGCTTCGGGCCCGCGGCACTCGCCGACGATCAAACGGTCGGGGCGCATCCGCAGAGAGTTCATCACGAGCTGGCGGATCGGCACCTCGCCCTTGCCTTCGATGTTGGCGGCGCGCTTCTCCAGGCGGATGACGTGGCGCTGGACCAGTTGAAGCTCGGCAGCGTCTTCGATGGTGATAATCCTGTCGTCATTCGGGATGAACGCCGACAGGACGTTCAGCAGAGTCGTCTTGCCGGAGCCCGTGCCGCCCGCGACGATCATGTTCAGCTTGCCCGTGACGCAGGCCCCCAGGAAGTCCGCGAGCTGGCGCGACATCGACCCGAACTTGACGAGGTCGTCGACCACCAGCGCCTTGCTGGGGAACTTTCGGATGGTGACGACCGTCCCGTTCAGCGCCAGCGGGGGGATGATGGCGTTGACGCGCGAGCCGTCCGGCAGGCGAGCGTCGACCATCGGCGAAGATTCGTCCAGGCGACGACCGAGCGGGGCGATGATGCGGTCCATGATCCGCCGGACATGCTCGTCGTCGTCGAAGCGAACGTCGGTCTCGATCAGTTGCCCCTTGCGCTCGACCCAGACCTGATCGGGGCCATTCACCATGATCTCCGAGACCGTCTCGTCGGCCAGGAGCGGCTCGATCGGGCCGAACGACAACAGCTCGGCGAGCAGCGCCTGGAAGAGCTGGGCGCGTTCGGCCCGCGAGAGCGGCACCCGAAGCTCGGCGACGACTTCGTTGAACAGCGTCTCGATGAACCGCCGACTGCGCGCGTCGTTCAGATCGGCATCTGGTCCCAACTCGCTGACGAGCTGGCGCTGAATGCGCACCTTGAGCGGGGCGAGATCGACGCGGACTGGCGCCCGCGTCTTCGCCAAATCCTGCTCGGGGTCGGCCGCCCGCGGGGTTGCGATCCTTGTCAACATCGTCGCGGCGGCCCGACAACCGACCTGACAGCGCTCCCGTCGTCATGGGTCCTCCTAGTCGTTGCGGCGTGCCGCCGCGCTAGTAGCGGACGCACGCAGCGATGGCAAGCGGAGCGTGAAGCGCGAGGAGCGCGCCGGTTTGGGGCCGTCCTGCCAGCCCTCGCCGGCAACGACCGTCCGCGCCAACCGCTCGAATGCGCGGGCGGCCTTGCCGCGGCGATCCGTGGTGACCAGCGGCTCGCCACGGGTGAACGAGCCGCCGACTGCCGCGCTGTCGCGCGGGATCGTGAAGGAGATCGGGTAGCGTAGGTGCCGCCCGGATGTCGGCCTCGCCGATCCCGACCGGCTCGCCTGTCGTGTTCACGACGAGCCGCGTCTTCGTCTCGCCGTAGTCCAGCGCTTTGGCGAGGACGAGAAAACGGGCGGCGTTCTTGAGGGCCGCCAGCTCGGCGCGCAGACCAGCAGCAGGACGTCCGACATGTCGAGGGTCACGAGCGAGTTCTGGTCGAGGAAGGGCGACGTGTCGACCACCACGTACTCGAAGCGCTCGCGAAGCGCCTCCAGGATCTGCTGGAGCTCTTCCGGCGCGACTGCCTCCGCCCGTTCCAGTTCGGACGGCGCGGCGAGCAGAGCGACGCCGGACGAGTGACGGGCCAGCGTCGCCTCGATCACGTCGTCGTCGAGCGCCTGGACCCTGGCGGCGAGGTCGGCCACGCCCTGCTCCCGGCGCCAGGTCCAGCGCCACGCCCGGCATCGGCGCCGAAGAAATTGGCGTCGACGAGGACGGCGCGCCGTTCGCTGACGCGCGCAATGGCCACCGCCAGGTTGGCGGCGATCACCGTCACTCCGACGCCGCCCTTGGCGCCCTGACCGCGACGACCCGCCCTTTGTTCTCGTCCTCGGCGGACTGCTTCCGCCGCCGGACGGCGGTTTCGTGGACCCGCGGCAACGTCTGAGCGAGGACATCGTAGGCCAGCGGGCGGACCAGGCAGGCCCGCGCCCCCGCGATCACGCACTCGTTGACCAGGTGCCCCTCCGACTCCTCGAGGACCACCACCTGGGGGATGGCTGATGGGCGTCGTCCAGCTCGGCGACGAGCGCGGGGGGGATCTCCGAGCATCCCATCCAGGACGAGGAGGTCGGGCCGTTGCTCGGCGGCGGCCGCGACCCCCTGGCCGTACGCGGTGGGGGCCACCGTGAAGCGGAAGGACGGATGGTTGGCGAGCACCTCCTCGATGCCGCCGACCGCGTGCGCTCGACTCGGCAGCCTCAGAAGAGAGCTCGGTCACGGAGCATCAGCACGTGGATCTTGCTCGAGCGACTCACGGTCATCGTGACGCCTGCCGCCCCGGGTCACCGGCCTGCCCCGGTCGGGACGCGGAAGCGGAACCGCTCGATCAGTGAGTCGAGCGCCACGGGATCGGTCCGAACGATCTCCTGCTCCTCGGCCGACCGCACCACCAGGTCCATCGTGCCGCCGAGTCCTTGACGAACTTCATGATGACGGCGTCCTGGTGGTCGACGAGGAAGCCGACCGCGCGGGCGGCCCGGCGCGGGCGCGCGTTGCGGCTGCCCGCCCGCCGCGGGCTGACCGCTCGCTGCTGCGTCGGCTCGGCCACGGCGCGGCCGACCTCTTCAGCGCCGATCGCGAAGACTTCCACGTTCTGCAACGTGCTCTGGGTGCTGACGCCAGCCGCCTGGCCACCGCCCGCCGGAAGGGTGAGCAGGACGTCGACGCGGTCACCGGGCGCAGGACGTTGGTGCTGGCCAGGAGGTCGGGCATCGGGAGCCAGGTCACGACGCGTCCGCTGGGGATCCGTTCCGAGAGGTTCGCCGCGCGGCGGCTGAGCGCTACCTGGCCGGGCGACGATGACGCCGTCACGCGGGATGAACCCGCTCGCAAAGCGGCCGATCGCCTGATCGGGGCTGGTCAGGGCGCCGGCCGCGAGGGTGGAGGTATTGCCGAATCGTCACCGCGTCTGCGGCGATCTGCGTCTGGTCGGCGATGTCGCGCGCGGCGGTGACCAGGGCGACCTGGGGCCCTGGCGGAGCGGCCGGGCGCCTGGGACACCTGGCGGGCGATCTGGATCACCAGGAACGCCGCCACTCCGCCAGGACAATCCCGATGAGCAGTAAGAGGAGCGCGCTACGCTGGATGGTGCGCCCTCCTTCATTCCGACAGCGCCACGGTGTTGGCCAAGCTGCTCGGCGGCCCGTTCTCGGGCGTGCCGTTGGTCTCAAAGGATACCTGATAGCCGCCGCGCCGTTGCCGATGTGGCCCACGTAGAAACGGAAGCGGCGCGCCTCGGCGATCATCATGCGATCGATCTTATTGCTGCTCCCGCTCGACCAAACGGTGCCGACGTTGGTCGAGGTATTTACAGCCTGCTCGGCGTAGTCCCATAGGACGACCGTCACGTCCGCGTAGTCGCCGAGCGAGCCGGGCGCCGTGCCAATCCTGTTGTTGGTGATGAAGTCCTTCATCGCGTTGTCGATCTCGCTCGTCGACGTGCCCGGAATAGACTTCGAGTCGACTATTGCCGCACAGCAGCGCCTCGGTCCCCGATCGGCAGCGCGCATCGCCGGCATCCACGTACGCTGACCTCGCCAGCCATTGCGCGCCCAGTTCGGCACGTCCACGGTCTTGCCGTTGTTGCCCGGGTAGGTTGGGTCGTGGCACGCGGGTGTCGCAGGGGGGTTGGGCAGGATTGGACCATCGCCGCCGCACCAGAAGAGCTGCTCGCGCGTCTTCTTGTTGACCTCGGACAGCCGGGACATGTCGACCAGGCCGTTCCAGCTGCCATCGGAGGAAGATTGGGATCCCAGAACTTGCAGGGCGTGCTGGAACCATCGGGGTTGTAGGGACAGTCGGTCCCGAGTCGCAGCCAGCGCGTGATCGGCCAGAAGCCGCGACGACCGTCGGGCGCTGGGTCGGGTAGATTCGGGCGTCGCGCGGGCAGTGCTTGCCTGGGTTGGCCGGCCGATCGCGCCGGCGAAGAACGAGTCGAAGGTCGCCCGCGCATGGACGCGGACGCTGCACGTCCAGGATGGCACGGGAGCCGTCGCCGCGCTCTGGCGCGTCCCGCTCGCTTCGGAGGCGATTGCCGCGTCGCTGCTGGCGGTGAAGTTGGGCGAGCCGCTCGCCAGACCAGGGCAGGGGCGATACTCCACGGCACGCGTGTAGCTAACGCCGTTACCGCCAGCCCCCGAGTTGGCTGTGGCGAACTCGCGCGCTCGCGCGTGGACCATGCCGTCGGTAATCGAGACGTAGGCCGTCGTCCCCGCCGTGGGGCCCTGTCCAACCGACGCCGCGAGCAGCCTGGCCGCGGCGATCGCGCCAGCGTCGGCGGCGTTCTGCATCGTCCGCACCTGGACCATACCGTAGCCCAGGTCGACGACCAGCGCCCCCATGCCGAACAGGACCCCGAAGCCAAGCAGGAACGTCACCCAGACGAGCGTCATGGACAGGCCCCCGCGCCCGCACTCCGCGCTCGACGTACATCTGAGAGGATGCCCGAAGTGTGAGCGGCCCGCCGCCCCAGGTCGTGGAGATGAGCGGTGTGATCGAGTCGAACTGGTAGGTCGTGGCGACCACGACGGGCTGAGTGTCGACGCCGCAGACGCCGCGGGTCACCGCGACGTTGCTGGTGCCAAACGCCCGGCAGGATGGCGCGGGACACGACGTAGGTCTGGATCTCGGCCGACGTCTTGCTCGGCGCGGAACCGAATCGGGCCCCCTCGCGGGCCAGGTGGGCGAGGGTGTTGTACGCCCAGACGCCCCGGCCGAGGTCGACCGTGCCGAGGGTCAGAAGCATCACGTTGAGCCCGATCGCGTACTCGAGCAGGCTCTGGCCCTGCTGGCGTCCCATGCCGTGGACGTACATGCGCGATCATTGACCCGTCACTGGCATGGTCGCCCAAGTCGTCAGCGGAATCTTTATGCTGCCATCGGGTATGTCTTTCCAGAGCGTTCGCGACGAACGGCGTGATCGGCTCGAAGGCGAACGTGATGCGGACTGTCCGACGATCCGCTACGGAGCAATCCACGATGATCATGGCGTCCGTCAGGCCGAGAAGGGTCTGCTCGGCCCGCGCCTTAGCCTTCATCGGTGACTCGTTGCACGTGGGCGCCGTAGCCGCGGCGTAGCGGGCGCCTTCCCGAGCGGCGTTCGACAGGCCAATCTGGGTGTAGAACACCCGTCCGAAGTCGACCAGCCCCAGGCAAAACCAGAGCAGGATCGGCATCAGCAATGCGAGCTCCACAAGGTTCTGTCCGCGTTGACGACGGAAGAGCATTGGTCCCCACGAAACAGAATGTCCGTGCCCTGCAACGTGGGGCGCGGACATTCTGCTGCTGGCGATCATGTGCTGGATCAACGGTTCAGCGCGTTGGAGCGCCTGGGTGAACATGGTGCTGATCTGGGTGCCCATCAACGTCATGATGACGACGGCGACGATCGAGATCAGCACCAGGATCAGCGCGTACTCCACCAGCCCCTGGCCGCTCTGCCGGCGCACCGTCAGCGCGGCCCACAGGTACGAGAACAACTCCGAGATGAACATGTGCCTTCTCCCTGCTGCCCCGTGGTATCCGCGGGCGACTCACGCTCGCCGACGATACGACGATCCTTCGGGCAGGCTCTACTCTGGCGGTTGTCAGTGCCCGCTGACACCTCCTCGCCGCGGTCGTCGTCCCATGTTGACGGCTCCGTCACACCCCATGGCCAGCCGCTGCATCAGCATGGGACCAGAACCGCCGGATACCGGCCCAGCGCGTTGGAGCCCGGGTGAAGATGTTGGTGATCTGGGTGCCCATCAACGTCATGATGACGATGGCCACGATCGAGATCAGCACCAGGATCAACGCGTACTCCACCAGGCCCTGACCACTCTGCCGACGCACCGTCAGCGCCGCCCATAGGTACGAGAACAACTCCGACACGAACATGTCTCTGCCCTTCGTGGCCCCGCTGCCCGCGGGCCACGTCCCCGATTCGATGACTCGACCCCCGGAAGCGGCTGGGTCAGACTGTTGTCAGTACGCGCTCACCCCCGACGTGTGCGGGTGCCCGCCGACGCGACGCTCCGATCGGAACAACCCCGGCCGGGTCGCTCTCGACGCTTGAAGCTCGACCGCCCCCATCCCCGTCGCGAATCCCCGTCGCGAGGGCACCTGGGATCAGTATTGCATAAATGGGACGATATTGCAACTACCGCTGCCTTTCTGCGCGACCTGTCCATGCGCCTACGTTGGGTGGACTCACGGCGATGCGCGGGGTGCGGCTCGCGCGCTTCGGGAGCGGGCAGCAGCTCGCCAGTACTTAGCTTGCGACTCCGCACTCGGCGGGCGCTGGCGGGGGACGTAGAGGTAGCGTCCAGCCTGCTCCCGCTCCAGGACCATCGTCTGCCGGAGGGCCTCGAGGATCGATTCCGACCAGTGGCGGTAGCCGTGATACCCGGGTCCGTGGTTGTCCAGCGCGTGGTGAGGACGAGCAGGCCCACATCGCCGGGCGCAGATACGGCCGACGATCGGGCTCAGGTCCCACGCGCCTTCGTTTTCGAGAATATTGAAGATGTACGGCTCCAGCAGAATCGACCGTCCCGCGAGCACGACCACGTCGAGCGGATTTGCCAGGACCTCGCCCGCCCGGCTCGCACTCGCTCGACGACGCCGGGCAAGCTCCTCTGCGCGGGCTGCTCGCAGCTCGGCATGTCCCGGAGGGTCGCGCGACACCGCCGACGATCAGACTGACGAAGAGAGCGTTCACTCCGAGCAAGAGGATCGGGACGACGGCCTGTCCGCGGGAGCTCTGCGCCCCGAGCCTGGCCGAGGCCGGGTCCACGCCGACCGCGGCCAGGACTGCGCTCGCCGCGGCCAGCTCGATCCAGTAGTTATCGTTGAGCCCACCTTGCAAAGTCCGGGGCGAGCGCAACGAAGCGGCCCAGTAGTAGAACACGAGCTCCTCTTGGGCCCGTGGTCCGTCGCGCCGCGTCCAGGCGATGCAGGCACGTCACTGCCAGCGGCGCTGCCTGGAACGCGACGAGCAACGCCAGGTTCTCCATCAGCACGTCGAGGCTGAACGGATTCAGATTCGAGCGGACCGGCGTTGTCGAGGAACGCGCTGGCCGCGACCTCCAGACTCGCGCAGGTGGCCAGGACGATGGTCGCCCGTGGCCGCGAATAGCGCGGCCTTGCTCGATCCACACGCCACAACCAGGTGGACCCGGCGAGCGCGGCCACGATCAAGGTCTGCTTTGTCAGGACTGCAAGCGCCGCCAGGGTTCCGCCAGGATGACCCGGCGAGTGGTCGTCCCGCCGACGAGCGTGGCGACCGAGGCGAGTGCCAGCGCGACGCCGACCATGTCGACCCGATACACTGGCGCCCATTCGGCGACCGTAGACCAAGTCCGAGATAGATGAGCGCGGCCAACAGCCCGCCGCGACGGGCCGCGGAGCTGCGCCGCGAGGTAGGCGACCATGCCCGTCATCGCGAGGCCCGCGACGAAGGACAGGACGCGCCCGGGCAGGAACCCGGGCCCGATCGTCGACTGCAGGGCGGCCGCGAGCCAGTAGTACAGCGGCGTACGCTACGACCACGTACGGAGCGCGATCGAGTGGCTGGTACAGTGGCTCGCCGCGGAGGACGCGCGCCGCCAGGTCGTAGACGATAGCCTCACCGTACATCACGCCCGCCTGGCCATCAGCACAACGCTCAGGCTGAGCTGCATTGCGGCCAAGAGCCCAGTATGCTGCCCAGCGCGAAGACGGCAGGGCCGAGACGAGGTCGAGCCGTCCGCGGGCGCTCAGCGGCCAGCGGCCTGACCATGCTCCGCCCGGATAGACCACGACGTCCCACGGCATAGACCGGGTGGGAGGAATGCACCGGCTGCCTGGCCGGCGCCGATAGCTCGCTCATGCGGACCGATGACGACATAGTCGATGCCGTTAGCCTCCTCGAGGAACCGCCGGGCGGGCCGCCTCATCCTCCCACTGGTAGAACTCGACCATGGCGGCTTCCTTCTGCAAAGTCGATCGCGGCCCAGTGGCCGACGAACACGCGACCCGGGACGAGGCCGGGCGAGGTAGTTGCCGTCCAACGCATCGGCCAGGACCACCTCGTTAGCCCCGACCACATCCGCAAGCCAACGGCCCGCCTTCGCGACAGACTCTGGATGAAAAAGCGGCGATGCGCCAGCCGCGCTCGACTGGATATAGCGCGGTGCTCAGAAGATGGTGTAGAGACTGGCCGTCGACGCCACGAAGGTGGAGAGCAGGCCAACTCCTGAGCACGCGACGACCCGCCAGTCGCGAGGTGTCCTCGCTGGCCCATGGCCACCGCCTGACCCGCTCGAACCCGACCGCGGCGATCACTCCGAGCACGCTGGAGCCCGAAGGCGAACCTTCGTTGAACACCGACCGGGGCGTACATCAGCGTGAGTGCCCACCAGAATCCAGACGAGGACGAGGCCCGCTCGGGCGGCCAGCCTCGAGGAAAGCGGCGAGGCCGACGACGGCGAGCACGAGCAGCGAGGTGACGCCCGCCGCCAGAAACAGCGGCGGCGGTTGGGCGTGACGTTCTGCCGGGCCGTAGGGGACGCTCCAGAAACGGGTCAGCGCCGAAGACGATCAGATAGTAGACGAGGAACGGCACCGCGGCCGCGACGACGACTGCCGCGGTCAGGATGGCTCCACGAGGTACGCAACGAACCCGTGCCCAGGTCGCCGCGAGGTGGATCGGCAGCACCGCGCAGAGGGTGACCAGGCTGAACGGGTTGGTCAGCCCGAGACCGACCACGATCAGCAGCGCGGACTGCCATCCCGCGGACGTCGACGCACCCCCAGGAAGCAGCGTAGCCGGCGGGCCGTCAACAAGAGGAGTGCCAGCCCTAGCATCAGATGGGGGGAGTCGTGAACAGCGTGAGGAACGTGCTCTGCTCCGGCCAGTTGAGCTCGTCGCCAGCAGCTCGGGGCGGTCGCGCAGCAGCGGGAACGCCGCGTCAAGCGGTACGAGCACGAAGGCGAGTNCGAGTAGATGGCGAGGGTCCACGAGTACGACGCCGTGATAGTCGGGGCCGGGGGAGTCTAGGGGATGGTTGAGGACGAGCAGGCCCATCAGCCGGCGCAGATACGGCCGACGATCGGGCTCGGGTCCCAGGTGCCCTGGCTCTCGAGGATGTTGAAGACGTACGGCTCGAACAGAATCGGTCGTCCCGCCAGCACGACGACATCGAGCGGATTTGCCAGGACCTCGCCCGGTTCGGCGCGGACGCGCTCGACCACTCCGGCGAGTTCGTAAGAGCGGGCCTCTCGCAGTTCGAGCATGTCCGGCAAGTGGCGAGCGAAGCTGCCGATCAGCGGAGTGACCAGGACGGCGTTCATCCCGAGCAAGAGGATCGGGACGCGCGCCGAGCTTGGGGAGGTATGCACCCCGTGGTGGCCGAGGCGGCTCCAGGTGCCGGCCGTCGCCAGCACGGAGGTAGCCGCGGCCAGCTCGATCCAGTAGTTGGAGTTGGAGCCAACCTTCCCAAGTCCCACGAGCGGGAGCAACGAGAGGACCCAGAAGACGAAGATTAGCTCCTGCTTCGGCGCCTGACGCTTCGGCGCTCGGTCCAGGCCATACAGGCACGTCACGGCCAGCGGACCTGCCTGAACGCGACCGACGCTGCCAGTTCTCCATCAGCACGTCGAGGCTGAACGGATTCAGATTCGAGCGGACCGCGTTGTCGAGGAACGCACGGCGGTCGCGACCTCCAGACTCGCGCAGGTGGCCAGGACGATGGTCGCCCCGGTAGCCGCGAATAGCGCGGCCTTGCTCGATCCACACGCCACAACCAGGTGGACCCGGCGAGCGCGGCCACGATCAAGGTCTGCTTTGTCAGACTGCAAGCGCCGCCAGGGTTCCGGCCAGGATGACCCGGCGAGTGGTCGTCCCGCCGACGAGCGTGGCGACCGAGGCGAGTGCCAGCGCGACGCCGACCATGTCGACGATACTGGCGCCCATTCGGCGACCGTAGATCAAGTCCGAGATAGATGAGCGCGGCCAGCAGCCCGGCGCGACGGCCGCCAGGCTGCGCCGCGAGGTAGGCGACCATGCCCGTCATCGCGAGGCCCGCGACGAAGGACAAGGACGCGCCCGGGGCAGGAACCCGGGGCCCGATCGTCGACTGCAGGGCGGCCGCGAGCCAGTAGTACAGCGGCGTGTACGCTACGACCACGTACGAGCGCGATCGAGTGGCTGGTACAGCGGCTCGCCGCGAGGACGCGCGCCGCCAGGTCGTAGACGATAGCTCATCAGTACATCACTTCGCCCCGGTTCGGCCATCAGCACAACGCTCAGGCTGAGCTGCATTGCGGCCAAGAGGCCTGGTATGCTGCCCAGCGCGAAGAACGGGAGCCGAGACGCGGGCGAGTCGAGCCGTCCGCGGGCGCGCTTCAGCGGCCAGCGGCCTGACCACATGCTCCACGCCCGATAGACCACGACGTCGTCCACGGCATGGGCCAGGTGGAGGAATACGCCTGGCGCCTGGGCGCCGATAGCTCGCTCATGCGGACCGATGACGACATAGTCGATGCCGTTAGCCTCGAGGAACCGCCGGCGGCCGCCTCATCCTCCTGGTAGAACTCGACCATGGCGGCTTCCTTCTCTGCAAAGTCGATCGTGGCCGCCCAGTGGCCGACGAACACGCGACCCGGGACGAGGCCGGCGAGGTAGTTGCCGGGTCAACGTATCGGCCAGGACCACCTCGTTAGCCCCGACCACATCCGCAAGCCAACGGCCCGCCTTCGCGACAGACTCGGGATGAAAAGCGGCGATGCGCCAGCCGCGCTCGACTGGATACAGCGCGGTGCTCAGAAGGATGGTGTAGAGACTGGCCGTCGACGCCACGAAGGTGGAGAGCAGGCCAACCCTGAGCACGCGACGACCCGCCAGTCGCGAGGTGTCCTCGCTGGCCCATAGCCACCGCCTGACCCGCTCGAACCCGACCGCGGCGATCACTCCGAGCATCGGCTGGAGCCCGAAGGCGAACCTTCGTTGAACACCGGCCGGGGCGTACATCAGCGTGAGGCTCACCAGAATCCAGACGAGGACGAGGCTCCGCTCAGGCGGCCAGCCTCGAGGAAAGCGGCGAGGCCGACGACGGCGAGCACGAGCAGCGGCGCGACGCCCGCCGCCAGAAACAGCGGCGGCGGGCTGGGCGTGACGTTCTGCCGGCCGTAGGGGACGCTCCAGAACGGGTCAGCGCCGAAGACGATCAGATAGTAGACGAGGAACGGCACCGCGGCCGCGACGACGACTGCCGCGGTCAGATGGCTCCACGAGGCATGCAACGAACCCGTGCCCAGGTCGCCGCGAGGTGGATCGGCAGCACCGCGCAGAGGGTGACCAGGCTGAACGGGTTGGTCAGCCCGAGACCGACCACGATCAGCAGCGCGACTGCCATCCCGCGGACGTCGACGCACCCCCAGGAAGCAAGGTAGCCGCGGGCCGTCAACAAGAGGAGTGCCAGCCCTAGCATCAGATGGGGAGTCGTGAACAGCGTGAGGAACGTGCTCTGCTCCGCCAGTTGAGCTCCGTCGCCAGCAGCTCGGGGCGGTCGCGCAGCAGCGGGAACGCCGCGTCAAGCGGTACGAGCACGAAGGCGAGCCCTGAGGAGAACACGATCAGGAGAAAGGCGACCTTGCGAAGCCTGACACCTTCTAGGATCGCGCTACAGAAGAGATAGATCGCCACCAGCAGGCTGGCGCGAGCGACGAGCTCGGCGGCGTGGTAGACGGGCTGGACGTCCAGGCCGAACAGGGCCGCAAGTTTACCGAGGCCCACGTACAGCGGATACATGAAGATCGGCTCGTGGGGCTCGGCGGTCAGGTGATCGTGGATCAGCCAGGAGGAGCTTGCCGCGCCCTCACGCATCGCGGCGGCGTACTGGGCGAAGTCGTGGGGCGACCACAGCATGCCGCGAACACCATCCCTCGCGTGACCTGCGCGTAGGCGATCAAGGTACGGCAGCTCGACAAAGAGCATCGTGAGAACTGTGACGACCGCGAGCCAGCGCACCTCGTCGCGGGACACGGCGGCGAGGCCGTGGCTATCCGCTCGGCTGTTCTGTGATCGAGATCGGGTTCGGCTCACCGCGCTCGACGGATGAACTTGAGGCGCTCGACCTCGCCGACGTAGACTTCGTCCCACCCGTGGTCATCCTGGAGAACGACCGCGAGTGGACCGTGCTTGTCGAGCAGGGCGAGACGGACGTCGAACTCGTCGAGCGTCTGGCGCCAGTCAGGCTTGAGCCTGAGGACGCCGTGAAAGCGCTCCAGCAGCGGACCGTAGACGTCCGCCCGCCCGTCGATGAAGACGCGCCGATCCCGGGGAAAGCTGATAGATCAGGTAGCCGCCCCAGTGGTACTCGTTGAACAGGTCGCCGCGGAGATCGTTCGCGCGGATGTAGTCGACCGCGCGGCCCGGGAAGCGGCAGTCCGAGGCGCAGCCCCGAGCTGGAGGTGATCCCATCCTTCGGCGGCGGTGGCCATCGAGAAGATGCTGACGGCCAGCAGCGGCCAGCAGACGGCAGCGAGCGCCGGCCGCCGCCACCGCGCCAGCGAGCGCGACAGGTCCGGCACATAACGGAGGACCAGCTGAAAGCGAGCCCCCAGTAGCGGGGACACGACGACGGCGTAGAGAGCTAATTGACGGACTGATTGGAGGGCCATCGTCGCCACCCAGAGTCCCCAGAGCACCTCGGTGGCGCCAATCCGCCGATGACCGACCCCGAGCGCCACAGCAACCATCAGTCTGGGCGCGAACAAGAGTACAAACCGCTGGCCTAGCATGTGAAAGTACGGCGACTGCCACTCCGAGATGTACTCCATGTGGACGTTCTGGGTACCGGCGTACTGCAAGGGATAGAGGAGCGCGTCGACGCCGTGCGGGGTCAGCAGCGTCGCGCCGGCCGAGAGTGCGCCGACGAGCAGCAGCGTCCGTGAGGGGGCTGTCGGCCGTCGCCGCGCCCGGGTCCCGGTCACCGCTTCGCCGAGTATCGCCAGCCCCAGCAGGGCCAGCCCCATGATGTAGCCGCCGTGGAGGTTGGCCCAGAGCGCCATGAGCGGTGGGAGCGTCCAGAGCGCGCGCGTCCGACCCCGCCGATAGCGCGTCACTAGGAGCACCACGACTGCGATCAGCAGCGCCGTCAGCGCCTGCGGTCGGACGTTCCCCGATCCGATCGCCATCGACGACGCCCACATCATCAGCACGACCGCGCCGGGCTCGCCCAGGTCCCAATGGCGGCAGGTGGCGTACACGACCAGCGCCGTCAGCGTGCTGACCAGCGCGAAGAGGACGACGTTGCCAACGTAGCCGACGTGCTGCTGGACGGTGTACAGGAGGAGATCGGTGAGCCACTCGTGGGCCACCCACGGGCGGCCGGCGGCCGTGTACGAGAAGTGGTCGACCCGCGGGAGGGCGCCGGTCTCGACGATGTACTGCCCGGTCTTGACGTGCCACCAGTAGTCGAAGTCGACCGGCACGACCGTTGCCAGCGAGGCGTAGCGGCAAAAGACCAGCAGGAGCATCGGAGTCAGCAGCAGCAGAGTTGGGCGGGACATCAGAGCGCCTAGCGGAGAGCTCGGGAGGGGAGACCCGGCCGCCGCCGGTGCTGACCTCCCAGTTGCTTCGGCTCGGGGGATTGCGTCGGGGCTGCTTGCGGGCATTGCCTCGGAGCGCACAGCCAGGCGATCCACCTATTCTGCCCTCGACGCCATCTGAGCAGATCGGTTCTGAGCCGTTCCCGCGCCGTGACAGATCATGTCGCTCGCGCATGCAGCGAGATGGAGCGCGTTGACGAGCAGGCGATCGGCATCGGATCGCTACCGAAGGAGACGGGCGAGCACGAAGCCGGTCAACACCGCGAGCAGGGCGATGAAGGAGATGAGCAGCCAGGGCGTTCCCCCTGCCGCCTCTGTCGACGCCGGCTCGGCTGGGGCAGGTATCGGCGTTGCCAGGAGCACTGGCGCCGCGAGCGCCGGGGACGGCGAAGCGGCGCGAGCCGGGGTGGTCGCCGCGGTTGCCTGACGCGAGGGTACGTCGAAAAGCCCCATCTGGCTCGCCCCAAACGCAAACGCGGCCCCTTCCCGTGGCGGGATCGCGCTCGACCACGCTCGGTCGAGGTCGGCCGGAGTGACTCGCCGCGTGCTGCCTTCCGGCACCGTGGAATCGCGGTACAGCAAGCCGTCGGCGTCAAAGCCTGTCAGGACGATGTAGCGGTCGGATGGCTGATCGTCGAGTGTCGCACCCGGGAGCAGAGAGGAGTTGACCAGAGCGAGCACCGGATACCCACGACGCAGATAGTCGAGAGCCAGGGCGGCGCTCCAGTCCTCCTCGCCGCCGAGAGGCCGCAGCGAGCCGAGCCCGGCCGCCCGAATGAGCGTCTCGATGCGCGCCGCTTCGCCAGGGCTCCGGGCACCCTGGAGGCGCTCGATCAACGCCTGGAGATCGCTGGCCCGCGCTGTGGATCCGAATGACTCGAGGATCATCGCCAGCGCGGCGGCGCCATCGGTGGTGAAGCGATCGTTCGAGAGCTCGCCGCTCGGGCGCGACGGCACGGCGAGGGCCACCGCGTTGGGCTCGATGCGGCTACCGGCGCGAGGACCGGCCGCGCTAGCAAGCGCTTGCTGAGCGCGATCCGCCGCGGCCGAGCGCTGGGCGGACAGCGCTGCGGCGCTCGCGGACCCGGCATCGCTGGCTCCTCCCGCCCCTTGATCGCCGCTTGCTGGGACACGCGCCTCGGTCGCGGTCTCGTCAGACTCGTCGCGGGGTTGGGCCGAGGTAGTCTGCGCGGGTACCGACGCCGGTGCTGGCGCGGGTCGCACCGCCGGCTCTGAAACCGCCGCTGCGGGCGCGGGTCCAGATGCCGGCTGGCGTACTGGCGCTGGGGCGGGTGCCTCTCCGCCGGATGCAAACACCGGTACCTGGGCCGGGGCGGCCGCGATGCTGTCGCGGGCACCTGGCGGCAGGGCTCCCACACCGCCGTCGGCCGCGGCGGGCGCGGTGCGAGCGATCTCCTCCTCCGGCGGAGCGCTAATCGCGAAGAGGCTGTTCAGCTCGCTGCAACTGAGCGTCACGTCGAGTTTGGCGGTCTCGACGCGCCCAGCCTGCTCCCGCCGATTCGGCGGCAGCTCGACCTGGAAGCGAGCTACCCGGATCAGGTTGTCGCCTGGGCCGACGAAGAGCTCGATGGTGCCGGCCAGGGGGGTGAATTGTGCGGGTTCGATGAAGGGGTCACCGCTGGGCAGGGTTCGCAGTTCGAGCTCCAGCACGTACAGCTGCAGGTCCTGCCCCTCGAATTGAACCCTGCCGCCCGAGCGGATCGTTCGCACGCGATCGGCGATGCTCTCGAGATTGAGCAGATCCAGTGGCGACAGCACACCGTGTAGCCGCCGCAGGATCGCCAGCCCGGCCGGCGTCCAGGGGATCTCTGGGTTGTCTCGCACGAACGTTTGCGGTCCGGTCACGACGACGTCCAGAAACTCCTCGTTGATCGCCAGATCAAGGTCGAGCCCGTCCGGTCGGACCGCGTCCCCTTGACCGGCGAAGTCCGTAATCACGCCGTTGTCGTCCGACCTCCCGCTGAAGGCGCAGCGGGCGCTCTGCAGGCGCGTCAGTGCTGCCAGCTGTTGAGGGATGGTCGGCGTCGGGGTAGGAATCGGGGTCATCGTGGGCGTGGGCGATGGCGTCGCCGTGGGGGCCGGGGTGGCGGTCGCCCGAGCCGTCGTGCCGGCCGCGGTGCGTCCCGGGGTACCACCAGAGCCGGCGGCCCTGCCGACGATCGGCGCGACCGTGGTGGGCAGCAACCCGAAATTGGCGATGCGGGTGCCGGTTCGGCCGTCAACGTCGACCTCGATCTGGATCGGCGTCGAGTTGGTGAAATTGGACGGGGTCTCGACTGCCACCACGTAGGTTCCAGCGGGCAAGTCGCGGAAGATGTACTCGCCGTCGCTGTTGGTCTTGGTTCGGCGGACCGGGCTCCCGCCTCGGTTCAACTGGATCGAGACGTTCACGTCACGGATACCAACCTCGCCCGCGTTACGAACGCCATCGCCGTTGATGTCTCTGAAGACGGTGCCGCCGATGAAGCTGGCGCTGGGCACCAGCGGCGTCGGAGTGGGTGGGACAAGCGTGGGTGTCGGTGTGGGTGGGACAAGCGTGGGTGTCGGTGTGGGTGTCGATGTGGGTGTGGGTGTCGGTGTGGGTGTGGGTGTGGGTGTAGGGGTCGCGGTCGGCGTGGGGGTGGGCGGTTGGGCGAGCGTGGCCGGAGCACCGGCGCCCGCGGCAACTATGACCGACAGGCCCAGGACCAGGTGCCGCCAGGCGAATGCTGTGCGTCGCGGTCGCCCTCGAGGTGGCGTGCCAGGGGAATTTCGCCGAAGAGACACAAACCGTCCAGCAATATGACCGGTTCCGGGCGCCGGCGCGGACCGCCGGATCTCGGTGATCATTACCTGACGCTGGCTGATGGCTGCGAAAGCCCTCCGAGCGGATCTGGTGAGCACCCAGCGTCTGACGCGCTCCGCGAGACACGCCATACGGATTGAGCATCGATGACGGCTCAATGTTCGCGTCCTTGCGTCCAGGCGATCAAACCTCTCTCGATGTCGTAGGACGGCGGCCAGTATACGTCTGGCTCGAGCCGGCGCGCACGCGCATCAAGTAGACCGGATTCGCATCGATACAGGCCTGTGACCGCCGAGGCGAGATCCATCGCACCGGCACAATGTTGCGAGTTTCGTGCCATGGATGCCAAAAATCGCGATAACGCGGGCCTTGCCTCGGCGATCAACCCCAACGAACGCCGCGGCGCGATGCAAGCCTGCGAGTGACGTTCGCGCCGCACCACATCGCGGGTTCCATTGAGCCAGGCGCGGACCCCAACGATGCGACTGGCGGCTCCGCGAAGAGACGGAGATAGGAGGTTGACGTAAGCCGCCCCGCGGTAGAACGGGAGAGTCTACGCGTCTGGGTCATCAGCCCCTTCCGCCGGAGAGGCGGGCGCGCGGATTGGGCCGCCCATAGGGGTGCTGAACTCGCGTACGGCCTGGGCGGTGGCGCCGGCGATCGTGCCGCCGAGGCCGGTCACGGTCCACCAGCCGTGCTGACCGATGTGCGGGCCGATTACGAGGTCGAAGGCGTAGCCGATCGCGCCGAACAGAAGCGTGCCAACGAGCATTGCCGCCAGCACGCGGGGCAAGCTCCAACGGTCCCCGGGCGTGCCGAACTGCTTCACGGCCGCCAATCGCGAGCCGGGAACGTACCCGTGATGCGCGGTTCGAGAGGCTGCCGTCGCATGCGCTAATGGTACACCGAGCGACCGAATGGCGCATCGCGGCGATCAGCGCTGGATGCCACCGGGTCAGGCGGGCTCGAGCAGTGAAGCGTCGATCCACGCAGTGGCAGTGCCGCTCACGGCGACGCGACGCCAGAGGCGGCCACCCGCTCGAACTGCCTCGCCCTGCTCGGCTACGGGCGCCCCGTCGACTAGGCTGCCGACGACGTTCCGCGTCGGTGCTCGGCTCGCCGCGCAGACGGGCTCCCAGACCGCCGGTGTCGACGATCCAGCGCCGGCCGGGATGCAAGGCTGAGCCGCTGCTCGACTCGAATGTGGTCGAGCTACTTCGTGCGGGGGCGACAGGGACGGCCGGCGCGGCGGGCGTGCGCGTCATGGCGGCCACAGTCGTGTCCACGGGCGAGCTAGCGAGCCAGATGGTGTGGCTCGGCGTGCCCACTCCCAGGGACGAGATCTCCGCCAGGCTGAACCAGCGCCGGCCGGCTGCGCGCTTGAGGACCAGCGCACTCTGGCCGAAGTCGAACGCCTCGTTCGCCGCGTCGTACCGTTCGGCGACGAGGTAGTGGCCGCGCTCGCCGAGCGTTCGGATGACGACGGGTCGGCCGGCCCGGACCTCACGCATCAGACGCGCGCTGTCCAAGCCGGCGTGGATCGTCGCAGGGACCCCCAGATGCTCGAGGAGGGTTACTAGACTCGCTGGGCCGGCCATGCCATGCTCGGCGCTCCAACCGACCCCGCGGGCGGCTGCCACGGCCGCGTCAAGGGTCACCCATCGGCCGCGCGCACGCGCGAGAGCCGCCGCCGCGGCCGGCCCGCACGCCGCCAGGGCCTCCTCAGGGGTGAGGGTTGGTCCATCGGTCAACTGGTTGGGGGTGAGGTCGCCGCGTCGGGCAGTCGGCGCCCCGGGCTCGGCCGCCTCGACCGCCCGGACGGTCGCCGTCGCGCCGGGGAGGCTGACCAGCATACAGGCGATCGTCACTGGAATGACCGTCCGCGCCACCCGCCTTCGACTCGCCGTCAGCCACGACGCGATCTCCTGCACCATGCTGGTCCGCGTCGTGACTAGTGCACTGGTGGCCTTGCTCCGCATGCCGTCACCTGCCTGTCGAGGGTCGGCCGGTAGGGTACGGGTCGGCCGGCGCCGTCGGGCGTCACTACGCCGACACGCTGGCCGGGCGTGACGCGAATGAGGCGCGGGGCAGGGGTGCGGGCGTGCCGCGCAGGGGGAACCGAAGGCCTGCGTGGCGGGAAAGCGTCAGCCCGGGCGCGAGCGGGCTCTTACACAACGCTAACAGTCCTCTTACCGCGGTCTTACGGAGTCGCCGGTACAGTTCAGTCCAGAGACGGCGCCAGGGCGCCGTCTGGTCGCGCGGGCCACCTCGGCGAGCGCATTCGGGTGGGCGGGTGACCGATCGGGAGGAGCCTATGAAGGACCACGACGAGGCGCGGCAGCCCGAGAGTGGCGCGACCGAGCCCGCCGAGGACGACGTGGGGGCGCTGCGCGCGCAGCTCGACGAGGCTCGCAGCCAGGCAGACGAGCAGCGCGGCAAGGCCGAGACGTACCTGGACCTTGCCCAGCGGGCGCAGGCCGACTTTCAGAACTTCAAGCGGCGTACGGAGCAGGAGCGCGAGCGGACCGTCAAGGACGCAAACGCCGCGCTGCTGCGTGGCCTACTTCCGGCGCTGGACGACCTGGATCTCGCACTCGACCAGGTGCCGGCCGAGCTGAGGGAGCATACCTGGGCCCAGGGCATGTCGCTGATCGGGCAGAAGCTACAGCGCTCGCTAGAGCAGCAGGGGCTCAGCCGCATTGGGGCCGAGGGTGAGGAGTTCGATCCTCAGATCCACGAGGCCGTCGCCTACGAGGAGCACCCGGAGTACGCCGAAGGACAGGTTGCCCAGGTGTACCACCCCGGCTACACATTGCACGAGCGCGTGTTGCGGCCGGCCCAGGTCACGGTGGCTCGCGCGGGCGCAGGCAGCACGGCCAGCGGCACCGCGCGCCTGACCCGCGAGCGACAGGACGGCGAGCCCGAGCAGTCGCACGCCACTACCGACACTTTCTAACACGCTTCGCCGCGGGCGGGGACGTCGCGCGGCACGAAGGGACAGGACATCATGCCGAAAGTTTTGGGTATCGACCTCGGGACGACCAACTCGGTCATGGCGGTGATGGAGGCGGG
Organism: Chloroflexota bacterium; assembly: GCA_030447245.1. Classification (GTDB taxonomy): domain Bacteria; phylum Chloroflexota; class UBA6077; order UBA6077; family JACCZL01; genus JAUJPG01. The sequence continues at coordinate 128,432 of JAUJPG010000004.1, read as the reverse complement.
GGAACCCACCATCCTTGAAAACGCCGAGGGCAACCGCCTGACGCCGTCAGTTGTGGCCGTCAATCCGAAGAACAACGAGCAGATCGTCGGGCAGGTGGCGCGCCGCCAGGCGATCACCAATCCTGAGAACACGATCTTCAGCGTCAAGCGCTTCATGGGTCGTAAGTTCAGCGATCCAGAGGTGCAGGAGGCGCTCAAGCACATTCCCTATAAGGTGAAGGCCGCCGCCAACGGTGACGTCCGCGTCCAGATGGGCGACAAGGACTTCTCACCCCCAGAAGTCAGCGGGATGATCCTGCGCAAGCTCAAGCAGGACGCCGAGGCAAAGCTTGGCGAGAAGATCGTCCAGGCGGTGATCACCGTCCCGGCCTACTTCAACGACAGCCAGCGCCAGGCCACCAAGGACGCTGGGACGATCGCCGGGCTCGAAGTGCTGCGGATCATTAACGAGCCGACCGCGGCGTCCCTGGCGTACGGCCTCGACAAGAAGGGCGCTGACCAGACGATTGTCGTCTACGACCTCGGCGGAGGCACGTTCGACGTCTCGATTCTGCGGGTCGGCGAGGGCGTCTTCGAGGTGGTCTCCACGAACGGCGACACCTTTCTCGGCGGCGATGATTTCGACCAGCGGATCATCGACTGGGCGATCGGCGAGTTCAAGAAGGACCAGGGTATCGACCTGCGGCAGGATCGGATGGCGCTTCAGCGGCTCAAGGAAGCCGCCGAGAAGGCCAAGATCGAACTGTCCACGACGATGCAGTCCGAACTGAACTTGCCGTTCATTACGGCCGACGCGGCCGGTCCGAAGCACCTGGCCCTAACGCTGAGCCGGTCCAAGCTGGAACAGCTGACGGCCGACCTGATCGAGCGGACGATTGGCCCGTGCCGCCAGGCGCTCAAGGACGCCGGGCTCGAGACCGGGCAGGTCGACGAGGTCGTCCTCGTGGGTGGGCAGACGCGCATGCCGTCGGTGGCCGAGCAAGTCAAGGCAGTGTTCGGCAAGGAGCCTCACAAGGGCGTGAACCCAGATGAGGTGGTCGCCGCGGGCGCGGCGATCCAGGCCGGTGTCCTGGGTGGTGATGTCAAGGACATCTTGCTGCTGGACGTCACCCCGCTGACTCTGGGCCTCGAGACCCTGGGTGGCGTCAGCACGCCGCTGATTCAGCGCAACACGACGATCCCGACCAGCAAGTCGGAGACGTTCACGACCGCGGCGGACGGCCAGACCTCGGTCGAGGTCCACGTCCTCCAGGGCGAGCGACCGATGGCGGCCGAGAACAAGTCGCTTGCGCGCTTCATCCTGGACGGCATTCTGCCTGCTCCGCGCGGCGTCCCGCAGATCGAGGTGACGTTCGACATCGACGCGAACGGCATTCTGAACGTCTCGGCCAAGGACAAGGCGACTGGCAAGGAGCAGAAGATCGTGATCACCGCCAGCTCGGGGCTGGCGAAGGACGAGATCGAGCGGATGGTGCGCGAGGCCGAGGTGAACGCGGTGGAGGATGCCCGCCGCCGCGAGGAGATCGAGGAGCGTAACCGCGCCGACAACCTGGCGTACCAGGCAGAGAAGATCATCCAGGACAGCGGCGACAAGCTGCCGCCTGAGCTTCGGACGGAGGTGGAGGAGCGGACCAAGACGCTGCGCGAGGCGCTAGCGGGGACCGACGCGGCGGCGATCCGCGACGGGATGCAGGCCCTTCAGGGTGCGCTGGAGCGAGCCGGTCAGGCCGTCTACAGTGCCGAGCAGGGTGCGCCTGGGAACGGGCAGGGGCCCGACGGGACCCAGCCGGAGGGAGGGCAACCGGGCGGCGCCGCGGGCGCCCGCCCAGGCACCGTTGAGGGCGAGTACCGCGAGGTTTAAGGATCGACCTGTTCCCAGCCCTCTCAAGCGACAGGACTGGGAACAGGTCCGTAGCATACAGGAGGAGGTCAAACTATGGCATGGCAGTTGAAGCCGATGGGCGATCGCGTCGTCGTCAAGCCGAAGACGCGCGAGGAGACGACCCGCAGCGGGCTCGTCCTCCCTGACACGGCGACCGAGCGGCCGCAGCAAGGTGAGGTGACCTCGGTTGGCCCCGGCCGCACCCTGGACAATGGCAAGCGGCTCCAGATGGACATCAGGCAGGGCGACACCGTGCTCTTCGCCAAGTACAGTGGCACCGAATTCAAGCTCGACGACGAGGATCTGCTGATTCTCACCGAGCGTGATGTTCTCGCCGTTATCGAAAACGGCAAGAGCTCGTAGTAGGAGGAGAAGGCTATGGCTGCTAAGGATCTGGTTTTCGACGAGAATGCGCGGCGCGAGCTCAAGCGCGGCATTGATGCCCTGGCCAACGCGATCAGGGTGACTCTTGGGCCACGTGGGCGCAACGTGGCGATTGACAAGAAGTGGGGACCGCCCACGGTCACCCACGACGGCGTCACGGTCGCCAAGGAGATCGAGCTCGAGAACAGCTTCCAGAACATGGGCGCCCAGATGCTCAAGCAGGCGGCGACCAAGACGAACGACGTCGCGGGCGACGGCACCACGACGGCGACCATCCTGGCCCAGTCGATGGTGACCGAAGGGCTGCGGAATGTGGCCGCCGGTGCGAACCCGATGATGATGAAGCGGGGCATTGAGCAGGCGACCGCGGCGGCCGTGGAGGAGATCAAGCGGATCGCTGTGCCAGTCAAGGGCCGCGAGGATCTGGAGCGGATCGCCGCCATCTCAGCCAACGATCCGGAGATCGGCAAGCTGTTCGCCGAGGCGATGGAGAAGGTCGGCAAGGACGGCGTCATCACCGTCGAGGAATCGAAGACCCTCCAGCTCGAGATCGAGTACACCGAGGGCATGCAGTTCGACCGCGGCTACATCTCGCCGTACTTCATCTCTAACCCCGACCGGATGGTCGCCGAGGTTGACGAGCCGCACATCCTGATCACCGACAAGAAGATCAGCGCGGTGGCGGACATCCTGCCGGTGCTCGAGAGTCTGGTGCAGACCGGCCGCAAGGAGCTGGTCATCATTGCGGAGGATGTCGACGGCGAGGCCCTGGGCACGATGGTGCTCAACAAGCTCCGCGGCATCCTGAACGTCCTGGCGGTGAAGGCGCCGGGCTTCGGCGACCGCCGCAAGGAGATGCTCCGCGACATCGCGACGCTCACGGGCGGCGAGGTGATCACCGAGGAGCTAGGCAAGAAGCTCGAAAACGCGACGATCAACGACCTTGGGCGCGCGCGGCGCGTGACTGCCAACAAGGACGAGACGACGATCATCGAGGGCCACGGCTCTGAGGACCAGATCAAGGCCCGCATCAACCAGATCAGGGCACAGATCGAGGAGACGACCTCGGACTACGACCGCGAGAAGCTCCAGGAGCGGCTGGCCAAGCTGTCCGGCGGCGTGGCCGTCGTCAAGGTCGGAGCGGCCACCGAAGTCGAGCTCAAGGAGAAGAAGGCCCGCGTCGAAGACGCACTCCAGGCGACCCGCGCGGCCGTTGAGGAGGGCGTGGTGCCGGGCGGCGGGGTGGCGCTGCTCGCGGTGGCTCGCGCGCTGGAGAAGCTCCAGCTCGAGGGCGACCAGAAAGTTGGCGTCGAGATCTTCAAGCGGGCGCTCGAGGAGCCGACTCGGCAGCTGGTCAACAACGCTGGACTGGAAGGCTCGGTCATCGTCCAGGAGCTGCGCCAGCGGCAGCAGACGTCCCCGAACATGGGGTTCGACGTGGCGGCCGAGGAATACACCGACCTGGTCCAGGCCGGCATCATCGACCCGGCCAAAGTGACCCGGTCGGCCGTTGAGAACGCCGCCTCGGTGGCCGCGATCATGCTGACGACCGACGCGCTGGTGACCGAGAAGCCGGAGAAGGCTCCGGCGGCGGGCGCCGGGGGTGGCATGCCCGGCGGCATGGGCGGCATGGGCGGCGGCATGGGCGACTTCGACTGAGCCTGGCCGCGGCGCTGCGATTGGACCGCCCCCCACCCCTGGAAACGGGGATGGGGGGCGGTTGGCGTCTCGGTCCACGCGCAGTTGCGCCACGTTCGGCCACGTCGCTCGGTAGTCGAGCTCCAAAGATCTCGAGGTCGCATCGGGTAGAATCGCGGGTGGCGCGGTAGGTGCCGCCGAGGATTGATGCGGTTCCTTCTCTGGCTGATCGTGCTTTCGGCATTCCTGGCGTCCCTTGCCTTTGCGGGGGTGACCGGAGTCTACGCCTACTATGCGCGCGAGCTGCCGGACTATTCGCAGCTCGATACGCGCAAGGTGTTCCAGACCGCACGCATTCTGGACCGTAATGGCGAGCTGCTTGGGGAGTTCAACGACCCCCAGGGCGGTAATCGGACGGTGGTCAGGCTCGACCAGATCCCCAAGTCGCTACGCGACGCGACGATTGCCGCCGAGGACGCCAACTTCTACCGCCATCCTGGATTCGACCCCTTAGCCGTCGTCCGGGCGCTCTGGCAAAACTTCCGCGGCGGGACGGTCATCTCGGGCGCGAGCACGATCACCCAGCAGCTGGTGAAGAACACGCTGCTGACGTCCGAGGTGACGGCAGACCGAAAGGCCAAAGAGGCGTTGCTGGCGCTTGAGGTCGATCGCCGCTACTCCAAGGACAAGATCCTCGAGCTGTACTTGAACGAGGTGTATTACGGGAACCTCGCGTACGGCGTGGAAGCGGCGGCGCGCACCTACTTTGGCAAGGCGGTCGGCGAGCTGGACCTGGCCGAAGTGAGCTTCATCACGGGGCTGCCCCAGGCGCCGGCCACCTACGATCCATACACCAACCCGACTGGCGCCCGCGAGCGGCAGGACTACGTGCTGGACCAGATGGAGCGCCAGGGGATGATTTCGCGCGCCGAAGGCGAGGCCGCGCGGGCGAAGCCGATCGTGCTGCGTCCGCTCCGCGAGGGCGGCGGCGCGATCCAGGCGCCCCACTTCGTCGTCTTTATCCGCGAGCTGCTCGAGCGCAGCTACAGTGCGGACACGCTGTACCGCGAGGGCTTGCAGATCAAGACGACGGTCGACCTGCGCCTCCAGCGGGTGGCCGAAAAGGCAGCGCGCCAGCATATCGACGAGATTCGCGCACGACATGCCAGCAATGCGGCGCTGGTGGCGATCCAGCCCGGGACGGGGGAGATTCTGGCGATGGTTGGCAGCGTCGATTTCGACGACGAGCGGATCGCCGGCCAGGTCAACGTCGCGATGCGGCCGCGTCAGCCGGGTTCGACGCTCAAGCCGTTCACCTACCTGACGGCGTTCCAGACGAAGAACTGGTCGCCGGCGACGATGCTGATGGACGTCCCAACCACGTTCGGTGGGACCTACACCCCACTGAACTTCGACAACAAGTTCCGTGGTCCGGTGAGCGTGCGGCGTGCACTCGGGAGCTCGCTGAACATTCCAGCGGTGTACGCGCTGGAGCAGGTTGGGCTCGACCAGATGGTCGGTACGGCCCGCCGGATGGGCATCAGCGGCTTGCGCGATCCGCAACGCTACGGGCTCTCGGTGACGCTCGGCGGCGACGAAGTCACCTTGCTCGACCTGGTATATGCCTACACGCCCCTGGCGAACGGCGGTCAGCAGGCCGGAGTCCCGCTCTCAGCCCAGCCGCCCCAGAACGCGGCGCAGCGCCAGGTCGATCCGGCAGCGATCCTCGAAATCAGGGACAATGCCGGGCGGACGCTGTACCAACATCGGGCGGCGCCTCCCCGCGAGGTGGCCAGCCCGGGCCTGGCGTACCTGATCACCGATATCCTGGCCGACGACGACGCCCGCGCCGAGACGTTCGGCCGTAACAGCGCACTTAAGCTTGGGCGGCCGGCGGCAGTCAAGACCGGCACGACCGACGATTACCGCGACTCGTGGGTCGTCGGCTACACCCCGGACCTGGTGGCCGGTGTGTGGGTGGGAAACAGCGACGGCTCTGCGATGCGCGACATTGGCGGGGCCAGCGGGGCTGGCAAGATCTGGAACGCCTTCATGGAAGAGGCACTGGCCGGGGTGGCACCGCGCCCGTTCCCACGGCCGGGCGACGTCGTGGAGCAAGAAGTCTGCGCGCTCTCCGGGCTGCTGCCCACACCTGAGTGCACTGAACGCAAGACCGAGCTGTTTACACAGGCCAACCTGCCGACGAAGCGTGACGACCTCCACAAGCGTGTCGAAGTCTGCAAGGCGAACGGTAAGCTAGCCTTCGACCGCGTCCCGCCGGCCGGCCGGGAGGTGAAGGTCTTCGTCGTCTTCCCGCCACCGTACACGGACTGGGGGCCGAAGAACGGTTTTCCACTTCCGCCTACCGAGCGCTGCGACGACGTGTACCGCGGAGTGCGCGTGGCCGAGATCACGGGGCCGAACCCGGAAGTGCCACTGAGCGGCCCGATTCAGGTGACCGGCTCGGCGCAGGTCGACGACTTCCAGCGCTTCGAGCTGGAGGTCGGGCCGGGCGCGCAGCCGGCCGAGTGGACGAAGGTTGCCGAGGGGCGGGCACCGATCGAGCGGGGCACGCTGGGTACCTGGAACACCTCGGGTCTGCCTCCGGGACGCTACACCTTGCGGCTCAGCGTCTACGACAGTGGGGGCAACGCGATCCAGAAAGCCAGCCCGGCGGTGGTCGGCCCGCCGCCGGCCGCGTCGCCAGGGCCGGCCGGGTCGCCAGGGCCGGCACTACCCCGGGCCACCCTCCAGCCGACGCCTGCCCAACCGGGCCTGGCGCCCAATGCGACGCCGAATGGACTGCGCATTCCGACGGCTGTTCCCACGCCGGCGACGGTGACGGTCCCGACCCTGATCCCGACAGCGACCCCGCGGGTAACTCGGTGAACCCGAGCTGGCGCGTGCCACGGCCGGCGACCAGGAGGAGTTCGCTGGTGGAGTTTGCGGATTCGAGCTGACCCGCCAGCCTGGGCGACGGTCCGCCCCGGTGCGCCGTATGTGGCCGCGCTGGCGGCGTCGGCGGTTCCGCTAGCAGCCTGGCGACGTGAGGCCGCGCTAGCGGCAGCCGCCGCCGCTGGAGCCTGCGCGCTCTTCTTCCGCGATCCGGTCCGTCGTCCGCCGGAGGAGCGGTCGCTCTTGTACGCCCCGGCGGATGGAACGGTGATTGGCGTCGATCGCATCGAGCGACCATGGTTCCTCGAGCGGCCTGCATGGCGGATCGGCATCTTCCTGTCGGTCCTGGACGTGCACGTCAACCGCAGCCCGGCGGACGCTCGAATCGTCCATCAGCGCGACCTGGGGGGAGGCTTCGCGCCAGCCCTGGACTTCCGCCGCTCACACGGCAACCGTCGGCGAGAGATTGCCCTGGAAACCGAGCGCGGACCGCTCGTCGTCGTCCAGGTTTCCGGCTTCCTGGCGCGGAGGATCGTCGGCTGGGTGCAGGTCGGGGAGCGTGTGGAAGCGGGGCAGAAGCTTGGAATGATCTGCTTCGGTTCGCGCACCGACCTGATTGTCCCGCTCGACGCCGGCGAGCCGAGCGTCGTGAAGGGGCGGCACGTGGTGGCAAGTCAGACACCAATTGCCCGGTGGTTGTAAGATAGACAGTGATGGGCGATCTGTGATCAGCCCGACCTCACCCCGCTCGTCGAAGGGCACGCGGTGTGCTGATGGCTCGCGGGTGAGAGCTGAGAGCCGTGGGCGGAGCGAGCATGGAACGGCGTGGCTGGATCGGGCGGGTCGCCGAGCGCGGCAGGCTGCTTGCGCACCTGGCCACCTTTGCCAACCTGAGCTGCGGGTTCGCAGCCATCCTGCTCGCAGTCGAGGGACGTCCAGGCCAGGCGGTGAGCCTAGTGTTGATGGCCGGCGTGCTCGACTTCTTCGACGGCGCCCTGGCGCGGCTGGCCGGTCACGGTAGCCCGCTGGGCCAGCAGCTTGACTCGCTGGCCGACCTCGTCTCGTTCGGAGTCGTCCCGGCGCTGCTCGCCTACCAGGTCCAGATGGGGCCACCTCGGCCGGTGGTTGGTCTGGTCTGCCTGGCGTTCGTCCTTGGCGGTGCCTGGCGCCTGGCCTTGTTCAACACCGTGGAGGGGGGCCGCGACTTCCGCGGGCTCCCGATCACCGTCGGCGGCGGCATCCTCGCCGCCCTGACCTACGTCGCAACGTTTGGCGAGCCGTGGCCATGGCCGGTGCTGGCTGCGTTCGTCCTGGCATTGGTCTGGCTGATGGTCAGCCGGGTGCGATTCGTCAAACTCTCGCGTGTCGTCAGCGCCCTGGCCCGACGGCTGCCAGAAGAGGCACGCTGGACGATCACGCTGTTGGGTTTGCCGGTGCTGGCGATTGTGCTGGTCCCTCTGCCGCAGGCGGTTCTGGTCCTGGGCGGGATCTACATCGTCCACGGACTGCTCCCACGGCGCGGTCCGGAGGCGGCGGCGCTCCAGGAAGAGGCACACGGCTGACCCTCCTGCCGAACCTGGCCGTCTACTCCTGGCTCGGCGTCCCGTTCGGCATCTCGTTGATCGTCCTGGCCCTGCTCGACGTGTACTTGACCGTACTCCACGTCCAGGCCGAGAGCCCCATGTCCAACAAAGTCGGTCGAATGTTCTGGCGAAGTCTGATGGTGTGCACGACGTGGGCGCCCAAGCGGACGCGCGACGAGATCCTGACCTGGGGCATGCCGCTGATGCTGGTCGGGACCATCATCTTCTGGATCCTGCTCTACATCCACGGTTTTGCTCTGCTGTACCTCCCGGTCATTCACGATGCGGCGGCGTTCCGGGTCGACCCGGACGTTGGGACGACGGCCGCCGAGGACGCGCTGTACTACAGCGCGGTCAGCTTCTTCACCCTCGGCTACGGCGACATCGTGGCAGTGCACCCGGTCACGCGCCTGTTGAGCGTGATTGAGGGCGCGTGCGGGCTGCTGACGATCTCGTTCTCGGTCACCTACCTGCTTTCGATCTATCCACTAATCACCCGCAAGCTGACGCTGGCGACGTCGCTCAACGAGGAGACGGGGGGGAGGGCAGATGGTCTTGCCCTGGCGACCCGCTACGTGGCCAGTGGCCGTTTCGAAGTGCTCGCCGAGCGACTACGGATGTTGCACGACGAGCTGCTCTTGCTCGGGCAGTCGCATGGGTTTTATCCAGTGCTCTACTACGTCCGGCCGCGGGAGGTGCACCTCTCCTTCGTGCGCCTGCTGGCACTGGTCCAGGGGGTGGTTGCCACCCTGCGCTACGGCCTGGACCCCACGGTCCACCAGGATGTGGTTTCTGACCCGCGGCTGATCGTCCTGGAGGAGGGCCTGATCTACACCCTGCGCACGCTCGGTGACTCGATCCACATGGACGCCGACGATGGCACGATGGAGGACGCCGGCGTCGCCTCCAGTGACTTCACGGCGTTGCTGGGCGCGCTATCAGAGAGCGGCGTTACGCTAGCCTCGGCTGACGACCCGGTGGCCGTTGAGAGGCACCGTCGCTTCCGGGCCAGCACCGACCCGTACATCCGGGCCTATTGCGAAAACCTCGGATACCCTGAGGCGTCGATCCGCGCCACGTTTACGCGCCACCAGCGTGAGTCCGCGGTGCTCGGCTCGGGTGACCCTCAACAAGAGCACGCCGCGTCGTAGCGGGAAGCGAAGAGCCCCTGGGGCATCGAGTCAACGAGGCTGTCGTAGAGCGTGGTGATCTCAGCGCGGTCGACCGGCTGAAGATGGATCTGGTGGGCGGGACCGCGCTCGGTCACGACGTGTCTCGATCCTCTTCGAGGACGGACAGCAGTGTTCCCAGCGCGGCCTCGGCAAAGGCGATCATGTTGGGGCGACGATCGGCACCGTCCGTGCGGACGATCGAGGCGCGCTCCCGCTGGCGGCCATCGGTCGCCGCCACCCAGGCATGGCCGGCCGGATCGCCGTAGCGGTTGCCGGTTGGGCCGGTCGCGCCGGTTTCTCCGATGCCCCAGGTGGCCGGGACGGCCGTCCGAACCGCTCGAGCGAGAATGAGCGCGTGCCCCTCGGTTGCCGGGCGCGGCTCGGCCAGCTCTGTCTCACCCAGCCCAAGAAGGCTCGCCTTGGCGGCGCGGGTGTAGACGACGGCACCACCCTGGAAGTAGGCTGATGCGCCGGCCACCGCCAGCAGTGCGGCGGAGATGAGCCCGCCGGCCGACGACTCGGCGACGGCGACGGTCTCGCCGCGCTCGCGAAGCCGCGCGCCGACCTGCTCCGCCGTGCGGAACAGTCCGGCCAGTGCGGGCAGGCCCGCCATGTCGGGCACACTGGTCGCGCTCTCCACCTATCCTCCGAGCCCCCGTGTTTCGACGCACAGAGAGCGTAGCGCGACGGCGGCAGTGGCGCCAGCGGGATGGCCTCAGGCGGGCGCTCCGATCGGGGATGCGGCTTGGTGGGGCGTCCGGTCGACCTTGCGCACTCCGGCCGCGGGAATACGGCCGACGGCCAGCCTGTTAGCATGGGCGCGGTACCATCGGCGTCACGCCAGGTGGATGCATGGCCGCGGAGGGTTTCTCTTGGCCGTGTCTGTTCAACAGGGAGTCGATCAGCAGCCGCCCGACCAGCAGCAACCGGAGGCTGCGCCGGCAGCGCGCGAGGTCCAGCTCGGGCCGCACCTCTTCCGTCCGATCAGCCTGCGTGGCGTCACCGCCCGCAACCGGATCATGGTTTCGCCAATGTGCCAGTACTCGTCCGTCGACGGGTACCCGACTGATTGGCACCTCGTCCACCTTGGCAGCCGCGCTGTGGGTGGCGCGGGCATCGTGATGGTTGAGGCAACCGCCGTCGAGCCACGCGGGCGGATCAGCCCCTACGACTCCGGCATCTGGGAGGACGGCCACGTCGAGCCATTCGGCCGCATCGCCCACTTCATCCGCGAGCAGGGCGCGGTGGCGGGGATCCAGCTCAGCCACGCCGGGCGCAAGGCGAGTGTCCACCGTCCTTGGCAGGGTGGCGGCCCGCTTGCATCAGGCGAGGGAGCGTGGCAGACGATCGCCCCGAGCGGACTGCCATTCAACGAGGGTTGGCACGTGCCGCGCCCGCTCGCTGTGGACGAGATCGGGACGCTGGTCAGCCAGTTCGCCGATGCCGCAGAACGGGCATTGAGGGCTGGCTTCGAGCTGATCGAGCTCCACGGCGCCCACGGCTACCTGCTGCACCAGTTCTTGTCGCCACTGTCGAACCATCGCGCTGACGCGTATGGCGGCTCGTTCGACAACCGCGTTCGGCTCACCCTGGAGGTTGTAGACGCTGTTCGCGCGGTCTGGCCCGAGCGGTACCCGCTGCTAGTGCGCGTGTCGGCGACCGACTGGGTGGACGGCGGCTGGGACCTCGAGCAGACGGTCGAGCTCGCCCGCATCCTCAAGGGACGCGGAGTTGACCTGATCGACTGCTCGTCGGGTGGCAACGTCCCGGCGGCGCCCATCCCGATTGGTCCGGGTTATCAGACTCCGTTGTCCGCCCGGGTACGCCGCGAGGCGGACGTCCCGACGGGGGCGGTGGGAATGATCACGTCCGCTGAGCTGGCCGAAGAGATCCTGGCAAATGGGCGTGCCGATCTTGTCATCATGGCGCGAGAGCTGCTCCGCGACCCGTATTGGCCGCTCCGCGCGGCCGGACAGCTCGGCGCGGAGATCGATTCCTGGCCTGCGCAGTACGGCCGCGCCAAGCGATAGAGGAGGAGCAATTCATGGCAGCTAATGGTAGGACGAGCGTTGATTTTTACCTGGATCCAGTCTGCCCGTGGTCGTGGCGGACCTCGTTGTGGATCCGCGAGGTGGCGAAGGTCCGCCCGATCGACATCCACTGGAAGTTCCTGAGCCTGGAGGAGATCAACCGCGCGGCCGGCACACTCAAGGAGAGCCACCCGCAGAGTCGGGGACCGTTTCGGGTGATGACCCTGGCCCGCCGGAAGCACGGAGACGAGGCCGTCGACAAGCTGTACCTGGCCTTTGGCGAGGCCCGCCACGACCGCCAGGAAGACCTGTCGGACGAGGCGGTGACCAGGTCCGCGATCGAGGAGGCCGGCTTCAGCCCGAGCCTCCTGGACGAGGCCTTGAACGACCCGTCGACTCAGGAGGAGTACCTGGCCGAACACAAGGTGGTGGTCGAGCGTGGCGGCTTCGGTGTGGCGACGCTCGAGATCGACGGCAGCGACCCGATCTTCGGCCCCGTCATCAACCCGGTCCCCGATGGGGAGGAGGCTGGCAAGCTGTTCGACCACGTCGCCGCGATGAGCACGCTGAAGTACTTTTACGAGATCAAGCGGCACCGGGACTGAAGACCCTCGCCCAACCTGGACAACCTGCTACTGACTGCCTCCCTCCGTGAAGGGCGATTGGGGGCGGGTTCTCGAAGTCGCTCCCAGGCCGGGCCCGCTCGGCATCTGGAGCCGGCCGCCGGGGGCAGCGGCGCCGTCGAACGGATCTTCCGCGAGCAGCAGGTTGCCATCCAGGTCCAGCGTGTCGCAGAGCGGCGCGAGCTGGGCGGCGGCGCTGATGCCGAGTCCGCTCTCAACCATGCAGCCGAGCATGATCTTGAGTCCGTGGGCGCGGGCGGCGTGGATCTGAGCGAGTGCCGGTCCGAGGCCGCCGCATTTCTGGAGCTTGACTACGATGCCGTCGCAACGGCCAGCTAGGCGGGGCACGTCGGCCGCCGACACGCAGCCCTCGTCGGCGTAGACTGGGAGGCGAGTTGCATTCGCCACCCGAGCTAGCCCGTCGAGGTCGTCGGCGTTGACCGGCTGCTCGACGAGGTCCAGCTCAAACGGTTCCAGCTCCGCGAGCGCGACGAGGGCCTCTTTGGCCGACCACGCGCCATTCGCATCGATGCGAATGCGCGCATCCGGGCGCGCGTCGCGGATGGCGGCCAGATTCGCCCGGTCAGCCGGCGTGCCGACTTTGACCTTGAGCAGCGGGAACTCGTGGGCGGCCGTGGCCTTTTCAGCCATGCGCCCCGGCGTGTCAATGCCGATGGTGAACGAGCTAGCGGGCGGGTCCGGGCTTAGGCCCCAGAGGCGCCAGACCGACGTGCCAAGTCGCTTGCCGAGGAGGTCCCAGAGAGCGAGCTCCAGGCCGGCCCGGGCGGCCGGATTGTTGTGGGTGGCGTGCTCCAGGTCCACCGTTGCCTGGCGGATCGCACCTGGATCGTCGGGCAGAGCCTCGGCCAGTCGCGGCAGCCAGGCGAGGACACTCGCCTGAGATTCGCCGTAGTAGGCGTTCGGCGCGCACTCGCCGAGGCCGACGAAGCCGTCTGACGCGATTCCCACGAGGACGTTCCGCGCCACGGTCGTGGTCCGCCGCGAGATGCCGAACGGGTTGCGGAGCGGCAGGTCGAGCGGCTCCCACTGGACGACGGCCCGCGCCATCAGAGTTGCCGACGGACGACGGAGGACGAGGGACGGACCATGAACGACCGGCTGTGGAAGAGGAAGGATACTGTTCGCGGTGGTTCGCAGATCCTCATTCGTCCCCGGTCCGACCCGTGAGCGCGTCGACCAGCTTGGCCGGCCCGAAGCGGACGACGTCGTCGGCCGGCAGCTCGGTCTCGTCCTCGGCGCGGGCGATCGCGGCGCGCGCGGCGCCCTCGTCCAGGTCGAAGGTATTGAGCGCGACGGCCGCCACGCGGCTCGTTGCCCGCCAGCGCGCGGCCTCCTCGTAGATCCGGCGGACTTCGCCGAGCGGCGGGATTGGCACGTCGTCGTAGCGGCGAATGGAGGTTCGGGTGGGCTGGTGGCACAAGACCATCAGCTCCGGCGCGGTGCCGTGGAGCAGGCCCATGGTCACACCCGAGTAGCCGGGGTGGACCAGCGATCCCTGGCCTTCGACCCAGACCCAATCGTATTCCTCGGCGGCCGGTACTACCAGCTGCTCGATGGCGCCAGCCATGAAGTCGGAGATGACGCGGTCGACGGCGATCCCGCCGCCGGCGATCATGATCCCGGTCTGGCCAGTGGCGATGAACGTCGAGCTGAGCCCACGCTCGCGGGCCGCGCGGTCCAGCTCCAGCGAGACCGACATCTTGCCGACGTTGCAATCGCTACCGACGGTCAGGACGACATGGCTGCCCGCACGATGTGGCAGCCCCAGGCCGACTGGCAAATCCTTGGGCACCCGACGCAGATCGATCAGGTGGACGCCCTTGCGCGCCGCCGCCTCCGCCAACAGCGGGTCCTCGTCGAGGAAGGTGTGCAGACCGTTCAGGACGTCCATCCCACAGTCGATCGCGGCCAGGATCTCCGAGCGCATCTCGTCCGGCAGCTGGCCACCGCGCGAAGCGATCCCCACGAGCAGTCGTCCGGCGTCCGGCGGCAGGTCACGGACGCCGGCGACGACCGGCACGTCCGGGCGGACGCCGTAGATGTCGGCCGCGGTCTGGCCGGCCCGCTCGGGGTCGACAAGGGCGACGATCGGGTCGCGCCCATAGCGCAGCACGCCGACGGCGGTCTTGGCATTGAACGGGTCGTCGCTGTTCACGAGAATGGCCAAGCCAGGTCGATGCATGCTCGTAAGCGTAGCCATCACCATCGTAGAAGTCCAGCCAGGAAGGCGACTGCATTTCAGGACGCGAACAACCTGGCTGGGCAAGGTTCTGCACCAGGATCATGCCTGGGACCTCAAGCGGAGCGTGAGGCCGAGCGCGATCGTGCCGAGCACAGCGGTCAGGGCGAGGATGCCGTCCATGCCCCAACGATCGGCGAACGGGCCGCCAAGCCAGCTCCCGACGAGCTGGCCTAGCCCCAGGACGACCGAGTACAGGCCCATGAATAGACCCCGGTCGGCGCGCTGCCTGGAGGAGAGCCGCGCCAGGTAGCTGACGGCGGCTGGCGCAAAGCCGCTTTCCACGCGGACCGAGCCGCCGAACCAGCCGATGCCCAGCCATAGGGCCGGGCCGGGCCCGTTGACGTGATTCAACAGGAACAGAGCGGCAGTCGCGCTCAGCATGGCGACCATGGCGATCCGCATCACGACGTGCTCAGCGAGCCAGCGAAAGGCGTAGCCCCAAGCCGCGATCCCAAGTCCGAAGGTGATCGCGTAGCCGGCCAGAATCGTCGCGATGGTCTGCCCGGTGAAGGCGCCAACAAGGTACTGGCCAGCGAGCTCCCGCCCCGCGGTCATCTGGTAGACGGCGTGGGTCAACCAGAGGCCGACGACGGCATTGACGGCCAACCAGGCCGGCATGAAGCCCCGCAGCGGCCGGTAGCGAAGGACGGTGCGTGCGCTCTGGGCGATACTCGGCGGACTCGAGCGGGGTACATCAACGTTGGAGCGAGCCTCGCGAAGCGCGCTCGTTCCCGCGCTCGCCGCGCCGGAGAGACGACCAGGGACGGCCGGGCCACTGTGAGGGTGTCCTTCGTCGGCGCGCCAGAAGAGTGCCAGACTGGCCAGGTACACCGCCGCGACCGCGAAGAAAGCCATGCGCCCAAGACTGTCCCAGAGCAGCGAGCCGGCCACGGAGCCGACGGTCAGGCCAAGGATCGTGCCGGCCTCGAAGACGCTCATCATCCGGCCACGGAGCGCGCGGTCGTCGCCGGCCCGCGCTGCCAGCAAGCCCAGCAGCGCAGGCGTTGTGGCGGCGGCGGCCAACCCTTCCAGAAGTCGAGTGAGGAACAGGACGGCCAGCAGCGTTGTCGTGCCGGTCAGGCCGACGGCCACGAAGCCGAGGGCCGGCCCGAGCAGCAACAGCGGACGGCGGCCGCGGCGATCGCCGAGTGCTCCGAACGCCGGCGCGGCGACCATTTCGGCCAGATAGTAGCCGCCGGCCAGCAGGCCGAGGGTCGTGGCCGAGATCGGGTACAGCTCGCGGTTGATCCAGCCAAGGTACAGCGTCAGTAGCAGCCCTGTGCTCGCTCCGGCCGCGCGGAGCGCGAAGTTGCCGAGCAGCACCGGCGCCAGCGCCCGCGGCGGTGTGGCTTCGGCGGCGTGTGACATGCAGTGTCCTCCGTTTGGCCTCGGGTTGAGCATGACACCTCGGCTGCCTGTGGTACCATCGCTTGCCTGAACTCATGGGCAGCCTTGCCGTGCCGTCTCCGCCTCTCGGATTGACCGAGCCGCCAGCTGACGTGCCAGCCATGGTTGCCGCGGGCGAACCTCGAGACGACCGTCGTTGGTGGCTTCGTCCCGTTGGCTGGCTGCTGCTTGGCGGGCTGGCGTTGCGGCTAGTACTCTGGGCCCGCGCCTACGGGTTTGAGCAGGGCGACCCGGTCGAGTACGTGAACATCGCGTACAAGATCGCCTTCGGGATCGGCATTCCGTGGTGGGATCTGCGGCCGCTGCTGCTGCCCCTGCTGTATGTGCCGGTCCTGTACGTGGCTCAGCTGTGGCCGGATCCTAGCGGCGAGGCGATGGTCCGGGCGCTCAGGCTCGTGGGCGTGATGTTCGGCTTCGGATCGGCGTGGCTGGTGCACCTGCTTGGCCGCCGCCTTGGCGGGGAGGGAGTTGGGCTGATTGGCGCGCTGCTCGTCACCGTCAATCCGGTCTTCAATCGGCTGTCAGTCAGCACCTTTGCCGAGGTGCCGTCGACCTTCTTCGTCCTGCTGGCGTTGTGGCTCCTGGCACGCGCGCCGCGCCGACCGCTGCTGGCCGGGTTGGCCCTCGGGGCAGCGTGCATGATCCGCTACCAGGCGCTCGCGTTCGTGCCCGCGATCGGGCTCTGGGTGCTGTGGCGAGCGACGAAGGAGGAAGGACGCTGGACGGCCGACGGCAGGACGTTCGGCGTGGTCCGTCGTCCCTCATTCCTCGTTCACTTCGGGGGCGGGCTGGGGGCGGCGGCGGTGGCGCAGGCGATCATCGAGACGGTCGCCTATGGACGACCATTCCACAGCCTGGTCGCGTCGTACCAGTACAACGTGGTCAGTGGGCTGGCTCCGGCCGAGTTTGGCTCGGAGCCGTTGGGCTGGTTTCTGTTCCAAATACCGGAGTGGTTCGGGATCTTGCCGATGGTGATGGCGCTGATCGGCCTTGGGGGGCTCTGGTGGTGGCCGCGCTCGACGGAGTGGCGGCTGATCGGTCTGGCAGCGGCCGCGATGTCACTGTTCCTCTCAGCGCTGCCGCACAAGGAGCTGCGCTTTGCGACGCAGGTGTTGCCACTACTGGCGCTCTTCTCGGCGCAGGGGATCGTGCAGCTGAGCCGCTGGGCCGCCGCGATTCCACAGTCATCTCGGCAAGCGCGCACAGTCATCCCTCTAGTCTTGACAGCGGCCATCTGTTTGCCGCTGCTGGGCGGTTCACTCCGCCTGGATCTCGAGGCGGATGTGGCCTACGTTGACGGCCCGAAGCGAGCCGCCGAGCTGCGGCCAGGTGGGACGATGGGGACGATCCCGTGGTTTGTGCCGCGCCCCTACACTGGAACACGCTTAAACCTGGAGCGGATGGATCGCGGGAGCTGGGATGACCGAGAGCGTGTCGCGCGGACCGTTGCGGAGAGCGACTTCTTGCTGTTCCCCGAGTACTGGCTGCTCGAGGACCGCGAAGTTCGCCGGCTGGTCGACGCGGACTACCGGACGATCGAGAGCTATGAAAACGGCGTCGTCCTGCTCCAGAACCGAAGGCTGCAAGAGCCCCGTGGACCCGACGAGCCGGCGCGCCGCCGCTCGCGATCCTAACCCATGAGCGACCACCTCCCAGGTGACTCTGTCGTGCAAGAGCTCACTGGTACGCCCGAAGAGGGGAGTGGCTCGCCTCCGGGAGACGCGGCCGAGCTTGTTGGGGCCACACCGACCCTGAGTGCGGCCGAGACCCTGGCGGCCACCCCATTTTTCGGTGATCTCAGTGCCGTCGACCTGGCGCGGCTGGTGCCCGAGCTGGAGGAGTACCAGTGTGGTCCGGGTGAGGCCGTGTTCTGCCAGGGTGACCCGAGTGACGGCCTGTACCTGATCCGCTCCGGCACCGTCCGCGTGGCCGTGACCGAGGAGAGCGGCACGCAGACCGTTTCGATCCTGCGAGCGCCGGCCCATTTTGGCGAGACCGGGTTACTGCTGGACGAGCCGCGCGCGGCCGGCGCGACCGCCTTGACTCCGCTGGCGGTCTGGAAGCTCCCTCGGGAACGCTTCCAGGCGTTGGTCGACGAGCATCCCCGGCTCGGGTTGCGCCTGGCTGCTGCACTGGCCGAGCGGGTGTCCGTGCTGACTCGTCAACTCGGGGACAGCCGCGAGCAGATGGTATCGGCGGCGCGTGCTGCCTACGGCTCGCTTGATCACGCGGCCCAGGCATTGCTTCGGCGGATCGCCGTGTTCATCACCTTTGACGCAGAACTCCTGCGTTCGGCGCTCGAGTCGGAATGGTCGGACGCACCGTTCGAGCGCCTGGTCGAGGAGGCAGTCTTCTTCCAGACCGCCGACCGTGAGGGCTGGCACTCTTTCGTCCAGGACTCGATCCGCGCCTTCTTGCTTCGGGAGCTGCGGGCTGAAGTCGGCGAGCGGGGCATACAAACGCTCCGGTCGCGCGCTGCCCGCGAGCTGCGCGCCAGGCCGGAGGCCAAGCCGGCCGACGTTCTCGACTTGCTCCACGCCGCCGGAGACTGGCCCAGGCTGGCGCGAATGTTGGAGGAGGCCGGAGATGCCCTGATCGAAGCCAGGGCGGAGCGGATCGAAGGGTACGTCCGGGCGCTGCCGCCCCGGCTGCTCTGGCGGAGACCCGCACTGGTTCGCCTGATGGCCGATGCGTGTTCGGCGCAGGGCAAGCTGGAGCACGCCGTCGAGACGTACCGCGAAGCAGAAAAGCATGATCCGGCAGCGCGCGCGGGCGACGTCGCGGTCGAGTACCAGCGCGCGCTCGCCGAGCTCTGCCAGCAACTTGGGAACGAAGAGGAGTCAGTCGCGTGTCTCCGCCGAGCGATCGAGCTGGAGGGTCGTCAGTCTGGACGTTCGTCGGGGGACAACGCCGGCGGCGCACGATCGCTGGCTGACCCGCTTGATGATGCTGCCAACGACGGTGAAGAGACGGCCCGGGGCGTGCGGCTTGGGCGTGGGCGCGGCCTTTCCGTGGGCACGCTGCTTGGCGGCATGTCCTCCGGTGTGCTTTCGGCCCGATGGCTGGCGACCATTGGAGCCCTCGTGCTCACCGCGTTGGCGTGGCAGCTGTTGCCACCCCCACCCGGACTGTCGCCAGAGGCGCTGCGGGTGCTGATCACGATCGCTGCGCTGGTCACACTAAGCTTTCTGGACGTCTTGCCAGACTATCTGCTCGGGCTGTTGATGATCGGGGCGTGGGTAGTCACCGGCACGCTGCCGCCAGCCGTTGCGGCGGCCGGATTCGCCAGCTCGACCTGGTTCCTGCTGCTGGCGAGCATGGCAATCGGGACGGCCGTCGCCCGCAGTGGCCTGCTCTATCGCGGCGCGATAGAGCTGGTGCGCCGCCTGCCGGCCAGCCACGCAATCCGTTGTCTGACGCTGGCCGGCCTGGGAGTTCTTTTCACCCCGGGGATGCCGAGCGTGCCCGGCCGGATCATGCTGGCTGGCCCGCTCTCGCGAGACATCGCGGACGCGCTTCGCTATCCGGACCGTTCGGGCGGCTCGGCTGGGTTGGCCCTTGCTACGTTCATCGGCTTCGGGGCCATGGGCGCGCTGTTCCTGACTGGCACGCCGCTCAGTCTGATCGCGTACGGGCTGTTCCCGCCAGAGGTCCAGGCGCGGATGAACTGGGTCAACTGGTTCCTGGCGGCGCTGCCGACGCACCTCGTGCTGTTCGGCCTGACGCTCGGGTTCATCCTCTTCCGCTACCGTTCTGAGGGTCCTGACGAGCTCCCTGAGGGGACGCTTGCCTTGCAGCGGCGGGTACTCGGGCGACTCTCTCGAGACGAGTGGAGCGCGCTGGTGATCCTGGTACTCCTGCTGGTCGGGTTTTCCACGCAGTCCTGACTGGGGCACTCGACGACGACAGCTTCAAGCACGGGGTGAACGTGAGTTTCCTGGTGTACCTGGGAGTGCTGCTCGGCTTCGGCGAGATCTTCGCCCATGTCGAGCTGGATCGCTGGCTCGGGGAACGCCTGCAGGGACTGGCCGGCCTGACGGGCGGCAGCGCGCTCATATTCCTGCTGGCGGTGGCGGCGCTCGGAGCAGGTGTGGGACTGGTGCTCCGCCCGGGGCCGATTGGCGTCCTGCTGGGCGGGGCGCTCTATCCCGCTGCCGCGGCAATCGGAGTCAACCCCTGGGTCGTCGCGCTGACCATCCAGATGATGATGGTTCAGTTCCTGTACCCACAGCAGAATGTCGTCTATCTTTCGGCGTACTACGGGACTGGCGAGCGGGCATTCTCCCACGAGCAAGCGCGGCCGCTCGCGCTCGCGTTCACTGCCTTTACGCTCATCTCCCTGCTGGTGAGCATCCCGTACTGGCGATGGCTGGGGCTGATCGCCTGACCTTCGCGAGTTGGGACCTACGTCCCGACGTACCGCGCGTAGAGTGAGCGCGCCACGGTCGGGTCGCCAGTGCCTTTGACGATCGCGCGACCGTCGCGGAAGATGGTCAGATCATGGCCCTCGACGGTCAGACGTAGCAGATGTGGGTTGCTTCGCACGGTGCCGACAGCCGAGAGGCGTTCGGCGAGGGCATCGAGGGCAAGCTCGCCTGGGCGCGTGGGCCGCACCTGGACGGCGTCGCGGCCGCAGAGCGTCGTCGCCCGCCTGCCGCCCGCCCCGTCGAGAAACTCGAAGGTGCGCTGCTGACAGGTCGGACAGTCAACCACGGGTGCCGTGATCGGCGTGCGCTGGATCGTGTTGTACCAGGCATCCAGCCAGAGCAGGCCCAGGGCGAGGTGCTCGCGCGCGCCGACCAGCAGCTTGATCGCCTCGGTCGCGGCGAGATTCGCGATCACGCCGGGGACCGGTCCGAGGACGCCGGCAGTGTCGCAGGTGTCGACCGCGCCGGCACCTGGCGGCTGGGGGAACACGCAGCGCAGGCAGGGCGTCTCGCCGGGCACGATCGGCATGACGACGCCGTAGCTGCCGATTGCCGCGGCGTAGACCCACGGTCGGCCCAGCTTCACGCAGACGTCGTTGACGACGTAGCGCGCCTCGAAGTTGTCGGTCCCATCCAGGACGACGTCGGCGTCGTGGACCAGGCGCTCAGCATTGTCTGGCCCGAAGTCCTCGACGATCGGCTCGAGAAGGATCTCCGAGTTGATTCGCGCGAGCTTGGTCGCCGCGGCCGTGGCCTTGGGGAGGCCGTCCCGCGCGTCGTCCTCGTCGAACAGAATCTGCCGCTGGAGGTTGCTCAGCTCGACGTAATCGCGGTCGACGATCCGCAGCGTGCCGACCCCAGCGCGGACCAGGACATTGGCGAGGACCGTCCCGAGCGCGCCACAGCCGACAAGCGTCACGCGCGAGCCGAGCAGGCGTCGCTGCCCATCGGGGCCGATCTCCGGGAAGATCGTCTGGCGCGAGTAGCGATCCATCAGACGGGGCTCGGAAAGGTGGGGCCTACACCGAACACGTGCGCTTCGTGGGACACGTGCGCTTGGCGAACTGGGGGGGCTCGTCAGCCGCCGGCGACGGCCGGGATGATCGAGACTTCGTCGCCGGCCTTGAGGTCGGTGTCGAGGCCGCGCAGGAAGCGGACGTCCTCACCGTTGACGTACAGGTTGACGAAGCGGCGCAGCGCGCCGTCTTCGTCGCGCAGGCGGGGCCCAATCTGGGGGAAGCGCGCCTCCAGCTCGCCCAGGAGCTGGCCGACGTTGTCACTGTGGGCCGTCAGCTCGGCCTGACCGTCGGTGACGCTGCGCAGCGGGGCGGGGATACGGATGCGGACGGTCATGCTCCCTCCGTGACCCTGATCAGCCTGCGACGATGTCGCCTTCGATCGGATCGACGCGGACGCCCTGGTCCTTGGCCCAGGTGACCGCTCGCTCGATCTCGGCATCGCCGCCGCTGATCTCCAGGATCATCCAGCCGCGGTCACGGCTGACATTCGCGCGGCGGATATTGGTGACGACGTGGAATTCCTTACCCATGTTGTAGATCAACGGCTGTGTGACCAGGTCAGGTGGAAAGGTGAACTTCATCCGCTGCTTCGCCATGACCGCACCTCCTCGTCCGGTGGACTGACAGCATACCCCGGCCGACGGAATGCGCCGGCGCCGTGGCCGGCGCCGTCAGGCGACCGCGGCCGCCGGCTCGGCCCGTAGCGCCAGAGCTTCCTCGATGGCCCGCAACGACGGGCGCACCTGGATTGGCTCGATGAGCGCGCCAGTGAGCGCCTCCTGGGTCTTGAGACCGTTGCCGGTGACGTAGGCGACGACAAGCTCGTCCGGGTCGATCACGCCGCTCTCAGCCAGCTTCTTGAGCACGCCGATGGTCACCCCGCCGGCCGTCTCGGCGAAGATCCCTTCGGTCCGCGCGAGCAGCTTGATGCCCTCGACAATCTCGCCGTCGTCAACCGCGCAGGCCACGCCGCCCGACTCCTTGATGATCCGTAGCGAGTAGTAGCCGTCAGCCGGGTTACCAATCGCCAGTGATTTGGCGATGGTCTTCGGCTTGACCGGCTCGACGTTCAGGGTGTGACCATCGTAGGCGGTCACGACCGGCGAGCAGCCGAGCGCCTGGGCACCGGTCATCCTTGGCGTACCAGGCGACGTCAGACCCAGCTTGACCAGCTCGCCGAAGCCCTTCCAGACCTTGGTGAACAGCGAGCCGCTGGCGATTGGCACGATTGCATGATCTGGAATTCGCCATCCGAGCTGCTCGGAGACCTCGTAGGCGAGCGTCTTGCTGCCCTCGGAGTAGTAGGGACGCATGTTGATGTTGACGAAGGCCCAGCGGTACTCCTCGGCGATCTCGCTGCAGACGCGGTTGACGTCGTCATAGTTGCCGTCGACGGCAACGAGGGTCGGGTTGTACGCCTGAGCGCCGACGATCTTACTCGGCTCGAGGTCAGCCGGGATGAAAATGCAGGCCTTCAGGCCGGCGATCGCGGCGTGTGCCGCCACGGCGCCGGCCAGGTTGCCGGTGGAGGCACACGCCAGCGTGTCGAAGCCGAACTCGACGGCCTTGGTCGATGCGATCGAGACCGGTCGATCCTTGAATGAGAAGGTCGGATTGACCGTGTCATTCTTGACGTACAGGTTGCGCAGACCGAGCGCACGGCCCAGGTTGTGGGCCCGGACGAGCGGGGTGAAACCGGCCTGGCTGTCGACGATGCGATCGCCCTCGATTGGCAGGAGCAGCTTGTAGCGCCAGAGCGAGCTCGGCCCCTGGGCGATCTGCTCGCGGCTGATTCGGTTGCCGATCGCGTCGTAGTCGTAGGCAACTTCGAGTGGGCCGAAACACAGCTCGCAGACGTGGATCGGCTCGGTCGGGTACATCTGGCCGCACTCACGGCACTGGAGGCCCCTTACGGTTGCCCCGCCGGTGCCCACCCCGTTCGCGCTTCTGCTGCTGACCGCGTCCATAACACGCTCCCTCTTCCGGTCCTCGCAACGGACCGTCCCGCTCCTGCTGAGGAGACGGCCGCTCCGCCGAAACAAAGGAGCCCCCGGAATGTCAGGGGGCTCGAGGCGCGCGCTTCGGAACTCCCCTTATCTTCCAGATCGCTCTGGCGGAATTGGCACCTTCCCTCGCGTGTCGCGGCCGCGCGGACCGTAGTGGCGACCGCGCAGCTCGAAGCGGCGCTCGGTCGTCCGTCACGAGAGGGTGGTTGCCGGGCTTCACAGGGCCGTCTCCCTCCACCTCTCTTGCCGGGCTTCACAGGGCCGTCTCCCTCCACCTCTCTTGATAAGGGCCATATTCAGTTGTCGATCTCTACAGGACGGCA
This sequence comes from Chloroflexota bacterium, assembly GCA_030447245.1. GTDB lineage: Bacteria > Chloroflexota > UBA6077 > UBA6077 > JACCZL01 > JAUJPG01. The sequence continues at coordinate 104,780 of JAUJPG010000004.1, read as the reverse complement.
CTGTACCAGGGCGCTCCTAACCGCAGCAACCCGGCCACGCCCCCGAGTACGGGGTGCGTTGCGCAGACTCGGACGTCGGCCTGGCGGCTGACCTCGACATCGAGGCTCTGGGTCAGCGTCAGGCCCGCCGCGTCGACGCCGTCCTCAGGCTCACTGGACGTGAACGGCGGGCCTCGACCCGTCCTGCGGCCGGTGCTCAGTGGGACGTTCGTGGCATCCCTGGGATAGCCGGCCATGAGGCGCGCAGGGGCTTCGACTGCTACGATTGAGCCGATGCAGGCCAAGGCTGCCGTCTGCGTGACGCCGGCGACCGTCGAAGGAGGCCCCGCCCGATGACCGTACCGACTCGGGTGCGCTTCGGCATCTTCATGGCCCCCTTCCACCAGGTCGGGGAGAATCCGACGCTGGCGCTGGAGCGCGATCTCGAGTTGATCCAGTGGCTGGACAAGCTTGGGTTCGACGAGGCCTGGATCGGCGAGCACCACAGCGCCGGCTGGGAGATCATCTCCGCGCCGGAGATCTTCATTGCCACGGCGGCGGAGCGGACCCGCCACATCAAGCTCGGTACGGGCGTGACAAGTCTGCCGTACCACAACCCGCTGATGGTGGCGAACAGGATTGTTCTGCTGGATCATCTGACTCGTGGGCGGGCGATGCTCGGCGTCGGGCCGGGCGCGTTGGTCACCGACGCGGTGATGCTCGGACTGGACCCGAACCGCCAGCGGGAGATGATGGATGAGGCGCTCGACGTCATCGTGCGGCTGCTGCGAGACCCGACGCCGCTGAGCCGGGAGACTGACTGGTTCTGCTTGCGCGACGCCACGCTCCAGCTGCGGCCGTACACTCGTCCGTACCCGCCGATCGCCGTCGCCAGTATGGAGTCGCCGGCAGGCATGATCGCGGCCGGAAAGCACGGCGCGGCCGTGCTTTCGCTTAGCGTCGCGAGAGGCCAGCGCGGTCCGGTCGACCTGGCCGGCCAGTGGCGGATTGCAGAGGAGACCGCGGCCCGGGCGGGCACCGAGATGCGCCGCAGTGAGTGGCGGCTGATGACCACGATCCACCTGGCGGAGACGCGCGAGGAGGCCCTTGCCGACGTCCGCGACCGCGGCGCGCGGCACATTCTGGACTACTTCGAGCAGACGCTCGGCCGCCCGTCACCGGTGCCCGGGCCGCGTGAACAGGTGGTTGAGCAGCTTGTCGAGAGCGGCGCCTGGATCGTCGGCACACCGGACGATTGCATCCGCGGCATTGAGCGACTCCAGGAACGGAGCGGAGGCTTCGGCGGCTTGATGGCGTTCGGACACGAGTGGGCGCCGCGCGACAAAATCCTCAAGAGTTACGAGCTGCTGGCGCGCTACGTGATGCCGCGGTTCCAGGATTCGCTGACCGGCTTCGCTCAGTCGCAAGACTGGGCGCGGGCACACAGCCGCGACCTTCAGCAGCTCCGCGTCGGCTCGCTCGAGCAGGCGCATCGAGCGTACGAGGGCACCAAGAAGTAGGAGCGTCCGGCTCGTGATTGGTGAGGACGATCGCTCGGTGGAGAAACTGCTGATCGCCAGCGGCGACGGCGACCAGTACCGCGAGATTATCGCGGCGGCGGCGCCGGAGCTGGAGATCCATGTCCTGGGCGATGACGACCCCGCGGGCAGGGCTTTCGCGCGCGAGATGGACGTGCTGTTCGCCTGGAAGTTCCCCCGCGACCTGCTTCAGGGCGCCGAGCGCCTGCGTTGGATCCAATCGACTGGGGCCGGGGTCGACCACATCATGGCGGCGCGGCCGCTCCCGCAGGGGGTGACCGTCACCCGGATGGTCGACGTCTTCGGGCCGGCGATGGCCGAGTACGTGCTGGGATACCTGTTCGCGGTCAGCCTCGGCGTCAGACAGGCGCTAGATCGACAGCGAGATCGACACTGGCAGCCATACGCGGCGCGGCCGCTGCGTGGGAGGGTGGCCGTCGTCGTCGGCCTGGGCAGCATCGGTCGCGAGGTGTGCCGGACCCTCAGGTCGGCCGGATTGCGGGTGATCGGTGTGTCCAGGCGCGGCGGTGACGTGCCAGAGGCGGACGAGGTGTTGCCGGTTGACCGCCTGGACGAGGCGTTGCCGGTTGCCGACTTCCTGGTGCTGGCCGTGCCGCTGACCGACGAGAGCCGCGGATTGATCGACGGACGGCGAGTGCGCCTGTTGCCGCGGCATGCCTGGCTGGTCAACGTCGGCCGTGGGGGCCTGGTGCACGAGGGTGAATTGATAGACGCGCTCCGCGCGAGCCAGCTCGGAGGGGCAGTGCTGGACGTGTTCGAGCGCGAGCCGTTACCGCCGGAGAGCCCTCTCTGGGAGCTAGACAACGTGTACGTCACTCCCCACGTGGCAGGGCCGGACGACGTGCCGGTGAACGCCGGCCATTTCCTGGAAAATTACCGACGTTTCAAAGCAGGCCTGCCGCTCGCGGGCGTGGTGGATCTGGACCGCGGGTACTAAACCAACGTCGAAGTCAAGCCGGCACGCTTTGGTTCCTGGACCACGGAGACTCGAGCCCGGCTGGCGTGTAGCTCCGCAATCCCTGATTCGGTCCAGCGTTGGGCGTGCGTGGTCCTCGAGCCCAGCGGCGATCGTTCAACTCCCAACAGTCCACCCGAAATCGGGTAGAATGTGGCCAGTGGAGGGACATCCATGGGTGCGTACAAGCGGTGTGATTACTGCGGCCGGACGGTCAACTGGAATGACGTCCAGGAAAGGCGGACCTGGCTGGAGCTCCACTGGGACGTGCTCGACGACGGTCATCCGGAGCAGGTCTGGGATTTTTGTTCCTGGGACTGCACCGTGAACTTTGGCCTCGCACGTCGCAAAGGACCGGTCGATGACCTGGTCCGCGAGCTGGGTGATCGGCTGATGGCGGCGGGTGCGCCCGAGGACGACTACCTGGCCGCGCTGGATACCGAGCGCACCCGGCGCCAGCAGCGACAGACAGCCGCTCAGCGCGACGTCCGCTCGCTCCTGGAAGAGCTCGAGCGCGGCGCTCTTGGTGAGACCACCGGTGACGTGCCGCGCAGCGACGTGCCGCGAGGGGACGTGCCTCCGAAGGCGTGAGCGTGCCCGCGCGACGCCTCAGCGATCAGATCCACGCGCCGATTTTCGAGTCGTTCCCCGACTACGTTTGGGGAAAGGTAGTCTGCTGGCGGCTGGACAATCGCGGAGGGCTCGAAGAAGCGACCTTGCTGCTGCGCGACGTCGAGGCGAGAGTGCGCCACGACGGGTCGCTGTCGGACGTCGCGGCGCACCCGAAGGTCGCGGGCTGGCGGCAGGCTTTCAGCCGCTTCGGTGCGCGTCCGAGCAAGTTCCAGTCGTCCGTAGAGGCGTTGGTACGGCGGGCCAGGCGTGGCGACGACCTGCCACCGATCAGCTCGCTGGTGGCGGTCTACAACGCGGTCTCACTCCGCTTCCTGCTGCCGGTCGGCGGCGACGATCTGGACCTCGTCAGCGGCGACTTGCACCTGAGACCGGCCGCCGGTGATGAGCCATTCCGTGCGATCGGCTCCGATGTGGATGACCGGCCGGAGCCGGGCGAGGTGATTTACGCCGATGACGCCAAGGTTCTCTGTCGTCGTTGGACCTGGCGCGGTGCTGAAGACAGCAAGATCTCCACTGTCACGACCCGCGCGGTGCTGAACGTCCATGGCCTGCCGCCTGCCGAGCGGGACGAGGTGGCACGAGCGACGGAAACGCTGGCCGAGCTGGTGCGCCGCGTATGTGGTGCCGAGACGCACTGGTACGTCCTGGACGCCGACACTCCAAGCACCCGGACGGAGGTCCCCGCCTGAGGCGCAGGACAGGGCTGCGCCGCGACCGACGGCGCAGCCCTGTCCTGCGCTGACCTACGCGGAGGTGAGGACTTCCGAGCCGGGGGCTCGGCTGATCGAGACGCGCGACGGCGCGCGAGTGGGAATGCTGACGGGCAGCGCTAGCCAGGCCCCAACGAGCATCACGAAGGCCGCCACTGCCAGGACGAGCATCAGGTCCATGTCGCTACCTCCAGCGAGATTGCTATGGGTGAGGTTCACTTAGAGCTGGTACGCGGGCTCGCCGTGCTGCGAGAGATCAAGGCCGAGAACCTCCTCCTGCTCGGGCACTCGCAAGCCGATCACAACGTCGATCAGCTTGAGGATGATCCAGGTCATCCCGCCCGCGAAGACCCAGGCTGCCGCGACGCCGACCACCTGGATGAAGAACTGGGCCGGATTGCCGTAGAACAGGCCGTCGGCGGCGGCGGAGTTGACCGCGCTCGACGCGAACAGGCCGGTCGCGAGCGCGCCCCAGGTGCCGCCAACGCCGTGGACGGCCCAGACGTCGAGCGCGTCGTCCACGCGCAGCCGCTCCTTTAGCTGGATGGCGCCGTAGCAGAGCACGCCAGCGCCCAGGCCGATCAGGATCGACGCAGCCGGCGAGACATAGCCCGCGGCGGGCGTGATTCCGACCAGCCCGGCCACGGCGCCCGCGGCAGCGCCGAGAACGCTCGGGTGTCCCTTGTGAGCCCAGCTGACGGTCATCCAGGTCAGCGCACCCATCGCCGCGGCGGTGTTGGTGACCACGAACGCCGAGGCCGCGATCCCGTCGGCAGCGAGCGCACTGCCGGCGTTGAAGCCGAACCAGCCGAACCACAGCAGCCCGGCCCCGAGGACCGTCATCGGCAGGTCGTGCGGGTCCATCCGCTCCTGGCCGAAGCCAGCCCGCCGGCCCAGGACCAAGGCGGCTACGAGTGCCGAGACGCCCGAACTGACATGCACAACGGTGCCGCCGGCGAAGTCGAGCACTCCGAGCGTTCTGAGCCAGCCGTCGACACCCCAGACCCAGTGCGCGAGCGGGTCGTAGACGAACGTTGCCCAGAGCAGGCTGAACACGACGAAGGCCTTGAAGCGCTTGCGCTCGGCAAACGCGCCGGTGATCAGCGCCGGCGTGATAATCGCGAACATCATTTGGAACGCCACGAAGGCCAGGTGGGGGATCGTCTTGGCGTAGTCTGGGTTCGGGTCGGTGCCGACGCCGGCAAGGCCGAACCAATCCAGTCCGCCGATGACGCCGCCGATGTCAGGGCCGAAGGCCAGCGTGTAGCCCCAGAGCACCCATTGGACACTGATGAGGGCAAGAATGAAGAAGCTGTGCATGATGGTCGACAGGACGTTCTTGGGCCGAACGAGCCCGCCGTAGAAGAACGCAAGGCCCGGTGTCATCAGCATGACGAGGGCAGCGCACAGCAGGACCCAACCAGTATCCCCCGCGTTGATCTCAGAAGACATTCGAGATCTCCCCTCCAGTGGCGTGATGGCTAAGCTTAGGCGCCGCTATCTCGGCCGCCAACGGCCGGGCCGTACAGAAAAGCCGAGAGCCGCTTGTCCACTCCGCACAAGCGGCTCCCGGCGGGCGAGCGAGTCGCGGCGTGGAAGGGTGGTCAGCGGGTGCCCTTGCGTGGCGGCCGGTGGCTCGAGGCCTGGACCGTGGCCGAGGCCTGGACCGTGGCCGCGTGCGGGCCGGTGGACTTTGGTCGGGGACTTTTGACAGGGGCGGACACGCTCGGACCGGCAGGCGGGCTCTCGAGGCGGGCGCGCACGGCCCGACGGGAGGCGCGGACCGGCACGAGCGCCTCGTCGTGGCCGACCCAGAAGTAGTGCGGCAGGATTCCAGGATTGGGAACCACTGTGATCGCTGGATCCTCGAAGAGCTGGCTCGGATGAACCTGGCAGCAGTTGGCTGTGAGGCGGGAGCGTTCGGCGAACCGCGCCGCCGCCGCCGCCGCCTTGGCCCGCGGCGAGAGCTTCGGATTGGCGTCGAACCAGAGCAGACCTTCGTTCACGGAACCCTCCCGTTAAGAGCGTGCACTAAAAGAACACATGTTCTAATTATAGTGGCTGGATCGGCTGAACGCACGCGCGATGTTGGGCCTGTGAGCCAGCCGGGGGCGACCTGCCGAACCCTCGCTGAACGCGAACCGAGATGGGCGCGCCTGCTCGGTATACTCCGAGCATGGCGCGCATTCTGGGAATCGAAACCTCCTGTGACGAGACGGCGGCCGCGGTGGTCGTCGACGGGCGGCACATCGAGGCGAACGTCATCGCCTCACAGGACGACGTCCATCGCAAGACCGGCGGCGTCGTGCCGGAAACAGCCTCGAGACTTCACTTGCGCCACCTCGTCCCGGTCCTGGAGCGAGCGCTGGACACGGCTGGGCGCGACTGGTCGGAGATCGACGCGGTCGCCGTGACCCACGGGCCCGGTCTGGCTGGCTCGCTGCTCGTCGGGCTGAATACGGCCAAGGCGGTGTCGTACGCACGCGGACTACCACTCGTTGGCATCAATCACCTGGAGGGGCACGTCTACGCAAACTGGCTGGACCAGGACGGCGCGCGGCCGGAGGCAACCATCTCGGGGGCGGACGGGCCCGAGCCGTCGCTGCCGCTGGTGGCGCTGATCGTCTCGGGCGGCCACACCGACCTGGTCTCGATGGAGGCGCACGGCGCCTATCGGCGGCTTGGGCGGACGCTCGACGACGCGGCTGGCGAGGCCTTCGACAAGGTCGCCAGGATGCTCGGACTCGGGTATCCGGGCGGACCGGCGGTCCAGGAGGCCGCCGCTGGGGGCAATCCGAAGCGCTACGCGCTGCCTCGCGCCTGGCTCAAGGGCAGCTGGGACTTTAGCTTCAGTGGGCTCAAGACCGCGGTCCTGCGGACCGTCCGCGACGCCGGGGATGGGCTGGTCGTGCCGGACCTCGCCGCCGCGTTTCAGGACGCGATCGTCGACGTGCTGGCGACCAAGACGATCGCCGCCGCTCGCGAGCACGGGGCGCAAGCCATCGCGCTGGCCGGCGGGGTGGCCGCGAACGTGCCATTGCGCGCGCGGATCGCCGCGCTAAGCCCGGTGCCAGTCCTGATCCCGCCGATTCGGCTGTGCACCGACAACGCGGCGATGATCGCGGCCGCCGGCTACTTCCGCTGGGCCGCCGGCGAGCGCTCCGGGCTGGAGCTGGACGTGTTTCCGAGCCTGCCGATCGCCTGACGCGGGTGCGACGCGGCCCGCCGGCGATCGCAGTCAGCGACGCGAAAGCGGGGGGCCACACGCCCCCCGCTCCTGGATCCGACGTCGCTGGGCGCCGGTTTAGTCGGCGCGCAGGGTGACCGCGTTTTCGTCGTCGAACTTGCCGTCCTTGACCTGGCGGCCCGACATCTCGGTCAACGTGGTGTCGCCATTCTGGTCGAACGACCACTTCCCGAGCACGCCGTCGTAGTCCCTGGTGGCGAAGACCGCGTCCCGGATCGCCGCTCGGTCCTTGCGGCCGGCACGCTGAATGGCATCCATGGCAACCTTCGCCGATTCGTAGCCGTAGCCGGCATACGCCTCGGGCTCGCCTCCGAACTTGGCCAAGTAGGAGCGGTACCATTCGGCGCCCTTGCCAGTCAGCTTGCTTGGCGCCACCCCGCCGAAGGTGACGTAGACGCCTTCAGCGGCATCGCCAGCGTCTTCGATGAAGGCCTGTTCGTAGATCCCGTCGGGGCCCATGATGCGGACATTCGGCCCGAGCACTGCTCGCAGATCCTTGAAGAGCTTGCCGGCGTTGTTCTGCGTAATCCCGCCGTAGTAGACCAGGTCTGGCGAGGTCCCGCGGATCTTCGTCGCGAGAGCCCGGTAGTCCGAAGCCTTTGGATCGATCCCTTCGGGTGGGCTGGCCAGGCTGAGCCCGATCCGTTGGGCCGTCTCGGCGAACACGGTGGCGATACCGTTGCCGTACAACTCGGTATCGTGGAGGACGTAGGCCTTGGTCGCGCCGACTGCCTTGGCCCAGTTGGCCGCGACCGAGCCCTGGAGGTCATCCGCCGGAACGACCCGCGTGTAGTTCCGGCGGCCACTCGGATAGTACACGTCCGGCTCGTTCGGCTCGCCCTTGCCTGGCTTGGTCAGGCCGGGGTAGGTGTTGGCCGGGCTGATCATCACCAGATTGGCTCGGTTGAGAATCGGGATCGACACCTTGGCGGCACCCGAGTTGAACGTGCCAATGTAGACCATCACGTCAGGGTCGGCGACGGCGCGGTTCGCGTTCTCCGCTTCCTTGCCAGCATCCCAGGCGCCGCGGGCCGGAGTGGCATCATCGAGATCCTCGTACGCGATCGTCGCCCCGCCGACCCGGTTGTTGGCCTCCTCGAAGGCCATCTGGAACGCGTTCACCAACGTGTCGGTCTGGCCCTTGCTGCTACCAGTCCGTGGCAGCGACGAGACGATCTTGATCGTTCCGCTGAGCTGGCCACCACCGGCGGCCGCGGGCGCGGCCGGGGGCGCCGCGGCGGCGGGGCTGGGGCTCGGGCTCGGGGATGGGCTCGGACTCGGCGACGGGCTAGCCGCGGCGCCGGGGCTGGCGACGGCTGGGCTGGCGGCTGGCTTTGCGGTCGTCGGCGCGGGCGTCGGCGACGGCGCGGGTGCGGCGCAGGCGCTCAGGAGCAGCAGGCCGGTGGTCCCCACCGTCGCGTTCAAAAACCGGCGCCGCGTGATCGCGCGCGAACCTTCCGGGCCGCGATCAGTAGGGTTGGGCATCGGGGTTGCCTCCTCAAACATTGGTGCCTCATCGATTGGGGGCATGCCGAACAGGCTCCCCCGAGGGCTACGCGAAGGATACGGGCGATGGTCTCTGGTGTCAAGGATCGGCCAGGCCTGCCGCGGGCGTGAGCAGCTCGCGGCGTTGGGAAGGCACGCCTGGGATGAGCCTCGACGCTACTTCGTGGCGGGTGTACACTCCCGTCCGCGATCCACCTGTGCACTCTGGAGTCCGCAGTGAGCTTGGGTGCGGGATCGATGGTAACGCTGGCGTTGCATGGTCTGGTGGCGTGGTGCTACCTCTGGTACGCGACCGGCGGGTCGTTCCGCCTCCGGGGCGAGACGCTCGACACCTACGATCTGCTTGCCGACGCGTTCCTGGCCGGCCAGCTCCACTTGCGCACGGCGCCGCATCCCGCGCTACTCGCCACTGCCGACCCGTACGATCCCGAGCAGCACCGTGGGCTTGCGCTGCTCGACGCCTCGCTCTACAACGGGCGGTACTACCTCTACTTCGGCCCCGTGCCTGCCCTGCTGCGCGCCGGCTGGAAACGCCTCACCGGTGTGGCCGCGACGGAGAGCGCGATGGGCGCGCTGTTCGGCGTGGCGGGCTGTCTCGGGTTCTGGCTGTTGGCGAGAGCCTTGCAGTCTCGAGTGTTTCCGGGCGTTTCGGACGGGTGGCTCAATCTGGCCTACCTCTGCTTTGCGATCGGGGGCGTGGGGCCGTACCTTCAGGCCCGGCCAAGCATCTATCACGAGGCGGTTGTGGCCGGAACCGCCTTCACCCTGCTCGGCTTCGCGTTCTGGGTGCGCGCTCTGGAGAAGCAAGAGACGCGCGCCGCTGGCTGGCGGCTCGCGCTGGCCGGGGTGCTGTTCGGCCTGGGATTCGGCTCACGCCAGACGATGCTCGCTTATGCCGCCTCGGCAGGGCTTGTGATGCTGGTCGCAGCAGCGCTTGCCTCGAGCGAGCGGCGCCGCTCGGCTGTCCTACAGCTGGCGGCGTTCGGCGTGCCGGTGGCCGGCTGCCTGGCCCTCCTGCTCTGGTACAACCACGCTCGCTTCGACCATGTTGCTGAGTTCGGGTATCGCTACCAGCTTACTGGGCTCAAAGCGGCCGTCCTGACGATCGATGCACGGGTAATCCCGCGGAACGCATGGGCGTACGCGCTGTGGGTACCGCTTTTCCTGCCCTTCTATCCGTTTCAGGTTTCCCACACCTGGTCTGAGTGGTTGGGGGCGCAAGGAGCCGCGTGGACGATGGAGGCGTCATTCGCCTCGGTGCTGCTGCTGGCGCCGTTGGCTGGCCTGGCGCCGCTGGCCGCTTGGCTGCTGAGCCCCGCCCGCGGTACGGCATGGCCGGTCCGCGCGTTCGTCGTGGCCGGCGGCATCGGCGTGTTAGCGACCCTGGGCCTGGTGCTCTGCTTGCGCTGGGTTGCAGGACGGCATGCGCATGATTGGCTAGCCGTCGCAACCATCCTCGGGTCGGTCGGGCTCTGGCGGCTGGTGGTGGCGTCCGGTAGTCGACCGCTCGCGCGCCTGGGCTGCCGAGTGCTTGGCGCCGTCCTTTTGCTGACGTCGGTGGCGATGGGGCTGACCCTCGGGTTCAACGAGCTGAACATTCGGAACCCGAAGCGGGCGATCCCAGTGGCGTACGCTTTCGACAGCGTGCAGGCCGCCGTGCTCGAGGGCACCGCGCCGGGGGGCTGGCAGGCGCGCTACCTTGCCGAAGACGTGCGTCGACGGCCGTTCGCCGAGGGTGGTGCCCAGGAGCCGGAGCGTCGCCTGCCGGGCCTGTTCTACCTGGATGGTTCGACCGTGTCACTGCCAGCACCGAGCGGAGGGCCGATCGCCCGGCTCGAGATGGATTCGGCCTTTCGATCCCCGACGCAGGTGACGGCCGAGATTGGCGGTCGCGCCTTCGACACCGTCGCGCGGCCCGGCCGCCACGCTCTCTGCCTCGGCGAGCCGATCTCTGCTGGGCCGAGCAGCGACGTCGCTGTCCGACTGCACTTTCCGAACGTCCCAAGGCCCGGCAGCACCCTCTGGCCGATCCGCTTGCGGGGAGTCAGCGCGGCGCCGATGGACGATGCCAGGCAGGTGCAGTGGTCGGACGGGACCGCGTCAGTGGAGGTGGACCTCTGCAACCACGTCGTAAGTTGGCTCATTCGGGACCGGGCCGTTGGCCAGATCTTCGCCGCGATCGACGGCGGACCAGAGCAGTTCTTTGGCCAAGCGGCCGAGGCGGCGTACGAGGCGCCCTGGATTGCCGGGGTCAAGCAGGTCGTCTTCCGGGTGTACGCCGGAACGGACCACCGGCGCGTGATTGCCACGTCAACCCTGAGCCGATGATGCGCCGTGCATAACTCGCGTCGGAAAGGACCAGCATGATTCACGGCAAGAAGGTGGTCGTGGTGCTGCCCGCCTACAACGCCGCGCGAACGCGGGAGCGCACGGTGGGCGAGCTGCCGGCCGACGTGGTCGCCGCGGTGCTGCTGATCGACGACGCTAGCCGAGACGAGACGGCCTCGATTGCTCGCTCACTCAACCTGAGAACGACCATCCACCCGAAAAATCTTGGCTACGGCGGCAATCAAAAGACCTGCTACGCTCAGGCGCTCGCCTTGGGGGCTGACGTGGTGGTGATGGTCCACCCCGATTACCAGTACGACCCGCGCCTGGTGACGGCAATGGCGTCACTCGTCGCGCTCGGAGTGTACGATGCGGTGCTCGGGAGCCGGATCATCGGCAACGGCGCCCTGCGCGGCGGCATGCCACGCTACAAGTACGTCGCCAATCGCCTGCTGACCGCGTTCCAGAACGTCGCGCTCGGCGAGAAGCTTTCCGAGTACCACACGGGCTATCGGGCGTTTTCGCGCCGCGTACTCGAGACGCTGCCGCTCCAGGCGAACTCTAACGACTTCGTGTTCGACAACCAGATGCTGGCCCAGATTTTCTACTTCGGCTTCAGGATCGGCGAGGTGTCCTGTCCCACGCGCTACCAGCCGGAGTCGTCGTCGATCGATTTCCGGCGGTCCTGCCGTTATGGGCTTGGGGTCGTCTGGACCAGCCTCCAGTTCCGGGGCGCGCGCCTCGGGCTTGTGCAGCCGCCGATCTTCGGGTCGCAGCGAAAGCGGGAGGCTCGGGCGGACGCGACGAACGGCTCGGCGGCGCGGCCTCGACGCCTCCGCTGACCCTGGCGCCCGCTGAGCCTGGCGCGGATGCGTGCACTCGTTCTCATGTCAGCGCGGCGACCAGCTCGCGGAAGTCTCGCACTACCAGGTCGGGAGGGTACTTGGCGTTGCCGAACGGCCGCCGCCTCCGATCGATGAACGCGGTGCGCATGCCGAACGCCTTGGCGCCGACGCAGTCGAAGGCGTGGTTTGCCACGAACAACACCTGCTCGGCGGTGGCGGCCGTCAGCTCTGCCGCCTTTCGGTAGGTCGAGACGTGCGGCTTGAAGGCGCCCGCTTCGGCGACCGAGATCACCCGATCGAAGAGATGCTCGGTCCCCGAGTAGGGCACCCCGCGGGCCAGCATGTCCGGATCGCCGTTGGAGAGAACGACGAGCGCGTACCCCTCCTGTTTCAGCCTGGTCAGCGCCTCGACCACGTCGGGGAACGGTTTCAGACGCTCGATGTGTGTGACGAGGTGGCGTACCTCGTCGGCGGTGTGGCGGACCCCGGCACGCTCGAGGGTGTACCCGACCGCCTGGCGCCCAATCTCCTCATACGGCGTGTGGTCGCGGTGGAGCAGCGCATCGATCATCGAGTTCTCGAAGTGGGTTCGCCGCCACCAGGTCACCAGGCGCTCGGGTGGATTCGCCGTGTAACCCTTTTCTCGCAGGAAGGGTGTGATCGCCTCAGTCAGGCCGGCCTGCATGTCGACGACGGTGCCGTAGAAGTCGAACATCAACGTGGT
>JAUJPG010000004.1:8197-92194 GCA_030447245.1 Chloroflexota bacterium | reverse complement strand
TCAGGCCGGCCTGCATGTCGACGACGGTGCCGTAGAAGTCGAACATCAACGTGGTTACGTCTCGAAGCTCCGAGGACACCGTCATCGCAGGGCAGGCCCCTCTCTGAAATTAGCAACCCGGATCAGAGACGGCGACCGGCCAGCACGACCGCGACTGACATCGCAGCCAGGGCGATACAGGTGCCAGTGTACGCGGCGGTGATCCCGAGGGTCAGTGCGAGAAAGCCGAGAAGCGGTGCTGCCAGGCCGCCCAGCTCCTGGGAGAGCATGTAGTAGCTGCCGAGGACGGTTGCGCGCCGGTGAGGCGGGGCGCTGTCCAGCACGAATACCTCGGTGACGGTCTGGCGCATGGTCGCCGCCACACCGATCAGGATGAGCGGGAGCAGGAGAAGCTCCGGCGGGACCACGGTCAGCAGGTAGAGCGACGGACCGAGCAGTCCCATGCCGGTCAGGATCACGGTTCGCCGACCCAGCCGATCTGAGAGGAACCCCGAGGCCGGGCCGCCCAGTACGCCAACGAGCTGGGGCACGCCGAACACGGCGGCCGCCCAGATTGGCTCCAGGCCCCGCGCATCTACCAGGTACAGCGTCGTAAACGCGAGCAGGGCGGCGTAGATCATCTGGAACACGATCGAGACGGATACCAGCGGCCCGACCAGCCTGATAACCGAGCCGAGCTCGCGGAAGACTGCCCAGCGGTCGACTCCGCCGGGGGTCGACTCATGCTCGCGCGGCGCCAGGTACCAGACCATGACGCCCGAAATGACAGGTGCGAACGCGAGCCAGAGATACGGTGCACGCCAGCTTTCGCCGGCGCTCAGCATTGCCGCGGCCGCGACCGGGACAGCGAAGAAGCTCAAGTGGCCGCCCGTGATGTGCAGGCCCATCGCGGTGCCGCGGACATTGGCCGGAAACGCGCGGGCCAGCAGCGCCGCGGCGGGCGCGTGGTAGGAGCCGGCTATCAGACCCATCAGGATCAGCAGCACCAGGAGCGTCCAGTAGCCGGCGGCCAGCCCGACCGCGACACTGATCACGCCGGTCAGGACCAGGCCGGCGGCGACCACCGGTCGCGAGCCGATACGGTCGGCAATGACCCCGATTGGCGCGTTCGACACGCCAAGGCTAAGGCTGAAGGCGGACACGAGGAAGCCCGACTCGGCGTACGAGAGGGCGAAACTATCGCGGATGAAAGGCAGCAGCGGGTTCAGCAGGCTGTTGCTGACGTGGTGCGAAAAGTGCGCCGTGGTGAAGCCGGCTAGCAGGGTCTGGCCGCGTCGATTGCCGAGCCGTGGCACGTCCTCGCTCTTTGCGGGGACGCTGGCAGCCAATTCGGCCGGAACTTCTGTCACCCCCGGAGCGGCGTCGCCCACGGTCATGCGTCTGCCTCCACGTCGGCGCTGATTGTGCCACACACCACGGCCGCGGCGGGACTGAGGCGCCCTCCGGGCCGTGTCATGCGGAGGCGCTTAGCGGGCGGCTACACTGCACCAGAATGCTTCATGGAGGAGACCGTGCGCGTCATCGATCTCACGCTCCCGCTCTACGACTTCATGCCGGTTGGCAACGTCTGGGCCTGGGACGTTCCGTTCCAGTCGCAGCCGATCACGAATTGGGAGAAGAACGGCTACGAGCTGACGATGCTGACGATGCATTCGGAAGCCGGCACGCGCCTGATGATCCAGGCGATGACCCACAAGGACGCGCCGCGCGTCGAGGCGCTGCCGCTTGAGCCGTTCGTCATGCGCCCGACCGTGGTAATCGACGCGCCCTGTGGCCAGGGTGGTGAGCTGCGGCCCGACGACATCGATCGGGCGTTTGCCGAGGCCGACTTTCGCGACGGCGACGCAGTCCTGGTCCGGACCGGCTGGGGGGACAACGAACGCTGGGTCGAGCTGGGCGATGCCTACGCGCGCCACACGCCGTACTTTACGAAGGCCGCCGCCGAGCGCCTCGTCGAGCATCTCAAGGCGAAGTCATCCGACCTCGTGGGGTCCGACGTCGCGTACTGGGGTCGCGGTGAGCAGTACCAGGGCCCCGAATGGGCCGACAAGCCGGCCTGGGAGCGGGCCCCCTTCCCATCGATTCAGGCGCGGCGGTACCTCGCGCAATATACCCGTGAAAAGGCGCTCGAGGACTGGCAATCGCCGGCCGTGCTGACGGGGGCCGGCATCAACTTCCTTGGCGCGATGTGCAATCTTGGCGGCCTTACCCGCCAGCGGGTTGAGTTGATCGTACTCCCGATGAAGATCCAGGGGGCGCGCGGCGCGACCTGCCGAGTCGTCGCTGTCGAATCGTAGGACTCGCGGGGCGGGGCGATGAGTGCGTGTTGCTCGGGCGGTGGCAACCAGCGCGGGGCAACGCATGGCCGCGAGTGACGGGCGCCCTAGCGAGGTCGCTTCCGACAACGCGGCCAAGGCAGCGCCGATGAGCGACGTTCTCACGGCGTTCGTCTCGCTGCGCGTGGGCGATCGATTCCGCTTCGTGCGGACGTTCTCTGAGGCCGATGCCAGCCTGTTCGTCGGGATCACTGGCGATTACAATCCGTACCACACAGACGCGGCGTTCTCGGCCGGGACTCGATTCGGGCGACCGATCCTGCCGGGGTTGCTGGTGGCGAGTATGCTCACCCATATTGGGGGCCTGCTCGGGGTGCTGGCGCGCGAGATGACCTTCGAATTCGTCCAGCCAGTCTACCCGGGCGAGACCGTCAGCATGGAGCTCCGGATCGCGGAGCTGGAGCCTGAGCGGCGCCGAATGGTGTTGACGGGCGAATACCGAGTTGGCGAGGATCGGGTGGTGCTCCGCTGCCGGGCGGTGGGAATGCCGACTCGGCTCCGGCTGCGACCCGAGCGCGATTCGGTCTGAACGGCTTGCCGGTGCTCGTCGATGCGCACGTCCACCTGCTGCCCGATCGCCTGATGGGCGCGATTCGGCGATTTTTCGCCGAGCACATCCCCGCTGGGCTGCTCTACCCAGGCGACCACGGCGCGGCCCGCGCGGCGATCGTCGCAGCGGGTGTCGAGCGGTGCTGGAGTCTTCCGTACGCCCACCGGGCCGGCGTGGCTGCAGGCCTGAACCGTTGGATGGCCGACACCTTTGCCGGCGATCCGGTGGTCGTCGCTGGTGCAACGGTTCACCCCGCGGACGAGGTCGAATGCATCGTGGAAGAAGCGTTTGGCGAGCTGGGTCTGCGAGTGCTCAAGCTGCACTGCTCAGTCGGCGCGTTCGCACCGGATGACCATCGGCTCGACCCGCTCTGGCGCCGTGTCTCGGCTGAGGGTCAGCCGGTGGTCGTTCACGTCGGCCGCGCGATTGACGGGCGGACGGCTCCCGCGGAGATCGCCGCCGTCGGCCGCCTCGCCGACCGCTGGCCAGATGCGCCGATCGTCGTGGCCCACGCCGGCGCACCGGCGTCGGCCACCACGCTGGACCTGCTCCGGCGTACGCGATCGGTGTACGCCGATCTGACGCCGACGGTCGACGAGCTGGTGCCGCTCGACCGCGCGTCGGCCGCGGGACTGGAGCGTCGCCTGCTGTTTGGGAGCGATTCGCCAAACGTCGGCATCTCCATCGAGAGCGCGCGAGACCACGTGCGTGCCCTCGGCCTGGCTCCCGAGGATGAGCAAGCCATTCTGGGCGGCAACGCCGAGCGGTTGGTCGCTGCCTCAGGAGCTGCGTAGCTACCACGCACGGGCCGCTGCCCGCGGGGTTCCCGGGGCGCCGCATTCCCGTTTGTTGACTCCGATCGACGATACTCTCGCGCAACATCGAACACCAGAAGAGGACAGGGAGAACCGCCGTGCCGGATCAAGCGACTCTCGAGACGCCGCCGCTGGACGAGCGCGCCTATCGGTTGCCCAGGACCGTCGTGCCGGAGCGGTACGAGCTGACGCTGACGCCGGACCTGCACGCCTTCACCTTCCGAGGCGAGGAGTCCGTCGCGCTGCGGGTCGTCGAGCCGGTGCGCGAGATCCAGCTCAACGCGCTGGAGCTCGAGATTGACGAGGCGTACTTGACCAACTCGGCCGGCGATCGGCTGGAAGCCACGGTGACACTGGACGAGGAACAGGAGCGGGCAACGCTTGCCCTGGCAGAAACGGCCGCCCGGGGCGCCTGGACGCTCCACCTGCGCTTCCGCGGCATCCTCAACGACAAGCTCCACGGCTTCTATCGCAGCACCTACCGCGACAGCGAGGGTACCGAGCAGGTCATCGCGACGACCCAGTTCGAGGCGACCGATGCCCGGCGGGCGTTCCCATGCTGGGACGAGCCGGACTTCAAGGCGGTCTACGCCGTCACGCTGGTGGTGGACGAAGGGTTGATGGCTGTCTCGAATGCTGGCGAGGTCGGGCGGACGCCGGCTGACGACGGCAAGGTGGCCGTCCGATTCGCCGACACGATCAAGATGTCGACGTACCTCGTGGCGTTCATCGTCGGGCGCCTCGAGGCAACCGACGCGGTGGACGTCGACGGGACGCCGCTGCGGATCATCTTTGTGCCCGGCAAGCGCAATCTAGCCGACTTCGCGCTGGAGGTCGGGTCGTTCGTGCTGCGGTTCTTCGCCGGATACTACGGTATCCCGTACCCGGGCGATAAGCTGGACATGATCGCCTTGCCTGACTTTGCGGCCGGCGCGATGGAGAACCTCGGCGCAATCACCTACCGCGAGACGGCGCTGCTCGTCGACAAGGAGACGGCCTCCCACGGCGACCTGGAGCGCGTGGCGGACGTCATTGCGCACGAGATGGCCCACATGTGGTTCGGCGATCTTGTCACCATGAGCTGGTGGAACGGGATCTGGCTGAACGAGGCGTTCGCGACGTTCATGGAGATGCTGGCCGTCGACGCATTCAAGCCGGAGTGGCAGCGCTGGATGAGCTTCAGCCTGGGGCGTGACGCGGCGATGCTGACGGATGGCCTGGAGAGCACCCGCGCGATCGAGTTCCCGGTGCGCGCCCCGGACGAGTGTCGGGGGATGTTTGACATCCTGACGTACGAGAAGGGCGCAGCGGTGCTGCGGATGCTCGAGCAGTACCTGGGCGGTCCGGTGTTCCAGCGCGGGATTGGCCAGTATTTGGAGGCTCACAAGTACGCGAATACCGAGACGTCCGACCTGTGGGACGCCATCGAGGAGGCAAGCGGCGAGCCGGCACGCAAGATCATGGATTCCTGGATCTTCCAGGGAGGATTTCCAGTCGTCTCGGTCGAGCTGGCCCAGGCCGATGGCACGCGCAAGCAACTCGCCCTGAATCAGCGTCGCTTCCGCTACTTGCCCGATTCTGCCTCGACGAGCGTGCGTTGGCAGGTGCCGATCATGCTCCGCCTGGGCGGGATGCAGGGCTCCGAGTCGCGCAAGCTGCTTCTGGGTGAGGAGCGAGCCTCGGTGGAGTTGCGCGAGCAGGTGGACTGGATCGTGGCGAACGAGGGCGGTCACGGCTTCTACCGCGTGCGTTACGCGCCGGAGCTGCTGCGCAGCCTGACTGCGAATCTGGAGAACCTGAGCGCGGTCGAGCGGTTCAACCTGGTAACCGACACCTGGGCCTCAGTCGTTGCAGGATCGACCCCAATCGCTGACTACCTGGACTTCGCCAAGCTGTTTGGCGCGGAGACCGACCGCAACGTCTGGGTCGCCCTCCTCGGCAGTCTCGGGTACCTCCACCGGATGGCGACTCCCGAGGTACGTCCAAGAGTCCAGGCCTACGTGCGCGATCTGGTTGGACCATCAGTCGAGCGTCTGGGCTGGACGCCGCGAGCGGGGGAGACGGAGCTGGTCGGCCAATTGCGCGGGACGCTCATCTCATCGCTCGGGACGCTCGGTGAGGACGAACTAACCCGCGCACACGCCAAGGTGCTCCACGCGGCCTATCTTGAAGATCGGGCGGCGGTGGCCCGGGACGTGGCTCCAGCGGTCATCGCGATCGTCGCCGACGCGGGTGGGGTGGATGAGTACGAGCTGTTCGTCCGTCGCTATAGCGACGCGCCGACCCCGCAGGAGGAGCAACGCTACCTGTTCGCGCTGGCTTCCTTCCGGGACCGCGACCTGGTGGGGCGGACGCTCGAGCTGGCCCTGCCGCCACCCGGCGCTGAGGGGGCAGCGGGTGCCGCGGGGCAGGCCCAGGTGCGGACCCAAAACGCGCCGTATCTGATCGGCTCGCTGCTGCAGAACCTGGTTGGCGGTGACGTGGCGTGGACGTTCGTCAAGGAGCACTGGGACGAGATCATGGAGCGCTTCCCGGACAATGCCCATGTGCGAATGCTCGCCGGCATCACCGCGCTCTCGACGCCAGAGCTCGCGGACGACGTCGCGCAATTCTTCACCACGCACACGGTCAAGGAAGGCGCCAAGACGCTGGAGCAGCACCTGGAGCGCCTGCGGATCAATCGCGCCTTCCGCGAGCGCGAGGCCGGCAACATCGCCAGGTACTTCGAGCGGTCCGGAGGTGCGACATGAGCCTTTCACCCGCGGAACTCGAAGCCCGGCGGGCGGCGCTCCGTGAAGCGCATTTGAGGCCGAAGGAGCGGCGTTCGGAGTCGACGGCCCGAGGCGTTCACCACCTGGCGCTGATCTGCAGCGATGTCGAGCGGACGATCCGCTTCTACCAGGACGTGCTCGGATTCCCACTGATCGAAGTGATGGAGAACCGCGACTATCCCGGGTCGACCCACTTCTTCCACGACCTCGGGCACGGCAATCTGCTCGCATTTTTCGACTTCCCCGGCCTTGGCCTGGGCCCGGCTGTGGAAGCTCTTGGCGGGATCCAACACATTGCGATCTCGGTCGTGCCTGAACAGTTCGAGGCCCTCAAGGCGAGCCTCGACGAGCACGCCATTCCCTACCTTGGCCCGGACCGTGGCATCACCAGCTCGGTCTACTTTCGCGATCCTGACGGCATCCAGATCGAGCTGCTCCGCGAGCCCCTCCTGGAGATGGACGGCCGACCGCTGGGCGAGTAGCCATCGGCACTCGATGTACCCGTTTGTGCGTTCGTGCCCGTCACCGGCGGCAGGGCTCAGCCGTTGGAGGTTGTGACGGGAGTCGGACATGGACGGGATTCCGCGGCGGTCACTCGGCGGGTGGATTGCCGGCAAGATGACGGCGCTCCTGGCGGCCTGCGCTCGCTATGCGCTGGTCGCTACTGACGCCGACGTTGACGCCTGAGTGGGTTTGCCGGTCCGCCGCGGGTTGGCGGGACTGCGCCGTGGGTGAGGGCGGTGTCGCCGCGCGCGAACAGGCCCTCCCGGATCCGGGCGACGGCTTCCTCGAAGTGCTCGCCGCCGATTCGTAGGCTGCCGGGGGGCGGCGCGCCGTGGCGACGCTGGGCCTCGACCACCGCGCGGATCTCCCGCAGCGCCGCGCGCTGGCAGACCGCCGCCAGGTCGGCGCCGCTGAACCCTTCGGATTGAGCCGCCAGATGGACCAGGTCGGCATCGTCGCCGAGCGGCATGTGGCGCGTCTGAGCCTGCAGGATCTCGTGGCGGGCCGACGCGTTGGGCATCTGGAACTCCAGCACGAACGCGAAGCGGCGTGGAGAGAGCACGGCGGGCTCGACGAGGTCCTGGCGGTTGGTCGCGGCGAGGACGACGACTTCGCTGTGATCGTCCAGGCTATCCAGCTCGCTCAAGAACTGGCTGACCATCCGATTGACCGCCCCGCCGGCCTGGTCTCCGCCGCGGATCGGGGCGATCGCGTCCAGCTCGTCGAAGAAGAGCAGGCAAGGGGCGGCCTGCTTGGCGCGGGTGAAAACCTCGCGGACCGTCTTCTCCGACTCGCCGAGCCACTTGGAGAGCAGCGTCGCCGCGTCGGCGGTGATCAGGCTGAGCCCAGTCGACGTCGCCAGCGCCCGCGCCGTCAGCGACTTGCCGGTCCCGCTCGGGCCACTGAACAGTATGCCCTTCAGCGGCTTGATGCCGGCCGCGGAAAAGAGCTCCGGGTGCTGGCGCGGGAGCTCTACCATGCTCTCAAGCTGTTCCCGAATCTCGCGCAGCCCACCCACGTCTTCCCAGGGGACGTTCGGTCTCTCGACGAGCACCTCGCGGGTGGCGGTCGGCTCAATCCCTTTCATCGCCGACCAGAAGTGCCGTGCGTGGACGCTCGCGCCGTCGGCCAGGGTCAGCGGGTCGGCGGTATTCAGGTCGGCCCGCTCGAGCACCTCTTGCAACGCAAGCATGCCGGCCTCCTTGCACAGGACTTCAAGGTCAGCGCCGACATAGCCGTGAGCGACGGACGCCAGCGTTTCGAGGTCGACGTCGTCGGCCAGCGGCAGTCCGCGGCTGTGGATCTTCAGGACCTCGAGCCGTCCAGTTCGACTTGGGGCATGTATTGAGATCTCGCGGTCGAATCGACCAGGTCGGCGGAGGGCCGGATCGACGAGCTCCGGCATGTTGGTGGCGCCGATGACGGTCACCTGGCCGCGTGAGACAAGGCCGTCCAGCAAGGTCAGGAGCTGGGCCACGACCCGCTTCTCGACATCTCCAACAACGTCTGCCCGCTTGGGGGCGATCGCATCGATCTCGTCGAGGAAGATGATCGAGGGCGCCTCGCGCTGAGCTTGCTCGAAGACCTCGCGAAGGCGCGCCTCACTCTCGCCGACGTACTTCTGCATGATTTCAGGGCCGTTGACGTGAATGAACGTCGCCTCGACCTCGCCGGCGACTGCCCTCGCGATCAAGGTCTTGCCGGTCCCTGGCGGGCCGTACAGGAGAACACCTTTCGGCGGCTCGATGCGCAGCCGACTGAACAGGGCCGGGTACTTCATCGGCAGCTCGATCAGCTCGCGGACGCGCCCGAGCTCACGCTCCAGGCCGCCGATGTCCTCGTACCGGATTTGGACGGCCGTGGTTCGCACGCCGGCCTTGGCCGTCGTCGGCACGCGCGCACTGAGTAGCGTCTCGGACCGCACGATGACCGGGCCGACCGGCTCGGTCTCCGCGACCTGGAAGGTGCGATCACCGCGGGCCAGCGCCGTGACGCGGATCTTGTCGCCGGCCGTGACCACGCGTCCGTCGAGGAAATCTCTGACGACGTTGAGGTCCTTGTCCGAGAGGCTCTCGGCGTCCGACGCCGCGAGGACAACGCTGTGGGCATCGCTGGCGGTCGCGGCGCGCACACGGGCACGGTCGTCGATCCCGACCTGGGCGTTGTCACGGAGGGTGCCGTCCAGGCGGAGGACGTGGCGGCCGGGTAAACCCGGAGGCGCGAGTTCAGCGCGGACGGTGGTCTGGCGCCGTCCGGCGACGTAGACGAGCGAGCCTGGCCGGAGCTCAATGGCTTCGAATGCCGCCTGATCCATCCTGGCGATGCCGTGGTTGATGTCGAAGGGCAACGCCTCGGACACGCGCAGAAAGATCTCGCGCCCGACCGGGGACCCGTCGCCGACCGCGTACAGCTCGACCGGGCTCGCGTCGGAGGAAGTGCCCAGGCCGCCCAGGATGGCCTCTTCCTCGCTCGGCCCGCGTTCGGCCATGCCTCTGGGTACTCCAAGATGGTTAGGCGGTCAGGGTACGCCCGCGAGACCGCCCTCCAGGCACCATTCGGCGACCTTCGGCTGCTCGCACTTGAACCTGGCAGCGGATGCAGTATAAACGGGTCTCATTCGGAGCCTGTCCAGGCGGGATGGAGACGCCAGCCGGCGGAAACGCCAGATGAGCAATGCCAATCCCGCACCTTCGCGCCCTCCAAGTGTCCCGGCCGAGCTCCTGGACGCCTACCGTAGCCTGCCACCAGCGACAATCGGACACGTGATCGACGACGGCTTCGTCGATGGGTCAATCCGCCCCCTCTGGAGTCATGTGGCGGTGGTTGGCACGGCCGTGACGCTGCGTTACGTGGACAACGACCTGCAACCAACCGCTTCCGCGATCGAGCAGCTTCGGCCGGGCGACGTGCTGGTGATCGACCAGGGCGGCGTGACGCGCCAGGCGTGCTGGGGCGAAATGACTTCCCTCGCAGCAAGGGCGCGAGGATGCGTTGGCGTGATCGTCGACGGCGCCGTGACTGACGTGGTGGAGATCACCGAGCATCGTCTGCCCACCTTCGCGCGGGCGACCGCGGCGTTGGTCGGCCGATCGACTGGCACGGGCGGTGGTGGGGTCAATCTGCCGGTTTCATGCGGCGGCGTCGCAGTTCACCCTGGCGATCTGATCGTCGCGGACGACAATGGAATCGTCGTCATACCTCCCGAGCGCGCCGTCGAGGTCGCCGCGTTGGCCAGGGCCGAGGAGGACGCCGCGCCCTACCAGCGGGTCTGGATCCAGCGCGGAGGCGCGTTCGGGGAGATGGCTCACCGCTCGGCTCAAGACCTTTACCGGATGCTCCAGGAGCGCGGCTGGGCCTGAGGGGTCGGAGTCAACGAACGCTGACCGCGCATCACGGGAGGTTTGCACAATGGGGCGGATTCCACTGGTTGAGTACGACGACGCGTCGCCGGAGGTGCGCGCCGTGTACGAGCAGATCGCGGCCACGCGCGGCAGCGTGCTGAACATCCACAAGGGTGTCGCCAACCATCCCGAGGCGCTGAAGGCATTGTTTGCCCTGATCTCGACGACGTACCGGAGCGACAGTCTCCACAAGCGGCACCAGGAGCTGGCCTACCTGTTTACCTCCACGCTAAACCAGTGCCACTATTGAATCCCGACCCACATTGTGCTCGGTCGGAGCATCGGACTGACCCAGGAGCAAATCCTGGACTTGCGATCATGGCGAACCAGCGAGGCCTACGATCCGGTTGACCGGCTCGTCCTGGAGTACGTCGAAGAGTCCAAGCTGCGCCACGTCGTGCCAGACGATTTGTACGAGCGCCTGGCCCAACACTTCAGCACGCGACAGATCATCGACCTGTGTTTCGCCGCCGGTCTTGCCGACACCATCAACCGCTTCCACGCCACGTTTCTGACCGACGTGGACGCCGACACGCTCTCCGAGGAGGACGTGGAGGAAGGGACGTCACTGCTGCGCGAAGGGCAACCCTCCTGACGACTCAGCGGACGGACGGAGCCTCAGCAAGGTGGGTCCTGGTAGACGCTAGACGTCCCAGCCGCCGTCGACGGTGAGCGCCTGGCCAGTGATCTGACGGGACTCATGCGTTGACAGAAACAGGACGGCGTAGGCGACGTCGACCGCTGACGTGAAGCGTTTCAGCGCCTGCTCGCGCAGGTAGTCGTCGTAGACCGACTCGGCACTGACGCCGCGGACACGTGCCTTCTCGCGGATGATCTTGGTCATGCGGGGTCCGTACAGCGGCCCGGGCGCGACGCAGTTGACGTTGACGTTGTACGGTCCAGCGTCCAGAGCGATTGTGCGGGTGAGGCCGCGGACCGCCCACTTGGACGCCGAGTAAGCGGCGCGATGCCGGTAGCCGCGCAGGCCGGAGGTGCCGCCGATGTTCACGATTTTGCCATCGCGGTGCGCGATCATGTGCGGCAGGATGGCCTTGCAGCACAGGAACGTACCCTTGGCATTGACGTCGAGCGTTTCGTCCCAAGCCTCGGCAGACACCTCGTGGGCCGGCGTCTCGATCGGGCCAGTGGTCCCGGCCGCATTGACCAGGATGTCGACCCGACCGTAGTCGTCGAGGGCTTTGCGGACCATGCGTTGGACTGACGTCTCGTCGGTCACGTCCACGGGCGTGGTGGATGCGCGGACGGAGGGTACGATGCCGCGGACGCGGTCGATCTCGGAGTCCAGCGCGGCGCGGTCGCGGGCGGCCAGCATGAGGCTCGCGCCCTCGCGTGCGAATAGCTCACAGATGGTGCCGCCCATCCCCTTGGCGCCACCGGTCACTATGGCGACCTTCCCCTGGAGCTTGGGACGCCCGGAGCTCGTCTCCAGGGCGGGAGATTCCTGCTGCTCGCGCTCGGTCAGGAAGTCAGTCACGGCCCACTCCATCGACCCGATCGCCTCGCCCGGGCGACCGATGCAGTTGTCACCCGTAACCTTCGCGCAGGTCCCTCTGGGCCAGCTCGGCCGAGCGCTCGACAGGCGGCCCATACCCGCCACCGCCGGCGGTTTCGACCGTGACGAGGTCTCCGTGTTGGAGGACCACGCTCTCCTTGCCCTTGATCGTTCGCTGCTCACCATCCCGGTCGAGGCTTACGCGACTCGGCTCACCGGGCGCGCCGCCAAGCAGGCCGTACGGCGGGACGATGCAGCGCTCGATCATCGTGGTTAGACGGGCCTCGGCGTTGGCGATTCGGTAGAGGCGTCGGATTCCGAGGCCACCGCGCTGGCGGCCGGCGCCCGCGCTGCCGTCACGCAAGGCGCTCTCCTCAACGAACAGCGGATACTCGTGCTCGATCACCTCGACCGGGGTGTTCATCGTGTTTGCCATGTGCACCCGGAGCGCGGACAGCCCGTCTCGATGCAGGCTGCCGCCTTCGCCTCCGCCATGGACCTCATACAGCGTGAACGGCGTCCCGTTCGGCCAGCGCCCGGTCACGACGGCCAGTCCCGAGGTGGTAATCCCGCCGGCCTGGACCCGCTCGGGGATCGCCTGGGCGAAGGCGACGAACAAGGCGTCGGCGACGCGCTGCGAGGTTTCGTGGTTGCCGCCAACGATCGGTGCGTGTGGCGCCGGGTTGAGCAGGGTCCCCTCGGGGACGTTGACGGTCAGCGCACGGTACAGGCCGTCATTGGCTGGGATGTCGGGACCGAGCAGCGCCTTGCAAACGTAGTAGACCGACGAGCAAGCGATGAAGTACGTCGTGTTGATCGGACCGCGGGCCTGCGGATCCGTTGCGTCGAAGTCGAAGGTCGCTGTGTCACCAGCAATCGTGACCCGGACCCTGATCCGGATCGGCTGGTCGACGATGCCGTCGTCGTCCATCCAGTCTTCACCGACGTAGACGCCGTCCGGCACCTCCGTCAGCGCGGCTCGCATGAGCTGGCCCGACTCGTTCATCATTCGTTCGAAGCAGGACAGGACGGTCGGCGTGCCGAACTGTGCGAAGATTTCGTGGAGCCGCCGCGCGGCGACCTCGGCAGCGGCGCGTTGGGCGTGGATGTCGCCTTCGCGCTCGACGCGGCCGCGGACGTTGGCCAGAATGAGGTCGAGCGTCTCACGGACCGGCCCGTCGGCATCGAACAGGCGGACCGGCGTGATGTGCAGCCCCTCCTGGGTCAAGTCGGTCGCCCATGGGACGTAACTGCCCGGCAGCGCGCCACCGACATCGGGCCAGTGGCTCAGGTTGACTGAGAACGCGACGAGCTCGCCTTCCCAGAAGATTGGCTTGATCGCCTTGACGTCTGGCAGGTGGTTGCCCCCGACGGTCGGTGCGTTGGTGTAGAAGACGTCACCGTCGCGCAGTGTCTCGGGCGGGAAGCGCTTCAAGAATTCCTTGACCGTGAAGCACATGACGCCCAGGTGGATCGGGTTGTCCAGATTACCCTGGGCGATCAGCCGGCCCCGCGCGTCGGTTAGCACACACGACAGGTCGCCGGCCTCCTTGAGCAGTGGCGACCGCGCAGAGCGCATGACGATGACCCGCATCTCCTCGGCCACCGAGAAGATCGCGTTGCGGACTACCTCCAGCGTGACCGCGTCTATGGCGGTCACGTCGGCACGTCCACGAAGAGGTTTCCGAGCGCGTCGGACCGAGCAGTCTGCCCGGCGAGGATGACGGTCGTTGATTGCTCGTCCTCGATGAGGGCTGGCCCGGAGATAGGGTCGTCGACGCCAAGGCCCGAACGGTTATAGACGGTCACTCGCGCCTCGCCGACGCCGCTTCCCAGGCCAGGCAGCGTGCATGGGTGGTCTTCAGCCAGCCGCTCCGAACCGGTCGGGGTGCGTCGCGGGAGTCGAAGGAGGGTGCTCGGGACCAGCGCGGCCACCCTGAGCGTCACGCACTCGACCGCCTCGTCAGTGGCGTAGGTGTACAGCGCGCGGTGCTGGTCGTAGAAGCGGCGGCGGATCTCGGCGTACGCGAGCCCGGCCGCGCCGCCGTCGAGCGGCACCTCCAGCTCGTAGTTCTGGCCGGCGTAGCGGAGGTCCAGACTACGGCGGGTGACAATCTGCTCGCGGCCGTGTCCCTCGCGCTCGAGCGGCGCGCGGGCCGACGTTTCGAGCTCCTCGAACTGCGCGCCGAGCTCATCCTGGTCGATGGCGGCGAGCTGGCGGCGGAATGTGCGGACCACATCGTAACGCAGCTCGGACACGAGGCAGCCGAGTGCCGAAAACGCGCTGGAGTAGGCTGGGATCAGCACGCGCGGCATGCCCATCGCCTGGGCCAGCCGGGTCGCGTGGAGCGGGCCGGCGCCGCCGTAGGCGACGAGCGTCAGATCGCGCGGATCGACGCCTCGCTGAACCGAGACCAGCCTGATGGCGCGCAGCATGTTCGCGTTCGCGACTTCGACGATCCCGCGGGCAGTTTGGACGAGTCCCAAGCCGAGCGGTTCGGCGATCTGTCCGATCGCCTGCTCGGCGAGGGCCCGATCGACGCTGATGGCGCCACGCCCGAACACCAGACCATCACGGATCAAGCCGAGGGCCACGTTGGCGTCGGTGACCGTTGGCTCTGTGCCGCCCAGGCCGTAGGCTGCCGGGCCAGGGTGCGCGCCGGCGCTACGCGGGCCAACGCGGAGCGCCCCGGTGGCATCCAGCCACGCCAACGAGCCGCCACCGGCGCCGATGCTCTCAACCGCGACCGACGGTACCCGGACCGGCCAGCCGTTCAGCTTGCGCTCGCGGACGGTACTCAACACGCCGTGAGAGATCAGGCAGACGTCGGTGCTGGTCCCGCCCATGTCGAACGTTACGGCACTTGGGACGTCGAGGTGCCGGAGAAGGTACTGGGCGGCGGCGACTCCGGCGGCCGGGCCCGACATGACCATCCGCAGCGGCTGCTCAGCGGCCGTCGCCGCCGACATCATCCCGCCGCTGGATTGGACGATGTGGAGCGGGGCCTCGGCCGCGCGTAGGCCGAGCGCTCGAGCGAGCCGCGCCATGTAGCGAGCCGCGATCGGCATGACGGACGCATTCAGAACGGTCGTGCTGGTCCGCTCGTACTCGCGGAACTCTGCGTTGATCTCGGAGGAGACGCAGACGTGCGGGGCCGCGTCGGCCAACGCCGCCTTGAGGGCCCGCTCGTGCTCAGGGTTGGCGTAGCTGTGGAGCAGGCAGACGGCCGCGGCTTCGACGTCAAGCTCGCCGACCCGCGCCGCGACCCGCCGACACTCGTCCTCGGTCAGCGTGTCCAGGACCGAGCCGTCGTGGCGTAGCCGCTCCGCCACTTCCAGGCGGCGGTGGCGTGGCACCGGTGGATCGGGCCGGCCCGGCCGGACTAGCTCATACAAGCCGGCCTCCCGGGCCAGCCGCGCAATCTCCAGGACGTCGCGGAAGCCGCGGGTGGTGACCAACGCGACCGACGCCCCTCGCCCTTCGAGCAGGGCGTTGGTGACGGCCGTCGTCCCGTGCACGACAGCGCCAATCGTACCGTCCCCCAGGAGGACGTCAATCCCGGCCATGACGCCGGCCGACTGGTCCTCGGGGGTGGTCGGCACCTTGAGCGATACGAGGGTGCCCGCCCGTTCGTCGTACGCGACGACGTCGGTGAAGGTCCCTCCGACGTCGATGCCAAAGCGAAGGCTGGGGGCGGCGTCCGAGAGGGATGCGCCGTTCATTGCCAGAGGGTAGGTGGATCGCGAGTCGCTGTCAAGATGGACCGCGAGTATTGGACGCAGCGGTCAGAGCGTCGGGGCTAGACAGATCAACGTACCACGCGGTAAC
Organism: Chloroflexota bacterium; assembly: GCA_030447245.1. Lineage (GTDB taxonomy): Bacteria > Chloroflexota > UBA6077 > UBA6077 > JACCZL01 > JAUJPG01. The sequence continues at coordinate 76,475 of JAUJPG010000004.1, read as the reverse complement.
GGAGCAAGCTCCAGATGGCGACCAGGCCGTCACGGGCGTCGGACTTCTTGCCCTGGTCTCCCGAGCGGGACGATCGCTGATCGAGACTTTGTGGATCGGGTAACCGCGGCGGCGCGACCGTCGGCGGGACAACCCGGCACCGCGGCTACGCGACGGCCTCCGCTTCCTCGCGCTCGGCCTGGACCTCGCGGAAGCGGCTCCAGCCGCCCAGGTGGACGTCCAATTTTCCGTCGTGCAGCTCGGCCACTTTCGTGGCCACTCGGTCCAGGAGGAAGCGGTCGTGTGACGCGAAGATCACCGCGCCCGGATAGTTGTCCAGCGCCGACTCGAGCTCGTCCTTGGATGGTACGTCCAGGTGGTTGGTTGGCTCGTCCAGCAGCAGCAGCTGACGCGGACGCATGATCAACTTGGCCAGGCTCAATCGGCTCTTCTCGCCGCCGGAGAGCGCTCCGATCGACTTGTACACGTCATCCTGGCGGAACAGGAACCGCGCTAGCAGTCCGCGGACCGACTCCTCGCCCCAGCCATCGGGAGCGTGGGCCAGCATCTCCTCGACGACGGTCCGTGACTCGTCCAGCGTCTGCGATTGGTCCTGGGCGTAGTAGCCGACGCTGACGTTCGAATGCAGCTCCACCGTCCCGGCGTCCGGCTCCTCGACCCCAGCGATGACCTTCAGCAATGTGGACTTGCCAGCCCCGTTCGGCCCGACCAGCGCGATGCGATCGCCGCGGTTGACCATCAGCGAAAGGTCGTTGAGGACCGCCCGCCCGTCGAACGCCTTGGCAATCCCGTTGAGATCCAGGACTCGCTCCGGGCCAGGTTTGCCAGCGGCGAAGCGCACCGTGATCTTCGGGTCGCTTGCGCGTGGCGGTGCGATGCGCTCCAGCTTGTCCAGCGCCCGCTGGCGGCTCTTGACCACGGCAGCGCGCGCGGCGTTGGCGCGGAAGGCATTGATGAATGCCTGCTGCTTCTTGATCCACTTCTGCTGGCGTTCGTAGGCATTCACGGCGTCCTTGCGGCGCCGCTCGCGCTCGGTCAGGTAGTAGCTGTAGTTGCCCCGATAGTCCCTCGCCTTGCCCTCTTCGACCTCGATCGTCCGTGAAACTACCTTGTCCAGGAAGTAGCGATCGTGCGAGACGACCACGATCATGCCCGGATATTCGACCAGGTAGTCCTCGAGCCACTCGGTCGCGGCCAGGTCCAGGTGGTTCGTCGGCTCGTCGAGCAGGAGCAGGCCCGGCTTACGCACCAGCAGTTTGGCCAGTGCAATCCGCATCTGCCAACCGCCCGAGAACGCCTCGCACGGCTTGTCGCGGTCGTCCGAGGCGAAACCCAGGCCGGCCAGCACCTTTGCCACCTCAGCCTCGACGCGGTACCCGCCGAGCCGTTCGAAGTTGTCCAGTAACTCGCCCTGGCGCGCGACGAGCGTGTCGAGCCGGCCGGCATCCTCCCAGGACGTCGCCAGCTCGGCCTCGACCGCCTGGAGCTCGGCCTGCGCCTCCTGGAGCTCGGGGAACGCCGAGAGCAGCTCCTGCCAGAGCGTCTTGCCGCCGCGCACGCCGGCGTCTTGCGGCAGGTAGGAGACTTCGGTCCCTGGCTGGGTCTTGATCAGCCCGCCGTCGGCCGGCAGGATTCCGCCGATGATCTTGAGCAGCGTCGATTTGCCGGCGCCGTTGACCCCGACCAGCGCCACCTTGTCGCGGTCGCTGATCTCAAACGTGACACCGTCGAGGACCTGCGTGCCCCCGTATCCTTTGGTGATCTCATGTACGCGCAGCATTGTCCGTCGCTCCTCATCTTGGTCGGCCCCGCGTTAGTGGGGCCCCGAACGGGCTGTATGTCGCCGGTCGAGCGCGCGACGTAATTCTTCACGCGCCACATTCTTTTGACACTCGGCCGGCCAACGCCTCGGGATCGTCCGCATCCGAGGCCAAGAAAAATCCACCAGGCAGAGGCTGGTGGATTGGTCAACGTCGGCCGAGCACCAGGCAGCCGCGCTCGCGACTCGGGTCGATTATACCCGTATTCTGCTCGGGAGTGCGTAGCTACGAGGCGCCTGCAGGATCATCGTCCAGGCAGGTTCGCGGCGCCCGTTCACGGGCCGAGGTGGGATTCGGACGCGAGGCGGAACAGCGCGGGCAGGGCGGCGACGCTGGGGAGCAGGTGCGTGTGGGACGTTAGGCCGAGCGTCTCGATGGCGTGGGCGCCGCTGAGGACACCAATGACCCACCCAGCCCGCGCGTTCGTTCCGGCCTGGAGATCGAGAGGCGTGTCGCCGACGACCGCCACGCGGGCGACGTCGTGGACGCCGAGCTCCGCCATGGCGCGATAGATCAGGTACGGCGCCGGCCGCCCGGTCGGCACGTCGCCGCTGGCGAGGACCAGGTCGAACAGCTCACCCCAGCCGAGTCGGTCCACTAGGAGGTCAACCAGTCCACGGTCGAAGCCGCTGCTGAGCGCCAGCTTACAGCCGGCCCGCCGCAGCCGCCGAAGCGCCGCCTCGGCGCCATCCACCTCGCGCACGTTGCCGGTTTCGTACTCGCGGCGCAAGGCGGACTCGAAGCTCGCTAGGGCGCGATCGCCACGGTCGGGCCGCTCGCAAGCCGGATCGTCGCGCGCCGCCAGCTCGTGGAACACTGCCCGCTTGCTGGCCCCGCGCCGGGTCGCCAGGTCGTCCTCGGAGAACGGAATCCCGTGTTCAATCAGCGCCTGCCGGTACGCCCGCGGCACGGCGCCTTCCTCACGCATGGTCGTCCCGGCAAAGTCGGTCACGATCAGCTCGGGTCGCACTGAGAGGTTCACCTCGACATCCCACCAGCGTCACGCACGCAGGTATGCCCGGCGTTGTACCCGGTCATATCGGATGCCAGGAAGAGGGCGGCCGCGCCTCAATGCCCGGTCAGCTTGACCGGCGTCATGCAGATCGCGGCCGAGTACATCTGCGCCATTTGCTCTGGCGTCATGTTGATCCGTCTGATGCCTTCCCGATACTTCTCGAGGTACTCGGCGACTTGATCGGCGGGCGGCGCATCCGAGATTGCCCGCGCCTCCCCGGTCAGCACGACGATGTCGCCACCGCGGCCATCGCCATCGAGGTTCAGCGACACCTTCGGGTTGGTCTTGATGTTCCGCATCTTCTGCGCGTTCGGATGGCTGTAAATCAGGAACGTCTCGCCATCCCACAGGAACCAGAGCGGCACCGGCTGCGGCATGCCGTCTGGCCTCACCGTCGTCAGCCAGCCGATCTGGTCCTCCCGCAGCCGCCGCGCCACCCGCGCGCCGAAGTCGGTGCTCGTGTCGATCCGCACAGTTCTCTCCTCGCGCCGTCTCGCCAGCCACTCCCTCGCGGAAGTCATCGATCGCCGAGCGCGACGGCCGCCTTGCCGTGGCGGGAAGGTGGCCGTCGCGCATCTTGGCTCAGGTTGGGAAGGTGATTACTCCGCGTGCGACCTCGCCACGACCGAGGCGGTCGAAGCCGTCGTTGATCTCGTCCAGGCTGTAGCGCCGCGAGATGAGCTCCTCGACCTTCAGCTTGCCCGCCATGGTCAGCTCGACAAGCCGCGGGAAGTCGATCCGCGGTCGCGCCGACCCGTACCATGTCCCGATCAGCTTGGTCTCCTTCATCACAAAGATGAGCGGGTCGAAGCTCGACGATGTGTTCTGCGGCGCCATCCCGACGATGCAGGCCGTCCCCCCCGCCCGGGTCATCTGGATCGCCTGCTCGACCGTCTTGCCGTTGCCGATCACCTCGAATGCATAGTCGACCCCGCCGCCGGTCAGCTCGCGAACCTGGTCGACCGCGTCGCCGCTGGACCCATTCACGGTGTCCGTGGCGCCGAACTGGCGTGCGTACTCGAGCTTGTTGTCCAGCAGGTCGACGGCGATGACCCGTCCGGCGCTGACCAGCCCGGCCCCCTGGATCACGTTCAGCCCGACCCCACCGCAGCCGATCACGGCGACCGAGCTGCCCGGCTCCACCTTCGCCGCGTTGATCACCGCGCCGACACCGGTCGTCACGGCGCAGCCGATCAAGGCGAGCACCTCCATCGAGACATCCTTGCGAACCGGGATTACCTGCTCGGCGGCCATCACCACGTACTCGGCGAAGGAGCCCATCCGCGCCATTACCAGCAGGTCCTCGCCGTTTCGGTGGACCCGCGCGGTGCCGTCATGCATCATGAAGCGGTTGCCGGTATACCCTTCGCACATCACCGAGCGACCCAGCGTGCACAGCCGACAGATCCCGCACGCGGGCCGGAACGACAGGATCGCGTGATCACCCGGCTGGACGCTGGTGACGCCCGCGCCCACCTCCTCGACAACCCCGGCCGCCTCGTGACCCAGGATCATCGGCAGACCGTACTTCCACTCGCCCTTGATCAGGTGGTAGTCACTGTGGCAGACGCCGGTGGCGCCGATCCGCACCTTCACCTCGCCCGCCCTTGGCGAGTCGATCCGCACCTCCTCGATGCTCAGGGGCTGCCCGTAGTCATTGAGTACCGCTGCTTTCACGCTTGTCACTCCTCGACAGACTGCCGCCCCGTCGCGGCGCCAGCAGGATACCAGCCCACACTGGCGCGTGACAGCCAGAAGACGGCCGACCTGAAGGAAAACCTGCCGCGAATCCCCGTAGCGCCGTCGGCGCGCCGTGCTGGACTTGAGCCCCACGGCGCAACGCGCTAGGATGCTGCGACAGCGCGTCACAGACGCCCGGAGGGGGACCCCATGACAGTCGCAACACCCAAGATGCTCGGTCAACCAATCAAGCGGCGCGAGGACCCGCGCCTGATCACCGGGTCGTCCACCTACGTTGACGACCTCCAGCTCCCGGGCCTGGCCCACCTGATCTTCGTCAGGAGCCCGCACGGCCATGCTCGCGTCAACGGCATCGACACAGCCGCCGCGCTCGGGGTGCCCGGAGTCCTGGCCGTCCTCACAGCCAAGGACCTCGAAGGCTCCACCACCGGTCCGCTTCCGTATGAGTTCGCCTTCGATCCATTCAGCGACGTCAAGAATATGGAGCGCGGGCCGCTCGCGACCGACAAGGTCCGCTACGTCGGCGACCCGGTCGCGGCCGTCATCGCCGAGACGCGCTATGCCGCCCGTGACGCGGCCGCCCTGGTGGAGGTCGACTACGAGCCGCTGCCCGCGGCGGTGGTCGACCCGGAGGCGGGCCTTGCTCCAGGGGCGCCGCTGCTGTACGAAGAGTTCGGGACGAACCTCGGTCACACCCAGGACCGTAAGGTCGGCGATCCGGACGCCGCGTTCGCCAACGCCGAGCGGGTCGTCAAGCTGCGGGTCGTCAATCAGCGCGTCTTCGCCGTCGCCATGGAGACCCGCGGCTGCGTCACCGACTGGCGGCCGGGCCGCCCGGGTGACTCCGGCGAGCTGACGATGTGGTCGTCCACCCAGATCCCGCATGGCCTGAAGACGAAGCTTGCCGTCCTGCTCGGCGTGCCGGAGAACAAGGTACGCGTCATCGCCCCGGAGGTCGGCGGCGGCTTTGGCAACAAGGTCGACGTCTCGCCTGAGGAGACCCTTGCCGCGATCGCCGCGATGCGCCTTTCCCGTCCCGTCAAGTGGTCTGAGACGCGCTCCGAGAATTTCCAGGCCGCGATGCAGGGCCGCGGGCAGGTTGACATTGTCGAGGCCGCGATCACCGGCGACGGCCGCGTCACGGCGATCCACGTCGACGCTATTTGCGACATCGGGGGCTACTACCAGTACCTCTCGCCCCTAATGGGGATGCTGACCGGGATGATGATGCCCGGCCCATACGACATCCCCAACATCCACTTCACGCTCAAGGGCGTGCTGACCAACAAGACGCCCGTCGGCGCCTACCGCGGAGCCGGCCGCCCCGAGGCGACCTACCTCCTCGAATGCCTGATGGACAAGATCGGCCACGAGCTCGGCAAAGACCCGGCCGAGATTCGTCGAATCAACTTCATTCCACCCGAGAAGTTCCCCTACTCCAATGGCCTGGGCGCCAACTACGACACCGGCGAGTACGTCAAGGCGCTCGACAAGGCGCTCGAAGTTTCGGGCTACCGGCAGCTCCGCGAGGAGCAGCAGACGGCCCGTGCGCAGGGCAAGCTGATGGGCATCGGGCTGGCTGCCTACGTCGAGATTTGCGGCTTCGGTCCCTGGGAGAGCGCCACGGTCCGCGTCGAGCCGTCCGGTAAGGTGATGGTCCACACCGGCACGTCGCCACACGGCCAGGGAACCGAGACGTCGATGGCCCAGATCGTCGCCGACAGCCTCGGCGTCGGCATCGACGACATCGTCGTCCTCCACGGCGACACCGCCATGACCCAGAGCGGCATCGGGACGTTCGGGAGTCGCAGCGCGGCGGTCGGCGGCGGGGCGATGGTGATGGCCGTCGACCAGGTCAGGGACAAGGCCGTGCGGATCGCGGCCCACCTGCTCGAGGCCGCGCCGGATGACGTCGAGCGGAGCAACGGCACCTTCGCCGTCCGCGGCGCCGCCGGCAAGGCGGTCACCCTCGGCGAGATCGCTGCCGCGGCCTACGGCGGCAACGTCCCGACCGGCGACGAGCCGGGCCTGGAATCCACCCGCTTTTTCAAGCCGGACGATTCGGTCTTCCCGTTCGGCGTCCACGTCGCGGTTGTCGATATCGACCCGGACACCGGGCGCGTCACGCTCCGCCGCTTCATCGCCGTCGACGACGTTGGTAATGTGATCAACCCGCTGCTGCTCGACGGCCAACGTCACGGCGGCATCGTTCAGGGTGTCGCGCAGGCGCTGTGCGAAGAGGTCGTCTACGACGAGAGCGGCCAGCTGGTCAGCGGGACGCTCAACGACTACTCCGTGCCAACCGCGCACATGATGCCGATGTTCGAGCTTGATCGGACGGTGACGACGACCGACCGCAACCCGCTCGGCGTCAAGGGTGTCGGCGAGGCCGGCACGATCGGCAGCACCCCGACTCTCCGGAGCGCTGTCGTCGACGCACTGCTCCCGCTCGGGATCCAGGACTTCGACATGCCCGCCACGTCCGTGCGGGTCTGGAAGGCTATCCGCGCTGCCAGTGGCTCGAACGGCCAGGCATAATCGGATCCAAAGGCCACGTGGTCTCGCCGGTTCGGGGAGGGGGCACATGCCCCCTCCCCGTCGGGGGCTTCAAGTCCCCCGCTCGTTGTCCGGCCCCCAGACGCCGGTTGCCCACTGGAGCAGCGCGATCGGCGGGGGTGTGGCGTGCGCAACGAACTCCCTCACCGCCTCGCCAAGCGAAGTCGGCGGGCTAGAACTGCACCTGTGGCACGCCGCGCTCGGCGACTGGGTCCTCGAGCGTGAACAGGGGCTCCGCACCGAAGCCGAGCGCCGGGGCGAAGAGGCTGGCCGGAAGCGTCTCACGGGCGGTGTTGTACGCCATCACCGAATCGTTGTAGTGCTGGCGCGAGAAGGCGACCCTGTTCTCGGTCGAGCTCAGCTCCTCCTGCAGGGCCAGCATGTTCTGGTTCCCCTTCAGATCCGGATAGGCTTCGGCCACCGCGAACAACGAGCGTACCGTCCGGGTCAGCTCGCCTTCTGCCGCCGCTCGCGCGGGGACGTCATTGCCGGCCGCGATCGCCTCCGCGCGGGCGCGAGTGACGCTCTCCAGCACTCCCCGCTCGTGAGCCAGATAGCCCTTGACGGCGTTGATGAGGTTGGGGATCAGGTCGTGCCGACGCTTCAGCTGCACGTCGATCTGTGACCAGGCGTTCCTGACCCGGTTCCGCTTGCCGATCAGGCCGTTGTAGACGCTCACCAGGTAGAACGCCAGCAACGCCACCACCGCCAGGACGATCAACAGCTCCATCGGTCGGTCCCTCCTTACGCGTGCAGATTGATGGTCGCGCCCTGGAGTCGCAGCCGCTCGAGCCGCTTGCGCAGGGGCGGGTGGAAGTTCAGCAGAATCGAGTTCTCTTCGGCAAAGGTGCCCGCGTCTGCCGCCTCGGCCTCATTCGCCCCGCGCATCGCCTCGCCGGCCATCCTGACGCCCGCGGTGAGGCGCTCAGAGAGCGGTCTGCCGGCATTGGCCTCCCCGATCCCTCGCAGCTTCGCCGCCAGCGTACGCTGGGCCTGTTCTCGGGCGACCTCAGTGCCCACGACGAACAGGTGGGCCGACCACTTGCTGCCGGGCGGCAGCCCGCCCTTTTGGAGCAGCTCGACCAGCGCGGCGGCCATCCCGTCGGGATTGCGGGTGAGCTGGACGGCCGTGGAATCCGCCAGGTAGCGGCGTGATCGCCAGACCAGCGCGATCAACGGGCCAACCAGAAGGGGCATCAACACCAGCAAGACGATCTTGCTGAACAGGTTCGCAAACAGCAGCGGCATCAAGACGGCGATCCGAATCCCGCGGAAGATGACGGTGCGCTGGTCGAGCCGACCCAGCCAGGTGTCTGGATCGGGCTCCAGGAACTTGCCGATCTCGTCGAGCCGTGCCGACGTGAACGTCTGGGAGAAGAGCGCCGTCACCCGCTCGGCCTCGCCGGCCGCGTCGCGGTCCGGTCGACGCAGGGCGAAACGCAGCGTGCGGCCGATCGTGGAGCGAGCGGCTCCAGTGAACGGCGCGTCGAGCAGCGTCATCAGCAGGCCAAAGGTCTGGTACACCGACACGATCGCAAAGGCGATGCGTAGGTCGCCATTGCCGATCGAGCCAATCAGGTGGCCGAGCGCCGCCTGGGTCTGGTCCCGGTCGAACTCATCCAGCAGTCGCCGCGAGACGACCACGGTCGCGTCGTCCGGCCCCGAGCCAATGACCGCCACGTTCGGCACGTCCGAGTCGAGCAGCACGACCTGGGGAGGCGGCAGCCCGGCCGCGATGGCCATCTCGGCGACGACGTTGACGAGCTGTTGCTCCTCGAGGTCATCGGGCCGCGGCGCACGTGCCCCCAGCGCGAGCAGCGCGCCGCCAACCCCGGCCCGCAGGAAGAGCGACCACAGCCAGAACGAGATCAGGAGCATCACCGCCACGCCCGGTCCGAGCAACAAGGCCCAGCCGACGACGATCTGTCCGAAGGTCGCCGGACGCTGATCCTGATGCATCATCGGGGCGATCAGATCGGCGTACCCGTTCGGAATGGCCTTCAGAACGTCTGGGACCGGCAGCACGATTCCGAGCACCGCGAGGGTGATGCCGATCTGCGCCATCAGCAGCGGCGTCACGACGACGCTCACCACCAGCCCCATCAGCACCACCGCCGCCAGGCAGAGCGCCGTCAGCCGCCAGGTCGACCGCCGATGCCGGGCCTGCTCCTCGAAGAAGCTCGCCCGGTCGAGCGGCCCCGGCACCGTCGCCCACGGCCGTGACTCCACCTCGGATGCCTGCATCATCATCTCCCTGCCCCAGGTGCGTGCGCGGCGACGCTGTCGTGCTCGGCGCCCTGGCCGATTGTCCTGCCGGCTGGCCTCGCGCGCTTCAGCGTTAGTGGACGTGGTAGGTCACGTTGAGTGTGACGTTGTCGATCTTCGAGACGCACTCCGCGTCGTTGAAGTGCATCTCCTCGTTGTGGCCGAGGATCAGGAATCCGAGCCCGTCGTTCTCCGGGTAGCGCAGCATATCGCCGATCTGATGCAGCAGCGGGAAGGTGCCGATCTGTCCCGCCTCAAGGAGGACGTCGTTCGGGACCACGATGCCCGTGCGGCTCCAGTCGACCGTCGGACGGGCCAGCCGCGGCCAGCAGGTCTCGGTCGGCGCGTGCTGACTAAAGTCGAAGGTGGGCGGACGCCAGAGGTTAATCATGAACTCCCTCTTGCCAGTGATGCCGTCGAGGGACGAGAGGTACGGAGTCTCTTCGAATGTCAGCTCCATGGTGAGCACGGACAACCGCCCGGCCGCCCACCGCCCCCGGATTTCGGACAGGTTGAACCTGAACGCCGCGTGCCAGACACCATTAGTCTGACAGTCACGAGTTAAGATCGGGGCTCTCAGAACTGATATTCCGGTGCCGCCCATGAGTGGAAAGGGCGGGTTCTGCGCCTCGTCGACGATTTCGTGCCCGATGTAGCAATCGCCCTCGACCCTGTGGCGTCTCAGCGTCTTGAAGGCCGCCCGGCGGAGGGACAGCGTGTGCAGGCCCGGGTCGAAACTCCGCCCGGCACGTTGCAGGTGGCGCACGTGGCGTAGTCTTCGACCGTAAACGGGTCTTCAGGCGACGTGGCGACCGGTGCGCCCGAGCAGACCCTGCTTGTCCTCGACAGCGTTGTTCGCTGTGTTCAGGTCAAGCGGGTCGTTGACCAGCGCCTGGACGACGTGCCCGTTGCAGTCGGCGGCAAGGGTGTAGAACACGTCCTTGCTCTCTCCCGGCTTGAGGGGCGGCAGGTCGAGCCCTTGGAACGACGGCGTCGGCTCGGGCTCGGAGGTAATCACCCCGACCTTATTGGTCGCTGACGAGGGCGCAGTGCCGACGTTCTTGACCGTGAACTTGACGAGTCGGAGCTTGTCGGGCAATAAGCCGCCGTAGGTTAGCTCCAGGTCCGGTCGGGCCTGCGCCCAGCTCTCGCCGGGCAGTCCCGCTGCCACGACGCTGGCGGCCAGCAGCGCCGAGAGCAGCCGCCGCTGCCACGGAGATCGCGTCATCCTCAGATCCTCCCCCGAACCGCGGTGCGAGGCGACCGCGCACCCGTTCGGCGCGCACCCGCGGTGCCCTGGGACCACGATACGGCACCGCGCTCCGGCGTCCCCGTACTAGTACGGGCTTTTAGTACGGGGTTTTCGCCGTTGGACGCGCCGAGACGCGTCTCCGAGGGCTGCTAATCGGAGATCTCGTAGGTGAACGAGAGCCTGATGTTGGAGACGCACGCGCTGTCCTGGGTCCAAAGCGTCTCGTCGGAGCCGCGCAGCAGGACGCCATTGTTGGCATCAGTAGCGGATCATCCGGTTGACGCGGAAGGCGGGCACCGAGTGCGAGAGTCGGGCACCGCGTTGCGCGGCTTGCCCTCCTGTCGACTTCGCTGGCGAGCCGAACCCATTCTGGGTCAGCTCGCCGTCGCCGACAGTCCTGATCCTGACGGCCCCGTTGCCGGTCGGGTAACGGATCATCGCCCGTGAGCGGAAGGTCCGGGTCTGGGTCATGGTCGAGATCGCTGACGAGCGCACCGTGCTCGCTCATCCTGCGTACAGCGGGAACGACCAGGGTGGGACGGCGCCCTGCTGCTTGGCCAGGTCTGGGTCATGGGCGAGGCGGGCTCGATTGAACAGCAGCGAGCGGCGCGGGCGTTCAGCGGTCCAGGGTGTCGGCGTTCGGGTCGTACTCGATGGTGGCCTGCGCGCCGCCGATGGCCGACGGCGTACAGCTTGCCGTTGGGCGCCGCCGCCAGCCCGAGGCTGGAGCGGGGGGTGGGCAGCGGGGCCCGGGCCGTCCAGGTGTTGGTGGCCGGGTCGTACTCCTCGACCGTGGCCTGCGCGCCGCCGATGTCGCCGCCGACGGCCTAGAGCTTGCAGGGTTGCGCCGCCGCCAGCCCGAGCGCGTAGCGCGCGGTGGGCAGTGGGGCCCGGGCCGTCCAGGTGTTGGTGGCCGGGTCGTACTCCTCGACCGTGGCCAGAAAGGCGCTGCCGTTGTTGCCGCCGACGGCGTAGAGCCTGCCGTTGGACGCCACCGCCAGCCCGAGCCCGGAGCGCGGGGTGGGCAGCGGGACCCGAGCCCTCCAGGTGTTGAGGTCCGGGTCGTACTCCTCGACCGTGGCCTGCGCGCCGCCGTTGTTGTAGCCGCCGACGGCGTAGAGCTTCCCGTTTTGCGCCGCCGCCAGCCCAAGCCCGAAGCGCGAGGTGGGCATCGGGGCCCGGTCCGTCCAGGTGTTCTCGCCGACCAGCTGGCCGATCTGCTCGACCCGGTCGTGGTCGATCGGTGTGGCGACCGTGTCCGGCGGCAGACCTGACTTCTCGGTCAGGTCAGGGATCCTGACCCGATCGTCAAAGTTGTCGACCGGGGTGGCGACCGTGTCCGGCGGCAGGCCCGGCTTCTCGGTCAGGTCAGGGATCCTGATCCGATCGGCGTCGTCGATTGGTCCGATCGTCTGCTGTTGGCTGGACTCTCGCAGGCTCGCGGTCTGCTTGTCCTTCTTCTTGTTCTCGTCGTCATCCGCCAGGCCGACGCCCGGCAGACTGGTCAGCGCGACCACCAGGCCCAGCAGCGCCGTCCAGCGCAGCCACCGCGATCGGTCGCGCCCATGCCCTGGCGCCACAATCGAATGTTCGGTCTCCATCAGCGTGTGCCTCCCGCTTACCCCGGCCGACGCTCGGCAGGAGGTCTCTAGTCGTTGTCGTTGTCATGGTTGTCGTTGTCGTGGTTCTCGTTGTCGTTGTCATGCCCGCGTTCGGCGCGCTGCATCTCGTAGGCGCCCATGTCACAGATCGCCGTGCCGTCGCCGTCGCCGTCCCTGGGACGGGGCTCGCCGCGCTGGTCGGCGTCCGTCGACGACGCCGGGTTGCAGGCGTCGATCGCTTCGTTGCCGTGGTCAGGGAATGCCGGCAGCAGCGCGCGGGTCGGGGTCAGGCCGCCGTTGTCCGCCAACGGTCCGAGCTGCACCTGGCCGCCCGGCCGGTCGCCCGCGCCGGCCAGGTTGCAGTTGGCGTCGGTCGCGAGATTGGTGCCGTTGGAGACGTAGCCGCCGGTCGCCTCGATGAAGCAATCGGCAGGGCTGCCGTCGGCGAAGATCGTGTTGATGGGCGTCACGGACTTGCCCTTGTCCAGCGCCGCCAGGTTACCCCCGCGGGTGTCCGCGCTGTTGCCGGCCAGCGTCACGTGGGTCATGGAGAGGGTCGCGCCGTCTCGGTTGGAGATACCGCCGCCGAAGCCGGTGGTCGGGGTCCCGTTGGAGACCGCGCGGTTATCGCTGATCGTCACGTTGGTCAGGCCGGCCAGGGCGTTGACTCCCTTGTTCTCGATCCCGCCGCCATTGCGCGCTCGATTGTTGGCCAGCGTGCTGTTCTCGAGCTGCAGGAAGCTCAGGTTCTCGATGGCGCCACCGCCCGTGTCTTCGAGAGCCTCGTTGTCCCTGATGGTGACGTTGTTCAGCGACGCCGAGGCCTTCTGGGGCGCGTCCGCGTTGGTGATGCCGCCCCCGCCCCAGCCGGTCAGCATGACGCGGTTGTCGCTGATGACGACGTTCTGCAGGATCAGCGAGCCGTGGTTGTGGATGCCGGCGCCGTGGGCATGGCTCTGGAAGCCGACTCCGGCGCGGCCGTTCATGATCGTCGCGCCCCCGAGCTGGAGCCTGCCGCCCGCGCCGATGTCGAAGACGCGATCGAGGGTCATGTCGCCATTGCCGTCGATGATCGTCGTATCGGGGCCATCCCCGACGATGGTGATGCTGGAGCCATTGACGATGTCGAGGTCCCCTTTCTGGGCGTCGTTGGCGGCCAGGACGCCGCCGTCCGCGCCGCCGATCGTCAGGATGTAGAGGCCGGCCGGCAGCAAGATCACGTCCGGTCCGGCCGAGGTGTTGGCGGCGATGATCGCCCCGCGCAGCGAGCAGTCGCCGGGGGTGCAGGTGGTGGTGTCGTCGGTGCGCGTCACGGTGAACTCGTCCGCCCGTGCCGGACGAGCCGGCCCGCCGAGCGTGAGGACGATCGTCGCCGCAAGCGCGGCCCGGGTGAGCGTGGTCAGTCGCATTTCGAACTCCGATGTACGGTCTTCACGGTGCTAGCGCTCAACGGTCCGCGATCACGTAGGTGAACACGAGCTCGATGTTCGAGATCTGGGACATGCAGGCGGCGTTGTCGGGGTTCCGGTCCTCGCTCTTGCCGATGAGGATCAGCCCCTTAGCCTCCTCCGCGGGATTCCGAACCATCGTGACCACCCAGTCCAGAATGTCGTTGAACTCGCCGATCCGGTTCTGTTCCCGTGGGTCGGTGTACGGGAGCCCTCGGTACCCTACGTGCGGGGCGTTCCAGGGCCCATTCGGCCGTCCGAGCCGGAGCGAGCAAGTGTTCTGGAATCCGACGAAGGGAACATAGTTGCCGTTTGAATCGCGCTCTTCATAGACGGTTTCGTGGAACTTGAGCGCGGCGCTGATCGGAAGGAAGCTGGCCTGGCGCAGCGTGCTGAAGTCGAACTTGAAAGCCAGCTGGTAAAACGGGTTAAGGCTGCAGAGGTCGTCGACCTTGTTGACGTTGCGAAAGCCGACCGAGTTCGGGCGCACCGGGTCGGTCGAGTTGCTTTCCCTGCATGGGTCGTTATAGCCCCTGCGGTCCTCGAGTTCCTCGCTTACCCAGCGCATCCCCCACACGTGCGGGTTCGCCATCGGCCCGACCGGCGTGAAGGGCGGCTCGTCAGGGAAGGGGTGCGTGCCCGGCCGGAGCGCCTCGGGGATGACCGACAGGCCGGTGGTCGTGACCAGGTCCTCGATGCGGTCGCTCGGGTCATGCTTGATCCGGTCGGTGAACCCCGTGTTGTCGTCGGGCTCGACCGGCACGACGAGCTCGTCACCCCTGTTGGGCGGGATGGCCTGGGGCCCGGGCGCGACCCGCCCGCCCTTGTCGACGGCGTCGAACGTGTCGACGACGCGCAGCGGAGCGCTCTCAGGTAGGCCGGGTACCGTCGGCGTCGCAACCTGCCGCGCCGCCTCGGGGTGCGACGCCGCCTCGAGCGAGGCGAACGATGTGCTCGGCCCGCCGTCGCCGCCCGCACTCCAGATGGCGCCGAGCGCGACCGTTGCCGTCAGGGCGATTCGAGCGAGTCCTGTAGGCTTCACGAGAAATCCTCCTCATTGCGCGGGAGCTTCCGCTCCGACTTGATGGCACACCGTCCTGACACCACTCTACGGCCTGTGCTGCCATTGACGCCCCCGTACTAGTACGGGGTTTAAGTACGGGGTTCTCCGTACTGTTCGCTACGCGGCGTGCAACCTTCGGTCGGCAATCGGAGGCTCGAATCTGGCGTCGTCCTCTGTGCCGGGCGTCGGTCGAGCACAGCTGGAGGGTGCTGTCCTCGGAGGGCACACTGCGCGCGGGGGCGCGTCGCCACGCCACGACCCGAGGTACGCCGGCCGCCGGTAGGGGTACGGACTCTCGCACGGTGCGTCGCCGAACGGCGGTCCGTCTATAGTCGGCGCATTGGAGCCGTCGAGTCGCGTTTGCTGGCGTTCAGCCCGCCAATCCGTGCTCGACGACCCACACGGCCACCTGGACCCGCGACGCTAGCCCCAGCTTGTCCAGGAGATTGCCCACGTGCCACTCAACCGTCCGCTCGGAGACCTCCAGCGTCGCGGCGATGTGACGGTTGCTGAATCCTTGCCCGAGCAACAGCGTGATCCGCTGCTCGCTTGGCGTCAGGCCCAGCTCGGCCGCGGCGGCCCGGACGGCCGCCGCGGCATCGGGCACCTGATCCACGTCGAGTGCGTAGCCGATGGCGTCCGCGATCGGCATGGCCCGGCCCTCGGCCCAGAGGGCCATGAAGCGGTCCGTCCCGAGTGTTCGGCGGAGTGGATCGATCCGGCGCTCCAGCCGATGACGCTCGGTACGCTGGAGCAAGACACCGATCGACTCGCGCAGGCCGGCCGCCGCGCCGGCCAGGCGCAGTGCCCGCTGTCCTCGATCCTCGTCGGCCGCGAGCGCCGCGAAACCTTCGAGGAGCTGTGCCAGGAGCTGGCGATCTCGGAGCTGCTCGATGATGGCCGACGCCTCGGCGTAGTATGCCCGCGCCGCGTCGCGGTCGCCTTGCTCACTGGCAACGTCGCCGAGGAACACGAGCAACGTCCCAAGGTCGCGCGGGTCGCCAGCCGTGCGACTCAGGTGGATGCTCCCTTCGGCTAGCTGCCGCGCCTCGGCCAGGTTGCCCTGGCCGTAGGCCGCCCGCCCGAGGCTGCCGAGCGAGATCGCGATCAGTCGCCGATCACCGGCCTCCTGCCGAAGGCAGAGGCTCTCCTCGTACAGCCGTCGCGCGGTGGCGTAATCGCCCCGCTCGCGTGCGAGATGCCCGAGCTGAGTCAGGGCGCCGGCGATATCCTCTCGGTGGTCCAGCTCCCTTGCGATCGCGAGCGCCTCCTCGAGCGACCGACGCGCGGTCTCTGGATCGCCTGCCACGTAGGCAAGCCGGCCGGCGGCAAACAGTCCAGCGAAGTGCAACGCGGGCTCCGCCTTTGCCCGTTCCAGGCCGAGCACCCGCGCCAGACACGCCAGCCCCTCGGCGGGATGGTTGCGGGTCAGCCAGAAGCGCCAGACCGCCCAGCACAGGCGCAGTCCCGACTCTGCCGAGCCGCGCCCGAGACACCAGCCGAGTCCCGCCCGCAGGTTGTCGTGCTCGACTTCGAGCCGGTCCAGCCAGTCGGCCTGCTGTGCCCCACGCAGCGCGGGCTCGGCATCCTCGGTGAAGCGCAGCAGCCAGTCGAGGTGCGCGTCGCGCAGGCCCTCCTCTTCGCCCGCCGCGCGCAGCCGCTCCAGTCCGTACTCGCGAAGCGTCTCCAGTAGCCGATACCGGAATTCGCCACCCCGCTCATCTGCCACCACCAGCGACTGGTCCACCAGGCCCGAAATCAGATCGACGATCGAGGGTAATCCGCCGTCGATCGCGCACACCGCTTCGGCCGCCTCCAGCGTCCAGCCGCCGACGAACACGGCCAGCCGTCGGAACAGGACCTGCTCCGCCTCTGACAGCAGATCGTGGCTCCAGTCCAGGGTCGCTCGAAGCGACCGTTGGCCGGTCGGCGTTGCGTCCGGACTGGCCGTCAGCAGAGTGAAGCGGTCGTCGAGCAGGGCCGCGATCTCCTCGACCTTCAGGTTGCTCGTGCGAGCCGCCGCCAGCTCGATGGCGAGCGGCAGTCCATCCAGGCGGCAGCAGATCTGGGCCGCCGCCGCGGCGGTGCCTTGGTCCAGCGCGAAGCTCGGGGAGGCTCTCCGGGCGCGCTCTACGAAGAGCTCGAAGGCCTCATACCGCTCGATCGCGTCGCGCTCGCCCAGCGGCGCGCCGTTGCCGAGCCCGCCAACTGGTGGCGCCGACAGTGGCGGCACCAGCCACGCCCACTCACCGGCGAGCCCGAGCGACTGGCGGCTCGTCGTCAGGATCGCCAGCTCAGGGCAGGCACGCAGCAGGCGATCGGCAAGTCTCGCGCAGGCGTCCAGGACATGCTCGCAGTTGTCGAGCACCAGCAAAGCGCGCCGATCCTGGAGCAGCGCCGCCAGCTCGTCGAGTAGGGCCCGACCTGGCCGGGGAAGTACGGCGAGCGTCCTCGCTACTCGGTGCGCCACCATTGCCGGTTCGGCGATCGCCGCCAGCTCGACGAGCCAGACGCCGTCGGCGTACCGGCTTCTCATCGTGCTCGCGACGCGGAGCGCCAGCCGTGTCTTGCCCACACCGGGCGGCCCGGTCAAGGTCACCAGCCGCTCGGTCCGAAGCAGCCGCGCGACCTCGACAAGGTGCCGCCCGCGACCAACGAAGGCCGATTGGAAGTCGGGGAGATTGTCCCGTCGTCGGTTCGAGCCCATCTGGCGCTGTGCCCCACCAGCCACTCGCCCCGGGGGCACCCTGCGCAGGGTGCGGGACGCCTCCGGCAGTGGCCGGTTGCCGTGAGACTACTCTATACCACGCTGTCTGCTCTGACCCGGTAAATGTACGGGGTCACAGGAGGGATGTCCCAATCCGAGCCTCGCCAGCGCCCCGGGCGGCGGACAAGAAAACAGCCCGAGAAGCTTGCGCCTCCCGGGCTGCCCGGCCAGACCACGAACGGGGCGTTGGCCGCCGCCCCAACTGCGGAAAACCAGCGGCGACTCGCGAAGGAACGGCCTGCCGCTGTCACCCGGCCTCACCATTCGGCTCGGCCGCGTCTGACGGCGGCAGTGTACATCTGCCGAGCGGCCGCGGGGAGAACCCTGTGGTCACGGTCCCATCACATCCGAGCGGGTCGCCCACGCCGCTCGGGGGCCTACGATTGCTTCGAGCCGCTGGCCATCTGCTGGAGGAGGGTGCTGTCGTAGGTGAACGTCGTCTGCCGGCGCTCGTGATGCCGCTCGAACGCCAGCTCCAGCAGGCGATCGATCAACGTTGGGAACGGGATACCGCTCGGGTCCCACAGGTAGAACGACAGCGATCCAGGCAGCGTATTGATCTCGTTGACGCAGATTCGCCCGCTCTCCTCGTCAACGAGGAAGTCGACACGCGCCAGGCCGGCAGCGTCGATGGCAACGAAGGACTCGACCGCCAGGCGTTGGACGGCGGCTGTCAGATCGTCCGAGATCGGGGCTGGAATGCGGCGATCTGCCCCGGCCATTCCGCCATCGCCGTCACCCGCGCCCTTGGCGCCGACCCGCTGGCGCTTGCCTTTGCCGTTGGCGCTCCGCAGGTACTTGTCTTCGTAGCTGAGGATGTCGGTCCACCTGACTGGCTGCTCGCAGACCGAGGGAATAGGGTCGCCGTTGCCGAGCACCGCGCAATTGATCTCGGTCGCCCCCTCGAAGCTTTCTTCGACCAGCAGGCGGCGGTCGTAGTGGGCGGCCACGTCGATCGCGTCGGCCAGGTCGTCGCGGTTCTGCGCCTTGGTGATTCCGACGCTCGACCCGAGGTTCGCGGGCTTGACGAAGAGCGGGTAGCGCAGCCTGGCTTCGACCTCCGCGAGCACGTCCTCACGGCTGCGCTCCCAGCGCGGTCGAGTGAACCAGTGGTACTCGACCGTTGGCAGCCCGGCCGCCCGGAACGCCGCCTTCATGATGATCTTGTCCATGCCGACCGCCGAGCCGACCACCCCGGCGCCGACGTACGGCACGTCTGCGAGCTCCAGGAGGCCCTGGATCGTGCCGTCCTCGCCGAACGTTCCGTGGATGATCGGAAACACCGCGTCCAGGATCGTGCTGCGTGTCCGCCGCCCGCCGATGAGACCGGACTCTTCCATGAACAGCCGAGCTTCGTACGGCTCCGGCCGCAGGTAGACCGGTCGGCAGCGTCGGAGCAGCGCTGGCAGGTCCTGGTACGCTTCGATCCTCCGCAAGTCCGGCCCCGTCACCCAGCGCCCATGCCTGGTGATGAAGATCGGCAGCGGCTCGTAGCGGCGCGGGTCCATGGCGTCCATCGCCTGAATCGCCGAGATGATCGAGACCTCGTGCTCGACCGAGCGACTCCCGAACAGCACGGCCACGCGCCGCTTGCGCCTTAGATCAGTCATTCCACCCTCAGAGCTATGTCCGCCTTGGTTCGCGCGGCATTGTACGGGTGCATGGCAAGCGCCGCCGCGCAGACACCGGAAATGAAACGCAGCCGGTCCTGCTCTTCAGACACGCGGCGTCTGGTGTCGTCCATCAGTTCTTGAGGAAGTGGTCGACGACGCGGCAGAATCGGCCGGGGTCGTCCGCGTACGAAAAGTGCCCGGCGCCCGGGAACACGACCAGTCCTGCATCCGGGATCTGCTCCTCCATCTGTCTGCCGTCCGAGATCGGCGTGTCCTCGTCCTGGTCGCCCCAGATCAGCAACGTCGGCGCCTGAATTCGCGGCAGCAGCACCCGCAGATCTTCGTTGACAAGGCGGACCAGGGTTCCGCGCATCGCGCCCGCCTGGCGGTAGTCCGCCGACCCGAACCGCCGTTCGAACCATTCCTGAAGCGGCTGGATCCTCCGCGTCCACCGACTGGCGACCACCCGCCGCGCGGCCTTGAATGCCAGCACGCGAGCGCGATAGCCAGGACCGCGGTGCGCCCGAATGCCAACGCTGTCGACGAGCACCAGCTTGTCCACCAGCTCGGGCGCGGTCGCCGCCAGAAAGATCGCGATCCCGCCGCCGCGCGAGTGGCCGACGAAGCTGGCCCGCTCGATCTTCACCTCCCGCAGAAATGCGCGCACGGCCGCGGCGTAGTCGGCCGTGCCCCAGATCTCTGGCGGCAGGTCGCTCGCGCCGAAGCCCGGCAGGTCCGGCGCGACCGTCCGCCGCTCGCCTCCGAGGCATCGCTGGATCGAAACGACGGCCCCGCTGCTGGCTCCCCATCCGTGCAGCACGACGACCGGTGTTCGCCCGGTCTCCGCGCCCTCCTCGCGGTAGGTGACCCGTAGGCCGTCCACGATGACCGAACCGGTGGGGCGTTCGCCCTCGACAGTTTCGGTTGGCGGCATAGCCAGGCTGTCGGTCGTCCCGTTCTCGTCGTAGGTGTCCGGCAAGTCGTTCTCGAACAGCACCGCGTCGCCTGATCGAACCAGCCCTTGCAGGCGCTCCGTGGCTTCGGCCAGGTTGCGTACGACGTGGGTCTGGTCCGCCGGAAAGCCTGCCACGCGGAGGCCCGCGAGGATCGGCCTGGCCCGCTTCGGACCAACCAGAATTACGACGTCGCAGACCTCGCCCGCCTTGCGCCCGAACGCCTTGTTCTCGTCCCACTCCCGCTCGGCTAGCTCGATCATCCCCGGCGTCACCAGGATGCGTCGTCCGCCATCAGGGCCGGTCCCCAGCTCGGCCAGGACGTCGAGCGCCTCGGCGGCTCCGCGAGGGTTGGCATTGAAAGCGTCGTCGATCACCAGCACTCCACCAGTCCCACGAATCGGCTGCAAGCGGTGCTCGACCGGCTCGATTGTCGACGCCGCCTCCGCGATGTCTTCCAGCGACATCCCCAGTTGGAGCGCCACTGCCGCCGCCGCCAGGAGGTTGGACACGTTGTGCCGTCCGAGGACACCGACCCGTAGCTCGGCGACCCCGTGGCCTTGCGCGTCCACCACGAACCGGAGACCGTCACGCGTCGTCTGCACGTCGCGGGCCTGGACGTCGGCGTCGTCGCCCAGGCCGTAGCGGACGACCCGCAGCCCACGCGCCGAGGCCCGCTCGCCGAGCCCACGGACCAGCGAGTCGTCCTGGTTGACGACGGCGACCCCGTCCGGCGGCAGCGCGTCGATCAGCTCGGCCTTGGATTGGACCACCCGGTCGAGGGTTCTAAATCGCTCGAGGTGCTCTGGTCCGATCGTCGTCAGCACCCCGATCTTCGGGTCGACAAGTTCGCAAAGAAAGCGGATGTCACCAGGTACCCAGTCGCCCAGCTCCGCGACGAACAGCTCGTGGCCCGGCTCTAGGTGCTCGCGGATCACCCGACATAGCCCCATCGGCGTGTTGTAGGACCCGGGCGCCTTGAGCACCCGTCGCTGCCGCCCCAGGATCGCGGCGATGAACTCCTTGGTGCTTGTCTTGCCGTACGAGCCCGCGACGCCGATCACCGTCGGTCCGCACGCCCGCAGGCGCCGTTTCGCATCGCGCAGGTAGTAGCGCCGGAACCCCTCTTCGATCGGCCAGAGCAGCACGTTCGCGCCTGCCGCGATTGTCGGCACCAACAGGCTGGCCGCGGAGATCCCGACGCACAGGCCTGCCCCCGCGTCTGGCCGCCCGCGGATCGCAAGCCACGCGGCCGGCCCGATCGCCGCCACGCTTGCTATGAACGCCTCGCCGGCCAGTAGGCGCCTGGCCCGCGGGGTCAGCACCAGCGGCTTCTTGGCCGCTCCAAACGTCGCCCCTCGCAGCAGCCATGCCCCGATCACGGCCCAGACCGCGGCGGCGAATGCCGGCCGGCCACCAGGCGCGGACCGCCCCGCGAGGCCGATCGCCCCCGCGACCACCGCGAGCGCGGCGCGGTCACTCCGCGCCCAGCGCTCCGCCTTCTTCGTCGACCAGTGCAGAAACCGCGCGGATTGATACCCCTCCAACTGAAGCATGTGCAGCGCGCGGAGGAGCAGCCGCCCGAGGTACGCGACCCAGGCGGTGACGCCAACTACCAGGGCAACACCACGCACCACGCGTATCACCAGGCCAATGCTCCATGCGGGTGCTCTGTTGGGCGTATCCACATCCCCTATTTCGGCTCAGGCGCTCCATGCACGCGACCGCGAGGTACGCGGCATCCTGAGCCCCGACACCTTCTTCGGCGCGGTCGTGCTCTTGGATTCAGGCTGGCGCGTGGCGTACAGGACCATGCTGAGGGCCACGAACGCATGATCCTACTGTAGATTGGGGCTGATGCCGAGATGCTCGATCTCCTCCCAGGCGTGGCAGTCTAACGCGTCTCGCGACAACCACTTGATCGTACTGCCCCGCTCCGGCAACCGAGCTCGGCAGATGGGTCGCCCAGAGTTCTGGCGGACCCCCGCCGTGCGCACCACGGCGGGGCAGACGTGCGAAAGCTCCGAATCACGGTGCGGTAGGGTCAACCCATACGAGCGCGAGCGTACTTTGGGATGGCGAACATCGCGGCGTGGGTGTCGCCGTCGTAGAAGCTGAGCTCTTCCAGGCCGCGTTGGGTCAACGCCATATCTACCATCAGCGGGCCGAGCGCCGTCGGGTCGCGCAGGGCCGAGGCGACGCAGAAGCCCCAGCTGTCCTTGAAGAACGGGATCTCGGCCCGATAGGGCCGCACGACCGGGAACACCAGTCCAAGTGTCTGGACGATCCTGGTGAACCAGTTCAGGTTGTGGAGCGCGAAGCTATACGCCTGGGTCGCCAGGACGCCGCCATCGTCAAGCCGAGATCGCGCCCGGCGGTAGAACTCTTCGCCGTACAGTTCGACGGCCGGCCCCTCGTCGCTCGGATCCACCAGGTCGACCACGATCGCGTCGTAGCGCGCCTCGCGCTCGCGCAGGAAGGCCAGGGCGTCGCCGATGACCACGTCCGCGCGTGGGTCATCGAATGCCCCGCCGTGCATCGGTTCCAGATAGCGGCGGGCCAGCTCGACCAGCTCGCCGTCGATGTCGACCATCGTCGCGCGCTCGACGCTCGGGTGGCGCAGCACCTCGCGCAGCGTGGCCCCCTCACCGCCGCCGGCAATCAGGACGCGCCGCGGGTTCGGATGAGCGATGAGGGCAGGGTGGACTAGCGCTTCGTGGTAGACGAACTCGTCAACGACCGCCGACTGCGGCGACCCGTCCAGGAACAAGGCGAGTCCGTACGCCCGTGTCTCGACGATCTCGACCTCCTGGAACCGAGTCTTGCCGCGATAGAGGACCCGCGTGACCTCGTAGGCCGCCCGCTCACCTGGCGCCAGGTCGAACTCTCGCCAGTCGCCCGCGGGACACTCAGGCATGGGGGATCACTCCGGGAGCAGGACCGGTCGCCATGTCTGGCCGCTCGGGACGCGCGGTGTGCGCGCCGATGAACAGGCGCCTTGCCTCTGACGACCAGCCCGAGACGGTCCTACCCCTTGGCGGGCCGCTGGTCGCCCCAGGCTGCGCGCTTGCGGACCTTGGCCCGATCGTCGGCACTGAGCAGGCGCTTGCGGAGGCGATACGCCCTGGGGGTCACTTCGAGCAGCTCGTCGGCTGCCAGGAAGTCGAGCGCCTCCTCCAGACTCAGCTTGACTGGTGGCGTCAACCGCACCGCGATGTCAGACGTCGACGAGCGGATGTTGGTCTTCTGCTTCTCCTTGCAGATGTTGACCGTCAGGTCGTCCTCGCGGCTATTGATGCCGACCACCATCCCCTCGTACACCTCGGTCCCCGCCTCGATGAAGGTCTGGCCGCGGCCCTGGGCATTCGCCAGCCCGAAGGTGACCGCGCTGCCCCCTTCCGACGCAACCAGCGCGCCGTTGCGATCGGCGGCGAGCGCCCCGCGCCACGGCTCGAACCCGAGCAGCAAGCTCGCCATCTGGCCCTCGCCGCGCGTGATCGTCAGAAACGCGTTGCGGAAGCCAATCAGGCCGCGCGTTGGGATCGTGTACTCCAGCCGGACTCGCCCGGACCCATCATTCTGCAAGTTCGTGAGCTGAGCGAGCCTCTTGGCCAGTTGCTCCGTCAGTGCCCCGATGGACGCCTCGTCGGTGTCGATGACCAGTTGCTCGACGGGCTCCTGCACGTGCCCGTCCACTACCCGAGTGATCGCCTGAGGCCGTGAGACTTCAAACTCGTATCCCTCACGACGCATCGTCTCGACCAGGATCGACAGGTGGAGCTCGCCGCGCCCGCTGACCAGGAAGACGTCGGCTGTGTCGGTTTCCTCGACGCGCAGCGCCACGTTCGTCTCCAACTCGCGCCAGAGCCGCGATCGAAGCTGACGGCTCGTCACGTGCTTGCCGTCGCGGCCGGCGAACGGGGACGTATTGACGCCGAACGTCATCTGGACGGTGGGCTCCTCGACTTCGAGCCGGGGCAGTGCCTCGGGCGCGTCCGCCGCGGCAACCGTGTCGCCGATCTGGACGCCCTCCAACCCGGCGATCGCCACGATGTCGCCGGAGCGGGCGTCATCAGCCGGCACCCGGCGGAGCCCCTCGAAGCGAAAGATCAAACTCCCCCGCTGAGGTGTGGCTGCTCCATCCCGACCCAGGACGACCAGCGCGTCCCCTGCCCCGATCCGCCCGCGCTGGATCCGCCCGATCCCGCTACGCCCGCGGTAGTCGTCGTAATCGATGCTCGTAACCAGCATCTGAAACGGTCCGTCCAGGTCCGCGCGCGGTGGCGGAATGTGCTCGACGATCGCCTCGAACAGGCTGACGAGCGACGTTCCTGGCCGGCTCGGATCGCTGCTTGCCTGACCCTCGCGAGCATTCGTGTAGATGACCTCGAACTCAAGCTGCTCCTCGTGGGTCGCCAGCTCCAGGAACAGGTCCTGGACCATGTCCAACACCGCGGCGGGTCGTGCATTCGGGCGGTCGATCTTGTTGATCACCACCAGCGGTCGGAGGTTCAGCTCGAGCGCCTTGCGTAGAACGAACCGGGTCTGCGGCATCGGCCCATCAACCGCGTCCACCAGCAGCAGGCAGCCGTCGGCCATGTTGAGGACCCGCTCCACCTCGCCGGAGAAGTCGGCGTGACCCGGCGTGTCGATGATGTTGATCGTCACTCCGCGGAAGCGGATCGCGGTGCTCTTCGATAGGATCGTGATCCCCTTCTCACGCTCGAGCGCGTTCGAGTCAAGGATCAGCTCGCCGACGTCCTGGTTGGCGCGGAAGATGTTCGACTGCTTCAACATCCCGTCGACCAGCGTCGTCTTGCCATGGTCGACGTGAGCGATGATCGCGATGTTGCGGAGATCGGTCCGTAGCCCAATCCCGTTTGGTGGAGCAGCGGTCAGGGCGTTCTCGGTCAGCATGTGGCTCCAGCGGACGCGGCCCGCCACACGCCAGTGCGCTGGGCCGCGGACAAAAGAACGGCGCGGCTCGCGGCGCCGCGCCGTCATGGCGTCCAGGGTACGCCTCCAAGTATACCAAACGCGCCCCTGACCCATCCTCGGAAGCCTCGGCGCGCTATACTGGCCGCCCGCCGCCGATTGCTAGTTGTTGTAGGTGACGATCATCCGACCATCTCGCATCTTCACCGTTGTCTCGAAGGTTCCACCCGCGCTGGCGCCGCTGGTCGACCTTGCCTATAACCTGCGCTGGAGCTGGGACCCCCAGGCCGCCGACCTGTTCCGCCGCCTGGACCCCGCTCGCTGGGCCGCCACCAACCACAACCCCATCCTGCTGCTTCGGACGATCGACCAGGCCCGGCTCGACGAGATGGCACGCGACCAGGGCTACCGGCGCGAGTTGGCCGGCGCCGCCGCCGAACTGGCAGCCTATCTGGATGGTGACGGGGCCGATGGGGCCGAGCGCCCACGCGTCGCCTACTTCTGCGCCGAGTTCGGCCTGTCCGAGTGCCTGCCGATCTACTCCGGCGGGCTGGGCGTGCTGGCCGGCGACCATCTCAAGTCGGCCAGCGATCTGGGCCTCAACCTGACTGGAGTCGGCCTGTTCTATCGCCGTGGCTACTTCCTGCAGCGGCTCCGCCTGGACGGCTGGCAGGAAGAGGCCCATCACGACAACGACCCGGCCCAGCTTCCGGTCCGGCCGGCCCTGGACGCCTCGGGCAACCAGGTGATGGTCCACCTCCAGTTTCCGGGTCGTGACCTCGCCGCGCGGGTCTGGCACGTCCAGGTCGGACGGACCGCGCTGTACTTGCTCGACAGCGACGTCGAATCGAATGCCGAGCAGGACCGATCGATCACCGATCAGTTGTACGGCGGTGACCGCGACATGCGGATTCGTCAGGAGCTGCTGCTTGGGATCGGCGGCCTGCGCGCGCTCGATGCGCTCAGCCTGCGGCCTGAAGTCTGTCACCTCAATGAGGGGCACTCGGCCTTCCTGGCCCTGGAACGCATCCGCCAGTTCATGCAGGAGCACAAGCTGAGCTTCGCCGAGGGTCGTTGCGCCGCGTCGGCCGGTTTGGTCTTCACGACACACACCCCGGTGCCGGCCGGTCACGATGCCTTCGACGCCGGCATGATCGACCATTATCTGGGCGGCTACTCTCGTGAGCTCGGGCTCTCCCGGACCGAGTTCATGACGCTCGGGCGGCTAGACCCGCGCGACGAGCACGAGCCGTTCTCACTGACCGTGCTCTCGCTGCGGCTGGCGGGTCACAGTAATGGCGTCAGCAAGCTTCACGGTGGCGTGTCGCGCCGAATCTGGGGGAGGGTCTGGCCAGGCCTGGCGGAGGGCGAGGTCCCGATCGACAGCGTCACCAACGGTATCCACCTCCCCTCATGGCTGGCGCCCGAGATGGCCGAGCTCCAGCGCCCTGGCGCTGCCCAAACTGATGATGCCTCGGACGATGATGGCGCCAACGGTGACAGACCCCCGGGGCGGCTGGGACTCCGGGCCGGCAATCGACCTCGCGCCGTGGAGACGATCTCGGACCGCGATCTCTGGGCGCGACACGAACGGCTGCGCGCCGATCTGGTCCACTACGTCCGCGCGCGGCTGAACACGCAGCTGACCCGTCAAGGCGCCGGACCGGGCGAGGTCGGCCGGGCTGTCGAGGCGCTCGATCCCCACGCGCTGACGATCGGCTTCGCCCGTCGTTTTGCCGAATACAAGCGCGCCACGCTCATGCTGCGCGATCCGGCCCGGCTGATCCGCCTGATCACGGCCGCCGGTCGCCCGGTCCAGTTCATCTACGCGGGGAAGTCCCACCCGGCTGACAACGGCGGCAAGGAGCTGATCCGGCGGCTCGTGGAGCTGGCGCGGAGCGAGGAGCTCCGTGGCAAGATCGTGATGCTCGAGGATTACGACATCGGCGTGGCGCGCTGGATGGTCCAGGGCGTGGACGTCTGGCTCAACACCCCGCGCCGTCCGCTCGAGGCCAGTGGGACCAGTGGCATGAAGGCCGTCGCCAACGGCGGGCTCCATGTCGCAACGCTCGACGGCTGGTGGGACGAGGCGTACCGGCCGGGCCTCGGCTGGGCGATCGGCGATCGCCGCTTCTATGAAGCTGCCGAGAGCCAGGACGAGGTCGAGGCCCAGTCACTGTATGACCTGCTCGAGCGGGAGATCGTCCCGTTGTTCTACGAGCGCGACGCGGCCGGCGTGCCCCAGGGTTGGGTCTCGCGCATGCGGGCGTCGATGAGCGCGCTGCCGCCGATCTTCAACACCGATCGGATGGTCGAAGAGTATGCCGCCCGATTCTATGAGCCCTCCACCGCCGAAGTACGCCGACTGGCGTCGAACGGCCTGGACCCCGCTCGCGAGTTAGCCGCCTGGTCGGCCCGGGTCGTCGAGCAGTGGCCGGCCGTGCGCATTGGCTCCGTCCGTGGCATCCCGGATACGCTCGACTCCGGCGGGCACTTCGACCTCCAGACCGAGGTGCACCTGGGCTCCTTAGGCCCGTCCGAGGTCCTCGTCCAGTTGGCGCTTGGGCCGATCGATGGGCAGGGAATGCTGACAGGGCCGACGCTGGTCGAGCTCGAGCCGGACCTCGAGCTCAAGCCAGGCTGCTGGGTTTTCGGGGGCCGGGGCGTCCCCGGCGAGCGTAGCGGTCGCCACGGCTACGCCGTCCGCGTTACCCCCCGCCATCCTGCCCAGTCTCTCGACGGCTCCACCCCTGCCCGTCTCGGCCTCATCCGCTGGAGCGACTAGCCACCCCCCCGAGATCAGCGCACGGATACGGCCACATGCCATCTACGCCCATCTGGGCGGGCGCTTCTCCAGAAATGCGCTCAGACCCTCAGCGAAATCCGGAGAGGCGGCCAGGTCGACCGCCACCTCGAGCTCGATGTCGAGCCCGTTCTCGAAGGGAACCTCGATACCCTGGGTGACGCAGCGCCTGATCGCGGCCAGCGCCGCGGCCGGCTTGGCGGCCAGCATCGCCGCGTACGTCTGCACCTCGTTCCGCAGCTCTTCCGGCGGGACCACGATGTCGACGAAGCCAAGCGCGTGCGCTTCCGACGCCGAGACCAGACCGCCCTCGTACAGGAAGCGCAGCGCCCGAGGGCGGCCGAGCAGCCGCGCATACGCCTGCGTCGCGCCGATCGGCGGGATAAACGCGATGTTGATCTCCGGCTGGCCCAGTCGCGCGTCTGCGGCGACGAACCGCACGTCGCAGTGTGTGACGATCTCGAGCCCGCCGCCGACGGCCGTCCCGCCGATCGCCGCGAGCAGCGGTTTGGGCGACCCACGCATCGCCCGCACGAGACGGTGGGCGACCGTCACCCAGGCGCGCATGTCGTCCGGGGTCATCGCCTGCATCACCCGGATGTCGGCACCGGTCGTGAAGTACCGTTCCAGCGCGCTCGCGAAGGCGATGACCCGGACCGTCTGGTCTTCCAGCAGAGCGTCGAACGCGCGCGGGATCTCGCGCAGCATTTCCCAATTGATCGCGTTGACCGGCGGCCGATGATACTCCAGCCAGCCGACCCGATCCTTGACGTGCACGTGTAGGAACTCGTAGGTCATCGTCGTCCTCGCTCGCGCCACAGGCACGTCTGGGTCGGTCCACCCGCTGAGATGGACCCACCAAGGATAGCGCGGCGTCCCAGGGCGGGGGCCGTCAGCTATTTGGACGGGCCCGTGCTCTTGACCAACCGCCGCGCGGCTGCTCTAATGGCCGAGCGCCGGGCACATCGCGAGCACGCCGATCAGGCGGGCCTTTAGCCCCGGCGGGGAGGCAGCAATGGCGAAGCGCGAGATCGTCCGACCGGCTGGCGTGCGGCCGAGTCCTATTCTCAGCCCCGGCGTGCGTGTCGGCGACCTTGTCTGGACAGCCGGCCAGGTGGGTCAGGACCCGGCGACCGGGAAGATTGAGGGCGACGTGACGGCGCAGGCGCGCCGCACGCTCGAGAACGTCAAGG
Organism: Chloroflexota bacterium; assembly: GCA_030447245.1. Taxonomy (GTDB): domain Bacteria; phylum Chloroflexota; class UBA6077; order UBA6077; family JACCZL01; genus JAUJPG01. The sequence goes on along the minus strand of JAUJPG010000004.1, from coordinate 47,490 downwards.
CCGTTTTGGAAGCGGGCGGCTCCTCGCTCAACTCGGTGATCAAGGTCAACATCTACCTCACCAACATCGAGGACCGCCCCGCCGTCAACGAGGTGTATACCGAGTACTTCCCGAACGATCCGCCCGGCCGGACATGCATCGGCGGCGCCCAGTTTGCTCCCGGCACCCTTGTCGAGATCGAAGCCATCGCGGCTGTCGAGTAGTTTGCGACTCGACGACCCGGCTGTGTGAACGGAAGCGCCACCTCAGCCGCCAGGCGCCGCGGGACTATGCTGTCTCGCGACGTGGCGGCTGATTGCCGCGCTCAGAAGTCAACGGAGCGGTGGCTCGCCAGAAGCGCCGCGACAAAGCTGGGCTCGCCCATACTTACGCGCCGCGCTCGTAGATCGCCGTTTCGAACTGCTCGAAGAGGCGGAGGGCTTTGGCATCCGCGAATGGAAGGATCTGCGTCAGGATCAGGCCAGTGAGACGCTTGGTCTGGTCAAGCCAGAAGTAGGTGTTGGCCAGCCCGGCCCACGCGAGGCTGCCGCTGCTCCGCCCGGTTGGCGCGTTGTCGGTGGTGATCATGTAGCCCAAACCCCAGGTCTTGTGCATCCCGGGGAAGAACTCGGCGTCGTTCGAGCTCGCCGGGATGGCCGTCTTGAGGCCGCTGACCGTGAGATCGCCGATCTGGTTCTTACCCATCTCGGCGACGGTCTCCGGCCGCAGCACCTGGACGCCCTTGAACCGGCCTTCGTGCAGCAGCATCTGGAGGAAGGTCAGGTAGTCGCGCCCGACGGAGTAGAGGCCGCCGCCGCCCATGAAGAACTCGGGCTGCTGCGGGATCTCGAACGGGATCGCCGTCAACGAGCCATCCGGATTGCGGGCGTGCATGCTGGCCAGGCGTTCTCGCTGCGAAGGCGAGAGCACGAAGCCGCTGTCGGCCATGCCAAGCGGGGCGAAGATGTGCTCGCGGAAGTACTCTTCGAGCGATTGGCCGCTGACCTTCTCGACAGTCTTACCCACCCAGTCGATGTTGATCCCGTAGTCCCAGCGATCGCCTGGATCGAACACCAGCGGCGTGCTGAGCGTGACGTCCTTGCACTCGATAATGCCGGGAATCCCCCGCTGCGCCATAAAGCGGCCCATGTCGGCATTCCAGATGTCGTAGGTGAAGCCCGCCGTGTGCGTCAGGAGGTGGCGGAGGGTGATCGGCCGCTTCGCCGGACGAAGGCGTGGCGTGCCCGCGGCGTCAAAGCCCTCGAGCACCTGGTGCGACGCCAGCCCCGGCATACGCTCGCCCAACGGCTCGTCGAGCTCCAGCTCCCCTCGCTCGACGAGCTGCATGGCCGCGACGGACGTCACCGCCTTGGTCATCGACGCGATCCAGAACACGGTGTCGAGGGTCATGGGCTGACTCTTGGCCACCTCACGCGTGCCGAACGCGCCCTCATAGATGATGCCGGTCTCGTCGGCTGCCAGAGCGACGACGCCGGGTACGTCGCCTGCATCGACTGCACGCTCCAGCGCCTTATCCGCCGCGGTCCGGACTTTCATCAGTTCCTCCTCCTGGGCGCTCTGGCCCCTCGCCGTACTGTTCGGGCGACGACTGGCTACCGTGCCCGCCCGTCCCGCTACGGCCCGTGGAACACCTCGCTAAACCGCTCGACTGCTGCACGATCGCCTTTCACCGATACGCGTCCCTCCGCGCGCAGCTCCGCGAGCGTACGCCGCCCATACACCAGAAGCGCCAGCGCCGCCGCGTCACCATCGACCTGCACGTCCGCGGGGGCGGTTGAGCCGCGCGTAATCGCGAGCCTGCCTGGCGAGGCCGCCGCCGTCCAGGAGCGGTCGCTCCCGGCGATTCCGAAGTGGAAGCTCGCGCGGGCGCGCGGCCAGTCATGGCCCATCATGACCGGGAGGTTCTCCTCGACCAGCATGGGCAACAAGAAACCCGCGGTTGCCGAATCCAGCTCAGCACGGGCGCCGAGCGAGGCCGCGAGGTCCCAGCGGTGGAAGGCGACCTCGGCGAGGCGCTGTTGGGCGAACCAGCGCGCCGAGCGCGGACCGAATGGGTGCTCGCCGAGCGTGCCGAGCTGGTCCGGCCGAAGCGCGCCGAATGCTCGCTCGAAGCGATCGTTGATTGTTCGCAGCTCGGCGAGGATCTTGGCCGGCGGATGCGCCGCGATCTCGTGCATTCGCGCCGTCTTCTGCTCCGGCGTCAGCGCCGGCTCCAGGTTCCCCGCCAGGCCCCGCTCCAGGCTCCGCAAGAACGACTCGCCGCCGCGCACAACATGAGCCACCAGCAGGCGGATGGTCCACCCGGGACAGTTGGTGGGCCGATCCCAGTCGACGAGGGAAAGGGACGCCAGGTGTGCGCAGAACGCGTCGCCTTCGGTTCGCAGCCGGCGGAGGGCCTCGTCCACCATCGCATTGCCGGTGACTGCCTGGACGTCAAGGCGCGTCGTCATGGTAGCTCCGGAGGGCCATCGGCGTACGGCTTCAGGGCGGCGTAGATCGCAAAGTTGCAGGGGGTCGGTATGCCACGCTCGCTGCCCAGACGAACGACGGTCCCGTTCAGGGTTTCTACCTCCAGCCGACGCCCGGTCTCGAGATCGTGGGCCATTGAGCCGCGTGTCCTGGGGTCTGAGCGGGACATCCCGTCGAACGTCCGCTGGGCGGTGCCCGCGGCCAGCGCGACGCCGGAGGCGTGGCCGACCGCCTCGACCTCCTCCATCGTCCCGCGGAATAGCTCGGCCGTCTCAGCGCAGGCCAGGATCGGCCCGAGCGGCAGTCGGGTAAGCGCCGTCACGCCGCTCACCGCGCAGATCATGACAAACTTCTCCCAGATCGCGACCTGAATGTCCGGACGCTCGTCGGCGACGATCTCCGCCCGCTCGAAAAGCTCCTTGAGCTGGGCCGTCCGCTGGCTCGTCCCCCGGGGTAGCTCGCCGAATCGGATGAGCCCGCGAATCGCTCGGTGCTCGATCACGCCGGGCGCCGCCACGATGGCCGAGACGCCGACCGTGCAGCCGACGACGTGCCCCTCACCGAGGACGCGTGCCAGCCGCTCGGCGTGGTCGATCCCGTTCTGAACTGATAGCACCATCGTCTCCGGGCCGACCAGCGGGCGGAGGCGCTCGGCAGCGTCGTTGTCGTACGTCTTCACGCAGAACAGAACCAGGTCGACTGGCCCGATCTCGGCCGGGTTGTCTGTCGCGTTGGCTCGGACCGTGAAATCGCCCACCATCTTCGAGCGAACGGTCAGTCCCTCGGCCAGGATCGCCCTCAAGTGCTCGCCGCGCGCGATGAAACTGACGTCCTCGCCTGCTTTGGCCAACAGCCCGCCGAAGTAGCCGCCGGTCCCGCCGGCCCCAAAGACCGCCACGCGCATGCTGCACCTCTCTCGATCGACCGGCCCGAACCGAGTGCTCGGGCCGATGGTACCTTGGTTGCCACCCCGGCCGACACGCTCGCCGCTGGCCCGCGGGCCGTGGCGCATCCGGGCTTCATCCGCCACTTCTGGTATACTTCAATTTAGAATCTACGAGCGATCAGCTCGCGAGCTGGTCGCTTTTGTGTGGTCGTGGGGCGGAGGGCCGGGCGTGCCGATCTATACATATGAGTGTCAATCGTGCAGCAACGTCGCCGAGAAGCGGCAGAGCTTCAGCGATGACCCACTCACTACCTGTGAGTCGTGCGGCGGTGCGCTCCGCAGATTGATCCACCCGGCCGGCATCGTGTTCAAGGGCAGCGGCTTCTACAACACGGACTATCGTGGCACCAGTGCGGCCAAAGAGCCGGAGTCGGACAAGGCGGACGGCGCTGCATCGGAAGCTCCCGCGAGCAAAGAGTCAGGCGTCAAGTCCGACGCCAGCGCCAAGTCGGAACCGGGCGCCAAGTCGGAAGCGGGTGCCAAGCCCGAAGGCGGGTCCAAGTCGGAGAATGGGTCCAAATCTGGGGGCGGGTCCAGATCCGAGGGTGGGTCCAATGCCGGCAGCGGAACTCCCGCGCCGGCCAGAACCGAAAGCGCCGCTGGGGCCAAGGCCGACTAAGCCGAGCACTACTCCTGCTTGATCGGCGACTCCATGCTGGACGCCCTCGCTAACTGGTCACGTCGCCGGCCGCTCGCCACCTTCTGGACCGTAGAACATGACCCAGGTTGCGAAGTCGTCGCTGAAGTCTTCGAACCGGTGCTCCACGCCGGCCGCCACGAACAGCGCGTCGCCGCACTCGAACGCAACGCGCTCTTCCGCGCGCACGAACCAGCCTCGGCCAGAGGCGACGACGTAGACCTCGTCACGGGTGTGCGGTGTCTGCGGGTCGGTGCCGCGCGGCGCATAGTAGCGTAGCTCCAGGCTCCCGTGCTCCAGCAGCAGCGCCGACCGGCGGCCAGCCTGAGGCGGCGCCGTGCGTGCCTCAGCCAGCGGAAAGCGCGCCGGGACGTCTTGTCCTGGCGGCGTGTTGAGCGCGGCGGATTTCGATTCCATGTCGGCTCCTTTCGTCCGCCGGAGATCGTTGCGGACGCTGGGACGATAGCCTGCCGGTGGCGGGAGCAGCAGGACCACGCTGCCCGCCGAGCAGCGGTTGGAGCGGTTGAAGGCAGGACAGAACCGAGGCTCTGACCCGGCTTGCCCGTGGGCCGCGGGCGCGAGCGCGCTGGCCAACCCCGGCCGAGACCCCCGACGCCCTTGCCCCGTGGAGGAGGCATCTGATGGGTGCACATCCAGCGCTGTGAGTCCACGCCGTCGAGGTTCTAGCCACAACGTCATCTGATGCGGGTGGCGGGCCCATCTAGATCAGGTACCGGTCGCGGGAGGGATCGCCCGCTCGCCAGACCTTGTGGCGCCACGTCGTCAAATCGAGCCGCTCGCCCCCTCCAGCACGACGACGTGCCGTTCGCACCGACAGCGGAGAAACTGCACGACCTGACCGACTTCGGGCTGGGAGTGGAGCGGACGTCGGATAGCGATGATGTTCGACACGGCTACTCGCTCGCCCCGCTGTCCAGGATCACAATTGTGCGGTCCGCGTCGTCCACCCGGTGACGCGGCTTTACCGCATCCTGCTCCTCGACCGGGGGGCATAGAAGCACACGGTAAAGTTCCGTGAGGAGCTCACGCCGCACCGTGAGCGGCAGTGGATGCTCACCCCGCGGCATAACCAGCCCCTAGCTGGTCAGCTGCACTCACACCCGCCGACGCGCCAATCTTCTCGAGCTCCCGCGCTGGCGCGTCGGCGGCCAGCAGCACGCCCCCGAGGAGCCACGCCGCTTGGTCCTTGAGCGACCGCCGATACCGCCCGGCCTCTTTGGTCAGGCGTTCAAAGGCGGGGTCCGAGACCTCAAGAAGGAATCGGGGCATCCTGGTCTCCCTTCAAGACCAGGATGCCCCTCAAGAACGTCGGAACTTGCTGGATTCCATCGATGATCGACGATTGTTAGGATCGCCGCTCAGATTGTCTCTGCCGCTCGAGGGCCCGGCGCCTTGCCCTTCTCTCCTACGCGTCGAGCTTCGCCTGATCCCAGTCGATCTGCTCGTCGCTCAGGTACAAGCCAAGGGTCCCTCTGTGTATGCCCATCGCCGCGGCTACCCCGCACTTTGTCAAGCGTTTGCCCAGGTCGAGGATCGAGTCCATCACTTCGATCGGCCTGCGTCTGAAGAGTTGGCTGCTGAAGTCTCGCTGGCGGACCCGCTTCTTGGCTTCTGAACCGACAGTGCGCGGCTTGCGATCGCGGCGGGGGCCGTCGTCGGCAGTTGCTTCCGGAGGCGACGGAGCCTCAGCGGACCGGGCGGCGCTCGATACGGGACCCCCCTCCGCCAACGCTTCGGCGAGGACACCCACGTCACCCAAGGCATCCTCGTTCCGCTTCCTGTTCCTGACCCTAGCTGCTTGCCCGCCGAGATCCTTGTCCCGCTTGAGAGCGGCGAGTGCGACGGAAAGGGCTGGATCGACCAGCCGTTTCGCATCAGCCGCGGCCTTTGCGGCCCTCGCCAGCAGTTGGGCCTCATTTCGCGAGAGTGGCATCGTACATCGCCACAGCGAGGCAGAAGAGGGACGCGCCCCGGCGTCTGTGGTCGCCGGGCTTGAACGGGCGCTGATCAGGCGCGCACCCGACCCCCTACATTGTACCTGGTGAGGCCACCACGTCCTGGTCGGTCCAGCGCATCAGCGCCGCGGCACTTTTGTGGCTAGAACGATTCCCAGCATGACGGGGGGACCTCCGGTCGCCGGGTCATGCTGGGTGACGTTGCAGCAAGCGAGGCCGTCGACGGTCGGCTTCTTCAGCGGCTGCACCTGGCACGAGTACCGGCAGCTGGCCTTCAAGTTCGACTTCAGCGCCCTGCACGGCCATAGCCTGCCGCCGGTCGAGGCGGTGCTCCGCTACCGCGAGGTGCTGTACCACGAGCAAGCACCGAACGGCGGGCGGGCCTCTCACGCCGGCGAGTTCCAGATTTCCTGCTGGCTCCGGCTCAGGCGTCCGACGGTCGACTGGGATAGGGGTAACCCCGCCTACGCGATCCCCTAGGACGACGCGCGGGACCAGAACCGGAGCGGCTTCTTCAACCAGATCCTCGACTGGGTGCCCCCGATGATCCACAACCCCGATGACGAGGCGCACGGGCTGATCCTGGTCGGCCCAAACGAGGACAGGAACGACGACATTGCCGCCTGCATGTCGCAGATCTCTGACAACACGCTGGCGTTCACCTACGTCATCGCGGACCGCTGACAGACGGGACCGTGCGCGCTGTGCGATCGGAGGCCGAGACGAGCCTGACGCGGCTCGCGAGGGCCGCGCTGGCGGTGACCTGCGCCGCCGCCGAGCAAGGGTAAGCGCGCGATGGATCCGCGGTCAGGACGACGGCGCCCAGAGGCTCGGCAGGGGGCAGGCGAACTCGGGCAGCAGGGGCGTCGTCAGCACCTCCTCGCCGGTGAGCGTCGCGACGTGCGGCATACTTGCCTCGGCGCGGTGACGACCACGGGCCCCTCCCGACGGGCTTGCCCACGGTGATAGACGTCGAGACGCTGCTGGCGCCAGTCCACGATCCAGTGCTCCCGGACCCCCTGCCGCCCGCAGAGCGCGAGCTGCTCCTCTCGGTCGCGCCGCTCGTGCACCGCCCCGGTGAGAGCACCCCGACCACCAGCTTGGGCGCGGTACGCAGGTACCCGCCGCTGGCAACCACGGGGAAAAGCCCGTACTGAAACCCCGTACTTCCACGGGGGACCGGGGGGAGGCCGACGCGGTAGAGTGGTCATGGATCGGCGACCCGTGCGCGCCGAAGCGCGATCGACGGGGTGCGCACCACGGAAACCGGGAGGGACAGGCATGATGGGCCTCGGCTGGGGAATGGCACGCCGGGCGGTCGCGCTGGTGGCAGTGCTGGCGACGCTCGGGACGGGTGGCGGCCTGGGGGCGCAGGAGGCGCCCGCGTGGGACTGGGAGCCGACCGGGCTCGGCGAGAGCGCCTCCGAGCTCTTCACGCCCGCCAGCGGTGCCTTCTTCGCGAAGACGGCGAGCGGGCTGTCCCGCAGCGACGACGGCGGCGTGACCTGGGCGTCGGTCGCCCTCCCGCCCGGATTCCCCGGCCGTCGCTGGGGTGGGGTTGGCGTGGCGGTCGACCCGAGCGATCACACGACGCTGTACGTCGGGACCTCGGTGTCGCGCGACGACGCGGTGACGTGGGTCCCGATGCTGCCGTGGCCGGAGCAGCAGAGCTTCAGCGCGATCGCGGTCAGCCTGAGCGACCGCGGCCTGATCCCCGGCAGTCGCTGGGTGCGGTCGGCGTGGCGGTCGACCCGAGCGATCACACGACCGCCAAGGTCGGGACCTCGGTGCCGCGCGACGACGCGGCGACGTGGGTCCCGATGCTGCCGTGGCCGAGCAGAGCCACCGCGGTCGACGCGCAGTCGCGGTCAGGGCGGGGGCTCGTCCCTGTAGCGACCGACGGTCAAGCTGGACCGAGATCTGGCGTTCGCAGAGCCGAGCGGACGGGGCCGAACCAAACGTCCAGATGGTGACCTGGCGTACACCCTGCCAGCGGGACGTCGGCCTCAACGGCTACGAGCGCGGCGGCGGTGTAGGCGAGACCCCGATCGGCAGCGGGGTGAAGGCCAGCCTCGACGGCGGGGCCACCTGGACCGACTTGGGGCACCAGGACCTGAGCCTGATCTCCGACCTGGCGCTGAGGATCGACGGGCGGTACCTCTACGCGGCCACCGGCCCAGGGCGTGGAGCGGCTGCGCCTCCGCTGACGGCGGCGGGGACGACCGCGCGCGGCCGTCGAGCGAGGCCCGGGCCCTCGCGGGGCGCTCCCCATCGACGACCGCGGCCCGACCATGGCGGACGTCGAGCCCTGGGGGCGATCGGCTCGCGGTCGGGACGATGGCGCCCAGAGGCTCGGCAGGGGCAGGCGAAATGGGGCAGGAGCGGCGTCGTCAGCACCTCCTCGCCCGCGAGCGTTGCCACGAGCGGCACCCCCCCGCCCGGTGACTACCACGGGGCTGACCCTCCCTGTGGGGCCTCCCCGCAGCGGTACACCTCGACGTGCTGCTGGCACCAGTCCACGATCCAGTAGGGCGAAAAGCCCGTACTGAAACCCCGGAAACCCCGTACTTCCATGGGGGCCGGGGGGCATGACGCGGTAGACTGGTCGCAGGTTGGTGAGCCGTGCGCGCCGAATCGCGGCGGGCGCCGTCGTTCAGCTCGTGAAGGGGGTTGCATGACGAGGGTATCCGATGGAGTCGGCTGGCGGCCACGCGGCTGGTCGCGGTCGTCGACGGAGAGGAGATGAACGAGAACCACGTCGCCTGCACGTCTAGATCTCAGACATCAGGCCGATGTTCACCTAGGTGATCCCGAACAGGTAGGCTCGCGCAGCGCGAGCGACCGGATGGGAGGCTGAGATAGGCGAGCGAGGTACATCCGCCGCGCTGGCGATCATCGTTACCCTGACGATCGGCGGGACGGCAACGTCGACCCGGGCCGCCCACGCGGTCGATTTCACCGTGACGACCACCACTGACAACCTGCTCTATGTCCCCGGCAACTGCTCGCTGCGGGGCGCGATCATCGAGGCCAACGCCTTGGCGGGCCCGGGACGTCATCATCCTGCCAGCCGGGACGTACCTGCTCGGGATCGGCGGCGCCGACGGCGGCGGGCCGATGTCGACAACAACGCCGCGAAGGGCGACCTCGACGTCATCGCCGGCTCCAGCATCCAGCATCGAGGGGGCCGCTGGACCCAGACGATCATCGACGGGAACGGCGACGTGACCCGGCGACCGCGTCTTCGACGTCAATACGGGCGCGACCCTCGAGATCAGGGAGGCGACGGTCACGAATGGCAAGGCCCGGCTTCGGCTTCGTCGGCTACGCCCACGGCGGGCATCCACAGCCACGGAACGGTCAACCTGTCGAACGTCGTCCTCAGGCAACCGCGTCGTCATCGACGGCGCCTGGGGCGGCGGGATGACGAACCGCGGGTGGAGCCCTCGCGTCGCTGAGCGACGTCACCGTCAGGGACAACGAGGCGCTCACCAACGTCGGGAGCGGCGGGGGCATCGAGAACCTCGGCAACCTCGCCCTGTATCGCGCCACGCTCGCCAACAACCAGGCCCCGGAACGGCGGCGGGATCCTCAACGTCGCCGACGGCGTCGCCACGCTCACCAACGTGACGGTCAGCACCAACCGCGCGGTCTTCAGCAGCAGGATTGGGGGCGGGTATGGCCACGGCGTCCTCCACGAGGGCAATGGCGCACGCTAGGTGGGTCAGTTCTCATGCGCAGAGCCGTTCATACGTTGAGCGGCGACGAGGGAGTGGGCGACGGGTGAGTGCCGCGGAGCCGCCGAGGCCGTGCGGCTCGACGCGAGCGGCCGCCGGCGGCGGGCCCGCCAGCGGCGCTGCCGACGGTGGCCGCCCCAGACGAACGGGGTTGGGGCCGCGTTCCAGCCCCCGGACGGTGGCGGCCAGCGGTCCATGACCTGCTGGGCAGTTTCGGGGTGGTGGCCATCCAGGGCGCGCCCGGACGAGGATGCGCCTGGACGGACTCGGCCATGTTCGGCCAGGAGCCGCCTAGCGCGTGTACAAGGGCATCACCCGTGGGCGCACAGCCAGAGCACCAGGTCCTCGCTCTTGTGGCGGTCAGGTTGTCCCAGATGAGCAACGCTCGCAGGGGCGGCAGGTCGGCCGGCAAGGTGAAGCGCTCGCGCAAGCCTGCCTGCCAGGCCTCCCAGCAAGCCCGCGTGGCCTCCGCCGCGGCCGCGTCCGCCCGGCAGGGCCGCCAGGATCGCCACCAGCTCCCGCCTTGAGCCAGGGATGGAGCACGGCGTTGGGGCCGTCGCCGCGGGCTCGCGCGCACTCGCCCGTGGCGGGCCGGAACAGCGTCCTTCGCTTGGCCCGTGCCCCCGCGGATGTACGCGTGCGGCCGGGCGGTGGGCTGCCCCACAGCGGCTGCCAGGACGGACCGGGCTGTGGATGGCCTGGTAGGGGCCAGCTTCATCCTGGCACCAGACCGCCACCCCGCCCTGCTCCCCGAGCGCGTACGCCCGCTCGATCAGCTCTTTGGGGTGGCGTCGGCGTCGGTGACCGTGACCGGTCCCGCCTTCCGCTTGACGTACGACCGGTCCCGTCTGGCACCACGTGCGACTCTGCTGCCAGGTATACCCAGCATCCCAGAGGGTATACAGAATGGTCTTGGTGCTCACCCGGGGCAGCCCGTCCGGCGCCGCGCGGAGCGCCCGCTGCACCGTGGTCAGCGACCAGGTGGCGGTGCCGTCCCGCTCCCGGTCGGCGTATGCCGGTAACCCTGCAGGATGCGGTCGCGGGTGGCGCGTCGTACACCGCCGCGGCCACCGCCCTGGCGCGGCTCCAGCGCCGTCGGCCCTTCCGTATTGAAGCGGGCGACCAGTTGGGCCACCGCGTCGCCCGACCGACGCGCCCGGCGGCCTGCGCCGCCGCGGTGAAAGATCGGCCGCGGCCACCGCCAGCACGGCCTTGGCCCGCGCAACGCGGTCGGCGCGCTCGCTGCCCGCGCGGGTGATCTGGTCGAGGGCGGTCCGCTCGGTCTCGGCCAGGGGCCGGAGCCGCGCCTTCTGGGGACGTGCCATGGCTGACCTCCGTCCGCTCGCTCGACCGAACGGACGCCAGAGCATGCCAGGCACACACCCGTTTGGCAACCCTCGCGAGAACTGACCCACTAGTGCTCTCTAACGCCACCCTGGCCGCCACGTCGAGGACACGCGCGGCGGCAACCTCGCGGCTCTCCAGGGCACCTCGGTGCCCCGCAACACCATCTTCGCCAACGGCATGGCGCGGCATCCCGACCGACTGCTTCATCGAGGCCATCTCGGGCTACCAGTAGGGCGGCCACAACCTCTCGACCGACGCGTCCTGCGGTCTGAGCGCGACCGGCGACGTGTCGAGTGGCGACCCGAAGCTCGGCCCGCTCGCGAGCAACGGCGGGCTGACCCAGACCCACGCGCTGCTGCCGGCAGCGTGGCGATCGACGCCTGCGACCCGGTCATCTTCGAGTCGGTCCACCAGCGCGCCGTCTCCCGGCCGATCGACGGCGACGGCAACGCGATGGCGATCTGCGACATCGGTGCGTACGAGGCGCCGAGGAGTTGGCAATGGCGGCGGTGGTGGCGGTGACAACGACAACCACGGCGACAATGAGGACCACGGCGACAACGGGGGCGACAACGACAACGATGACGACAACGACAACTTTTAGGGAAGCGCGTGCGAGGCGCTGACGCGCACACGGCTCGGCAACCTCGCTGACGACGGCCCGCAAGGCGGCATCGCCGTCTTCGGCCCGTCGAACGGCTCCTGCTTCATGCATCCGCGACGGGGCGTTCTCGCCCGGGGCATCGACGGCGACATCCTGGGCGGCCGCCCTGTCCCCTGTCCCGATCCTCTCGATCGAGACGGGGCCACGGCCGCCGTGGCTGAGCTTCGCGGGGCGCACGCCGCCAGGTAGACCCGTCGGTCGCGCGGCGCATTCCGTCACGCAGGGCACGCCCGACCAGGTCCTCAACGGCCACCCGCGCACCGTGACGCAGCCAGGCATCCCGCACCGCCATCACCGCGCAGAGGAAGGCGACGCCGTAGGCCATATCTCCTCCCTGCGGGAGTGCGGCTTGGTGCGCGGTGATGGCTTCGAGCGGACCGGCGACACGCTTCTTCACGGTCAACCCTCCACGGCCGTTCGCCACCCGCCCGGTCGTGGGAGCGGCGTAGCGGTCCCATGCTATCGGCTCGCGACCGCGTCCTGGTCGGCCCATCGGAGCAGTATCGCCGCTCTGTTGTGTCTAGAACGCATCCAGGTTCGCGCCGTCGACGTGTTGACGCTGAGGGCGCGGTGGGCGGTGCCTGGCGGCATGACTCGGCGGACGGGAGATCCTCGGACGTGCTCGGACCGGCCGCCTACCGATGCGCGCCGTCCGCCAGCGCGTGGGCCGTGCCCGTGTATCCGTCCAAGGCGACTATCTGAGGAATCAACGTGGGCTGGAGCGTCACGGTTTGGTGTCGGCCCCCGAGGATGACGAGCCCGAGGCTGGCTCGTGGGCCGACAGCAAGGAGACAGTCGCGGACGTCTTCGCCGACGCGCGGCAACTCGCCGGCGCTGATCTATCGGGCACTCTGGGCGATGCCGCACCCATCACTCCGCTGGAAGCTGTGTTCCAGGCGCTTGACGGGGATGCGCTCATATTCGGAGCAGGTCGGCCAGGAGTTTACCGGTGCCAACGCGCGAGAGCTAGTCCGGGTCGCCCACCTTCAGCAGGTGCGAGCCAGGTTGGATAGGGCTGGTGAGCTGGTTGGAGTTCAGGACTTCGAGCATGTTCGCTTCGTCGATGACCACGGGGTCGGTCGCGGGCGGGTTTTCGGCCCTTCGCCGGCCTTGCCGCTGGGGTGCAGATCCGGACTCCACGACGCTCGTTGACCTTGTAAGAGCGCCACCCCGCCGCGGACAATGGTGCCCCGCAGGCGGGTGGCGATGGTGAAAGTCGCGGCTTCCGCCGTGCAGCTCTTCAACGTGAAGGACGCTCGTATGACCCTGGAGACCGCCTACCCTCGCCCGCAGCTCGAACGCGCCGAGTGGGTCTCGCTGAATGGACAGTGGGAGTTCGCGCTCGACGGTGACGCCCGCTGGGCTACCCCCGACAAGGTCGCCTGGAATGCGACGATTGTGGTGCCGTTCTCCCCAGAGGCCCCCGCGAGCGGGATCCGGGACACGGGGCTCTACCGAGCGTGCTGGTATAGGCGCAGCTTCGACGCGCCCGTGCTTGAGCGCGGGGAGCGACTGATCCTGCACTTCGGCGCGGTCGACTACGCCGCGACCGTGTGGGTCAACGGCGTGGTTGCCGCGCGGCACGAGGGCGGCTACACCCCCTTCGAGGCCGACGTGACCGACCTGCTGGGCCCCGGGCCACAGACAGTCGTCGTGCGCGCCGAGGACGACTCGCAGGACCTCGCCAAGCCTCGCGGCAAGCAGGACTGGCTGCCGGAGCCGCACTCGATGTGGTACCCGCGGACGACCGGGATCTGGCAGACCGTCTGGCTGGAGCGCGTGTCCGCGACCCGAATCGGGACCCTGAGCTGGACTCCCAACCTCGAGCGCTGGGAGATCGGCCTGGAGGTGCTCCTCGACGGCGCGCGTCGCGATGAACTGCGGTTGAACGTCACGTTGCGCCTCCGGGGTCGGCTGCTCGTCGATGACACCTACGCCGTGGTCGCCGGCGAGGTCCACCGGCGGATCGCGCTATCCGATCCTGGCATCGACGACTATCGCTCAGACCTGCTCTGGAGCCCGTCCTGCCCGACCCTGATCCGGGCCCGGCTCGAGCTGCGCGACGAGCACGGCACGCTGATCGACGCCGTCAAGAGCTACACAGCCCTGCGATCGGTCGGGGTTCAGGGCGATCGGTTCCTGCTCAACGGGCGGGCCTACCCACTGCGCCTGGTACTGGACCAGGGCTACTGGCTGGAGAGTGGCCTGACCCCGCCGGATGACGCGGCCCTGCGGCGGGACGTGGAGCTGGCCAAGGCGATGGGGTTCAACGGGGCCCGCAAGCACCAGAAGATCGAGGATCCGCGCTACCTCTACTGGGCCGACACGCTCGGGCTGCTGGTCTGGGAGGAGCTGCCGAGCGCCTACCGCTTCACCACGCGCTCGGTCGAGCGCGTGACCCGCGAGTGGATGGAGGTGATCGCCCGAGACCGAAGCCATCCCTGCATCGTGGCGTGGGTCACCTTCAACGAGTCCTGGGGCGTTCCCGACCTGCCGGCCATCGCGGCTCAGCGCCACTACGTCCAGGCGTTGTACCACCTGACGAAGACGCTGGACCCCCATCGTCCGGTGATCGGCAACGACGGTTGGGAGAGCGTCGCCACCGACATCATCGGTATCCACGACTACGACGAGGACCCGGAGCGGATCGCGCGCCGCTATGAGACGGGCGAGGCCATGCCCCCCTTGTTCACCCGCGAGCGGCTGGGCGGCCGGTTGCTGACGCTCGAGGGTCACCCGCACGCGGGCCAGCCAATCATGCTGACAGAGTTCGGCGGCATCGCGTTCTCCAACGCTCCCGACGCGACGTGGGGATACTCGGCGAGCGATAGCGCCGAAGCGCTGGCCGAGCGGTATCGCCGGCTGCTGGAGGCGGTGCGCTCGCTGCCGCTGCTGGCGGGGTTCTGCTACACCCAGTTCGCCGACACGTATCAGGAAACCAACGGCCTGCTTTATGCGAACCGCTCGCCGAAGTTCCCGCTGGACGAGATCGCGCTCGCCACGCGCGGGCCGCGGCGCGCCGCCGACGAGCAGATCGAGCGTCAGTGGCGTAGCGGATGATCAAGTTCCAGCGTACCTGGTCGGTGGAGCCCGCCCAAGATGTCCAGGTGGCCGCGAAAGCGACGTGGATCGCGGCATGGCCGTGCATGGGCCTCGGTGGTTGAGCACCTGTTCAACGCCGCCCGCTGGCCGAGGGGCCCTCGCAAGTGCCACTCCTCCACGGGCCACGACTTCTGACCGGGAGGTGACATCTTCAAGTAGATTTCCTGGGGCGAGTCCATCGTGAGCATCATGTCCAATCAGTTCGAGCCAATGGACTGGGCAGGGTAGTCATGAGGGCGGTCTGCCAACGGGTCAGTCGAGCTCGGGTCACGGTGGGTGGGGAAGTCGTCAGCGCGATCGGCTTGGGCTGGCTCATTCTGCTAGGGATCGGCCCGCGCGACGATGAGGCGGCCGCTGACCGACTCGTCGACAAGATCGCCTTGCTTCGCGTCTTCGAGGACGAAGCGGGGAAGATGAACCTGTCGGCCGTCGATGTCGGGGCTGACGTGCTACTTGTCTCTCAGTTCACTCTGTACGCGGACGTTTCGCGTGGGCGCCGACCGGGCTTCTCCGGCGCTGCGCCGCCGGACCTCGCCGAGCCACTCGTCGAACGGGTGGCCGAGCTACTCCGCGAGCGGGGGCTGACCGTCGGGACCGGGCGTTTCGGAGCCATGATGGACGTCGAGCTCACCAACCACGGACCGGTCACGATAGTGCTGACCACTGACGGCTGGCCATGACGACGCCGACAGCCCCGCCAGCGCGCAAGTCGGCCGGCTGGTGGGACCGGTTCTGGGATGTTCCCTCGGCTGCCCGTGGGCGGGCGCTCACAGTTCGGCGCACTGCCGAGACTGCACTCGCCCTCCTCGCCCCCGACCTCGCTCGTCTCCCCCCGGTTGGCGTGCTACGCGTCCTCGACCTCGGCTGCGGCGATGGGGAGCTCAGCTTGGCGCTTGCCGCCGACTCCCGCCTGGCCATGGTGGCCCTCGACCTTTCGGGCATCGCCCTCGCGAGATTTCGCGTGCGCCTCCGCTCGGCGGGCTTCCGCGGACTGGCGGTGGAGCGTTCCCCTCGCCTCGTCCGCGCCAGTGTCTACGAGCTTCCGTTCGCCGACCAGACGTTCGACGCGGTCGTGAGCTTCGGCTACGCCAGCGCAGGCTCGTATGACGGTGTCGAGCGCGAGTTGGCCCGCGTGCTCCGTCCAGCTGGCGTGGCGGTCGTCGACTTCGCCAACCCCAGCCTGTACCATTGGCTGGGCGCCCCGCTGACCACGCTCCGGTGGTACCGCCGCTTCCGTGACCCAGACCAGGCCCAGTACCATTTCGGTCGGCGCGGCATCGCCGCGCACTTCGCGCCGGCCGGCCTGTCAGTGGAAGCGGTCGGCTACATCGGTGCGTGGCCGCCTCTTGGTCCGTTGGTCAGTCTGTCCGTCGCCCCTCGCGCCGATCGGCTGCTTTCACGCGCTGGGGGCCCGCTGCTCGGGCGGGTGCTGCTGGCCAAGCTGCGCCGCACAACTTCGTAAGGGTCAGGCGTGCCTCGTACCGACCAAGGCTCCTCGGCCCTAGACAGCCGCCGCGGCCATTACCCCGTCGGCATGCTCGGCCGAGGCTGGCGACAACAACTCACCCTGGAGGGACCATGGGCCGGTCTGGGTGATCCGCGCGTCCACCAGGCGGCCTGCGAGCGGCTCGTCCGAGGCGATGTGGACGAGCTTGTTGGTCCGGGTGCGGCCGTACCACTTGCCTTTCGCCTCGCCTTCGATCAGCACCTCGACGGTCTCACCGAGCAGCGGCGCGTTCCTGGACGCGGCCACCTCCTTCTGGAGGGCCTCGATCGCGCGGAGCCGCCGCTTCTTCTCGTCCAGCGGCAGTTGATCGGATGATCCTGCCGCGGGTGTGCCGGGCCGCGGCGAGTAGGCCGCCACGTGGACGACGTCGAAGCGGATCTCGGCCAGCGCCTTCAGCGTGTTGTCAAACTGGGCCTCGGTCTCGCCCGGAAAGCCGACGATGATGTCGGTCGCCATGCCGATGCTCGGCATCCGCTCGCGAATCCTGGCCACCAGGTCCTTGTAAAAGCCGACGCTATAGCCGCGGTGCATCTGCCGCAGCACTTCGTCGTCACCCGATTGAAGCGGCAGGTTGATCCACTCGCAGACCTTCGGCAGCGTTGCGACGGCTTCGATGAGATCTTTGTGGAAGTCGCCCGGATAGGATGTCAAGAAGCGTACCCGTTCGAGGCCTTCCACCTCCTCGTTCAGGCGTGCCAACAGCTCGGCGAGCGTGACGCGCGGCCGGAGGTCACGTCCGTACCGCTCGACGATCTGACTCAGCAAGACCACCTCGCGCGTTCCGCGCCCAACCAGCGCGCGGACTTCGGCGAGGATGTCCTCGGGCTCCCGCGAGCGCTCTCGGCCGCGCGTCGACGGCACGATGCAGAAGGTGCAGTTGCGGTTGCAGCCCTGGTGAATCGTGATGCCCTCGGAGACTCGTGGTGCCCGAGCAGCGTCGGCCGGCTCGACGCGGTAGTACTGGTCCAGCTCGATCAGGTCGGCCAGCCGCGCGCGGACGGTCAGGTCCCGACCGGGTTCCAGGAAGAAGTCGACGAATGGGTACTTCTGTTGCCACTCGTCGACGTCGCCAACGCAGCCGGCCACGGCGATACGCGTCGACGGCTTCTCCTGCTTCAGCTTGCGCAGCTCGCCGAGCTGCGTCCGCACTTTGTCCTCCGCGTGCTGGCGTACCATGCACGAGTACAGGACCAGCAAGTCGGCCGAGCCGCGCGCATCAGTTTCCTCGAAGCCGTAGCCCTCGAGCTCCTGACTGAGCCGCCGCGCATCCGACGTGTTCATCTGGCACCCAATCGTCCAGATGTGGAACTTGCCCATGCCGATGTCCTCGTCGCGGGAACACCCGCGTCTTTCCGCGTCCAAGTATATCAGCGCCCTGGTTCGAGCTCGGTCTTGAAGTGCCGCGTCATGACACGCTTGGCTCGGTCTACGAGGCGAGTGGTACGCTCCCGCCGTGGCAGCGCGGCCGTTCTCGGAGGGTGACACCATTCTCTTGCTGGACCGCGCCGGCAATCGCCGTGTGGTCCGGCTGCGGCCCGGCGAGCGCTTCCATTCGCACAAGGGCTTCCTCGAACATGACCGCCTGATCGGTGCCGAGGAGGGCATCAGTCTGCGCACCCAGACCGGTGCCGTGTTCACCGCGATCCGCCCGCGCCTCGCGGACTATGCCCTCGAGATGCCGCGCTCGACCGCCATCGTGTACCCCAAGGACGTCGGCATCATCCTGGTCTGGGCCGACATGTACCCTGGCGCGACCGTCCTGGAGTCCGGCCTGGGCTCCGGAGCGCTCACCCTGGCGCTGCTGCGCGCCGTCGGCCCAACAGGCCAGGTCGTCGTGTACGAGTCGCGTCGTGACTTCATCGCGCCGGCCCTGGAGAACATCCGCAACTGGGGCGAACCACCGGCCAACCTCCTCATCCGCGAATGTGACATCTACGACGGCATTCAAGATGGCGATTTCGACCGCATTGTCCTCGACCTGGCGGAGCCGTGGCGGGTCGTCCCGCATGCTCTCTCAGCGCTCCGGATGGGCGGGATTGCCGCCTGCTACAACCCTTCGATCATCCAGGTTCAGCAGACCGTCGCCGCGCTCGAAGCGGCCGGCGGATTCGGCATGATCGAGACGCTCGAAGTTCTCTATCGGCCCTGGCACGTTAAAGGCATGGCCGTTCGTCCCGCCCACCAGATGGTCGGCCACACTGGCTTCCTGACGTTCGCGCGACGGTTGGCTGTCCGGTCAGGGCCCACCGAGCGGCTCGATGCCGCGGACCGCACGGCCGAGTTGGAGGGCGAGCTGCCTGCTCGCCCTCTTCCCTGAAGCGCAGAGGCCAGGCGGGTTCGCTACGCCTGCTGGATGCCGCGTCCGATAGTGGGCGTGTGGCACGCCACTTGTTATACTTCTGGTTGCCCCGCGGCAGTATGGCGCGGGCGCGTGACATAACCAGCACCATTGGCTGGGGCCGGCTGACCACCGAGCTGTTCGGACGCGGTGTCCGAATGGGGCCGCCTTGGGGTGGTGCTTTTTCGTGGTCTGAATTCGGGCGCAGCGCCGGGACGCAGGTGGCGCAAGCGTCGCAGAGAAGGTGGGTGAGGACAGGCAGAAGGATGGCAGGCATGCGCGAGCTTCTCGGAGCGGCTCGAAGCCGCGGGCGTGGGGGCACGGCGTGATGGGCGCCTGGCCGACGCCGAACGTGCTGTGGGTCACTGACGGGTCGGCCGAGGGCACGACCGAGCTGAATGCGTTCGACAACGCCCTCCTCGCCGCTGGGATCGGCAATCTCAACCTGATCAAGGTGAGCAGCATCGTTCCCGAGGGTGCCGTCTTCTTGCAGGACCCGCCGAGCATAAGACCCGGTTCGCTCGTGCCGGCGGTCTACTCCGCCGCCCAGAGCCATGCGGCGGGCGAGATGATCTGCGCGTCCGTCGGGATCGGCATGGGCAAGCACAGCCACGGAATGATCTTCGAGCACCACGGCACGTCTCGGAAGGAGACGGGGCGGGTCGTGAGGGGGATGGTGGAAGAGGGATTCGCGCGGCGCAGTCTGCCGCTGGAGCGGCTCGTGGTCCACGTCGCCGAGCACCGCGTTGAGCGGGTCGGTTGCGCGGTCGCGGCCGTCGTTCTCTGGTGGAGGTAGGGTCATGAAGAGCGTTGGTCGCCACCTGGTGCTCGAGCTGTGGGAGTGCAGCAACCTGAACTCCCCCGAGGTGGTCGAGCGCGCCTTACTGGATATCGTCGACGCGCTGGATCTGACGCTCTTGAGCCTGAAGGTTCACCCGTTCAGCCCGATCGGCGTAACCGGCGTCGCGATCGTCTCGGAATCTCACGTCGTCATTCACACCTGGCCCGAACTCGGCTACGCCGCCGTCGACGTCTTCACCTGCGGGGACGAGCGCAACCCGGACGACGCCGTTCCAGTCCTCAAGGAGCACTTCACGCCGGAACGCATCCAGATTATGGAGATGAACCGCGGGCTCGTCGCAGTATGAGCCGACGAGCCGCGGCGCCTGGTGCCATCCGGCGCCCGGCGCGTGTCATTGTGAGTCCACTGCAGGTCTTCCCGGGCGCAGCGGGGGATCGTATGCTCCAGATCGAGTTCGCGTGAGAGGCATCGCCGACGCTCGGGCTGGCGGCGACCAGATGACCGCGCCTGAGCCGCATTTTGCTGAGCCCTTCCGGGCGGGTTTTCGCCAGCAGTTCGAGCTGCGTGAGAAGCTCTGGTCAGGGCGCTCCGAGTTCCAGCAGATCGAGGTCTTGGACACTGTCCCGTTTGGGCGGGCGCTCATCCTGGATGGTGCGCTCCAGACAACCGTCGGCGACGAATTCTGCTACCACGAGCCGCTCGTCCACATCCCGCTTCTGGCCCATCCCGGCCCGCGCAACGTCCTCGTCATCGGCGGCGGTGACGGCGGCGCCCTCCGCCATGCCCTGATGCACGACGTCGAGCGCGTCGTAATGGTTGAGATCGACCAGCTCGTGGTCCGCGCCTGCCGCGAGTGGTTGCCCGAGTTAGCAGGCGAAGCGTTCGACGATCCGCGGGCCGAGCTGGTGATCGGCGAGGGTCTGGGTTACCTTCGCGGCCTCGCGGAGGAGCAGCGCCCACCGTTCGACGTCATCCTCGTCGACTCGACCGATCCAGTTGGCCCGGCCGAGGGCCTGATCTCCGAAGAGTTTTTCCGCCTGGCGCGTGCGCTGCTGACGCCGAATGGGATGCTGGCGATCCAGACCGGCTCGCCCATGCTGATGGCTGGCGAGCTGCGCGACGCCGCGGCGCGCATCGCCGGAGTTTTCCCGAGCGCCCGGACGTATCTTGGCGCCGTCCCGTCCTACCCGGGTGTTGTATGGAGCTGGACCGTCGGCTCGAACGGGCCCGATCCGAGCACTCCCTCCGCCGCGCACCCGGTGGCCTACGCGCGTACACCCCCGAGGTCCACCGCGCCGCCTTTGCCCTGCCGCCATGGCTATCCGCAGGTCTCGAGGTGAGCCGCCATGCCGCTCCGTCCGCCAACCTCGGACCCCTTCTGGGGTAGCATCCCGCTCGACCTCGATGGCGGGGCGCGGCTGTTCCTGTTCGGCGCGCCCCTCGAGTACACCGTTTCCGGTGCCCCGGGTACGGCCGCCGGGCCCGCGGCCGTCCGGGCTGCCTCCCAGAACATCGAGAGCTACAGCCCGATCCAGGACGTTGATTTGTTCGACCTCAAGTCCAATGGCAGCGGCCTGGCTGACCTTGGGGATCTCGACTTTGCCGGCCTGGATCTCGAGGCGGCGCTCGCCGAGATCGAGCAGGCAACCGAGCAGATCCTGGCGCGCCGCGGCGTTCCGGTCATGATCGGCGGCGAGCACACTGGTACCCTCGCCGCCTTTCGAGCCGTGAAGCAACGCTATCGCGATGCCGCGATCATCTCGCTGGACGCCCACCTCGATCTTGCTGACGAGCTTGACGGACGGCGTCTGGCCCACGGTACCTGGGCCGCCCGCCTTGGCGACGAGTGGGGATATGACTGCCTGATCTTGCTCGGCGTCCGCTCCGGCACCCGCGCCGAGTGGCAACGCTCGCTAGAGTGCGCCTGGAGGTCGCCCGAGCTGGCCCTGGCTTTGACAGATGACGTCTATGCCTGGCTGCGCAATCGGCCAATCTACTTGAGCATCGATATTGACGTTCTCGATCCGGCGGGTGCGCCCGGGACCGGCGTCCCCGAGCCCGGCGGTCCAACGTCGCGCGAGCTGTTCGATTTCCTGTACAGCCTGCGCCAGATGAACGTGGTCGGCCTGGACGTCATGGAAGTTCTTCCCGGAGTTGATCCGGCCGGCATCACCGCCGCCCTGGCTGCCAAGCTCGTCCGCGAAGCCGCCATCCTCTTTAGACATCTGCCAACGCCGACCGCTCCCGCCCTCGGTGCCTGACCCGCTACAGGCTGGGTAGCGCCTGGGCCGTGATCACGACCCCGGCGACCACCACGAGCAGGGCGCTCAGGACGGGGACCAGGCGCACGGCGAGGCCCCCTCCCACGCTGAGGCGGTTGAAGAACCGCCCGGCGAAGACCAGCAGCAGCCCGATGCCGACCAGGACGGATGCCAGGCCGACACTGAAGGCGACGATTAGCAGTAGGCCGAACGCGACCCGCTGCAAGGCAATAGCGCTCAGGAGGACGACCAGGGCCGACGGGCAGGGTAGTAGACCGCCCGAGACTCCGAGCGCGAGTAGGCTCCGCCAGGTGACCGGCTCCCCATCAGCTCCGGGCGGCAGGTGTGAGTGCGTCGCGCCTCCGTGGCTATGGAGAGGTCCCCCGTGCCCCGAGGCGGAGGCGACTACCGCAGTGGACGGCATAGCTTGCGGCACGCTCGGCGCACGAGCGGGACTTGCGCTCGCCGTCATGCCCACGGCGATCGGTACAGGTGCGGTCGCAGCAACAGGCATCCGTTGGTGCCCACGATCCGCGTGGCCGTCCTGGATATGGTCATGCCCGTGGCCGTGGGCATGACCGTCGCCATGTGGGTGCCCGTGGGCATGATCGTCGCCGTGCCGGTGCCCGTGGGCATGATCATCCGTCCGGCCATGCTGGCGCGGGAACCACGGCAGACCGGCCAGCCGAGCGATGAAGAGCCAGATCCCGATGCCGACGACGAGCAGTCCGGACACCACCTGCAGGATCGGGTAGAGCCGTTCCGGCAGGATGTACTGGGACAAGTACAGCGTGACCAGCCCCAGTGCGTAGACCCCGATCGTGTGGGTCGCCGTGACCGTGATGCCGAGAAACACCGCGTGGCGAGCGGTCCCGCGCGATCCGACCAGATAGGCTGCCACGACCGTCTTGCCGTGTCCCGGTGACAGCGCGTGACCCGCGCCAAGCACCATCGCCGAGAGCAGGTAGAACACGATCAGCCCGGGCGTGAGCTCTTCGCGGGAGACCAACGCCGCGAACGCGTCCTGGGTTCGGTCGGAGGCCCGAATGCCGATCGCGGCAAGCGGGGCGGCTGGCGCCGCGCCGGGGACAAACGAGATGCGCGCACTTCGGACGTCGAGCGGGCTGCTCAGTAGATCTTCCGGGTAGCTCCGAAGCTCGTCGCTCTGGTCGGTTGCCGGCACGCTGGTAGCCAGTAGCTCCGTACCGATCGCGCTCGGCCGTGCCACGATCTCGCGCCAGCCGATC
Organism: Chloroflexota bacterium; assembly: GCA_030447245.1. GTDB lineage: Bacteria > Chloroflexota > UBA6077 > UBA6077 > JACCZL01 > JAUJPG01. Next base: position 24,457 of record JAUJPG010000004.1, on the reverse strand, counting down.
CGCCCGGGGAAATTGTCGTCGCGGGACGTCAGGTCCACTGGTGCCCCTGGGCCACTCGGCAGGCGGGCGAAGTAGACCGCGTCCAGCCGAAGCGTTGCGAGGCCACCCTGACCTGGTGGGAAGCTGAGCTGGCGCTCAATCAATCCGAGAGGCACCGGCGTGCCGTTCAGCTCCAGGCGGAGGTTGCGGCGGATCTCCTCGCTTCGCTGGGTCGCGTACTGCTCCTCTTCGGCGCGGCTCGTCTGACCGTCGCGGTCGGCATCCACGACCCCGATCTCCTGGAAGGCTGGGATCTCGGCCATGTCCAGGACGTAGACGATCCGCACGCCGTCGCCGGCCGGCTCGATCCGACTGTACAGGTTGACCGTGAAGTTGCCGAGCGGGTGTGACCGCGCAACTGTAGGCAGGCCGAGGCCGATCAGCAAGGCCAGGATTGCGCCGGCCAGCATCGAGCGGCCGGTCCACGTCACGCGCCGCACCTCAGCCGCCTGCCTTCGCCTGTGTCCCGCCCTGGAGGATCTGGCGCGCGACGGGCGCGTAGCGGATCGAGAAATGCGGGTTGCGACTAAGCGCTTCGGTGAGCAGCTCGCGCCCGCGCGGCTCGTCACCGGCACAGTCCGCGATCCGGCCCGCGTGGAACAGGATCAAGGCATCCGTGGTGCCCAGGCGCAGCGCCTCACGAGCATATACGTCCGCCTGGGCGCAGTCGCCGCTCTTGTACAGCGCCCAGCCATACGCATCGGCGACGTGGATGCTCTTGCGGACGGCCCACTGCTCGCGTAGCCGCGCAACAGCCTGCTCCACGTTCGTATCGCGATCGGCGTCGAACAAGGCCAGCTCGAGGTCGGTGTCGACGCCATTGGCGGCGTAGAGCTGTTGGATCACGCGGACCAATGCCTCTTGACGGGCAGCGTCGTCGGCCCGACCGGCGGCGCTGTACACGTCGGCCAACTGGATCACCAGCTCGGGCACCGGGTTGACGTCGGCTGCCTGACCGTACAGGCGAATCGCTCCCTCGTAGTCGCCGCGGGCGGCGGCCACCCGGGCTAACCCGCCATGGGCGTGCAGATAGTTCGGGTAGTATGCCAACGCCTCTCGATAGGTGGCCTCGGCCCGATCCAGGTCGCCGCCGTTGAAATACAGGTGACCGAGCTGGACGCGCGACCATTCCGTCCCCTCGGCCCCTGGACGGCCAGACTGGACCGCGAGCTGCATCGCGTCGATGGCACCTGCTCGGTCCCCATATAGCTCGCGCAGGTACGACACGCGGGCGTACGACGCCTGATCCGGTCGAAGATCCACCATGCGCTGGATAGTGCCAACCGCTTCGTCATACCGGCCGAGCTCAACCTGAGCGTCGCCCACCACGCCATACGCGGCTGCCCTGGCTGGAGCGGCCTCGATCGCCTTCTGGCCCCACTCGAGCGCGCCTGGGAAGTCGTGCCGCGCGAGGGCGAGGCTGCCCATACCGATCAAGGCATCGATGTCAGTCGGGGCCAGGGTGACTACCTGCCGCAGCAAGCCATCCGCTCGGCCGTAATAGCCCGGGTCTCCGGTCTCGCGGGCCTTCTGGAGGTAGAGGAACGCCAGGTTGGTCTGGCTCACCTGATCGTCGGGTCTCTGACGTAGCCGCTCCTGGAGCGCACCGATCGAGCGGTCCGTGTCCGACACGCCACCCGCGGTAACGTTGCGAGCCGGCGCGGCTGCCTCCGGAGTCGACCACGTCTGGAGCGATCGTGCGACCGCCGAACTGATCAGGAAAGCGCTGCCAAACAGGCCGAGGCCGACGAAGGCCAGGATCAGGCGGTTCCGCAATGTCCGCGTCGTCGGGGCGATCACGGACGCTCGCCGATCAGGGCGGCGCGGACCACCCGCCGACTCTCGTAGGAGCGCGTCGCGAAGTCGAACCGGCCGCTGCAGGTCACCAGCGTGAGCCGCGCCTCCTTCCGCTGGGGTCGTAGCGCCTCGAGGCCGTCGATCGAATCGACCGGAAAGTCTTCCACCCACCGCACCTTGTAATCGTACGTCTTGCCGTTGGCGTCACGCAGGGAAATCACCTGGCCAGCTTTCGCGTCGCGCAGCGCCCAGAACACGCCCCGCTCACGGTCCCAATCGACGTGCCCGGCCAGCACCGCGTTGCCCGGCTCGCCCAGCCGCGCGCCATAGCTGTACCAGGCCACGACGCGTCCAGTGTCCGGCGTTGGCAGCACGCCGTCCGGGCCCATGTCGAGGGCAATGACGTCAGCATCGACCTTTAAATCCGGAATGCTGATCCGCACTGGCGGCAGCGCCTTGCTGAGTCGGGGCCCGCGTACTGGGTCGAGTGCCTCGATCGGTACGTAGCCGGCCTCCCGGAACACTTCGCCGGCCGGAATGCGCCGAACGCCATCCGGCGCGCTGGCTGAATGGACTAGCGCCGTGCGCTGAGTCCGAAGCACCGCCTGCTTCTCCGAGGCGCGGTACACTCGCGGGAGGCCGTAGATACTCGGGGCGGCCCCGCCGAGCTTGGCGTATGCCGACTTGATCGCCGGATTTTCCTCAAGCAGTGCTGCCGGATCGCGGTCGTCGACGCGATCCTTGTTCGTCGTTGACCGCTTCGTGTCGGCCGCGGCAGGCTCCATCGGCGGAACCTCCCAGACTTCGTCGAGCCAGGCGTCGTGTCCTTCGGCGTGCAGCCAGTCGAAAACCGGCAGCAGCTCGACCTCCTTCTTGGCAGTCGGCCCCCACTTGAACACGGCGTACTGGAAAGCCTGACAGACCCCTCCGTCGCATGCGTATCGGCTCGAAATCGGATAACCCATTGCAGGGACGCCGCCAAGGCGACGGAGCTCGCCCCAGAGTGGCGCCGCCTCATCGTCGACGACGACGAATCCGCGGCCCTTGGTGCCGGTGCCCTGCTCGTAGTAGTGCCCATCGGCAATGTCGTAGTCGGTGCCGGCCGCGAGGGTGGGCAGAGCGGTTTCCGCGACGACAACCAGCGCTAGCAGAGCCGCGCAGGTCTGCACCCGGAGGTGCACTCTTCGCCGGCCCTCCAGGATCGGACCAACAAGTCTACGTCGGAAACTCACGTGGTATCCTCAACATAAAGATCGGGTGAGCGGGTCGCCCGTCGACGACCCGCCCACCCGAGCCACTCCGCACAGTGTAAACGGATGACTACTCGCTCGGAGCGCCTTCTTCGCTACTGTCCGGCATCGCCGGCAGCGTCAAGACCACGCCGGGCTGCAACACATCCGGGTTGCTGATCTCAGGATTCGCGGAACGGATTTCTTCGACGCGGTCCGGCGTGCCGTACACGGCTTCAGAAATCGAGCTCAGCGTATCACCCTGCTGCACGGTATAAATCCCACCGCTCGCCGCCACGCCCGAAGTGCCGGTGCGCGGCTGCGCGGCCGGTTGGGCCGCCGCTGCTGGTGGCGCGGCCGGTTGGGCCGCCGCTGCTGGTGGCGCGGCGGCTGTCGGCTTGGAAGCCGGGGCGGGGCCCGCCGGAGCTGCCGCGGTAGGCTTGGACGCCGGGGCTGGGCCAGACGCTTGACCCTGCCCACGGTCGTGGGTGTGGTCAAACCCCTGATGCGGCGTCGCCAGGTATGGGAAGGTGTTGAGGAACGGCCGGTCATTCTGGTCAACGCCGTCGCCGAGCAGATTGTTCGGCGCACCGTTGAACTCCGGCGTGAATGGCGTCCCGCCCGCGGAGGCCCGCAGCGAGATGTCCGTCACGTCGTCTGCGAGACGGCGGCCGTTCGGGTAACCCTGCATGTCGTTGCCGAGCAGACCCAACCGATTCGGCTGCGCCGTGACCGGGATGGCCACGTTGAGGTGGGCGATCTCAGCCGGCTGGACGTCCGGCGGCTGGTTCAGCCCCGGAATACCAGTCAGGAAGATCGTCACGAAGTCCGCGCGCGGGGCCGGCGGGACCGGGATGCCGAACACCGCGTTGATAAGCTGGGCCGGTATCGGGTCCTGCACCAGCGGCAGGAAGCGGGCGTCGTCATTCGGGTTCGAGGCGTTGAAGGCGTCCTTCATCGCAGTGGGGACGACCAACTCGTTCACCAGCGCGGCGCTCTGGCGCGCGACCTGGACGAAATCACCGGTGTTTTCCGGAGTTTGCTCACCACGGAGGACCCGGGTGGCCTGGCGGCTGGTGGTGATCCACATGCCGACGACGCAGTCCATGTCGCTCGGGTCGTTGAGGTCGCACTCGGGCCGCCCGACGGCCGCGATCGGGACCTGGACCGCGATCGACAGGACATTGAACCCGGCCAGGTTGTCGACGCCGCCGCCCTGGTTGCCGGGTGGGCGCCGAACGTTCAACAGGTCGAACGCCGCGCCGATGTCGATGAAGAACGGGTCGTCGCGGGGGCCGGCGAAGACCTTGCCGCCGGGGATCGACGGGATGTTGACGATCGCCGCGTTTGCAAGCTGCTCATAGTTCGGGGTCGACTTCGGGCCGACATTGGCCGGCGGGACCGGCAAGTTCTCGCCGAGCCGTGTCGTCTGGCCGCCCATCACCAGGTCAACCGAGTAGAACTGGCGGGTCAGCCAGTTCGGGTCGTCGAGCGAGGTGATCGGGCCGTCGTTGTACACGGACGACATCCCTCGGATCTCGGTGCGGAACTGGAAGTCCAGCCGCGCCTCTTCGCTTGCGTCGCCGTCATTCGTAATGTGCATCGAATATCGGACACTCGGGTCGAACAGGTAAAAGTTCGGGCCCTGCTCCGGCTTGCCGAACGGGTAGACGTTCATGATGGCGGTAATTGTGTCGGGCGCGTCGGGGCTGCGGAAGACGTACATGTCCGTCGTGTCCGCGGCCGGATCGTTGGAGATCAGGGGCGCTTCGCGGTGGCTGGAGGCTCCGACGAATGGCGCCACCACGGTGCCCGCGAGCAGTCCGGCGGTAACGGCAAGCGTGCCGACGATCGAGAGAGGTCGCTTCACTACTGCATCCTTTTCTGAGCGCATCCGCTCGCTGCTAAAGAAGGGTTCCGAGATCGGACGGCGTTCCGACTGTACTGGCGGCCACCCCCTTCGGTGATCTTTTCGGGCGAGATCGACTCATCGCGTGAGTTCGAGCTAGGTTGCCGCGACGTTGCAAGATTCATGCCCTGGCTTGGCGTCATGCAATACTTGTCTGTCGTAGAACGTCACGTTTGCGATCGCGGCGACCTCCAGCCAACCATGCCCTGGGCTTGCAGCTCAGTGTCGGGGGTCGTTGGGCATGCCCTCAGATGGAGCTTATGCACGACCACCTGCTTCTGGGCACGCGTCGAGAGGGTACGCCGATCGCGGGAGCTTGGATCACTGGATGGAGCCGGCGTCTACACTATGGCCTCGACGGGTCCGGTTCCGCAACCGCAGACTGGAGATACAGCCCGTGCTTGTGGATGTAGGCAATCACCGCGTCGGGCACGAGATAGCGGACCGAACGTCCTTCGGCGAAGCGGGCGCGCAGCTCGGTCGAGGAGATCGCCACGCCCGGGGTATGGACGATCGTGACGCGCGCCCCGGCGCCAGGCAGCCTTGCCTCCAGCTCGTCCATCGCGACCACTCCCTGTCCAGGGCGGGCGATGGCGATGAGCCGCGCCAACTCGAGGACGCGACGCGGATGTCGCCAGCGATGGAGCTCGTGGAGCACGTCCATTCCGACGACGAAGGCCAGCTCCTCTACGACCTCGAGCTCGGCCCGGAGTCGCGCGAGCAGATCGACGGTGTACGAGGCTCGGTCCCTGCCCAGGTCGGCATCGCTCACCGCGAAGTGGCAGTTCTGCTGGATGGCGAGGGCGGTCATGGCTAGACGGTGCTCGGCCGCGGACACCGGCGCGAGGCGCTTCAGCGGGTTGCGCCCCGTCGGCACGAAGAGGACACGCTCGAGCCCGACGACATCGCACGCTTCTTGAGCGGCGGCGAGGTGGCCAAGGTGCGGCGGGTCGAACGTCCCGCCAAACACCCCGATCACGGGCCGCGCATCCTGCGCAGCGCCCCTGTTCCGCGCAACGCCCATGTTTTCCGCCCCACCACCTCCAGGGGGGATCGTCGCTCTGCTTCCGTGGTGTTCCCCCTCGTTCTGCAAAGCGTCGGTCTGCGCGTGTGGCAGAGGGGATGAGCGGGTGAGGGGGGACCCCTGCCTATTCCCACTCCAGCTCCGCGGTGCCAATGTGGACGGTGTGGCCGGACTGGATACCGGCCTTTTCGAGCTCCTGAAACACACCGAGCTTCTTCAAGGTGCGTTGAAGCATCTCAACAGCATCCGGATTTTGCAGGTCGGTCATTGCGACCACGCGCTCGACGCGCTTGCCGCGCACACGGAAATCGGCGCCCTCTCGGTCGATCACGAACCCGTCCTCGTCGGGAGCCTCGTGCAGGCGGTACACCTTGATGGACTGAGCGAGCGACTCGGGCCGTGGTGGCAGCGCTGTCAGGGTCTCGACGATGGTCTCGACGAGCTTCGGCACGCCGGCCAGCGTGTGCGCCGAGACGGCAATGGCGCGGCGGTTCGGCCCGGCCACGGCAATAGAGGCCAGGATCTCGCCGACGCGGGCGCGGACCGCCGGCAAGTCCACTTTGTTCAGCGCGATCAGCTCGGGCTTCTCGGCCAGCGCCGGATTGTACAGCTGGAGCTCGTCGCGGACCTCGCGGTAGGCGGCGTCGGGATCGGGCGCGGAGGCGTCGACGACGTGGACCAGGACGCGAGCGCGCTCGACGTGGCGGAGGAACTGGTGGCCAAGGCCGACGCCGAGGTGCGCGCCGCCGATCAGTCCGGGAATGTCGGCCACGACGAAGGCCAGGTCCTCTCGTTCGGCGACGCCCAGGTTGGGGCTCAGCGTGGTGAACGGGTAGTCGCCGACTTTCGGAGTCGCCGCGGTGAGCGCTGCTAGCAGGCTCGACTTGCCGGCGTTCGGGTGGCCGACCAGGCCGACGTCCGCGATCGACTTGAGCTCCAGCCGCAGCCAGCGTTCTTCGCCTGGCTCTCCTTTTTGGGCGACTCGCGGGGCCTGGTTGGTGCTGGTCGCGAAATGGACGTTGCCCAACCCCCCGCGGCCGGCACGACCAACCATCACCTCGTCGCCCGGACGCTGGAGGTCGGCGACTACGCGGCCGTCATCGGTGCTGACGACCGTGCCCGGCGGCACCCGGATATGCAGGTCCTCGCCGGTCTTGCCGTGTTTCTTGCCTCCGGAACCGTGACCACCTCGGGCGGCCTTGAAGTGCCGCTTGTGGGAGAACTCGAGCAGCGTACCGATCGATGCGTCCGCCCGGAGGTAGACGCTTCCGCCGCGGCCGCCATCGCCGCCGTCCGGACCGCCGCGTGGGACGAACTTCTCGCGTCGGAAGGAGAGCGCGCCGTTACCGCCATCGCCGGCCTTGACCCAGATCCGCGCCTGATCGAGGGCGTTCGTTCCGCCGTCGTTACGCTCGCTCATCACCGGGCGGCCGGACCGTCCCGGTCGTGCCGAAGCTCCCGCGCGGTCAAATGGTCCAGCAACGGGCGGAAGAACAGCCACGGCAAGACGGCAGGTGCGAGCGGGACAAGCATTGCCACCAGCGCCATCGGGATCGGCCGCGGGTTGCCGGCGGCCAACAGCACGAACAGCACCAGCGTGCCAAGCGTCCAGATGGCCGCGCTCATCAGCGCGAACCGACCGTGAAGCACGTGGCGGACGCGACGACGGACCGCATCCGAATGGTCGGTGGCCGTGGTGGACACGCGCATGGCTAGGCGATCCTCTTTCGTAAGGATAGCGAAACGTCCCGACTCAGCGAACCTCGGCCGCTGGTCGCGCACCGCCGCGCGCCGGTGTACACTGCCGGCATGGATCGCGAAGGTCGCGCGGCGCTCTGGACGTTCCTGGGCATGGCCATCGGGTTCAAGCTGATCACGTCACTCATCATCTTCTGGATGCAGCCATCTTGGAGCTCGGCCGCGCTTCTCTGGTGGATGAACTGGTACTGGCCATTCCTCCCGCTATTGGTGCTCATCGTGCCGGCCATGTTCTGGTTCCGGCTGAGGCGCGTCCGCGCCAAGCGTCGCGAGCTGATCCGGGCCGAGTGGCGGGTCGACCCCGAGCTAGACTGGAATCCTGCCATCGCGCATGGCACAATCCCGAAGTCATGAGCATCCACTCGCGAGAACCCAGGCCATGAGTCTTCGCAATCTCGTTTTTGCCGCCCTGACGCCGCTCGTGCTGATGATCGTGATCGCCGTGGTCGTCGCCGGCTTCGGGTCTCTGCTGCTGGCGGTGCGTTATGCTGCCGATGATCTGGCGCACCACGGTCAGATGAGCGAGGAAGCCGCGGCGCTGATCCCAGTCGCGATCGCGACTGTCGTCGCTGGACTCTTCCTTCTCGGTGGGGCGATCGCGTCGCGGAAGGCGCCGCGGGTGGCCCAGGAAGAGGCTTCTCGCCCGCATCATTAGACCCAACGCGCGATGGCGGCTCGTTGTTAGCCGCGATCATCCCCTCGGAGGTACAGGATGCCACCCCCTCAGGCATCCGCGGACATGCGAAGCTGCCGGCCGAAGCGGCTCCCTGCGTTGCGGCGCTGCACGTTGCTGGCACTGAGTCTCCTGATGTCGATGCTCGCGGCAGGCTGCGGCCTAGCCGCGCCGCCCACCGAAGTACCCCAGACAACGATCTTCCCGAAGTCCGACGCCGCCCACATCATCAACAACCTGTACATTTTGATCTTCGTCCTGGCCACGATCGTGTTCATCGTGATCCAGGCCGCTATCGTCTACATCCTCTGGCGCTTTCGCTATCGTGAGGGCCACCCACTGCCGGAGCAGACCCACGGGAACACCAAGTTGGAGATCGGTTGGACGATCGGCCCGGCCGTGGTGCTGTTAGCGATCGCGGTCCCGACGATCCAGGGCGTCTTCGCGCTGGAGGGGTCCGCGCCGGCCGTTGATGGGTCGGGCCGTCAAGTTGAGGGCGCGCTGCCAATCGAGGTGATTGGGCGTCAGTGGTGGTGGGAGTACCGTTATCCTGAGCAGGGCATCGTCACCGCCAATGAGCTGGTCATCCCCGTCGGGCGGACGGTCGAGCTTCAGATGACCTCGCGGGACGTGGTCCACAGCTACTGGATCCCGCAGTTGATGGGCAAGCAGGACGTGATGCCCGCGCACGTCAACACCCTCTGGTTCACCGCTCAGGAGGCGGGACAATACTGGGGCCAGTGCGGCGAGTATTGCGGCATCGAGCACGCCATGATGCGGATGAACGCTATTGCCTACGAACAGGCAGACTGGGACGCGTGGGTGGCTCGGAATGCGCAGCCGTCGCCAGCCGCGGCCCAGCAAACGAACGAGCTGGCCGAGCAAGGCGCCCAATTGTTCACCCAGCGTTGCCTCACCTGTCATGCGATTGCCGGGACCGCCGCGCAGGCGCGCAACGGCCCCGACCTGTCGCATGTCGGCAGCCGCACGACGATCGCCGCCGGGATTTTGAGAAACGACACGGAAGGCATGGCGCGCTGGCTTCGCGACCCGGACGAGGTCAAGCCTGGTAACTACATGGCCCACCCGCCGGCGGAGTGGGGCGTGACGACCCGCGACCACCTGCTGCTGCGTCCCCAGGACGTGGATGCCCTGGTCGAGTACCTACACAGCTTGAAGTAAGATGAACACCTTATCCTGGGCGATCAGCCCCTCGACTGCTGATCGGTGGACATTGACGGCTGGCAAAGAGCGGAGGCGCAACAGATGGTAACTACCCTTCCACGGCCTGGCGTTGCCGCCCCGGCGGGCCCGCCAGCCGCGGCCCCCGCCGTCGAGACGCCGCCCGCCTATCGCGGGTTCACGAGCTGGTTGACGACCGTCGACCATAAGCGCATTGGACTCTTGTACGGAACGACCGCGTTCATCTTCTTCCTGATCGGCGGGCTCGAAGCGCTGGCGATCCGCATGCAGCTTTCGAGTCCAGACAACACCTTCGTGTCGCCACAGGTCTACAACGAGCTCTTTACGATGCACGGCACGACGATGATCTTCCTGGTCGTCATGCCGCTCAGCGTGGCGCTGTTCAACTACATCGTGCCCCTACAGATTGGCGCCAGGGATGTGGCGTTCCCACGATTAAATGCGTTCAGCTACTGGACGTTCCTATTCGGCTCGATCTTCCTGATGTCAAGCATGTTCGTCGACGGCCTACCGGATGCTGGGTGGTACGGCTACGCGCCGCTGACCACGCGCCAGTTTTCGCCTGACACGAGGATCGACTTCTGGGCGCTGACGCTGCAAGTGCTCGGGGTCGCCTCGATGGCCGGAGCTTTCAACTTCCTGGTCACGATCATCAACATGCGCTGTCCTGGCATGTCGCTGATGCGGATGCCGCTGTTCACCTGGAACACGTTTGTCGTCTCGTTCCTGATCGTGCTTGCCTTCCCGGCGATCACCGTCGCCCTGATCCTACTGACCTTCGATCGCCTGGTCGGCACGACCTTCTACTACGCGCCGGCCGGCGGTGACCCGCTGCTCTGGCAGCATCTGTTCTGGATCTTCGGTCACCCCGAGGTGTACATCCTGATCTTGCCCGCCTTTGGCGTCGTGTCGGAGGTGCTGCCGGTGTTCGCGCGGAAGCCGCTGTTCGGCTATCCGTTCGTCGTCTACGCGACCGTTGGGATTGGGTTCATCGGCTTCGGCGTCTGGGCGCACCACATGTTCACGACCGGCCTCGGCCCGATCGCCAACTCGTTCTTCGCCGCCAGCACGATGCTGATCGCCATCCCGACCGGCGTCAAGATCTTGAACTGGATCGCGACGCTGTGGGGCGGGTCGATCCGCTTCACAACCGCGTCGATGTTCTCGATCGCGCTGGTCTCGCAGTTTACGATCGGTGGGCTGAGCGGCGTGATGCACTCGGTCGTTCCGGTCGACCTGCACCACAACGATTCCTACTTCGTCGTCGCCCACTTCCACTACGTGCTGTTTGGTGGCGCCATCTTCGGTCTCTTCAGCGGGCTGTATTTCTGGTGGCCCAAGATGACCGGCCGGCTCCTCAATGAGACACTTGGGCGCTGGCACTTCTGGCTCTGGTTCGTCGGCTTCAACACCACCTTCGGCGTGATGCACTTCCTGGGGGTGGATGGGATGGCGCGGCGGACCTGGACCTACTCGGCCTACCAGGGCTGGGGTATGTGGAACATGATCGCCACCGTGGGCGCCTTTATGATGGCCGTTGGAACGCTGGTATTCCTGTACAACGCGATCCGTTCACTGCGGCACGGCGAGGTCGCCGGTGAAGATCCCTGGGACGGCGCGACGCTCGAGTGGACCATCCCGTCGCCGCCGCCGGTCTACAACTTCGCGGTCGAGCCGACGGTTCGCTCGCGAGATCCCTTCTGGCTGCTCAAGCGCCGCCCACAGGCGGTTGAAGCCGAGGACGACACGGCCCGCATATCGATCCTGGGTAAGAATGTCGCGGTTGCCGAGGTCGAGGAGGAGCACCCGACCGAGGAGCGCGTGGAGGAACGGGTCGCGACCGGTGACATCCACCTGCCCAATCCGTCGTTCTTCCCGATGATTACCGCCCTCGGTCTGACGCTCGCGGCGGCCGGCCTCGTCTACGGTATTCCGCTGTCGGTAGTCGGGCTTGTGTATCTGCTGGTCGGCATCGGTGGCTGGTGCCTCGAGCCAACCGGCTGAGGCGGGGCAAGAGATGGCAACGGTAGACGACGCTCCTGCCAGCACCACACTGGCGCCTGACGCGGGCCATGCCGATCACGGTGATCATGGAGCCCCGTCGGCGTTGGATGGCCGCTGGGCCGCGCCGGCGGCACATGCGATGCACACGACGACCGGTCTGGACCATCGCAAGCTGTTGATGTGGCTGTTCCTCGGTTCCGACTGCATGTTCTTCGGATCCTTGATCGGGACCTACATGGCGTACCGAGGACGAAGTCTCAGCGGGCCATTGCCGAGCGAGGTGTTCGACATTCCCTACACCTCGGTGAGCGCCTTCGTCCTGCTCATGAGCAGCCTCACGATGGTGCTGGCGCTGGCGGCGATCCAGGCCGGCGACCAGCGGCGCCTGCGGATCTGGCTGATTACGACGGCGCTGCTCGGGATGTCGTTCCTCGGTGGCCAATTCTACGAGTTCAACTACTTCGTCCACGAAGGGTTAGGGCTGAGCACAAACCTGTTCGGATCGTCGTTCTTCGTGCTGACGGGCTTTCACGGAACCCACGTGGCAATTGGGGTTCTCTGGCTGCTGTACTTGACGGCGGCGTCGCGCTTCGGGCGGCTCAACGCCGAGCAAGCGCTCTACGTCGAAATCGCCGGGTTGTACTGGCACTTCGTCGACATCGTCTGGATCGTGATCTTCACCCTGGTCTACCTACTGCCGTAGTCGCGCGACGGAGGCGCTGATGGTTCTCGACCTCAAGGCTTTCGAGTGGGCGTCCGCGAACAACCTGGACACCGCCACGCTCAAGAAGGCCAAGATCCCGATCTACGGCAAGTGGTACTTTCCGGATCTGCCCGCTGACGTCCCGCTAATCAATCTCCAAACCGGCGCAGTTGAGACCTTCGGCGCCGGCTACCGTGCCGGCGCGGTCCTCTACGTGAAGGAGGATGACCTGGTCCAGGCGGGCCTCGGACCATACAAGGACAAGCCGCCAGCGGTCGCGTCCGAGGAGGGGTCCGGGGCCACGACGCCCGAGCCTTCGACCGCCGAGAGCCAGGCCGAGTCAGTCGCTTCCGCTTCGCCGGCCGGACCCGTCGGAGAGCGGCCACGTGCCGCCGAGGCAGAACGATCCCCATCGGTATTTACCGGCGATCGCCCGATCGAAGATCGACCGACGACCGAGCGCACGCTGGGAACGGACGATCTCGCCGTGGCCGGAACCGCGGCGTCGGTCCGACCGAGCGCTAGCTCGACGATGCCCTCCGTGGGTGAGGAGCACCCAATGCGGATGCTCGACCACGAGGACGAGCAGAGGGGTGTCCCGCGGGCCGGGGAGCGCATGCCGGTCGGGGAAGCGGGCCAGGAGGGCCACGCCGCGCCGAGCGAGCGCGCGCACCAGCAAGCTCATCCCTCGTCGCGGGTCTACATCAACATCGCTGTGATCCTGGCCGTCATCACGGCGGTCGAGGTTGCGACCTACTATATCCCCGCCCTCGCGGGAGTCATCGTGCCGATCCTGCTGGTCCTGTCGCTGGCCAAGTTCGTTCTCGTGGTCGGCTACTTCATGCACCTCAAGTTCGATCACAAGATGTAAAACGGCTTGTTCGGCGCGGGACTGGTCATCGCCATGACGATCGTGGCCGCGCTCATGGTGCTGTTCACGCAGACTCCGTACGGCGGCGGTAACTAATCGGCCCCTGCGGTTGGGGCGGCTGACGCGTGGCGTCACGGGTTCTCGCGATATACCGTAGGACGCGGAGGTCTGGAGGGGGAGGCGATGGCGGTCTACCAACAGCTTTCCTCTCTTCCGGAGTTTTCCTGGACAGCCTGGCACGGCGATGGCACGCTCCGGGCAGGTCTGATCCTGCTTGTCGGAGTCTACCTGCTCGGTGTCGGGCCATTACGGCGGCGGTATCGGCTTGGACCTCCCGTCGCCAGGCGGCAAGTCGCCTGGTTCTTCGCGGGCGTGGCCCTCTTGTTCACCGCGCTGGAAGGTCCGCTCCACGACTTGAGCGACTCGTACCTGTTCAGCGCGCACATGCTCCAACATATGCTGCTCACGCTGTTCGCGCCGCCTCTTCTTCTGCTCGGCACGCCAGGGTGGCTCTTACAACCGCTGGTTCGTCGACCAGCGGTCCTGCGCGCGGCAAGAACCGTCACGCGGCCGCCGGTTGCGCTGCTCCTGTTCAACGTGCCGTTCCTGGCCTACCACCTTCCAATCTTCTACGACCGGGTCGCGCGTGACCACGGGCTGCACGTTGCCACGCATCTGCTGTTCATCGCGACCGCGGTCATCACCTGGTGGCCGGTGCTCAGCCCGCTTGCGGAACTGCCGCGACTGCCGTATCCGCTCCAGCTGTTGTACGTCTGGGGCCAGACCTTCTCCGGTTTCCTGGTCGGCGTGTTCGTCACAAAGACCCATGCGGTTCTCTACCCGTTCTACTCAGAGGCACCACGGGTCTGGGGTCTTTCGCCGATCGACGACCAGCGTCTCGGCGGATTGCTGATGTGGGTCGGCGGCGGTGTCTACTTGCTGGCGGTCTTCTCCGTGATCTTCTTCGTCTGGGCCTACAGCGAGAACGTGGACGGCGACGTCGTGGAGCATCCACTGCAGCCAATGCGCCCGGCCCGGGCCACAGGCCCGGCAGCCAAAGGCGGGACGCTCAAGTCCTCGGCTACGAAAGCTCCGGTGGCTGAGCGCCCCGCCGCGGAGGCGCCGGCGAGTCTCGAAACACTCGGACCCAAGCACGTCGCGGCCCGTCCGGACGCCGCACGCCGAAACTAGTCCGCATCGGCTTGACCACGTCGGACGCGGTACCGGCCCAGGCGGCCAGGTGTCGCCGCATCACGCTTGTTGAAGCCCACCAACCAGCGACCGACGCCCGGATGGCATGGCTGCATTCGCGCCACGAGGGGTACCCGGGCCACGGTCGCCACCGGGGTGTCTCTGCCGAATGATTGATGCCTTTGGACACGGAACAAATGTGAATCGTATCTACCTTGACAATGTCACGTTCCGGGCGCGGGCGTCATGTGGTATGAGTACCTGTATGGCACGACGGATAGGTCCACTCGTGATCCGTTCGACCCCCAGGGGTCGGGGATCTCGTCCGAGGCGATTGCTGCGCTGGCAGAGCAGTTGCAGCGGTTCTGGCAGAGGTACGGCGGCCGCTTCTGAACGACCACCCGCGACAGCCGAGCCTACGTCTACCCTCGTATGAGCGCCCGGCGCATGCTGCAGGTGGCCAGCACCTACGCGCAAGGTATCTCGATGCGCCGAGCGCCAGGCGTGGGCGAGTAAATCAGGGTTCGGGCTCAGGACACCGCGCTGACCGACATTGGGGATGAACGGTCAGACGGTGCCCTGAGCTGGGGGCGAGTCCTCGATCCTCGCGAGCACCGCCGAGAAACTCGCGCCATCCTAGGCTTCCGGTTCGGTAGTGTCCGCCACTTGCTCGGCGGGTCTGGCTACCGCGCCGGCCGGACCGGCCGAGGCACTGCGCCTTCGAGCTGGCGGTCCCCATTGACATGGCTATGCCCGGAACGGCGGCAAGCCCGCGGAGCCCGAACCGTTGCCCGCCCACGGTCGGGCGATCGCTGCCCCCGCGCGGGGCTGAGTTTCCGCAACGGGGTCCCACGGTCGCTCGTCCTTCGAGAGAAACGTCGACCATTTGAAGCCCGACAAGAAGTACGTCGGAGAGATGCCAACTCGCTCGAGCATGCCCATCCTCCGTCCACTTCCTCGGACGGGTAGCATTCGCAGGCATGACCGTTTCTGGTCGGCCGACCGATCCCTGGCCCTCGCCCACGTTGCTACGCAACGGCCCGGATCAGGCCGGTCGCACTCGCCCTCGGCACTGGCCCACGCATCCACGAATCTTCCCGGCGACTATGACCGCGCGTAGACGGTTGCCGTGCTGACCCTTCGCCGGCGGAGCCATCAGGACGGCGAGCGCCTTGTTGAAGAGCCCGCGACCCACGTTCCGCCTCGCTGAGGGCTGTCGAGCGCTGGTCACCCTGCCGCCTCCGGTCCCTGTTGGATGTGCTATACGTCCTAAGGCTTTGCCCTTCCAGACGATTGCTCGAACCCACCCCTCGAAGGAGGAAGCTTATGACTGACACTCTCCAGCCGCCAGCGAAGGTTGATGACAGTAAGGGAGGGACGCCCGAGCCGCATGCCTCGCTTGATGCCGACATCATCATCGCGAATGCACCAGACCCGGTGTTCGTCTCGGACCTTGAGGGCAAGATCCTCCAGGCCAACGACGCGGTCTCCGAGCTGCTCGGATTTCGCCCCGACGAGCTCCTGGAGCAGTCGCTCTCGCGTTTCATCAGTCCGGAGGAGAAGCGCGAGTTCACCGCCGCGCTGCGTGAGGTAGTCGAACGGGGCGTCACCCGCAACGCGGTCCTCAACCCCCGCAGCGCCAGCGGCGAGGTGATCCCGACCACTCTCAACGCCTCTGCGTTGCGCGACCCGGACGGCAATGTCATCGGGGCGATCGGCATCCTCCGCGACATGCGCGAGCTGGACAAGGCTCGCGCGTACGCCGAGAGCCTCATCAAGAATGCACCAGACCCGGTGTTCGTCGCGGACCTTGAGGGCAAGATCCTCCAGGCCAACGACGCGGTCTCCGAGCTGCTCGG
>JAUJPG010000004.1:0-8097 GCA_030447245.1 Chloroflexota bacterium | reverse complement strand
CGCGACCCGGACGGCAATGTCATCGGGGCGATCGGCATCCTCCGCGACATGCGCGCTTACGAGAAGGTGGTGCGCGATCTCGAGGAATCCAAGGCTGATCTGCAGGAGAAGATTCTGGATTTGGAAAAGTTTGAGGAAGTGGTCGTCGGCCGCGAGCTGAAGATGATCGCCCTGGAGAGAGACGTCGAGAAGCTCCAGAAGGAAGTGGACCGGCTCAGGGCAGAGCTAGGGTGAGCCTGATGTTCGCACAGACGCCCACGACAGGAGCAGACGGTCGGCCCGACCGGACGGTCTCGGACGGGCCCCGCGAGTGTTGTGCGCACCTACGGGAGAAGCTCGAGGCGGCGGAGCTGCGTCTGCGCAGAAGCCAGGACCACCGTCGCGCGACGCTTCACATCATCGGCGACATGAACAAGGCCAACAAGCGCCAGTCCGATCAGCGCAAGGCCATGCTCCATATCCTGGGCGACTACGAGCAGGACCGCAGGCGCCTGGCCCGGCAGGGCGAACGGCTCGACAATTCGCGGCGGGCTCTGTTGCACATCCTCCAGGATTCGCACCTCTCCAACGTGCGCCTCGAGGATAGCCGCAAGGCCATGATCCATATCATGGGTGACCTGCGCGACACGACCGAGGAGATGCAGCGCCGCGAACAGGAGCTGCGTCAGAAGCAGGAGCAGCTCGTCCAAGCCGGCAAGCTTGCCACGCTGGGCGAGCTAACGACTGGCATCGCCCATGAGCTCAACAACCCGCTGAACAACATCGGCCTGTTCCTGGGCAACGTGATCGACCTCGTCGAACTAGGCCACGCAGACAAGGAGCGCATCCTCGGCGATCTACGCAATGCGGTGCAGCAGGTCAATAAAGGGGCCGAGATCATCTCGCACCTGCGCACCTTCGGGCGCGCAGCCGCGGTGAGTCGAGAGCGAGTGCGCCTCAAGCAGGTGATCGAGCGGGCGCTGACGCTGGTGCAGGAGCAGCTACGGCTGCGCGAGATCGAGGTGCAGCTCGACCTCGGCCCGGAGGAGGTGGTGGTCGTTGGGAGCCCGATCCAACTCGAGCAGGTGTTCATCAACTTGCTGACGAATGCGCGAGATGCTATCGCTGGCTCGACCCACAAGGCGATCGCCATCACCTGCACTGTTGCATCCGATCGGGTGGCAGTAACGGTGCGCGACACCGGCCCCGGCATCCCGGCGGGGCTCGAGCAGCGTATCTTCGACCCGTTCTTCACCACGAAGGAGGTGGGGACCGGCACGGGGTTGGGGCTGTCCATCACGTACGGCATTATTCAGGACCATCAGGGCACGATCTCCGTAGACAGCTGCCCCGGAGAGGGCGCCACCTTCCTGATCGAGCTTCCGCTTGCCGCGGACGAAGAACCTGCCGGAGGCATCGAATGAGAGATTCTCAGGTTCTCATCGTCGATGACGACGCGACCTTGTTGCAGGCGCTGTCCGGAGCCCTGGAGCTGCGAATGGACGGGGTTGCCGTCGATACTTGTGACTCCCCGCACGCTGCGCTGGAACGGATCGCCGCCACGGACTACGACGCCATCGTCACCGACATCAAGATGCCAGGGATGGATGGACTTGAGCTGCTCGCAGAGGTGCGGAAGCTCCGGCCGGACACCCCCACTGTCCTCATCACTGGACACGGTGAGCACGACCTCGCGACACAGGCCTTGCGTGGCGGCGCGCACGATTACGTACAGAAGCCGATCGATCGCGACTACTTCGTCTCCTCTTTGGGCCATGCCATCGAGGTGCGTCGCATGAGCCGTCAGGTGGAGCAGCAGAAGCTCGCCCTGGAGCAGCACGCTAAGGAGTTGGAGGAGTGCCTCCAGGATCGTCCCCGTGAGCTGCGCGAGTTCTTCCATCGAGAGGAGATCGCACACGCCGAGGCCGCCAAGGCAGAGCGGCGCTCCGCGTTCCTGGCCGAGGCGAGCAGACTCCTTGCCGGCTCGCTGGACTACGAGACGACCCTGGCCAGTGTCGCCCGACTCGCGGCACCTGTCTTCGCTGGCTGGTGCACCGTCGATTTGATTCAGGACGATGGATCTGACCGCCGACTGGTCGACGCTCCGATGGACCAGTCCAGGGACGCCCCGGCGCACACCCTGCAACGAGGCCAGGCGCTGGACCCGAACACTCAGGTCATTTCGGAGGTACTCAAGACCGGGCAGGCGCGACTCATCTCAGAGCCCCTCGACGCACCATCGGAGTCCGTCGTCGGAGATGCCGAGCAGCAGGAGCCAGCCCGCAAATTCGGCGCCACCTCAGTGGTCGTCGTGCCGATCGTTGGCCGAGGGCAGACGCTTGGTGCGATCACGTTTGTAGCGGCCGATCGGGACCGCCGGTACGGGCCGGCCGACGTCATGCTCGCGGATGATATCGCCAGCCGCTGTGCCCTGGCGATTGACAACGCGCGGCTCCACCGACAGGCCCGAGAGGCGCAGCATCAGCGCGAAACGTTCATTTCGATGATCGCCCACGACCTGTGCCAACCCCTCACTGCGATCCGGGGCTATGTCGACATCCTGGGGCACTCGAAAGTGCCCCAGGATGTCCAGGAACGTGCGCGCGACGTCATTCGTTTGGAGACGGGTCGGATAGCCCGGCTCGTCGAAGATCTCGCCGACGCCGCGCACCTGGCCGCCGGGCAATTTCAGATCCAGCCGGTCTCGTGCGATCTGGCCGAGATCGCCCGTGTGCAAGTGGACCTGGCTCGCGCACGCATCGAGCGCCATACGCTTCACCTCGATGCGCCGCGGGAAAAGGTCCCAACTATGTGTGACCGTGACCGCATCGCACAGGTACTCTCAAACCTGCTAGTCAACGCAATCAACTACACGACTGACGGAGAGATCCGAGTCCGCGTCTGGGTCGAGGGTGACCAGGCCCGGCTCGCCGTCAGTGACGAGGGCCAGGGCATCCCACCCGATGGCCTCGATGTCATCTTCGAGCCACACCGCCGCCTATCGAACAACGGAGACGGCGTCGAGCCGAAGGGGGCCGGTCTCGGCCTGCACATCGCCAGGGGGATCGTCCACGCCCACGGCGGCCGAATCTGGGTCGAGAGCGCCGAAGGCCGCGGCGCTACGTTCATCCTCAGTCTGCCGCTGACGCCGACGATGGCCGCGGCACCGGTCTGATCAAACCCACACCCGAACTAGGGCGCAGCGCCGGCTCGGGGCTCCTGGACGATCTTGTAGCCGAACCCGCGCAGAGTCACGAGCGGCGGCGGTGTCACGGCGCCCGCGTTGAGCTTGGATCGCAAGCGGCGCATGTGCACCTCGAGCGAGAGCCCCACGCTGACGTCATGATAGCCCCAGACGCGCTTCGCCAACTCTTCCCGCGAGACCACTTCGTCGGGGCGGCTCGCGAGAGCGCACAGGAGTCGATACTCGGTCGGGGTCAGGTGGAGCAGCTCGCACCCCAGCGTTACCTGGCAGCGGGCCTGATCGATGACCAGCTCGCCGATTCGCTGGCCTCCTGGCGGATGCCGTGACGCCTTTGCAGCCCGCGTCGGCCCGCGGCGCAAGGCTGCTTCCATGCGGGCCAGCAGCTCATCGACAGAGAACGGCTTGGCAATGAAGTCATCGGCGCCCAGCTTGAAGCCAATGATCGGGTCATCACTGCGCTTGGTGGCGCTGCAGATGATGATCGGCACGTCACGTCCGGCCTTGAAGTCGGCGCAGAGCACCAGGCCGTTCGTATCGGGGAGCATCAGGTCGAGGATGATCAGGTCAGGGCAGATCTCACCGAGCATCAGCTCAGCTGCGGCCGCGTTTATGGCGTGGCCAACGGAGTACCCCCTGGCCTCAAGCCGGTCCCTGAGCATCGTGGCCACGCAGAGGTCATCCTCGACCAGCAGGACGCTCTTGCGCGGGCATTCGACGCTCATCGTAGTTATTACCTCTCGGTCCGCCCTACAGCGCGCTGAGCCTCGCTACTTCCCTCGCTGGCGCACGTCTGCAGCTCAATCCAGATGCATGCCACGTGCCAGGGGTTATCGGCAGTTGTCACTGACCTCAACGCGGCCCCACCGCCGGAGCCTCGCTGCCTCGGGCTCGCGTTGCAGCCGTCATTCCGCGACTCCACTTTTGAATCCTGCTCGACGGGTGCTCGCACGAATGACGGAGAAGCACGGAATTCTCGGTCGAATACTGGACTGCATCGGTGGTGCCTTCAGGCTTGCTCACCTCGGAAAGGGATGAGCTTGCGGAAATCTTAGGGATACCTTACGCGTTCGCACGGGATCCTGCGCGCATCTCGCATGGTCACTCGAGATCCCGCGGGATTTCCTTAGCCTATCGACACCTGGCGCTGTGCTGAAGGGAGGAGCAGATATGGATCTCAAGGGCGAGCTGCGCCGGGGGATGCGGATCTTTGGGCCTGGCGACCGCGAGTACGGGACCGTCGAGCGCTTCGACGACGACGACGTTTACGTCGGGGGCCGACGGATCCCGACCAGCGCGTTCGAGCGGATGGAGGGCAACCGGCTCTACGTCGGTTAGGGCGGCGCTCGGTACTTCACCGAGGGCGAAGCGGCTGGGGCACGAACCGGTGCGGCGGAGGGCGGCTCGCGCGTCCCGGTCCACGAGGAGCGGTTGGACGTCAACAAGCGCCAGGGACAGATCGGCGAGGTCGAAGTCCGCAAGGAGGTCGTCTCCGTGAAGGTAGACGTCCCGGTCGAGCTGCGGCGCGAAGGGGCCCACGTCGAGCAGCGCGACGTCAAGGATCGTCCCGTCGACCCGAGCGACAAGGGCGTCTTCGACGAGGGCACGACCCGCGTGCCGATCCGTGGCGAGGGGGCCGTCGTCGACAAGCAAGCCTACGTGACCGGCGAGGTCGTGGTCGACAAGGAGCAGACGACCGAGCGCCAGACCGTCAGCGACACCGTCCGCAAGGAGCGGGTCAACGTCGACGAGAATTACAACCGCGAGCGGGCCGGCTTCCAGGAGCATTATGCGCGGGGCCGCGGACGGTCGGGCCAGACGCGGTTCGAGGAGTCCGAGCCGAACTATCGGATGGGCTTCGACGCCGGCCACGATGAGCGCTACCGCGACCGAGACTTCGACGCAGTTGAGCCGTACCTGCGCCGCGAGTATGAATCGCGGCGCGGGTCATCTCGCCTTGCATCCCGTTCGCGCCCCAGGGCTCCGTGTGGAACGCGCCGGCCGAGATCCGGCTGCGGGAGCGCCTGAGGTAGATCGCGGCGCCGCCCCGCCTGGCCCGCGCCGTCCGCGCCCGCGCTCTCGGCGGGTGGGCGATGGCTCTCCCCAACTTTCGGGGGCCGCGCGGTCGCGACGTCGCGGAGCGGCGTCCCCTGCCACATCCGCATCCAAAGCACATGGCACCTCAACCCCCTCCCCGCCAGCCGGTCCTCCTCTGGCGGCGGGAAGGCACTGAGAACAGGCCCTTCTGGATTTCTTATGCATCCCGTTCGATGTTGTACGGATTTTGTCGGTCCCCCGTTTGGATCAAAGGAGGTACGGTAGATACAGAGGAGTTGCCCAGGCGACGGAGGAGCCAACGAGCAGCTCCGATCTATGCCCCTTGGTACGCATGCGCCACCAGGGGGAGGACGATCATGAGGGGAAGGCAACGTGAAGGCAGAAGAGGGACGCGTTGCCGAGCGACTTTCACACGTCGCACGCTCTCGCATTCGCCCTCGGTCCGAGGGGTACCGTCGCCGCGAGGTGCGGGGAGGGGTCGCCAACCGACAGATGCGCACGCCCTGACTGGGGCTAACCCGGAGGTTGCGGCCAGGGGCGTGCTACTAACTCTCGGAGCGGCGGTGTCGCAGCGCCAGATGGCCCGGTGCTCGCCTAGACTTTGGCCGAGCGGCACAGCGGAAGCTGCGTAAACGCGGAGCCGCGCGTGAGGACTCCGGAGCGTCACCAGACGCTCCGAATACGGGAGGGAATCACAGCCAAGTACTCGGCGACCGTTTCAACGAAGTACTCGCAGGCTCGCCCGCATCGATTGGACGGCGACCTTGGGCCCGGGGATCGCAGTCGATCGTCAGGGCAAATAGGCGAGAACTCCGTCGTACACGCGGTTTGACAGGGACGGCGGGAACCGCCGAACCACGTAGCGGATTTCGTAGAACGGTACTGCAGGACAGTACCTCACGGAGGAAAATCATGCTGGCTGAGAAGAAGATGCTGACCCTCGAGGAGCTCGAGTCACAGACGGCCCTGGAGCTTCCTGATCGAACGATGCTGGCGCTCGTGAACGTGACCTTGGTCGATGTTGCCTCGGGTAACCAGATTGGTGCGGTGCTCCAGGTTCCTATCGGTGTCGCGGCGAATGTCTGTAACGTTAACGCTGCGGTGCTGGCTCTCGCGGCGCAGAGTGCAGACGGCGCCAGTTGCACCGCCGAGGTGGATCAAGACACTGCTGCGGACCTCCGGCAGAGGTTCCAGGGCCGCGGGAACCGCTAGCAACGGAATTTCTCCGCTGCTCGAGGGTGGCTAGTTGGATGGCGGGTCGGGCACAGCCCGACCCGCCATCTTTGTTCTCCGGTCATCGGACAGGTAATGATCAGGGTTCAACCAGATACAGGTCCCGAGCAGGTCGTTGAGCAGGCAACCAGTCAAACGCAGCCGGGGAGGCTTGCTGTTGTGGCGGACTTGGATCAGCGTCCTCAGCTAGCGCCTAACATCCAACTTGCGGGTGAGATGGAGGGGAGTGGGTTCGTCGATCAGCAATGGCTGATCCAGCGGGACAGTCGGTATATCCAGCTAACGGAGCTCCTCTACCGAGTCGCGGAACAGGCAAACGGTGAACGCACCCTTGACGAGATAGCCGAGCGGGTGACGGAGGCGACGGACTCGATCGTTACTGCCGACCACGTGCGATTTCTAGTCCAAACCAGGCTCGCCCCACTAGGCCTCATCGCTACGCGGGACGGGTCGGTGGTGTCCCAAGGCGCGGCCCGACGGCAGTCGCCGCTGCAGGTAAACCTGCGCGTGATGACGGTTGGCCCGCGCGTTGTTGACCCCATCACCCAGGTGCTTCAAGTCCTGTACGCGCCGCCCATCCTCATCACGATGTTGACTGCAATTGCGATCGCCCACGGGTGGTTGTACTTCCTACACGGCGTAGGCAGCAGCGTCAACAATATCCTCAAGTTTCCAGCGATGATCCCTGTCTTGATCACGCTGATGATCGTGTCGGGCGTGTTCCACGAGTTAGGCCACGCCTCGGCTCTGCGCTACGGAGGCGCCCGTGCCCGGGGAATGGGAGCAGGATTGTATCTGATCTATCCCGTGATGTACACCGACACTACCGACAGCTATCGGCTCGGGCGGTGGGCTAGGGTTCGAACCGATCTAGGTGGCTTCTACTTCCATCTCATCTTCGCGCTCGGCATCATGGCCCTCTACTTTGTCACGGGGCAGGAGTTCCTCCTCGTCGTGCCTGTGTTGATCAACCTGGATATCCTGTATCAGTGTCTCGTATTCGTTCGCTTTGACGGCTACTGGGCGCTCGCTGACCTGACGGGCATCCCAGATTTCTTCTCACAGATGACCGCATTCGTGAGGAGCGTGCAGCCGATCCGGAGGTTCAAGGGGGGCAAGCTGCCCCGCCTGAAGCCTTGGGTAAAGGCGGTGTTTGCCACGTACATCGTCGTCACGATTCCTGTGCTCGCCTTCGTTTTCTCGCTTGTGCTCAGGAACCTCCCTAGCGTCGTGGCGGCTGCCTGGGACTCGATCGTCCTCCTGTCAAGGGACTTCTCCTACGCGCGGAGCAACGGAGATCCCACGGGAATGGCCGCAGCGATTGCCCAGATAATCCTGCTTGCGCTGCCAGTCTTGGCGTCCGCTTACCTGCTCTACATCCTGGGCCGGACCCCGATCCAGGCCTTTTGGAAGTGGAGCAAGGTTACGCCGGTGCGCCGCGTTACCGGCATGCTTGGCGCCGCCGCTGCGCTCGCGCTCGTGGCGTTCCTCTGGGCGCCAAAGCTGCCCTTCGCGGCGGGGACCGCGCCTGCGCCAACTGGCGTCGAGAGCTTCGAGATCGCGGGACGCACTCACGTCCAGACGCCGGTATCCTACCCTCAGAGCCCGCCGGTCGGTGGGAATCA
>JAUJPG010000107.1 GCA_030447245.1 Chloroflexota bacterium | reverse complement strand
CCGGTGTGAAGCTGCGCAGCCGGGCGTGGCAGGGGCGCGAGATCCCGCTGGAACGCGACTCATGGGCGTGCCTCCCCGATACGGGATCCTCTCCCGAGCAGCACGCCGAGGGAGCCGCGCTGTCGGCCGCGGTGCGCGAGGGAATCGAGACCGCCTTGACCCCCCATCAACGCCGCGTCCTCATCGCGCTCGCGCTGAACGGCGTTCCCATCGACGTCCTCGCCGAGCGACTGGGCACCACCCGCGGCGCGCTGTACAAGACGTTGCACGACGCCCGCCAGAAGCTGCGCGCGCACCTCACCCACCGCGAGCTTTCGTTCGGGTCCCATCTCGGCAAGGAGGAGCGGTGATGGACCCAGCAGTGCGCAACGCGCTGTGCCGACTACTGGGACCCGGACGACCGGAGGTGTCGTGCGATACCTGCTTCAGCGAACTCGACCGATACGTCGAGCTCGAAATCGCCGGGGCCGACGCCGAGACCGCCGTTCCCGGGATGGCCGCCCACCTCGAAGGCTGCCCGGCATGCGCCGAGGACCACAACAGCCTCACCGCGATCCTCACCCACCCAGCCCCACCCACGTGGCCCGCAACCAAAAACTGATCAAGGACGCGCGGCGGCGAGCAACGCGTGCAAGCTGATGTCAGCAACAGCCGTTTCCAGGCGTCGGTGCCGCTTTCGCTAGATCGGCCGCAAAGCCGTTCGAGGTGAGCCTGCGTCAAAGGTTGCACAACAAGGGCCCTCGGGGTGGCCTCCGTGTTCAGCCACGGTCCGAGGGCCCTTTGTTGCGCGTTTCAGAGCGTTTCAGTCATCCCACCGCGGCGGGCGTGCTGCTGCTGTTGTGGTGGCGGCGGAATGCGATGGCGACCCCGATGATCATCACGAGGGACGTGATGCCGAGAAGTACGACCGCCGACGACAGTCCGCCCCACCGATGGCCAGGAGGGCGAGAGGGCAGACGAACTGGCCGATGAACAGGGCGGCGGTCCACAGTCCAGTTCCGCGGCCGCGTTCCTCGAAGCTCAGCGGTGAGATCGCCCAGGTCAGCATGGTGGGCAGGAGCAGTCCGGTGCCGGCACTGGCGATCACGGCTCCGACGGCCACGAGGGCGACGGTGGCCCCGAGCGCGGCGATGATCAAGCCGATGCCGGCGAGACCCAAGGCGATCAGTAGCAGCACGGCGGGGCTGCGGCGCGCGACGCGGCCGAACGTGAACGCTCCGATCGCGGTGGCAAGCGAGGCGAGGCACTGACCAGGCCGATGGTGGCGACGGACGTGACCCCGATTCCGTCGAGCAGGAACGAGAGCTCGACGATGGGAGCGTAGAAGAGGATGCGGCCGAAGAGGGTGACCAAGCAGGGCGCGGCGATCTGTCGCCAGGGAATCGGCGGCAGCTTGTGCTGGCCGGTCCACGCGTCGGCGAGGCGCTGCGGCTGGAAGATGAACACCGCGACGAGCACGGCCAGGACGAGGCTGACCGCGTACAGCCAGAACGGCGCGCGCCAGCTACGGTGCCCAGCGCGCCCCCAAGGCCGAAGAAGAGGGTGGCTGCCAGGGTTGTGTAGACGGTTTGGAGGCCGAGGTAGCGGTCACGCTTCGGCCCGGAGACGTAGTCGGCGATCAAGGTAGTGCAGGCTCATGATGGCGGCTTCGGTGATGCCGACTCCGATGCGGCTGGCGACGATGAGCGGCAGCGAGTTCAGCCAGAGCGGGGCGGTGCCGAAGAGCGCGTAGGAGGTCGAGCAGAGCAGCGGCTTTACCAACCGCTCCGGGCTGCCCTGCTCCGCGCAGGACGCGGCCTGCTTTCGGAACCACGCCGGCGGGTCCTCGAAGAACTCCGCGAGGTTGTCGGCCTGGTAGTCGGCAACCGTCTTGGAAGGTTCCCCCGACTTCGCTCGGAAGGACGCAGGCTCGGGCTGCTTCGCGGACCTATCATCATCGTCATTCTTCCTAGAGTGGGGTGATGATGATGATAGGTTTTTTATGGCGGCGGGGTAGCCGTAAACCTTGGTACGGCCGTCGAGCTCGGCAGTGTCTAGGGTGCTCGGCACGAGTTCGGAGAGCTTGTTGCGAACCGTGCCGGTAGAGAGCCCCGTGCTTTCGACCAACTCCTTGACGGTAAGCGGAGCGTCCTTGACTGCCGCCAGCACTCGATCACGCGAGCTTAGGGACTCCTCGCTCGCCTTCTCCGCCTCCTCGATGGCCTCGGCCTTCGTCGTGATCTTGCCGCCCCCGAACGTGATGGTCACGTCGAAGGGCTCCAGGCGCGGCCCGAAGTTAGACTTGCGGTGGCGGACCCGAACCCGAAGCGTCCCCGCTTCCCGGTCCTCATGTACCCGCTCGATCTGGAGCACGCTGCGCGCCAGGTTCTCCTTGTAGACCGAGCCAAACGCGCCCTTTTTCTGGTAGTTCTGCCCCTCCTGTGTCCGGCTCTGGTGATCTACGATCAGGATGGTTACGCCGAGATCGACCAAGGGCTTTAGGTGTTCGTTGTAGAACCGGATGACGTCCCGGG
>JAUJPG010000003.1:141986-201954 GCA_030447245.1 Chloroflexota bacterium | reverse complement strand
TGGCCGCGCTCTCCAAGCATTACGGCTCCCGCGCCGTCCTCGACGAGGCGTCGTTGACCGTCACGCCGGGCGAGAAGATCGCCCTCGTGGGTGCGAACGGTGCCGGCAAGACGACCCTCCTCCGAGTAGTCCGCGGCGAGGAGGAGCCCGATCGCGGCTCCGTCCAGCTCGCGAACGGCTGGGTGGTCGGCTACCTGCCCCAGGACGCCGGTGTCGTCGACGCGCGCACCCTCTGGGACGAGATGCTCGCGGCCCACGCCGACCTCCTCCAGCTCCAGCACGAGATCGCCGCCGTCGAGGCCGAGCTGCACGGCGACCTCTCCGACGAGCAGCTCACCGCGCTCGTCGATCGCCAGGCAGAGCTGGTCGCCCGCTTCGAGTCGCGCGGCGGCTACAACGTCGAGTCCGAGATCCACAAGGTGCTGGCCGGGCTCGGCTTCCGCGAGGAAGACCTCCGCAAGCGGACCGACCAGTTCTCCGGCGGCTGGCGCACGCGGATCGCGCTCGCCAAGCTGCTGGTCCGCTCGCCGGACCTGCTGCTGCTCGACGAGCCGACCAACCACCTGGACCTCGACGCCACCGAGTGGCTCGAGGCGTACTTGCGGGCGTCGAGCGCGTCGGCGATCGTCGTCTCGCACGACCGCTACTTCCTGGACCGCTGCATCTCGCGGACGGTCGAGCTGGAAGGCGGCAAGCTGACCGAGTACGCCGGTAACTACTCGGCGTACGTCGCCGAGAAGGCACGAAGCCGTCAGGTCCAGCGGGCCGCCTACGAGCGCCAACAGCGCGAGCTGAAGCGGCAGCAGGAATTCATCGACCGGTTTCGTGCCAAGTCCAGCAAGGCGACCCAGGTCAAGCCGCGAAAAGCAGGTCGCCAGGGTTGAGCAGGTCGATCCCCGGCCGCCGATACGCGGACGATTGCGCTCCGCTTCCCGCGGCGAGCCCAGCCACCGCGCGGTCGATCACCCTGCGCGGCGTCGCTCACGCCTACGGCGCTCCAGACCGTATTCGAAGCGATCTGCGATTCGCCTGGAGCGCGGCGAGCGCCTTGCGCTGTCGGGCCGAACGGGCCGGGCAAGTCGACCTTGCTCAAACTGCTGGCCGGGGCCGAGGCTCCCGCCCGCGGAACGATCCAGCTCGGCCCTGGCGTCGTCGTGGGCTACTACGCCCAGGATCAGGCCGAGATCCTGGACACCGGCCGCACGGTGCTCCAGGAAGCCCTGGCCCGCGCGCTCGGCCGGCTGGGGCGAGGAGCGGATCAGAGCCTGCTCGACGGTTCTGCTTTACCGCCGACGACGCGCACAAGCGGATCGGCGTGCTCTCCGGCGGTGAGAAGAGCCGCCTGGCACTGGCGACACTCTTGCTGCAGCCGTACAACCTGCTCCTGCTGGACGAGCCGACCAACCACCTGGACCTCGGCCTCGCGCGAGGAGCTGGAGCAGGCAGTCAAGCGCTTTGAGGGCACGATTGTCATGGCCAGCCACGACCGGTACTTCATGGACCGCCTGGCCACCAAGGTCGGCGAGGTCGCCAATGGCACCCTGGCCGTGTTCCTGGGCAACTGCATCGCCTACCGCGAGCGCCGTGTGGCCGCCGGTGGGTCCGTCACCCGCCGAGGACGGGCCGCCTTCTCCGCGCACAGCGCCGCGCTGGAGGGCCGCCGCCCGCACCCGCTCGCGCCCTCGACCGCCTCTGCTGAACCGCCCAGGCGCCCAGGCCGTTCCCGCGCGGTCCGGGCGCGGCTGAGCGTGAGCTGGCCAGGATCGAGGAGGAGGTGGCGCGCGTCGCCGCTCGCCGCGCGGAGGTCGAGGCACTGCTGGCTGACCCGGAACGCTATGGCGAGCCCGGTGCGCTCGAAGCGCTGGCCACGAGCACGCCGAGCTCGACGCGGCTACTCGGCAGCTCGAAGCCCGTTGGGAAGCCATGGCGGAGGAGCCTCGGCGCAACCGCCTGATCCAGTCACGGTACCATGTCCCGGATCGCTTGTGCGTGGGTAAGGGCTAGGAAGCAAGGCTCTCCGTGGTGTGGTCCGGGCTCTGCAGCTCGAAGACGATGACGTCGCCCACCTCGCCGTCATGCGCGGGGCCGACCTGCCGCATCCCGAGCTTCGCGGCGACTCGGAGCGATGGCGCGTGATCTGGCGGGATCGTCGCTCGGACGCGTAGCACGTCGGCCTGTTCAAGCGCCGACGCGGCGAGGGCCCGTGCCGCTTCGGTCGCGTACCCCCGTCCTTCGAAGGCTGGATAGACCGAGTACCCCAGGAGGACGGTGCCCTCCTGCGTCCGGCCTGCCGCCCAGCCCGACCGAACCGACGGCCTCACCCGTGTCGCGCGAGACGATGAGACACGCCCACCAGCCCGCCTCACCTGGGTCGGCGAGCAGCCGATCGCGGATGAACGAGAGCACGTCGTCCATCAACGGAGGCGGGGCGAGAGGCACCGGGGAAAGCGGGCGCCGTCAGCGCCTCGAGTCGTTCACGGTCCCCATGGATCAGTGCATCGAGCGCGGCCGCGGTCAACGGCAGGAGGTCGGTCCGGCCAGTCGACAGCCTTCGGGCCGGCATGCTCACCAGTCAGCGGACCTCGGGTGGGGGCCTCAGAGGCGGAGCCGAGCTCGGCGCAGCGCTCGCGGAAGCAGTCGACGACGATCCGCTCCACCTCGGCGGGGTCGTCGGTACAGGTCAGCAGTCCGAGATCGTCGGGATTGATCTTGCCTTCCGCCAGCAGCGTCCCCTTGATCCAGTCGAGCAGCCCGCCCCAGTAGGATCGGCCGACCAGCACGACTGGAAGTGCTTGATCTTGCCGGCCTGGATCAGGGTCAGCGCCTCGAACAGCTCGTCCAGCGTGCCGAAGCCGCCTGGGAAGATGACGAACGCCTCGGCGTGCACTTGACGAACATCGTCTTGCGGACAAAGAAGAAGCGGAAGTTGATCGACTCCTCGACGTACGCGTTCGTCCCCTGCTCGTGGGGCAGCTCGATGCTGCAGCCAATTGAGGAGGCGCCGCCCTCGCGAGCGCCGAGGTTGCCGGGCCCTCCATGATTCCAGGGCCGCCGCGTGATGATCACGAAGCCAGCCCGCCCCAGCCGCCGCGCGACGTCGACGGCCAGGGCGTACATCGGGTCGTTCGGAGGCACCCGCGCCGAGCCGAAAATCGAGACGGCCGGGCCGAGATCGGCCAGCGCGTCGAAGCCGCCACAAACTCGCCCATGATCCGAACACGCGCCACGGATCGGTGTGGGTAAAATCGACGGTCTCCACACCCACGGGCTCGCCAGGAGTCGCTCGTCCTCCATGGGCCGACCCAGGCGGGCGGCGCGGCTCAGGCTCGGAGTTGGCCTGCTCGGGCGGCTGCTGGCCCGGCGCGAAGCGGGGATCGGGAGTGGCCACGACTTGCTCCTTGAATAGGCGGGAGGCCAGATAGGCACTCCACCTCTGGCGGGTCGCCTTGGTCAGCACCGCTAGGCACACCGACCAAGCCAACCAGTTCGGTGTGCGCCGTGCGCTCTAACGCGAGCAAGGTGGCCGTATCGGGAACGCCACGATTCGTGAACGTCGATGAATAAGCGTGAACCTCGAGCACGCGGCGATCCCGCTGCGGCGTCGCCCAGGCCCCATCTGCGCGCTGTCGTGTGCGATGGTCAGGCGGCAGACGCGGAGCGCGGCGAGCTGTGGCCACCGAAGCACGCGGCCTATCCTCCCGACTCGTGCTGCAGGCGGCAGCGGCGACGTGGCGAGGAGCTTCGTCGCCGCGACCTGGGAACGAGCGCGGCGACCTCCTCGAGCGCGATGGTCAGCGCGCGGGTCCGGGGAAGGCTGGCCTGCGCAGCCGTCGCATCCTGGCCCATGAAGAAGCTGGTCGTGGCGGATATAGCCGAAGATCGCGAACGCGCCATGGCCAGCCCAGCCGAGGATGCGACCCTCGAGTCTTCGGCCAGCGCCGAGCCCATCGTCGTCATGATCATCGCCGTCGCGCCGTAGGCCGAGGGCGGTGCCGACTCGGCGGGAAATCCGACACGCGCAACGCGGGGCTTTCGAACTGGGCTGCGCGCGCCCCTCAACGTGACGATTGTGGTCAGGGTGGCGACGTACCCGACGCCGCGAGCAGCACGCCGGCGGCACGCATGCCGCGGTTGAGCGACGACCAGTCGGAGAAGGCTGAGCGAGCGGGCCGCGCGCGGCCCGCAGGACTCGGAACGCACGAATGAGGCGCAGCACGCGAAGGCAGGCAGCAGCAGTGCGATGGCCGTCAGCCACTTCTGGCGCAGGTAGGCGGCCTGGCGCGACGACGATCCCAACCACGCAGTTCGACGAATAGCGCCCAGATGCCGTAGCTGAGGATCTCGAGGGCGGCTGAGTCCGACCGTGAACTCGAGGACCATCAGCCCGAGCCAGATGAACGACGGGCGATCATTGGCGTGTCCGGCCAACTCGATCTGACGCAGCAGCTCCCAGCGCTCGTGGTAAGGTCGGCCACGGACGTCGCCGTTTTCTGGTCGTTCATCCGCTCGTACGTACCGCGGCATCTCCTGGAGCATGGCTGGCGGCGATGAAGCGGCAACGCTCCATTGCGTCTGGATGTAGCGTGCAGCTCGGCATCGTCGCCGAGCTTCCCCCGCGCTGGCCGGGCGACACCATCTATCACCTGATCGGACGTTCAGCCTCGGGCGGCCCCGTGGCGCTGTGTAGTCGCCGGGCCGCGGCGCTGCTGACCTCGGTCGAGCCGCCGCCAGCGGCTGGCGCGAGACACCCTCGATGCTCAGCGTATGACCACCCTGAGCGGTGATGATGATTCGCGTTGGTCGGATCGCTCGGTCGCTATCGAAGCGGCCGTAGGCCACCCCGACACGGAGCTCCTGGATGTCCTCCAGCGGACTCTTGGCCACCGCCACGTCGCTGGGCCGGCTTGGGGTAGGCGGTCCCCGCGAAGCAAGCGATCCGCGAGTTGATCGCCCGCGGCAGCAGCCCTGAGCACCGGTCAGGCCGACAACGGCGGCGACGCGCCAGAAGAGCCGGGCGCTTGTCCTCCTCGAACCTACTATCCTGCGCGTCACGCGAAACCCTCGTTCCCAGTCCGTGTTTGATGGGCCGGACTCTGCCGAGCAAGAGCGTAGTAGGCTTACGTGCATCGCCTGCATGCTCGAACGCCTCTCGAGGGTGAGCAGTCGCGGGAACGGCAGTGGAGAAGGAACGGCCCACTGACTCCCGGGATTGGCGTCGCGGACGATCTTGCCATGGAACGCAGGCGGCTTCGACGATATCGTGCACGGTCGCAGCGGCAGCGCCTATGCGCACTCTATCAGACAGGGTGAACGTGCCAGTGAATGCTAGCGAACAGTTCAGCCAGCTTCAGTGAACACCAGTGACCGACAACCGGTGTGACAGTGAAAGCTGTCACGCCCCGTCAGAACGCGCAGAGGGTGTAGACGGTCAACATATGACCCGTTAGGGCGTGCCCACGGATCGGCCGCCCCGCGTAGTCGCCGGCCAGAAAGGCGCCGAGGCCGACACGGCCCGGGGGCTTGCGATACTTTGCGCGTGACTACCGAGACGAGCGAGCAGGACGCGGCAGGGATGGTGGACGACTGGCTGCCGGGGCCTTCAGGTCAGCACGGATGGGCGGCAGAAGATCGTGCTGGCCTCTTCATGAGCCGGACTGGCGAGGCGCTCCGGCAGTTCGACGGCTTCTTGCGCTATCTCGAGAGCAACTTCGGGTACGTCCGCGGGGACATCCTCGAGGTCAGCTACCACTCCGAAGTGGCCGCGGACGGCCGCCGACCAGCGCCGTACGAGCCGCGCCACTGCGAGCTCTCCCTCAAGGAGGGAACGCTCCAGGTGTCGCACAGCCTGCGCTGGTACCGCGCGCGGTTGCCGGACGACACCATCTACCACCTGATCGGCTACAGCCTGGGCGGCGTGGCGCTGTTCGGGGCCGCGGCGCTGCTGACCGAGGCCGAGCCGGACCGCTGGCGCGGCCGCCTGGGCTCGTTGACCACCCTGAGCGCCCCGCTGTTCGGCGCGGATCTCGGCGTCGAGGGCGACCTGCTCGCCGCCCTCGGCTTTGGCGCGTTGTTCCCCCAGAGCCAGGCGATCCGCGAGTTGATCGCCCGCGGCAGCAGCCCTGAGCACCGAGCGCGGATCGAGCGCCAGGCCGAGCGCTTGCGAGCCTTTGGCATCCAGCTTCAGACCCTGGCCGATGCCGAGGACGTCGTCGTCACGCCAGCCGATGCGATCATCGCGCCGCCCGGCGAGCGCGAGCGCTACGTTCTCAGCGGGCCGCGCGTCCCAGCCAGCCTGGGCGGCAGGAACCCGTTTGGCCATGGCCCGCTGCTCGGCAACACGCTGGCCTGGGTGCGGATGGCGCGTCTGATCGGCCCGCGGGAGACGCGCTAGCGGCCAAGCCTCACGCCGGCGCGGCTTCCTCCGAGCGCTTCCTGGATCGACCTTGCGCTCGAGCGCGCCAGCAGGTGGTTCGCGCCTTCATGCACCACGATTGCTCCTCTTCGGTGCCGGGCGGAGTGTTCTGCAGGCAAATAATCTGGTAGATCAGGCGGCCGCCCTGGCCGTCCGACTCTTCGCCGCGGGACCACCGCTCGCGATACAGCGGACACCAGCCCCGATGGCGGTGCCAGTTGGGATTATCTGGAATGCTCGGCTCGGGCAGCGGCATGTCGCGGGATCTTAGCACAGCCCTTCAGCCGCTTCTACGGCCGCGGAAGATCCGAGAGTGCCGGCTCGTTGCGACACCGGCATCGGCTGTAAAGCGTGACAGAGAAGCTTCATACTGTCAGGGTGATGGAGAGCTGCCAGATGCAGCGAGTCCGCGCCTTGCGCCCTTCCATTCGGCCCACGTATCCTCTGAACACCGTCCCGCGTTGGCCAGTGGCCATCGCGCGTGCCACCCGTTCCCATCTCTGTGTCATCCGCTGTCCGGAGTAATGCGCCGCGCCCGCGCGGCAGCGCCGGTCATTCTCGCAGGGGAATCGTATGGCCAAACTTTCCGTGGAAATCGTCACCGCCGAGCGCCAGCTCCTGGCCGAGAAGGACGTCGACATGGTCGTCGCGCCTGGCGCCGAGGGCGTCGTCGGGATCCTGCCGCGCCATGCCCCGCTACTGACCACGCTCCGTCCGGGGGCGATCCGCATCAAGAAAGATGGCGGCGAGACCGCGATGTCCGTCGGTGGCGGCTTCTTGCAGGTCAACGCCGACCGCGTCCTGATCCTGGCCGACGCGGCCGAGCGCGAAGACGAGATCGACGCCGCCCGCGCCGAGGAGGCTCGCAAGCGCGCCGAGGCCGCCCTTCGCGACGCCTCGCGCGGCGGCAGCCCGGCGCAGGTTCAGGCCGCGCGCTACGCACTCGACGTCTCGCTGGCCCGTCTGACCGTCGTCCGCCGACGCCGCGGAAGAGAGAGCAGACAGTAGTCAGCAGTCAATCAGCAGGCGACGCGGTCACTCCGGCCTCCTGCTGGCTGACTTCTGGCTCCTGACTTCTCGTCTATGTTCGGCAAGTACATCGGCATCGACCTCGGCACGGCGAACGTGCTGGTGTACGTCAAAGGCCGCGGCATCGTCCTGAACGAGCCGTCGGTCGTCGCCTACTCCGACGGCGATAACAAGGTCGTCGCCGTCGGCCAGCAGGCGCGCCAGATGCTCGGTCGCACCCCCGCCCGCATCAAGGTCGCCCGC
Organism: Chloroflexota bacterium; assembly: GCA_030447245.1. Classification (GTDB taxonomy): domain Bacteria; phylum Chloroflexota; class UBA6077; order UBA6077; family JACCZL01; genus JAUJPG01. The sequence goes on along the minus strand of JAUJPG010000003.1, from coordinate 194,270 downwards.
CCGATGCGCGACGGCGTGATCGCCGACTACATGATCACCGAGGCGATGCTGCGCTACTTCATCCGCAAAGTGTGCGGCCGCTTCAACCTCTTCCGCCCAGTCGTCATGATCTGCATCCCGGCCGGCGTGACCAACGTCGAAAGCCGGGCAGTCCTGGACGCGACGCTCCAGGCCGGAGCCAAAGAGGCGCACCTGATCGCCGAGCCGTTGGCCGCGGCGATCGGCGCGAACGTCCCGATCGACAGCCCGACCGGCAACATGATCGTCGACATGGGTGGCGGCACGACCGAGGCAGCCGTTATCGCCCTGAACGACATCGTCGTCTCCAGCTCGATCCGCGTCGGCGGCAACAAGATCGACGAGACGATTCAGACCTACGTCCGCCGCAAATACAACCTGATCATCGGCGAGACGACCGCGGAGGAGATCAAGCGCAAGATCGGCAGTGCGTTGCCGCTGCGCGAGGACGTCCGCGTCGAAATCCGTGGCCGAGATCAGATCGATGGCCTGCCCAAGACCCGGACGATCACGTCGCACGAGGTCACCGACGCCATTGGCGACGCCGTTGGGGCGATCGTCACCAACATCAAGTCGGTTCTCGAGCAGACACCGCCGGAGCTGTCCGCCGACGTGGCCGACCGCGGGATGATCATGACCGGCGGCGGCGCGCTGCTGCGCAACCTCGATCGCCTGCTCTCCAAAGCGACCGGGGTTCCGGCCAACGTGGCCGACGAGCCGATGTCCTGCGTCGCCATCGGCGCCGGCCGCGCCCTGGAGCACCTGCCGATCTTCCGGGATAGCCTGACGCCAGTCTAACCCCGCGGGCTGGGGGTAGGTCTGTTACTCTCGCTCGCCGACGTGCAGCGCCACCGTTCCCAGCCCGAGCCGACGGTAGCGGACGCGGCCCAGGCCAGCCGCCTGCATCGCCTGCGCGAGCAGGCGCGGCCGTAGGAACGCGGCGACCGACTCCGGCAGGTAGGTGTACGCTCCGGTATCGCCCGCAACCAGTCCGCCTATCCACGGAACCAGTCCGCGGAAGTAGGCCTCGAAGAGGCGTGCGAATAGCGGGTCGGTCGGCGTCGTCAGCTCCAGGCAGACCACGCGCCCGCCGGGTCTGGTCACCCGCACCTGCTCACGGAATCCCTGCCCGACGTCGGCCAGATTGCGGACGGTGAAGGCACTCACCACGCAGTCGAAAGCAGCGTCAGGGAAGGGCAGGCTCAATGCGTCGGCGGCCACGAACGCGACGCGCAGGCCCTCGGGCCGGCGATGTAGCCTCGGCCGGCCAGCCTGCAGCATCGCTGGAGTGAAGTCCGCGCCGACGACGTTGCCAGACGGCATCGCCTCGGCCAGTCGTAGGGCGAGCTTGCCGGTGCCGGTGCCGACGTCGAGCCCCCGCCCATCCGGCGGCGGGGCCGCCGCGCGCAGCTGCCGCGTCTCGCGAGGAGCGGTCGAGACCGACCTTATTATTAGAGTTCTTCAGGTCTTAGCGGTGGGTGATGCGTGCGAACATCGCGTTGTAGTAGCTCCGACGCTCGGCGCCGGTCGGAAGGTGCATTGGCGCATCCTACCACCGCGGTGGTATGCGGGCGTCGTCGCCGTGCCAGCGTCGGTCACGCGAGCAGAGCGACACGAACGAGGCTACTCGTACGAGGCCTCATCGTCAGGGATGTTTACCCCCTCCTCGGCGGTCTCCAGCGTATCGGTGATCTCGACGTCCTCGTTGTCGTCGTCCATGTACAGCAACCAGCTCATGGTGTGCCTCCTTGGGCTGCTCGGCGCTCTCGCCGAGTACCCTTCACGCTTCCACCATATACCACCCGAGCCTGGCGGTCTGTCACGTAGACGACAGTCCGGGTGTCACATTGCCGACGCGCTCCGCGCAAGCGTTGGCTCGAGGGACGGCAGAGCATCGTGGGCGCGGATCTCCGAGCCGACCGATCGGTGTGGTCGGCCTGTGTGAGCCGCTCGACCTGCTCGAGCAGCGTTTCGACGTGGAGCGGCATGGAGAAGACGGCCCGGTCCTCGGCGTAGCGGCGCGGCGCGATGCTCCGCATCGCCTGGGGCCCGCCCACCGGTCTGGTCGTCGCGCGGGCGCATTGGGCCGCTGGTGGCGTGATATACTCGGGAGCGAGCCTTCGCTCACCTCCGCTCCGGCCGCGATCTCCACGCCGACATGGCTGAGGCAGGCGCGGACCCCCTCGCTCGCCCATCCCGCGCAGACCCCCATCCGCCGAGACCGGGAGCCCTCGCATGTTGGAGTCGTTCGGACCCGTCGCGATCTTCGTCGTCGTCGCGGCCATCTTCCCGATACTCCCGCTGGTGCTCGGGTCGCTGATCGCCCCGAAGAAGCCGGACCGGGTCAAGCTCCAACCCTACGAGAGTGGGATGGAGACGATCGGCCCGACCCACATCCAGTTCCGCACGCGCTACTACCTGTACGCCTTGATCTTCGTCATCTTCGACGTCGAGGCGATCTACCTGTTTCCCTGGGCCGTCGCGCTCGATCAGCTCGGCCTGTTCGGCTTGATCGAGATGGGGATCTTCATAGCCTTCCTGCTCGTCGCTTTCGCGTACGCCTGGAAGAAGCGAGCGCTGGAGTGGGAGTGAGGCCAAAGACCCCCGGGGCCCTTGGAGCACAGGGATCGAGCGCGCGCTCGCGCGCGCCACGCAGCGTGTGTGAGCCGCGGTGCTGATGGAGGGAGAGCATGACCGTAGCGCCTGATAAGGCCCCGCCAGACAAGAAGGAGCTGACGCTCGGCAATCCGAACGACCAGACCGCCCTCGAGTTCGATGCGCCGCGGCCGGCCGAGCAGGTCCTGGACTCGCGCGTCGATGTCCCCACTGAGCTGCAGGGGCATGCGATGGTCACGTCGTTCGACTCGCTGGTCGGCTGGGCGCGCCGCTCGGCGCTGTGGCCGCTGACCTTTGGCCTGGCCTGCTGCGCGATCGAGATGATGGCCGTCGGCACGGCCCGATGGGATATCTCCCGCTTCGGCGCCGAGGTGTTCCGCCCCTCGCCGCGCCAGGCGGACGTGATGATCGTCTCCGGTACTGTCACCACCAAGATGGCGCCGGCCGTCCGCCGCTTGTACGACCAGATGGCCGAGCCGAAGTACGTGATCGCGATGGGTACCTGCGTCATCGCCGGCGGCCCCTACCAGGGTAGCTACAGCACCGTGCCGGGGATTGACAACTTCCTGCCGGTCGACGTCTACGTGCCCGGCTGCCCGCCGCGGCCGGACGCGCTGCTCCACGGGATCATGCAGCTCCAGGAGAAGATCAAGCTCCAGGCGGCCGGCAAGCTGCCGTCGACGAGCAAGGCGTAGGCCACCCGATGGCAGACCGAGACGAGCGCCTTGGCGAGGCTCCTGGGCAGGCTGAGCCGCCCGCGCAGGCGCCTCGGCCTCCCGGACCCGGCACCACGCCCGGAGCGACGCCGCCCGACGACGTGGATATCCCGACCGGCGCGGCGCCGAGCGGCGAGCTGCGGAGCCCCGAGAACAGTCCGGCGCCGGTCGACGAGTAGCGAAAGCCAGGAGCGAGTAGGAAGCGCGCATGGAAGACGAGCGCAAGGCAGGATCTTCGCAGCCGCCCCGGGACGCGGTACCTCCCGCCGCGGCTGTGCCGCAGGGCGCGGCGGCACCCCAGAGCTCGGCCGGAGCAACCGAGGCGGAGAGCGCGCCGCCAGCGGATCGCGGCCCCCAGGCGTCCAAAGACGACCTCGGCACCGATCTCTCGGAGATCGCCAGGGCACGGCTATCCGACTCTGACAAGTCGACGGCCGGCGGCGAACGCGCGGCGCATGCCGAAGAGCTCGCCCTGGGCGCGGCCGGCACCGACACTGACGACGAGACCGCCCAGGCCGTCGAGAGCGGCCCCACTGCTCAGATTAGCCAGAGCCACCCCGGACCGGTCACCCGAACCGAGGGCGGCCCGGAGACCCCGACGCCGGTTCCAGCGCCCCAGGCCCCGCGCGCAGCGCCCACCCAGAGCGTGGGTGGCTCGGCCAGCGCACCCACAGACCGCAATCCAAGCGGGACCGGCACCCCGACCGTCTCGCCGGCGGACGCGTCCGGTGAGACGACGCCAGCCGAGCCGGCAAGCTCGCCGACGCAAACGACTGCCGCGCGCGCTCCAGGCCCCCCGGCCGCGCAGCGCGCGGCAGCGTCCAGGACCGCGGCGCCGGCCAAGCCCGTGACACCGGCCAAGCCGCCAGAGCCGGAGCCAGAGGAGCTGGCGGCGCTGAAGGAGATCGCACCGGAACTGAGCTGGGAGCGTCGGCACGGCTACGTCGAGGCGAAGATCGCCGCGGGCCACCTGCCGGCCGTCGCCGCGCGCTGCAAGCAGTTGGGCTACGACTATCTCTCGGCTGTCACCGGCGTCGATTGGCGTGAGCGTGTCGAGATGCTCTACCACCTGTACAGCTACGACTACGTGGCCCACCCGGGCTGCATCGTCCTGCGCGTCGATCTGCCGCCGGAGCCGAACCCGCTCTGCCCGTCGCTCACGTCGATCTGGCCGGGCGCCGACTACCAGGAGCGGGAGCTGTACGACCTGATGGGCATCAAGTTCGTCGGTCACCCGGACCTCCGCCGCATCCTGACCGAGGAGCGCTTCCCGGGACACCCGCTCCGCAAAGATTGGACGTTCGACTACGAGTACGTCCTCGTGCGCCACCTCCGCCACGGCGCAGAGGGCCAGCAGGCCCCGCCAGGCGGTGAGGAAGGGTTCCGTCGTGTTTGAAGGCGCCGGCATCGAGATCGTCGAGAATCCCGAGCTCGCCGATGAAATGACCCTCAACATGGGGCCGCAGCACCCCAGCACGCACGGGGTGTTCCGCCTCATCCTGCAGCTCGAGGGCGAGACGGTCGTCGGGGTCCGCCCGGTGATGGGTTACCTGCACCGCTCGACCGAGAAGCTTGGCGAGGCCCGCACCTACGTCCAGGCGGTCACGTTGACCGACCGGATGGACTACCTCGCGCCAATGACCAACAACTGGGCCTACGCGCTGGCCGTCGAGAAGCTGGCCGGCCTCGAAGTGCCGGAGCGGGCCGAGTACATCCGAGTGATCGTCAGCGAGCTGGGTCGGATCGCCAGCCACCAGGTCGCCATCGGGACGTTCGGCGCCGACGCCGGAACCTGGTTCACCCCACTGGTCTACGCCTTCCGCGAGCGCGAGGAGATCTTAGATCTCTTCATGCTGTGCGCCGGCGTGCGGATGAACCCCAGCTACATCCGCTTCGGCGGCGTCGCCCGTGATCTCCAGCCAGAGTTTGTCGAGCACGCGCGGCGGTTCATCGACAAGATGCCGCGCAAGATCGACGAGTACGAGTCGCTGCTGACCAACAACGAGATTTTCCAGGGTCGCACCAAGGGGATCGGGCTGTTGCCACCGGAGCTGGCCAAGGCGTACAGCGTGACCGGCCCGATCGCCCGCGCCAGCGGCATCCCGTACGACGTCCGGCGTGCCGAGCCGTACGGCATCTACGATCGCTTCGACTGGGAGGTCCCGGTCCGCTTCGGCGGCGACGCGTATGACCGCTACATGGTCAGGATCGCCGAGATGCGGGAGAGCGTCGAGATCGTCCGCCAGGTGCTGGCTGACCTGCCGGAGGGCGACATCCGCGGCAAGATGCCGAAGATCGTGCGCCCGCCCAAGGGTGAGGCCTACGCGCGGCTCGAGGGGCCGAAGGGCGAGCTGGGCTTCTACTTGATCAGCGACGGCTCGACCTCGCCGTATCGCTTCAAGGTGCGGGCGCCCAGCTTTATCAACCTGAACGTCCTCGGCGAGCTGACGATCGGTCACAAGGTGGCCGACGCAGTCGTGATCCTGGGCAGCTTCGACATCGTGATGGGCGAAGTCGATCGATGAGGCATCCTGCCCGGGTCATCGGTCGCTTCGATCAGGATGACGCGTCTTGCGGCCCGCTGCTGAACTACCTTTCAGGAAGCCGGTAGCGCATGGACGTGCTCCGCAACCCGATTGGCGCCCTCGGCGGCCTCCTCCACGGCTTCCTGCTTCAGATCCTGCCGACCTGGCTGGCCGACGTCATCCTCTCCTTGCTAGCGGTCAGCATCGTCGTCGCGATCGTGCCGCTGCTGGTCATGACCGCGGTCTTCCTGGAGCGACGGATCCTGGCCAAGATGCAGGACCGGATTGGCCCGAACCGCGTTGGGCCGTTCGGCCTGCTCCAGCCGATCGCCGACGTGGTGAAGCTGTTGGCGAAAGAGGACATCATCCCGGCGCGCGCCGACCGGGTGCTGTTCATCACCGCGCCGATCCTGGTGGTTGGCGCCTCGCTCATGATCTGGGCGACGATCCCATGGGGAGCCGGGCTGGCGCCGACCGACCTGAACGTCGGCGTGCTGTACGTGATCGCGATGGGCGGGCTGCCAGTCCTCGGGTTCATCATGGCCGGCTGGGGGTCGTACAACAAGTACGCCCTTCTGGGGGGGATGCGCTCGGCCGCGCAGCTCATGAGCTACGAGATTCCGGCCATCCTCGGCGCGCTGGTGCCGGTCATGCTGGCCGGGTCGATGCAGCTCAGCGAGATCGTCCTGGCGCAGCAGAACAGCGTCTGGTTTATCTTCTTCCCGATCATCGGGCAGTTGGCGTTCGCCTTGTTCATCGTCGCCGGCCTGGCCGAGTCGAATCGAACGCCGTTCGACCTGATCGAGGCAGAGTCCGAGCTAGTTGCCGGCTTCCACACCGAGTACAGCGGGATGCGCTTTGCGCTGTTTTTCCTGGCCGAGTACGCCAACATGTTCGCGATCTCGGGGATGGCCACGATCCTATTCCTCGGAGGATGGGCCGCGCCCTTCGGGCTCGACTTCTTGACGATTCCGCACTTCATCTGGTTCCTGGTGAAGATGTACGTCATGATCTTCGTGTTCATCTGGATCCGCGCGACGCTCCCGCGGCTGCGCTACGATCAGTTGATGCACTTCGCGTGGAAGCGGATGCTGCCCATCGCCCTGATCAACGTCGCCGCGACTGGCATTGTCCTTGGGATTGCGCGCGGATTGGTGAGGTAGATCGATGTTTGGACTTGGCGTTGCCCAGGGCATGTTCACGACGCTCAAGCATTTCTTTTCCTTGAATAACGTCGTGACCGTCCAGTACCCGGAGCAGCGGATCGAGCTGCCGCCGTGGACGCGCGGTCGGCCGCGGCTGATCTACGATCTGGACTCCGGTGACCTTCGCTGCACCGCCTGCGGGGCGTGCGCGCTGGCCTGCCCGGTTGACGTGATCAAGATCGAGCAGCACCCGAGCCCGGTCAAGGGCAAGGTGCTGGACCGCTTTGACCTGGACATGGGAGGCTGCATCGAGTGCGCGCTGTGCGTCGAGGCATGTCCGTTCCGCGCGATCGTGATGGCACCCGACTTCGAATTCGGGACCTATGACCGCGAGCAATCGCTGGTCTTCAACATGCACGAGCTGCGGATTGCCGGCACGCCGGAGGTCGATAGCGCGATGGAGTACATCCAGGGCGTCAAGCGCGGGCTGGCTGGCCAGGCGAAGGCCGGCGGCGCGGCCGCGGGTGGGGCCAGGGCAGGAGCCGGCGCCGCTCCACCGGCGGCAGGTGCCACGAGAGCTGGCGCCGCGCCGGCGCCCGGCGACCGCCAGCCGGTCGGCGCGACGGCTGGCGATCCGGCCAAGGCGGCCGGCGCGGCCTCCGGCCCGCGGCGCCCGGGCGGTGCGACTGGCGCGACGACCAAGGCGCCAGGGGCCGTCGACGAGGTGGCCGACGCGTCTGGTGGTGGCGACGGAACGCCCGAGCCGGCCGCGGCTCGACCGGCGGCATCCACGGCCAGCGCCGCCGCGGGAGGTGGCGGGAGCGGGCCGCTCGCCCGCACCGACGACATGGCTGGGCTGAGCGCCGCCGACCGGGCCAAGATCTACAAGGAGCGGGCCGCCGCCGCGGGGCTCGGCAAGGCCGCGCCCAAGGAGGGTTAGGGGTGGCCGCGACTGATGTCTTCGTGGCGATCGTCTTCTACCTCGTCGCCGCCACGATGATTCTCGCCGGCGCGTCGATGGTGCTGGCGCGCAACATGGTCCGGAGCGCCTTGTGGCTGGTCCTGACGCTGGCCGGCGTGGCCGTCATGTACGTGTTGCTGTCGGCCGACTTCCTGGCGGTGGCCCAGATTCTGGTCTACGTCGGGGCGATCATGATCCTGATGTTGTTCGCGATCATGCTGACCCCGAACCAGGTTGACCTGCCGAGCGCCGCGCCCCAGGCGCAGCGGATCAGCGCCGCGCTGACCGCGCTGGCGGTGTTCGGGATCTCTGTGTTCGTCATGCTCTCGCACCGCTGGAACGTGCGGGCCGTCCCGCTCGACGCACCCTCGAGCGAACGCCTGGGCGTCTTGTTGATGTCGACCTACGTCCTGCCCTTTGAGATCGCGTCCCTGCTGCTGACCGCGGGGATGATCGGCGCGATCGTCATCGCGCGCGAGGAGTAACGCCGGTGGCCCTGGCTCCAATCGGCTTGCAGCACTTCCTGGTGCTTGGCACCATCCTGTTCTGCATTGGCATGTACGGTGCGCTCTCGCGCTCCAATGCCGTCGGCGTGCTCCTGTCGATCGAGTTGATGCTCAACGCCGTCAACGTCATCATGGTGGCGTTCGCCAAGTTCATCGACACGCCCCAGGAGCTTGCCGGCCAGGTCTTCGCCATCTTCATCATGACCGTCGCGGCGGCCGAGGCGGCTGTCGGGCTGGCTATCGTCATCTCGGTCTACCGCCTCCGGCACTCGATCCAGGTCGACGACATCGACCTGCTGAAAAACTAGCAGGGAACAAGCATGGAGCTCGCCTGGCTCATTCCGGTCCTGCCGTTTGCGGCGTTCGCCGTGATCGGTCTGTTCTTGCGCCGCCAGGCGGAGCTCGCCGGCTGGCTGTCGGTGCTGGCGATCGCCGCCTCGTGCGCCATCGCCTGGCTGCTCTTCTTCCGGATGCTGGGCGGCGCGCCACCGTACGAGGCGCAGTTCCCGTGGCTGGCGCTCGGTCCGGACGTGGCGCTGCCATTCGGCATCCGCGTCGACCCGCTGGCGGCCGTGATGCTCGTCGTCGTCACGACGGTGAGCCTGCTGATTCAGATCTACTCGCGCGGCTACCTCTACGAGCCCGAGGAGGCCGCCGAAGCGGGCACCGGCCACCCGGAGGCGGACGCGGCTCACGGCGAAGCGGCCCAGGCCCACGGCGAGGCTGTCGCGGCCCAGGCCGATGCGAACGAGCGCACCCGAGGGGCGCATGGCGTGCGCCCGCCCTCCGCCGCCGAGCACGGCGAGCACCACGGCCCGCCGGCGCCCCTCGTCCGGGACCCGGGATTCGGGCGCTACTTTGCCTACATCTCCCTGTTTACCGCCTCGATGCTGGGGTTGGTCCTGGCGAACAACTTGCTCACGATCTACTTGTTCTGGGAGGGTGTCGGCCTCGGGTCCTATCTGCTGATCGGCTTCTGGTACACCAAGCCGGAAGCCGCGATGGCCGCCAAGAAGGCGTTCGTCACGACCCGCTTCGGCGACTTCGGCTTCCTGATCGGCATCCTGTACCTGTGGTGGCAGACCGGGGTGCTCGAGTTCGGTCGCCTGGCCGAGCTGGCCGAGACCGGCGCGATGAGCGAGACGGTGGCGACCATCGGCGCGCTGCTGCTGTTCATGGGCGCGGTTGGCAAGTCGGCCCAATTCCCGCTCCACGTCTGGCTGCCGGACGCGATGGAAGGCCCGACGCCGGTCAGCGCCCTGATTCACGCCGCGACGATGGTGGCTGCTGGCGTCTACCTCGTCGCGCGGGCGTTCCCGATCTTCGAGCACTCGCCATCCGCGATGCTGGTCGTCGCGTTCATCGGTGGCTTCACGGCGATCTTCGCCGCGTCAATGGGCCTGGTCGCCACCGACATCAAGCGCGTGATGGCCTTCTCGACAGTCAGCCAGCTGGGCTACATGATGCTTGGGCTGGGCGCCGGGGCGATCGGCGCCGGGATGTTCCACCTGTTCACCCACGCGTTCTTCAAGGCGCTGCTGTTCCTGACTGCCGGGAGCGTGATCTTCATCCTCCACCGCGCCGGCGCTCACGATCCCGAGGACATCGACCCGCGCGACCCGCCGCGCGCCCAGGACATCCGCTACATGGGTGGGATGTGGAAGCGGGCGCCGATCACCGGCATCACCATGACGATCGCCGCGTTGTCGCTGGCCGGCATCCCACCGCTGGCCGGCTTCTGGAGCAAGGACGAGGTCCTGCTGGCCACCTACGAGCGGGCGACCCACGGTGGCGGCGCGGCGTACTGGCTGCTGCTCCTGTTCGCGATCATCACCGTCCTGTTGACCGCGTTTTACATGTTCCGCGTCGTCTTCTTGACCTTCGCGGGCAGCTATCGCGGCCCGGCCGACCCCCAGTACATCAAGGAGTCGCCGGCCTCGATGACCCTGCCGCTGCTGGTGCTGGCGGTGCCGAGCGTGGTGGCTGGGTTGTGGGGCGCGCCGCAGCTGGGCCACGGCTTCGGCCACTTTCTGGAAGGTGCCGACTTTCACGGCGGCGAGATGAACCTGCCGCTGGCGCTGTTCTCGACCCTCCTGGCGGTTGGCGGGATCGCCCTGGCCTGGCTGACGTACAAGAACGGCAGCTTGTTGGCCATGGCGATGAACCCGCGTCCGAGCGCCGTGTACGCCACGCTGCTGAATCGTTACTGGATCGACGAGCTGTACATGTGGCTGATTGATACGTTCATCATCAACTGGGCGTTCGCCATCGACTGGTTCGATACCCACGTGATCGACGGCGCGGTGAACGGCGCGGCGCGGCTGACCGGCTCGATCGGCAACAGCGTGCGCCAGGTCCAGACCGGTCGGATCCCGGCATACGCCCTGGCCGTCTTCGGCGGGCTGGCCCTCATCTCGATCTGGGCGATCGTCATCCGGCCGCTGTTCTCATGAGGTTTGAACGTTGCCAGCACGGCCAAGCGACGCGTGCTGCCGATGGCGAGACTGCTCGCCTGGCTGCGTCACGCTGGCTCGTCGCGCAGTCAGCCTGCGAGGTCTGAGTGGAATCAACACTGTTGCACCTGGTCTTGTGGCTGCCGCTCCTCGGGGCGATCGTCACGGCGTTCCTCGGGCGGGACACCTTGGCGCGTGGCTGGGCGCTGACCGTCACCGGCGTTACCCTGCTGCTGGCCACCTGGCTCTTCATCCGCTACGACCCACGGGCTGGCGGCATGCAGTTCGAGAGCGCGGCCGCCTTCATCCCGACGCTCGGCTCGTCGCTGCGGATTGGCGTCGACGGGGTCAGCCTGCCGCTGGTCCTGCTCAACGCGCTGCTGACGTTCCTGGCCGTCGTGATCTCCTGGAACACGACGCTTCGGCCGCGGCTCTACTTTGCACTCATCTTGCTGCTCGAGACGGCGGTCACCGGCGTCTTCGTCACGCTTGACCTGTTGGTCTTCTTCCTGTTCTGGGAGCTCGAGCTGGCCCCGATGTACCTGTTGATCGGTATCTGGGGCGGCGCACGACGCGAGTACGCGGCGATGAAGTTCATCATCTACACGGTCACGGGCAGCGCCTTCATGCTGATCGGCATTTTGGCCTGGTACTTCACCACCGGCGCCGGCACGTTCGACCTGTTCCGGATCGCCGATGGCGCACGGGCACTGCCGCTGGCGGCGCAAACGTTGTTCTTTATCCTGCTGTTTATCGGCTTCGCGGTGAAGGTGCCGATCTTCCCGTTCCACACCTGGTTGCCGGATGCCCACGTGGAGGCGCCGACGCCCGGCAGCATCTTGCTGGCCGGCGTGCTCCTCAAGATGGGCGGCTACGGCCTGATCCGCCTGTGCATGACGATCTTGCCGGACGCGGCCCGGCAGCTCGTGCCGATCCTGGTCGCGCTGGCCGTCATCAACGTCCTGTACGGCGCCTACCTGGCGCTCGGCCAGATCAACGGCGACCTGAAGAAGCTGATCGCCGCGTCGTCGATCAGTCACATGGGCTACGTGCTGCTCGGGCTGGCCGCGCTGACGCCGATCGGCATCGAGGGGGCCGTCATGCAGATGTTCACCCACGGGACGATCACCGCCCTGTTGTTCATGATGGTCGGCCTGGTCTACGACCGCACCCACACCCGCCAGATTCCCGAAATGAGCGGACTCGCAACGCGGATGCCGTTCATCGCGACTGGCTTCGTACTCGCGGGACTGGCGTCGCTCGGGCTCCCGGGGATGAACGGCTTCATCGGCGAGTTCCTGGTGTTTGTCGGCGCCTTCGGCGTCTGGCCATTGGCGACGATTCTCGCCACGTTCGCGATCGTGCTGACGGCCGGCTACATCACCTGGATGCTGCTCAGAGTGTTCATGGGCCCGACCATGCCTCGCTGGTCCCAGCTAGACGACGCGACGCCGCGCGAGCGGTTCGCCGTCTCGGTGCTCGTCGGGGTCATTATCCTGGTCGGCGTCTACCCGAACAGCGTCGTCGACATGATCGCCATTGGCGTCCAGCCGATCGCGCGGCTCTTCGCATGAGGCGGGACACGTCCGCGGGCCCGCGTAAATCCGTGGCAGCGCCCGGCGTATGTGCCTGCCCTGGAGCATCAATACAGCGAGGTGAGCCGCGGTGAACGTCGCGTTCCCCAATCTGGTCGACGTCTCCTTGCTGACGCCGGAGATCATCCTGGCGCTCGGCGGGTGCATCATTCTGATCGCCGACCTGCTCATGCCGCCCACGGCCAGCCGCCAGTCCTTGCTGACCGGCGCGCTGCTGGCGCTCGCCGCCGCGGCGATCGCGTCGTTCACCCTGCTCAACCGCAACGCCGCCGGTTTCGGCGGCATGCTGGTCATCGACAATGTCTCCGTCTTCTTCAAGCTGCTGTTCCTGCTCGCCGCGGCGCTGGTCTTGCTGGCCGCCGAGAACTTCACCGAGCAGGTCGGCGTCTACGCGGCCGAGTTTTACGGGCTGCTTCTGATCTGCACCGTCGGGATGATGCTGATGGCCTCGACGAACGAGCTGATGAGCATCTACCTGTCGCTCGAGATCACCAGCCTGTCGCTGGCGTTTCTGGCGACCTGGGCCAAGAAGGAGGCGCGGTCGAGCGAGGCCGGCCTCAAGTTCTTCGTGCTGAGCGCCATCTCGTCGTCGATTCTGCTGTTCGGGATGGCGCTGCTGTACGGGATCAGCGGCAGCACGAACCTCCGCCAGATCGGCCAGGTGCTGACCACCCAGGCCAGCCCGGCCGGGCTGCTGGCGATGTCGATGCTGGTGGCCGGACTCGGCTTCAAGATCGCGGCCGTCCCGTTCCAGATGTGGACGCCAGACGTGTATGAGGGGGCGCCGACGCCGATCACGGCCTACCTGTCAGTCGCATCGAAGGCGGCCGGCCTGGCCGTCGTCATCCGGATCTTCGATGTGGCGCTGGCCGGCAGGTCGATCCAGGGAGCCTGGATCGACCTCTTCGTCGTCTGTCGCTGATCACCATGACGATCGGCAACCTGGCGGCGCTTCTCCAGCGCAACCTGAAGCGGATGCTGGCCTACTCGAGCATCGCGCACATCGGCTACATGCTGATAGGACTGGCCGCGGCAAGCTCCTTCGGGTTGTCGAGCGTGCTGTTCCTGCTCGTCTACGCCTTCACCGCATCGGGGCCTTCGGCGTCATCGTGGTCATGTCCCGCTACGTCGCTGGCGAAGACCTGGACCAGTACTCTGGCCTGGCGCGACGGGCAGCGGTGCTCTCGGCGATCCTCGCGGTGTGCTTGTTGTCGCTGGCCGGGCTGCCGCGCTCGGCTTTTCCAGCAAGATGTACCTGTTCTGGGCGGCGGCGGAGCGCGGGCTCTACGTGACCGTCATCTGGGGTGTCATCAACTCGGCGATCTCGCTGTACTACTACACCCGCGTGATCCGCCACATGTACCTGGCCGAGCCGACCTCAGATCAGCCGGTCTCGATCGGCCTCGGCCCGTCCATTTCGCTAGCAGCGGCCACACTCGGCGTCCTGACCATCGGCCTGTTCTCCGGCCCGTTCATTAGCGCCGCCCTCGCGCCGCCAGCACGATCACCAGGTAGTCCCGCCGTAGAGACGAGACCCGATACGCTTCGCGGGTGTGCCACCGCGGTAGTGGTAGCACGCGTCACCGCTTCAACGAGGGTACCTGTCACAGACGCGACACGATGCGCCCACTCAGCACGATGCTCCTTGACTAGAACAGGCGTTCGCATTAGAGTGTACGGGCGAGCGTCATGTCGTAGTGGCCGGTAGCCGTTAGCTTCCCGGCGCGGGACAGGTCAGGATCGTGCCGCGACCAACCGACCTGGAGGGACCTGGATGGACAGCGTTGCCTTGCTTCAACGCCGTCGACGGTGCGAGCGCCATGATCCATACTGTGCGCGCGGATGAGCTGACCAAGCCAACGCCCTGCACTGACTGGGACGTGAAGGCATTGGTAGGCCACATGGCAGGTAAATTGCGCCATGTTCACGTCGGGAATCGAAGGCGCTAAAGTGATGCCAGTCCAGGAGCAGGCAGACGTGTCAGCCAGCGATCTCGCGAGCTCCTACGCCGAGAATTCACAGCGGCTGCTCAACGCCTGGCGCGCGCCCGGCGCGCTCGAGCGCACGCTGGCGATGCCGATCGGCGACCTCCCGGGGTCGGTTGGCATCAACATCATCCTGACCGACCAGCCATCCATTCCTGGGACCTGGCCTCCGCGCTCGGGCGGCCGTACAGCATGGACGCGGACCTGGCCGAGACAGCGTTGCAGATGATGCAGCAGATGCTGGCGGAGTATCGCGGGCCGGGGTAAGGGGTTCGCAGAGGCCGCGCCCTGCCCCGAGGACGCCCCCGTCCAGCAACGGCTCGTAGCCTTCTCGGCCGCGCAAGCCGTAGGCCCCGGCGTTGACAGCGAGGCTCGCGCCTCGCACGGCGGTGCTCAATCGGCTTCGTTGTCGTCGGCGGAGAAGAGCCGAGGGGCGGGGATCGGTTCGCCCCAGACCCGCGCAGTCACGAGCCAGGTGACGATCGCGTCCTCGGCCTGGCGCACTGCCTCGGCTTGCGTGTCGCCGTGCGTGCGGCAACCCTCCAGCTCCGGGGACCGTGACGATGTAGGCCTGGTCCTCATCGGACCACTGCATCACCAGCGAGCAGCGACCCGCGGCCGCCCGCTCGGCGGGCGTGGCCTCCGATTAGCGCTTCGGTCGTACTCATGGCTGTTTCTCCTGGATCTGTCGGAGCTTGGCGAGGGACGGAGCGGAGATCCTGCTCTTAAGCGGGTGGCGCCAGCGGGTGTGGCTGCTCCTGGTCGGAACCTGCTCGAACCCCGCCCGCCGCAAGTCGGTCTTCAGTTCCCGAATCTTTCGCGGCATTGGCGCCCTTCGGGGATGGTACCATTGGCGGCGCGTCCAGCGGGGTCCGCTGCCTGGCCGCGGATGGAATACAGCCCTGGAGGCTGAGTGCTGATGGCTGACAGCTCCTTGTCCGAGGTTGTCGAGCTGCGTGGGCACATCATCGACTCGATGATCTTGCCGACGATCATGGACGAGGTGATGGACCGCGGCGGCGAGTTCGTCGTCCAGCAGATCGACGTCGGCCGGCGCAAGGACGACCCGTCCTACGCTCGCATCCAGATCACCGCCCCGACCCGCGAGCTCCTGGACCTGCTGGTCGACCGCGCGCAGCGAGTCGGGGCTACCAGCCTCAGCGGGACGAGCGTCAGGTGCGAGCCGGCCCCGGCCGACGGCGTCTTCCCCGAGGGGTTCTACTCGACGACCAATCTCACCACCGAGATCCTGCTGGACGGCGCGTGGGTGCCGGTCGCGTACCCGGAGATGGATTGCGCGATCGCGGTCGACCTCGCACGGCGCGCTGCGCAGAGCCTCCCACACTCGGGCGTCCGCGAGGGCGACCAGATCGTCGTCGGCCACGCTGGCGTGCGCGTCGTCCCTGCCGAGCGGCCGCGCCAGCAGCCGCAGGTGTTCGCCTTCATGGGTAGCTCGGTATCGAGCGAGAAGCCGAAATCGCTGTTGATCAAGGAGATCGCCCAACGGCTCCGCGACATCCGCGAGCAAGGCGGGCGGACGCTCGTCGTGGCCGGGCCGGTCCTGGTCCACACCGGCATGCGCCAGCGGCTGGTTCGGCTGATCGAGGCAGGCTACGTCCAGGCGTTGTTCGCCGGCAATGGCCTGGCCACCCACGACATTGAGAGCGACCTGTATGGCACGTCACTCGGCGTCTCCCTGGAGCAGGGGGTGCCACTCGAAGGCGGTCACGAGCATCACCTCCGCGCCATCAACCGCATCCGTCAGGCTGGCAGCATCCGCGCCGCCGTCGAGCAGGGCATATTGACCGGCGGTATCATGCACGCCTGCGTAACCCACGACGTCCGCTACGTGCTGGCCGGCTCCGTGCGCGACGACGGCCCGCTGCCAGACGTGATCAGCGACATGGTCCGCGCCCAGGAGACCATGCGCGAGGTCGTCCACGAAGGGGTTGACCTGGCGATGATCCTGTCCTCGATGCTCCACGGCATCGCGACCGGAAACTTGCTGCCGGCGCAGGTGACCACGGTCTGCGTGGACATCAACCCGGCCGTGGTGACCAAGCTAGCCGACCGCGGTAGCTGGCAGACGATCGGCCTGGTGACCGACGTCGAGGGCTTCCTGCGCGACCTCTGCGACTGTTTGAGCCTCACGTAGCAGCGCACCCCGTGCGCCGCTACGGAATGTGCGTTAGCGACTCACCCGCACCTGGTCGAAGCAGGCGCTGCAGTAGACCGGGCGATCGCCCCGCGGAAGGAATGGGACCTCCGTGTCCTGGCCACACTGGGCACAGACCGCCGGGTGCATCTCGCGGCGCGGCCGATCGTACGAGCCGTAGGAGCCAGAGGATCCGCCGTCGTAGCCGCTACCGTAGCTTCCCGTCTCCCGCTGCGCCTTCCGCGCCGAGCGGCACGTGGGACAGCGGCCCGGCTCGTTCACCAGGCCCTTTTGCGCATAGAACTCCTGCTCACCGGCGGTGAACGGAAACTCGTTGCCACAGTCCCGACAGCGAAGCATCTTGTCCGCGAAGCTCACCTCACTACCCTCCCCAGGGACCCACCTCATGTTGGCTGGTCGTTCCGGGGCGATGCGGACGTCCTCGGGCTCTCGCACCGGATTCCTACGCTCGACCTGAGTCTGAACCGAGCCGGCGCCCACTATACACCGGGCCTCTTGGTTACGCAAGCGGTGCTTTTGGGCAGCCGAGTGGACGCTTGGCCGCCACACCGACCCGTCGCGGAAACCGCGCCTGGCCGGGACGAAGCTTCTCCGCGACGATCAGCACGCGCCCGGGCGGCGCCCCGTCCAACTCGATCGGCAATGGCGGGCCGAGCGCCGCGCCCAGTTCGTGAGCCGCGCACACCGCGTCGTCAATTTGCGAAGGGAGGTCGCCCCCTCGCGGCAGGATGAGTCGTCCTCCTGGACGTACGAACGGCAGACACAGCTCCAGTGCCACCGGCAGTGGCGCCAGCGCTCGCGCAAAGGCCAGGTCGTACGCCTCACGGTGGCGCTCCTCGCGCGCGGCGAGCTCGGCTCGCTCGGCGACCACGGACACTCGATCCCGCAGGTCGAGCTGCTCGAGCACGTGCTCGAGGAAGCGCGCCTTCTTGCCGGTCGCCTCGAGCAGCGTCATCGTCACGCCTGGAAAGGCGATTGCAAGCGGCAGGCCGGGGAAGCCAGCCCCCGAGCCAACGTCGATGCAGGTTGGGCCTGGGCTGGCCCGCAGCGTGTCCAGCACCGGCCCGGCGCACGCGAGCGAGTCGAGGACGTGCCGCACGCGGATGGCCTCCGGATCGACGATCCCGGTCAGGTTGACGCGGCTGTTCCAGGCAACCATCTCGTGGGCGAGCAAGTCCAGTTGACCGAGTTGCTGGGCCG
Organism: Chloroflexota bacterium; assembly: GCA_030447245.1. Lineage (GTDB taxonomy): Bacteria > Chloroflexota > UBA6077 > UBA6077 > JACCZL01 > JAUJPG01. The sequence continues at coordinate 176,374 of JAUJPG010000003.1, read as the reverse complement.
CGAGGTCGATCCCGATGCGCGCGGCGGCGTGGGCCAGGAGCGTCCAGTCCATGTGGTCGGTATAATCTACACGGTGCGCCTAGGTCTCGGGTCGCGAACCGCGCGCAGTGGGTGTGTGCGGGACACCCGTGCGCAGGCGGAACTCGAACCATGGGGAGGAGCCAGATGGCGGCTGACTTGACCGTCGGCGAAGCAGTCCGCAACTACATCGCGGCGCTCAAACCGATCGATCGGCCGACAACGGCGCCTGAGCTTCAACGTTTCAGCCGCTGGTTCGGTCCGGACCGGTCGATGCGCGAGATCGATCCGATCCAGCTCGAACGCTATCAGGAGCAGATGGCGGCCTCGGGCGCGGACCCGACGAATAAGTTGGAGCCGTTGCGGCAGTTCCTCTCGGATGCTCGCGGCAAGAAGTTGATCGACGTCGCGCTGGCCGGCCACGTGCGTATCCGGCGCAAGACCGCCGCCGAACGCGCCAGTGCGAACGCAAGCCCGACCGCGGTTCAGACCATCGAGATCACCCAGGCCGGCCACGATCAGCTCAGCGCCGAGCTCAAGCGCCTGGAGGAAGAGGATCGCCCGCGGATGACCGAGCAGGTCGCTAGTGCCCGATCCGATGGAGACCTGCGCGAGAACGCCCCGTACCACGCGGCCCGCGAGTCGCTCTCGGACATCGACCGCAAGATCGGGGAGATCAAGCAGACCCTGAGTGAGTCGACGGTCGTCGGAGCGGCAAGCGGCGAACGTGCCGGTTTGGGCACCACGGTCGTCGTCCGCGACCTGGCTGACGACGAGGAGTTGACCTACACCCTGGTCGGTCCCGGCGAGGTCGACCGCCCCGTCGGCAAGATCTCGATCCAATCACAAGTCGGCCAGGCGCTCGTCGATCACGTCGTCGGCGACCTGGTTGAAATTCACGTGCCCGCCGGCGTCCAGCGCTACCGCATCGAGCGTATCGTCGACGGTCGCTAGCCGGGGGGCCTTCACCAGACCCGATCCGCCGATTCCCTACGGCCGGCCTCGACTCCAATCTGGGGCGGCCAGCGGGCCGGTGGCGGCTGTGGCGAGGCGGGTGCCATCAGCCCCGTAGATGCGCAGCTCGCGGGGTGGCTCGGGGCGCCGCGGGTCGGTCGGAGCACGCGCGACCAGTGCCAGGTAACGGCCGTCCGGCGACCAGACTGGGTCGCCGGCCTGCTCGCCATCCTCGATCCCGCCGATGCGCGTCTCGCGCCCGCTGGCGAGGTCGACTAGCGTGACGACGTCCACGCCGGTCGCTGGACGCACGCCGACGGCCAGGCGATCGCCGCGCGGTGACCACGCGGAGCGCTCGATCTCACCCTCGTAGGCAAGCGTGCGGACGCGCACGCTGGGGTCCTGCTCTCCGAAGGTGATCGCCAGCGCGGTGTGCCCGTCGGCGCTGGCGACCAGCGCTTTCCCGTCTGGGGCCCAAGCCGGCGCCCGCAGCCGGAAGGTCCCCGGCCGAAACGGGACGCGGTACTCGGGCTCCAGATCCCGCGGCACCCCTGCCACGGTCAGCAGCGGTCGATCGTTGGCGCCGTCCGCGTCGACGACGTGGATCGCGTTGTCGGTCGCGCCGACTGGCGCGTCCGCGCCGCGGCGCCCGTTCGTCGCGTACGCGAGGCGCACACCGTCCGGCGACCAGGCTGGATCAAAGCCATCCGCCAGCTTGCGCTGCTGGCTGCTAGCGACGTCGACTGCCCAGACCTCCTCCGGAATCGTCGGGTCGATCCGGCCACCTGGCCCGAGCGAGCGCGGCAGGCTGTAGGCGATCCGATCCCCGCGCGGTGACCAGCTCGCGCCGGACTCGGGTCGGGCATTGCTCGTCAGCCGGCGCGTCGGCCCGCCTTCGGCCGCCACGAGGGCCAGTTCAGCCGCCACGCCACGCCCCCGCGTGAACAGGAGCTGACGGCCATCCGGCGACCAGCGTGGGTTGGCCCCGTCACCTTCCGAGACGAGCACCCGCGAGCCGCTGCCGTCACTGACGGTGATCCAGATGTTGGCGTCACGCTCGAACACCAGCAACCCACGGGCCGTGTCGGGGCTCGGGCTCGGGACGGGGCTCGGCGACGATGGCGGCGAAGGGCTCGGGCGCGGGACCGGAACGACGATCGAGAGGGTCCCGACCGCCGATGGGGAGGGTACGGGGGAGCTGACCAGCGGGCGCGGCGAGACGTCGGCTTGTGGCGACGTCGGCACGACCGGCGGCAGCGAGCTAGTCGGCAGCGAGTTGGCCGGCGGCGCGACGCCGCAGCCGCCGAGGCCCGCGAGCAGCGCAGCCGCCAACGCCGCGCGCAGGGCCGTCCGGCCTCGGGATGGCATGCGAGCATCGTATCAGGGCGTCGAGACCGCGCGATCGGATCATCGTACAATCAGCCTGGCCACGCAGCGGGATGGGAACAATCTGGAGGGCGGCTCGGGCGCGATGCACCGGGCCGCGGAGCCCATCGTTTGCCTCGTCTTAGCCTGCTGGATATGATCCTCCGACCGGACGACTATGGCCTGAGGTCTGGATGGGAGCACGCCTGACCGCCGCCCTGCTGACCGGGCGGGTTGCCGCGGAGGTGAGCCGCCGCCTCGGCCGCGGCGGCGGGACCGTCATCGCCGGCCACCTCGTCCCGCGCATCGACCCAGCCGCGCTCACCAAGGTGACGGGCCGCCTGCCGCTCGGCTCGGTGATCGTCTCCGGCACGAACGGTAAGACGACGACGACGCGGTTGATTTCCCACCTTCTCGGCCAGGCCGGCCTGCGCGCGCTGCACAATCGTGCCGGCGCTAACCTCGTCACAGGGCTCGTCACGGCCATCGTCAAGCAGGCCGACCTGCGCGGCCGACCGCGCGCCGACGTCGGGCTCTTCGAGGTCGACGAAGCGACCGTGCCGGCCGCCCTGCTCCAGATCCGGCCGCGCGCCGTCCTGCTGACCAATCTGTTCCGCGACCAGCTTGACCGCTATGGCGAGGTCCACTTTGTCGCCGGCCTCTGGCAGCAGGCGTTCAAGACCCTGCCGTCAGATGCCGCGCTGATTCTCAATGCCGACGACCCGCTGGTGGCCGACCTGGGGCGTGAGCGGCCCCAGCCGCCGTTGTACTACGGCATCGGCGACCCGAGCGTCGGCATCTCCGAGCCGCCGCACGCATCCGATGCGCGGCTGTGCGGCCGCTGTGGCACCGAGTACTCCTACCAGATCTGGTTCTACGGCCACCTGGGTCACTGGGCCTGCCCCGCGTGCGGCCTGGCGCGGCCCCGCCCACAGGTTGAGGCGATCGGGGTGACGCTGCGCGGCGACCGGGGGACTGACGTGCGGTTCCGAACACCTGGGGGTGACTTCGCCGCACGGCTCGCGCTACCCGGGCTTTACAACGTGTACAACGCGCTCGCCGCGACGGCCTGCGGCTTGCAGCTCGGGCTGCCGCTGGACACGCTCCGGCAGGGGCTCGAGAGCTTCACGGCAGCGTTCGGACGGCTCGAGCGGATCACCGTCGGCGACCGGGCGCTGTTCCTGGCGCTGGTCAAGAACCCGGTCGGCTTTACCGAAGTGCTGCGGACCGTGCTCGCCGAGCAGACGACGGGCCCACAGGCGCGGCCAGAGACGGCCACCCCTGGCCGGACGCTGCTGATCGCGATCAACGACCATTTCGCCGACGGGACCGACGTCTCATGGCTCTGGGACGTCGACTTTGAGGGGCTCCAGGGACGGGTTGCGACCGTCGTCTGTGCCGGCACGCGCGCCGAGGACATGGCCGTCCGACTCAAGTATGCGCTCGTCCCGCCCCAGCAGATCGTCATCGAGCCCGACCCGAGCCGGGCCCTCGACCGGGCGCTGGCCGTTACCCCGCTCGGCGAGACGTTGTACGTGTTGCCCACGTACACCGCGATGCTCGAGGTCCGCGAGGTGCTCCAGCGCGCCGGCCACGTCCGTGGGTTCTGGCAAGACTGATGGCTGACGACGCGCTCACCCTGGTCCACCTGTACCCTGACCTGATGAACGTCTACGGAGACCGTGGCAACATCATCGCCTTGCAGCGGCGGTGTGCCTGGCGGGGCATCGAGCTCGAGGTCGTGCCGGTCAGCCTGGGCGACCGGCTGCCCACCACCGCGTGCGACCTGATCTTTTTCGGCGGCGGCCAGGACCGCGAGCAGGAGGTCGTCTCGCCGGACTTCGTCAGCAGCAAAGGCGCCGCGGTGCGCGAGCTCGTCGAGGACGGAACCGTCGTCCTGGCGGTCTGCGGCGGCTACCAGCTCCTGGGTCATACGTATACGACGGTCGACGGCGAGGAGCTCGCCGGGGCCGGCGTCTTCGACGTCCGCTCGCCGCCCGGGCCCCGCCGCCACATCGGCAACATCGTCATTCAAGCCGAGCTTGACGGCGAGCCGCGGACGCTCGTCGGCTTCGAGAATCACAGCGGGCGGACCTATCTGGGATCGGGCTGTCAGCCGCTCGGGCGGGTGCTCACCGGCAGCGGCAACAACGGCGAGGACGGCACCGAGGGGGCAGTCTATCGCAACGCCTACGGCTGCTACATGCACGGCTCACTGCTACCGAAGAACCCCCACCTTGCCGACCATCTGATCGGCCGTGCCTTGCGCCGTCGCTACGGCTCGGCGGCGACTCTCCCGCCGCTCGACGATACCCTCGAAGAGCGCGCCCACCAGGCCGTCGTCCGTCGCGCGGGGAAGCTCGGCGCCGTCCGCAGCGGTGCCTGGTAGGCGGCCGCTCATCAACACTGGCACGCGCAAGCTCGCCCTGGCGTCGCTCGTCGTGATGGCCGGCTTCATCGCCAGCCGCGTGCTCGGGCTCGTCCGCAGCGTCGTGGTCGTCCAACACTTTGGGACTGACCGCGACTACGAGGCGTTCGTCGCTGCCTTGCAAGTGCCGGACCTCGTCTTCCAGGTGCTGGCGGGCGGCGCCGTCGGCTCAGCGTTCATCCCGGTCTTCAAGTCGTACCTGACCCGCGAGGATGACGAGGCTGCCTGGCGATTGACCAGCACGCTCATGACCCTGGCCGTGCTGGTGGTCGGCTCGGCGTCGCTGCTGCTGGCCGTCTTTGCGCGCCCGCTGACCGAGTTGGTCACGCCAGGCTGGGATGCCGACTCCAAGGAGCTGACGGCGACGTTGATGCGGACGATGCTGATCTCGCCAGTCCTCTTCGCCGTCAGCGGCTTCGCGACCAGCGTGCTCAATTCGTTCCAGCGCTTCGCCCTGGCCGCGTTGGCGCCGGTCTTCTACAACGCCTCGATCATCGTCAGCACCCTCGTGCTCTGGCCGCTGGGCATCGAGGGCGTGGCCATCGGAGTGGCGCTTGGCGCCCTCCTCCACTTGCTGGTCCAGGTGCCCGGTCTCGCCGCCCACGGGATGCGGTTCCGTGTTGCGCTCGACCTGCGCCACCCTGGCGTGCGCGAAGTGGCTCGCCTTATGGGCCCGCGGATGATCGGCCTGGGCGTCATGCAGCTGACCCAGCTGGTGACCGTGCTCCTGGCGACCTTCCTCGTCGCCGGCAGCGTCGGCTATCTGAACGTGGCGTGGCTGATGATCATGACCCCGCTCGTGCTGGCGATGGGCGTTTCCACCGCGGTATTCCCGACCCTCGCCGAGGAGAGTGCTCGTAACCATGATCAGGCCCTTCGAGAGCTGTTCGTCCTCTCGTTCCGGCTGATCCTGTTCCTGACCATTCCGATGGCGGTCGGGCTGGCGACTCTCGGCCAGCCGCTGATCGGGCTGCTCTTCGAGCGCGGTGAGTTTTCCGCCGTCGACACGCGGATGACCGCGTTTGCGTTGACCTTCTACGCGATCGGCCTGGCCGGCCACGCGATTGTCGAGATCGTGGACCGAGTCTTTTACGCCTTGCACGACACCCGGACGCCGGTCCTCGTCGCGGTTGGGACGTTCCTGCTGTACCTGACGCTTGCCCCGATGCTGATGCGGACCGAGCTCAACTACGGCGGGCTGGCCCTGGCCAACAGCCTGGCAGCGCTGGCCGAGGCGGGCGCCCTGATGACCCTGATCGTCCGCCGCCTGCCCGGACTCCCGCTCCGCGCCGTTGGTCTGTCGATCGCCCGCACCGTGGCGGCCAGCGTGATGATGGGCCTGACGATCGCCACCCTCCCCCAGCTCATCCAGGCGCTCGCGCACGTCTTGCGGTCGGAGGAGCTGCGGGTCATCCTCCGCCTGGCTCGCTCGCGGGGCTGAGCCGCTTACCCCGGCCCGGTCTCCCTGCCCGTCAACCGCGGTCCAAAAGTCCGCTCATCCATCACGTCTTGGGCGAACTGGGGGGCGTTGCGGGCACGCGACATGCTACAAAGATAGTCAAGCGTACGGCAGCATCCGGTACTTGGTGGTCGATCATGGTCACGACACCTCGGCACAACGGCCAGACCACCAGGTTCACCCTGGAGCGCGTTCCCATCGCCGCGGAGAGCGCCGGCGCGCCCGGCGTTGAGCGTGCCCGCGGTGATGATCGCCCGGTTGGGCGGCCAGTGGCCGGAGGGCGCCGCGCGACCGGTCAGCTCCTGAAGGATCGGTACGTCCTTGGGGACGTCCTCGGTCATGGCAGTCTCGGGACGACCTACCGCGCCTACGACCGACACACCCAACGCTCGGTCGCGATCAAGCTACTCTCCGAGCGGTATGTCGGCGACGCACGGTTCGGTGAGCGGTTCATGGCCGCGGCTGCCCAGGGCGAGCGGCTCGTTCACCCGCACATCGTAGCCGTCTTAGACGCTGGGTTCGACGAGGAACGACCGTTCGTCGTCAGCGAGCTGGTTGAAGGCGAAAGCCTGCGCGCGGTGTTGAGCAAGCACGGCGCGCTGCCGGTCCGGCAAGCCACCACGCTCGCCACCGAGGTTGCCGACGCACTCGCCGCGGCCCATCGTCAGCACGTTCCCCACGGCGACCTGCGCCCCGAGAACGTTCTGCTGGACGGCCGTGGCCGCGCCAGAGTTGCTGATTTCGGGTTCGTCCGCGCCGCCGTTGTCACCGACCAGACGCTGCTCGGCGGCGCCGGGAAGCGCATCCCGTACGTGCCGCCGGAACAGCTTGGGCGTGATCCGATGGACGAGCCGGCGGACCAGTATGCCCTGGGCGTGATGCTGTACGAGCTGCTGACCGGTGCTCCGCCTGCTTCGGGTCGAGATGTGCTGCGCGCAGCGGCGAGAGGGGACGCACCCTCATCGGAGCCGATCTCCCCAGGCCGGCTGCGGCCCGACGTGCCCCTGCACGTCGACCGGGCTGTCGCGCGGGCGCTGTGCCCCAGCCCGGCCGACCGCTTCGCGAACGTCGAGCAGCTCCGCGAGGCGCTGGCCGGCCGAGATGCGGGGGTGGTCCAGGCGGCTTCCGCGGTCACCCCGGCCATCTGGCGGGCCGAATCGCGGCGACGCCCACGCCGCGGAGAAACGGGGATGGGCGAGCGTGCCGCGCTGCTCGTGCCATTGCTGGCCTCGCTCGCGATCCTGCTGGCCGGTGCGGGCCTGCTGATCTCCGTGCTCCCGCGCCTGTTCGGCGGTATGCAGATGGTCGACGTGCCCAATCTGGTCGACTATGACCTCGCCGAGGCAAGCTCGATCGCCTCGGCGCACGGTCTGAACGTCAAGATCGTCGACATGCAGCTCACCGACGCCCATGCCAGGAACACCTTGCTGCACCAGGACCCGCCCGAGAACGGCCGGCTGCGCCGTGGCAACGAGGTCAAACTCACGCTCAGCGCCGGGATACGCCCGCCGAACGTCGTGGGCAAGTCGCTCGAGGACGCCCGCGCCACATTGGTCCGCGCCGGTTGGGCCGTGGCCGGCGTCGAGACGAGAGCCGACTCTTCCGAGGCCGCCGGAACCGTGACTGGCTCGCGCCCCGGGCCGGACGAGGCGGTAGTCGACAAGAAGCAGGGCCTGACGCTGCTCGTCTCGGCCGGCAACCTTGTCTACCGCCGGCCGGTTCGGCTCAGCACCGGCGATGCCAGTCCGGCCGAGCTGGTTGACGGCGACCCCAACACGGTCGGCACGCTGCCTGGCGACGCGCCAACCTGGCTGGAGATCGATCTGGCCCGTCCGGCGACGGTCGCTGCCGTCGAGCTGATCACGAGCCAGGAGGGGCCCGGCGAGACGATCCACGAGGTGTGGGTCTGGACCGCTGGCCAATTCCGCGGCATGCACACCTTCGTCGGCCCCACCGACGACAACCAGACGCTGACCGTCCGCTTCGACCAGCCGATGCGGGACGTGACCGCCGTGCGGATCGCCACGACCCGGGCCCAGGGCCCGATTGGCTGGCGCGACGTGCGCGTCTTCGAGCGCTGAGCCCGAGAGCTCATCTCTTGTTTTGCCGGCGCGTACCGGTTGTGGCATCCTAGGATCACGTCACTACAATGCGCTGTCTCGTTATCGTACCGACGTACAACGAGCGTGAAAACCTCCCGCGCCTGGTTCCGGACATTCTCCGGCAGGGCGAGCAGTTCCACGCGCTCGTCGTCGACGACAACTCGCCGGACGGAACCGGACGAATCGCCGACGAGCTAGCCGCCGGAGACCCGCGGGTCAGCGTCCTGCACCGCGACGGCAAGCGCGGGCTCGGCACCGCGTACGTGGCCGGCTTCAAGTGGGCCCTCGAGCGCGGCTTCGACTACGTCTTCGAGATGGACGCCGACTTCTCGCACGACCCGAATGACCTGCCGCGCCTGCTGCGGGCGGCCGTCGAGGCAGACGCGGCGGTCGGCTCGCGCTGGGTCCCCGGCGGTGGGACGCGCAACTGGTCGCTGCTGCGCACGCTGATCAGCCGTGGCGGCTCGCTCTACGCCAAGCTGGTCCTAGGCGTGCCGATCAACGACTGGCCGTCGAGGCGGACGCGGCGGTCGGCTCGCGCTGGGTCCCCGGTGGTGGGACGCGCAACTGGTCGCTGCTGCGCACTCTGGTCAGCCGTGGCGGCTCGCTCTACGCCAAGCTGGTCCTGGGCGTGCCGATCAACGACCTGACCAGTGGCTTCAAGTGCTTCGCAAGCTCGGTCCTGCGCGGGCTCGACCTGGACTCGATCCACTCGAACGGCTACGCGTTCCAGGTCGAGGTCAACTACCGTTGCCACCGCCGCGGGTACCGGATCGCCGAGGTGCCGATCGTCTTCGTCGACCGGCGGGTCGGCAAGTCCAAGATGTCGCCCTGGATCGTCCTGGAGGCGATGGCCGTGTGCTGGAAGCTGCGCTTCTACGGCGTCTCGAGCGGTAAGCCGCTAGCGGCGAAGTACTCCAAGATCCCGCCGACGTAGCCGCGGGCAATCGCCTCGCGCACGCCGTCGTCGGTCAGCAGCGCCGCCTCGGTCGGGTTGCTCAGGAACAGGCCCTCGACCAGCGCGCTCGGCATCCCACCCCGCAGGCTGAAGAAGTGGCCGTACGGCTTGCCTGCGCGAAGGTCCTCTTTGACGCCGCGATCGGGCGTGGCGTAGCCGTACGCTCTGATCGCCGCGACGACGCCGTCCTGAAGCGCGCCGGCCAGCCGCCAGCTTTCCGCCCCGAAGTTGTCGGCGTTGTAGTACGTCTCGGTGCCGCCGACGCGGCGGTCGCCGAGCGCGTTGAAGTGGACCGAGACGTAAACCCTGGCACGGCCAACCGCCGCGATTCTGGCTTCCTGCTCGATGCGCGTGCGCTCGGTCGGGTCGCGGTGCGACATCTCGCTCAGCGGCGCGTGGTCGGCACGGCTCAGGTTCACGCGCACGCCGGCGGCTTCGAGCAGCGGCTTGATTCGCAAGGTGACGTCAAGGGTATGCTGGAACTCGCCGACGCCGTCCCCGCTCGCTCCGACGTCGACCCGGCTATGCCCCGGGTCGAGCCCGACGTCCGCGTCAAACCCGGATTCCGCCTCCTGAGCGGCGGCCAGGTGCGGCCGGAGCGCTAGACCCGTGGCGACAGCGGCCCCGGCCCGCAGCACGCGGCGCCGTGACCAGGGTGTGCAGGCGCCGCCGCTGCTAGACGAGGCCAAGTGGACGCGCCACGGAGTGCCGGCTCAGTGCGTAGCCCCAGCCGTGGCCCCTGGGCGTCAGCCGCGGCGGATCCGACGGAGCCCAACCCGAGCGCTCGACGCGGCCTGGTGTCGACCACGCAAGATCGTACAACAGCCAGAGGAACGTTCCGCGCTTGTTCTGCTTCAAGTACGACACCCCGAGGACAACGGCCAGCACCAGAGCGCTGATCATGTCGGCGTCAGTATACCCTGAGCCCCGGCCCAATCCGGGCGCCGCGCTTCGCCCTTCCATTCATGCCGACCTTCCTCCGCCGAGCGCTTGCCATCAGGTAGTCCAGCCCCGACTCGTCGGCCGAGCTCCGGGCGTGGGGGATGTGGTCCGCCGGCGCCGATCCAGCCGCCAATCCCGCCGTACGAGCCGCTGCCTTTGCCGACGCTCCCACTCCCGACGCCGTTCGGGCTGTAGCGCGTTCCGACGTTCGCGCCACGACTCTCAGGATGCTCCTGCTCGCCGTCGATGGCACGCTGCTCGCTACAATCCCTGCACGAGTAGCGGGCACGAGCAGGCCGGCAGTGGCTCGCCGTGACGGGCGGCCGGTCTGAGCCGGCGGTGCACGGAGGCGGGATGGACGACCAGACGGCGGAGATGGAGCGAGTTACCCAGGAGATGCGCGATCTGATGCGCCTGTGGCTGGAGAACCCGGACAACAAGCAGATCAAGCAGCGCTTCGACGACGCCCACGCCCTCTATCAGCGGATGTTCCTCGAGTACAAGCAACGCCAGCGCGCCGTGGTGTCCGGCGGCGACGAGGTCGCCCGCGGCGCCTACAAGGTCTGACGATTCGTACTACGAGGCGCCGGCCGGATCGGGTTCCGAGGACAGCCGCGTGATCTCCGGGTTCGGGTTCCCGAGCTTGAGCAGCAGCAGCATGCACGTGGCGAAGGCGACCGCCCCCAGGATGAGCGGCATGCGCAGCGAGAAGGCCGCGACGGGGCCGAGCGATAGTGGCCCGATGGCCGCCCCGAGCAACGCGCAGCTTGCGAACATGCTGAAGCTCGCGCCCAGCCGATTGGCCGGCACCAGCGTACTGACGAACGCGTAGGCCAGGGTCATTGATCCACCGGCTAGCACGCCCAGCGCCACCCGCAGGGCGAGCAGCTGCCAGACCGAGCCGGCCATCGCCAGCAGCGGTAGCAGCACGACGCCGGCCGCCAGCGAGCCGACGAGCAAGCGATGCGGTGAGACGCGGCGGGCCAGCCGTCCGGCGGCCAGGGCGGCCAGAGCCGTCGCCCCGGCGCCAAGGCCCAGGATCAGGCCGGTGAGGAAGCCGATCTGCTCGGAGCCTGGCACCAGCTCGACGACCAGGAGCGGGACCAGGGCATTGAAGACGCGATCGACGTACTGGGCCGAGAAGACCACCAGCGCCACGATCGCCAGCTCGCCGCGAGCGAGCAAGCGCCAGTAAGGGGTACGCACCTTCCGCCCTCCAGGCGTCGCCCCTTCGCGGCCTTTGACTCCGGGCTCGTCGACGCGCACCGGCTGACGCGGGGTCGAACGATAGAAGCGCCACAACACCGCGAACGCGACCAGCATGATGCCGGCCGCCAACAGGAAGCTGCTCCGGAGCCCAGCCCGGTCGATCAGCAGGCCCGCGAACGGCGGGACCAGCGCCAGGCACGTCATCTGCATGGCCTGAAGACTGCCGATCGTCTGGCCGACGCGGTCGCGCGTCGTCGCCTGGGCCGCCAGGTGGTGGATCAGGACGTAGAACCCGCCGAGCAGCCCGACGAGCGCCCGCAGCACCACCAGGTGCCAGATGCTCATCGCGAACGCGGTCAGTGTCACCAGCACCGCCGAGGTCACGATCGTCCGCAGCAACGCCGTCCGCCCACCAAAGCGCTCGGCGAACGCCCCCCAGATCGGCCCGGCCAGCGCCGACAGCAGCGGCGAGATGCCGACCGCCACGCCGGACCAGGCGGCCGCCGTGCGCGGGTCGCCCCCCTCGAGATCCAGGACGAACAGCGGGACGAAGGGCGTGACCAGGTCCCAGCCGGTGTACATCAACCCGGTCGTCACTAGCAGCGCTGTGACGTTCCTGGACGGTGGGTCGGTCGGGCGATCGGCAACCGCGGGTGCGCCCATCAGCGCGATGCGTCGAGCGGCGTTGGCGTCATCAATCCAGCGGCGGGCGGCGGTCGGCCCAGGGGCGGGCGAGCTCGAAGGCGGCGGCCGCGCGGAGGGCGAGGGCGTCCTGCTGCCAGCCCGCGACGATCTGCAGACCGACCGGCAGGCCGTCCGACGCCGTTCCGCACGGCACCGAGATCGCCGGGTGGTTGCTCAGGTTGAAGGCGAACGTCGGCACCAGCATGTCCAGGTGCTGGGTGATCGGCCGTCCAGCGATCTCGGTCGGAATCGGGTTGTCCAGCGGCGTCGCCGTGGTCGCCGCGGTCGGCAGCAGCAGCAGGTCGTAGCGCGCAAAGAAGCTGGCCAGCCGCCGGTGATACGCGGTCCGCTCCACCTCGGCCCGGCCGACGTCGGCGGCGGTCCGGTCGCGGCTGACCTCGATGCGGCGCACCAGGATCGGGTCCATCTGCTCGCGCCACTCGTCGAGGTACTCGCCGAGCGTCGCCTGGCGGAGCCCGGCGTTGAGGATCAGGAACGGGTCCAGGATGTTGCCGACCTCCGGTGAATCCTCGGCCAGCTCGCAGCCGAGCTCGCCGAACGCCCGGGTCGCCGTCTCGCAGGCCGCGGCCACGGCCGGGTCGACCGGAGTTGCGCCGCCGAGGTCGGGCGTCCAGGCGGCGCGCAGCCCTCGGACGCTCGCCCCATCGGCCAGGGCGGCCCAGTCGTCGCCGCAGTCGGGTAGGGCCAGCGGGTCGCGCGGGTCCGCCCCGACCATCTGGGCGAACATCAGGGCTGCGTCGCCCACCGTCCGGGTGATCGGCCCGTGGTGCGTCATCGCGGTCCAGCCGCTGGAGTTCGGATAGTCGGCCACCCGTCCCTGGCCCGGCTTGAAGCCGACCACCCCGCACCAGGAGGCCGGCTGGCGGATCGAGGCCGCCAGGTCGCTACCTTCGGCAATCGGCCCGAGACCGAGGGCGACGGCCGCCGCGGCCCCGCCGCTCGACCCACCGGAGGAGCGATCCAGGTTCCAGGGATTGCAGGTTGCGCCGAAGATCTGGTTGTCGGTGAACGGCTTGCAGCCAAACTCGGGCGTGTTGGTCTTGCCCAGGAGCACCGCCCCGGCGTCCCGCAGCCGTTGCACGAGGATCGCGTCCACCTCGGGAACGTGGTGCTCGAAGATCCTCGAGCCGTTCGTGGTGCGGATCCCGTGCGTCGGCGTCAGGTCCTTCAGCGAGTAGGGCACGCCGTGCAGCGGGCCCAGCTCGCCGCCCTGCATCAGAAGCTCCTCGGCGTCCGTCGCCGCCGCCCGCGCCACCTCGGCGGTAATCGTGCAGTAGGCGTTGATCCGCGGGTTGACCTGCTCGATGCGGCCAAGGATCGCGTCGGCGACCTCCACGGGCGAGACGGCCCTGGTGCGGATCATCCGCGCCAGCTCCCGCGCCGTCGTCCAGCACAGCTCGTCCGCGCCCGTCGCACCCATTCTCGCCCTCCGCCGCCCTGGTCGCACTCCATGGTACCCGGATCGAAGGCTGCGCGCAGGGCGGAGACCGAACGCCGTGCGTGTCAGGACGTGGCACACCTCGCCCCCACACCACCCGTAGCACAGCCGTCTGCCTGGTCCGCCCACGGCGACGTTCCTCCTAGCATGCGATCGAAAACGGGGGCGATCGCCACGCTGCCCGAGGCGATGATGGCCCGGCCGACGTCCACGATCGCGGACGGGCGTACTGATCCCCGAGCCAAAGCCTGAGCCGCCCACAACGGCCGCGTCCTGGTTCGCACGCCGAAGACGCTGCACCAGCACCTGGTTGAGCGGACCGAGTACGATGCTGTCAGCCTGAACCCGCTCGCCCGGCGCAATCCTCGCCCGCGGCCTCGCCTACGCTGTCTGAACATGCCGATCCCCGATTACCAAACGATTATGCTTCCGCTGCTGAGATTGCTGGCCGACGGATCCATTCGGCCTGTCTCTGAGCTGACCGATCAGATTGCTCAGCACTTCAGTCTCACAGCGGAGGAGCGTAGCGCGCTGCCCCTTCTGGCGTGTCACGAGTCCTCGGTAGCCGTGTTGGCTGGGCGGCGACATACATGGCGAAAGCCGGCCTGATTGATCGACCTCGACGAAGCCACCTTCGGATCAGTGCGCGCGGAACTGACCTGTTGTCGACCAACCCCTCCCACATCGACGGCGCACTGCTGAGTCGATACCCGGAGTTTGTTGCTTTCAAGCAACGTTCATCGTCGGACGCTCAACTGGTCCCACAGCGAGTAGCAGCCGACGAGCAGGACCCGCGGGAAATCATCGAAGGGGCTCACCTTCAGCTGCAAACCGCGCTCGCTGATGACATCCTTGCTCACATCAAGGGTCGTCCGTCTGACTTCTTCGAGAGACTGGTCGTCGACCTGCTGGTCAAGATGGGGTACGGGGGCACGATTCAGGATGCCGCTCAGGTCGTCGGCCGGAGCGGTGACGGTGGGATCGACGGCGTCATCAAGGAGGACAAGCTTGGTCTGGATACGATCTACGTGCAGGCCAAGCGGTGGGATGGAACCGTCGGTCGGCCAATTGTCCAGGGCTTTGCCGGGAGCTTGGCTGGAAGGCAGGCCAGCAAGGGCGTCTTCATCACGACCGGGACGTTCAGCGCGGACGCTCAAGACTACGTGAAGTACCTGGCCATGCGGATCGTCTTGATCGACGGGTCGGCCCTGGCGAGGCTGATGATCGAGCACAACGTCGGCGTCGCGGTCACGTCGACGTACGAGATCAAGCGAGTCGACTCGGATTACTTCGCGGAAGATGCCTGAGGCCTTGCGCGAGCAGGAGGCTGCCACATGGCGACACGTAGCTTCAAAGTTCTGGTCCAGTGGGATGCTGAGTCCGAAGCGTGGGTGACCTACGTGCCGACCCTGAATCATCTATCCACGTTCGGCCACACGCGCGAGGAGGCACTGGAGCATACCAGCGAGGCAATCGTCGGCTACCTGGAAGCCGCGGCGAAGGAAGGGATCGCCGTGCCTTCTAGCGAGTCTGAGGTAGAACTGGTCGAAGTCGAGGTCGCGATCGCGTGACTCGGCTGCCGCGTGCGAGTGGGAGGGAGATCGTACGGGCGCTCCAACGTAACGGCTTTTAGCTTTCCCACATCCGCGGCAGTCACCACTACGTACGCAGACCCGACTCGGCGGGGTTGGTCGTTGTGCCAGTCCACGGCAACCGCGACCTGCCGCTCGGTACGATTGGCTCGATCCTCCGACAGGCCGGCATGACCGCCGAGGAGTTGAGCGCGCTGCTCGGCCGCTGAGGAAGTGACAGCGAGATGCTTGCCCTGGTGAACGGAAGCCTCCGCGCGCATGAACGTGGGAGCGACCGCCTGGTGATCCCCTTCAAGCGCCCGACACCCCGCTCGTCTGCGCACGCCGGATCTGCAAGGCACCGGAAGCGAGGACGGTGAGCGGGACGACTCGTGACCCCCACGCGCCGGTCGGTCCCGCGATGGAGCGCCAGGTCGCGGAGATCATGCGCAGACCCGCTCGTCGCCGAGGTGCCCCGCGGCGGCGACCACCCCAGGACGGCCTCACCGTGGACGACCTCCGCCAGGCCATCCTGCCGTAGCTGGAGCCCAAGCAAGCCCGGGCCGCGGGGGCGCCACCGCCGGGCTCGCGGCCGCCGCCCTGGCGGGCCAGTCCAGGAGGACGAACGAGCTTTGACGGAGGGAGGTGAGGAACGCCGTTCCCCTCGAGCCGAGCGGACATTCTACCTGGCGTACTACTGGCTCATCTGACCGGTTCTAGCCTTGCAGCCTTGCCGTTCCCTTGACAGGCGTCCTGCGCCGGCGTAGGCTGGCGACGAGGTGCAGGCCGTGCCGCCGGAGACCAGGTACGCCGATAGCGACGGCGTAAGCATCGCGTATCAAGTGGTCGGGGACGGGCCGCTCGACCTGGTGTACGTGCCTGGCTGGGTCTCCAACGTCGAGTACGGGTGGGAGGAGCCATCGCTGGCCCGCTTCTACCACCGACTGGCCGCGTTCTCTCGCTTACTCCTGTTCGATAAGCGCGGCACCGGGCTCTCGGATCGGGTGGCGGAGTACCCGACTCTCGAGCAGCGCATGGACGACGTGCGCGCGGTGATGGACGCGGCCGGCTCCGAGCGGGCAGCGGTCTTCGGCCACTCCGAAGGGGGTAGCCTGGCCGTGCTGTTCGCCGCGACCTATCCGGAACGGACGCGGGCGCTGGTGACCGTCGGCATTTTCGCCAGGTGGGTGTGGTCACCGGACTACCCGTGGGCCCCCACGCCCGAGCGGCGCGAACACTTCCTCCGTGCCATTCGGGAGGGCTGGGGCGGCCTCGTGGATCTGGAGATGCTCGCGCCCAGCGTGGCGCACGACGAGCGGTTCGGGCGTTGGTGGGCGACGTATCTGCGCCTGAGCGCCAGCCCGGCCGCCGCGCTGACCCTGGCACGGTGGAACACCGACATCGACATACGTCACGTCCTGCCAACGGTGCGCGTGCCCACGCTCGTCCTGCACCGGACCGGCGACTCGGACGCGAACGTCGAAGAGGGTCGGTTCATCGCCAGCCGCATCCGCGGCGCAAGGTTCGTCGAACTGCCTGGGGGCGACCACCTGCCATGGGTGGGCGACGCGGACGCGCTCCTGGACGAGGTTGAGGAGTTCCTGACCGGTGACCGTCCAGTACCCGAGCCCGATCGCGTGCTGGCGACGGTGCTGTTCACGGACATCGTCGACTCGACCAAGCGAGCTGCAGCCCTGGGGGATCGGCGCTGGTGCGAGCTGTTGGAGTCTCACCACGCACAGGTCAGGCGGGAGCTGGCCCGCTACCGGGGGCGCGAGATCAACACGCTCGGCGACGGCTTCGTGGCCGCGTTCGACGGCCCCGCGCGGGCCATCCGCTGCGCCTGGTCGATCCAAGACGCGATCCGGCCGCTCGGGCTCGAGCTGCGCGCCGGGCTGCACACGGGGGAGTGCCAGGTCATGGGGAGGGACCTGGGTGGCCTGGCGGTGCACGTTGCCGCCCGCGTCGCCGCCGAGGCCGGACCCGGCGAGGTGCTGGTCTCGAGCATGGTCAGGGATCTGGTCGCCGGCTCCGGCCTCGCCTTCACGGAGCGCGGGGAGCGCTCGCTGAAGGGCATCCCCAATCAGTTGCACCTGTTCGCCGTGGCGGGGACGGGCGCTCGAACCTAGCCACGTCGGCCACTCAGTGGCTGCCCGCCTGCGACTCCCAACCCGTCAAATGAGGTGTGACAGAGCGCTGATACTACTCCGCCAAATGGGCCGAGAGGCTGGTCTGGTCTGAAACATCACTCGGGCGAGAATCGAGCGGACGAACGAAGACTCCTTGACCTTCCGATTACCTATCCGGAGTTGACTGGGCGATTGGGGCGATGGTGGTGAAACCGATGGCTGGCACAGGGTGGCGGTGCCGGGACGGTTATTGGTCTCAGTTCGGCCTCGCGGGGCGTCGATGAAGGCGCGGTGCGGCTGGGCAGGCTCGGACCCGCTGTACGCGCGGTACCACGACGAGGAGTGGGGCGTGCCCGAGCACGACGATCGGACGCTCTTCGAGATGCTGGTCCTCGAAGGCGCCCAGGCAGGCCTGAGCTGGTTGACGATCCTCCGCAAGCGCGAGAACTACCGCCGCGCGTTCGACGACTTCGACCCGAGCAGGGTGGCCGCGTACGACGCCGCCAAGATCGCCGAGCTGCTCGCCGACAGCGGCATCGTCAGGAATCGGCTCAAGATCCAGAGCACCGTGAACAACGCCAGGAGGTTCGTCGAAGTCCAGGATGAGTATGGGAGCTTCGACGCGTACGTCTGGCGGTTCGTCGGCGGGGCGCCGCGGAAGAACCAGTGGCGATCGTTGGCCGAGGTTCCAGCGCGGACTGCCGAGTCCGATGCGTTGAGCAAGGAGCTGCGTCAGCGCGGGTTCACGTTCGTCGGCTCGACGATCTGCTACGCGCACATGCAGGCGACCCGGCATGGTGAACGACCACGTTGTCGAGTGCTTCCGCACGCCGAGCTGAAGCCCAGGCCGGTCCTGCCGTTCTGACCTCGACGGCCAGGCTCGCGGCAACCCGGCTCATGCACCAGGCCGACGTGCCCCCGATCCCTGCCGGGCGGGCGCCGTCAGGCCAGCAGGATGTACGGAGCTTCGAGGGCCTCCTTGATGCGCCGCAGAAACTGGGCGGCGGGCGCGCCGTCGACGACGCGGTGGTCGAACGACAGGCTCAGCTGCATCAATTCGCGGATGGCGAGCTGGTCGTCGACCACGGCCCGGCTTGCGGGCGATCCGCCCGACGCCCAGGATCGCCGTCTCCGGTGGGGTTGACGATCGGGGTGAACGCGTCGACGCCGTAGCCGCCCAGGTTGGTGATCGTGAACGTGCCGCCGGACAGCTCGTCCGGGCCGAGCCGATCCTGGCGGGACTTCTCAACCAGGCCCACCAGGTCAGCATTCACCTCCCAGAGCGACTTGTGGTCGGCGCCGCGGATGACCGCGACGAGGAGCCGGCCTCGGCGGCTACGGCGACGCCAACGTTGACCTGGGCCTGGCGCCGCAGGCCGGGCGGCTGGCCGTCGGCGCCCTCCTGCCACTGGGCGTTGACGTCGGGTACTCGCCCAGGGCGATCGCCGATGCCCTGGCGATCATCGCGTCATAGCTCAGGCGGGCGCCCTGGCGCCGCTCGAACTCGGTGGCCAGCTGACCTCGGAAGCGGACCGCCTCGGTCATGTCCACCTCCATCAGCAGCGTCACGCGGGCGACGCTGCGTGCCGAGGCGGCCATCCGCTCGGCGGTGATCCGGCGGACGCGGTTGAGCGGCTCGACGGCGCCGACGCCCGCCGCCGCTCCACCCCCACCGCCGGGGCCGCGGTGGGAGCAGCCGGGCGGTCGCGCTAGCGGGGGCCGCGGCCGGCGCTCGGGTCCAGGCCGCGCCATGACGTCCTTCTCGGTGATCCGGCCGCCCGGCCCGCTACCCGGTCCACGTCGGCCAGGTCGATCCCGTGCTCGACGGCCAGCTTGCGGGCCAGCGGCGAGGCGATCACCCGCCCCGCGGAGGCCGGCGCTGGCGCGGCCGCGCCGGCGGCCGCGCCAGCGCCGACCCGCGACCGAACGTCGCTCTCGACGATTCGCCCTTCCGCCCCGCTGCCGCGCAAGCCGCTCGGGTCGATCCCCAGCTCGCGGGCGACCATCCGCGCACGGGGGAGACCTTCGCTCGCCCGCCCGCGGCCGCTGCCGGTGCGGGGACGCGGCGGCGGCCGCCCCGCCCGTTGCGCCCGGCGGGGCGGGAGTCGGCCGCGTGGGAGTCGGTGGCGCGCTCGGGAGCCGTGCTCGGCGCCGCGCTGGCGGTGGCTGCGGTGGCCTCGCCAGGCTGGGCGATGACGGCGATCGGCGTGCTGACCGCGACGGCCTGGCCCGTCGGCACCAGGATCTGCTGGAGCACGCCGCCCGGCAGGGCACCGACTTCGACGGCCGACTTGTCGGACTCGACGACGAAGAGTGGCTCTTCCTTGTCGACCGTGTCTCCTTCCTTCTTGAGCCACTCGGTGATGGTGCCCTCTTCCATCGTCAGGCCGAGCATTGGCATCGTCACCTGGTGCGGCATGGGACCCCCTCTGTTGGCGGCGGTGCGGCCGTCGCGCGTCGACGCGGGCCCCTGCGTGGCCGTTCGGCCGACTTCATTCTGAGTGTCAGTCGCTCCCTGGCTCAAGCGAGAACGTGCCGCGGTCACGCCGCTCGGATGCGGCGGCAGTCGGCTCGAGCGCGATGATGCGCCGATCCCGTCACACCACCCGGGCGCAGCCGCGAGAGGCACTCGGCGGCAGGCCGTAGTGCCGCCTGGGTGGCTTGCTGAACGCCGCCTCGGAGTCGTAGCCCGCCCGCTCCGCGACCATTGCCACGGTCATCATTGTGCCCTGCATGCTGCCGAAGTCGCTGGCATAGGCCACTTCACCGCCGGCCAGCTCCTGCATCAGGCGGCGCGCCGCGGCGCGAGCCGAGGACGAGACCAGCGCGGTCACTCGTCCTCTGACGAAGTCTCGTCGCCTGGAGTCAAGTGGCGTCGTGCGCCGTGGCGGACGTGCAGCACTCTTACATCCCCGCCATCGATCGTAAAGAGGATGCGGTAGTGACCATGAAGAGCTGCGGATCTCCTCCTCGAAGGCATCGTTCTCCGGCGCGAGGACAGCGCCCGGGGAAGCTGCTGAGCTGCTGGGTGGCGCGGAGCGCTCCTTCGAGCCATCGTGCAGCAGCACCTGGCGACTGCTCTGCAATCCAACGGTACGCCTGATCCAGATCCCCGGTTACAGGAGGCTGAACCAGGACACGATACCTCACCCGTCGCGGAGGACGCCGTATCTCGACCAGAGCTCGGCGGAGACTTCCTCGACTGGCCCGGCCTTCGCCGCGGGCAGCCGATGCTGGTCCACGACGGATCCCTTCGATCGCCTCAGCACGCTCGGCGAGATCGAGCAGCTTCTGGAACGACTCTGCGTCCTGCACTACGACCGCGGCCTTCCCATTGACGGTCAGGACCTGGGGACGACCGGTCTGCTTGAGCCGCTCAACGAACTCCGCCGTATGGCGCTTGAAGTCTGTGAGCGATCTAATATCTGAGACCTGAATCATCGAATCACGAACAGACATCGAATTCACACCTGATTGGATGCTACCACGGGCGATCGGGCAGGACAAGGGCGGCGCATTCCCTCACGCAGAATGTCACGGCGGGCCTACAGTTCCCTCAACTGAGAATGTCACCGAGGGGCCATGCCGGACAGCGAAGAGATGACGATTGACGAGCGACGGAAGTGCATCAAGCGCATGCAGGCGAGCTGGGGGCTGACCGCACCGAGCGGGGACGGCTGCTGAGCCACCTGGAGGAGTTGACCGCGTTGGACCGCAAGACCCTGGTCCGGCTGCTGCGGTCGGCCGAGCTGACGCGGCGTCCGCGCCCCGCAGCGCGGACGGGTCTACGGGATCGCGCTCGACGACGCGCTCCGCGTGATCTGGGAGACGCTCGATGACGTCTGCGCTGAGCGGCTGACGCCAGGCCCTGGTGCCGACGGCGCGGCGGCTGGCCGCGCACGGCGAACTGGTCCTGACCGACGAGGTGGTCGCCCAACTCGGCCGCATCAGCATCGCCAGCATCCAGCGGCGGCTGACCCCGGTTGGGGCAGGACACCGCCCGCCTGCCGCGCAAGGGCCAGAGCGGGCCAACCGGGTGGCGGGCGATCCCGATGCAGCGGATCCCCTGGGACACGGCCGAGCCGGGCCACTTCGAGGTCGATCTGGTCCACCACAGTGGACCGTCGACCCACGGCGACTACGTCCACACCCTGCAGCTGGTCGACGTCGCGACCGGCTGGAGCGAGCGGGTGGCGGTGCTCGGGCGCAGCCAGCGGGCGATGGAGCACGGCTTCCGCCCGGGTGCTCGCGCGGCTGCCCTTCCCGATCCTCGAGCTGCACCCGGATAACGGGCCGGAGTTCCTCAACGCCCACCTGGTGCGCTTCTGGGGCGCGGCGATCACCGGGCTGACCCTGTCGCGCTCGCGGCCGCACCACAAAAACGACAACCGCCTCGTCGAGCAGAAGAACGATACGCTGGTGCGGGCCTACGTCGGGCACGGACGGCTGGACACGCCGCAGCAGTGCGCCGCCCTGAACGCGCTGTACGAGCAGATGTGGAGCTACTACAACCTGTTCCAGCCGGCCCTGCACCTGGTGGAGAAGACCCCCGATAAGACGCGGGTTCGTCGGAGGTGGGATGCGGCCAAGCCGCCCTTCGACCGCCTCGCGGGGTCCGATGCCCTGCCCGGCGGAGCAGCGGGCCCGCCTCGCGGCCCTCCGCAATGCGACCAACCCGCGGGCCCTCCGCCCGGGCGATCCACGCCGACCTCGACGCGCTGCTGCTGCCCCGGCCGGCCTCGGCCGGCGGACTCCCGCGGCCGAGTGGCGGCGGCTTAGCGGCGAGGGCCAGCCCTCCCGACGGGCTCGGCCTATGAAGCTGTGGACAACGCTTACCGCGTTGCCGCACAGCTCCACAGGCCCGACGACGGCGACGATGACCCCAACCAGCCTCCGAACACCCCATCATGAAAGGAGCGGCGGCGGTGACATTCTCATTTGAGGGAACCGTCACCCACAAGCCGCTACGGTGACATTTTCATTTGACTTGACACAGGGTCGGAGGATGGTGTGCGCCAGCCAGTTACCTCGCCATGGTTAGATCTTTGACAACCGTGATCGATCCCTCAGCGAGGGCGGCTGCCATCCGCCCAGGTATCGGTACTTCGGGGTACCGTCGCGGTTGAGTAGGGGCGCATGTCGAGCCGAGCGCGGCGACGACGCACGGCCTGCATATCACGGAGGAGTACCGATGTGACCCACGCGGAGGACATTCTCGCCTATCTCTGGTCTCTTCTACCCGACGGCGCAACCAACGGCCAGATTGCACGGCAGTTGGAAATCCGCTCGCACCAAACGGTGTACATGACGACGCAAGACCTGGCTCGCCGAGGGCGGTCCGCGGCGAACGCAGCGATCGGGGTGGAGATTCTACGCTTCAGAGGGGCAGGATGCCTTGGTCGCGCAGGTTGCGGCCTCGGCGAGAGTTTCGCTGTCTAGCGGCGGTGCGCTGCCGTCGGCTACGTTCGAGGCGCTGGCCCGCCGCGTTCTCGGCGACCATTACGGCATGGAACTGCTGGCTGGCTCAGTAAAGGAGTGCGCAAGCGATTCGACTTTGTCTCGTCCGATAGAAGAGTCGTTGGCGATGCGAGTTTTACACGCTCGTCGGCGGCGTCGAACTTCCCGGCCAAGTTCTCGATCATCGCCGAACACGTCTGGTTGCTGGAGAAAACCGGCGCGCCCGGCACGTTCCTCGTCTTCGGGAACGACCGTCGAGTGCCCATACTCTGGATTAGAACGCTGCGGAACCTCGCAGCCTCGGTCTCCTTCTATCTTCTTGAGTGACGACGGTGGATTAGAGCGATTGACCGCCCGGCTGCTCCATCATCGATGCCCTGAGGCATCTCGACGTGCACGCGCGGCCATCAGCGCCTCGGCGTGCGCCGTCGACGGGTCCATCGGGTGCCCGCGCGCCAGCACTCTCCGGCAGGCGGGAGACCGAGTGGGCATTCGCGATATAGCTCGTTGGTAAGCGGGCGTCCGAGCCCAACCAAAGCCAGACGAACTCACGTGCCCCCTACCTGGCTGGCTGGCAGTTCGTCAGATCAAGAACGTCCCTCGGCAGGTGGCACTCGGTGTGGGGTGCCGAGCAGGCCGTCGCGCGGCCTCGGTGCGAGGGCAGTCAGTTGAACGAGCCACCCCCTTCGACCGTCGAGGAGTCCGCGTCGCCGACGCTCGGCACGGCGGCCAGGTGGATCGTCGACACCGGGCGGCCCCATGCCGAGCGATCCGATCTCGTGCGGCGCGAACCACCGCTTGCCCTGCGCAGCCCGCAAGACGGTTGCCGAATTGCCGAAGTCGAGACGCCCCGACGCTGGATCGAACCCTCGGCCACGAAGTAGTGGCCCACCGCGGCGACAATGGCCCGGCTTGCCCGCCGCGACGTCGCCGACCACCTGCTCCCAATCGATTCCGCCGTCCGCGTGGTCCAGGCGGACGCGATGCCCATCCGAGCCAGCAGATCAACCTGGCTCCGCGGGCCGCCATGCCATCCCAGGACGTCCAGCCGACTCGCCGCGCGCAGCTCGACCACCTCGTCGAGCGTCGGGTCGGCGCCAACCGCGCGGGCAAAGGCGACCGCGCGCGGCTGGCGCGCGCCGCGAACGCCTCGCGCCGCGTGAGCGTGGCGCCGTCGGTCAACTGATTGGGCGTCAGAGAGCGAAGCTCGGCTGTCTCGGCCAGGTCGCCCGCTCGCCCGGCCGCTTGCATCCGCGCGGATGCAAGCGGCCAGGCGACGAGAAACTCCGCGGCGGCCCAGCCCTCGCCACCGACGTCCGGATCACGGACCTTCATCCAGCTCCTGCCCGCGGCGTCGATCCGCTCCCCCAGGCCGAGCAGCCCGGTACCTTCGCCATACTCGGGTGGGCTCACCCGCGGCTGGTGACGGTCTGAGCGACAGGCCGCCGGCCAACGTCCGCGATGACGAACAGATCGGTCTCGGACGTCGGGAGCAGGTTGACGGCCTCGGTGTCCAGGCCCGACGACAGCGCGAGTGAGTCGACGAAGCCAGTGGACTCGCTGCCCAGGGCCGCCAGCGCGTCGGCTGGGATGTCCGCGTCGTCACGTGGCTCCACCCAGCTAGCGAGCGTCGTGCCCGGCCCAGCCAGGGCCGCCTCCGCCGAGCCGGCGGGCTCAAGACCGACAGGCTGACTATGTCCTCGGCCTGACTCGGGTCCAGGATGCCTGCCTGACCCGGCGCCGCCGGCGGGGCCCGGCCAGCAACGTCAGCACGCCGACCAGACACACCCCCGCGACCAGGCCCGCGGCTACCTGGCCGGCCGACACGGCGGACCGAGGCGGCGCACTCGACAGGCTCGCGGCGAGCGGGCCGGGCCCCGACCCTCTGAGGTACTCTTGCCCGGCGGCGGACAAATCTCGCGGCCGCGCCTGAGCGTCGCCTCCGCCAGGTCGACCCGTCCCCTGTCGATGGTAGACCGCCGCCAACCGCTGGTAGACAATCTCGACGCGCGCCCGGCCAGGACGTTTCGCTCGTACAGCTCGGCCGCCTCGTCGAGCATCCCGCGGCGCTCGAAAATGCGCGCGAGGCCGACCCGCGCGGCGAGCTTCTCGTTGGCGGCGCCGTCACGCAGGAAGCCGAGGTAGTATCGAGCCTGCTCGTCCTCGGTCCGAACCGTTGGCCGCACACACTGGTCGTGCATACTCTGCGCCCCGCGCCGCGCGTTTTCATCGCTCGCGCGCGGGGCAATGTCTCGGTCGTCGACATAAGTAAAGCGCGGTCGCTCGCGCGGGTGCGCCGCCGTCTTGCGCGGGGCATGCGAGTCCGAGCCAGACGGACAAAGTCGGACCCCCGAGCGCGGCCGGACCCCCATGTCAACACCGCTGCCGAGGGCACGCTTCGTGCGCCCCGGCGGATGGCAGGTCGCGTGGAGGCTGGTCATGGCGCGCGGATTTCCCGGGCTTGCCCTTGTCGCGCTGGCGACGTCGATCCTGGCCGCCTGCGGTGCCAACGAGGCGGCGTCCATCCCGGCGGCATCTCCCGAGCCGACGCTGGACACTCTTTCAACCGCGACGCCGTTGCCCACCTACACGCAGCGGTTGCCGGGCCTGGTGATTCCGCCGACTCCGGAGGGCAGCCCGCCGCCGGCCAGCGGCGCACCCCCTGGACCGGTCCTGCCCAACCCGGTCGACGCGGCCCCCGAACCGGCGCCGCCCGCCCCCGCGCCGGCCGCCGTGCCGCCCGCGGCCGCGCCGGCCGGCCACCCCGGCACGCTGCCCGCGAGTGGGCCGCGCAACCCGGCGCCAACGTCGGTCTTGGCGCCCGTGGCACCGCTGGCGCCTGACGGTGCTGGTGCTCCCAGCGCGCCGCCCCCGCCGGCCGTGCCGCCGCCGGCCCTGCCGCCACCGGCCCTGCCGCCGATCTCCACGCTGCTGCCCATCCCGACGCCACCGCCCCAGCCGATCCAGTTCCCCGGCGTGCAGAATCCAGGCGCCCCGGGCGGGCCAGCGGGAGGGCCGTAGGCGGGAACATCCCGCGCCGGTGCCGATCTGACAGTCGCAGCGAACCGGGGCCTCAGCCCACGGCGACAGCCTCCCCGGGCACGACGTTCGCGAACCGGGGCATGACTTCCTCGGCAAACAGGCGCATCGAGGTGTGCCAGGGCTCGGGGTCCTCGCTGTAGTCGAAGCAGAACAGGAGTAGCGATCCGAAGCCGCCGACGTCGTCGTACACGCGCTGGAGCTTGTTGGCCACCGTCTCCGGCGAGCCGATCAGCCAGTTGTGCTCGGCGCAGTACTCGACCGTCACGTCCTCGTCCGGGACGCTCGGGTCGTGCTTCAGGTAATCGGTGAAGCCGAAGTTCCCGAGCAGCCCCAGGAAGTACTCGCGCATCATCCGCCCCATCATGCCGTTGACCGAGTGCTCCCAGGCCTCGTCGTCGGTCCTGGCCACGAACACTTCGCGGACCAGCCGCCAGTCGGCGCGGCTTGGAGTTCGGCCGGACCGGCGAGCGCCCTCCTCGACCGAGTCCCAGTGGCTCGCCACGTAGCCCTGGTTCAGGTTCAGGCTCAATGGGAGGAAGCCAAGCTCGCCAGCCGTCTTGAGCGTCTCGGAGTTCTTGCTCAGGCCGGCCACGCCGATCGGCGGGTGCGGCTGCTGGAACGGCTTGATGTGCGGCTTCAACGTGTCGTACATCGTGCCGGTCTTCTCGACCGTCCAGTAGGCTCCCTCGTGGCGGAACGGCTCGTCCTCGGTCCAGAGGCGGAGGATGATGTCCAGCGCCTCGCGCGTCATGTCGCGGTTCTGGCCGGACACGCCGTCGACGTTGAACAGGGCCCAGTCGCTCGGGAGCCCACTGGCCGCCACGCCGAACATCAAGCGCCCCTGGGCCAGGTGGTCGAGCATCGCCACCCGATTGGCCAGCTCGGCGGGGTGGTGGTATGGCAGCAGGAATCCGCCGGGCGCCAGCTTGATCCGCTGCGTCTGCAGGAGCGCCTGCGAGACCAGCAGGTCGGGGGCCGGGTGCGGCTCCCAGGGGGCGGTGTGGTGCTCGCCGATCCAGGCTTCGCTGAATCCGAGCTCATCCGCCCAGCGGAGCTGCTGCAGGTCCCATTGATGCCCGTCGTACAGGCTGCGCTCGGGGGGATGCGAGGGCATGGTGAACAATCCGTAGTCCACGTGAGCCTCCTTCGCCTGGCGCGCTCGTCGCGCCGTTCTGCCTCCATCGGCACCCGTCGCCGTTGGCCTGGAGCTCGCCCCCTACCGCGTGATCTTCGGCCAACTCGGCGCCTCCGTTCAGGGTACGCGGGGAGCCGGCGGCTGTCAACGGCGAGCCGAGCGGGACGGTCCCAAACCGACCGGTCTGCAGGCGCGCGCAGGTCCCGCCGGGCATGCCAGTGCCCACGCGGATCCAGTGAGCGCGTCGACGAGCCCCGCGACCTCGAATGCCGGCTGTCATTGAACGTTCCTGGTCGGCACGGGAACCGCTGCCCGGACGAGGCGCTTTCCTGCCCCGTTCGCGGCCTGGAAACCACGCCCGACCAACGTGGAGTCGGTCTCCACGATGATTGAGTGGCGCGTAGAGACGGGTGCCTTGCCGCGCCGCGGCGGTGGGAATTCTGGAGTGCTGACTGGAGAGACTCCTGGTATCCTTGTGCGGCGCCGGTCTTGACTCGGCGCCGCGCGGCGGAGGCGATGCGCATCGTCGAACCGATCTCAGCGCTTATCCTGGTCGCCCTCGCGATCGCCTACCCCCGATCGTTCGATGACCGAGCCGTGCCTGCCATTGCTTTCGCCGTGTCGGGCGGCGTCGCGGCCCAGTCTCCCACCCCGGCCGACGCGGAGCGGATGCTGCCAGAGATGCGGGCAGGGTTCGATGGGCTGGCCAAAGCGGGGCGCTGGCTGCCGGTGCGGGTGACCGTAGCGAATGACGGGCCGAGCTTCGAGGGCGACGTTCGCCTGGTGACTGCTACGCCCGGCGGCGGCCCGAGCGTGGCCTACGGCCGCGCGGTCGACCTGCCGACCCGCTCGCGCAAGCTGGTCCAGTTGCTCGGCCCGGCCCCGTCCTCGGCGCGCGACCTGCGCGTCGAGCTCACCGCCAACGGCCGCGAGATTGCCGCTCGGCAAGTGTCGGTCCGGCTACTCGGCGCGTCCGACTTCCTGGTCGGCATGCTGACCGACGACGACGTACCCCCGGCCGGATTGAGCTCGTTGCGCCGCGGCGGCGGGCCGGTCAGCCTGGCCCGGCTCGCCCCCGCGGACCTGCCGGCCGACCCGATCGCCCTCCAGGCGCTCGACGCCCTGGTGATCCGGAATGCCACGACCGGCCGTCTGGATCAGGAGCAGCGCGCGGCACTGCGCACCTGGATCGAGGGCGGCGGCCAGTTGGTCGTCGCCGGCGGCCCGAGCTGGAGGCGGACGGTTGAGGGTGTGGAAGACCTGCTGCCGGTCGAGGGGCTCTGGACCCGCGAGGTCAAGCACCTCCGTGCTATCGGCCGCTACGCCGCCGGGCCGCCGCCGGACGAGACCGTGCTACTGACGGGCGGCTCGCCGGTGGCCGGTGCGCGCGTCTTTGTCGAGCAGGACGGCAGCCCGATCATTGCCGAGCACTGGCGCGGCCGTGGGCGGGTGACGTTCCTGGCGGCCGACCCCGCGCTCGAGCCGTTCCCCTCCTGGCCAGGCGCCGAGGCGCTCTGGCAGCGCACGCTCGTCGGCGGCCGCCCGCCGTTGCTGAGCCTTGACGAGCCGATGGGCGGCATGACGGAGTTGCAGCTTCGGACGGCACTGGCGCAGGTGATGGACCTCGGCCTGCCGGGGCCGGGCTGGCTGGCCGTGTTCCTGCTGGCGTACGTCGCCTGCGTTGGACCGCTCCAGTACGCGTTGCTACGCCGACTCGATCGGCGGGAGTGGGCCTGGCTTAGCTTCCCGGCCCTGGCGCTCGGATTCGCCGCGGTGGCCTATGTCGGCGGCGGCCGCCTGCGCGGTGCCGACGTTCGCCTGGGAGCGATCTCGATCGTCCGATCCGCCGACGGGACTCAGACGGCGACGGCCGACACCTATGTCGGCCTCGTCGCACCGGCCCGTCGCGCCTACGACCTGGCCTTCGTCGACGGCGCGCCGCCGCGGGCCGTGACGACCGCGGGGGGCCTGGCCCCGACCGGCGACCTGGCGTCCGGTGGGCCGCTGGTGCTGCTCGGCCGTCCCGCGCTGCTGCCGGGCCTGCGCCTCGAGGGTCGCACACTCCAGGCGTTTCACACGCGCGGCTTCGTCCCCACTCCGACCCCGGTCCAGGCCGATCTGCGGGCCGTGAGCGGGCGGCTGGAAGGATTGGTCACCAACGTCGGCCCGGACCGCCTGGAAGACGCGATCATCCTTGCCTCCGGCGAGTCGCTTCTGCTGGGCGACCTCGGGCCTGGCGAGAGCCGCCCGGTGTCGCTGGCCCTGCCGACCAGCCGACTGCCGGGCGCGGCGGGGCCCTGGCCGTTCTCGACTGGCGCCGCGCCCGGCGGCGCTCCCGTCAGCTCCTCAGGCGGCGCGTTCGACGAGCGGAGCTCGCTCCTGACGGCTCTCCTCGGGCCTGGCCGCGGCGGCGAGGCCGAGGCGCCGGGCGGTGTGTTTCTGCTGGCCTGGTCTGGCGCCACCCCGCCGCGGATCTGGGCCGACGGTCTGCCGATCGCCGGCTCGGCCGCGCGTCTGGTCCAGCAGATGCTGCCGGTCCGGTACGGCGCGGAAGCCGTGGTGATCCCGCCCGGCTTGCTGCCCAGGACTGTGCTGGATGGCGCCGCCCTCAGCCGCGGTCCTGGACTGACCTTCCTGGTGCGTGGGCCGATCGTCTTCCAGTACGACCTCCCGCCGGACGTCGCCTTCGCCCAGGTGGACCGCCTGACCGTCCACGTCGCGCTCGATTCGCGCCCCGGGCCGAGCGGTCCCACGGCCCCGGCCGCCCCGCCGGTTGTTCCGCTGCCGGCGAGCTCGGCGGTCCGCGTCTCGCTCCTG
This sequence comes from Chloroflexota bacterium, assembly GCA_030447245.1. GTDB lineage: Bacteria > Chloroflexota > UBA6077 > UBA6077 > JACCZL01 > JAUJPG01. The sequence continues at coordinate 146,645 of JAUJPG010000003.1, read as the reverse complement.
CGCTGGACTGACCGGGCCTGGGTGGACGTCCCGCTCGGCGGGGTGGTCGCCGCCGACATGACCTTCGGAGGCGGGTTCGTCGACGGCGGTGCGATCCGCCTCCGCCTGGAGCCGAACAGCCCCGAGACGTTCATCCGACAGCTCGACGTCTCGCTCGAAGGACCACGAGGATGACGACACACGACCTTGGAGCGGCGGACCTCGCCGGTGGAGTGAGCCACCGTGCCCGCGCCACTGAGGCGACGGTCGCTCTCGAGGCGCGCGGGCTGTCGCGGCGGTACGGCCAGGTCGTCGCGGTTGCCGACTTCAGCCTGACGCTGCGGGCCGGCGACGTCTGCGGGCTGATCGGCCCAAACGGCGCCGGCAAGACGACCTCCCTGCGGATGCTTGCCACGCTCCTGCCGCCCTCGGCCGGCGAGATCCGGGTGTGCGGCGTGTCGGTTGTCGACGATCCGCGCGGGGCGTGCCGCCACCTGGGCTATATGCCTGATTTCTTCGGCGTGTACCCGGAGCTCAAGGTGGGCGAGTACCTCGACTTCTACGCGGCGTGCTTCGACGTGCCGCCTGACCGTCGGCGGGCGGTCGCCCGCGACCTGCTGGAGCTGGTCGACCTGAGCCACAAGCGCGACGCGTACGTCGAAGGGCTCTCGCGAGGGATGCAGCAGCGGCTGGGCCTGGCCCGCGCCCTGGTCCACGACCCGGCCGTGCTGCTGCTGGACGAGCCCGCCTCTGGCCTCGACCCGCGCGCCCGGCTGGAGCTGCGCGAGGTCGTCCGCGAGCTGGGCCGCCTGGGCAAAGCCGTCCTGGTCTCTTCGCACATCCTGGCCGAGCTAGCCGACCTGTGCACCCGCGTGGCGATCATGGACCGCGGGCGCATATTGGTCGACGGCTCGGTCGACGACGTTGCCGGTCGGCTGGATGGCAGGCGCGCGGTGCGGGTCCGCACGCTCGACCAGGCTGAGCGCCTGCGCGACCTCCTGTCAGACAGTCCACGCATCCACGACGTCGTCGTAGAAGACGACCCGGCCTCACCTGATGGCCGATCCCCGGCCACCCTCCGTTTCGTCCTCGACGGAGACGAGCAAGCGCTGCGACAGCTGCTCTCCGAGCTGCTCCAGGCCGGTCTGCCGATCGCCGGCTTCGTCGAGGAAGCGCCCGGTCTGGAGGGCGCGTTCCTGCGGGCGACCGGGCAGGCGACGTGAGATGAGCACTGAGCACGGTGTCCGGTCGGGGGGTAGCGCGTCCGCGACGATGGGTGCGCCTCGCCCGCGAAGCGCGCTGGTGCTCGCCCCTACCTTCCTCCGCAACCCGCTGGCGGCCAAAGAGCTGCGCGGGCGGATGCGCGGGCCGCGGCCGTTCGTCGTGGCCGTCCTGTACCTGCTGCCGCTCGGCGCGCTCGCCGTCGGGCTGTACGCCATCATCACCGCCTCGACGGTCGGCAACGTGGCCGGGGGCGTGCCGGTCGGCAAGCTGTTCTTCGCCGCGATCAGCGCGCTGGAGCTGGGTTTGATCTGCTTGCTCGCGCCGGCACTGACGGCCGACCTGATCTCCGGCGAGCGCGAGCGCCGTACCTACGAGCTGCTGCTGGTGACGCCGCTCAGCCCGCTCCAGATCGTTGTCGGCAAGCTGGTTCCGGCGCTTGGATCGCTGCTGCTGCTCGTCGTCCTGGCGCTGCCTCTTCAGGCGATCGCCATCCTGCTCGGGGGCGTTGGGCCGGAGGAGCTGCTGCTGGGCTTTGCGATCCTGGTCCTGACGGCCATGAGCTCGGGTTGCGTCGGCCTGTACTGGTCGGCGCGCCTGCGCGGGACGCGCGCGGCCGTCGCCTGCGCGTACGGGTCGACGGTCCTCGGGGTCATCGGCCTGCCGCTCGCCGCCGCCGTGACGCTGGTCGGCGGCAACCTCGTCGGCGTCGCACCCGAGTGGACGTGGTTCGGTCTGGGCGATCGCGCCGGCGCCCTACAGGTCCAGCTTCTGGCCTGGCTCGGCCCGCTCCTGGGCGCCACGTACGCGCCGTTGAGGGGGGTCTTCAGCGCCGTCGCCCTCGCCCAGGGCCACGAGCTGCTCTTCGTCGAGCGCGTCGCGGGCCACGACGTGACGCTCGTCGCCCTGGCTGCTGTTCGTCGCCGTCCACCTGGCCGGCATCGCCCTGCTGACCCTGCTGACCACTCGGGCCTCCGCCGCGCCTGACGCCGATTGTCTACGCCTGGCTGGGCGCCCTCGCTCGGTCCCTCGGCGGCGCGCGGCACGTGAACCAGCCTTCACCGCTCGCCGCCAGCGGAGGCCGACCGAGTTGGCTACCATGCTCAGGACGCTCGCGACCGCACAGACCTTGTAGGGGCGAGCCACGTCTTGCCCCTGCCGAGAAGGCCCCGCGCAGCCCCAACGCGCGACTCACCACACGGAGCGTTCAGATGGTCGCCCAAACCCACCAACCCGCCGACTGGGCGCGCCTGATCGAGGCTGGCCGGACGTACGACCTGGCGCATCGCATCAGCTCGAGCCGACGATCCCGGCCTCGCCGAACCATCCGGTTTCCGCATGGCGCTGCTCCGCCCGACACGGCGACATGGTCCGTGCGGATGGCGGCTCGGCCTCGAACGAGATGCTGATGATGGGCGGCCATACCGGGGCACCACCCTGGATGCGCTGGCGCACGTGTCGCAGCACGGCAAGCTCCACGGAGGCCGGGATGCCGTCCAGGCCCAGACCGGCGGTCGTTTCAGCGAGCTCGGCGTCGAAACAGTCGCCCCGATCTTCTGCCGTGGCGTCCTGCTCGACGTCGCCGGCCACCGTGGCCTCCCGGCCCTGCCGGCCGGCGAGCCGATCCGGGCGGACGAGCTGCGGGCGGTGGCTGCCGCCCAGGGCGTGGAGCTGCCGCGGGGGGGCGCCGTGCTGGTCCGCTCCGGCTGGGCAAGCCACTGGGGCCATCCACCGACGTACCTCGGCCATGACAGCGGCGTGCCCGGTCCAGACGAAGGCGCCGCCGCGTGGATCGCGTCCGCGTCGCCGCGCGTCACCGCCCACGACAGCATGGCATACGAGTGGGTCGCCCCCGGCGCGGGCCACGCGCTGCTGCCGGCGCACCGCGTCCTGTTGGTCGAGCACGGCGTTCACATCGTCGAGAACGTGGACCTCGAGCAGCTCGCCGCTGACCGCGTCTACGAGTTCCTCTTCGTCTGCCTGCCCTTGAAGTTTGTCGGCGCGACCGGTTCACCGGTGCGCCCGCTCGCGGTGGCCTTCCCGTGAGCGCCGAGCCGCTCGCGATCCAGCTTGCGCGCTTCGCCGCCGAGGCATCTGGCGAACGCATCCCGGCCGAGGTCCGGCACAGCGTCAAGCTGCGCGTCCTGGACACGCTCGGTATCTGCGTGGCGGCCAACGCCCAGGGACTCGGCGACGGCGTGGCCGAGCTGGTCGGCGGGTGGGGTGGGCGCGAGGAGGCCGGCGTCGTCGGCCGCCCTGGCCGCTACCCGTCGGCGCAGAGCGCGCTGGTCAACGGGACGCTTGCCCACAGCCTGGACTTCGACGACACGCACCTGCCCTCGGTCCTCCATCCCAGCGCCAGCGTCGTGCCGGCCACGCTGGCGCTGGCCGAAGCGAGTGGCCGCTCCGGCGCCGAGGCGATCGACGCCGCCGCGGTCGGCATCGAGCTGGCGGTCCGGATCGGCATGGCCGGCTACCTGGCGGATGTGGGCAACGTCTGGTTCGAGCACGGCTGGCACGCGACCTCGATCTGCGGGACGCTCGGCGCGGCCGCCGCCGGCGCCAAGCTGCTCGGACTCGGCGCCGAGGGGATCGGGCATGCCCTGGGCATCGCGGCCAGCATGGGCAGCGGCGTGATCGAGGCGAACCGCGCGGGCGGGACCGTCAAGCGCCTGCATTGCGGCTGGGCCGCCCACGCCGGGCTGATGGCCGCCACCCTCACCCGGCACGGCTACACCGGCCCGCCGACTGTCCTGGAAGGGCGCTTCGGCCTGTACCGCGCCTTCTTGCACGAGCAGTCCAACCCCGCGTCGGTCGTCCACGGCCTGGGCGAGCACTGGGAGCTCCCCGGCATCTTCTTCAAGCCGTATCCAGCCAACCACTACACCCACGCCGGCATCGACGCCGCCCTGGCGATCCGACGAAAGCACCGCGTCGACCCCGAGCGGGTTGTCAGCATCGAGCTGGGCGGGGCGGCCGCTGCGCTGCGGACGATCGGCGAGCCGCGCGAGGAGAAGCTCCGCCCGCGCAGCGGCTATCACGCGCAGTTCAGCGGCCCGTTCACCATCGCCACGGCTCTCATGGGCGGGGGCGGCCTCGGGGTCTACTTCGACGACTTCACCGACGACCGCGCCAGCGACCCGGCTCTGCTGCGCCTGGCCGCCAAAGTCAAGACCTTCGTCGACCCCGAGTGCGACCGCCTGTTTCCGCGCCAGTTCCCGGCCGTCCTGCGCATCACGATGGACGACGGCGTGACCCACGAAGAGCGGGTCATGGCCACCCGCGGCGGCTCGGACAACCCTCTGACCGACGACGAGCTGCGCCGCAAGTTCACCCTCAACGCCGAGCAAGCGCTCCCCGCTGCCCGCGCCGAGCGACTGGCCGAGGCGATCTCCGCGTTGGATGAAGCGGACGAGGTCGGCCACCTGATGGCGCTGGCGCGGCCCGGCGATCGGACGG
>JAUJPG010000003.1:127229-141886 GCA_030447245.1 Chloroflexota bacterium | reverse complement strand
GAAGCGGACGAGGTCGGCCACCTGATGGCGCTGGCGCGGCCCGGCGATCGGACGGTCCCAGGATGACCGCGCCGCACTAGCACGCCTGCCGCGGATCAGTCTGCGATCCCAAGTTACGCGCGGGAACGCGGCGACCGAAGTCCAGGTAGTGGTGGCCGTCGACGGTGGACCAGCAGAGCTCGGTACGTACGTCGCCCTCGTCGATGCTGGCCACGTCGTGGGCGGTCGTCTCGGTCGTCGGGCTCTCGCACGCGAGCGCTTCTCCGAGCACCCGGCCCTGCATCGTCGGCGGGATCGGCAGGCCGAGCAGTCGAAGGAGCGTCGGGGCGACGTCGACGTTGCCGGCCGGCACGGCGGAGCGGATGCCGCGCCGAATGCCCGCGCCGGCCATGACCAGCGTGTTGCGCAGCTCCCAGGAGCTGATCCCGCCGTGCGAGGCGCGATTGATCCGCCCGTTCTCGACGGAGCGGCCGCGGTGCCGGTGCTCGTTGACCCCGTCATCCCAGCTCAACGCCACCAGCACGTCCGGCGCGAGCGGGCCGTCGACGCCGACCCGGGCAAGCGAGAACGTCCCGTCTAGCACGGGCCCGCCGCGCGCCCCGCTGAAGACCACCTCCGCGGCGTTCCAGCCGCGCAGGAGCTCCGCCACGCGTGCCGCGGCATCAGGCCGCCCGTACTGGGCGTAGACGAGCACCGCCCCACCGTTCGGGGCGACCACGACGTCGGTGCTGTCGGGGCCGGCCTTGAGGCCGGCGCGGACAAGCTCGGTGGCCAGGTCGACCTGACGGCCGACACTGACGTAGCCGTGGTCCGAGACGACCACGACGGCCGTCTCACGCCGAAGCCCGAGGCGGTCCAGCCCTCCGAGGATCAGGCCGAGGTGATTGTCGGCGTCGCGGATGGCGCCCAGGCTCTTGGCGTGCCCGAAGCCGAAGCGGTGCTGGGTCTTGTCCGGATCGTTGTGCCAGAAGACGAGCAGCTCAGGGCCGAGCTCGGGCAGGACGTAGTCGGCGATCGCGTGGGCGAACCAGCGGTTGCGGGCGGTGTCCGGGATCGACGCCTCCGGAAGCGGACCGAGGCGGGCGACCAACGGCCGCAGCTCGGTCGGCGTCGAGAGCGTCGGATGGAGGACCAGATCGCCTCGCTCGCCCGCGTTCGGGTGGCACATCAACGCCGACCCCCTGGTGCCGTTGCTGACCACGACGGCCGTGCCGCCCCTGTCCGCGACCAGATCGGCCAGCGTCGCGGATCGGAACACGCCGTACGCTCGGCGGAGCGCGGCGAACGTGTTCTCCTCGCCGAAGGAGATCGGCGCCGCGGGATCGACCAGCGGGGCGTACAGGATGTTGCCCGGCAGACCGTGCGTTGCCGGGAACGCGCCCGAAGCCAACGTCGCCGCGTTGACCCGTGTGACGGTCGGGAAGACGGCGTGGCTCGCGTCGAACCAGACGCCCTCGTGCGCCAGCCCCGCGAGGTTCGGCGTCAGGTCGGGCCTGACCAGGTCTGGCCGCATCCCATCCCAGACGACGACGAGCGCGCGCGACGCGCCTGCGCCTCGGCGCGGGTCGGGTGTCCCCGATGCTCCTGAATTCTTTGTCACACGTGTAGCCTCGGGCCGGCGGATCGTGGTTGGGGCTGCGACCGCGGCCGTGCCGGCCACGCCGTGCGGCCGCCCGTGGCCGCGCCCGGCCTGCGCGGCCCGCCCAGGGGCGGCCGTGCCGCGCTGATGCTAGCCTCCGCGCGCTGGGGCAGCATGGATGGCTGTACCGGCAGTGGCCGAATGACGGAGAGGTAGTCCGCGCATCCGTCTCGGCGACCGTCCCTTGCGCTGGGCTCGGCGTCGAGGTCGGGCTGCCCGATCTCGTCTACGTGGCAGCCTGAGCTTCCGAGCGCTGGAGGAAGTAGCGTTCCAGCGCCTGGTCGAGCGGCGGGAGCAGGGCTCCGTGCTCGCTGGCGAGGACACTGTAACAAGGGCGCGGGGCCGCCAGGTGGAGCTCGGCGGTCGAGCAGGCGACGATGCCGGACGGGTCCAGGCCGCCCAGCTCCGCGGCGCGGTGGGCCAGCTCGGCCCAGGTAACGGCGCCCGGCGTGGCCAGGTGCCAGATCCCGTGAGCGCCGTCGATCAGCAGGTCCAAGCTCGCGCGGACGAGGTCCGGGACGTAGGTCGGCGAGACCACCTGGTCGTCCGCGGCGACGAACGGTCGGCCGGCGGCTAGCTCGCGCAAGGCGACGGTGACGAAGTTGTATGGGTCGATCGGCCCGAAGAATGCGCTCGTCCGGATCACCAGTGCCGCCGGGTACGCGTCGAGCACGCGCGCCTCACCAGCGACCTTGCTTCGGCCGTACGCGTTGAGCGGGGCAACGGCGTCGCTCTCGAGATACGGCGCCCGCTTGGCTCCGTCGAAGACAAGATCCGAGGAGAAGGTAACCAGCGGGACGCCGCGTCTGGCGCAGGCCGCGGCCAGAAGCGCGGGGCCGACCGTGTTCTCGCGCTCGCACGCTTCTGGCTCGCGCTCGGCGTCGTCGACGCGGACGTAGCCGGCGGCGTTGATCACCGCCCACGGGCGGAGATCGTCGAGCAGCGCCTCGATCGAGCCAGGATCGGCAATGTCTAGCTCGGCGCGCGTCAGGGCGCGGTGCGCGAGGGCGCGGTCGTCGCACAGGCGGGCAAAGGCGCGGCCCAGGGTGCCGCGGGCCCCAGTGATCGCGATCTGACGGCTGGCCTGTGCCCGCGGCCGCGCCGCGGTGGTACCGTGGCCCGCGGCCGGTGCGTCGTCGACCGTGCTCGCTGCGCTCTCGATCGGGCGGACCGGGTCGATCGGTGTGAGCTCGGCGCCGGCGCTGTCAGAGACAGCACCCGGGCCGAGCGGCGGCGAGTCGACGCCCCCGGCCAGGCACAGGACCGGTGGGTACAGCAGCCGACCCCAGGCCCAGTCGGCCCGCTCCACGCTGTCAAGGGCCGTCCGCTCCCAGAGGATCGGGGAGCGCAACGCTCTGACGCCGAGGTCGGCGAAGAGCTCCAGGTCGCTGAGACGCCGAGCATGGCCGTTGCGCTCGAGCTGGTCGGAGTACTGGTCGCCAACGCGGCTGAAGGTGCACGCCACCCCCGCCCACATCTCGTGCGCGCCCAGGAAGGCCGCGGTTGCCGGGGCGCGGATGCTCAGCGACTCGCCTGGCCGTGAACGCCGTTGGTCCGAACGGCCGCGGCGGGGTCGGCCAGCTCGGCGGTCGGGGCGACGTCCTCGAGCGTCGTCCCGAGTTGTGGCTCGGCCGTGCCACCCAGGCTCAGCTGCCGCGCTCCGATGATTCGGTCGAAGACCGCCAGGGCCTGAGCGACGACCTGGTCCATGTTGTAGTATTTATAGGTCGCCAGCCGGCCCGCGAAGTGGACGCCCGGCGTCGCGTCGGCCAGCGCCTTGTACTGCTTGTACCGCTCGGCGTTCTCGGGTCGCGGGATCGGATAGTACGGGTCGCCCTCGGCCCGCGGGTGCTCGTAGACGAGGCTTGTCTTCGGGTGCTCCTGGCCGGTCAGGTACTTGAACTCGGTCACTCGCGTATAGGCGTAGTCGTTCGGATAGTTGATGACGGCGGCCGGCTGGGCGACCGCTTGATCGACCGTCTCAAAGGTGAACTCGAGCGAGCGGTACGGCAGTCGGCCGAACCGGCAGTCGAAGAACTCGTCGATCGGGCCGGTGTAGACCATCTCGCGATACGGGATGACCGGCTCGATGTCGCGGTAGTCACATTGCAGCATGATCGTGATGTTCGGGTGATCGAGCATCCGCTCGAACATCCGGGTGTAGCCGTGCAGCGGCATCGCCTGGTAGCTGTCGGTGAAGTAGCGGTCGTCGCGGTTCGTCCGCGTCGGGACGCGCGCGGTCACCGAGGCGTCCAGCTCCGAGGGGTCGATGCCCCACTGCTTGCGGGTGTAGCCGCGGAAGAACTTCTCGTACAGCGCGCGGCCAACCTTGGAGACCACGACGTCCTCGGACGTGCGGATCTCGTCGCGCGGTTCAGCCACCGAGGCGAAGAACTCCTCCAGCTCAAACGACGTCAGGCGCAGCCCGTAGAGCTGATTGATGGTGTCCAGGTTGATCGGGATCGGGACCAGCTGGCCGTCAACCGAGGCGAGCACGCGGTGCTGGTACGGCCGCCAGGCGGTGAACCGCGAGAGGTAGTCGAACACCTCGCCCGAGTTGGTGTGGAAGATGTGTGGGCCGTACTTGTGGACCAGCAGGCCGGCCTCATCGTGATGGTCGTAGGCGTTGCCGCCGATGTGGTTCCGCTTGTCGACGAGCAGAATCTTGCGTCCAGTCGAGGCTAGCCGCTCGGCCAGCACGCTGCCGGCGAACCCGGCCCCCACGATCAGAAAATCAAACATCGTTGGCCCTTTCTCCACACCGCTCGCGGTCCCGACCGAGGCGTCGGATCACCGACGCTCGCCCTCACCCCCCGGGGTTCCCGCGCCCACCCCCGCCGCAACGGCCAGCGCGGGCTCGCTGGCGGTTGCGACTACCCATTCGCGCGCCGCGACTGCCTCGTCGATCAGCCTCGCCATCTGGCTCCAGGTCCGAGCCCAGGACATCTGACTGAGGAACGGGTCGACGCGGGCGAACCGCGCCGTGGCGTCCTCGGCGAGCGCCGCATCGCAAGCTTCGACAAACCGCTCGATGGTCTCCGCGATCCGCACCAGGCCATGCTCACCATACGGTCGGACGACGTCGCGGATCGGAGTCGAGACCACCGCCTTGCCCGCCGCCAGATATTCCGGCGTCTTGGTCGGGCTGATGAAACGGGTCGCCTCGTTGAGCGCGAATGGCAGGAGCGCCACGTCCCAGCCGGCCAGGTACATCGGCAATTCGGCATAGACCTTGGGGCCGAAGTAGTGGATGTTCGGGCGGCGCGGCAGATCGGCCGGGTCGATCTTGGCGGTCGGCCCGATCATCACGATCTGCCAATTCGGGCGGGCCTCAGCCAGGCCGGCGATCAGGTCGCGGTCGAGCCGCTCGTCGAGGACGCCAAAGAACCCGAGACGTGGGCGCGGAAGCGCGCGCTGGTCGAGCGGATCGGGCTGGGGCTCTCGGCCCTTGCAGAAATGCTCCACGTCGACGCTGCTTGGGAACAGGTGGACGCGCGGGTGCCGACCTTTCTTCGCCTCATACAGGCTCTGGCCGCCGGTGAAGACCACGTCGGCGCGCTCCAGCAGCTCGGCCTCATGCGCCCGAAGAGCCCGCGGGGCAAGAGCGAAGGCCGACAATTCGTCCATGACGTCGTACACCGTCGCCAGCGGCTCCAGGTGGCGCGAGAAGGACACAGCCGTCGGAGTGTAGTACCAGAGTACGTAGCGCTGGATCTCCTGTTCGACGAGCAGGAGATCCAGAAGCCTGCGCTGCGCCGCGATGATCTCGTCTGGGTCAAGCCCTGTTGGAAGCAGTGGGCGGACCACCGTGACGCCCTCGGCATCGCGGCGAACGTCGAGCCGAGCCGGGCCATCGCCGAAACTCGGCTCTTCGACGAAGAAGACCCGCCGTTCGCGGGCGCAACGGTTCAGGAGATGCTGTGGCCGCTGGCGGACAAAGTCCCACCGCAAGTGTGCTAGGCAAACGAGATCGTAAGACGCGGGCATGCAAGCTCCTTCGGGACGACGTGACAGCCGGCAATTAAATCAAGGCCAAGCTGGTCGCCCAGGGTCATGGGCAACGAAGTAAAACGGCCAACCTGGTCTCGGCCGAACGGATATCAGCAGCGTACTTGCAAGGCGTGTGCCGAGCTCGGCCCGGAACCAGCCCGCCCCGAGGGGAAGGGCACAAGTTGTGTAAAATTATACTACAGCCGCGGGAGCTGACGAGCCGCTATTCGGAAGCCTCTCGCGGGAGTAGATCCCGGTGAGAGGTGGGCCCCATGACAGACCAACTATCCAGCGCGGGATTTGCACCGATTGGCCACCCGCTCTCGATCGCCGTGGTCGCCACCTGCCCGCCGCGCCAGTGTGGCATCGCCACCTTCACCAGTGATCTGACGCGCGCGATCAAGGCTGCTGACCCGAGTGTCCGGATCTCCTTCGCGGCGATCAACACTGCCGACTCGATCCACCCGTACGGGCCGGAGGTTCGCTGGCGGATCCGGCAGGGGAAGACCGACAGCTACCGACGCGTGGCCGAGGAGATCGACGCCTCGCGCGTGGACGTCGTGAGCGTCCAGCACGAGTTCGGGCTGTACGGCAACTGGGGCGAGACGTTTGACGATCACCTGGCGCCGTTCTTCGAGACGCTCCACAAGCCGGTCGTCACCACGCTGCACACGGTCATCCCGAAGCCGTCTTCGACCGTTCGCGACGCGGTCCGCACCATCGGGCGGTACAGCCGTCGCGTGGTAGTCATGGCTGAGACGGCGCGGCGAATCCTGGCCAATGCGTACGGGCTGGATGCCGGCAAGGTGCTGGTGATCCCGCACGGGGTCCCGCCGGTTGAGCCGCGCGGCCGCCGACGCATGAAAGCGCGGCTGGGGTTGCCGAACCGCACGCTGATCTCGACGTTCGGGCTGGTTGACCCCCGCAAGGGGCTGGAATACATGATCCGGGCGATGGTGCCGATCATCGCCACGCATCCGGATGCGCTCTACTTGATCGTCGGCAAGACCCACCCGGAGCTGGTGCGCAGCGCCGGCGAGGCGTACCGCCGCCAGCTGTGCGACCTGGTTGAAGAGCTCGGGTTGGACGATCACGTGGCGTTCGTCGACGAGTACCTGACCCAGCGCCAGATCGTCGACTACCTGCTGGCCAGCGACGTCTACGTCACGCCGTACCTCGACCCGAACCAGATCACCAGTGGCACGTTGGCGTACGCGCTCGGGGCCGGCAAGGCGATCGTCTCGACGCCATATCTGCACGCCGCCGAGGTGTTGGACGACGGACGTGGCATCCTGGTCGACTTCCGTAGCCGGGACCAGCTGGCAGAGGCGGTGGTCCGCATTCTGGACGATCCCGAGTTCAAGCAGCAGCTGGAGCAGGCGGCCTACGCCTACGGCCACGAGATGGCCTGGCCAAACGTCGGCAAGCGGATGCTGCGCCTGTTCCGCGCGCTGTCGTCGGCGACGCCACAGCCGGTGGTGGCCCGACGGTCAGCGCGGCCGACCACCATCGCTGCCAAGACGGCCGGCCGGCTCGGCTCCGAGCCAATTGGTCGTTCACTCGAGACGCCGCCGACCGCGACGTTGGAGATCGGCCCCAGCGGCAGCGACGCGCGGTGATCCGCCAGCTTCGGCGGCTGACTCACACCGTGGCGCGGGCGCACGCACCGGCCATCGCCGTCTACGCTGAGGCACGCGACAGCAACAGGCTGGAGCTGAGAGTCGCGGCCGAGCAAGGTTTTGAGGGTGTCGCCTGCGTGGACGACGCGGCCAGAGCAGCCTTGCTCTACTGCGACGCCTGGCGTGAGCATGGTGATGGCTGGGCACGCAACGCGGCCAGGGGCTTGCTGCGCTTCCTGCTCTACATGCAGGAAGAGGATGGCGGATTCGTCAACTTCGTCGAGGACTGGGACGGGCAGAAGAACCTCCACGGTCCCAGCTCCGTGCCGACTGGCCGGCCATGGACAGACCGCGCCATGCACGCCCTGGCCCGCGGCAGCGCCACGTTTGGCGCCGGCGACTATGAGGCAGCCTTCCGACGCGGGCTGCCCTGGCTGGACCGCCCGACGCCGTACCTGGACGTCCGTGCCGTCGCGGTTCTGGCCGCGCTCGATTGGTGGGCGGCGACTGGTGCCTCCGAGGTCGCGGAACGGGCCGTGGCCTGGGCCGAGGAGATCGCGGCGAGCCGCCTGGGCGACCTGTTACCGGACCTGCGCGACGAACCGCGGGTCCATCTCTGGGGCCACCCGCAGGAAGTGGCACTGGCGCGCGCCGGCCGCGCCTTCGACCGTCCAGACCTGGTGCGGATTGCGCGTGCCAGCGCCGAAACAATCTGGGTGCCCCAGGTGGCGCGGGCATTCGAGGCGCCGACGACGCTGCCGTTCAGCGTGAGCTGCGGCGTCCTGGCCCTGTCGGCCGTGGCCGACGCGACGCACGAGTCGCGCTACGCTGAACACGCCGAGCTGGCCCGTGACTGGTTCCGCGGGCGCAACGCGGCCGGCCTACCGATCTATGACCGCCGCCGCGGGCTGGTCTACGACGGGATCGACGACGGGCAGATCAACCGCAACTCCGGCGCCGAGTCGAACATCGAGGGCGCACTGGCGTTGTTCGACTCGCTGCCCTGGGAAGTCTACCGCCGTGGCCGGCCGGCGCCGCTACCGATTGTCGAGCGCGTGGAGGCATCGCCCTAGAGCGTCGCTGTCGCGCGCTGCGCCGCTGAGTACGCCCATCTCGGCACGGAATGTGCACAGTCCGGCTCGACGACCGCCGTGTGGAGCGCCTCCGCACGTCCCCGCCCCGCCCACGTGGACTGAGCGGGTTCGCGGCTGCGCCTGGAGCTTACTGAAAGGCGACCGCGACGAAAACGTCACCGTGAGCAACCAGAAAGCTCTGTGACACGTCTGGAATCGTAGAGGCGTTCGTCTCAGATAGCGGGCTGCTAGGATCGAGACCGGACCTGGACCATTGCGGCGAACCGCATGGCCCGACGACTTTGGAGGTCGGACTCAGTGGCGAGTACGGAATCCTCAATGGCGAGTACTGAACCATCTAGTCTGACGGCGCAGGACGTGCGTCGCTATCGCTCGAACGGTCATTTCCGCGAGCTGTTCCACCGCTACCCCGAAACCCGATCCTGACCGCCTCGGATTGGCCGTATGCCGCGAACAGCGTGTTCAACGCGGGGGCCACTCAGCTCGAGAACGGCGAGACCTTGCTGCTCGTCCGCGTCGAGGACCGCCGCGGCGTGTCGCACCTCACGGTCGCGCGCAGCGCCGACGGCTTCACCAACTGGCAGATCGATCCGGGCCGACGCTGCTGCCGATCCAGAGAACTACCCGGAAGAGCTGTGGGGCATCGAGGACCCGCGGATCGTCTGGCTGGCCGACGAAGGCCAGTACGCGATCACCTATACCGCCTTCTCGCGTAACGGCCCGATGGTCGCGCTGGCGATGACGCGGGACTTCAAGACGTTCGAGCGGCGCGGGCCGATCATGCCTCCCGAGGACAAGGACGCGGCGTTCTTCCCGCGAAAGTTCCCTGGACCGAGCGGGGACCGCTGGGCGCTGATCCACCGCCCGGTCCCCAGCGTCCCGGGCTCTAAGGCGAACATGTGGCTGTCGTTCACGCCGACTTGAAGCACTACGGCGATCACCAGGTGCTCCTCGAGGCGCGTAGCGGGGCGTACTGGGACGCCGGGCAAGATCGGGCTGTCACCGCCGCCGATCGAGACGCCCGCGGGATGGCTGATCATCTATCATGGGGTGCGCCACACGCCGTCTGGCGCGCTCTATCGGAGTGGCCTGGCGCTGCTCGACCTGGACGACCCACGGAAGGTGCTCGACCGCGGCGACGAGTGGGTGCTCGGGCCCCAGGAGGCGTACGAGGTGATGGGCGACGTCCCGAACGTCGCCTTCGTGTGCGGGTTCGTCGAGGACAAGGCGAGCGGAGACTTGCGGATCTACTACGGCGGAGCTGACACCTGTGTCGCCGTAGCGACGGCCAGGGTGGATGATCTGCTCGAATGGCTGCACGCCGAGCCGAATCCGCTCACGAACTCAGGTCAGGTGCCCCGGGCCTAAGCCGACGTCCAGGCTCGTGGGCGAGGCGGGCAACACCGGCGCGGCACGCTCCGCGAAGCGCACACGGCGCCAGGCGCGCCTCACTCTCCAGGTAGCCTGAGATGGTGTGGCGGAGCGCTCCGATCCGCGTCGGCATGTTGGCGCCGATCTCCTGGCGGGTGCCGCCGCGCCACTACGGCCCGTGGGAGCGCGTCGTCTCGATCCTGACCGAAGGGCTGGTCGACCGCGGGCTGGACGTGACGCTGTTCGCGACGGCCGACTCGATCACGCGGGCTCGGCTGCACGCCGTGGCACCGCGCGGCTACTCGGAAGACCCGACGGTCGACGCCAAGGTGTACGAGGGGCTGCACATCGCCGCGGCCTTCGAGCAGGCCGACCGGTTCGACGTGCTTCACAACCAGTTCGACTTCCTGCCGCTGACGTATAGCCGACTGGTTCGGACACCGCTGGTCACGACGATTCACGGCTTCTCTTCCGAGCGGATCGTGCCGGTCTTCCGCGCCTACAACGACATCGGCCACTACGTCGCGATCAGCGCCGCCGACCGTCACCCTGACCTGGCCTACGCGGCGACGATCCACCACGGTATCCCGCTGGATGAGTTCAGCCTGTGTGAGCGGCCGGACAACTACCTGCTCTACTTCAGCCGAATCCATCCGGACAAGGGCGCTCGCGAGGCGGTGGAGCTGGCGCGACGGACTGGCCGCGAGCTGATCATCGCCGGCATCGTCCACGACGAAGCGTACTTCCAGACCTGGGTCGAGCCGTTTGTCGACGGCGACCCGATCCGCTACGTCGGCTCGGTTGGCCCGGCCGAGCGGGACACCCTGCTCGGCCGGGCCGTCGCGCTGATCCACCTGATCGGGTTCGAGGAGCCGTTCGGCCTGTCCGTCGTCGAGGCGTTGGCGTGCGGCACGCCGGTGATCGCCTACCCGAAGGGGTCGATGCCGGAGATCATCAGGGATGGGGTCAACGGCTTTCTGGTCTCAGACCTTGACGAGGCCGAGTCGGCGCTTGCCCGCGTGCCGAGCCTGGACCGGCCGGCCATCCGCGCGGACGCCAGGGCCCGCTTCTCGGCCGAGCGGATGGTGGACGACTACGTCCGCCTCTACGAGCGGATCCTGAGCTCATGAGGGCGGACCCGTGAGTCCACCCTGCACCGGGCGCGTCCGCCCTGGAGGAACAGCACGTCGTAGTCGTCAGGCACGCGGGGCAACCTGCGCAGCAGGACGATTGCCTCGTCATGGACCGCCAGGTACGGCGAGGCCAGGTGCAGATTGACGCGAAGTGACACCGGGTTTATGTTGACAGGCGCTCGGCTCAGTGTGAGAATAGCGCAAGCTCCGGGCCGCTGGCGGCACGGTGCCATCGTGCGTCCCGATGCGCGGGCTTGCCGCGCATCCATTGCTGTCGATAGACGAGGTGCTCCCATGCCCAGGCGTCAGTCGCCCGCCCACTGGGCGGCCGTGACCATTGCAGTCCTCTCACTCGTGCTGGCGGCCTGCGGCCCTCAGCAGGGCGCCGCGCCGGCCAAGCCGGCCGACACCAAGCCGGCCGCCGAGGCCACCAAGCCCGCGGCCAAGCCGACCGAAGCTGCCAAGCCGGCGGCCGACAAACCCGCTGCCGCCCCAGCCGCTGATGCCAAGCCGACAGCCGCCGCGGCCGCCGCCCCGGCCGGCCCGGCCCCAGCCGCCAAAGTGACCGGTGGTGGCCAGGCGACGAGCAAGGCGCCGGCCAACAAGCGCGACCTGACCGTGGTCACGGCCGCCGACGTCTCCAAGTTTGACCCGCACCTGAGCACCTCGGTCAACGACATCACCGTCTCGTTCCAGATCTTCGACAACTTGACCACGCGTGACCCGGATCTCAACCTGCTCCCGCAAGTCGCTACCGAGTGGAAGACGACCGGCGAGCGAGGCTGGGAGTTCAAGCTGCGTCCGGACGTGAAGTTCCACAATGGCGACCCGCTGACCTCGAAAGACGTCAAGTTCTCCATTGAGCGGACCTACGACCCCGACGCCAAGACACTGGTCGCCACGATCTTCAACGGCATCGAGACGATCGACACACCGGACGACACGACCGTCGTGTTCACGACCAAGCAGCCGGATCCACTGCTGCCCGCGCGGCTGGCGTTCTACGGCGGCCAGATCCTGCCGGAGACCTACTTCAAGCGCGTCGGCCCGGACGAGTTCAACAACAAGCCGGTCGGCAGCGGTGTGGTCAAGTTCGTGGAGTGGGTCAAGGACGACCGCCTGGTCCTGGACGCCAACAAGGAATACTGGGGCGGCGCCCCGGACTTCGACCGAGTGACGTTCAAGCCGATCCCGGAGGCGGCCCCGCGCGTCGCGGCGCTGCTCGCCGGCGAGGCCGACATCATCACCAAGCTGCCCTCCGACCAGGTCCAGCGGGTCGACCAGAGCGACCGCGCGCGCTCCGAGGGCGCCTTCTATGCTGGACTGTACGTGCTGGCGGTCAACTCCAAAGCGCCGCCGCTCGACAACCCGAAGATCAAGCAGGCGCTGTCGCTGGCGATCGACCGCGACGCGATCGTCAAGAGCCTCTGGCGCGGCCAGGGCATCGTGCCGAACGGGCCAGTCGCCAAGGGCGACCAGATCGGCTACGACGCCAATCGGCCGCCGCTGGAGTTCAACCTGGACAAGGCCAAGACGCTGCTCCAGGAGGGCGGCTACAAGAACGAGCCAATCTACATCGAGTCGACGCAGGGGCAGTTGCAGAACGATCGCCAGATGTCCGAAGCGGTCGTCGAGATGTGGAACAAGGCCGGCATCAACGCCCAGATGGAGATCATCGAGGCATCGGTCCGCGCTCAGAAGAACCGCGACAAGCAGTTCAAGGGGCTGTTCTGGTCCGATCCGACCTCGACGGTCCAGGATCCGGACGGGATGATGTGGCGGCTGCTCGGCCCTGGCGGCCCGCAGGACTACTGGCGCGAGCCAGAGTTCGATCGCCTCGGGGCCGAGGCCCGCGTATCGCTGGACTCGGCGCTTCGGGACGCGAACTACAAGAAGATGACCGACATCTTCTTGGAGCATTTCCCGTGGCTGCCGATCGTCCAGCCGATCGAGTCCTACGGCGTGGCCAAGTACCTGAACTGGCGGCCGAACCCGAACCAGCTCTTCCAGCTGCGGAAGGAAGTGCTGACGTTCAACCGCTAGCGACAGGCTTCCGCCGCCTTGAGCGAGCCGCGTGTCATCCCGAGCGCAGCGTCCCTGTCGTCACGAGCGCAACACCCAGTATGTCATCCCGAGCGCAGCCCCAGTGTGTCATCCCGAGCGCAACGAGGGATCCCATGCTCACGCTCCTTTCAGCATGAGATCCCTCGCTCCACTCGGGATGACATCCCGGAACGGCGTGCCGGCCGGCAGTGGGTTAGTGAAATCAGCATGAGATCCCTCGCTCCGCTCGGGATGACAGTGAGGCTGCTGGTCCAACATGACAGGGTAGGCTCGACATGCGGCAATTCCTGATCCGACGCTTGCTGCGGGCGATCGCGGCGCTCTGGGGCATCTCGACGATCGTCTTTGTCGTGATGCGGTTGTCGGGCGATCCGGTGCCGCTGATGCTGCCGCCTGATGCGCCGACCTCGGAGATCTTTCGGGTGCGGGCCGAGCTCGGGCTCGATCAGCCACTGCCGGTCCAGTACGCCGTCTTTCTGGGCAACATCCTGCGCGGCGAGATGGGTCGCTCGATCCACATGCGCCAGCCAGCGATGCAGATCGCGGCCGAACGGCTGCCGGCCACGCTCGAGCTGGCGCTCGGGGCGTTCTTCCTGGCCGTCGTCATCGCCGTGCCGGCCGGGCTGATCTCGGCAGCCAAGCGCAACTCGCTGTGGGACAACCTGGCGATGGGCCTGGCGCTGATCGGCCAGTCGGCCCCGACGTTCTACATCGGGATCATGCTGATCCTGATCCTGGGCCTGGAGCTGCGGCTGTTCCCGATCTCGGGGCGCGGCCAGGGGCAATGGTCAAACCCGGCTGACTGGCCGCTGATGCTCCAGCACATCGCGCTGCCGGCGGTCACGCTCGGGGCGTTCGCGATGGCGAGCATCGCGCGACTGACCCGCTCGGCGGTGATCGACGTGATGCGCCAGGACTTCATTCGGACGGCCCGCGCCAAGGGGTTGAGTGACGTGGTGGTCTTGCTCCAGCACAACCTCAAGAACGCGGCCATCCCGATCGTGACGATCATGGGGCTCCAGTTCGGGACGCTGCTCGGCGGGGCCGTGGTGACCGAGACGGTGTTCTCCTGGCCGGGGATTGGGCGGCTGGCGATCCAGTCGATCTTCAACCGTGACTACCCGGTGGTCCAATCGGCGGTGCTGCTGGTGGCCGCGTTCTTCGTCGTCGTCAACTTCCTGGTTGACCTGACCTACGGCTGGCTCGACCCGCGGATTCGATACGGCTGATGGCGGAGGCAATCCGGCCGATCGAGACGGCCGCGGCGGTCGGCATTGCACGGCGGCGGTCCGGTCGCAAGCTTCGCTACCAGCTGCGGCGCGTGCCGCCGGTCGTCTGGGTGTGCGGATTGGTCCTGGTGCTGATGGCGCTGGCGGCGCTGTTGGCCCCGCTGGTCGCGCCGAAGGACCCATATAACCAGTCGCTGCTGTTGCGGCTGACGCCGCCGGCCTGGTCCGCGGAGGGGGAGGCGGGCTATCTGCTGGGGACCGACGAGTTCGGGCGGGACATCCTGAGTCGGATGCTGTACGGCGCGCGGATCTCGCTGACGGTCGGGCTGGTCGGCGTGCTGATCGGGGCCGTGCTCGGCAGCGTGCTCGGGATGCTGGCCGGCTACTTTTCGGGCCCGGTCGACGAGACGATCATGCTCTTCGCCGACATGCAGCTGGCGTTCCCGTTCATCCTGCTGGCGATCGCGATCATCGCGGTCCTCGGGCCGAGCCTGACGAACCTGATCCTGATCGTTGGG
>JAUJPG010000003.1:110753-127129 GCA_030447245.1 Chloroflexota bacterium | reverse complement strand
CAGGGCCGCGAGTACCTGGACAGCGCCTGGTGGCTGGCCACCTTCCCCGGCCTGGCGATCATGCTGACGACCCTGGCAATCAGCCGCGGCGGCGACTGGGTCCGCGACGTCCTCGACCCCACCCTGCGCGCCGCCTGACCGAGCAGCGTCGCCCTGCCGCGGGGCCGCCACTCCCCACCCGCGGACAGCACGCCACCGGCCGCGCAGCCCTCATGGCCCCCGCACTTGCAGTATCCCTCGGTCGGATCGAATGGGTGGGGGTCGGCGCGCCCAGCGGCGGTGCTGGCGCCGGAGCCCTCGTTGGGTGGCTGACTCCAGCCGTTCGCCGACCCACTTGTCCTGCACCTTCCGCATCGCGTGGTCGACGGAGCTGGTCAGCCAGGACGCATCACCGCTCAGCCCACTTGATCGATATGCCGGTGTAAGATATCTCATTGGCATATCTTGAGTAGACATTCGTGGGGTGATTGGTGGGAGCTATCTCGCTGAAGCTGTCCGACGACTTGGTACAGGCCAGTAGTGCGTGCGCTCGGGCGCTGCGTCTCTCCAGGGCCGAGTACATCCGCCGCGCCATCGAGCAGATGAACCGGGAGACGCGGGCGCAACTTCGGGCCAAGCGGCTGGCGGAGGTGTCCCGTAAGGTCCGGGACGAGAGCATGC
The DNA here is from genome assembly GCA_030447245.1 of Chloroflexota bacterium. Taxonomy (GTDB): domain Bacteria; phylum Chloroflexota; class UBA6077; order UBA6077; family JACCZL01; genus JAUJPG01. The sequence continues at coordinate 126,469 of JAUJPG010000003.1, read as the reverse complement.
GGGTCAACGCCGAGTTCGCGTCTGTCGAGTGGGACGCGGATGTCGAATAGGGGCGAGATCTGGCTCGCCAACCTCGATCCTCCGCACGGCACCGAGCCGGGCAAGACTCGGCCGGTCCTCATCGTCCAGGCGCAGGCGCTCCTCGATGCCGGGCACCCGTCCACCCTCATCATCCCGCTGACGAGCAACCTCGTGGAGGAGGCCGAGCCGCTGCGGGTCCGTGTGCCTCGGCTCGGGCGTTTGCGACAGGAGTCCGACCTGCTGACGGACCAGCTGCGCGCCGTCGACAACCGCCGGCTTGTGCAGGGGCCACTGGCCTGCCTGCCTCGTGATCTGATGGCAAGCGTGGGCGAGGCGGTCCGCGAGCTGCTCGATTTAGACGAGGGCTGACGCGGCGGGGCGCACGTCCGCCACGCTGCGCAGCGCGGTCAACTCCACTCACCACCGTCGCACCCTGGGGTGTGTGGGCTCCGGTCTCGCCGCGGACGCAGGTGGCTACGCAGCGGGCCCGGGACGGCGCGATCGTGTGGCGCCCGCGCCTGTGCCGTGGCTAGCGCGGCGACGGAGTAGCGCCCGAGCCGGGCGGTGTGGGCGGGCCGGGTAGCGGAGTCGTGTTGGGTGTCGGCGCGCCGGAGGTCGGCGCCTGTGGGGACGGCGAAGGTGAAGGTGAGGGGGACGCGGCGACCTTGGGCGCCTCGGGCGAGGGTGGGGCCACCTGGGGCGTGGCGACCGGACGCGTGGGCGCCGGCGTGAGCGCCGCGGTCGACGGCCCACACGCCGCGAGCAGCACAGACAACAGCAGGATGACGGTGCCGAGCGGCGTGGTGCGTAGCATGGCGATCCCTTCTGGCGCATCCAGGGTCAGCAAGCTGCTGGTCAGCCCGCCGCTCGGATTGTAGTGGAGCGGCGAGGACGGTCGACGCCGAGGTGGTCGGCGAGCGCGCACAGCTCGGCCAGCCGGTGCTCGGGGAGCGGGATGCCGGTGCGGGTGCGCTCGGCGGTCAGCAGGAAGCCGCGCTCGCCCGGGGCGTACACGCGCTCGAAGCCCGGGGCGGGCGGGACCGACCGGACCTGGTCGATCAAGCTGTCGACGCGCTCGGTGAACTGGTCGCGCGGCAAGAAGGCCGAAGGGTCGATCGCCAGGGCAAAATGGGACACCTGCTGGCGCTGGCCGATCGTCTCCGGACTGCCGACCCGCGGGCCGAACGCCAGCCCGGCCAGCACGCCGGTCAGCACCTCCCACATCAGCGCCAACCCAGAGCCCTTGTGGCCGCCGACGGGTTGGAGCAGCGCTTCGAGCGCCGCGGCCGGGTCGACGGTCGGGCGTCCGTCGCGGTCGAGCGCCAGGCCGGCCGGCAGCGACTCGCCGCGTTCCAGCACGCCTTTGACGTGGCCCCAGGTGGTGGCGCTGTTGGACGTGTCGAGCAGCAATGGAGGGTGCCGGCCGGCCGGGCAGCCGATGGCGTAGGCCTGATTGCCGAGCAGCCTGGCCGCGCCGCCCCACGGCGCCAGGAGCGGCATCGAGTTAGTGATCATCAGACCGATCTGGCCGCGACGCACGGCGATCAGCGGGTAGTAGCCGAGAGCGCCCAGCGAGCTGCTGTCGCGGACGACTACCGCGCCCAGCCGCTCGCGGCCGGCCTTGTCCACAGCTATCGCCATCGCCCGCGCGCCGGCGACCTGGCCCCAGGCCCCGCAGGCGTCCAGGACCGCCGTCGTTCCGCTCTCCTCGACGACCGTCGGCTCGGCATCGGGCTGGCTGCCGCCGGCCTGGAAGCGCGCCACGCAGAGCGGGAGCTTGGCCACACCGTGCGGATCGATGCCGCGCAGGTCGGCCCAGACCATCCCATCGGCCACCATCTCGGCGTCCGCCGACCGCATGCCGGTCGCGCGCAACGCGCGGCCGACGAATGCGCGGAGGTCGTCCTCCGAGACGCGGGCGTCGGCTGCCATCGGCCAGGTCCTCCGATCGTCGCCCGGGAGTGTACGCCGTCACACGATGAGGCAGACCCGCGCCTGCCCGGGAGAGTCCGCGCCAGGTCCGTCTCGAAGCCACGGTTTACCGTCTCGTGGGCGCGGCGCCCGCGCAGGTTTACGCAGCCTTAACCCAGTGTTTACCGCCGTTAACATGCGATTAAAGGGCGCTTCACCTCGCACTGATACGCTCTTTGTGCGAGTGTTCGGAAAGAACGCGGTCGAGCGGCGACGCCCAGGCTTGTGGGCGCTTTGTTGAGAGGCGCGAGCCCGCCGGGCGCGCGTGGACACCTGGACCGTGCCGCGTCGTCCGCGGACGGTCGCCGTCCGCGGAGCATGATCCGGTACATCGCGGCGCACTTCTTGGAGAGCAAGAGGGGGATTCTACATGTCTGGAGTTGCAGCGGGCCGCCCGCGTGGGTCGCACGTGGCGCTGACCGTCCTGACGGCGTTCGGCCTCGTGGTGAGCGCCTGCGGCGGGGGCGGCGCCAGCCCCACGGCGGCGCCGAAGTCCGACGCGAAGCCCGCCGAGGCGACCAAGCCGGCCGCCAGCCCGGCAGCGGCGGCGGCAGCGCTGCCGGCGCCCGTCCCGCTGAACACGCTCAGGGGGACTGTCGCCGTCGACGGTTCGTCGACGGTGTTCCCGGTCACCGAGGCGATGGCCGAGGAATTCCAGAAGGAGACGAGTGGCGGCGTCCGCGTGACGGTCGGCATCTCCGGGACCGGTGGCGGCGTTCATCCTGGCGATCTCGCGGGCGGTCGGCGAGACGATGATCGTCGCGATCGCCGCCGGCCAGAGCCCGACGCTGACGCTGAGCCCGCTCGTGCCGATCGAGACGATGACCGCCTACATCGTCCAGGTCAGCCTGGGCGACGCGCCGTTCGATCGATCGAGTACAAGACGATCTTCGCCGTCGGGATGACCTTGTTCCTGCTGACGCTGCTGCTCAACATCATCAGCCAGTGGATCCTGGCCCGTTTCCGGGGAGGAGTACCCAGGAGCGCCGTCGCCGCCAGGGCTGCCGTTTCCGCCGATCCGAGATTGATTCGACGCCGCCTCTTTGGCCGCGCGTTCGAGGCCGTCTGCCTGGTCGCGATCTGCATCGCGCTCATCACGCTGGCCATCCTGCTGGTCGACATCGGGCGTCGCGGGCTGTCCACGCTGAGCTGGGACTTCCTGACCAGCTTCCCGTCCCGCTTCCCGCAGCAGCCGGGATCAAGGCGGCGCTGGTCGGCTCTGGCTGATCGGCCTGACGGCGCTGATCGCCCTGCCGACCCAACGTCGCCGCCGGGGTCTGGCTCGAAGATCGCGCGCCGCGGCACCCTCAGTCGGATCATCGAGGTCAACGGTGGCAACCTGGCCGGCGTGCCGTCGATCATTTACGGCCTGCTCGGCCTGGGCCTGTTCGTGCGCGCTGGACCTGGGCCGAAGCGTCCTGTCGGGCTCGCTGACGATGGCGCTGCTGGTCCTGCCGATCGTCATCATCAACACCGCGAGGCCATCCGCGCCGTGCCAAGCTCGCAGCGTGGTGACCTACGCCTCGGCGCGACCCGCTCGCAGGTGATCTGGAAGGCTGTGTTGCCGACCGCACTGCCGGGGATCTTCACCGGCGTGATCCTGGCGCTGTCTCGGGCGATCGGCGAGACCGCGCCGCTGATCACGATCGGGGCGCTGACGTTCATCGCCTTTCCTGCCCACAGGGCCCATTCGACCCATTCACCGTACTCCCGATCCAGATCTTCAACTGGGTGTCGCGGCCGCAGCCTGGGTTCCACGCGATTGCCGCCTCGGCGATCATCGTGCTGCTGGTCGTGCTCTTGAGCATGAACGCGTTCGCGATCTACCTGCGCGACCGCGCGCGGAGGAGTGTCCAATGGTGAGTGTGCGGATGGACGAGCGCGTGTCCGAGCAGGCCACCAGCGCGACGGCGCTCCAAATCCGCGACCTCGCCCTCTGGTACGGCCAGTTCCAGGCGATCAGGCACGTGACGATGGTCATCCCCGAGCGGTGCGTCACGGCGCTGATTGGCCCCTCCGGCTGCGGCAAGAGCGACATGCTGCGCTGCATGAACCGCATGAACGACCTCATCCCCGGTAAGAGTCAAGGGCCAGGTGCTGTTCGACGGGATGAACGTGTACGACCTGGGGCTGACGCGGTCGAGGTGCGGCGGCGCATCGGGATGGTCTTCCAGAAGCCGAACCCGTTCCCAAAGTCCATCTACGACAACGTCGCCTTCGGGCCGCGCGTCAACGGCTTTTCCGCGGCAACCTCGACGAGATCGTCGAGCAACTTCGCCGAGCGGCGCCCTGGGATGAGGTCAAGGGGACAACCTTCGCAAGAGCGGGCTCGCCATCTCGGGCGGCCAGCAGCAGCGGCTCTGCATCGCCCGCACCCTGGCAATCGACCCGGAGGTCGTGCTGATGGACGAGCCGGCCTCGGCGCTCGACCCAATCGCGACGTACAAGATCGAAGAGCTGATGACCGAGCCCAAGCGCAATTACACCATCGTCGTCGTGACCTACAACATGCAGCAGGCTTCCCGCGTCTCGGACTACACCGCCTTCATGCTTGCCGGCGAGGAGCGCACCGCGAGTTGGTCGAGTTCGGCGAAACCCGCGGGCTGTTCACCAATCCAGCGACAAGCGCACCGAGGATTACATCATGGGTCGGTTCGGCTAGACCGTGCCGATGGCGCACGCGGCACCGTTTACGGCTGCGCCAAGAGCCCTGGCGTGATCGCCATCGGTCGAATGCTGGGCGCTGGCGCAGGTCATGACCGGGCGTTGCCCGCACACGGGGATGCTGACATAGTGCAGCCTGCCAGCCACCTGGCGCGACGGCGGCAACGCGAAGAACAGGAGGAGGGCGATGGCGGCGACGACCCGCGTCACGTTCGATCGGCAGTTTCAGGAGCCGCAGGACGATGCCCTGCTGCTCGGGAGCATGGTGGTCAAGGCTGTCGAACGGTCGATCGAGGCACTCAAGCGCCTCGACGGCGAGCTTGCGCGGCAGATCATCGCCGACGATCTTCAGATCAATGCCAAGCTGGCAGATCGAGGAGACCGCGATCCGCCTCATCGCGACCCAGCAGCCGATGGCCGGCGACCTGCGCGTGATCGCGTCGGTGATGCACATCGCGACCGACCTGGAACGGATGGGTGACCATGCCGCGGGCATCGCCAAGATCACGCTGATGCACGGCGACCAGCCGCTTCTCAAGCCACTGATCGACATTCCGCGGATGGCTGACGTCGCCCGCCGATGGCTCGCCAGAGTCTAGACGCGTTCATTCGCCGGGACGCCGAGGCGGCCAGAGCGATCGCCGACCAGGACGATGAGGTCGACGCGCTGTACGACCAGGTCTACCGCGAGCTGCTGACGTTCGGCGATCGAGGACCCGCACACCATCCAGCGGGCGACCTAGCTGCTCTGGGCGGCCCACAACCTGGAGCGCATCGCCGATCGCACCACAAACATCTGTGAGCGTGTCGCCTACCTCGTGACGGGCACCATGCAGGAGACCAACGTCTCCAGGTATTAGCCACACGGCGCCGCCTGGTCACGCCTCATTCCCCGGCTCTCGGGGGCCGATGCCAGGGAGAGCGTTGACACCTGGTGCGGTATATTGCCGCCTCGCCCCATAACCTCCCGCAAATCACGACGGCGTAACTGTCGTCGGTCCCACCGGGCCGGTGCGTCACGGAGAGCGGCCCATCTCCGCCCAGCTCTGAGCGGCGGCGCCTCGTCCCTCGGGCTCGTGAACGCAGTCTTAGACGATCGATCAACGTTCGCGGCGGCTGCTGTTTACACGCCGCTTACGTTCGGCATCTATCCTCCGTGATTGAGCGGTACACCGGGGAGCGGCGCGCATTGGGCAAGGCCCAACGGCGACGGTCGCTTCCGTGTGTGCCAGCCCGCACGGAGGCAAGAGAGCGCCATGTCCGTCCACGACGAGATCAGCGACACCATCGGCCGATCCCAGGCGGGAAGCGGTGAGACGTTCGAGGCGGTTCTGGAGCGGCGGATCAGTCGGCGCGGTGCTCAAGGCGGGCGTGGTCGCCACGGCCGTCGTGGCGCTGGGGGCGGACGCTGCTCGGAGCCCGCTCGGCCGTTGCGGCACCCGCGATTGCTCCTGCTGAGCAAGGCATTGGGTGACGTTCCGACCAATCGCGCCGGACACGACGGATCAGGTCACCGTCGCCGAAGGCTACCGAGCGCAGCCGCTCATCGGCTGGGGCGACCCGCTCTTCCCGGGGTGTGCCGACCTTCGACATTGCCAATCAGTCCGTGGCCTTCCAGGAGCGTCGCTTCGGATTCAACTGCGACTTCCTCGGCTATTTGCCGTTGCCGATCGGCTCGGGGAATCCGGCTGAAGAAGGCCTCCTGTGGGTCAATCACGAATACACAAACGGCTTGATGATGTTCCCAGGCTATGACGCGAGGAATCCGACCCATGAGCAGGTCGACATCGAGTTGGCCGCCCACGGAGCGAGCGTCGTCCTGGTCCGCCGCGACGCGGGCGGAGACTGGGCGTACGATGTCAGCTCAGCGTACAACCGGGCGGATCACCGCCACTAGCCCGATGCGGATCTCCGGCCCTGGCTGCCCGGCCATGAGATGATGACGACCAGCGCGGACGACCGGCCGCCAGGTCTTCGGGATGCTCAACAACTGCGGCGGAGGCTGGACGCCCTGGGGCACCATCCTGACCGTCGAGGAGAACTTCCACCAGTATTTCGCCAACCTTGACGGGCTCGCGTCCGACGACCCGCGCAAGGCGATTCACACTCGGTACGGGATCCCCTGGCCGAGAGCGAGCGCTTGTGGGAGCGGTTCCACGCGCGGTACGACGTGGCCCAGGAGCCGAATGAGCTATTTCGTTATGGCTGGATCGTCGAGGCCGATCCGTACGACCCGACCTCTACGCCGGCCAAGCGGACCGCGCTCGGCCGCTTCAAGCACGAGGCTGCGACGTGCGTGGTGGCCGCGAACGGCAAGGTCGTGGCCTACATGGGCGACGACGAGCGCTTCGACTACGTCTACAAGTTCGTCAGCGACGGGACCTACAACTCGAATGACCGTCAGGCCAACATGGACCTGCTCGACTCGGGGACGCTCTACGTCGCCAGGCTCAACGACGACGGCACCGGCCTGTGGATGCCGTTGGTCTACGGCCAGGGACCGCTCACCGAGGCGAACGGCTTCACCTCGCAGGCGGACGTGCTGATCAAGACGCGGCTCGCCGCCGACCAGCTCGGCGCCACCAAGATGGACCGCCCCGAGGACGTCGAGGCCAACCCGGCCAACGGCAAGGTCTACATGGCGATGACCAACAACACCCAGCGCGGCGCGGAGGGCCGCGCGACGCGCGGCCAATCCACGGGTGAACAACGCCCTCGGGCACATTATCGAGGCAACCGAGGACGGCGGCGATTACAGCGGGACGTCATTCCGCTGGGAGGTGTTCATCCTTGGCGGCGATCCTTCCGACCCGAGCACCTACTTCGCCGGGTTCCCGAAAGACCAGGTCAGCCCGATCGGCAGCCCGGACAACGTCACCTTCGACACCCGCGGCAACCTCTGGATCGCCACAGATGGCCAGCGGTCCAACCTCAAGGTCAACGACGCGATCCACGCCGTGCCCGTCGACGGTCCGCAGCGCGGGCGCGTGATGCAGATCCTGAGCGCTGTCGTTGGAGCCGAGGTGGCTAGCCTGGTCTTCAACACCGATGACCAGGCGCTGTTCGCCTCGATCCAGCACCCCGGCGAGGGTGGCACGCTCGAACAACCCACCAGCGTCTGGCCGACCGGTACGGTGGCCATCCCGACGGTGGTCGTCGTGACGCGAGCCGGTGGTGGCCCGATCGGCGGCTAGCCGAGGAGCCGGAACCCAGGAGCGGGGGCACAAGCCCCCGCTCGCTCTGAAAGAGGAACGAACCAGTTCCTCGCCGCGTGTCCGGCTTTGCGAACGACAGCTCGGTCTCGTCGAGCGCCACCAGGCACACGCCCGTCGCCCAGCGGCCATAGGGGCGCGATGCATCGCGCCTCTACCAGGTGACCGCGCCACCACGGAGTCACGTACGGCCCCGCAATGTTTTAGTGGCCGGTGTGCTACTCTCCTTTGTCCGATAGGGCCCGCGGATGTGGCTGCAGGAGGGGATCCATGCTCGCGCCCGGCCAGTTCTTGTGCCGAACTGGCGTTGCACTCGACGGCACCGTTCCTGCCACCCTCCTCGTGCCGGCCCGTTCTGACGCGTTCGTCGCCCCGTTGAATCAGGGCTTCGGTCCCTCGGTCGCGGACCTCGAAGGGATGATCGGCCTACCCGGCGGCTTCCGCCATACCGAGATGGATGTAGTCGTCGAGGGCAGTGTCAAGACCCTGATCATGCCCGACAACATCACCGTCGATCGTGCCGGCAACTTGTCAGCTGCGAAGACAAGAGTGCGCCGATGACCGAGCTGACCGGCGACAACAACGTCGTCCTGGTCACGCGGGCGGGATGACGTCAATCTTCGCGACGCTGCGCAACGGGGGCGAGCCGTCCGGCGTGGTCTTCAGCCCCGACTACCGCACGCTGTACCTGAACGTCCTCGAAGCCGAGGCCAGGTGCTGACGATCACTGGCTTCTGAATCAGCTGTCAGTCAACGGCTAGCAACCTGACTAGTGGCTGCCGCCCTGACTGCCAATAGCGTGGGGGAATGATGGACACGGCGTTTGTGATCCTGGTAGCGGTCGTCGTGCTGGGGCTGGTGTTCGACTACGTCAACGGCTTCCACGACACCGCCAACGCCATCGCCACGGTCGTCGCGACGCGAGTGCTGTCGCCGCTCTACGCGGTCTTGATGGCCGCCATCTTGAACTTCTTCGGGGCGCTGTCCGGCACGGCGGTCGCCTCGACGGTCGGCAAGGGGATCATCGAGCCGAGCGCGGTAACCCAGCAGCTGGTGATGGCCGCGCTGCTCTCGGCGATCGCCTGGAACCTCCTGACCTGGTACTACGGCATCCCGTCCAGCTCCAGCCACGCGCTGGTATTCAGCCTCGTCGGGGCCGGCGTCGCCGCGGCCGGCATCGACGTGCTCGGATGGGCCGGCATCGAGAAAGTGCTGTTCGGGCTCGTCGCCTCGCCGACGCTCGGCTTCATCGCCGCCTTCGGGCTGATGATCGTCCTGCTCAACCTGTTCTTCCGCGCCCACCCGTCGCTGGTCAGCCGTTTCTTCGGTCGAGCGCAGCTGGTCTCGTCGATGTACATGGCGTTCAGCCACGGCGCGAACGACGCGCAGAAGACGATGGGCGTCATCACCATGGCCCTGGCCTCGTATTACGGCTGGACCGGCGACCGGTGGGACGTGCCATTCTGGGTCATCCTGGCCGCGGCGACGGCGATGGCACTTGGGACCGCCTCCGGCGGCTGGCGCATCATCAAGACGATGGGGCACCGCATCGTCGAGCTGAAGCCGATCCACGGATTCGCCGCCGAGACAGGCGCCGCGACCATCATCGAGGTCGCCACGCGGTTTGGCATCCCGGTCTCGACGACGCACGTCATCAGCTCGAGCATCATGGGCGTGGGCGCGACCGGCGCGCCGCGATCCGTCCATTGGGGCGTCGCTGGAAACATCGTCACGGCCTGGATCGTGACCATTCCAGCCTGCATCGTGATGGGCTGGCTCTTCAGCGGCGCCCTCCACGCGCTGATCCCCTGAATCCGATCTTGAGTCTTCAGCGCATGACGGCAGGAGAAGAGATGAGACGTCTGTGGGTGGTGGCCCGGGGCGTCATCGTCCCGCGAACGCGACCAGGGCGGCGATCCTGCCGTTGGTCGATACCCAGCGACCGGTCAAGGACGTCGACGCAATGTCCAAAGAGCTGAGCAAACCCGGCTCCGACAGAGCCGTGAGCAGCGCCCCTCCTCGTGCCTCGCCGCTCCGTCAGGCGTTCTTGGTCGCGACGGCCTGGAGGACGTCGGCGACGTCCTCGCACTTGTCAGTTGCTTCCTCGATCTTCTCGAAGACGTCTTTCCAGCGCTCGAACTCGAACCACTCGCCACGCTCCTTGACCAGGCGGGCGAGCCCCTGGCGGAGCACGCGATCGGCCTCGTTTTCGAGCCGGTTGATCTCAACGGTCCACCTGTGGACCTGGGGCAGGGTCTTGCGCGAGCGTAGCAGCGGCATCGCCTCGACGATCCGGTCGGTGCTCTGCTCCAGAAGCTCGGCCAGGGCGAGGGCCTCGGGCGCGGGTTGCTCGATCTCGTAGAGCAGGAGCGAATCCGCGGCGTCATCGATCCAGTCGATCACGTCGTCGACGCTGCTGACGAGCGCACGGATCTCGTCGCCTTCCAGCGGGGTGATGAACGTCTTTGAGAGCAGGCTCATCGTCTCGTGAACGATGAAGTCGCCCTGATGCTCCAGCTCAGAGATCTGGAGGACGCGCCCCTCGACGTCTCGGTAGTCCCGCAGGAGCTCGCTGAGCAGCCGGGCGGCGTCACGGGCAGTGACGGCGCCCTTCTCGAACCAGTCGTAGAACCCTACTTCCGCGGGCAGGAGCTGAAAGCGCGGCATCGACACACCTCGAGCATGTTGGTGGGCGGCAACTCGCCCCGGTTCTGCATCTGCTTGTCAGTCGTCCTCAAGCCCGGCGCCGGTGATGGACGGCTCGCCCTCGGCTCGCCGACGGCTCGGTGGACGCAGCCATTGCAGGCAGACGTAGCCGAGCAAGCCAGTCACGATCGCCAGCAGGTACATCCCAATTCCGACGAACATGCCGATCGCGGCGGCCAGCCAGATGCTGGCCGCGGTTGTCAGGCCGCGGATCGTCGAAGGAGTTCGCCAGATCGTGCCCGCGCCCAGGAACCCAATGCCGGTCACGATCTGCGCGGCAACCCGCCCGGGATCGCTGACTGCGCCCTGATCGACGAACCCGTAGGCCGAGACGATCGTGTAGGCGGTCGCGCCGGCGCTCACCAGCATGTGCGGACGAAGGCCGGCCGGCCGGCCCGCCCGCTCGCGCTCCCAGCCGAGGACGCCCCCGATGAGGAAGCTGAGGAGGATCCGCGCGAGCAGCTCGAGCTGCAGCGGGTCCACGAAGGGCAATGACGGCATTGGATCCCCAACCTCGTTCACTCCCGCGCGGCGCGCGACTCCTCGGACAGGTGCCCGTCGGCGACGGGGATAGTAGCATGTCACTCGACGAGAGCGAATCGTGCAGGAAAGGCCGTTCAATACCGGGTGGTCGGAGGTTCATTTTTTGGTAGTCGGACGGCGTTGACGACGTTCCTGCGCCGCTGCCCACCCGCTGGTTGACGCCGCCGCCGGCCAGACTGGCCTCCAGATCAGCCACCAGGCCATCCGCTCGGGCGGCGACAGGCGCGCGACCAGCGACCGGCCGGCCGATTTCGGCGGGACTGCCGGCATCCCAGGGTGCCGGTAGGTGGCTCAACGGCCTCAGCGCCCGGTCTAGGGCCGGGATCGTTCGGACCCTGGTGGAAGTCCTCGACCGGAATGGGTAGCCGCGGCAGCCCCGAACGGCGTAGGATGCGTCCGCCACCTATCGCGGGTGCCGCGGGGAGATCGTGAACAGCAGGAGGGATGCGCTCATGTCCAAAGGAGATCCAGGACTCTCGGTACGCCTCACGTCGTCGCTTCCTCAAGCTCGCGGTGTTGGCCACTTGGGCCACCGCGACGATGCCGATTCTGGCGGCGTGCTCGGGGCCGGCCCCCGCGCCCGCCGCGCCCAAGACCGAGGCCAAGCCGACTGACGCGGCCAAGCCGGCGGCCGCGGCCCCCACCACGGCTCCGGCCAAGCCAGCCGAGTCCAAGCCGGCCGCGGCTGCCAAGGCCGGCGGCAAGATCAGCGTGTACTCCGCCCTGAACGAGTCGACGAACAACGCCTTCGTCGAGGCGTTCAAGAACGCCAACGCTGGCATCGACGTCGAGATCCTGCCGCTGGTCGCGGCCGGCGAGCTGCAGACGCGGATCCGAACCGAGAAGAACGCCCCTAAGGCGGACGTCTTCATCGGAGGCTCGAGCGAGTTCCACGACCCGCTCGGCAACGAGGGTCTCCTCGAACCGTACAAGTCACCCAACGCCGAGGCGATCGAGCCGGCGTTCCGCGATCCGAACGGCAACTGGACTGGCTGGTACCTGGGCATCTTCGGGATCGTCCTGAACAAGGATCGCTGGGACAAGGAGATGGCCGGCAAGCCCAAGCCGACCACCTGGGACGATCTCACCGCGACCGACCTGGCCGGCAAGCTGGATATGCCCGACCCAGTCAAGACGGGCGGCGGCTACATCTTCCTTGCCAATCAGGTGTTCCGCTTCAACCGCGACGAGGAGAAGGCGATGGAGTTCATGAAGAAGCTCCATCCCAACGTCGGGCAGTACGTCGGGACGGCCCCACAGGGGATTGAGCTGGTCGGCCAGGGCCAGTTCTTGATGGGGCCGAACTGGGGCCACGACATCCTCACCGCCGCCAGCAGGGGCCAGCCGGTCGAGTTCATCGCGCCGGAGAACACCGCCAACGAGGTCGGCGCTGTCAGCATCGTCAAGGGGGGACCGAACACGGCCGCCGCCAGGACGTTCGTCGATTGGGTCCTGACCAGGGAGGCCGCCGAGCTCAACGTCAAGCTTTCCAACCGGCTCGCCGTGCTCAAAGATGTGCCGCCCGCCCCCGGCGCGCCGACGCTCGACAAGGTCAAGCTGGTCGATTACGATCGACCCTGGGCCACCGAGAACAAGGATCGCCTGATCAAGAAATGGCAGGCCGCCGTCGGCATCTAGGCGAGCCGCGTGAAGACGCTCGTCCGCGAGCCCGCCCTGGGCCTGACCGTGCTCGCCCTGACGGGCCTGATGGCCCTGTTCATCGTCTTCCCGCAGGTGCAGGTCGTGCTGGTTCCTGGCCTGGCCGGTTACGAGGCGTTCTTCCGGGAGGGTCCCAACTGGGTGCGCGCCACCCAGAATAGCCTGACCGTGATGGTGCTCAGCACCACCACGGCGGTGACGCTGGGCTTCGCCTACGCCTACGCCATGGTCTACAGCCGGATGCCCTGGAAGCCGTTCTTCCGGCTGATCGCCGTCCTGCCGATGCTCTCGCCGCCGTTCGTCGTCGCGGCCAGCTACATCCTGCTCTTCGGGCCGCGCGGCCTGATCACCTACGGGGTGTTCGGCCAGAGCCCGAACATCCTCGGACTGTACGGCCTGTGGGGTGTCCAGACGATCGCGTATTTCCCGTACGCGTACCTGCTCATCGCCGATGTCCTGGGACGGTCCGACCCGCGGCTGGAGCAGGCGGCGCGCAATCTCGGCGCCAGCCCCTGGGCCGTCTTCCGTACCGTCACCCTGCCGCTGGCCCGGCCGGGCCTCGCCGGAGCCGTGCTCCTGGTCGCCATCTACGTCCTGGAGGACTTTGGTAATCCGGCCCTGATCGCCGGCCAGTACACCGTCCTGCCGACGCTCGCCTACGGCCTGATCAGCGGCTTCGGCGACTTTGCCGGCGGCGCCGTCGTCAGCACCATCCTGCTCAGCCTGGCGATGGCGCTCTTCGTCCTCCGCATCAGGCTCGAGGGCCGACGCGGCTACGTGACGATCAGCGGCCGCGGCTCGTCGATGCCGCGGCCGCCGGTCCCACCACCGGTGACCTGGGTGTGCTTCTCGCTCAGCCTGGTCCTGGCCGGCCTCATCCTGCTGGTCTACGGCGTGCTCGTGCTCAGCGCCCTGGTCGAGGCGTATCCGTTCAACTTCGCGCCGACCCTCAAACACTTCGCCTACGTCGGCGCCCATTTCACATCGCTACGCAACAGCCTGGTCTACGCCGTCTCGGCCGCGGCCCTGTGCTCGGCCTTCCGTGCTGCTGCTGGCGTTCGTCGTGCAGCGCAAAGAATGGAGCGGTCGGCGGCTGGTCGACTTCATCGCAATCGCCCCGGCCGCCGTGCCCGGCATCTTCTTCGGCATCGGCTACGCCACAGCCTTCAATCAGCGCTGGCTCGACTGGCTCGATCGCGGCGCGCTGATCACGATCAGCATGATCTTCTGGAACATCCCGATCGGCTACCGCGCGGCCGTCGCCGCCCTGCAGCAGGTAGATCGTTCGATCGACGAGGCCGCCACCAGCCTCGGCGCGGGCAGCCTGCGCACCTTCCGCGACATCCTCTTCCCGCTGCTGCGCGGGCCGTTCACAACCGCGTTCGTGACCGCCTTCGTGCGTGCGATCACAACCTGTCGGTGGTCATCTTCCTGTTCACGCCGCCGACGACCGTCGCGACGATCACCATTTTCCAGCTCGTCAACGACTTCAACTGGGGCGGCGCTACCGCGTTCACCGTCTCGGTGATCGGCATGGCCATCGCGGTGCTGGTGATCGCTCGGGCGGTCGGCGGTCGGCGCGTCGACCTGGGCGAGATGGCGCGTGGCTGAGCCCGATTCCCACGTCCGCCTGGTTCGGGTGACCAAGCGGTTCGGCAGCCATGCCCCAGCCGTGGACGACGTCTCGCTGGAGATCCCGCGCGGAACCTTCACGACGCTGCTCGGCCCGTCCGGGGTGCGGCAAGACGACGACGCTCCGATGATCGCCGGGCTTCTACGAGCCCGACGCCGGCGACATCTTCCTCGGACCGCGTCGAATCAACGACGTGCCGGCCCACCGGCGCGAGACGGCGATGGTGTTCCAGGACTACGCCCTCTTCCCGCACATGAGCGTGGCCCAGAACGTGGCCTACGGCCTCAAGCTCGCGCGGCTGGCCCGGCCGGAGATCGATCGCCGTGTCGCCGAGACCCTCCGGTTCCTGGGGCTGATCGGGCTCGAAGAGCGTTCGCCTAACCAGCTCAGCGGCGGCCAACAACAGCGCGTGGCGCTGGCCCGCGCGCTGGTCATGAACCCCCAGGTCCTGCTCCTCGACGAGCCGCTCTCCAACCTCGACGCCAAGCTGCGTGTCAGCATTCGTGCCGAGCTGACGTCGATCCAGCGCCAGGTTGGCATCACCACGATCTACGTCACCCACGACCAGGAAGAAGCGCTGGCGATGAGCGACTGGGTCGCGGTCATGGACCGTGGCAAGGTCGTCCAGTGGGGCACCCCCTGGGAGATCTACTATCACCCGAGCACGCCGTTCATGGCCGACTTCGTGGGGTCAGTGAACCTGGTGCGCGCGCCGGTTCTCGAGACGACGGATGGGCGAGCCGACAGGGTGCGCGTCCGCGTCGGCGACCGCGAGCTCGACCTGCCGCTGAACGGCGCGCCGCCGCGCGCAGGTGACGAGGTCCTGCTGGCGATCCGTCCGGAGAGCCTGCGCCTGCGGCCGCCGGGTACCGCGCCCGCGCCCGCGACCAACGAGATCGCGCTTGATGGCCGGGTGGTCCAGCGCGCCTTCCTCGGCCACCTGATGCGCTACACGGTGCTGGTGGGCGAGCAGGAATGGCTGGTCGATCACCCCGATCCCGGCGCGGCCACCGCGATCGACGGCCCGGCGACGGTGCTGGTCAACCCGGCCCGGATCCACCTGATCCTCGAAGGCGTGTAAGTGCCTGGGCGCGGGTGTCGAGCGACGACGGAACCCGCGAGGCCTGTGGTACCGTTGCTCACCACCAGTCGCTGGGAGGCGCCATGCCGCTTTCGCACATTCGGGTGATCGACCTGTGCCGCGCCCGGGCAGGCCCGACCTGCGTCCGCCAGCTGAGCGAGATGGGCGCGCAGGTCATCAAGGTCGAGGCGCCGGGCGAGGAGGACGACGACACCGGCGGTCGGCA
>JAUJPG010000003.1:0-110653 GCA_030447245.1 Chloroflexota bacterium | reverse complement strand
GTCGCGCTCGTCGAGCGCGAGCGCTCAGGCCGCGGCCAATGGGTTCACACCTCGCTGTTGCAGGCGATGATCCGCCTGATGGACCTGCAGGCCGCGCGGTACCTGGTTGACGGCGAGGTCCCCGGCCAGGCCGGCAATTACCACCCGGTCGGCGTACCGACCGGCGTCTTCAAGTGCCGTGACGGCAGCATCATCATCCAGGCCGCCAACAACCGCCTGTACCATCGGATGTGCCGCGCCCTCGAGGCCGAGGAGCTGATCAGCGATCCGCGGTTTGTGACCGGCGACATCCGCCGCGAGCACCGCGAGGAGCTGACCGAGGAGATCGAGCGCCGTCTGGCCAGGCGCGACATGGCCGAATGGCAAGAGCGGCTCAACGACGCCGGCGTGCCGGCCGGGCCGATCCTCAACGTGAAGCAGACCTTCGACGATCCGCAGGTCAAGACGCTGCCGACGTCGAGCCGGGTCGAGAGCGCGGCCCGCGGCCCGATCCACCTC
Source organism: Chloroflexota bacterium (assembly GCA_030447245.1). GTDB lineage: Bacteria > Chloroflexota > UBA6077 > UBA6077 > JACCZL01 > JAUJPG01. The sequence goes on along the minus strand of JAUJPG010000003.1, from coordinate 110,155 downwards.
AGCGGCCACGGCGTCAACCTGGAGCGGACGCCGCCCGCGATCCACACGGCTGCCCCGGAGCGTGGCCAGCACACCGACGAGATCCTGCGCGAGCTGGAGTACACCGACGTCGAGATCGACGCACTCCGACGCGCCGAGGCGATCTAAGCACACGTCAAGGGGGCTGCATGACTGAACACGCCATCTTCGAGCAGGACGGGCCGGTTGCGTGGCTGACGTTCAACCGGCCCGAGGCTCGGAATGCGATGACCTGGGAGATGTACGAGGCACTGCGCGAGGCGTGCGAGCGCGTTGACGAGGACCCCGCGGCGCGGCTGCTGGTCCTGCGCGGGGCCGGCGACAAGGCCTTTGTCAGTGGCACCGACATCCGCCAGTTCCTCGAGTTCAAGACCCGCGAGGACGCGCTGGGCTACGAGGCCAGGATCGACCGCTCGCTCGGCCGGTTGTACCGCATGCGCAAGCCGACGATCGCGATGGTCCAGGGTGACGCGGTCGGCGGCGGACTGTTCATGGCGCTGATGTGCGACGTCCGGATCGCCGCCGAGCGCACCCGCTATGGCGTGCCGGTCGCCCGGACCCTCGGCAACTTCCCAAACCCGACCAACTACTCGCGCCTGGCCGCCGCGATCGGCCCAGTCCGCGCTCGCAACCTGATCATGACCGCCAAGCTGATCGGCGCCGAGGAGGCCCAGTCGATCGGGCTGGTCGACGAGGTCGTGCCGGCCGACCAGCTGGAAGGCCGCGTCCGCGAGCTGGCGGCGAAGATGGCGGGCTTCGCGCCGCTGACCCTCAGCGCCATCAAGGAAGCGACCCGTCGAGTGGTGGCCAAGCTTGAGCTCGAGAGCGCCGAAGACCTGATGTTGTCCTGCTACTTGAGCGAGGACTTCCAGGAAGGCGTCCGGGCGTTCCTGGACAAGCGCCCCGCCAACTGGCAAGGCAAATAGCGACCCCCGTCCTGCACCTCCAAGGGGACTTCGAGGCGCGCCAACGGCGGGTGAGCACTCCTGGCGCCGCCCGCCAGGACGCCGCGATTACGGTGGCTGAGAGGCCGCGCCTTCCCCACGCCCGGCAATTCGGCCCCGACCGCGACGGCGTCACTCGAGGTCCGCGCACCCGCTGACGAACCGCTGCCCGCGATACGACGGGGACGCGCCGTCTCGGTCCGAAGTCCCGCCACCATCCGCGGACTCTGTCCGCGAGCGGGCCTTCGCGCCCGCGGTCGCCGGCTATACTTCGCGGCGCGGGGCGTAGCGCAGTCTGGCAGCGCGCATGGTTTGGGACCATGAGGTCCTCGGTTCGAATCCGCGCCCCCCGACCATGCCCCAGGCCTGACTCGCCGCCGTTTGCTGGAGCCCCGAGTGGACGCTCACCCGGAGCCCCACCCCTGCCGCCTCGGCGGTTCGCTGCTGGACGACCCCGTGCTTCGCCGCGGCCGCCGCGCTGGTGCTGGCCATCACCGCGTGCGCTCCCAGCGCCGCTCCAGCGCCGCCCCAACTGCGACGGCCTGGCGCGCTGCGGCGGCGACGCCCACGCCGACCGAGCGCGCACGGAAGGATCTACCGACTCCGACCCCGCTGCCACGCCCGGTCGACCTGGCCGGCGGCGTCGCCGTCCCGCCGCGATCGAGCGTCTACCTGGACGGCCTCAGCACGCCGGTCGGGCTGGTCTTCGCGCCGGACGGCCGGCTGTTCTTCAGCGAGGTGTTCACCGGCAGGGTGCGCGTCGCCGAGCGCGTCGGCGACGCGGCCCGGCTGCGACCGGAGCCGTTTGTCACCCTCGAGATTGCCAAAGGGCCCGAAGCCGGCGTGCTCGGGCTGGCGCTGGACCCCGACTTCGAGCGCAACCACTGGGTCTACCTCTACTATTCGGAGCCGGATCCCGCGCGAAAAGATCGCGTCCCCAAGCGCAACCGTCTCGTCCGCTACACCGAGCGCGACAATCTTGGCACCGACGAGACGGTCATCCTGGACAACATCGAGATGCACCGTCAGGGGCGCCACAACGGCGGCCGCCTGGCGTTCGGCCCGGACGGGAAGCTGTACGTGACCGTCGGCAATGCCCAGGACCGCGCGAACAGCCAGAACCTGCGCAAACTGAACGGGAAAATTCTTCGAATCAATCCAGATGGGACCGTCCCGGATGACAACCCGTTCCCCGGCTCGCCGGTCTTCGCGCTCGGCTTCCGCAATCCGTTCGGCCTGGCGATCGCATCCGACACCGGCCTCGTCTTTGCGACCGACAACAGCGGCGAGGTCAACGACGAAGTCAACCTGGTTCGGCCGGGCGGCAACTACGGCTTCCCCGCCCATGAGGGGACCAGTAACGACCCGGCGTTCGTCGACCCGCTCTGGGAATCTGGCTCGCGAACGATCGGCCCGAGCGGGCTGGCGCTGTACACTGGCGATCAGCTCCCGCAATTCCGCGGAGACCTGTTCTTCTGCGCCGTCAACACCGGCCACTTGACTCGCCTGCGGCTGGCCACGCCAGGCCTCGACCGCGTCGACGGGGCCGAGGTCGTCGCTGAGGACTGCCGCCTGGATGTGACCAACGGCCCCGACGGCGCGCTGTACTACGCCTCAATGGCCCAGATTCTCCGCCTGGGACGCTAGAAGGTCGATCGAGCAGGGTGGGGGAACTCGTGCGCTTCGCAACGCCCACGCTTCCACGGTGCTTGGTACCGCTGGAGCGGCCGTCCCTGGCCGCCGTTCCGGAGTAGCGGCCAGACCGTTCAGAGGAGAGCGCATGACGGACACGTCGACGAGTCAACCAGCGCTGGAGCCGGTGCCCGAGGACTGGCGGCGGGGGCTCGGGATCGTTGCCCACCCGGACGACCTGGAGTACGGGGCGTCGAGCGCTGTTGCGAAATGGACCGCGGCCGGCAAAGAGGTCACCTACGTCCTGGCCAGCCGTGGCGAGGCCGGCATTGGCGCGTGGCCTCCCGAGAAGACAGGCTCCATTCGCGAGGCCGAGGAGATCGAGAGCGCACGCCTTGTCGGCGTCGAAAGCGTGCAGTTCCTCGGCTACCAGGATGGCATGATCGAGCCTGGCCTGCACCTGCGGCGTGACCTGGCCCGCGCGATCCGCCGTCACCAACCCGAGGTGGTCATCACCATCAGTTTCGATGTCGCCTTCCCTGGCGGCGGCTTGAACCAGGCCGACCACCGCGCCGTCGGTTTGGCCGCCTGCGACGCCGCGCGCGACGCCGGCAACCGCTGGATCTTCCCCGAGCTGCTCGACGAGGGGCTCGAGCCTTGGGGCGGCGTCCGCTACATCTTCATCGCCGCCGCCGAAGGCGCGGCCCACGCCTGCGACGTCGGCGACGCCCTGGACCGCGGCATCGCCTCCCTCCGGGCCCACCACGCCTACTTCGATAATCTCGGTTTCGACTTCGATCCCGACGGCTTCCTCCGCGAGTCCGCCTCCCGAACCGGCAGCCGCCTCGGCTGTCAGTACGCCATCGAGTTCCGCGTCCTACGCGTCTGAAAGGAAGATGCAATGCCGATCAAGACCGCGCTGACGTCGATGCTCGACCTGGAGTACCCGCTCGTGCTGGCGCCAATGGGCGGGGTCGCGGGCGGACGGCTGGCCGCGGCGGTGTCCGAGGCGGGCGGGCTGGGGCTGGTCGGCGGCGGCTACGGCGAGCCAGCCTGGCTGGAGCGGGAGCTTCCGCTCGCCTCGCGCGGGACCAGCCGAGCCTGGGGCGTTGGCTTTATCACCTGGAACGTGAACCAGTCGGTCGTCGAGCAGGCACTCGCGCATCGGCCGCCGGTGTTCATGCTCTCGTTCGGCGACCCGCGCCCCTACGTGTCGACGATCAAGGCGGCCGGCTGCGTGCTGATCTGCCAGGTCCAGAACGTCGCGCACGCCCGTGCCGCGCGCGACGCTGGCGCCGACCTGATCGTCGCCCAGGGGACCGAGGCCGGCGGCCATGGCGCCGACCGCGGGACCCTGCCGCTAGTGCCGGCTGTGACCGATGCCGTGGCGCCCACGCCGACGCTCGCGGCCGGCGGCATCGCCGACGGGCGTGGCGTCGCGGCGGCCCTGACGCTCGGCGCCCAGGGTGCCCTGCTCGGGACACGCTTCTATGCCGCGGTGGAGTCGCTCGGCCACGACGCCGCCAAGCGCCGCCTGACCCAGGCTGGCGGCGACGACACCCGCCGCACCCGGGTCTTTGACATTGCTCGCGGGCACGATTGGCCAGCGCCGTACACCGGACGGGCGATCCGCAACCGCTTCCTGGAGCGCTGGGAGGGCCGCGAACACGAGCTGGCCGGGGCGACGGCCGAGCGGCCAGTCGTCCAGGCAGCGCTCGATCGCGGCGATTTTGACACCGCCATGGTCTGGGCCGGTGAGGGCGTGGACCTGATCGCCGAGGTCGTCTCGGCCGGCGAGCTGGTGCGGAGGATCGGCGACGAGACGGAAGCCTGCCTGCGTGCCGCCGCGGCCCTGTTGGAAAGCTAAACCCAGCTACGGCGGATCAGGCGCCCGGCGGAGGCTCTCGGGCGTGACACTTGTTCCGTCGGCACCGGCCGGCCTGAGTGGGGTCGGATTCAGCCGTCGGCGCCGGCCCGGCGGCCAGTACACCTGGCGGGCCCGCCCGAGGAGCGCGCCGCGCCGGACCGGCCCGAAGTGGCGGCTATCGGTCCCCACGGCCACGGCGTCGCTCAGCAGAAAATATTGATCCCGGTCGAGTTGCCAGCGCCCGGGCATCGACCCGACGAGTGGCCGGCCATCCGGGAAATCGACGCGGCGGCCGTCGACCCACAGCCGATCGCGCGCCACCTCGATCAGCTCGCCAGGCAGGCCGGCCACCAGCTTGATCAGCCGCCGTCCCGCGCCCCGTGCCAGCACGATGTCTCCGCGCCGCGGCCGGTCAGCACCGGGGGTCAGGCGGTCGAACAGAAGACGGTCGCCGGGCGCGAGGAGCGGATACATGCTGGCGCCCTCGTAGCCCGAGGGACCGCCGGCCTCGACCACCGCTCGTCGGCCGAACAGGAGCGCCGCAACGTCGGCAACTTCCGTGGCCAGCCGAACGAGGGTGCGCAACACCGGCACTCTTCTGCGAATCATTGCATTTGCCAAATACGGCAGCCTCTCCCCGTACGCGAGGACTACACTACTACGGGCAGCAAGTGCCCCGCCCACGGCAGGGCGATGTACGCAGGAGGAGAACCCCCATGAACCTCAAGGACCGCGCTATCGCCACCCTCGAGCGGATCGCCCCGGCTGAGTCCGCGTCGGCCCACTGCGACATTCCGTGCGGCATCTACGACCCGCACGACGCCCAGCTCGCCGCGCACTCCGTCATCCGCATGATGATGCTCATCGAGGGCCTGCCCGTGCCGACCACCGACGACAAGAAGGCGATCGACGCTTACAGCATGCAACTGGCGCGGCACACCGGCGTCAAGGAAGACCACGCCGTGATCTGCGAGCGCGAGATCGTCATCTTGTGGACCGACTACTTCAAGCCCGAGCACCTGGAGAAGCACCCGAACCTCCACGAGGTCGTCTGGAAGGCGACCAAGCTGACCTCCACCGTCAAGCAGTCGCTCAACATGCAGGCTGCCCAGGACCTGCTCGCCTCCACCCAGCAGATCGCCGAGATCTTCTGGGACACCAAGGGCGTCCCGACCCGCCGCCAGCCCTCCAACCAGCCCTCCGGCGGCGAGATCGTCTACCCGCAGCCGAAGTAACCAGAGCCTCCCCCCAGGCTCCTCCCCGTGCGCGAGGGGCTGGGGGGAGGGCCCTACTCGCAGGCATCGTAGATTCGGTCGATCAGCTCGTTTGCACGCGCGCATTCGCGAACCGTGACCGCCGGCGGTAGCCCGGCCCGGAATCGGCGGAGCGCGTCGAAGAACAGCTCGCGATACATGTCCCAGTCGGGTGGCATCGGGATAACCTCGGGCGGGCCATCGGCTGGAAATATCCGCAGCGTGTCGCGGCGCTGGAGCAGGTACGCGCCGGTGGCGGCGACGCGGATTTCGCCGTCGCCGGGCTTGGACGCGGCGAACGAGTAGCCGGTCTCCAGCGTAGCGACGGTTCCGCCTTCGTCTCGGAGCACGGCCGCGACGACGTCTTCGATCGGCTCTCGGTGCATCCGAGCGGTCCTCGCCGCGCCAACCACCCGCTGTGTCCCAGCCAGCAGCCGCGCCAGGACGTCGGTCAGGTGGATGCCGATGTTGCGGAGCGGGCCGCCGCCGGCGACGGCTGGGTCGAGCATCCAGGGGACGCCGTACTCGCGGTACCGTCCCGGCGGGCCGTTGATCTGGCGGACGCCGACCTGGCCGACCGTCCCGAGCCGACCGGCCGCGCTCAGCCGTTCCAGCGCCCCCCAGATCGGCAGGTGGCGCATCGGGAAGGCGACGCTTACCCAGCCGCGCTCGGCCGGCTCGACCAGCGGCCAGACCTCCGCGCCCGAGCGCCCGAGCGGCTTCTCGGAGAACAGCGGCGCCCCCAGCTGGAGCAGTCGCGCGACCTGCTCGGCGGCCCGGTCTGGCCGCGGCATGGCGATCACCAGGTCCGGGCGGAAGCTGGAGACCAGCTCCTCCAGGTTGATCGTCCAGTCGCAACCGGCCTCGGCCGCGCGGGCACGCGCAATCGCCTCATCGTCGTCGCTCAATCCGACGATCTCGGCGCCAGAAGCCCGCGCCAGCTCCAGATAGCGGGCGTCGACCGAGAAGTGCCAGTGTCCAGCCCCGGCGAACGCCAGCCGCAGCCCTCGCCCGGGCACCTCATCGGTCATCCCTCACCCCTCCCGGAGGCACACTCGCCCGCTATCCTGGGCCGGCCACGGGCTTCGAGCACGTGCGTGGGTGAGCCAGGAGGCTGGCCTCCGTCAGCGCTCGCCGAACAGCTCGCGCATGGGAAGAACCCAGCCGGGAACGACGTCCTCACCGTCCAGCAGGTCCGCCGCGCCCAGGATGTGCACCGGCTGTCCTGGACGATGCACCGCGGCCGAGCGACGCCGTGGATTGACCACGAACACGAGCCTGGCGCCATGCTCCAACCATTCGGCCACCTTCTCGTCGACCTCGGTATACAGATCGTTCGGCGAGATCACTTCCACAACTAGATCTGGAGCGCCCGCCCAGTAGCCGCGCACCGTGCCGGCCGCGAGTAGCCGTTCCTGGCGCACGAACGCCACGTCCGGCGCCCGCACCGTATCCGGGTCTGCCGTGAGCTTGAAGCCGACGTCGCCGATCACCACCCGCCCGAGCTTGTGGATTGTCACATAGCTCGTGAGAGAGAGGCCGAAGTGGGCGACCAGCTCGCCATGCTCAAAGCCCGCGGGTGGCATCGTACGCAGCTCTCCCCGAATCAACTCATGACGTTGGCCATCCTTCGGCAGGCGCAGGAGCTCTGCCGCCGTCATCCGCCTGGATTCGACTGCCATCGATCTTCTCCCCGCGCGTGCGGCTTCCGCATTGTAGCGGTGGCGCGGGCCATGAGCGCGCCCCGTGGTCGGCGCTCGCCCCTAGCGTCGGGGCCTCCAACGTGCGACCATCAGGGTCGACCGTTCGGCTGCCCGGTCACCGCGTGCTCGGGCTTGGCCGCGAGGAGGCATGGCATGGTGGGCCTGGCGCCCAAGGGCGACTTCATCGGGGTTGAGGAGCGCACGCACCTGGCGGCCGGCGGTGAGACGCCGTTCCTCAAGAGCCACATCGAGGCGCTGACGCGCTACGCGCTGGACAAGAGCGCCGGCCTGCCGGGCCGCGCGCGCCAGATCGCGGTCTACGACCGCGCCCGCGAACGAGCAGCCCGCCTGCTCGACGTCGAAACGGACGAGATCGGCCTGCTGCCAAGCACCTCAGATGGCGTCAATATGGTCGCGCAGAGCCTGGACTGGCGGGCCGGCGACAACGTCGTGCTCGAAGCGATCGAGTTCCCGTCCGACGTCTACCCCTGGCTGCTGCGCCGCGACCAGGGCGTCGAGGTGCGGATGGTGGGCGACGGCTTTGAGGTCCCGGATGGCGCGCTCGTCTCGGCGATCGACGCGCGGACGCGGGTCGTCGCGCTGAGCCACGTCAGCTACCTGACCGGCCTGCGGCACGACCTCCAGTCGGTCGCCGACGCGGCGCGCGCGGTCGGCGCGCTGTTGCTGGTCGACGCCTCGCACGCGCTCGGGGTCGTGCCGGTCCAGGCCCGTCTGGCGGACTTCGTGTTCTCCTGCTGCTACAAGTGGCAGCTTGGCTGCACCGGCATCGCCGTCGGGTTCTGGAATCGGCAGAGCCTGCCCGACTGGCGGCCTCGCGCGGCCGGCTGGTTCTCGGCCGAGCCGGGCCACCAGGGCGCGCTCCGCCGATCCGAGCTCCAGATGCGCTCGGATGCTCAGGTGATGACGCTCGGCAATCCGTCCTTCCCGGGCGCCTACGTCGTCGACAACGGCTTCGACTACCTGCTCGGCGTTGGCGTCGCACAGATTGAGGCCCACGTGCTGGAGCTGGGCGCCAGGCTGCGCGAGGGGCTGGCCGAGCTGGACCAGGACGTGCTGACCCCACCCGAGCCGGAGCGGCGGGCTGGCAACGTCTGCATCGCGCGAACGGACGGGCCGCGCTTCGCCAGCGCCCTGGCTGATCGTGGCGTGCTGGTCTGGGAAGCGGATGGCCGGGTCCGCTACTCGATCCACCTGTACAACGACGGTGATGACGTCGAACGCGCCCTCGACGCCACCCGCGTCGCCGTCGCCGAGCTCGGCCGGTCATAAGCGCTCGGCGCGGAGTGCGGAGGCCGCGGTGCCGGGCGACGTGTCATGCTGAGCTTGCCGCCCTGGCGGATTTCTTCGCCGCGTGGAAGCAGCGGATCACATTGATCGTTCCGCCAGTCGCTCCGGACAACGGCGGGCACGGGAATAGGCCCCGTGCCGCACTCGTTGCGCTGGTGTAGAGAACACCGTTCGGCAAACAGGGGAGGCGATGACGTTGGCACAGGCGGTCACGATGTACACCACGACCTGGTGCGGGTACTGCAAGAACACCAAGCGCTACCTCGAGCGCAAAGGTATCGCGTTCCAGGAAATCGACATCGAGAAGCACCCCGAGTACGCCGAGCGGATCTCATGGTGAACCCGAGCCCCCGCGAGCTCGACGAGGTACTCAGTCCCTGATCCACCGCGCGCCGGGCGCACATCGCAGACCCCGAGGCCGACTCTCGACCTGGCCAGTGGCGCGCCGGCGGCCGCGGCTCCTGTCACCTGGCCTACCTCGGCCAACGAGCCCGGGGAGGCGGAGGTCGTTTTCCAAGGCGGTGAGTGGCCGATCGAGCCTCAACTCCGCCACGACCTAGGCCCTGCTCCTCTTCTTGACGTACGTCGTCGTGCAATAGGTGTTGCACGGTTGCCGACGCGGTTGTAGACTGGGCTCGGCTGCCACACAGCGTTGACGGCTGCGAACACTGGGCTGACAGCGCTAGCAGCGAGCGTACAAGATCGTATGCAGGCGGAGCTGCCCGCGGTTACCCGTAAGTAGCGCATCGTCGCGGAGTACATCCTTGCCTACCCCCGCAAGGCGCTCTTCGCCACGGCGGCCGAGGTGGCGCAGGCCTGCTCGTCGCCCTGCCTGGGGCGCGCCGGGCCGTCCTGACCAGCGCGTGGTGGACCTGGCCGCCGCACCCTTGGCACCAGGGACCGAGCTCGCGGGCAGCACCCTCCGCTTCCAGGGGAGAGCGGTTGGCGACTACGTCAGCGCCGGGGTCGGACTAGCCGTCCTGGACTGCCTTGCCACCCGGCTGCCCGACCGGATCAAGACGTCACTCGCGTTGCCGCTGGACATCGCCGCCGCGCGAGGGCTGGCCAGCATGTAGGCTACGTCGAGACAAGCGACGTGGGGGAGGTGCTCACGGTTGCCATGGCCGATCTCAACGGCGGCACGACCTTCCGGACGAACAGACGCGTTTGGGGAGCGGACTGAGATGGAAGCGCGGACGACCCCCGAGACGGACGTGACCAGCCCGGGTGCTGAAGAACAGCAGCACCCCCGAGCGCTCGAGCCCGGCGTCCTGATCGTCAATATCGTGCTCTCGGTCATCGGTGCGATCATCGGCCTGCAGCTCATCACCACGCTCGGGGTGACGGCCAACACCGCGATCATTGGGGTTCTGGTGGCGATCGCCGTGTCCCGCGTGCCGGTGGGTGGTCTTGGCCTCTTCCGGTCGGTGCATCGGCAGAACCTGATCCAGTCGACCATCTCGAGCGCGACGTTCGGGGCAGCCAACTCGCTGCTGCTGCCGATCGGGATCCCGGTGCTGCTCGGGCGACCGGACCTGCTCATTCCGATGCTGATCGGAGCGACCATGGGCATGCTCATCGACCTGCTCATGCTCTACTGGCTGTTCGACTCGCGGGTCTTCCCCGGACGCAACGTCTGGCCGCCGGGCGTGGCGGCCGCCGAGGCGATCATCGCCGGCGACCAGGGCGGCCAGCGGGCCAAGCTCCTGCTCTACGGGACCGTCGTCGGCGTGCTCGGGTCGTCCGGCCTGTTCGGCCTGATCCGCGAGATCCCGATGTCGGCGTTTGGCGTCGCCTTCATCGGCAACATGTTTGCCCTGGGGATGTTCGGCGTCGGCCTGCTGATCCGTGGCTACTCCATGGACTTGTTCGGGGTCAACGTCAACGCGCTGTACATCCCCCATGGGGTCATGGTGGGCGCCGGCCTCGTCGCGATGATTCAGGTCATCCTGATTCTCGCCCGGCGTCGGGGGCACGGCGAGGCGCGCGCAGAAACGCCGCCACCGCTCGCCGGTGGCCCGGCGGCCGGGGCAGTGCCCGACGGAGCATCGACGATCACGGAGAGCAGCGACGGCTTCACGCGCTCCGACACCGAGATGCGGCGGGGCCTGGTCTGGGGCCTGGGCCTCTACGTGGCGGCCGCGACCATCCTGGCCCTCATCGCGGGGCTGATGAACGAGATGTCGGTGGGGGCGCTGCTGGGCTGGATCGTCTTCGCCGCGGTCGCCTGCGTCGCGGCTGAGTTCATCGTTGGCATGTCCGCGATGCATGCCGGCTGGTTCCCAGCCTTCGCGACCGCGCTGATCTTCCTGATCCTGGGGATGCTGGCCGGTTTCCCGGCCCCCGCCCTGGCGGTGCTGGTCGGTTTCGTCGCCTCGGGTGGCCCGGCCTTCGCGGACGCCGGCTACGATCTCAAGGCAGGTTGGCTCTTGCGCGGTCACGGGCGGAATCCCGGCTTCGAGCGGTACGGCCGGCGCCAGCAGATCATTGCCGGCCTGACCGGGCTCGCGGTGGGCTGGGTGGTGGTCGCCCTGTTCCACAACGTCTACTTTTCCCAGGATCTGTTCCCGCCGGTAGACCGAGTGTACGTCGCGGCGATCAACGCCGGGGTGGACTCGCGCGTCTTGCAGAGCATCCTCCTCTGGATGATCCCCGGCGCCCTGATCCAGGCGGTCGGCGGATCGGGCCGGCAAATGGGCATCCTGCTCGCGACCGGCCTCTTGATCATGAACCCGCTGGCCGGCTGGGCCGTGCTGGTCGGCCTCCTCATCCGACTGGTCATCGAGCGGACCTACGCCAGGGGACCGGCAGGCGAGGGTGCGGAGACACCGTTGACGATCTTCGCCGCCGGCGTCATCGCCGGCGATGCCATCTGGGGATTCCTCTCGTCGGTCTATCGAGGGATGGTGGCGCCTCCACCCCGCCGCTGAGGAACCGTCGAGCCCGGCGGGAGGTCGAGCCTCCCGCCGCCAACGCGGGCAAGCTTGGTCGCGTCAAGCGGCACGACGATCGGCACAGTCGGAAGAAGGGAGCGACGTCCGTGGAAGTCGTGAGCCGGATCGAGGCGCGAGGCGAGTACCTGAGCTTTGAGGTCGCAGTCGGCACCCGGAAGCTGGTCGAACAGATCATGCTCGTCCGACCCGGCGAGCACGTCGTGATCACCGCCGACACCTCGACCGACTGGCGCGTCGCCGAGGCGACCGCCCAGGCCGTCGCCGCGGCCGGCGCGACGCCGACGATCGTTCGGTATGAGACCCGCCCCAGCTCGGCGATGGAGCCGCCCAGTCCGGTGGCCGGCGCCGTCGCCAACGCCGATGTCTGGATCGAGTTCGCCGTTGCCTACATCATGCACAGCGACGCGTTCCGAACGGCGATCGCCAACGGCGTGCGCTACGCCAACCTGACCGGCATGGACGTCCAGATGCTGGTCGACACCATCGCCCGAGTCGACTTCCAGGGGGTCATGCGGCTCGGCCAGGCCCTCGTCCGCCTGGTGGGACAGGCCGACGAAGTCCGCATCACCAGCCCGGCCGGCACCGACCTCGTCGGCCGAAACCAGGGACGCCCGGTCAACCTCCGCGGCAAGCCGGCCGAGAAGCCCGGCGAGGCGGTCATGCTCTCCGGCCAGATCTCGTGGAACCCCGTCGAAACGACCCAGAACGGCCGAATTGTCTTCGACGGCGCGATCTGGCCGCCGAACGAGCTCGGACTGCTGCGATCGCCGGTGACCTGCACGCTCAAAGAGGGGGTTGTCACCGAGATCGAGGGCGGCCCGGACGCGCAGGTCTTCAAACGCTGGATGCACGGCCACGGCGACGCCAACATGTTCCGCGTCGCCCACTGGTCGCTCGGCTTCAATCCGGGCGTGACGCGCCCAACCGGCCGCATCGTCGAGGACGAGCGCGTCTTCGGCTGCGTCGAGCTCGGGATCGGCACCAAGGGTGCATGGATCGGCGGTGAGGCCTGGGTGGCCGCCGCGCACACGGACGGGAGCATGCAGAGCCCGTCGATCCTTGTCGACGGCGTCGCTATCGAGGAGGAGGGAAGGTACGTGCACCCGGATCTGGTGACCATCTGCCGCGAGCTCGACGTGCCGGGGTACTGATCGGCCCGACGACACGCTCGGGTTGGGCCCTCGGCCCACTGCGCAGGAAGAGGGGATTCGCCGATGGATTCGCGTACGTACTCCCGGGCTTCGCTGCTGAGCCACCAACGACTGCGAGCACGACGGCGTCCGGGCCAGCGGCCACGTGCTCGGCCGGCTCATCGCGAAGCTGCGTGGCGAGATCTGGAGGAGAGCTCGAGATGACAGATGCACCATCCGTCACGCCGCCAATCGGTCCGAGCGCGCCCGGTGGGGGCCATCGCTCCGTCAATGGGAGAGCGTTGGACGCGGGCGCCGTCGAGGCGGCTGTCCTTGGCGGGGCCGTGCTCGGCGGTGGCGGCGGGGGCACCATCGAGGCGGGCCGCCGCAATGGCCTGCTGGCCGTCGAGATGGGCGTTCCACGGCTCGTCGAGATCGACGATCTGCCTCCGGATGCCGTCCTGGTGACCATGTCCGCCGTGGGGGCTCCCGCTGCTACGGCGCAGCGGGTTCTACCAATCCACTACGTGCGAACGGTCGAGCTGCTCGTCCAGCGCGGTGAGATCCGGATCGATGGCCTGATCACCAATGAGTGTGGCGGGAGTGCGACCGTCAACGGGTGGCTCCAGGCGGCGGTGCTCGGCCTCCCGGTGGTCGACGCGCCTTGCAACGGGCGGGCGCATCCCACTGGCGTGATGGGGTCGATGGGCCTGCACCGTGTCCCGGAGTACGTCTCGCTGCAGGCGGCGGCCGGGGGCGATCCAGAGGCCGGCCGGTACGTCGAGCTCTTCACGCGGGGTAGTCTGGAGCAGGCGGCGTCCCTGGTGCTCCAGGCGTCGATCCAGGCCGGCGGGCTCGTTGCCGTAGCGAGGAACCCGGTAGCCGCGAGCTATGCCCGCGAGCACGCCGCGCCCGGCGCGATCCGGCAGTCTATGACGATCGGCCGTGCGATGCTGGCGAGCCGGGGCGCCGGCCCCGAGGCGACGGTAGAGGCTGCCCGTGAGGCACTGCACGGCGAGGTGGTCGCTCGCGGCGAGGTCGTCGACGTTCGGCTCGAGACGGTCGGTGGCCTCGACGTGGGCCTGATCAGGGTGCGGGCCGACGAGCGCCAGGTCGCGGAGCTCGCCTTCTGGAACGAGTATGTTAGCCTGGACCTGGTCGGCCCCGATCCTGACGGCCCGGCCCAGCGGGTCGGCACCTTCCCCGACCTGCTGGCGACGTTCGACTTGACGACCGGTCAGCCGCTCTCCTCGGCCGAAGTGGCGGTCGGGAAACGGGTCGCGGTGCTCCATGTCCACCGGCAGCACCTGATCCTCGGCGCCAGCATGCGTGACCCGGAGCTGCTACGCTCGATCGAGCAGGCGACCGGCCGCGAGGTCGTTCGCTACACCTAGCGGCCCGTGGCCGCCGACAATCGCCTGGAGAGCATGACATGGCCTGGACACCTAGCGGCCCGTGGCCGCCGACAATCGCCTGGAGAGCATGACATGGCCTGGCGACAAGTTCTCGACAGCTTCGACCTGCTCGACAGCGCCCGCGCGGACGGCGCGCGGGTAGCCCAGCTCCTACGCCAGAACGGACTCGACGACGTCGCCACCGAGCGGGTCCAGGGCGACAAGGGTTCGACCGACTTCATCAGGGCGCTGATCCCCGGCAGCCGGGGCAAGGCGGCCGGCGGTGACGCGCCAACCCTGGGCATCATCGGTCGACTCGGCGGGCTCGGGGCTCGCCCCGAGCGGATCGGCTTCGTCTCGGACGGTGACGGCGCCCTCGCCGCGGTCGCCTCCGCCCTCAAGCTCGGCGTGATGCGGCAGAATGGTGACGTCCTGCCGGGCGACGTGATTGTGGCCACCCACATCTGTCCCAACGCGCCGACCCAGCCGCACGAGCCGGTGCCGTTCATGGGCTCGCCCGTCGACATGGCCCTGATGAATCGGCAGGAGGTCGACGAGCGGATGGACGCGATCCTCTCCATCGACGCGACCAAGGGCAACCGAATCATTAACCGGCGCGGATTCGCGATCTCGCCGACGGTCAAACAGGGCTACATCCTACGGGTCAGCGAGGACCTGCTCGGCCTGATGCAGACCGTGACCGGCAGCCATCCGGCGGTGTTCGCGATTACCACCCAGGACATCACGCCCTACGGCAATGGCCTGTTTCACCTGAACAGCATCCTCCAGCCGGCCACGGCGACACCGGCGCCGGTGGTAGGGGTGGCGATCACGACCGAGCTGCCGGTGGCCGGCTCCGCGACCGGCGCGTCCCACCTGGGCGACGTCGAGCTGGCAGTCCGCTTCTGCCTCGAGGTGGCGAAGGCGTTCGGGGCGGGGGCCTGCCACTTCGATGACGATGAGGAGTTCGCGCGGCTGCGCGAGCTGTACGGCGACATGACCCACTTGCAGACGCCAGGGCGCCGCGCGTAGGCCCGGGCGAAGGACCAATGAGGGCAGCACCAATGAGCCACACAACACCGAAGCGGAAGATCGGCGCGATCACGATCGGGCAGTCGCCACGCACCGACGTCGTGCCGGAGATGCTCGACCTCCTCGGTCCGGGCGTCGAGATCGTCGAGGGCGGGGCGCTGGACGGGCTGTCGCCCGCCGAGGTAGCGGCGATCGAGCCGCGCGACGGCGACTACGTCCTGGTGACGCGCATGCGGGACGGCCACTCGGTCCGAATCGCCGAGCACCACATCCTGCCCCGGATGCAGGCCCAGGTAGATCGGCTGGTGGCGGATGGGGCCCAGGCGGTCGCCCTGCTCTGCACCGGCGAGTTCCCGGCCTTCCGTTGCTCGCGTTTGCTGCTCGAGCCGCAGGTCGTCCTGCACCACTTCGTGGCGGGCGTGGCCGGCGGGCGGCGCCTGGGCGTGGTGGTGCCGGTGTCGCTGCAGATCGACCAGGCCACGACACGCTGGCAGGGAGTGGGGGCCGAAGTCCGCGTTGAAGCCGGCTCGCCGTACGCGGACATCGCCGAGCTGGAGCGGGCCGTCGAGGCGCTGCGGGAGTGGCGCGCCGACCTGGTCGTGCTCGATTGCATTGGCTTCACCGGGGCGATGAAGGCGCGGGCGGCCGGCATCGCCGGCGTGCCCGTGATCCTGCCGCGCACAGTTCTGGCGCGCACCCTTGCCGAGCTACTGTGAGCATCGCGTCCGAGCTCCTGCTCCTCAGCAACTCGGCCGTCCACGGACGGGGCTTCCTCGAGCACGCACTCGAAGCCATCGCGCAGTTCCTGGGTGATCGCCGCACGATCCACTTTGTCCCCTACGCCCTGGCCGACCATGACGGCTACACGGCGCGCGTGCAGGAAGCGCTCCAGCCGCTCGACGTCTCAGTCGTCGGACTTCATGCGGTCGGCGACGTCCGCGTGGCGGTCGAGTCGGCCGAGGTGCTCTTCTGCGGCGGCGGCAACACTTTTCGGCTGCTCAAGGCCCTCCAACAGCACGGGCTTATCGAGCCGATCCGTCGGCGGGTTGAGGCAGGCGCGCTCCGCTACCTGGGCTCGAGCGCCGGGACGAACATGGCCTGTCCGTCGCTCCGCACGACGAATGACATGCCGATCGTGCAGCCAGCCTCCTTCGAGGCGCTTGAATTGATCCAGTTCCAGATCAACCCGCACTATCGCGACCCCGACCCGGACTCGATCCACATGGGCGAGACCGTCGAGCAGCGCATTCGGGAGTTCCTCGAGGAGAACGACGTGGCCGTCGTCGGCCTCCGCGAGGGGGCGTGGCTGCGGCGCAGCAACCGGCAGCTTCGGCTCGAAGGTCTGACCGGCGCCCGGCTGTTCCGACGTGGCAGCGACCCCCAGGAGATGCAGCCGGGCGCGGACCTCTCCTCGCTGCTCGACCTCCCGGCGCGGTTCGACCAGCCCGCTTGATCCAGTCCGTCGATTTCCCCGTTCGAGTGTCCGTGGCGACGAAGCCGCGGGACCCGATCGAGCAAGGCGCCCTCGGTACACGAGTCCGGTTCGGTTGGCTTGACACGCATGAGTCACTGGCGTACGCTCTTGCGAAATACGCGCCTCAGGCTTACACCGATAGTCTCTTCGCGAGGATGCAGGAGTCCTGTGATCGGACCGCTCAGCTCGGCGCAGAACCGCGCGCGGCCGCCGCCCGGCCCGCCTTGACCGATTCCCTTCGGCGGCGGTTGACACCCCTGCACGGCGCGCGCACCCGCCGCCCGGTCCCAAGCTCCACCGTCCTTCTTTTCCATCTTCGCGGGGTCTACTTCCAGGCGTGGCGGCGCGCGTCAGTACGACGGAGTACAACGAACAGGGAGACGCTCCATGGCAGATGCAGTTCGATCCGAGGCGCTGACCGGGCCCGAAGCCGTGATCGACGCGCGCGAGGTCCACAAGGTTCCGAATCCGTTGCCGATCACCATGGCCGGCATGCTGGCGATGCTGGGCCCGCAGGCGATCAACTTCGGCATCTCGATCGGCGGCGGCGAGGCCTACCTGCTGCCGAATATCGGCGCCCGCGGCACGCTCCACATGCACTGGCTGATGATCGTGTCGGTCGTCATCGAGACCGCGCTCGTCTACGAATGCGTCAAGTACAGTTGCGTCACCGGTCGGTCGTTCTTCGCGGCCACCAACGAGCTCAAGCCGTACGGCTTCTGGCCCTGGTTCTGGGCGGTGGCCTCGATCCTGACGTATGCCTGGCCGGCTTGGATGGCCGGCGCGGTCGTCGCGGCCCAGCGCTTCACCGGCATCTCGACCCAGACCTTCCTGCCAGGCTCGAATTTGCCGCCCCAGTACTTCTGGGCGGTGCTCGCGCTGCTCCTGGTGCTGTTCGTGTTCTACTTGTCGCCGCGGACCTACGCCTCCCTCGAGAAGATCTTCGTGGTGGTCATGGTCGGCAACATCATCCTGGTGCTGGCGATCACGGTGGTCGCGGCGCGACCCGAGCACTACCTCCAGGTGCTGCTCGGCTACCTCGGCATCACTTTCCTGACCCAGGGCTATCCCTCGGCTCTGCCGCTGACCGACACCCTGGCGCTCTACAACCAGCCCGGCGGCAGTCTGATGTGGGTCAGCTTCTGGGCCGTCGCCGCCGGCTGGGGCATGGGGCGATACGCGGGGCAGGTTACCGGCGTGCTCGCGCCACCTGAAAAGATCACTGCTCAGGAGCTCCGTTGGGACACCAACGACCCCGAAGAAGTGGGCAAGATGAAGCAGTGGGTCAAGGGCGGCGCCTATAGCCTGATCCTCTGGTGGGCGATCATCGGCGGGATGTTGATGACCTACCTGTACTCGGTCGCCGGACTCGCCTACCTGAACCCACAGTTCCAGCAGACCGGCCAGGTGCCGACCGGCGTCGAGGTGCCGCTCCAGATGGCGACCGTCGCCGCGGGCGTGCTCGGGCAGGCGGCCGGCTGGCTGATGCTGCTGGTCATCATGATCACCCTGTACGACGCCCAGTTCCCGTTCTACGACACCTACATCGGACGCACCACGACCGACGCGGTCGCGGTGACCGGCAGGACCGGCGGCAAGTCGTACCGCTTCTGGTACTTCGTCGTCGTGACGACAGCCGTCGTCGCCGGGTTCTACCTGGTGACGGTCGCCCAGCCGTTCATCCTGTGGACGATCGTCGCGATCGCCTCGATCGTCTGGCGGTCGATCGGGTCGTTGCAGATCATGCGGATCAACAACAGCCGACTGCCGGCCGAGTTCAGGGTCAGCCCGCTGAATACCGGGCTGCTCTGGCTCAGTGTGATCAGCGGCCTCGGCGCGGTCGCGGTATGGTTCGTCGTGGTGTTCCCCGGTGAAGCCTGCAAGCAGGCCGGGATGTTCTGCTAGCAGCCAGACCCGGGCAGCCCCGCCTCGCACGGGGCTGCCCGGGGACGCTCTTGATCGGGTGATGACACGCGGGTGATGGCCCTACTCTGGGTCCTGATGATGCTCGTCTGGCTGGCGGCCTGGGTCTTTGGGCTCTGGTGGATGTGGCCGCACTTCGAGCGGATGGCGCTGACCCCCGAGCTGCTCATGTCGTTCTTCTGGCTGATGACCGGCGCGGTCGCCTGGGTCTTCGCCTTCAACCTCGGTCGTCAACGCTACTGGCGCCGCTGACCCTGAGGCGCGCCGTCACCTGTCGCCAACGGGCTGGGCCGCCTCAGGGGGATGCCTGGTTGGGCCCGGCCCGCTCCGCCAGGATCCGCTGGGCCGCCACGGCGCCGCGGGCCGCGAACACCTGGCTGGAGATCGTGATCGAGTCCAGGCAGAAGCTCTCGTGCCTGTGGCAGTATCCATCCTGGACGATCTACGTCAGGCTGGCGGGGATGCTTGCGCCTGCCCGGCGCGGTACACTTCGCACGATACGCCACGTGTAGGGGATGTGGTGGAGCTCTGGGACCGAACGGCGGAGCTCATGCTGGGCCTGATCGATCAGTACGACGATCAGGCCATCTTCCTGTGGCTGTTCATCGAGGAAACCGGCTTCCCGCTGCCGTTGCCGGGGGACCTGGCCATGCTGCTCGCCGGCTATCGCGTGGCGCAGGGCCACATGAACCTGATCTGGGCTCTGTTCCTGCTCGAGGTGGCCACCCTGCTCGGTGGGTCGGTCCTGTACTGGCTGGGCGCGCGCGGCGGGCGCCCCCTGCTGCATCGGTATGGCCGCTACGTCCGCTTGGACCGCGCCAAGCTCGACCGCGCCGAGGCGTGGCTGCAGCGTCGCCAGTCCGTTGCCGTCGCCCTGGGGCGGGTCACCCCGGGCCTGCGGAACGTGACCGTCATCGCCGCGGGCGTGTTCGGGGTGCCGTATCGGACGTTCCTGCCGGCGTTTGGGCTCGGGTCGTTCGTCTACATCGTGTTCTTCTTCGGCCTCGGCATGTGGGCAGGACCGCAAGCGCTCGAGATGGTTGGCGCGGTCCGCGTCTCCATGCGCCTTGTCGTCACGGCCGTACTCTTCGTCGGGCTCAGCGCGTTTCTGGCCGTGATGTACCGCCGCGCCGGCGCCGTCCGTCAGCTCGCTCGCGAGCCGGCGCCGGAAGTCCGAAAGCTCGAGACGAGCGCGATGGCCGGCTTGCTGGCGACACTCCAGATGGGCATGGGCCTCAACGTCCTGTTCTACCTGCTCGGAGCGCTGGACGTCGGGCCGCCGGAGCAGGCGCTACTCCGGTTCCTCGACCAGGCGGCAGAACGCTTTGCCGAGGGCAACAGCGTTCGCTTCATCGGGCTGCTGCTAGCGATCGTGGTCGTCAGCGGGTTCGTCTGGGGCGTCGTCTACTCGCACCTGGCGGTCCCGATGCTGCGACTCCCACCGTGGCTGCGCGGGCTGGCCTTCTCGGCACTTCCGCTGGCCTTCTCGGTCCTGGTGCTGATGCCACTCCTCGGCGCCGGCCCCCTGGGGCTCGGGCTCGAGTCGGGTCTGTTTCCCCTGGCCGGCGAGGTGGTCCGCAACGCGCTGTTCGGCGTGGGGCTCGCGACCTCCTACTCGCTGCTCCGGGTGGCTCGGCAGCGGCCGGCTCGGGCGGTCGCTGAGGACCGAGCCAGCGATCCACCACGCTCACCCGCTTCGCATCCGGATCGGCCCAAGGACCAACCACGGCTGCCCGAGGCACCCTGACCGGCGCGGCGCGCTTTGTCAGCAGCCGCTGGGCAGCCCAGAACGCATCGTCTCCCTCGTCACCACTGCAGCCGGTAGACCGCGATGTCGCCGTAGCTCTTGTGGCGAACGACCATCTCGCGGGTGGCACGGGCGTCAAGCTCCGCGAAGATCGCCCGCTCGACGCGCTTCTCGGTGGCGATCTTGCCGTCGGTGACCACAAAGTCCGGGCGGGTCTCGTCGAGGAACTGGCCCACGCTCATGCCGTGCTGACGCTCGAGCCGCTCGTAGACGAAGATGTCGACGTACGGGTGGTCCTTCAGCCCGATCCAGTAGACCGGTGGGGCCAGGATGCGCGCGCCCGGGCCCGCGAGCGCGGCCAGCCGTTGCGTCAGCAGGGTGTATTCCTGGCCCTCGCGGTAGCGGCGAGCGTGGATGTAGTTGTCCCAGGCCCGGTCCTCAGCACGCAGTGGTCCCAGCATCGCCAGCACCACCAGCCCGGCCAGGACGACGCCGACGACAGTCGACGACGGACGACCAACAGCCGGCTCCGGGCGCACCGTCCGCTGCCCGACCCACTCCGCCGCGCGTTCCAGCAACCGCGCCACCAGCAACAGGTACAACGGGTACGTCAGCACCAGGTAGAACTTTGACTTCATCGCGACCGCCACGGCGAAAAAGGCGAACTGGGCGACCAGCCCCAGCAGGATCAGGCGGGACGGATGCGCATCGCGACCGCTGCCCCGGACCGACCACCAGGCGCCCGCGGCCAGACCGGCGATGATGAGCGCCAGCTCCAACGGCTCCTCGCCGAAATGGTCCCAGTAGCGCGCCAGCTCGCTGCCGACCATCCCGACGAGCCCCAGACCACCGCGCGTGACCGGTGGTGCCTTGTCCACACCAAGCCAGTAGCTCGCCGCTGCGCGGAAGCCGGCCGGGTCCGGCAGCACGCGGACGCCGAGGTAGTACGCCGCCCCGAGCGCAAGCCCGGCTCCAAACAGCCAGAACTCCCGACGCTGGAGGAACCCCCGCCCAAGCCACCCCTGGCGGAGCGGGAACACCAGCGCGACGAGCGGGACCATGCCGAGGGTGTTCGGGTGGGTGTCCACGCCGAGACCAAGAAGGAGGCCGGCCGCGAGCGCCATCCAGCCGCGGCCTCCGCGGATCGCCGCTTCTGCCAACAGCAGCGCACCGGCGACTAGGGTCACTACCTGGATGTCCGGTCGCAGCGTGTGTGTCGCGAGCAGGAATGGCGGCGAGACGGCCAGTAGGATCGCGGCGGTCAGCCCAACCGCGCGGTTCCAGTACTGGCGCCCGAGCAGATACACGAGCAGCAACAGCACGCCACCCCAGAGCAGCGAGGTCAGTCGGGCCTGAAAAACGCCGACGCCGCCCAGGCGGAACAGGATCGCCGTTGTCGCGCCCTGGACCCCTCCAGTACCCCAGGTCGGGAAACCGCGGTGAGCGTTCATCCGCTCGGCAGCCGGGTCGGCCCGCGCGGCGACCCAGAACATGTTCGCCTCGCGCCCCTCGTCGTTGATCAGCGGCGGGAAACGGGTCAGCCCCGGCAGGAGCGCGGCGACGTAGGCGACGATCAGCCCCACGACGAGCCAGTCGACGAAGGACGAAGGACGAAGGACGAAGGACGAGCGGCCGGCGGAGGATGGTCGAGAGACGATGCCTGGATCGCTCGGCGCCGGCATCGGCGGGGTCTGGATCGTCATGCTCCAGCCTCCTCGCCGCGGTCCTTCACTGCTTGTCCTTCGTCCTTCGTCAACACCACGTACCACGCGTCCTCGTACGCCACGCGCCAGCCCAGCGGCAGCTCGGCCGTTGACCCGGTGTAGGCCGCGAAGCGGATCACCTCGAGCTGCGCCGATGACTCGAGCTGGACGACGTTCGGGCCGGCCCGCAGCGGGACGACCCGGCGGACGTCGGCCCAGTCGTCGCGCGGCAGCTCGCTTTCGGGGATCGCACCCGGGGTGCCGTTGACGGTCAACGTGCCGAGCGTGCCCCGTTCCTGGGCGCGGCCGCGACGCTTGGCCCGCAGGATGACCGCTGCCGAGCGGTCATCCGGACTCGAGACGACGAACTGTGCGCGGTCCCCAGGCGCCATGGCGAGATATTCGTAATGATTGGTCTCGGCCAGGCGCCCGGCCCCGCGGCCATCGCCGTCCGGCTGGATCGCACGGGCCGGCCGGTCGACGAACGCCAGGCGATCGCCGTCGCGCCGCAGGACGACGTAGGCGGCGCCGTACCGGTCACGGACCCGCTCCAGGTCGCGGATGTCGCCGGCATATCCGGCCAGCAAGTCGGCGTGGCGTTCGTCCTCGCTGTGGCCGGTCATGCGCTCGACGTCAAAGGCTAGCTTGATCGCCGCGGTCGGGTGTAAGTAGACTACCTTCTGGCCGGCGTAGTACCAGACCAGCGTCGCCTCCGGCGTTGGCGCCACGACCGTCCGCGGCCCCTCCGCCCGCGCTCGAGCTGCCAGCCACGGACCGATCCCGAAGTTGCCGGCCAAGTCCCAGTCCCGATCGGCGAACGACGGCTCATTCCAGAACTCGCCGATCCGCTGCCAGGTCCCCACCGAACTGGGGACCAGCGCGAGCGCGCCGACCGCCAGGATGGCCGCGCCGAGAACTGGACCGGGCCTCCGAAGCCGCCGAAGCTCCCCCACCCCGGCGACGAGCGCCAGGCCGGCCATCAGCACCAGCGGCTGCGAGGCGAACTGCCACAGCCGACGCGGGAAGAAGGTATCGCCACCCGGAAAGCCGGTTGGGCGCAAGATCGCCAGTAGTACCGGTGCTGCCCACCAGACCAGCAGCAGGAGTGCCCCCAGGTCGCGCTCGCGTCGGAAGCGGCGAGCCACGAGGAACACGCCGATCGGGCCGAGGATCAAGAACACGCCGAACTCGAGCGGGAACTCCCAGAGCGAGAGCTTGACCGGCACGCGATAGGCCGGCATCGACACGCTGAACGAGCCGCTCTGCCAGAGTGTCCGAAGCATCCAGGTCCACCAGAACGCCGACACGGCCAGGCCGAGCGCGGCGGTCACCAGGCCCACGCGGAGCACGCGGCCGAGCAGATCGCGCCGGACCAGAATGACCAGCCCCAGGTACAGACCGAGTAACGGGGCGGCAAAGACGGCCGTCTGGGTGTGGGCCAGGACCATCAGCCCGAACGCCAGGCCGGCCAGCCAGGCGCCCGGTCGCCAGTCGTGGGCGACCGCCCGGTAGAGGCAGCCCAGTCCGAGTGGCAGGAGCACAAACGCGATGTCGCGAGGAAACAATGGGAAGAAGTTGTGCTGGCCCGTAAACAATGCGTCCACCCACACCCGGTCCTTGGCGAGCTTGAGCCCGCCACCGAACGTCGCGAACAGTGCTCCCGCCAGCGCCACCTCACGTTCCATCCCGAGCGCCCGGGCCAGCCAGTAGGCGGCGAGCGGAGTCAACGGCGCGACCAGGATCGACAGCACCCGGACCGCCTCGGTCAATTCGACCTGCAGGCCAAGTCCGACCCCTGCCGCGAGATAATGCAGCAGCGGCGAGTAGAACGCTGGCAGGCCCGCATAGGGGCCGCCGGGCAGCAGCTCGCCGGCCTGGATCTCGGCCATGACCGCGTGGTGATAAATCGTGTCGCCGGTCCACAGCCAGCTCTTCTGGAAGAAGACGCCGCCCTGGATCAGCAGGGCGGCGAGCGCGATCGCGCCAAGCAGCAGCCTCGCGGTGCGCGCAGACACCCAGACCGCTTCGCCGAGGCCGTCCGACGCACCCGGCGCGTCAGTCGACCGCGGCGCCGGACGCGGGGCGGCGGTGGTGAACGCGGCGCGCGGCTCAGCCAGGCTCATCGCGCTCTGTTGTACCCGACCCCGAACCGGTTGCTCCGCCGTTCGCGCTCGGCTACACCCTCCGGGACGACCTGGACGTCCATGCGGACGAGTGTACTCAACTACAGGCCGGGGATGAGCTTGGCGACCTCGCGCTGGTAGGACGGATATTCTGGGAAGCGCTCGGTGAGCCAGACTTCTTCGCGATTGGCCTTGGCGTTGAAGAACAGGAGCTGCGCGGCCGCGCCGAGCAACCCCGCCCAGCGCCCGTGGTAGAGCGCCCAGCCGAGCGCCGCCAGGCAGGCGCCGCTGTAGATCGGGTGGCGGACGCGGCGGTACGCGCCGCCCTGGATGAGCGTGCCACCTTCGGGCGGCCTGGGGAGCGGGGTCAGGTTCCGCCCCAGGCTCAACCCGCCCCAGGCGAGCAGCGCCGCGCCGGCCAGGCCGATGGCCACCCCGGGCCGCCGCGTCGGCGCCCGAGGGACTTTGGCACCCGTGGTCCCCACAGCGGGGCGAGCGCGACGACTGGCTCGAGGACGATCTGGGCCAGCACCCAACCCTCCCCCGGCCACGTCCTCGGAGCCCCTCGGACAGCTTTCGGATCACCGAACCTTCCCTGCTTGGTCGAGCGACTGCCGGGTCAGCGACACGCTGAGAGCGAGCATCGCCCTTGCCTTCGCGGATCGCCGATGGGCGGGCGGCTCGGGGCCAGGCGGCCTGGGCGGCGAGCGCTTCCTGGAGCAGCGCCCGAGTGTCGCGCGGCATCGGCGGAAGGCGATGCGGGGAGAAGTAGGCGGCCCGGCCGATCTCGCCGCCGGCGTCCAGGCTGACCGCGCCGTCGATCATAAGCCGACACTCGAAAGCCAGGCTGATCTCGCCGTAGGGGCCGCTGCTGACGGCCAGAACCCGCTCGACCGCCACCCGCAGACCGACCTCCTCGAACGTCTCGCGCGCCGCGGCGTGGCGCGGCGACTCGCCGCGCGACGTCCAGCCGCCGGGGCGCCCCACTGCTCCTGTCGGTGATAGGTCTGGCGCACCAGCAGGACCCCGCCCTCGGCATCGCGGATGACCGCGACGGCGCCAACCGGGAACAGCGGGTACAGGACACGGACGGCAATCCGCCGTGCCCAGAGCGGCAGGTACCGCCAGCCGCGCAGGAGCGTCCGGTGTCCCAGGCCCGCGAACGGGCCGACCTTCCGAGATCCAGCCATCGCCGCAGTGTACCAGCCGGCGTTGCGCGAGCCCCCCACGCCGCGCCGTCCACGTGCCATGCTACCGTGACGTAAGCAGGCACGGAACATGAATACCATGTCCAGACTGACACCGAGAGGTCCGAGGCGGTGGAGCAACGGCGGACGATCGAACAGCGTCGGTGGGAGGGCGGACAGGCCGTCCCAGCGGGTGCAAAGGGCCGTCCGCGCCGGGCGCACCAGCCTGTCCCCCTGGGTCGCTTTCCCGCTCGGGATCGGCGCGCTCGCGCTGGGGACGCTCATCGGCCTGTCGCTCTTCCTGGCTGCCTTCGGGGCGACGCGCCGACGCGGCCGGGCCGCGTCGCGCCGACCTCGATCCGCCCAACGGCCAACCAACCCGACGTCGCCACCGGGCCGGTCCGCCAGGCAACCCCGTCGGCGGTAGTGGGGCCCGGCTACGTGCCCGTCCCGGCAGCTGCTGTCCCATCGCCGCCCGAGCTCACATCAGAAGATCCTCGTGTCCTCCGCGCACTCGCGGCGCTCGCGACCGACGAGGACCGGGTTGGTCAGCTGTTCCTCCTGGGCTGGGCTGGGAGTACCGCTGACGACGCGCGGCGGACGATTCGCGAGCTGCGGCCCGGTGGAATGGTCCACGTCGCGAACGTCAAGGAGCGGGCCGCCGCGGCGACCGTCAACGCCGGACTCGTCGAGATCGCCCGCGAGGCCGCTGGTCTGCCGCTGCTGCTCGCCGTCGACCACGAGGGCGGAACGGTCCAGCGGATCTCCGACGTCCCGAACCTCGGCACCAATCGCGACTTCGCGCTGCGCCAGCCCAGCGACCGCGAGGCCTGCGAGCGAGGTGCGACCCACGCCCGCCAGCTTCGGTCGATGGGCTTTTCGATCAATCTGGCGCCGGTCCTCGACGTGAACAATAACCCGAACAATCCAGTTATCGCCGAGCGCTCCTACGGGGACGACCCTGGACTCGTCGCGCGCCTCGGTAGTGCGTACGTTCGCGGGCTCCAGGGCGGGGGCGTCGCCGCCGTCGGCAAGCACTTCCCGGGGCACGGCAACACCGGCGTCGACTCGCATCTAGAGCTTCCCGTCCTGTCGCTCGGGATCGACGCGCTCGAACGCGTCGAGCTGGTCCCGTTCCGGCGCGCTATGGCTCCAGACACCGACGTCGCCGGGATCATGTCGGCCCACATCGTCCTCCCGGCCCTGGACCCAACGGGGGCCCCGTCGACGCTCTCGCGGCCGGTCATGACCGGGCTGCTGCGCGATACGCTCGGCTTCGGCGGGCTGACCATCAGCGACGACATGGGAGCGATGAAGGCGATCACCGATAACTACACGCCCGGCGAGGCGGCCGTCCGAGCGGTTCAGGCCGGCGTGGACCTGCTGATCGTCGGCGGTGACCTGGAGCGCCAGCGTCGCTCGCGCGACGCGCTGCTGGGCGCCCTGACTAGCGGCGAGCTGGGGCGCGACCGCCTGGACGAGGCGCTTCGCAGGATCCTGCGGGTCAAGGCACGCTTCGGCGTGCTCGAAGGCTCGGTCCCTGGGGAGGTCGGCTGTACTTGATCGACGTCGGGCGACGCAGCCAAGGCCAACTCGGCGTTGGCGCCATGGCGCCGCGCTGGGCTGGCCCGGCGGCCGGAGCGAATGCCACCCGTCGCCCTGCCAGGCGCGCGATCGTGGCGCTCCTGGCAGCGTTGTACTGGCTCAGTGTCGGTCATGGCTTGGCGTGGGCCCAACCGCAACCGCGGCTCAGCGCCGATGCGCCACCCCCCTTCGAGCCAGGTGTGGCGGTTCAGCTCCAGTTCCGGGCGGTCAACGTCGGCACTGACGCCTTCAACGGCGGGAGCATCACCGTCTCGTTCCCCGGCAATCCCGAGGTGCGGGTGATCAGCTCGACGATCGGCAATGTCCGGATCTACCAGCCGGGCGAGTCAATGTTCAACTTCGGCCAGGGGCGTGTGGCGCCGATCACCAGTCGGGCTGTCGAAGCGTTTATCCAGCCGTGGCCGGCCGGCCAGGCCCATGCGCTGCGCGTCGAGGTGGTCAGCCGCGCCCCGTTCACCGTTCAGGCACGCTCGACGCTGAGCGGGGAGAGGTTCGTCACCGACCCCGACGGGGGGCCGCTCGACCAGCAGGGCGCGCCGACCCTGCCGATCGAAGTCGGGTCGGCCGCGCCGGTCCCCAAGCCGCAGCCCAAACCGGAGGCGAAGCCGGAGCCCAAAGTGGAAGCGAAGCCGGAGCCCAAACCGGAGGCGAAGCCGGAGCCCCCGCCGGAGTCGCCGACGCCGACGCCGCTGCCCCCCACCGCCACGCCTGTGCTGCCGACCGCGACGTCAGTGCCGCCGACGCCGGTCCCTCCGACCGCGGCCGCGACCTTGCCGACGGCGACGGCCGTGGCCGCGGGGCCGGCCGTCACGGCGACGCCGGCCGCGGGTGACCCGCGCGGGATTTCGCTGCCGCTGCTGTTCGGCGGTCTCGCCGCCGCGGCCGGCGCTCTAGCGCTTGGTCTGCTGGCGCTCGGGCTGCTAACGCGCCGGAGGTCCGGGTCGGCGGCCGCGCAGACTCGGGTCGCGCCCTCCCCCGAGTGGCCCCCCTACCCGGCGGGGACATACCCGCCGGGCGCGCAGCGAACCGACGACAACCCCGAGCTGCTTGCATCGGCTCACACGGCCGCCGTTCCGGCCGCGGCGCCGGACGCCCCGGTCGCCGACGCAGATGTCACGGTCCCACCGGCGCCCTGGCCCGGGCTCGACCGCGCCGAATCCCCGTCGAGCGCCCCGTCCAGCATGGCGGACGTGGACGACTCACTCAGCGCAACGGACACCGCTGAGCCGTACGTCGGGCAGGTCCGACGACGTGATGACACGCCAACGCCGCGTCCGGCACCCATCGTGGCATACGTACGGCCGACAGGTCCACTCATGGCGCCCGGGTCGGCCGATGCCGCGGTTCTGGCGAACAAGCGTTATCAGCAGCACACGCTCGTCGGTCGTGGCGGCATGGGGTCGGTGTACCGTGCCTACGACACCCGCCTGCGGCGCTGGGTCGCCCTCAAGGTCATGCACCGCGACCTGTACGATCGGCCTGACTTCGTCGAGCGCTTTCTGCGCGAGGCCCAGGCGGCGGCGATGCTCGACCATCCGAACATCGTCACCATTTACGACGCGGAGGAGGTCGGCGACGAGCTCCTGATCGTTATGGCCTGGATTGACGGCATCGATCTCCAGCGGCTCGTCGAGCAGGACGGGCCGCTGCCCGTGGAGCGCGTCGCGCGCGTGCTGGACCAGCTTGCTGCCGCTCTGGACCATGCCCACAGCCGGCCGGAGCCGGTGTACCATCGCGACGTCAAACCCTCGAACATGATGGTCGGGTTGAACGATCGGGTCGTGCTGACCGATTTCGGCATCGCGCGCGTAATTGGTGCATCGTCGCTGACCGGCGTCGGTCAGTTTGTCGGCACGCCCGAGTACATGGCGCCCGAGATGGTTGAAGGCAGCAGTGCCGATGCCTGCACCGACCTCTACGCCCTCGGTGTCGTCGTGTACTTCATGCTGACCGGTCGCGTCCCGTTCCAGGCTGAGACACCACTCGCCGTGCTCCACGCCCAGCTCAATACCTCGCCGCCGTCCCCACGGACATTCACCCCGGACCTCCCGCCGGATGTCGATCGGGTCATCCTGACCCAGCTCGATAAGCACCCTGACCGTCGCTACCAGAGCGCCCGCGAGCTGGCCGCCGCCTTCCGCGATGCGATCGCCGCGAGCCGAACCTAGCCCTCCCGCGTTGGCGCTCAGCTCTCGGTCACGTACACTGGGGCGATCCCGCGTGCCCAAGCCAGACCAGGGAGTCACGCTGATGCTGGACGCGCTGCCGCCGCCCTGGGCCGACGATCTGCTGCCCACGATCCGCGAGGAGATCGCCCGCTCCGACCGGCGGCTCGTGGCCCTGGACGACGACCCGACCGGCACCCAGACGGTCTACGACGTGCCAGTCCTGACCGAGTGGTCGGAAGCGGAGCTCGCCTCGGGGCTGGCCGAGAGCCGGGCGGCTGTGTACGTGCTGACCAATTCGCGGAGCCTTCCTGAGACCGAGGCCGTTGCCCTGGCCCGCGAGGCCGGCGGCAACCTCGCCCGGGCCGCTCGCGGCCTGGGCGTCGGCGTGGCCGCGGTTTCGCGGAGCGACTCGACGCTCCGCGGCCACTACCCGGCCGAGGTCTGGGCGCTGCGCGACGCGCTCGCGGACGTCGACGGACGGCCGTTCGACGGCGAGGTGATCGCCCCATTCTTTGAGGAAGGCGGGCGGCTGACGATCGGCGACGTCCATTACGTCCGCCAGGACGATCGCCTGGTGCCGGCCGGCGAGACCGAGTTCGCCCGCGACGCCGCTTTCGGCTACCGCAGCTCCAATCTTCGCGAGTGGGTAGAGGAGAAGACGCATGGCCGCGTGCGTGTCGAGACGGTCCGCTCCGTCTCGATCGAGGACGTCCGGCTGGGCGGACCGGACCGCGCTGCCGAGATTCTGGACGACGTCTCAGATGGTGCGCCGGTCATCGCCAACGCCGCTACCTACCGCGATCTGGAAGTTTTCGTCCTCGGCCTGCTGCGCGCCGAGGCCGTCGGCAAGCGCTTCGTCTACCGTACCGGGGCCGGCTTCGTTCGGGTCCGGGCCGGCCTCGCGGGACGCCCGCTGCTCACCGCCGCGGAGCTCTACCGCGGCCGGCCGCCCGCGATTGGCGGTCTGACGGTCGTCGGCTCGCACGTCCGTCGAACAACCGAGCAGCTCGAGCAGGCCCGCCAACTGCACGGCCTCGAATCGCGCGAGCTGCGTGTCGGCCGGATTCTCGACGAGGCAACCCGCGACGCCGAGGTTGCCGACGCCGCGTCATGGGCTGAGCGGCAGTACCTGGCTGGGAAGGACGCGCTGGTCTACACCAGCCGTGACGTCGTTGCGGGGGCCGGCGCCAACGCCAGCCTGGAGGTGAGCCGGGTGGTGTCGGCGGCGCTTGTCGCCCTCATCCGGAGCCTTGTGGCGCCGCCCCGCTACGTCGTCGCCAAGGGCGGGATCACGTCAAGCGACCTGGCCACTCGAGGCCTCGGCGCCCGGCGCGCGATGGTCCTGGGTCAGGTCGCCGCCGGCGTCCCCTGCTGGAGCCTTGGCCCCGAGAGCCGCTTCCCCGGGGTCCCCTACGTCGTCTTCCCCGGCAACGTCGGCACCGCCGATACCCTCGGCGAGGTCATCGCCCTGCTGCGTGGCGCCTGAGGTCGGCACCGCCAAGACATCGCCGACAAGCCTACCGCGAGGGCTTCTGACTCGGTGACTCCAGCGTACCTCCCATACAGCGGGCAGGCTGATCCACCGGGCAAGGTGATCGAGCTTCCGCCCGGCTGACTACGCGTTAGTACCGTGCCAGTCCCTCGGTGAACAGCTCGACGAACGCCTCGCGGTTGACCTCCATGGCGACGTCGGCATTGGGGGCGCGGTCGGTGACGCCGCGCAGGTCGCAGACGGTCCGGCCGGCCGTGTAGGTGCCGGCCGTTTCCACGACCACGTTGACATGGCGGGTTTCGATCAGATCTGGGCGGATCACGGCGGCGACAGCCAGCGCGTCGTGGACTGGTGGGTCATCCCAGCCGTACTTGCGCCGATGGAACTGGCCGTACCAGATCATCAGCTCGGCCACCATCTGGCCAACCGGGTTGCCCAGGTTCCGGATCCGCTCGCGCTCGGCGGGGCGGACCCGCGCCTTGTGGGTCGCATCCAGGCCGACCATCGTGATCGGGATGCCCGCGCCGAAGACGATCGCGGCCGCTTCCGGGTCGACGTAGATGTTGAACTCGGCCGCGGGCGTGACGTTGCCAAGCTCGGCGGCGCCGCCCATCAGCACGATGCGCGCGACCTGGTCCTTGATCTCCGGAGCTCGTAGCAACGCCATCGCGACGTTCGTCAGCGGCCCCACCGGCACCAGGGTCACCGGCTCCGGCGACTCGCCGACAACCCGGATCATCAGGTCGACCGCGTGCTCCGGGGCGAGCTCGACCTCCGGCGGTCCGAAGTCGTAGCCGTCCAGGCCGCTCACCCCGTGGATGTGCGGGACGGTGTGGAGCGCCCGGAGCAACGGCGAGGCCATGCCGGCCGCGACCGGCACATCGCGCAGGCCGGCCATCGTCATCACCCGGCGCGCATTCAGGGTCGTCTTGTCGAGCGTCTGGTTGCCCGCCACGGAGGTGACGGCCAGCAGCTTCAGCTCGGGAGCCCGCGCTGCCACCAAGAGGGCGAACGCGTCGTCGTGCCCAGGGTCGGTGTCGAAGACAATTGGCGTGGACATGGAGACCACCTTTGGATGTGGGTGTGTCCTGTCAGCCCGAGGCTGGGGACTTCAGCCGTTCCTTGTACAGGGCCACGGGGCGCTTGGCATCGACGCCCAGGCGGACGTTGGCGTGCACCGCGAGATGACCGCGTCACCTCGCGCCGAACGATGAACACCTTGGCGCCCCAACGTGCTACCCTAGCGTCCGCGCCGCTGGTCCGCCGGTGGCCGCCCCGCGCAATCCTGGACCTTGGACCTGGTGAACGTCATTATGCGTACCCGCCTGGCGCTTCGCATCTGGGCGATCGGCCTGACGGTCGGCCTGTCCATCGCCGCGGCGTGGCCAGCGTTGGTCGCTCCGGTCCTTGCCGCCCTTGGCTTCCAGGAAGCGCGGCTGCTCCAGGCGCCGGATGGCGTGCTGTTCGTCGTCGACGAGGGCGTCCGCTACCGCGTTACCCCGCGTCCGGCGACCGAGGCTGAGCTGGGCGCGATACCGGAAGGACCGCCGCTAGCGACCGGGCTCCTCGCCCCGCCGCCCAGCCCGGCCCCATTGGCCGCCCCTGGACCACCCGTCGTCGAGCCGACCTCCGAGCTGGGGTTGTCCCGCGAGGCCCCGATCCCGCTCGGCGCGATCTGCGCCTGTACCATCGACCGCGCGGGACAGATCAGCCGCTTCGACGTCTCCGTCGTCCGGGTGTTGCGTGATGCCTATCCGTTCCTCCAACAGGGCAATCGCTTCAATAGGCCGGCGGCTGAGGGCAACACGTACATCGGCGTGCTCGTCAGCCAGGCCTACATCAGCGGCCCCGAGGACCAGGCGTACACCATCCTGCCCACCGATGTCCGCGGTGCCTCCGCCACCGAGCGCCTGCGCGACCCTTCCGCGGTCATCAACCCCGGCCCACGCCTGGAGGGGGACGTCTACCCCGGCGGCGCGGTGACCGGCTGGGTCTTTTTCGAGCTCCCCGCCAATGAGCCGGCCGTGATGGTCTGGCAGAGCTCGTTCCTGGGGGAGCGCGGCGTCTGGTTCGCGCTTCAATAGCCGCTTGAAGTTTGGCGCCAGCTTCCTGGTTCCCATCTTCATAGTGTCTTAAACTTCTCCTGCTACACTCGAGACGCGGGAGTAGGCGATCATGGCGAGCGTGGGCCGGCGGCGGGTAATCATCGTCGACGACGACGAGAACATCGTCCACCTCGTCAGAATGTATCTCGAGCGAGACGGCTACCAGGTCTGGAGTGCCCACGATGGGGCCGAGGGCGTCGAGCTGGCGCGCCAGACCCGCCCGGACGTCATCGTGCTGGACTTGATGCTGCCCGGCATGGACGGGCTGGCCGTCTGCCGCGAGCTTCGCCGCGGCTCGAACGTCCCGATCGTGATGCTGACCGCTCGCTCGACCGAGTCGGACAAGCTGACTGGCCTGGATCTTGGTGCGGACGACTACGTCACCAAGCCGTTCAGCCCGCGCGAGCTTCTCGCCAGGATCCGCGCCGTTCTCCGTCGCGTGCCTGGCGCAGCCGATCAAGGGCCGGAGCAGATCATCGTCGGTCCCCTGACGCTCTACCCGCGGCGCTTCCAGGTCGAGCTGGGCGGCCGGCCAGTCCGCCTGACGCCGACCGAGTTCAACCTCATCCGGGCGATGGCCGAGGCGCCCGGCCAGGTCTTCAGCCGGCCGCAGCTGATCGAAAAGGCGTTCGGCTACGACTTCGAAGGTTTCGAGCGCAACGTCGACGTCCACATCACCAGCCTGCGCCGGAAGCTCGATGCGGCGAGCAACGGGGCGCGCCTGATCAAGACCGTCTACGGGCTTGGCTACAAGCTCGAGGTTGACGCCGGCGCCGCCCACGCCGACTCGAGCCCGGAGTCCACGTCGCGTGCCTAGTCGACTCTGGTTCCGCCTGCTCATTGGGACCTGCCTGCTGCTAGCGGTCACGCTGGGCACGGTCGTCCTGCTTGTCAACAGCGCGGTCACCGCCT
Source organism: Chloroflexota bacterium (assembly GCA_030447245.1). Taxonomy (GTDB): domain Bacteria; phylum Chloroflexota; class UBA6077; order UBA6077; family JACCZL01; genus JAUJPG01. The sequence continues at coordinate 76,481 of JAUJPG010000003.1, read as the reverse complement.
CGTTCCAGGACTATGTCGAGGACCAGCAGTCGGCCCGCGTCCAGCGTGCCGAGAGCATCCTCAGCCGGTACTATGACCGGCGCCGCGAGTGGACCGGCGTCGAGCCGACCGTCCAGTCGGTGGCCGACCTGATGGGCGAGCGGCTGGTCCTGGCGGATGCCCAGGGCCAGATCGTAGCCGACTCGCAGAACGCCTGGGTCGGTCGGTGGGTGGGCGACGACTGGCGCGGCCGGCGCGTCTCGATCCGCTCGCAGGAGTTCGCCGTTGGCACGCTCTACATCAGCCCAATTTCCGCCGGGCAGCGGCCGATCGATCCGCGCTCGCAGCGTTTCCTGAGCACGCTGAACTCGTATCTCGCCGGGGCGGCCGTGGTCGGCCTGTTGGCCGCGCTGGCGCTCAGCGTCGGGCTGGCGCGCTGGCTCGCCGCGCCGCTCGAGTCGTTGACCCGCGCGGCGCGCCGGATGGAGCGCGGCGACCTCCAGCAGCGGATCGATACTAGCGTCGGCGGCGAAGTCGGCGCGCTGGCGGACGCGTTCAACGCGCTGGCGGCCTCGCTGGCGCGCGTCGAGCGGCTGCGCCAGGACATGGTGAGCGACATCGCCCACGAGCTACGGACGCCGCTCGCCAGCATCCGCGGCTACCTTGAAGCGATCCAGGACGGGGTGGTGGCGCCAGACGCCGAGACGCTGGACACGATTCACCGTGAGATGATGCAGCTTACCCGCCTGGTCGACGATCTACAGGAGCTGTCGCTGGCCGAGGCTCGCCAGCTCCAGCTTCACTATGAGCAGGTCGACGTCGCCGAGCTCGTCGAGTGGGAAGTGCGCGCTTTCCGCCCTCAGGCCGCCGCTCAGCAGATCGAGATCGCCATCGACGCTCCGTCAGCGGGCGCGCTGCCCCTGGCGCGGCTGGATGCCGGCCGCATCCGCCAGGTGCTCGGCAACATCCTCCGCAATGCCCTCGCCCACACGCCGGACGGCGGCCGGATCGGGGTCAGCGTCCAGGGAGACGAGGCACACGTCCGGATCGCGGTCGAAGACAGCGGTGTGGGCATCGCGGCCAGAGACCTGGAGCACGTCTTCGAGCGGTTCTACCGCGCCGACAAGTCGCGCTCGCGGGTACGCGGTGGGACCGGCCTGGGGCTGACCATCGCCCGTGAGCTGGTTTCGGCCCACCAGGGCCAGCTTACGGCTGAGAGCATCGTCGGTCGGGGAACCCGCTTCCTGATCTCCCTGCCGACCGCCGGTCCGGCGCCCGAGGCGGAGCCTGCGCCGGAGCCGGAGCCCCGGCCGATGATCCGGCGCCGCGTGTCGCCTGTCGAGCTGGTGGCCCACGCGGCGATGCTCGGCGGGCTGTTCGGTGCCGCCGCGGGCCTGGCGGAGTCGTGGATGGCCGCGCAACTGATCCGCAAGCCGAACGGCTTTGTCGATCTGTTCGGCTACGCTGTCCTGATCGACGTTGGCGTCTTCGCGGGTCTGGGCGCGATTCTGGCGATGATCGCGTTGGCCGCGGCCCCGCTGCTGCGGTGGCGCCCAAGCTTGCACGAGGTCACCAGGATCGGCATCCCGCTCGGCATGGTGCTCGTCGGACTGCTGGCCGCCTATCGCTGGAACGGTCTGTTCAACAAAGAGGCGCCGCTGGACTCACCGGGGCGACTCTACTCGCTGGTGGCCATCATCTGCGCGTCGCTGGTGCTGGCCGTCGCCGCGTGGTTCGCGGCCCGGGTCTTCGGACCGCGCTTGTCGCCGACAACGCTCGCCGGAGCCCGCCGAGCCCTGCCCATCGCGCTGGCCGTCGTGATCGCCGCTGCCGGGGGGTTGGTCGGCCGCGACCAGCTCGCCAATCGGCTCTCGGTTGCGCCAGCCGCGGCGGCCGTGACCGGCGCAGCCGAGACGCCCCGCTCGCCGGACGGTCGGCCAGGCGACGTACCGGCCGGGGCGGTCCTGAGCCCGGAGGCGGGCCCGCCGGCCGTCGCCTCGCCGATCCGTCCGAACGTCCTGCTGGTCACCGTCAGCGCCTTGCGGGCCGATCACCTGGGCGTCTACGGGTATGACAAAGCGCGTACCCCGAGTATTGACGCCTTGGCCCGGGCCGGCGCCCGCTTCACGAACGCCGTGACCCAGCAGCCGGACATCAACGCTGCCCACGCCGCGATCCTGAGCGGCAGCTATCCGAGCACCAACGGCGTCCGGGCCGACCTGGTCGATCGGCTCGGCCCGTCCGCCCCGACGCTGGCCCAGACGCTCGCCGAGCAAGGCTACCGGACGGCGGCGATCTACAGCTGGGTGAGCTTCGAGCCAGCCTACTCCGGCCTGGACCGCGGCTTCCACGACTACCTGGACCTGACGATCAACCGCCCGGAGTACCTGTCGGACAACCGCGGCCAGGCCCTGGCGGCGACCTACGAGCGGCTCAAGGCGTATCTGACCGTTCCGGGCGCCGTACCGGCCTTTTCGCTCCCGGCAGGCATGGACGAGGCGCTGGACGGCAAGGCCGACGTGACGACCGAGGCGGCGATCGCCTGGATCGAGGAGCACAGAGACGAGCCGTTCTTCTTGTGGGTCCACTACTACGACCCGCACGAGCCGTTCTCACCGCCGCCCCCGTTCGACGACGTCGAGGACACTGGCTGCGGCGACACCTGTCCGGGCGGCTCAGCCCGCTCGGTCCGCGAGATCGTCGGCGGGGCCCAGCTCGACGCCGCCCAGATCAACCACCTGGTCGGCCTGTACAACGGGGAGGTCGCGTTTACGGACCAGCAGATCGGCCGGCTGCTCGGGCGCCTTGGCCAGCTCGGTCTGGACCGCAACACGCTTGTCGCGCTGACCGCCGACCACGGCCAGAGCTTTGCCGAGCACGACGATTGGTTCAGTGGCTCCGGCCTGCACGGCGCCGAGACACGGGTTCCGCTGATCGTCGCGATGCCCGGTCGAGTCCCGCCCGGGATGGTCGTCGGCGCGCCGGCAATGGGGATCGACCTGGCGCCGACGATCCTCGACACGATCGGCGCGGCCGTGCCGGACCGCTTCGAGGGTCAAAGCTTGCTGCCGCTGATCTTAGGCCACAGCGAGGGCGAAGACCGGCTCGCCGTCTCCGAGCTCGCCGACAAATCCCAGGTAGCGCTGGTGCTCGGCGACTGGAAGCTGATCTGGTCGCGGGAGGATCGGGCGGCCAGCGTGTACCACCTGCCGACCGACCCGAATGAGTTGAATGACCGCGCCGAGGACGAGCCAGAAACCGCCGCCCGCCTGCTCGCGGCCCTCCGCGCCTGGGAGGCCGCCCGCCCGAGCTAGCCGCTCAGCGATCCGGCTTCGTGTCCGGCGGCCGGACGGGCGGCTCGGTCTTGGGCGGCTGCTTCGTCCCGTTCGGCTTCCGTCCGTAGCGGTCGAGCATCGCCTTCGCCTGCAACAGCCAGCCGATGTTCAGCCCCACGAGCACCACGGCAGCGAACAGCGCGAGCAGGACGGCGGCCCACGGCGGCAGGCTCTGCAAGAACTCCACAGCACACCCCGCGGTCAGTGTACCGCGCGCCGCGCAACTCGCGTCGGGCAACCAGGCTTGGCGGGACCGCGGCCAGATAGAGCGAAGCTGGTTCTGGGCATCAGCCGACGCGGGTGTCTGATCTCCCGCGGGGCCATCGCCCGAACCTCGCCGGAGCCGAGTGTCACCACGGCCACAGTCGCGCTGAAAGGCTAGCCCGGACTGCTCGCCGCGCGTGGCACGACGTCGGGCCTAGAGCAGGATGCGCATCGGGGATTCGAGCAGGCCCCGCAGGCGCTGGAGGAAGCGGGCGCCGGTCGCGCCGTCGAGGGCACGGTGGTCGACCGAGAGCGTCACCCGCATCCGCTCGCGAACGACGACGTTGCCGTCTCGCACGACCGGCTCGGCCGCGACGGCTCCAACGGCCAGGATCGCCGCCTCCGGGGTGTTGATCACCGCCGTGAAGTGCTCGATCCCGAACATCCCCAGGTTGGAGACGGTGAACGTCCCGCCAGTGTAGTCGGGCGGGGTCAGCTTGCCGGCCCGCGCGCGCTCGATCAACGCTCGCGCCTCGCGCGCCACCTGGCCCACGCTCTTCTGGTCGACGTCCCGCACGACCGGGACGATCAACCCGTTGTCGATCGCGACGGCGATGCCGATGTGGATCCGCGACTTGCGCAGCAGCTTGTCCTCGGCAAACGCGACGTTGACGTCCGGCATCGCCCGCAGCGTCAGCGCGCACGCCTTGACGATCAGGTCGTTGACGCTGATCGTCTCCTCGCCGGCCGCCTGCAACCGCTCGTTGACCTGCTTGCGCAAGGCGACCAGCTCGGTCACGTCGACCACGGACGTCAGGAAGAAGTGCGGCGCCGATTGCACCGACTCGACCATCCGCCGACCAGTCACCCGGCGGATGTTGGACAGCGGGATCTCCTCGACCTCCTGGTCGGGTGCCGCGGCATCGCGTCGCGGCGCGGGCTCGGGCTGGTCTGAGGCCGGTGGCGCCGCGGCACGGGTTGGCGCGGTGGCGCCGTCGCCGCGTGCTGAGGCCTCGACGTCGGCGCGGATGATCCGTCCGGCCGGCCCGCTACCGCGGATCGTGTGCAGGTCAATCCCGTGCTCGCGGGCAATCGCCCGCGCCATCGGCGAGGCGCGTACGCCATCCACCTCGTCGCCGTCGGTCGGGGCTGGCGCGGCTGCCCGCGCGCCAGACGGTCCCCCGCCTGCGCCCTCGTCCTGGGCGGCGCCGTAGCCCGGCGCCGCCGTGGCCGCGGCATCCTGACTCTTGGCCGCGGGCTGCTCTCGCGTGGCCTGCTTACGGCCGTTACCGCTCGGCTGCTCGGGTGGGGCGCCGCCGGCCTGCGCCGGACCCTGAACGGTCTGCTGACCGGCAGCGCGGTCGGGTTGACCCGTGCCCTGACCTGCCGTCGGCTGGGCCGAGCGAGTCTCCTCGCCCGGCGCCGGTGGCGCATCCGTCCCAACGTCCGATTGATCCGGCGTCGCTGTGGCGGACCGCGACCTGCCGCCCTGCTGGCCGGCGGTCTGGACTCCCGAGACGCCCTGCGCCGCGGGCTGATGTCCGTTCGCTTCCTTGCCCCCGTCCATGCTGTGCGCCGTTGCCGCTGCCGATGCGCACGATCGGCGCGCCGATCGCGACCGTCTGGCCCTCGTCGACCAGCACCTCCTCGACGACGCCGTTCTCGTACGCCTCGAGCTCCATTGTCGCCTTGTCGGTCTCGATCTCGACCAGCACGTCGCCCTTGGCGACCTGCTCGCCCGGCTGCTTCATCCACCTGGCGATCGTGCCTTCGGTCATCGTGTCGCTCAGGCGGGGCATCGTCACCTCAGCCACGGGATGCCGACCTCTGGCCCTTGCTCCCGTTGCTCCGCCCATTGCCGCGCACGCCGCCCGAGGCGTCCAGCGTCGCGTGGACCGCGTCGACCAGGTGCTGGCCGGTCGGCAGCGCCGCCAGCTCCATGTTCTTGGCGTACGGCAGCGGCACCTCGGCCGCCGCGATCCGCCGCACCGGGGCGTCCAGGTGGTCGAAGGCATGCTCCTGGATCGTCGCCGCCACCTCGGCTCCGATGCCGTACGCCCGCCAGTCTTCCTCGAAGACGACGGCGCGATTCGTCTTACGGACCGAGTCGACGATCGTCGCACGATCCAGCGGGCGCAGCGAGCGCAAGTCAATGACCTCGGCCTTGATCCCGTCCTCGGAAGCCAGTTGTTCGGCGACGTGCATCGCTACGGCCGCCATCCGCGAGTACGAGATGATCGTGATGTCCGAGCCCTCGCGTTTGACGTCGGCGACCCCAATCGGCAGCACGTCATCAGGCCGGTCTTCGGGCACCTCGCCCTTGGTGTTGTACAGCGCCAGGTTCTCCAGAAACAGCACCGGGTCGTCGTCACGGATCGAGGCTTTCAGGAGGCCCCGCGCATCGGCCGGCGTCGACGGTGCCACCACCTTGAGGCCGGGGGTGTGCGCGAACCAGACCTCCGGGTTCTGCGAGTGAGTCGCCGCCAGCTGCTGGCCGCCGCCGCCAGGCGTGCGAATCACCATTGGCACTCTGGACTGGCCGCCAAACATGTAGTGGATCTTGGCAGCGTGGTTGATGATCTGGTCCATCGCCAGCAGGATGAAGTTGATCGTCATGATCTCGACGACCGGCCGCAGCCCCAACATCGCCGCGCCGATCGCCGCGCCGACGAATCCTTCCTCGGCGATCGGCGCGTCGCGGACCCGCTTCGCCCCGAACTCCTGCAACAGCCCGGCGGTGATCTTGTAGGAGCCCTCGAAGACGCCGATCTCCTCGCCCATCAAGAACACGTTCTCATCGCGCAGCATCTCGTCGCGCAACGTGTCGTGGAGCGCCTGGCGGTAGGTCACTTCAGGCATGTCTATCTTCCATCTCCGAGGGGCGCTCGAGCGGTGGGGTGGCCGAACGCCGACGCCGGCCCCCTGTCATCCGTCCTGCGTGATTCCCGTGTGATCGCCCGGCAGCGAACGGTCGACGTTCGGGACGTCCGTCGCATAGTCGAAGGTGAACAGCTCCTCCGGCTTGGGTGCCGGCGTCTCGTCGGCGAAGCGGACCGCGTCGACGACGATGGCGTTGATCTCGTCGTCGATCTGCTTGATGCCTGCCTCGTCGATCAGCCCGGCCTCGCGCAGGCCGTGGGCCAGCGCCATGACCGGGTCAAGATTCCGCCAGTGCTTGACCTCTTCCTCTGGGCGGTAGCGGGCCGGGTCCACGACCGAGTGGCCGCGGAAACGGTAGGAGACCGCTTCCAACAACGTCGGCAGTGACTCCTTGCGCGCATGCTCGACCGCCCGCCGGGTCGCGTCGCGGACGGCCAGCACGTCGTTGCCGTCGACACGCTCGCTGCGCATGTCGTAGGCGCACGCCTTGCGATACAGCTCGGCCACGGCCGAGGCCCGTTCGACGGTGGTGCCCATCCCGTACAGGTTGTTGACGATCAAGAAGATCACCGGCAGCTTCCAGAGCTGGGCGATGTTCAGCGACTCGTGGAAGGCGCCGATGTTGGTCGTCGCGTCGCCCATCTGGCACAAGACGACCTCGTCGCTGCCGCGGTAGGTGATCGCCAGCGCGGCGCCCGTCGCCGGCGGAAGCTGGCCGCCGACGATCGCGTAGCCGCCGAGAAACCCAGACTCGACGTCGAACAGGTGCATCGAGCCGCCCCGGCCCTTGGAGACGCCAGCCTCTTTGCCAAACAGCTCGGCCATGATGAGCTTCGGGTCGACTCCGCGGGCCAGGATGTAGCCGTGCTCGCGGTAATTGGTAAAGACGTAGTCGCGCAGCTCGAGCGCTGACATCGTGCCGACGATCGTCGCCTCCTCGCCCAGGTTCAAGTGGCAGTAGCCGCCGATCTTGGCACGGGTGTACATCTCGCCGGTCGTCTCCTCGAAGCGGCGGATGAGCAGCATCTGACGGTAGAAGCCGATCAGCGTCTCGGCCGATTCGCTCACGTTGCGCAGGTCGTACTTTGGCGCGGTGCCGTTGGCCTGCTTTGCCTTGGCTTCGGCGCGCTCAGCCTGCCCGTTGCGGCCCGCGGAGCGCGTCGCCCCCTTGGCTGGGCGCTCGGCTGCCGCGGTCTTGTCGCTCTTCTTACTCATGCTTTGTATGCCCTTCGCAGGCCCGACCCACGGGCCCGGCTACCGGCTCACATACCCGGGTGCTGGCGCTCGTGTCGGAAGCGATCTGTGGCACTGCACTTCCAGCACCGCTCCGGCGCAGACTTGGCGCGCGTCATCTCGCCACACGACTCGCAGATCCAGTGCAGGGTTAGCTCGCGGACAATGTCGCCGCGGCTGACGATGCCGACGAGCTGTTGGCCCCGCAAGACTGGCACGCGCTTCAGACGCCGCTCGACGAGCAGGAATCGAACCTCTTCGACATCGGTGTCCTCGCTGACACTGATGATGCCCGGCGTCATGACGTCGCGCGCCGTCCCGCCTTCGCGTGACAGCAGGTCAAAGTCGCTGACCAACCCGACGATGGCCCCGTCCGACCCGTTGACCGGCACGGCGCTGATCCGGCGTTCGGCCAGGATGTTGGCCACGTCCACGATCGGCGTGTCCTCGGTCACCGTGATGACGTTGCGGGTCATGATCTCCCGCGCCTTCATCTTGCGCCCCCTGCTCCCGTCTCCACCAAAAAGGGTACCACGATTGGCCGGTCGCCACTAGGCTATCTCGAGGACCCGGCTGGCCCCGCGAGTCTCGCGACTGCTTGAGTCGGGCAGGCCCACCGGCCGGTCCGTCAGGAGCCCCGCGTCGCCGCGCTGACCACCGGCTCTCCGAGGCCGGTCACCGGCCTCGGCTGGTCGCGGAACTGGCGACGGTACAGATCGGCGTACAGGCCGCCCCGCGCCAGCAGCGCCCCGTGCGTTCCGCGCTCGACAATCCGACCCTCATCGACCACCAGAATCAGGTCGGCTCGCCGAGTGGTGCTGAGACGGTGGGCGATCACGACGCTGGTCCGACCTGCGAGGAGCGTGCCGAGTGCCTGCTGGATGGTCGATTCGGTGCGCGTGTCGACGTTACTGGTGGCCTCGTCCAGGATCAGGATGCGGGGATCGGCCAGCACCGCGCGCGCGAAAGCCAGTAACTGACGTTGGCCCTGGCTGAGCGCGTAGCCGCCCTCGCCGAGCCGGGTGTCGTAGCCACCAGGCAAGGCGGCGATGAAGCCATCGGCGTCGACGACGCGCGCCGCGTCGACGATCTCCTCGCGCGTCGCTCCGAGCCGGCCGTAGCCGATGTTCTCCGCGATCGTCCCGCTAAACAGGAACGGTTCCTGGAGGACCATCGCGATCTGGCGCCGAAGCGAGCCGCGTGTCACCTCCCGGACGTCCCGGCGATCGACCCGTACCGCGCCACTGGTCACGTCGTAGAAGCGCGGGATCAGTGTGGCGATCGTCGTCTTGCCGGCGCCGGTCGGCCCGACCAGCGCGACCTTCTGGCCTGGCTCGACCGTGAACGTCACGTCGTGCAGCACTTCGCGGCCAGCCTCGTACTCGAAGCAGACGGCGTCGAATTCGATCCACCCGTCGATTGCGCCGATCTCCGCCGCTTCCGGAGGGTCGGCCGGTTCGCGCGGCTCGTCCAGGATGGCGTAGATCCGCTCGGCCCCGGCCAGCGCCGCCTGGGCCTGGGCGTAGACCTGCGAGGCTAACTGGATCGGCCGGAAGAACTGCTGGACGTAGATCAAGAACGCCGCCAGCACGCCGACGGTCAACTCGTCCGAGAAAACCAGGAAGCTGCCGTAGCCGATCACCAGCGCCGTTGCCAGCGTGCTCAGCACGTCCATCGCCGGCGCGAACGCCGAGGTGATCCCGACCGCCCCAACGTTCGCGTCCCGGTTGGCCTGATTGCGCACCCGGAAGCTGGCAATATTCTCCTCGGTCCGATTGAACGCTTGCGCCTCACGGATGCCGACAATCTCTTGTTGCAGCTCGGCCGTGACGTCGCCGGTGGTCTCGCGCGTTGTCCGGAACGCCTGACGCGCCCGCCCGGCCAGGTACGCGGTCGTCAGCAGCATGACCGGGATGACCGTGAAGCTCGCGAGCGCCAGGCGCGGGTTCAACGTCAGCATCGCGACGATGATCCCAATCAGGCTGAACAGCGAGCCGAGCAGTTGCGTTAGACCCTGCGAGAGCAGCTGGTTGAGCGTATCGACGTCGTTGATCACTCGGCTCATCAGGTCGCCGACCGGCCGCCGATCGAAGTAGCCGAGCGGCAGATGCTGCAACTGCTCGAACAGTCTGGCACGTAGCGACGCAAGGACCCGCTGACCGATCGATCCCACCCGGTAGATCTGGCCGCGTGTGGCTAACGCCCCGACCACGTAGACCGCCAGCAGCAGCAGCATCGTCTGCGCCAGCCCGCCCGGATCACCGCCCAGAATGTCGCGGTCGATCGCCCGGCTGATCAGCCACGGCCCAACCGCCTGGGCTCCCGCGCCCACGGCGACCAGCACAAACGCCGCCGGCAACTGGCCACGGTGCGGGCCCCATTCGCCGAGCAAGCGGCGCAGCGTCGCAGCCCGACGTTCGGCTCGCTCCCTGGGAGCGCCGGCGATGGCCTGGATGACCTGGCTCAAAGCTTGCTCCCGACCCCTCCGTCCCTCAACGGAAGTGGGGCCAAACCCTCCCTTCCCTTCAGAGAGGGAGGCTGAGCGGTCACGTCGCCTTCCTCCGCCAGTTGCGAGCCGACAATTTCGTTGTACAGCGGGCTCTCGCGCAACAGCTCCTCGTGAGTGCCCTGGGCGGCGATGCGGCCGTCGTCGAGCACCAGGATCAGGTCGGCGTCGCGCACGGTGCTGATCCGCTGGGCAATCACCAGCGCTGTCCGGCGCTTGTCGCGCATCAGCCCGTCCAGGGCCTGACGGATTTGCGCCTCGGTCTCGGCGTCGACCGCCGAGGTGCTGTCGTCCAGGATCAGCAGGCGAGGGTCCACCAGCAGCGCGCGAGCGATTGCGATCCGCTGACGCTGGCCGCCGGAGAGCCCGACCCCGCGCTCGCCAATGACCGTCTCGAAGCGCTGGGGCAGGGCCTGAATGAACTCGTCCGCGTGCGCTGCGCGGGCGGCCGCCGTGACCTCCTCCAGCGACGCCTCGGGACGGCCGTAGGCGAGATTGTCGCGCACACTGCCGCTGAACAGCAGCGCCTGCTGAAGGACGATGCCGATCTGACCGCGCAGGCTGGCCAGCGTCACATGGCGCACGTCGTGGCCGTCGATTGCCACGCTGCCCGAGGTCACGTCGTAAAAGCGCGGCAGCAGGTTGACCAGCGTGCTCTTGCCCGCCCCGGTCGTGCCGAGGATCGCGACCAACTGGCCTGGCTCGACGGTGACGCTGACGCCGCTCAAGACGTCGCGGTCGGTGCCAGGATACCGGAAGTCGACCGCCCGGTACTCGACCCGGCCGATGATCGGCGGCAGTGGATGGGCCTCGGGTCGATCGCGAATCTCGAGCGGTGCGTCCAGCACCTCAAAGATTCGCGCCGCGGATGCCCCAGCGCGGGAGATGCCGGCTGCCAGGAAGCCGATCGTCAGGATCGGGAACAGCAGGAATGCCAGGTACGTCTGGAAGGCGATCAGCTCGCCGATCGAGAGCTGCCCGCCAAGCACCTCGAGTCCGCCATACCAGACCACCGCGAACGTGCCGAGATTGGCGAACAAGAAGACAAACGGGAAGTTGTTAGCGATGGCGCGCATCGCCTGGACGTTCTTGTCCAGCAGCTCCCGGTTGACCCGGTCATACCGCTCGATCTCGTATGCCTCTCGGGCAAAGGCCCGGATGACGCGGCCGCCACTGAGATCCTCCTGGAGCACCGTGTTCAGCCGTCCGAGCACCTGCTGGACCTGCCCGAACAGCGGGCCGACCCGCTGGACAAAGCGGGCGAGCAGGAAGCCGATCGGCAGGATCGCCGCCAACGCCACCAGCGCCAGGCGCCAGTTCAGGACGAGCAGCACGACCGTGGTGCCGAACAGCATGATGATCGCGGCTGCGAGCTGGACGACGCCCGCGCCGACAAAGGCCCGGACCTGCTCGACGTCGTTCGTGATCCGCGTTACGAGTTGGCCGGTCTGGACGCGATCGTAGTAGCTAAAACTGAGGCGCTCGACCTGGGCGAACAGCGCATCGCGGAGGTCGTAGGCGACACCCTGGGACGCCCGTTCGGCCAGGTAGCCTTGGGCAAAGGTGAATGCTCCGCGCACCGCGGCTACCGCCACCAGCCCGGCGACGGCGACCAGCACCGCCTCCCAACGTCCCTGGCCAATTCCCTCGTCGATCGCGAGGCGGACCATCTGCGGCGCGAGCAAGTTGGCCGCCGACACCAGCATCAGTGCCAGCAACGCCGCGAGCGCGTTGCGCCGATAGTGCCACAGGTAGGCCAGCGCCCGCCCGAGCGCCTTCACCGAGGGCCGATCATCAGGAGGCGGACGAGCATGCGTGACCAGCGACAGCAATCAGCACGTCGTGGCTGGGCCATGCACAGTCGGCCGATGGAGCCGGGCGATCACGACAGGGAGCATCACGATTCAGCGCGCCTGCGATCAATAATAGATTGCGCGGGGAATCCCACCGCCGGCGGCGACGACGTCGCCGGTGATCGCGACCGATTTTGGCGATGCCAGGAACGCGACAACGTAGGCGATCTCACGCGCGTCGATCAGTCGCCGCACCGTGTTGCCCTCGGCCATCGCACGCTCGATCTCTTCTGGCGCCGTGCCGGAGGCCCGCGCGCGCTCGGCCACGACCCCCACCGTTTTCTCGGTTCTGGTCAGCCCCGGGTGGACGACCGTTGCGTTGATCCCGTGCGGCCCCAGCTCGTCCGCCAAGTTCTTGGTGAGCGCGACCACGGCGACGTTGCGCATGCTGCCGATCGTCGAGCCGCTCGACCGCGCGGCCAGGCCGCTGATGCTGATGATCCTTCCCCAACCCCGGCGGATCATGTGCGGGGCCACCTCGCGCGCGCAGCGCAGATAGCCGAGCACCTTGACGTTCATGTCCTCCCAGAACAGGTCGTCGGTGATCTCGGCCAGCTTGGCGGGGCCGCCTGGCCGCCCGGGCTTGGCAGCGCAGTTGACCAGGATATCCAGATGCCCGAACGCCTCGACCGCCTGCTCGACCATGCTCCGCACCGACTCGTCGGTGCCAGTGTCCGCCGCGATCGGCTCGATACGTCGCCGCGTCTCCTCGCCCAGCTCCTGGGCCGTGTCCGCCAGCCGCTCACGGTTCCGGGCCACGATGGCAACGTCACACCTTTCGAAGGCGAGCTGCCGAGCGATCGCCTTCCCGATGCCAACGCTGCCACCCGTCACAATCGCCGTCTTCCCGCCCAGCTCCAGGTCCATCAGTCGCCTCCTCACACGCCGAACACGGTACCCCGCCCGCTCCTGTCAGTGTACGATGCAGGCTGCTGATGCTCGACTAACGCGAATGCAATGGAGGCATAGTGACCTCATACCGTAGCCACGATGCAGGTGGGGATACGCGAGCTTCAGCTTCGTCTCAGCGAGTACCTGGCTCGAGTTCGTGGCGGTGATACGCTGGAGGTCACTGACCGAGGGACCCCAGTGGTCCCGGCTGGAGGCGCGGTCGAGTAGCGGCGGACGAGGCCAGGCTTGCCGAGCCTCGTCGGTAGCTCCGAATGTCACGGTGTCCTGGACGTACGTATCGATAGCCGTTCGTCATCCTGCTTACGATGGTACAGTTGAAGATTGAACGTACACGCGGATCCGATTGACACGGGAGGAATTGCATGGCGCTGGGAAAAGTGCTCGCGCGTGGGCAGGTGACGTTGCCACGAGACGTTCGACGCGCGGCGCAGATCCAGCCTGGCGATGCGGTGACATTCCGCGTGACGGCCCCTGGAACGGTCGAAGTTGTCGCCCTCCCGCGTCTGCGCCTGGCCGAAGCGCTGGAGCGTTATCCGATCGAGGGACCGATCGACGATCTCGCGGAGCGAGTGTCCTGGCATGCTCGCGCGGCGGAAGATGTCCTCGGGACTCGGGATGGTTGATGGCCTGCTCGACACGAACGTCTTCGTTCACGCACACACCACCGACCGTTACGCGGACGAGTGCCGCAGATTCCTGGCCACGCTGGAAGCCGGTGGGGCACGCGCGTACCTCGATCCGCTCGTCCTGCACGAGCTGTCTTACGCCCTGCCACACTACGTTCAGCAAATGACCCGTGCTCAGGTGGGGGAGTACCTGCTGATGGTCCTCAGCTGGGAGGGTATCCAGGGCGACAAGGACCTGATGGTTGACGCCGTCGAGCGCTGGCGCGCGGGTGCCGCTCTCTCGTTCGTGGATGCCTACCTCGCCGCGCTGGCGACGCGCAGCCAGGCGCCGGTCTACACCAAGAATGTCCGCGAGCTCGCCGGCTAGGGCGTGATTGTGCCCGAGCCGCTGCCCGTCGGGTCCGACGAGCGCCGTCTCAGGGCTCGGCGGCACTGAGCGATCACGGCGCTGCTTAGCGGTCCTGCTCGGCGCGGTCGAGCAGCGGGCGGGCCGGGTTGATCGGGCGGACCAGGCCAAGCTTGCCGAGGCCCTCGCGGCTGACCCGGCCGGCGGTCGGGACGCCGACGAGCCGGCCGGCCCCGTCGATCGCCATGCCGCCGCTGTTGCCGGGGTTGATCTCGGTATCGGTCTTGAAGAACGTCCCGCTCTCGTTCGGGAAGACCTGGATGCCAGAGTGGATGCCACGCGTGACCGTGACTCCCTGGCCGCCAAGCTGCGGGTAGCCGACGATCGTCAGCGGATCGCCAATCCGGACCGTGTCAGAGTCGCCGATCGGGATCGGTTGGAGCCCCAGGTCGGTCGGCAGCGCTCCGCCGCCAACAAGCGCCACGATCCGCAGCAGCGCGAAGTCGAGCGTCGCGTCCGAAGCGATCACCCGCGCCATGAACCTGGGGCGGGCCGGCTCGCCCTCGCTCGGCGGAACCGCGATCACGATGCCGTTGCCGCCATTGATCAACTGGCGGGTTGCCTCGTCGCTCACGACGTGATGGTTGGTGAGAACATGGCCACGCGCGGTGATGACCGTCCCGGAGCCGGCGTTGCCCTGGTTCGGGCCGGTCGGCACCAGCACCCGCACGGCGGCGCCCAGGGCGCGGACGAGGCCCGAGCCACGGGTGCCGGCGCCGACCGAACCGGCACCCGATCCGGCCGGCGCTATCACGACTGGTCCGGGCGACTCGCCGCCAGCGCCCCCGAACGGCGGCGCTGGTGACGCCGTCGGCACCCGGGGGCTCTCGGCACTACCGCCCGTCGACGCCCGGAACACGGCCCAGCCGGTCAGCCCGAACAAGCCCAACACGAGCGCCGAAACCGCGCTGCCCAGCAGGAGGCCGCCGCGCCGCGCGCCGTCAGCGCGGTCGGGCGCGACAGTGCGCCCGACCTGTGCACGGTCCGGTCCAACCGCGGGAAATGCGTGTCCTCGCGGCTGGGTCGTCCCCGGTTGGGCCCTCCGCTGCTCGATCAGCAGTTCGCTCCGGCCGACCCGGATCCGAGCGCCCGGTGGCAACGCCTCCGGACCGGCCCCGACGCGGCGGGCGTTGACCCAGGTCCCGTTCTGGCTGCCCAGGTCGCGCAGGTAGGCGCCGCTCGGGGTCGACCAGATCACCAGGTGCTGGCGCGAGACGTTGGTGTCGACGAGGACGACGTCGTTGTCCGGCGCGCGGCCAACGCGGAGTCCCTGGGGCGGGATCCGGTGACGCGCGCCGTTGACGAAGACGAACGTCTCGGGCTCCGCCGCTCCTCCGTGCATTCGGTCTGCCTCGCGGGCGCGGGCTCGTCCAGTTCGGCCTCGATCGGGGCGGCCGAGCCCGCGCCCGCCGGAGCCCGCTCGGCCGTGGCCCCGCGCGGTCGGCGCCGAGTATACCAGCGGCATGCCGTCAGGCCCCGAGCCTGCGCTCGCAGAGCTCCAATCTGCTACCGAGGTGCCCCACACCCTCCCCGTCTTGTTCGTCGCATTCGCGCGCCCTAGACTATCGGCCGCCGCCCGATGAACCGCGTCTACTTCGCCGACAACCTTCAGGTCTTGCCAACCGTGCCCGCTGGCTCGGTTGACCTGATCTACGTCGACCCACCGTTCAACACCGGCCTGGTCCAGCGCCGGACGCGTACCAGGACCAGCCGCGACGCGGCCGGCGACAGAACCGGCTTTGCCGGACACCGCTACCGAACCGACGTGCTCGGGGCGCTCGGCTTCGCCGACACCTTCGACGACTACGCCCGCTTTATCTGGCCCCGAATGGTCCAGGCTCACCGCGTGCTCGCGAACACCGGCACGCTGTACTTCCACATCGACTACCGCGAGGTCCACTACTGCAAGGTCTTGCTCGACCGCCTCTTCGGCCGCGAGAACTTCCTGAACGAGGTCATCTGGGCCTACGACTACGGCGCCCGCGCCCGCCGCCGCTGGCCCGCGAAGCACGACAACATCCTCGTCTACGTCAAGAACCGCCGCCGCTATACGTTCAACTACGAGGACCTGGACCGTGTCCCATACCGTGCCCCCGGCCTGGTTGGCCCGGAGAAGGCCGCCCTTGGCAAGACGCCCACCGACACCTGGTTCCAGACCATCGTCAGCCCGACCGGCCGTGAGAAGACCGGCTACCCCACCCAGAAGCCGCTAGCAATCCTCCAGCGGATCGTCCGCGCCTCCTCCAACCCCGGCGACCTCGTCCTCGACTTCTTCGCCGGCAGCGGCACGACCGGCGAGGCGGCCGGCCTGCTCCACCGCCGCTTCCTGCTCGTCGACGACAACTCCGCCGCCATCGACGTCATGCGCCGCCGCCTAGCACGGTTTGGCCCGACCTTCTTCGGAGATTGACCCCGTCGTGGGCGGGCGTCCCAGGCGACGATGCCGGTCGTGATCTGTGCGAACCCAGCAAGCGGCGAATCGCCAGACCCTGGACGAGGCCATCGATCGGCGGCGACCGAAGTCCTTCCGCGGCTGCCTGCTGCGCGGGTTGGCTGGCGACACCCTTGGGGCGTCAGGCGAGTGAATGGCGCTGGCCGACCTCAAGCGGACGTTCAGTCAAGCGTGCTGTCCTGGTCCAGGCTGGGGTTGCTCTCCTGCGAGCGCGGGCCTTTCGCCAGCTCTGGCCGGGTCGGAGCGCACGTGTCGATCGCGCCCCGAGTGACTATCAGGCATCTCGCGCCTGCTCTGGCCGTTATCATCCGCTGGGTGTCGCACGTGTGGCACCCAGGCACGGTAGAAGGAGGCGTGGGTGCCAACTGAGGAACGACTGACCGGGCCGCGCGCGGAGGATCGTGACCGCCGGGCTAGTCCTGGCGATGGCCGTCGTGGCGCTCGAGGTGACCGTCGTCACAACAGCGCTTCCGACGATCGCCGGCGAGTTCGGCCGTCTGGACCTCTACCCGTGGGTCTTCTCGGCCTACCTGCTCACGTCTACGGTCACCGTCCCTCGGTCTACGGCAAGCTGGCCGACCTGTTCGGCCGCAAGCGAGTGTTCCTGCTCGGCATCGCACTGTTCCTGGTGGGCTCCATCCTGTGCGGGCTGGCCCGCTCGATGGGCGAGCTGATCGCCTTCCGCGCGCTTCAGGGGCTCGGCGCCGGCGCGGTCATGCCGACGATCTTCACCCTGTTGGCCGACCTCTACCCACTCCACGAGCGCGGCCGCGTCCAGGTGCTCTTCAGCGGGCTCTGGGGCGGGGCCAGCTTGCTCGGCCCCTCGCGCGGCGCCTGGCTGCCTCGGTCCTGGTCGTGGCGCCGCGTCCTCGTCGTGAGCCTCCCGTTCGGGCTGGGTGCCGCGCGCCTGCGTGGGCGCGTCTTCGCCGAGCGCGTCGAGCGCAGGGCCGTGTCGCTGGAACTGCTCGGCGCGTCGCTGCTCACCGGTAGCCTGACCATCCTGCTGGTGGCGATGACCCGCGGCGAGGCCACGGGTTGGGGCGGGCTCGAGTTCGTTGGCCTGTGCGCGCTGTGTGCGGCTCTGCTCGGGGCCTTCGTGTGGGCCGAGCGACGCGCGGCCGAGCCGGTCCTGCCACTGTCCTTGTTCATGCACCCGATCATCGCCGTCTCGTCGGTCGGTAACTTCCTCTCCGGCGCCGTCCTGTTTGGCGTCACGTCGTACGTCCCGCTCTGGGTCCAGGGCGTGCGAGGCGAGGACGCTGCCGGAGCCGGGGCGGTGCTCACGCCGATGCTGCTGGCCTGGGCGGCGAGTGGGTTTTTCGGGCCGAAGCTCCTGCTGAAGCTCGGCTTTCGGGCGACGGCGATCGGCGCGACCTCGCTCGTCGCGCTCGGGGCGGCTGGCCTGGCGGTGCTCGACCCGGAGACACCCAAGCCGGCCCTGTACCTGGCTGTGACCATCATGGGCTTCGGTTTCGGCCCGAGCACGGCCGCGTTCGTGATGGCCGTCCAAGAGTCAGTGCCGTGGAGTCTGCGCGGCGTGGCGACCTCGACGACCCAGCTCTTCCGCAGCCTTGGCGGCACGATCGGCGTGGCGCTGCTCGGCGCAATCCTCCAGTTTGGCCTGCGCTCCCGGCTCGACGCCTCGGGCGAAGGGTCGATCTCGGCCGCCGCGCTCGACCCGACGGCCCAGGCATTGCTCACGCCTGAAGCGCTTGTCGCGCTCCAGTTCGCCCTGGGCGATGCGCTCCGGCCGGTGTTCTTCGGCACGGCCCTGCTCGCCGCGGCCACGTTCGGCATCGTCGCCCTCTTCGCGCGCAGCGCGGGGCCACTCGGACGGCTGAGCGCGTCCGCACCGGAGCCCGCGGCCGACACGGCTGTCATGCGCTCCGAGGCGGCGGGAGAGCGTTCCACCGTGTAGACCGCCACGCCGCCGCTCGTATCTCCGACATGAGGCAC
Organism: Chloroflexota bacterium; assembly: GCA_030447245.1. GTDB lineage: Bacteria > Chloroflexota > UBA6077 > UBA6077 > JACCZL01 > JAUJPG01. The sequence continues at coordinate 58,139 of JAUJPG010000003.1, read as the reverse complement.
GAGACTTGCGACAAGATCGCGACGCACCCGGTCGCGAATTCGGAATTATTCGCGACCGGATGATGTTGTAGTCGTTGAAAGATGGAAGAGAAGTTGGCAGGAGGAGCAACGGGCGCTCGCGGCTGTCCGGCGGCAACGAGGATGTCTTGACCTGACTGATCGTCGCTGCTATGATGGACGCGCTCGCTGAGGAACCTCGGCGATATCTTGTCGTCTTAGAGGTAGAGGCACGTGGCGGTTGCCAGGCTCGGGCTCGATGGGGAGCACCAGGTGCGGCTAAAGGCCGAGGCGTGGGGGCGACGATCCCAGTAGATCGATGACCGCTCCCATTCGCACGGCCGCCCGCGCGTCGCCCGCGGAGCGGTTTTTTTATGTGTCCGTCCCGAAGGAAGAAGGTGGACGGCCGGAGGGGACGAGATGGCCATTAATCTTGAATACGACATTGATCTGCAGCTCGACGCCGCGGCGACCGAGGCAGAGATTGCTGCTCCTCAGGAGCTAACCCCGGACGAGACGCTGGCGGCAACGCCGGAGGACTTGAGCGCCGCCGCGCTTTATCTGCGCGAAGTGGCCCGCAATCCCCTGCTGACTCCCAAGGAAGAGGTTGAGTACGCTCAGGCGAACGAAGCCGGGCGGGCCGCCCGCGAGGAATTGGCTCGCGATGCGGAGGAGATGGGCGCTGCCCACCGCGCGGCGCTCGAGGCCGTGGTAGGCCGTGGTGCCTGGGCACGCCGGCGCCTGGTCGAGTGCAACCTGCGGCTGGTCGTGTCGGTCGCACGGAAGTACATCGGCCGTGGGCTGCCGTTTCTGGACCTCGTCCAGGAGGGTAATCTCGGGCTCGACCGCGCCGTTGACAAGTACGACTGGCGCAAGGGCTTCCGCTTCTCGACCTACGCCTACTGGTGGATTCGTCAGTCGGTGAGCCGCGCGGTCGCCGAGCAGGCCCGGACGATTCGTCTGCCTGTCCACGTCGGCGAGTTCCTGTCGAGCATCGCCAAGGCCCAGCGGGAGTTGGCCGGCGAGCTCGGACGGGAGCCGGCGCTGCGCGAGGTGGCGGCTCATCTAGAGCTGCCGGTCTCGCGGGTCGAAGAGACGCTCCGGGCGGCCAAGCTGCCGATCTCGCTCGAGACGCCGGTTGGCGAGGAGGGCGAAACCTCGGTAGGCGACCTCGTGCCGGACGCTGAGGCAACCGACCTTCAGATCGCTGCCGAGCGGTCGGACCTGGCCCATCGGCTCGACGCCGCGCTGGGCGAGGCGCTGACCGAACGGGAGCGGGCCGTCCTGCGGCTGCGGTTCGGGTTGGGCGGCGGCGAGGCTCAGGCGCTGGGCGACATCGGCCAGGAGCTGGGCATCAGCCGCGAGCGGGTGCGCCAGATCGAGGCGGAGGCGCTGCGCAAGCTGCGCCGGACCGATCTCCGAGCCCGCCTGGCGGAGTACGTCGAAGGCTAACAACCAGCGGTTGCCCACACCGCGACGGTTGAGGCGCATCAGGCAAGGGGCACCGTAACAGCAGGTCGGGCACGCCCCGCACGGCGATCGTGCGGGGTCGGCCCCGGCTTCGCGGAGGGACAATCATGGGCGACAAGGGAAAAGGCAAGGACAAGGGCACGACCCTGAAGCCGGCTAAGGTCAGAATGAGTGGGCTCCGGCCCCCCGAGCCGCGCCAGCAGCTGGACGCCTTCAAGACCCCCCGGTAACCGGCTCGCGACCCGACGAGGGCGGGACGCGAGGGCACGGCCAAGATGCCGCTGCTCATGTCGGTCTGGAGCATCCCGTATCGGTCGGGTGGTGTGGCACCGTGTGGATCAATTCGTATGTCATGGTCCTCCATCCGAGTCTGACCCGCTTCGGCGAGTTGTTCTGGCCGACGAACCCCGTGCCCCTCTATAACGTCCTTGGTGCGCGCCAGGGCCGCGTGCGTTCGGGGAAGTTGCGTGGGGGACAATGAGGTCACGCCTCCGGTGCTGAGCCCGGCTTCGTATTCCCCGGCCTCGAGTTCGCCTGCTGCCGCCCCGCTCGCCTCGGTGGATCCTACGGCGATGCTGTTCGGGCGCGATCCGACGCCTGGCATCGTCTCAGTCAGCGCGGGACGCGCTGGGCTTGCTCGGATCTGGCGCCGGGTCGGCGAGCAGACGGTCTACGAAGAGGTCCGCTTCCCGAGCTGCTTCTTCCTGTCCGACCCAGGGTTGCTCGAAGGGCTCGATCCCGAGCGGATCGACCCCGCGGCGTTGCGCGCGGGCGTCCCGGACGTACGCTCTGGTCTGGGCCTCGTCGAGCTCGAGGGGGCTGGCGAGTATCGCTGGCTCGTTCTGACCACGCGCCTGCCCGAGATCGAGGCGCGGATGCTGGCGGCCTGGCGCCGGCGCGGCGGGGAGCCACGTCGCGGAGAGCACCGCGCTGGCGACGGCAGCCGGGAGGACGACAGCCGCGGACTGGGCGAGCTCCGCGGGACAGTCTATCTCCGCTCGCCGGTCGAGCAATACCTGGCGCTGTCCGGCCGGACCTACTTCAAGGGCATGGCCTATGACGATCTGCGGCGGATGCAGTTCGATCTGGAGACAACCGGCCTGGACCCTTCCTCGGACCGAATCTTCATGATCAGCATCGCCGGCTCGGACGGCTTCCGCCTCATTCTGGACGTGGGCGACCTGTCCGAGCGCGAGCTCCTCGAGCGATTCGTCGGCGTCGTTCGCGATCGCGATCCGGATATCCTGGAGAACCACAACATCTTCGACTTCGACCTCTCGTTCCTGGTCCGCCGCGCCCAGGCGCTCGGCGTCAGCCTGGCCCTTGGCCGCGATGGCGGCGAGCCGGCGAGCTACCGGGATAGTCTGAAGGTCGGTGAGAAGAGCAGCCCGTTTGTCCGCTGGACCGTCGCCGGGCGCGAGATCGTCGACACGCTCCACGCCGTGCGTCGCTACGGGGCAATCGTCCGCGACATGCGCCACCAGGGGCTCAAAGAAGCCGCCAAGTATTTCGGGATCGCCCGCGACGATCGTGAGTACGTGCCCGGCGCCGAGATCTGGGACACGTTTCAATCCGACCCGGAGCGCATCCGCCGGTATGCCCTGGACGACGTCCTCGAGGTCGGCGAGCTGTCGCGCCTGCTGCTGCGGACGCCGTTCGGGCTGGCCCAGATGGTGCCCAAGCCGTACGAGCGGATCGCCACCTCGGGCACCGGCCAGGGACTGATCGAGCCGCTGCTGGTGCGCGCGTACCTGGGCGAAGGACGGGCGCTGCCGAAGGGCGCGGCTGGCGGTGAGTCGTACGCCGGAGCGAGGACGGACCTGTTCACCAGCGGGATCGTCGAGCACGTCGTCAAGGCGGACGTCGCCTCGCTGTACCCGAGCATCATGCTGGCGTACGGGATTGGCCCGCGCTCGGACGACCTTGGCGCGTTCCCGGCCTTGCTCGGCAAGCTGACCGAGCTGCGCCTGCACCACAAGGCCGAGTCTCGTCGCCACCCGCCCGGAAGCCGCGAGGCGGTCGCCCACGACGCCGCCTCGGGCGCGATGAAGCAGTTGATCAACTCGTTCTACGGCAGCCTGGGGACCAGCTTCGCGCTGTTCGGCGATCTCCGCGCGGCCGGCGAGGTGACCCGCCGCGGCCGCGAGATCCTGGGCCAGATCCTGGTCGAGCTAGAGCGCCGCGGCGTGCTCTTGATCGAGGCGGATACCGACGGCGTCCTGTTCAGCGTCCCGGCGCACTGGTCCGAAGAGGACGAGCGCCGGCTGATCGACGAGGTTGGCGCGAGCCTGCCGAACGGGATCAGGATCGAGCACGACGGCCGCTACGCCAGGATGTACAGCTATCTAGAAAAGAACTACGTCTTGCAGGGCTACGACGGCAAGGTGCGGCTGGTTGGCGGCTCGTTCCGCTCGACCAAGAGTGAGCGCTACGGCGAGCAGTTCCTGCGCGACGCGGCACCGCTGCTGCTGGCCGGCGACTTCCCGGCCCTCCGCGCCCTCTTTCTGGACACCGTCGGCCGCCTACGCGCCCGCGAGGTGCCGGTCGACGACCTGTGCGTCAGCGTGATCCTCTCCAAGACGCCCCGGGCCTACGCCAGGAGCGGGCGCCGCGAGGAGCAGTACGAGGTGCTGCTGTCAGCAGGCCGCGAGCACTGGGCCGCGGGCCAGCGCGTGACCTACTACCAGGCCCGCGGCAAGCGCAAGAAGCTCCTCGAGGAGTTCGCCGACGACTACGACGCCGAGCACTACGTTCGCCGCCTGCGCCAGACCTACTGCCAGCGGCTGTCCAAAGCCGTCACCTCCGAAGACTTCGAGGCCCTCTTCGGCGAGAACCTCAGCCTCTTCGAAGCCGACCTCCCCGCCATCCGCCCGATCACCACCCGCGAGCGCACCCCGACGCCGTACTAGCTCGTGGCTTCCGGCATCACCACCGAAGCGCCTCACGGTGGCTCTGCCTCGATCTCGCCGAGCGGCCGCGCGAAACTGAGCTCGTGGCCGTCCGGATCGGTGAGGTGGAAGTAGCGCTCGCCCCATTCGGCGTCGCGGGGCGGCGCGGCCGGGCGGAGGCCGAAGCTGACAGCGCGGGCATAGAGCGCATCGACGTCAGCCACCACGAAGATCACCCGTCCCCACCATGACCATCGGCGATCCTCCGGCTGCACGATCAGGTTGAGGAAGCCCGACCCCACGTCGAAGCTAGTGAAGGACGCGTCCTCGCCACCATAGTGAAGCGCGAAGCCGAGCGCACGGTAGAACCGGACGGCCCGCGCCATGTCGTGGGTCGCCAGCGTGACAGCACTGATCGCCTCGATCCTCGGTGTCAGGTCCCGCCTCATGGGTTCGCGATCATGCGCAATCCTCGGTGGCATACTACGCCTCCAGCGCGGCTGCTCGGCACGGCACCAACCCCAGCTCGTGGCTCAGAACTGGAAATACAGGAACGGCTGCTCCGTCGACGGCTCCGCGATCACAGCGTACGCCAACGCCAACGCAAGCGCGGCGCCGGCGAAGACCGGGCGCAGTGGCGTCGGCAGAGGTGGCAACCAGCGGCGACGGGTGCTGATCCACACGAGGAGGAGCAAGATGGCGACTGCCGGCACGTAGACCATGGCGACGCCGGCCAGCGCGCCGGATGCCGGTTGGTAGGTCAGCATGGCGCGGAGGATGGGCGTGGCGGCGGCCAGGCTTTCGGCCCGGAACAGCACCCACCCGATCAACACGGCAAGCTGGGTGACGATCCAGCCGGTCACCGTCGCGGCCGGCGAGTGGCGGGAAGGCAGAAAGCCTCGCGCGAGGCGGTCGATGGCGAGCAGCGCTCCCCAGTAGAAACCCCAGAGTACGAAGTGCCACGCCGCGCCATGCCACAGCCCCCCTAGGGTCATGGTGACGAGTAGGTTCCGCACGGTCAGCGGTAGTCCATGCCGGGAGCCCCCCAGCGGAATGAAGACGTAATCCCGAAGCCAGGTCGACAGCGAGATGTGCCAGCGGCGCCAGAACTGGGAGACGCCAGTCGCCAGGTACGGCGCATCGAAGTTGATCGGGATGTGGAACCCGAACAGGGCGGCCGAGCCACGCGCGATGTCGGTGTAGCCGGAGAAGTCGAAGTAGATCTGGAGGGAGAAGGCCAGGGTCGCGATCCAGGCCTCTGCGCTCCCGATCGCGCCGGCGGCGCCGGCGGCGAAGCCAGCGTCCGCCACTGGTGCGAGCTTGTCGGCGAGGAGGACCTTCTTCGCCAGGCCGATGGCGATGAGCCGCACGCCGTACTGAGCGAGATCCGGGTCGAATCGATGCAGCGCCCCGAGCGCCGGCACGAACTGCTGGAACCGCTTGATCGGTCCCGCGATCTGCGTTGGGAAGAATGCCGCGAACACGTGAAACTTCGAGAAGCTGTGGACAGGCACGGAGCCTCGGTAGATGTCCACGAGGTAGTGGATGAATTCGAACGTGAAGAAGGAGATACCCAGAGGAAGCACCACCTCCAGGAGCGGTGGTGCCCACGCGAGGTCCGTCGCCGAGCGCGCGGCGTCCGCTGCGCTGCTCACGGCGAAGTTCCAGTACTTGAAGAAGGCAAGCACACCGAGATCCACGGTGATGCATCCCCACAGCACCAGCCGCTTGTGGCGGGTTGCCCGGCTGACGGCCAGCCCGAACCCGTAGTTCGCGACTGCCAGGGCGAACATCAGCCCGGCGAAGGGCGCGCTCCAGCTCGCGTAGAAGACGTAGCTGGCTACCAGGAGCAGCTCCGGGCGCCAGCGGGCCGGCGTCAGCCAGAACAGGAGCCAGGTCACCGGCAGGAAGATCGCGTACTGCAGGCTGTTGAACAGCATTACGGAGCGAGGTCGACGTGCGACCTGATGATCCGGCTCAGATAGCGGGAGAGCTTGATGGTGCCTGGCTCCGTGAGGTGGACGACGTCCTGGAAGTCGTCACGGGTAAGCCCGATCGGCTGCGACGTGGTGAGATCGTCGAACAGCGCGCCGCGCTCGGCCGCGAGTTGCTCGACGGCCGCGCGGAACGTATCCACCTCGCGGCGCACGCGAGCCCGGAAGTTGTCGTGCAACGGAGGCGCCACGAGCATGACCCGGATACCCCTCTCGCGCAGGTCGTCGAGCAGCCCTGCCAGCGCCTCGGCGCGGCGACCGCGGACCGAGAAATCCCTGAACCACTGCCGCTGCCGCGCGTCAAGGTCTTGCTCGCGCACCCTGCGCGGCCCGTCGTACAGGCCGAACCCGCGGCGCGGATCGACGGGAGGAGCGGTCGCCGCCGACGGGGCGAACGCGGCCCTCAGCTCGCCGCGGTACCGATAGAGCCGCCAGGTGAAGTCGATGGTTGCCTCGGCCAGCTCGGTGCGGCTGAGGTTCACGTCGAACTCGGCCAACCGCCACGGTGGTACGAGCGCCATCGCCGGGCGGTCGAGCCGAACGTCGGCCTCGTCACTCAACTCCCACTGGGACACGCCGATCACGACCACCTGGGGCGACAGCGTCCGGAGGAGCTGGTCGGCCATGATCCTGGTCAGCCTGGGGTCGGCAGCCGCGAAGGCGCCATTGTAGCCGGGGCCGCAGCCACAGGTTTGTGAGACGACAGCGGGATCGACCCCGTGGAGGATGCGCGAGTCCCCAAGGTACAGCACGCGCGCGTCGAGGTACCGGCTAGCGAGCAGCAGCTTGTTCGAAGGTAGGCGGATATCGCTGACCGGCAGGCGAGGCGCGACGACCGGCGTGTCGAAGAGAACCCAGTCCACGAGTAGGAGGGTCATCGCGGCCATCAGAAGCGCGCGGACAGCGAACGTCGTGCTCGCCCACAACGAGCGACGGAGCACCGCGCCGGCCGGCTCATCCCGCCGGCGCGGGACGACGACCGGCGCTTCTGCGGTCGATGCTGGGGCAGCCGGGTGGGCGAGAAGGCCTGGGGGCCGAGTCACGTCGGCGTCTCCCGCGCCACGTCGGGTTCCAGAGCAGTGGCGCGCTCAAGCGCCGCCGCTCTCGCAGGCGCGTCCACGCACATGGTACCGGAGCCGATCCAACGCACGACCATGCAACCGACGCGCTGAACGACACCGGGGGCCGCGCGCCGAGCACGGCCAACTGTCCCCGCCAGTGTCCCGGCGGTGTTGCCCGCCACTCGCCGGTCCTCGATAATGCCGGCCCGTGACGACCGCCCTCCGCATCGTCGTGCCCGTCAAGCAGGTCCCGCAGGTTGCAACGCCGGGGTTCGACCCGGAGCAACGACGAACGGTCCGGGTGACATGAAGACCGGCAAGCTCGACCCCGCCGCGCTCCAGCGTCTGGTCCTTGGCCGCCTCGGCGTCCGGCGCGACGACGTGGCCGTCCACGCCCGGCTCGGCGAGGACGGGGCTGCCGTCGCGTTCGGCGAAGAGGTCTGCGTCCTGTCGAGCGACCCGATTACTGGCGCGGGCGCACGAGCCGGCTGGTACGGTGTCCACGTCGCCTGCAACGACGTTGCCGCGATGGGCGCCCGGCCGGTCGGCGTGCTGGCGACGTTGCTGCTGCCCGAGCGCGCGGTCGAGGCAGACGTCGCGCGAATCATGGACGACATCCACCGAGCGGCGGTTGAGCTAAGCATCGAGGTGCTCGGCGGACACACCGAGGTCGCGCCCGGCCTCGTCACCCCGATCCTGTCGATGACGGCCGTCGGGCGGGCGCGGCGCGATAAGCTCGTCACGTCGGCCGGCGCGCGGCCTGGCGATTGGCTGCTGCTGACCAAGGCGGCCGGGCTCGAGGGGACGGCGATCCTGGCGACCGACCTGGAGCACGCGCTCCGCGGCCGGCTCGATGAAGTGACCGTGACCGCCGCTCAGGCCCTATCCGATCGGCTCAGCGTCGTTCCCGAGGGCATCCTGGCCGCCGAGCTCGGGGCAACCGCCCTGCACGACCCGACGGAGGGCGGCCTCCTCGGCGCGCTCTGGGAGCTGGCGGAAGCCTCCGGCACCGGCTACGTCGTCCAGTCCGAGCTGGTCCCGATCCTGGACGAGACCCGCCAGCTCTGCGCGGTCCTCGGTGCCGATCCGCTGCGGCTCATCTCCAGCGGCGCGCTGCTCGTCGCCTGCTCCGACCCGACCCGGATGGTCGCTGGGCTGGCCGAACGCGGCATTCCGGCCACACAGATCGGCCGCGTAACCGAGCGGGAGCGGGTGCTCGTGATCGGCGACAAGCGCCTGGAGGTCGGGCCAGTCGCTCGGGACGAGCTGTGGCGTATCCTGGAAGAGCACGGCCGTGGTTCATCGTGAGCCGTGTCTCGAAACTGAGAAGCCGATGGATGTGATGGTGAAGGCGGTCCTCTTCGACCTGTACGACACGCTCGCCTACATCACTCCGGGCGTGATCCAGGAGGGCCGGCGCGAGCTGGCGCGGCGGGCCGGCGTCGATCCGGAGGTCTGGGGCCCGGTCTGGCGAGCGAACGCGATGGAGCGGATGCTCGGGACGCTTGGCGGCATGGAGGATCAGATCCGGCTGATGCTGCGCGGGCTGGGGAACGACCCACCGGCCGAGCTGGTCGCCGAGCTCGCCGCGCACGAGCATAGGACCTGGAAGCGTGGCGTCGTGCTGTACCCGGAGACGCTGCCGCTGCTTCGCGGGCTGAAGCGGCGCGGGTACAAGCTCGGGCTGGTCAGCAACTGCTCGTGCCAGGCCGGCCAGGTCGTCCACCACCTCGGGCTGGCCGAGCTGATGGACGCGCTAACGCTGTCGTGTGAGGTCGGTGTGGCCAAGCCTGACCCGGCCATGTTCCTACACGCCACGCAAGCGCTCGACGTCGAGCCATCCGCGTGCATGTTCGTCGCGGACGGCGCGTTCACCGAGCTTGACGCGGCCAAGGCGCTCGGGATGGTCGCCGTCAAGATCGAGCAGGCCCACCAGAGCGGCGACTACGGTACCAGCACCAGCTTCGACCACCGCGTTACAAGCCTGAGCCAGGTGCTCGATCTGCTCTAAGTCCCTCGTTCCGCGTCGCGTGGGCGAGCGTCTCGCTCGGTGTGGCGTGGACCAGGCGGCCGCTGCGACGGGCCGAGCGTCCCGTGACGCACCCGCGCTCGACCAGCACGCCCATCAGGCGGGCGAAGCGGACCTCGGAGATCCCGGTTCGAGCGCAGAGCCACGTCCGCCCCGGCAGCCGGTCGTCCGGACCGACCCCCTCGTGCAGTGCGACGACTAGCCGCTCGATCGTCGTGGGGCTGCCCGACGCGTCGTCTGGTTCGACGTCGATGCCGGCCTCCAAGCGCAGGCGGTCCAGGGCGCGGCGGTACTCGCGGTAGGCCCCGGTGCAGGTGAGCTGGAGGGCCTTGGCGACCTGGGCGAATGTCTGATCCTCGAACAGGTGCAGCCGCAGCGCCCGCCGCTGCAGTGGGTCCAGTCGGTCCAGCATCTCATCCGTGATCAACTGGCCGTCCCACGCCCTCCCGTCGTCGCCGGTCCGGTCGGCAACACGCTCGAGCAGGTCGTCGTGGTCGGCGGTGTCGACGCGGACGGCCCGCGCGCGGCGCTGAGGTGAGTGCGCTCGGACGTAACGCCAGAGCTCCCACGGGAAAGCGGTCCGAACGTACGCGCCGAAGTCGCCGCCGGCCGGTCCCCAGCGTCGGGCCAGGTCGTCCAGGATGATCCAGCCCTGCTGGATCAAGTCACTCCGCTCCAGCAGGGCGGGCAGCGGACGACCGCCAGGGCCGTAGCGCTTGAACGTGGTGAACAGGATCGGCCGCAGGGCGTCGAAGATCGGCCGCAGAAGCTCGGAGCGCCCAGCGCGGTAGGCCAGGATCAGCGCGTTGATGCGCTCCGCCTCGGCCCGGTCCTCCTCGCTCCGGTCCCCCTCGGCCCGGCCCTCGGCCGGGCCGCCGCGCCCGCCCGCGTCCTCGATCGTCGTAGGAGGGGTCATCTCCGGTGAGGCGGCCGCTCCCACCGGAGATGACGGTGCGCTGTCGTCGTGCTCCGTCGTGCTCAATGGCTCGCCCCCCGCACGTAGTAGAGGAGCAGGCCGGCCAGGGTGCTCAGGAACGTGCCGGTCACAGCCATCAGGATCGCGTTCAGCTTGGTCTCCAGGCGCTCGTAGGCGCGGGTCAGGTACTCGACACGCGCGGCGCTGACGCGCCCGAAGGCGCAGCCTCCATCGTCCAACCGCCGGGCCAGCGCCTCCAACCCGTCGCCGGTCGCCCGCTCGGTGACGTGATCCGGCCCGCCCGCGCCATCGGCTCCACGTGCGGACCGCGTCCGCCGCCACCGCGCGAGCGCGTGATCCAGCACCAGCGCACCGGTCCCGGTCCCCACCCCGCGGGCGTCGCGTGGGCTCACCGCGGCCCTCCCAACTCGTCGCCAAGCTCTTCCAGGACGCGGGCCAGCGCGGTTGAGGCGGCGTCCGCGTCGCGGCCGTCCAGGGCGTGCTGGGTCTTGAGCGCGGTGCAGAGCGTGTCGATCTGGTGGCGTAGTTCGGCCAGCGTCTTGACGTCCACGGCGGCCTCGTCACCCCGAGCAAGGCGGCGGATTGCCGCGCGGAGCAGGGCGACTTCTTCGACCAGGCTCAGGCCGGCAACCGTCGTGGGGCGCAGGCGGAGCGCGCGCCGGCGCGAGGCCTTGCCGGACCCGACCGGGGAGGGAACCGCGGCCGTGGCTGGATCCGGGCGGGCGCGGTGACGCCGAAGCTGATCGGTCGGGGTATCCTGGGAATCACATCGGGGCACGGCTCACCTCCGAGTCAGAACATATGTTCTATTCTCTGTCAGCATACGGCCCCTCCGACGGTCCGTCAAGTGGGGACGTGCCGATCCCTACCCCTGGCCCGGCCCTCGGCTCCCACCAGCCTCGGCCCTCCCTACTGGTCAGCCTGGCACACTATGCCCATGCCCCTCCACGTCCGCGCCGCCGGACCGGCCGAAGCGCCGACGATCGTCTTCCTCCACGGCGGCGGTGTCGGCGGTTGGACCTGGGGACCGGTCGCCGCGCGCCTGCCCGAGTACCACTGCCTGACGCCAGACCTTCCCGAGCACGGCGGCAGCCTCGACGTCGCCCCGTTCTCGATCGCCGACGCCGCCCGCCACGTCACTGCGCTGATCCGCGGCCGGGCCCACGGCGGCCACGCACACGTCGTCGGCCTCTCGATCGGCAGCCAGGTCGCCCTCGAGCTGCTGGCCACCAACTCAGAGCTCGTCGACCACGTCGTCCTCAGCGGTACCCTGCTGTCCCCACCGCCTTCCGAGCCCCCGCTGCCGCGCCGCCGCGGCCCGACCATCGTGGACTCCCTGCGCCTCCTCTTCCACATCCTGACCCCGATCCGCGGCAACGCCCTGCTCGTCCGCGGCATCCTACTGCTGTCGAGGATTCCCCAGCGCTACTTTGTCCCCTACCGCGCCGACGCCCGCCTGGCGACCGTCGACAGCCTGATGCGGATCGTCGTCGAGAACTTCACCTACCGGCCGCCACCGGAACTGCGATGGGCGCGTGCCGCGACCCTGGCCGTCGTCGGCGCGGACGAGCCCCTTGTCCTGCGCCGCTCGGCCCGCGAGATCGCCGCGCGCCTGCCCAACGCCCGCGCCGTCCTGGTTCCTGGCGTCTCCCACAGCTGGAACCTCGAGGCCCCCGACCGCTTCGCCCAGCTCACCCACGCCTGGCTCGAAGGCCGCCCACTCCCGCCCAACCTCGTCCCCCTGAGCTAGCAGGATGCCTCCGCGCTTGTCCGGGCTCTGGCGCCACCCCGACTTCCGGAAGCTCTGGGCGGGCCAGACCGTCTCGTTGGTCGGCTCGCAGGTCAGCCTGCTAGCGGTGCCGCTGACCGCCATCCTGCTCGTCGAGGCGGCGCGGGCCCCATGGGCATCCTCGGCGTGGCGGCATCGGCGCCGCTCCTGCTCTTGTGGCTCCTCGCCGGGGTCTGGGTCGACCTCCTGCCGTGACGGCCGATCCTGATCCTCGCGGACTTCGGGCGTGCCCTGGTCATGCGGACGGTCCACTCAGTCGAACGACTCGCACCGCCCCATCGCGGTCAACCCTTTTGCGTATCATCTTGGGCGATGAGGCGTGCTAGCGACGTCCAGGCACGATCGCGCGTCGCCCTGGACTTGACCCGATTTGGTGGACACCGACAATGAGGAGGGCAGCATGACCCTCGCAGGAGTCCACATGGCGCAACGAGCGAGACGGATGTTCACGGCGGAGTTCAAGGGGGAGACGGTCGCGCTGATCCGCCGTCGGGCAAGAGCCTCGGGCAAGTCTGCCGGGACCTGGACCTGACCGAGACGGCGGTCCGCCGCTGGGTCCAGCAGGCGGAGGTGGATGCCGGGCAGCGGTCGGGGTTGACGACGGCGGAGCGGGAGGAACTGGCGCGGCTACGTCGGGAGAACCTGGTGCCGCGGCAGGAGCGGGAGATCCTGGTAAAAGCGGCGGCCTTCTTCGCCAAGGAGACGACCCGATGAGCCGGGTCCGGGCTCATCGCGGTGGAGCAGGCCCGTATCCGGTCGTCCGGCTGTGTCGCGTGCTCGGGGTCTCGCCGAGCGGATTTTATGCCTGGAGCACGCGGCAGCCGTCGGCACGCGCGGTGGCCAACGCGGCGCTGACCGCCCGATCCGGGGCGGTGCACGAGCGCAGCCGCGGCATCTACGGGGCACCACGCGTCCACGCCGAGCTGCGGGTTCAGGGGACGGCTGCCGCGCGCAAGCGGGTTGCGCGGTTGATGCGAGAGGCCGGCTGGTCGGCTGTCGGCCGCGGGGGGTCCGCCGCACGACGATCTCCGACCCGACGACCCAAGCCGCTGACCTGGTGCAGCGGCGCTTGCTCGAGCGACGTGGACCGGCTCTGGGTCGCGGACATCACCGATGTTCGGACCGACCAGGGCTGGCTGTACCTGGCGGCCATCCTCGACGCCGGGCTCCCGCCGGGTGGTCGGCTGGGCGCTGGCCGATCACCTGCGCACCGAGCTGGCGCTGGACGCCCTCACCATGGCGCTGGCCGGACGCCGTCCTGCTGCCGGGCCTGATCCACCATTCCGACCGCGGCACCCAGTACCTGGCCGGGGCCTACGCCGGGCGGCTGGCCGAGCACCGCCTCCAGCAGAGCGTCGGCCGGCCGGACGTGCTGGGACAATGCCGTCGCTGAGAGCTTCTTCGCCACTCTCAAGACCGAGCTGCTCCATCGCCAGACCTGGGCGACCCGACAGCAGGCCAGGACGGCCATCTTCGAGTACATCGAGGTCTTCTACAATCGTCATCGTCGACATTCCACCTCGGCTATCTCTCTCCAGCCGAGTTCGAAGCGCGCTACCATCTCCAGGCGGTCGCCGCCTGATCAGACTCTCCACCGAAACGGGTCATCTCCAGCCCCTCGGACGTTGCGCGGAGTTCAACGATGATCGAGTGGCGAGAGCACCTTACCAGCGATCCGGCGATCTGCGGCGGGCAGCTCTGCGCGCGCGGGACCCGGGTCTTCGTGACGAACATCCTCGACAGCCTGGCGGAAAGAGCGAGCCGCGACGAGATCCTCCGCAGCTACCCGTCGCTGCGGCCCTTCCACATCGACGCCGCCGTCGCCTACGCTGCTGAGCTGGCGCGAGAGCAGAGCCTTCTCCCCCTAAGGTCCGCGTGAGGTTCAAGCTCGACGAGAACCTGCCTGTCGAGCTGTGAGACGATCTGCGCGCTATTGGCGACGATGCGCGATCAGTGCCCGAGGAAGAGCTCAGCGGCGCACCCGACTCGCTCATCCTCGAGCGTGTCCGCGCCGAAGCCCCGGTCTTGCTGACCATGGACAAAGGAATCGGAGACATCCGGTCCAATCCACCTGAGCAGTATGCCGGCACCGTCCTCTTTCGGCCGTCGGCGACGGGGCGTGGCGCAGTTCTGGACTTCGTGAGGCATCACCTGCCGGACATCCTGCAGCTCGATCTGGCCCGGCGTCTGCTCGTCGTCACGGACCGCGCCTTCCGCCTTCGCTGAGGTGGTTGAGAGTCCTTGTCAATGCCCTTACGCCCGGCCCCGTCGTAGCGCCCGGCCGGCCAGCACCCCCGTCGGCTGGCCCTGGTCCACCGCCACCTCGCCATTGACCAGCACGTACTCGATGCCGATCGGGAACTGCTTCGGGTTCGCGCGGGTCGCCGGCGCCTTGACCCGGCCTGGGGCACCAAAGCGCAGGGAGGAACGGATCGCGGCTTACGCCGAGCGGGTTGCTCGTCGCTCGCGATCTTGGGCCACCAGCCCGCCGAGCGCCTCGCCGAGCGCCAGCGTCGTCGAGCGTCCGCTCGCATCCACGCGGACGAGAGCGAGCGTGCCGGGGTAACTCGATCGGTTGAGATCGATCAGCTCGCCGGCGGCTTCGAGCGCTTCGGCCTCGGTGTCGAAGTCGTACAACAGGTTGCGAGACTCGGTGTCCCACAGCTCGTAGCCTGGCATCCCCGCATTGCTCGTCATCTCACGCTCACCCTCCTCAGTGTACCGCTTCGACCGGTGCCACAGACACGACCCACGCCAGCAGATCCCCGGGACTGGCCCAGACCGTGTGATGGGCGCGATTGCGTCCTGTCTGCCTGGCGCGAGCAGATGCCTCGGCTGGTATCTCGATGGCCGCCACATAGGTGCCGTGCCAGGGTGATTCCCGGCTGAGCTCCCGTGCCGCTTCGGCGGACTCGTACATGGACAGGCCACGCCAGCGGTCGCGATCTCGCTCGGACAGCGGCCGACGTGGGGCCTTGCCCAAGGTCTCGTTCGATCTGAAGTCGTCGAGCGTCGGCGGGTTCGTCTGGACCAGGCGGTAGAAGACACGTGATCCGGGAGCGCTCACCAGATCCTACGTGCGGCCCCGTCGTAGCGCCCGGCCGGCCAGCACCCCCGTCGGCTGGCCCTGGTCCACCGCCACCTCGCCATTGACCAGCACGTACTCGATGCCGATCGGGAACTGCTTCGGGTTCGCGCGGGTCGCCGGAGCCTTGACCCGGCCCGGGTCGAACACGACGATGTCGGCCTTCATCCCGTCGCGCAGCAGCCCGCGGTCCGGCAGCCCCAGCCGCTGGGCCGGAAACGACGTCATCTTGCGGATCGCCTGCGGCAGCGAGAGGAAGCTCTCATCGCGGACGAACTCGGCCAGGATCACTGGAAAGCAGCCGTAGGTCCGCGGGCTCGGGAAGTCGCCCAGCAGCACGGCGTCCGAGCCGACCATCGACAGCGGGTGAGCGACGAACTTCGGCAGTGTGTTGCCGTTGCCGCCGGCCGAGACGTACGACACCTGCAAGTCCTCGTCCAGCAGCAGATCGCACAGGGCGTCGACGACGTGCGCTCCTCGCATCTCGGCCACCTCGGCGATCGAGCGCCCCTCGAAGCGATGGTTGTGCGGGCGCTTGAAGTACGTCACCCACATGTCCTGCCAGGAAGACGCCCGCGGCACCACTTCGCGGCGCAGCCGCTCGCGCCCCTCCTCGGAGCGCAGCACAGCCTTGAGCCGCTCCGGCCCGCCGTCGTGGGCCCAGTCCGGGAACAGGATCAGCAGGCGGGTGCTGCTGTAGATGTAGGGGTAGCTGTCGAACGTGACGTCCAGCCCCTCGCCGCGGGCATCCTCGACCAGCCCGATCAGCTGGTCGGCGCCGCCCTTGCTGCCGACCCGCTGGTAGAGGTGGGTGATGTGGGCCGGGATGCCGCTCCGCCGGCCGATCTCGATCGCCTCGCGGAACGGGTCCAAGAACCCGTCGCCCAGCTTGTAGCGGACGTGGCTGTGGTAGATCCCGCCCAGCCGGGCCGCTTCCTCGGAGAGGGCGACCAGCTCGTCGGTGTCGGCGTAGTTGCCCGGTGGGTAATCCAATCCGGTCGAGATCCCAAAGGCGCCTTCCTCCATCCCCTCGCGGAGCATGGCGCGCATGTTCCGCAGCTCCTCGGGCGTCGCCGGTCGGTTGTCCCAGCCGACGCCGGCGATCCGTAGCGGCGAATTGCCGAGGATGTAGGCGATGTTGACCGCGACCTTGCGGTCGAACATCCCCAGGTAGTCGGTCACGCTCGACCAGCGCCCCGGCAGCGTCGGGTTGCCATCCAGCCCCGAGTTCAGCTCGACGAACCGCAGGAACTCCTCCTGCGAGTGGAACGGCGCGTACGAGTTGCCGTCGATCCCGATCAGCTCGGTGGTCACCCCCTGGCGCACCTTCGGCTCGTGGCGCGGCTCGGCCAGGATCATTAGCCCCGAGTGGGCGTGGACGTCGATGAACCCTGGACAGACCACCTGCCCGGTCGCGTCGATCCGCCGCCCCGCCTCAACCTCCGAGACGTCCCCCCGGAGCACCCGTACCGTGTCCCCCTGGACCCCGACCGCCCCGTAGAACCCGTCGTTGCCCGCCCCGTCGACAACCATCCCACCGGTAATCAGAACGTCGAACATCGCCGTTACTCCTCAGCCCTCTTAGGGTACGAAGTCGTTCCTGAACGCTCGGTTACCCAAGGTTGCCTCTCAAAGAGGCTCGTTCGATCGCTCGACGCTTGGCGATTCGTTCTCGCCGGTCGTTGAACACTCGATCTCGCAGCTCAACAAACCTGTCCCGCTGCCATTCAGGCAGTGCCTGACCGAGGGCAGGGGGCACAGTGTACCTGTTCCCGAACCCATTACAGCCGGAGCAGCACAGGACCTGATTGAAGAAGTCCTCGGTATACGAAGAGGGAATGCCGAGGAGGAGTGCAGCACTCTTGGGGACTACGTGATCTACCGATAAGAAGAGCCAACGATAGTAATCGACTATTAGGCTAACCCCGCAGTAGGCGCAGCACGTTTGTCCTGTCAGTCGCTGTAGCTCCAAGCCGTAGCCAGTCCGACACGCCACATTGTTGGAATGGCCCAAGGGCCAACGACCGCCACGCGGATAATCATCAAAGGGCTTCATCGACAGCCACCAGTCCTGCACGTTACCAGGGGCGGCGCGGGCGGGCAAGCAGGCGCGCGGCGCCGGCGCCGCCGAAAAAGCCGAACAGGTGGCCCTCCCAGGAGACGCCCGGCACGCCCGGCAGCAGGCCCGAGAGGGCGCCGCCGTACAGCAGGCCGATAACCACCGAGAGCACGATCGAGCTGACGCTGCGCTCGAAGTAGCCGCGCAGCAGCAGGTAGCCCAGGTACCCGAAGACCAATCCGCTCGCCCCGATGTGGATGCTGCCCGGCCGCCCGAATAGCCAGACTCCAAGCCCGCTGGTCAGGATCGCCAGTACCGTCACCACCAAGAAGTTGCCGACCCGTCGCAGCAACACCAGCCAGCCCAGGAACAGCAACGACCCCGTGTTGGCCACCAGGTGCCCCAGGCCGCCATGGAGAAACGGCGCGAACAGGATGCCCCACAGCCAGTCGACCCGCCGCGGCCAGATACCGAAGCCGTCGAGCGCGCCGCGAAAGAACAGCAGGTCGGCGAGCTCCAGCGACCAGATCAGCGTCACCAGCCAGAACAGAACCGCAATCTGCACCTTCACGGCATCAGAAAGACGTCCGCGGCCGCTCTGCCGGTTCCTTCTCTGGTGATTCCTTGAGGAACGCTCGCTCGAGGGTCTCGACCTCGCCCAGCCCAACCACGGCCTGCCGCTCGGCCATCGTCACGATCTGCTCCTCCAGCCCGATCGAGCTGCCGGTCACGCTGAGGTGTCCCAGTGCCGCGCGGACCGCGCGCATCGCGGCCCGCAGCGAGAGGTTGGCGTACAGGGCCAGCGAGAACCCCATGTCCGCCAGCTCGGCGGCCGGCAGGACTGGCGTCTTGCCGCCCTCGACGATGTTGACCACGTGCGGCACGCCAGGCACCTCGCGCGGGATTCTGGCCAGCTCCGCTGCCGTCCGCGGCGCCTCGACGAAGATCGCGTCGGCTCCCGCCTCGGCATACTGCCGCGCCCGCCGGAGCGCCTCATCCAGGCCGGCCACTGCCGCCGCGTCGGTCCGCGCGACGAGCACGAAGTCCGGGTCGATCCGGGCAAAGCGGGCCGCGCGGAGCTTGGCCACCATCTCCTCGGCCGCGACGATCTCCTTGCCCTCGAAGTGGCCGCACCGTTTGGGCGTGACCTGGTCCTCCAACTGGATGCCGGCTGCTCCCGCCCGCTCGAATTCGCGGACCGTCCGTGTCACGTTGATCGCGTTGCCGTACCCCGTATCGGCATCCGCGAAGACCGGCGTCGATACCACCGCCGTTATCGCCCGCACCACCCGTAAGGCTTCTTCCAATGAAACCAGTCCCACATCGGGGACGCCGAGCTGGGCGTTGGCGATACCCGCTCCGGTCACATAGATGACTGGCAACCCGGCCTCCTCGATTAGCAGCGCGGTCAGCGCGTCGGCTGCGCCCGGCGCGATCGCCAGTCCCGGTCGGGCCAGCACCTCCCGGAGTTGCCGCCCCGGCGATGCCCCTGCCGAGCGCTCACGGAGAAACGGAGGCCGCGGCAGCCTGGACGCGGTTGGCAGCGGTCCGGATCCATCAGTTCCAGTCACCGGTCCCTCCATGCCCCGTGCCCCCGGGGACGTCAGCGTCAGAGATCTTGGACCAGCTCATTCGTGAACACCTGGGTCACGTCGACACGATTCTTGGTCAGGCTCAGCTCGAACAACGTCTGCTCGACCTGGCGCAGCACGTCCAGGTTGAACCAGCCCAGGCCGCCGCGGCGCGTGTCGTCGTTCACCGTCGCCGCGTTGCGGAGCTTGATAATCTCCAGGCTGCGCGCGACGTCCTGGCCGTCGGTCGCGTGGGTTCGGGCAAGCTCTGCAGCCTGCTCCGGATTATCGAGCATCCACTGGCTGCCGCGCTTGTACGCGCGCAGGAAGCGGCGGAGCAGCTCCTTCCGCCCGGCGTACGCCTCCTCGGTCACGACGAAGGCATCGGTTGGCGTGTTCAGCACGTCGCGCGCCCAGAGCACGTCGACCTCGCCGAGTCCCTGCTCCCGCGCCAGGAACAGCCCCGTATCCGTCGCCGCCTGGGCATCCACCTGCCCCTGGAGCAGCGCACCGAAGTTGTTCACCCCGGTCGCGATCACCTCCACGTCGCCCTCGCCCAGGCCAGCCGAGCGCAAGACGACCAGCAGGTTGTGGTACGTCCCGCTGGCGCGGCTGTAGACGCCGACCTTCCTGCCCTTCAAGTCGGCGGCTCGCGTGACGCCCTGGCGCTTCAGCGCGATCACGTTGAAGACGTTTTCGGGGTAGATGTTGTAGACCGCCCGGAGCTTGGAGCCCTGGTCCAGCGCGAAGAACATCGGCTCAAGATTCGCGAATGCCAGGTCGGCGTTGCCGGCCAGGATGTGCTTGATCGCGTCGCCGCCGCCTGCACCGGGGATGTACTCCAGTTCGATCCCCTCCTCGCGGAACCAGCCCAGCTCACGCGCGGCATAGAGGTTCGCCTGCTCGGCGATCGGCTGGCTCCAGCTTGCCATCCGGACCTTCTCCGCGCTCGCCGCCGCCGGGCCAGCGGGAGCGGAAGGTGCCGGCGCGCCCGGCGGGGCTTGCGCGCACCCCGCCAACAGCGAGCCGCCGACGGTCATTGCCAGGCCGCGTAGCAGCCCGCGTCGAGTGATCGAACCGCCCATCCAGACCTCCTCACTCGCCGAACCGCCAGCGCAACGCCACCCGCTCGACCCAATCGGCCGCCAACGATAGACCGATCCCGAGCAGCGTCAGGACGACGAAGATGGCGAACATTAGCGGCGTGTTCATCGTCCCCTGAGCGGCGACGATCAGCGCCCCGAGCCCCTTGTTGGCCCCGACAAATTCACCCACCACCGCTCCCACCAGGCTCAGGATCAACGCCACCCTCGCCCCCGCTACCAGGTAGGGCACCGCCCACGGCAAGCGGAGCTTCAAGAACATCTGCCGACGGCTGGCGCGGATCGAGCGGAACAGCTCAATCTGGTCCGGGTCCACGGCCCGCAGCCCGGCGACGGTATTTTCGAACAGCGGGAAAAACGAGATCAGCGCCGCGATCACCACCTTCGGCGTCAGGTCGAACCCGAACCAGAGCACCAGGATCGGCGCGAGCGCCAGCTTCGGCATCGCCTGCGACGCGACGATATACGGCCGCAGGATCGCCGCCATCCCTGCCGACTGGCTGACCAGCACCCCGAGCCCGATCCCGAGCACCCCTCCGGCCGCGAAGCCGAGTACGACTTCGGTCAGCGTGACCCACAGGTGTCCCCACAGCAGCCCCCCCGCGATCTGCCTGAGAAGCTCCGCAAGCACCACGCTCGGCGCCGGCAGCACCAGTGGCGCCACCCCGAGTGCCCGCACGACGAGTTCCCAGCCGACGAGCAGCAGGAGGAGGAGCCCCGCGGCCACGGCGGACGGCCGGACCGCCGCCTTCGCGTCCCCCCGCTGGAGGATCACGCCCCAGCCCTCCGGTACCCGTGGTCAGGGGTCCGCCGTCCGTCTTCCATCGCCTGTCGGATCTCTCGGCACAGCCTGATGAAGTTGGGGTCATACCGGTGCTCCGGCGTCCGCGGGCGGCCGAGCGGCACCTCGAACACGTGGGCCACCCGACCCGGACGAGGCGTCATCAAGGCCACCCGGTCGGCCAGGAAGACGGCCTCCGCGATGTCGTGGGTGACCAGCAGCGCTGTCGCACCTGGCTCGTCCCAGACCTGGGCGAGCTCAATCTGAAGCGCTTCGCGGGTGATCGCGTCAAGCGCGCCGAACGGCTCGTCCAGCAACAGCACCCGCGGCCGGGTCAGCAGCGCCCGCGCGAGCGCCGCCCGCTGCTGCATCCCGCCCGAAAGCGCCCGTGGACGTCGATCCTCGAATCCGGCCAGGCCCAGGTCCCGCAGCAGCACCCGGGCCCGCCCGACGTGCTCGTCGCGCGGGGCCCCGGCGATCTCGATCGGTAGGAGGACGTTGTCCAGCACGCTCCGCCACTCCAGCAAGACCGGCCGCTGGAAAACGATCCCCACGTCTGGGGACGCCCCCTGGACCGGCCGTCCGTCCAGCTCGACCACGCCGGTCGTCGGCTCCAGCAGGCCGGCGACCAGGCGCAGCAGCGACGTCTTGCCACAGCCGCTCTCGCCGACCACCCCAAAGAGCTCGCCCGGCCACACTTCGAGGTCAACGCCGTCCAGCGCCAGCACTTCGTCGGCGCCCTCCCCGAACCGCTTGGTCACACCGCGCAGGCGAACCGTCGGCACCTGGCCGAGCGGGCGCGCGAGGCCAGCCTCTACCGGTCGAAGCTCAGTCTGCACGGACTGCCTCCACCGTCCCCCCGTACACGCCGCGCTCCGGGTGGGCGAATTCCCAGCGCCCGCCGCTGGCGTCCGGCTCCAGGTCGGTCCAGCGGAGCAGGTCGAGCAGGTTGAAGCGTCCGTCGTGGTGCCAGGCCGGCGACGGATCAGGCATGCGCCCCAGCGGACAGACTCGGTCCAGCCCCAGCCGCCCAAGCGCTGTTGCCAGCGCCTCCGCACGCAACGAGTCCAGCCCGACCCCGCACGTCTGGAGGTACGTTCGGACCGGCCGGGCGAGCTCGGCTGCGTCCAGCACGTCGCGGACCGGCTTCACCCGTACCGTCCGGTTCAGACACGACGGCTCGAAGCGCGGGTCCTCGTCGTACGCCACGGTCCAGGCCGTATCACCCGGGCTCTCGTACAGGCTGGCGTTCTCGCGGAACTCGTAGCCGGACCGCAGCTCGCGTATCGCGGCCGCTTCATCCAGCCCGATCCGGCCGCGCGGCATCGCCCGCTCGTAGCGACCCAGCGCAGATGCCAGCAGTTCGGCGAAGCCGCGTGGTGACACCTCGCCGCCCTCTTCCACGTAGAACAGGTGCGGCGACAAGCACCCCTGCTGGTCGTACTTGGCCGTGTCGTAGCCAGCCCGCTCGGCGGCCTCGGCGGCCCGCTCGCGCGTCAGCCACTCGCGCCCGACTACCCCGAACGATAGCTTGTGGCCGTACGCCACGAACCGCGTGCCGAGCGGCACCCGCGCCCTGATCGCGTCGATCGCCGTGACGCCGCCGTACGCGATTACCGCATCCGCCCGGCCGAAGGCGACGTCTTCGAGCGCCGCGTCGCCGCCCGCCCACCAGGTGACGCCGAAACAGGCCGCCAGCTCTGGGTCGACCTCGGCGAGCGACTGGACGAACAGGGCCGGGAACAGCGGCTCCTCAGACGCCGCCTTGCCCAGGCTGGCCGACTTCGTCAGCAGGGCGCAGGCCAGGCTCTGCAAAGGTAGGCCCGGCACGTTGCCCGAGAACACGTGCGTCGTCAATCGTGGCCCCCAGGCCCGCGACTTGCCGCCAACGACACCGCGTGGCCGAAGCTCGTCCAAAAAGCGTGGGTCGCGTAGCTCCTCTTCCAGCAGTCGACGGGTGTTCTCCAGCCGGAAGGTTGCCAGGTAGCCGGCCAGTCCCTTGCGGATGACTGGTCCTGGGTACCCGGTCACGAGCGGCAGCCACTGTTCGGCGAGCTGCCGCCACGCCGAGTGTGGCTCGAGCCACCGGCTGACTGCTCGGTCGAGCAGCTCCGCAATCCGCAGGACCGGCAATTCGGCCAGGTACCCGTCCCGCGCCGCCGCGATCCGCTCCATCACCCCGCCAAGTTGTTCCGGCGTGAGAACAGGAAACCGAAGCCGTACGGGAAGATCCCCATGCCTGCTCTTGGCCCCCTCACGGCCCTCCCCCGGCGTCGTTACGGCGTAGGCACGAGGAGCTGCCTCTACGCCGAACTCCAGTGTCCGCCAGTCGCTCACGTCGGCGGGCTCCAGGCCGGGCAGCACCCAGGGCGTCACCTGTGGCAGCGTCATCGTGCATTCGTCCTTGTCGCGTCGGGCGCTGCCTCGAAGGAGCGCGATCCATCCTGCACGGCCTGTCGCCCCGCTGCGATCAGCTCGTCCACGGCGATCGAGCAGCCGCGCGCCTCGGTCCCCTGGGCACGGCCGATCAGCTCAAACCCACCCTCGACCGCGTACCCGACGTCTTCCGAGAGCACCGCCATCACCGACGCCCGATTGGCAAGGTCCCAGTGACACAGCAACCCGGGCGCGCCGGGCACGCTTGGCGTCAGCGTGTCCGGCTGGAGCACCAGCGTGCGTGCCCAGGGCGGCACCGTCTTGTATCGTCGTCCAGCACTCCCGTTCCCGCGCAGCCGATCCCGCAGGACGGCGTCCAGGAACTGCGTGCTGTGTTCGGTCATCCCGTACATGTTCACCAGATGATCGTCCGCGATCCCGAGCCTGTCGGCGACGAACCGGTACAGCTCCGCCTTGTCCAGCTCGCGCGACTTGCCCTTGTAGCCGCCGGTGTCCATCAGGCGGCTACCGGCCGGTAACTTGAAGCGGAGGCCATTCGCCGCGCAGTGATCCAGGGCATGGACCAGCGCGAAGCTGGCCGCCAGGATGCAGATCGGTTGGCCAATCTCCTCCGAGTCGCATAGCGCTCCGATCAGCGCCGGCGCGTCCAGCCCCTCCTGCCCGACGAACCAGCGCCCGCCGTCCGCGGAGAACCGGCCGGCCATCAACGCCAGCCAGTGCGCCAGCGAGGAGTTCGGCAGCTCCTCGGGACGCGGGAACAGCACCAGCATCGGCAGCCGAGCCCGCTCTGGCAGGACATGCGCCTCGAAGTTCAGCGAGGCGTTCAGGTCGTAGACGGCCAGGCTCGGGTGGAAGTGGCGGCTCTTCTCGTCGGGTCGCGTCGTGCCGCTCGAGTTGAACTCCCGCGCGCCCTCGATGGGCTCACACGTCAGTTGGGTCGCCTTGAACGCCGAGATCGGTACCGCCGGCACGTCCTGCCACCGCGCCACGGTCGCCGGGGTCCGCCCGCGCCGCTCGCAGAACGCTCTGTACGGCCCGTTCGACTGGAACTGGTAGCCGAACAGCCGCAGCGCAAGGTCGTTGAACTCCTCATCGTCACGCGGCACGTCGATCCCGCGGCCGATGAACTGAAGCAGCTCAGCCTCGAGCGGTCGGACCCCGGTCGCGGTAGACGACGGCGGCGCAGCGGACGCGCTGCCGCCGTGACGTCCGTGCGTTGGGACAGCCGGGGCACCGCCCACCGTCGTTGGCATTGCGACGACGGTCAACCCGCGCTCCGCCGTTGCCGAGACTTCCGCCACAACGGTGAGCGCTGGGTCGAGCACCACCCTCCCGACCACCTCGCCCCGTCGGAGCGCGGCGAGCGCCCCGTTGACCTCCTCGAGCGGCACCCGGCGTGTGATGACCGAGCGGAGCGTACCCTCCTCCGCCAGCGCCAGTACGTCGCGCAGCTCGGCGCGCGTGTTGCCGAGCGCCCCGCGCACCTGGAGCTCCTTCAGGACCAGGTGGAGCGGGTTGATCCGCAGCCGATCCGCGCCGTACCCCACAAACACCAGCCGCCCGCGCCGACGTAGCGCCGCCACACTGTTCGACATCGTCTCGTCGCTGCCGACCAGCTCGAAGACCGCCTCGACCCCCTGGCTGCCGGTCGTGGCCATCACACCGGCGACGACGTCCTGCTCCCGCGCGTCGAGGGTCACGTCAGCGCCCAGCTCGCGCGCGAGTCGCAGCTTGTCCGGCGAGCGGCCAACCGCCAGGACCGTCGCGCCAGCCAGCTTCGCCAGCTGGACCAGGTACAGTCCGACTCCGCCGACTCCGTACACCAGCACGCGCTCGCCAGCCTGGACCGCGGCCACGGCCCGCAGCGCGTGGAGCGCGGCCGCCGCCGAGCAGCCGAGCGGTGCCGCCGCGCTTGGTTCTAGCCCATTCGGCATCGGCAGCAGATTGCGCACCGGCACCCGCGCGTACTCCGCGAAGCCCCCGTCGCCAGAAAGCCCAATCTTCGCTCCCCCGTTCGGGCAGACCTGCTCCTCGCCGCTCGCGCACCAGCCGCACTCGCCGCACGGCGCGTCGTAGTACACCACCACACGCTCGCCGACACTGACACCCCCGAGGTCACGCGGAGCGCGGCTGGTTTCGCCCAGCCGAACCACCTCGCCGGGCGATCTCGTGGCCCAGCGTCAGCGGTGCGACGCCAAGGTTCAGCGTGCCGTCGAGGAGTTGCAGCTCGGTGTGGCAGATGCCGGCCGCGAGCACCCGCACCAGCGCCTCGCCCGCTGCCGGCTCGGCACCGGCACCGTCTCGAGCACCAGCTCAGCGCCCGGACCGTAGTAGCGGGCCGCCCGCATCGTCGCTCGCTCGCCCACCCGTGCTCCCCCAGATCCTGATCGGAACGGGAACAGAAAACGCCGACGGGTCGTCCGTCGGCGCTGAAAGGCGATGCGGCCATCTGGTCCCTGCGCCCGGCATGATCCGGATCAGGTTCGGACGGTCGGCGGCAAGCAGGCCGCCCTCTCAGCCCGGCTCCCCGGACTCCCGTTTCCACCCCAACGATACCACCGCCTGCCGACCGCCTTCAACAAGCGGGCAACACAGCGCTGCGGTTGCACCTCGGCGGAGATGCCCCGCCGTCCGCATGGGGTCCACGGCTGGCTCGATCCAATCCTCCCATGTACAGTAAAGCAGTACAGCTCACGGGCCACGGCGGAGAGGCGGATGGCGATCCAGACAAGCTATACCGAGGCACGGGCGAATCTAGCCGCGCTGCTGAATCGTGTCACCGCCGATCGCGAGACGGTCATCATTCGCCGACGTGGAGCGGATGACGCCGTGCTTATCTCGGCTGCCGAGCTCGCCGGCCTGGTCGAGACGGCGCACGTCCTGCGCTCGCCAAAGAATGCCGAGCGTCTACTGGCCGCGCTGGATCGCGCCGAAGCGCTTGCCGGTGAGTCACAGTCCATCGCCGACCTTCGTCGCGAGTTGGGCCTTGGTCCCGAGGCGTAGTCGGTCCGCGCCAGCGCCCGCCACTCCAGGCCGGTCCCCTCGCACAACGGTTTTCCAGCTAGAGTTTCGCGAGGATCTCCGCTACTGGGTCGAGACAGACCGCAAGACCGCGCTCCGCGCGCTCGATCTGATCGAAGCGATCGCGCGCGACCAGTTCACTGGCATCGGCAAGCCTGAGCCGCTACGGTATCTCGCGGCTGGCACGTGGTCGCGCCGCCTCACCCAGGAGCACAGAATCGTCTACCTGGTCCGCGGCGACCGGATTGACTTTCTGCAAGCGCGCTACCACTACTAGCAGCGTGTTGCATCACTCAGTCGCTAGCGCGCTACCTGGCAGGTCCGCGAGAGGCACTGGGTAACCTCGCAGTGTGAGATCGCGGCCCGACATTGCCCCAGCGATCTTCACCGATGGGGGTTCCCCCATGAGCACGTTCGGCTTGGTCCATGGCGGCGGATTCGCCGCGTGGTGCTGGGAATGGTTGATCCCCGAGCTTGAGGCGCGCGGACACGGGGTGACAACGGTCGACCTGATGCCGGAAGACCTGGCGGTCGGCGCGGCGCGCTGTGCCGAGGTGGTCTCACGAGCCTTCGCCGCCTTCAACGACTTAGTGCTGGTCGGTCATTCCCTAGCGGGCTTGATCATCCCGCTGGTGGTCGCGCAGCACTCGATGAAGCGGCTGGTCTTCCTCCACGCGCTCCTGCCGCGGCCCGGCCAGACGGTGGTAGACCAGCTTGGTGCCGAACCAGACATGTTCAATCCCGAGATGTTCACAGCCAAGGCCCCGTTCTGGGAGGACGAGGCGGTGGCGATCCGCTTCCTGCTCCACGACTGCCCACCCGAGCTTGCTCACGACGCGTTCCGCCGGCTGCGCCCGGAACCCGGCGTGCTAGGGAGCGAGGTGACCCCGCTCAGCGCCTGGCCCGAGGTGCCGTGCGCGTACATCGTCTGCACGGACGACCGTACGACTACTCCGGCGTGGGCGCGACGAGCCGCTCGCGAACGACTTGGCGTGGAGGCGATCGAGATCCCTGGCGGACATTGCCCGTTCTTATCCCGACCCGGACACCTCGCCGAGGCGCTGGAACGGTGTGGCTGATCGGCTCGCCCGGATCTCCCTGCCTCAGGATGGTGCCGTGCTAAGGAAGCGGATGCAGATGAGCGAGCAGACGAGGTGAAGCACCCCCTGCAGCAGATCGACGTGAAGCACGTAGCGCACGCCGAGGCGGCGGAATCCGAGTAGCCACGCCAGGCCGCGTTGGACGACCCAGCCATGCTTGGTCACAGCGGTGTGATGCCTTCACACGGATCGTCGGCTACCAGCAGGTGAGCCATGATGGCCCGGCAGCATGCCGCCCTGCCTCCGGGTTCTGGATCCTCAATGTCAAGGGGGAATGGTGCGCGCCGTCTCGGAGTCCCCTCTGGCGCGCTTGGTGCGTGCCCAGGCCCGAGGACGGCCGGACCGAGGGTGCTCCTGGATCCCAATTGAGCAGGCACCCAGTACCTTCGCCGTCGCGCGGCTTGCGGGCAGGCCACCACGCCGCCGAGGCGTGCTCCTGCTCCGCCCGGCTAGGGCTCGCTTCGGGCTCGCGAACCGGGCAACGATACTCGTGTCAACGGACCGCGAACGCCCGACGGCTGCCGCTACACTACCCGTCGACAGTCGGAGGGGACGGGAAACGTGATGAAGCCGCGAATCACGGTACTTACCTTGGGTGTGAGCGATCTGGACGAGTCGCTGGCGTTCTATCGGGACGGGCTTGGCCTGCCGACTGAAGGCATCGTGGGCCAGGAATTCGAGTACGGCGCGGTGGTGTTCTTCAATCTCCAGAACGGTCTGATGCTTGCGTTGTGGCCAAGGACCAGCATTGCTCGCGACGCTGGGCTCACTCTCCAACCACCGAGTGCGACTGATTTCACCATCGGCCACAACGTGGGCAGCAGCGACGAAGTCGACGCCGTGATGGAACAGGCCAAACGAGCCGGGGCAACGATCGTCAAGGCCGCCGGCGAGACCTTCTGGGGTGGCTACGCCGGCTATTTCCAGGATCCTGATGGCCATGTATGGGAGATCGTATGGAACCCGCACATGGCCATCGCTGAGTAGGCTCAGGGCCGGCGGGGCGATCTGCTGTATGGATCGATCGGCGATTGGCCACCGCGGATTCGTGGCTGTGGTCGCGATAGGGACGTCCCCCGAAGGTAGGGGGACCTACGGAAACACGCTGTGAGTCTGTCGGTCAGACTTCGACTTGCTCGGCGGCGGCGGCCTGGCGTTGGAACGGGAGCATCTGGAAGGCCGAGCCGAGCAGTACGGTCGCGGCGAGGACCAGCAACGTCGCCGCGATCGGGCTGGTGTAGAAGATGTCCGGGCTGCCGGGCCGAGATCTCCAGCGAGGTCCTCAGCGCCCGTTCGATCAGCGGCCCGAGCACCAACGCCAGCACCAGCGGCGCCATTGGCAGGTCAAGCTTCTTGAAGAAGTACCCCAGCACGCCGAAGGCGAACATGACCCCGACGTCGAAGATGCTTCCGCTCAGGCTGTACGAGCCGACGATCGAGAAGATCAGGATCAGGACCATCAGAATCGGGTAGCGGATTTTGAGCACGCTGACCCACAGCCCGAGCAGCGGCAGATTCATGATCAGCAGCATCACGTTGCCGACGTACAGGCTGGCGATGATCGTCCAGACGACCTCGGCCGCGAAAGAGCAGCGGGCCCGGCACCAAGCCGTTGATGATGAACGCCCCCGCCAGGATCGCGATCGCCCGGCGAGCTTGGCAGCCCAAGCGTGAACAGCGGGATCAGCGCGGCACTTGTGTACGAGTTGTTGGCCGTCTCCGGCGCGGCCACGCCTTCGATCGCACCGGTCCCGAGCGGCTGCTTGGTGAAGCGCCGCTCGACCACGTACGACAGGAACGACGCGATCGCCGAGTTGGTGCCCGGGATCAGCCCGAGCATGAAACCGAGCCCAGTGCCGCGCGCGATCGACCCGACCGAGCGGCCCCACTCCTCGCGGTTCGGCCACAGCGACGAGATCTTCGTTGCGAAGATCTTGAGGGCCAGGCTGCTCCAGATTGATCAGAATCTCGCTGAACCCGAACAGTCCCATGACCACGGTCACGAACTCGACTCCGTCGAACAGGTCTGGGATGCCGAAGGTCAGCCGTGGCGCACCGGTCACCGGGTCGAGCCCGACCAGGCCGAGCATCAACCCGCTCAGCCCCATGATCATCCCGGTCACGACCGAGCGGCCGGTCAGACCGATCAGCGTCGACAGTCCCAGGATCAGGAGCGCGAACTGCTCGGCCGGCCCGAACGACAACGCGAACCTGGCCAGCGGCGGGGCCACCAGCACCAGCCCGAACGTAGCGATGGTCCCACCAATGAACGAGCCGATCGCCGCGATCCCGAGCGCCACACCGCCCCGCCCCTGACGGGCCATCTGGTAACCGTCGAACGTCGTCACCACTGACGCCGCCTCGCCGGGTGTGTTGAGCAAGACCGAGGTAATCGTCCCGCCGTACATCGCCCCGTAGTAGATCGCCGCCAGCATGATGATCGCGCCGGTCGCGTCGAGCTTGAACGTGAGCGGGATCAGCACTGCGATGCCGGCCGTCGGTCCGACGCCCGGCAGGACGCCGACCAGCATGCCGAGGGTGCATCCGATCAAGGCGAACAGCAGATTGGTCGGCGTCAGCGCGTTCGCCAGGCCCATGCCGAGCAGTCCGAACGATTCCATGTCAGACCTCGTGGGACGACAGCGTCGTCAGATCCCGATCGCGCCGGTCGGCAAGACGACCCCGAGCAGGGCCGTGAATACGTAGTGGATCCCGAAGCTACACCCCAACGCCACCACCCCCGACAGCCACCAGGGCTGACGTCCGACGGCCAGCAGCAAGAACAGGCAGAGGCCGAGCGCGGTGAGCCGGAAGCCGAGCAACGGGAGCAGGAGCACCGTGGCCGGCAAGCTCGCCACGGTCATCGCCACCGGCGCGCGGGCCTCCCGAGGGGGCAGCACCTCCAGCGGGCCGCTGGGTCGCCAGCGGGGAAGCGTGTTCTGCAGGAGGAGAATCACAGCTAGCGCGGCGACCAGCCCGCCGAGCCACACGCCGAAAAAGCCCGGTCCCGGGCCGAGGCGGCTGAAGTACCGCAGTTGGATCGACTGCCACAAGACGAACAGCCCCAGCAGCACGAACCCAACGCTGACGATCTGGTATGCGCGCGCCATCCCTACCTCCAAGGAAGCCAGGGGCCAACAATCGCGAGTGCCACTCCCGTCCCATCCTGAGCGGAACGAGCAATCTTGTCAAGAGAGAAGATCCTCCGCTCCACTCAAGATGCTCGACGTTCGTCCTGGCGCCGCCCGCTCGGCTCAGCCTTGCTTGCGCTCCTCTTCGACCAGCGTGAACAGGTCCTTGGCGCGGTCCATTTGCTCCTGCAGGAAGACCTTGAACTCGGCTGGGCCAAGGAATCGCTGAGCCAGGCCGACCTCGTCCATGCGCATCCGCACATCCGGCGTGTCCATCGCCGCCTGGATCACCGCCGCCAGGTAGTTGACCAGATCGGCGTTCATGCCGGCCGGCCCGATGTAGCCACGCCCGGAGTACGAGATGATCGGATAGCCTAGCTCGGTGAACGTCGGCACGTCCGGCACGAACACGCTCCGCTTGTCGTCGGCCACGGCGAGCAGTCGGCCGTCGCCAGACTTGACCTTGCTGGTGAACTCCCCGACGTTGTTGATCGCCGTGTCGATCTGGCCGCCAAGCACTGCCGTCGTCTGGGGCGTCCCCCCTTCGAAGTGCACGACCCGGAACTCGACGCTAGCGAGCTTCCCGAGCTCCAGCGTCTGGAGGTGGTCGTCGCTAGCGATGCCGGTGTCGCCCGCCGAGATCCGGCCGGGATTCTGACGCGCGGCGTCGATTACATCCGCGAGCGTCTGGAAGCGGCTATTCGTCGGGACGAATATCGACCCCGGATCGAGCACCTGGTTTGCGATCGGCGTGAAGCTCTCAAGGGTGAACACCGCCTGCCGCTCGGGATCGATAATAGTCGTCTGGAGCTGGGGCACGTTCGACAGGCCGAGGATGCTCCCGTTCGGCGGCTGGCGCATCAGCTCGGTCCACATCGATTGCCCTGAGCCGCCCGGCTTATTCACCACAGTCACCGGCTGCCCGACAATCGGGTCCATCGCCGCGGCCAGGATGCGAGCACCGACGTCGGTGCTGCCGCCCGCTGGAAAGCCGACCCACATCTGGATCGGGCCGCTCGGGAAGCCCGCCGGCTTCGGCGGCAGCGCGGCCGGCTTGGCGGCCGCCACCGGGCTGGCCGCGGCCGGCGATGCCATGGCGGCCGGCGATGCCCCGGCAGCCGGGCTCGGGCTCGGACTTGGGGACGGCGAAGGGGAGGCCGCCGTGGCCGGGCTCGCTACTGGCTTGGGTGGATCGGTCGGCTTGGCGTCCGCCTGGGGCGCCGCCGCGGGCTGGGCCGGCGTGCAGGCGACCGTCGCGGTCGCCAGGATGGCGAGCAGGGCCTTGCGGCGAGACAAGCGCTGTGACATCTGGACACCTCCATTGGTAGGTGCCGCGGATCCGTCCGCGACCGTGGGTTCCTCCGCCCTCAGAGGACCGATTCCCTCAGGGGCTAACTATGTACCACGCGGGCCGCGATCCATGCGGCTTATCACTCCCTTGAGGAAGTTTGGCTGGGCGCCAGCGCCTCCATCACGCCGAGCGTGCGGTCCATCGCCTCGGCAGCGGGCTCCATCGCCTCGAAGACGTTCGCTTCCAGAAACAGCTCGGTCAGGCCGGCCGCGGCGTAGCGCCCGACGTCTTCACGGATCTCGTCAACCGTCCCGAACAGCGCGCGCCGGTCGGCCCCCTGGGGCGCGTCGTGGATGCGGTAGGTCCCGCGGCAGATAATCTGGAGTGCCTCCGCATCGCGGCCGGCCGCGGCGGCTGCTTCCTTCAGCTCGCCGACCAGTGGCGCGACCTGCGCTAGCGGCACATTGCCACCGCTGAACCCATCGGCCAGTTCGACCGCCCGCCGGACTGCCGCGGACCCGTAGCCACCCACCGTGATCGGCGGGTGCGGCGTCTGGACTGGCTTCGGCTGCACGAGCGACTTCGGGACGGTGTAGAACTCGCCGCGGAACTCGACGACGTCGTCCGTCCAGATCGCTTTGAGGCAGCGGATGAACTCGTCCCCCCGCTTGCCGCGCTGGCTGTATGGCACGCCCACCGCCTCGTACTCGTCCCGCGACCAGCCCAGCCCCAGGCCGACATCGAGCCGTCCCCCCGAGAGCCGGTCCAGGGTGGCGAGCTGCTTGGCCAGCACCACCGGTGCATAGTTCGGCATCACGAGCACGCTGATCCCGAGTCGGATCCGCGTTGTCTGGGACGCGACGTATGCCAGCGTGACGATCGGATCGACGACCGACTGCATGAACTCGGGCCAGCGCGGGCCTGGCATTGCCGGGTACTCGTTCTGGGGCTCCAGCGCATACAGCAGCCGCTGGAGCGTCCAGAGCGAATGGTAGCCCAGCTTCTCGGCCTCGCGCGCCACCAGGACCTGGTTCTCCGGCGTCGCCCACGCGCCGGCGATCGGCAGTGAGAACCCGAGCTTCACGCGCTACCTCCGAACCCGCCAGTGCCGACCCAAGGATACTCCGCCCCACCGTTCGTTGTGCCTGACCGAGCCAGCACGCCGGTGCATCGTTCAAGGGAATGGCAGGGGCCCCGCGTGGCCGGTCCACTACATCTCGAGGCGCGGGTAGTAATTCTCGGCTCCGATCTTCTGGACGTCGGACAGCCAGTCACTCTCATACAGCTCCGTCGGTCCCTGATCCGGGTCGACCAGGCTCCAGGCCTGCCGCTTGTAGGTCCAGTTGTCGGGCTGAAGCTGATGCGCCATTCGGAAGTGGCGGACCGCGTCGTCGCCGCGGCCGAGGCGGTGGAAGTGCTGTCCCAGCTCGAAGTGCGCAGCCGCCGTGGCCTCCTCCATGGGTCGAGGGCGGCTGCGCCGCACGACTTCCTCCGGCGAGAGCGCGAAGCGGCTGTCCGACCCATGGGCGACCCAGTCACGCAGCGCCGCCACGTACTTCTCTGGCTCGACTCGAAGCTTTCTCCCCTCCGCCACCCGCGAGGCTAGCCGAGGCGTCGCATCTGACGGCGTCTCGCGATCGAGGAAGTACGGGCGCTTCGGGTACGCCGTCTCGGGCGGCCGCACGATCATGCCCGCCTCGTCGATCCAGACGCCGCTCGGCACGTTCACGATGCCGAACAGCTCGTCCACGAGGTGCGCCTGGTCGATCAGGGATGGGTGCTCCGGGTTGGCTGCCTCGATCCAGGGCCGGACCACCTCGGCGCCGCCGGCGTCGAGGGCGACGGTGACGATCTCGAGCCCCCGCGGGTGCAGCTCGCTGCGCAGCTCCTGCCACCCGGGCAGGTCAAAGCGGCAGCCTCACCAGGAGGACCACGCGAGCAGGAGCACCTTGGTGCCTCGGAGCGAGCTCAGACCAAACGGCGTGCCGTCCAGGGCCGGCAAGGTCAGCTCGGGAGCTCGGGCGCTGGTCAGCGCGCGACCACCGGACTCCGGCCCGAGGCACCACAACCCGTTCGCGGCGTCGTGGACCAGCGGCATACCCAGCCGCTCGGCAAGCACCCGTGCGTCTATCGCGCCGTCCCCACCCCCGTCTGCCGGCAGGAGGACACAGCGGTCTTCCTTACAGGCCCCCTCCGGCTTGAGCGACCAGCCGGTCCGCTGCTCCAGCTCGGCGGATTCGACGCGCAGCGATGCAAGAATCATGACCCTGGATCCTCCACCTCGTCGACAGCCATCAGAGGTATCGACGCCCGGGTGGCAGTGTACGAACCCGGCCGCATCCCGTTCCAGGACTCGGCTGTTGACGAAGGACGCCCGGCGCTACACTGTCGCCGCGGCGGGACAGGCCGGGGGCGGGAGGTCAGGCTGTGACGACGGTGCGGCGCGTGGGCGTGGTCGGCGCTGGAACGATGGGCTCCGGGATCGCCATTGTGACCGCCAGGGCCGGGATCGAGACGGTCGTCCGCGAGGTTTCGCCGGAGCGCGTCCAAGAGGGCCGCAAGCGGGTGGAAGCGTTCTTCGACGGCGGGGTCAAACGCGGCAAGCTCAGCCCGACCGAAAAGGACGAGCACCACGGCCGCTTCCGCTGGGTCACCCAGGACTCCGACCTCGCCGAGTGCGACGTCGTCGTCGAGGCGATCTGGGAGAACCTGGACGCCAAGAAAGAGCTGTTCGGCCGTCTGAACGACGTCTGTCCGCCCGAGACGATCTTCGTGTCGAACACCTCGACGCTGTCGATCACGGCCATGGCCGCCGGCTCGGGGCGGCCCGATCGGGTCGTCGGGATGCACTTCTGCAACCCGGCCCCGCTGATGAAGCTCGTCGAGCTCTCGCGCGCACTCCAGACGAGCGACGAGGCATTTGAGCGCGCCAGGGCGTTCGGCGAGCAGCTTGGCAAGGTCCTGGTTTCGACCAAGGACACCCCCGGCTTCATCGTCAACCTGTTCCTGATCCCGTTCGAGAACGATTGCATTCGGGCCCTTGAAGCCGGTCTGGGGACGGTTGAGGACATTGACACGGCGATCAAGCTCGGGCTGGGCTACCCGATGGGGACGTTTGAGCTGCTCGACGTCGTCGGCCTGGACATCCACTACGAGGTCTCGATGAGCCTGTACCGGGAGCTGCACGACCACCGCTTCGCGCCGCCGCCGCTGGTCAGCAAGATGATCGAGGCTGGCTATCTTGGCCGTAAGGCCGGCCGCGGCTTCTACACCTACGAGGCCGCCGGCGTCTTTGGAGCCTGAAACGAGGATGCAAACAGAGTGTCATCGGAGCCTGAAGCGCGTAGGCAAGCAGTATGTCCTCCCAAGCGCTTCCTCGGTCATCGGGAGCGCAGCGAGAGTGTGTCCTCCCGAGCGCAGCCCCAGTGTCCTCCCGAGCGCAGCGGCAGTGTGTCATTCCGAGCGCAGCGAGGGATCTCATGCTGACCCTACAGGAACCATGAGATCCCTCGCTGCGCTCGGAATGACATCTGTGATCTCCCACCACCGATGACTCACGTGATCTCCCACCACCGGAGAAGGGCGAACGCATGAACGAACAGACGGTCGGCGTGCTGGGCTGCGGGACGATGGGCTCGGGCATCGCCCAGGCCGCCGCGCAGGCCGGCTGCACGGTCGTCGTCCTGGAGGTCGCCGAACCGGTCCTGCGGGCCGGCCTCGAGCGGATCGACCGCTTCCTCGGCGACGGCGTGCGGCGGGGCAAGCTGAGCGAGCAAGAACAGACGACGCTTCGCGGTCGGATCAGCGGCACCACCGAGTGGCGCGACCTTGCCAGGTGCGTCGTCGTCGTCGAGGCCGTCACTGAAGACGTCGATGCCAAGCGCACCGCGATGCGGGCGCTCTCCGACGTGCTCCAGCCCGAGGCGCTCGTGGCCACGAACACCTCCTGCCTGTCGGTCACCGAGATCGCCGCTGCGTACGCCCACCCCGAGCAGGTCGTCGGCCTGCACTTCTTCAACCCCGCTCAACTCATGAAGCTCGTCGAGGTCGTCCGCGCCGTCGAGACGTCCGAAGCCGCGTTCGAGCGGGCCGTGGCCTTTACCGCCGCGCTCGGCAAGCAGCCGATCCGGACCAAGGATTCGCCTGGCTTCATCGTCAACCGCCTGCTGATCCCCTACCTGAACCAGGCCATCCAGGCCTACGACGATGGCTTGTCCAGCCTGGACGAGATCGATACCGGCGTCGAGCTGGGTCTGGGTTACCCGATGGGTCCGTTCAAGCTGGCCGATCTGATCGGCCTGGACGTCCACCTGCACGCCTCCGAGGCGCTCCACACCGACACCGGCCGAGAGGAGTTCGCCCCGCCGCCGCTCCTGCGCCGGATGGTCAAGGCCGGACGCCTCGGCCGCAAGACCGGTCGCGGCTTCCATGGGTACGAACAGTCGCGCGGATGAGGCGATGACCGCCCCCCTCAGCGGCGTCACTGTCGTCGACATCTCGACGGCCTACTCCGGGCCCTACTGCTCGATGTTCCTGGCCGACATGGGTGCCGACGTGCTCAAAGTCGAGCGGCCCGGCAGCGGCGACGACGCCCGGGGCTGGGGACCGCCGTTCGTCGAGGGCGAGAGCGCCTGGTTCCCCTCCACCAATCGCAACAAGAAGAGCGTTACCCTGGACGTTGCCAAACCGAGGGGCCGCGAGCTGCTCGGTCGGCTCGTCCATGGGTCCGATGTCTTCCTGGAGAACCTGAAGCCGTCGACGCTCGACCGTCTCGGGCTGAGCTACGACGCGCTGAGCGAGGACAACCCGAGGCTCGTCTACTGTGCCATCTCTGGCTTCGGCCTGACCGGCCCCTGGCGCGACCAGCCAGGCTACGACTTGATCGCCCAGGCGCTGAGCGGGATCATGAGCGTCACCGGCGAGCAGGGCGGTCGGCCCCAGAAGGTGGGGACAGCTCTGAGTGACATGACCGCCGGGCTGATCGCCGCCTTCACCATCGCCGCCGCACTCTTCGCCCGCGAGCGGACTGGCCGTGGCACGCTGATCGACGTTAGCCTGCTCGAAGGCCAGCTCGCACTGATGACACCCAGGATCGTCTCCTACCTTGCCTCCGGTCTGGAGCCTCGCCCGAGCGGCGCGACCGACTCGCCAATCACCATCTACCAGGCCCTGGCGACAGCCGACCGCGACATCGTCGTCGCCACCGGCGCCGAGCGGCTCTGGGAGCGCTTCTGCCGCGCGATCGGCCTGGAGGAGTTGCTCAACGACGTGCGCTTCCGCACCAACCGTGACCGGACCAGCAACCGGCCCACCTTGCTGCCCCGCGTTCAGAGCGTTCTGCTCACCCAGCCGGCGGCCCACTGGCTCGAGCGGCTCGGCGCGGCCGGCGTTCCCTGCGCGCCGATTCAGTATCTCGGCGAGGTCGTCGCCCACCCGCAAGTGAAGGCGCGCGAGATGATCGTCCCGGTCGAGCACCCGGTGGCCGGCCCCGTCCAGCTCGTCGCGCCGCCCTGGACTCTTGGCGGCGAACGGCCCGGCCCGCGCCGCATGGAGCCGCCGCCGCTCCTCGGCCAGCACACCGATCAGGTCCTTGCTGACAGCCTCGGCTGTACCGCCAGCGACCTGACCGAGCTTCGCACCGAGGGGGTTATCTGATGCCTCGCCACGGGAATTCAGCCCTATCCGAGCACGTCCTCCGTCATCCTGACAAGCACGTCCTCCGTCACCCCGAGCAGCTTCCTGTCATCCCGAGCGGAGCGAGGGATCTCATGGTTGCGCTCCCGTCAGCATGAGATCCCTCGCTCCGCTCGGGATGACGGAGAGGCCACGCCCGGGACGACAGGAAGTATGCTCGGAATGACCTGGAAACCGCTCGGGATCACCGGCGCGGCGTTCGGAGCCTCGAGAAGATACGGGGCGGAGCGATGACATCGGCGGCTTACGACAATCTGCTCTACGAGCCTGGCGGAGGCCTGGCCTGGCTGACGTTCAACCGACCGCAACGTCTGAACGCTCTGAACCGCCAGACGCTGGACGAGCTGGCCGACGCCCTGGAGCGCGCCGCGGCCGACCCGGACGTGCGCTGCCTGATCCTGACTGGCGCTGGGCCCAGGGCGTTCGTTGCCGGTGCCGACATCTCTGAGCTGCGCAACCTGGACGCCCTTGGCGGCATGGCGCTGAACGCCCACGGCCAGCGGGTCTTTCGGCGCCTGGAAACCCTCGGCCTCGTCTCGATCGCAGCGGTCAACGGCTACGCACTCGGCGGGGGCTGCGAGCTGGCGTTGAGCTGTACCGTTCGGATTGCCGCCGAGAACGCCGCCTTCGGCCTGCCCGAGCTGAGCCTCGGGCTGATCCCTGGCTTCGGCGGTACCCAGCGGCTGGCGCGACTGATCGGCCGGGGCCGCGCGCTCGAGCTGATCCTGACCGGACGCCAGCTCGAGGCTGACGAAGCGCTCGCCGCCGGCCTGGTCTCGCGCGTCGTCCCGCCCGACGCGCTGCGCGACGCTGCCGAAGCGCTCGCCCGAACGATCCTCCAACGAGCGCCGCTCGCCGTCCCGCTCGCAATCGACGCGGTCACCAGGGGGCTTGAGATGTCACTCGACGACGGCCTGGCCCACGAGCTGGCGCTCACTGGGCTCGCCTACGGCACGGACGACAAGAATGAGGGCCTGGCTGCCTTCCTCGAAAAGCGCACCCCGGTCTGGAAAGCGCGGTAGCGTGTGCTGGGTCGCACCCCCTGGAGGCGTGGGACTGGACCAGCAGGCAGGGAGGACCTGATGGACGCCATGTTCAAGCTCGACGGGCGGGTCGCTGTCGTCACTGGCGCCAGCCGCGGGCTCGGCAAGGCGATTGCGCTGGCGCTGGCCGGGGCTGGTGCCGACCTGGTCCTGGCCGCCCGCACGCGCGAGGCGCTGGACGAGACCGCCGGCGAGGTCGAGCGCCTCGGCTGCCGGGCGCTCGCCGTCCCGACCGACGTCACGCGCTGGGAGGACATGCAGCACCTGGCCGAGGCCACGGACGGCGAGTACGGGCGGGTCGACGTCCTGGTCAACAACTCCGGGATCGTCGTCGAAGGGCCGCTGCTGGAGACCGACCCGGCCGACTGGCACCGCGTCGTCGACACCAACCTTCACGGCGTCTTCTACGGCTGCCGGGCGTTGGGGCCGCTCATGGTCCGTGGTGGCGGCGGGTCGGTCGTCAACGTCGGCTCCGTGTTCGGCGAGATGGGCGTGCCGAACGTCGTTGGCTACTGCACCAGTAAAGCGGCCGTCGCCCACTTCACCAGGGCGCTCGCCGTCGAGTGGGCTCGCCACCGGATCCGCGTCAACGCCGTCGCCCCCGGCTACTTTGCAACCGACATGAACGCCGATCTCCGCCAGGACTCACGGGGCCTGGAGTACCTGCAGAAGCAGATCCCGCTGCGGCGTCTCGGCCGCCCCGAGGAGCTCGGCCCGCTCGTGGTGTACCTCGCCTCGGAGGCGTCCGCCTACATGACCGGCGAGGTCATCCTGCTCGACGGCGGCATGGCCGCCCGATGATGGTCGTTGGAGCGAGGCGTGCCCTGGGCGCCGAGTTGACCGCCCGGGGAAGGCGAGCGACCTAGATGATGGAGGTCTCTGACCAGTTCGTGGGGGACGAGGAGCGGCTGATCCGCGATACCGCCCGCCGGCTCGCGCGCGACAAGATCGCCCCGCGCGCCGTCGAGGTCGACGAGCGGGCTGAGTTCCCGGACGACCATGTTGCCGCGCTGGCCGAGCTCGGCTTCTTCGGCCTGGCCCTGCCGGAGGCGTATGGCGGGGCCGGCGCGTCGACCCTGAGCTACCTGCTGGCCGTCGAGGAGCTGGCGCGCGCGTGTGGGACGACCTCGCTGATCTACATGACCCAGACGAATGGCGCGTTGACCCTGCTCGTGGCCGGCAGCGACGAGCAGCGCCAGCGCTGGCTGCCGGAGCTCGCCGCCGGCGAGAAGATCGCCGCGCTCGGTCTGTCCGAGCCGGACGCCGGCTCGGACGTCGCGGGACTCGGCACCCGCGCCGTTCGCGCTGGCGACGCTTACACGCTGAACGGCACTAAGGTCTACATCACCAACGGCTCGCGCGCCGATCTCGTGGCCGTCTACGCCGCGACCAATCTCGGCGCCGGCCACGAGAGCCTGTCCGCGTTCGTCGTCGAGAAGGGCATGCCCGGCTTTCGCGTCGCCAAAATCGAGAAGAAGATGGGGATGCGCGGCTCCGACACCGCCGAGCTGGTCCTGGAAGACGTGCGGGTGCCGATCGAGAATCGGATCGGCCCAGAGGGCGCGGGCTTCCGCATCGCGATGGCCGTCCTGAACAAGTCGCGCCTGTCGTGCGCCGCCCAGGCGCTCGGCATCGCCCAGGGCGCCTTCGACATCGCGCTCGACTACGCCGGCCAGCGCCGAGCCTTCGGCCGGCCGATCGGCCAGCACCAGGCCGTCCAGCTCCTGCTCGCCGACATGTACATCGGGCTCGCCCACGCCCGCGCGTACCTGTACGCGCTTGCCAGGACCGTCGACGCCGACGGCTCCCCCCACGGCAAGGAGGCGAGCGTCGCCAAGACGATGTGCTCCGACCTGGCGATGCGCGTGACGACCGACGCCGTCCAGGTGCTCGGTGGCTATGGCTACATGCAAGAAGCCCAGGTCGAGCGGATGATGCGCGATGCCAAGGTCACCCAGATCTATGAGGGCACCAACCAGATCCAGCGCGTCCTCATCGCCCGCGACCTGCTCGGCCGGTAGAAGGGGAGGGGAAATCCCGTGGAAGGCTTGCGACTGACGCCCGAGATGGTCCACCGCTACACCGGCCAGGGCGCCTGGGGGACGACGCTGCTCCACGACTTCCTGGACCATCATGCCCGCGCGCGGCCAAACCATCTGGCCGTCGTCAGTCCGGCGCGCGGCGGCCCCGAGGAGACGCGCCTGAGCTGGGGTCAGCTCGCCGACGAGGTTGGCCGGGCCGCCCGCGCCCTCCGCGCGCTCAGCGTGGACCGCGGCGACGTCGTCTCGGTCCAGCTCCCCAACTGGTACGAGTACGTCGTCCTGGCGCTCGCCATCAGCCGCGTCGGCGGAGTCTTGAACGGCATCACCCCGATCTACCGCCAGTTCGAGCTGCGCTTTATCCTGACCCGCACCGCGACCAAGCTGATGGTCGTCCCGTCCAGCTTCCGCGGCTTCGATTACGTGGCGATGATGGCCGAGCTTCGTCCGGAGCTGCCCCACCTGGACCACGTCGTCGTCGTCGGCGCGCTGGACACGAGTGGCGCCGGCCTCCTGAGCTACGACGACTTCCTGACCCGCACCGACAGGGCCAACCCGTCCGATCTAGAGTCTGCGCTCGACGCGAACAGCGTCGTCCAGCTGGCGTTTACCTCGGGGACGACCGGCGAGCCCAAGGGGGTCATGCACACCCACAACACCCTCCGCGCCACTGGCCAGGGACTGATTGACCACCTCCAGCTCGCGCCGGAGCAGGTCAACCTTGTCGTCTCGCCGGTCGGCCACCAGACTGGCTTCCTGTGGGGGGTGCTGATCAGCGTGATGCTCGGCGGGACGATGGTCTTCCAGCCGGTCTGGGACCCCGAGCACGTCGTCGAGCAGATCGCCCGCCACGGGGTGACGACCATCGCCGGCGCGACCCCCTTCCTGCGCGACCTGACCTACGCCCCGAACCTCACGCCCGAGAAGGCGCGGACTCTCCGCGCCTTCATCACCGCCGGCGCGCCGATCCCGCCGATCGTCGTCCGGGATGGCGCCGCCCGCCTCGGAAAGATCCATCCTGGCTGGGGTATGACCGAGTACGGCCTTGGGACCGCGCTTGCCGCGTCCGATCCTCAGCAGAAAGCCGAGACGAGCGACGGCCGCCCGCTCCCCTGGGCCGAGGTGCGCGTCCTCGATGACGCGGGGAACCCCTGCCCGCCCTACGGGGAGGGCGACCTCCAGATCCGCGGGCCCGCCCTGTCCGTCGGCTACTACAAGCGTCCCGACTTCAACGAGACGTCGTTCACCGAAGACGGCTTCCTCAAGACCGGCGACCGCGCCTACTTCGACCCTGACGGCTTCCTGCGCATCGCCGGCCGCACCAAGGACATCATCATCCGTGGTGGCGAAAACATCCCGGTCGCCGAGATCGAGGCCCTGCTCTACACCCACCCCGCGATCCAGGACGTCGCCCTCGTCGCGATGCCCGACGAGCGCCTCGGCGAGCGCGCCTGCGCCTACGTCGTCGCCAAACCCGGCGCCGGCTCGCTCACCCTCTCAGACCTCACTGACTTCCTGCTCACCCACCAGATCGCCAAGCAGAAGCTTCCCGAGCGCCTCGAGCCCATCGAAGCTCTCCCCCGCACCATGACCGGCAAAGTCCAGAAGTTCCAGCTCCGCGAAGACCTCAAGCGCCGCCTCACCTGAAGCGGCCGAAGTCTGGCGGACGCTTGGCGACAAACGCGGCCATGCCTTCCTTGCCCTCGTCGCTGCTCCAGAGCTCGGTCAGCAGGCGGCCGCCGCGCTCCAGCGAGGCGGCGAGCTGCTGATCGTCGTCGGCCCAGGCCTGCTTGGCGGCGCGCAGCGCGGCCGGGCTCATCTGAAGCATCTCGTCGGCCCAGCGGCGTACCTCAGCGAGCAGCTCCTCGTGTGGGACGACGGCGTTGATCCAGCCCATCTGGAGCGCCTCGGCCGCCGTGTACTGGCGGCACAGGAAGATGATCTCGCGCGCACGCTTGTCGCCCACCAGCCGCGGCAGGAGCTGGGTCGCCCCCAGACCGGGACTGAGCCGACCCGCGGGCCGGCCTGGCCAAACCGCGCCTGGTCTGAGGCGATCGTCAGGTCGCAGAACAGGTTCAGCTCGTTGCCGCCGCCAATGCAGTAGCCGTTCACCGCGGCGACGATCGGCTTGCCCAACCGCCGCATCAGCAGTCCTAGCTCGTTCAGGCCGGCGTGCCAGCGCGGCATGTCGTCGGCCGTCAATGCCGAAAGCGCCGCCAGGTCGCCGCCCACCGAGAACGCCTTGCCAGTGCCGGATCGCGACCACTCCCACCGAGCGGTCCGCCTCCGCCTCCCGCAGCCGCTGAGTAAGTTGGGCCACCGTCTCGAACCGCAGCGCGTTCAGCTTGTCCGGGCTCAGCGTCAGCGTCGCCAGTCCCCGATCCACCGCGCTCAGCACGTCGTCGTTCATCCTGTCGATCTCCCGTCATGTACCCGACCATGAGCTCCCGCTTCTGCTCGGATCGCTCTGAGAAGTTGCATTGATCGAGACGGCGAGTATGCCGTGCCGGTCAACCTTTCGCCGCCGGGGCCTGGCGTGAAGCGGCCGAAGCCGGGCTCGGCCAGAAGCGTGCCGTGGTCCATCACCACGCGGCCGCGGACGACCGTGTAGACCGGCATCGCGGTGACCTGAACGCCCTCCCAGGAGGTGAAGCCGGTCTTGGAGCGCATGTCGGCCGCGGTCAACGTCGCGCGGCGGTCCATGTCGACGATCGTCAGGTCGCCGTCCGAGCCGACCTGGATCGCGCCCTTGCGCGGATACTGGCCAAAGATCCGGCGGGCTCTCCGAGCACAGCCGTGCGACGTCTTCCAGCCGCAGCCGTCCGCGTTGACCTGGGTCAGCACGAGCGGAACGAACTCCTGGACGCCGCGATCCCCAGCGGGATCGAGAAGTTGTCCTGCCAGCCAGACTCGACCTCGGCGCGCGTGTGTGGGGCGTGCTCTAACTGCAAGACGTCCGGGATGCCGTCGGCCACTGCCTGCCAGGCTGCCTCTGGGCTGTGCGCCCAGAGGTAGGTGAACGGCCCCACCTTCTCGGCCTGGGCGCGGTCCATCAGCATTGCCGTCAGCTCCATCTCGCCATAGACCGTCTGGCCCAGCTCTCGCTTGGCGTGCCGCAGCAGCTCGTACGCGCCGACCGGCATCACCCCGACGTGGAGCACATACAGCCGCACCCCGGCCAGCCGCGCGTAGTACAGCGAGGCCGCCAGCCCGGCCACCATCCCGTGGCCGTACATGTACCCCTTCTCGTACGCTTCCATGTAGGCCTGGTTGTCCACCCGGCCCGTGTCGATGTACTCGCGGAAGACCATCCGCTTGGTCCAGTCGGTGTCGTCGTGGTGAACCGCGACGACGACACCAGCCTGGGCGGCCGCCTCGAAGATCTCGTACATCAGCCCGTGGTCAGTAACGCCCAGCTCGGGGATGTACGGGTAGGCGTCCTTCGGATGTCGGGTGTTGAAGATCTTGATCGCCATCGCGCCAGCCCTGGCGATCGACCCGATCTCCCCAGGGTGGAGTCCACCGCCGTACAGCCCGAAGTCGACGTGCGCTTTGGGGGCGACTAGCTCGCGCTTGGCCTGGAACGCGGCCAGGCTCGTCGGGTGCGGGCTGTTGTTGACCTGGTCCAGGCAAAAAGTCACGCCGCCAGCCGCCGCGGCCAGCGTCCCGCTCGCGAAATCTTCCTTGTCGGTGTGGCCCGGCTCTCGGAAGTGGCAGTGGGTGTGCCAGATGCCGGGCAGGATCGCCAGCCCGCTGGCGTCAAGCGTCTGCCTCCCCGCGGGTAGGTGATCGGCCAGCCCGATCCCGACGATCTTCTCGTCGTGGATCGCCAGGTCCGCGCGGGCGTGGCCGGTCGGTGTGTAGACCGTCCCACCGCGCACCAACAGGTCGATCGGCTGCGTCACGCGCCCAGGGTCATGCTGCACCGAGCCGCCCTACGGTGTCGCCGCGCCCACGAGGTGGCGCTCGACCGCCCCGAGCAGGCCGGCCTCCTCCAGCGCGGCTCGGATCCGTGCCTTCTCGTCCGGCTCGATCGGCAGCAGCGGCGGGCGGACGTGCGCCGCCGGCAGTCGTCCGAGCAGCACCAGCGCCGCCTTCATCCGATTGTGCATGTCCAGGAATGGGTCGGCGTAGAACACCTCGGTCAGGACGAACAACCGCTCGGCCACCGACTGGGCCGCGTGCAGGTCGCCTCGCCGGACGGCCTCCCACAGCTCAACGTGGAGCGCGGCCACGACGCTGCCATGACCAGACAAGAGTCCATCGGCGCCCTGGACTAGGGCCGGCAGGAGCGCCTGGCTGTACGTGGTCAGCACCGAGAACGGCCGCCCCAGCCCGTGCAGCGCCCGCAGGTTGCGCTCGCAGACCACGATGTCCTGGCTCCAGTCCTTGATCGCCACGACGTTCGGCACGCGCTCCGCCAATTGGACCAGCATCTCGGTCGTGTACCCCAGGCCCGAGTGG
The DNA here is from genome assembly GCA_030447245.1 of Chloroflexota bacterium. GTDB lineage: Bacteria > Chloroflexota > UBA6077 > UBA6077 > JACCZL01 > JAUJPG01. The sequence continues at coordinate 13,195 of JAUJPG010000003.1, read as the reverse complement.
ATCGGGTACTGGAAGGCAATGAGCGGCAGCCCGGAGGCGTCCGCGATCCGCGCGAAGTGCGCGTAGACCATCTCCGGCCGATGCTGGACACCCGCCAGGAACGGCGTGGCGGGGAACACCAGCACAGCGCGGGCACCATCCGCCGCCGCGTCGCGGGCCTGGTCGGCCGCCTCGAACGTCCCGTCGGCGTAGACGCCGGCGATGATCGGCACGCGGTCGCCCACCTCGTCCACGGCGATCTGGAGGGTCCGTCGCCGCTCGGCCTGGGTCAGCGAGGCGGTCTCCGAGGCGTGGGCGTTGGCTGTGATCGCCGTCACCCCGCGGGTCTCGGCCAGGTCTCGCAGGTGCCCTCGGTACGCTGTCTTGTCAATGCTGAGATCCGCGTTGAACGGAAGCAGATTCGCCGGGATCACCCCGCGCGGCAGGTAGCTGTCCATCCTCGCCCTCCTCAGGAGTGCTGGTTCCGCGGCGCCGATTGCCTACCCTCAGTGTAGCCCCCCGAGGGCCTCGGTGCCCCCTCGACCGGGGGATCGAAGACCGACATGGGGGTCTCCCAGGAGTGAGGCGCTGATCAAGGCTCCTTCGCCTTCTGATAACGAGCCCTCACTTTCGCTTCGGCGATTCCGCCACCCCTTCGGCGAGTGGCTCGTCTTGCTGCACGTGCTACTGTTCGGGCGTGAGCTCGACCCGCGTCAGTCGCCGCGTGAACGCGCCCCGCGCGATCGTCTATCGCGCGCTTCTGGACGAGCGTGCGGTCGCTACATGGATGGTGCCGACCGGCATGACCAGCCACGTGCATACCTTCGACGCCCGCGAAGGCGGCTCGTTCCGGATCTCGCTCACCTACGACGCGCCGACCGGGACCGGCAAGACGACCGCGCACACCGACACGTACCACGGCCACTTCGTGAAGCTCGTGGCGAACGAGCAGGTTGTGGAAGTGGTCGAGTTCGAGACGACAGATCCCGCGCTGCGGGGCGAGATGACGATCACGATCACGCTCGCCGATGCAGACGGCGGCACCGACGTCCTTGCCGTGCACGACGGGCTACCGCCCGGCCTGCCGCCCGCCGACAACGAGGTCGGCTGGCGGTCGTCACTCGAGAAACTCGCTGCGCTCGTCGAGGCGGGCTAGGACACGCGACTTAGCCAGATTGCGGTGCGAAATAGGACGCCCCCGCCAGACCGTGACCGCGGCCACCTTTCAGGTGGGTACGTGTGCCCGGTGTCGCCGCGCGCGACCGGCTTGACCGTCGCTTCGCGCGTACGTACAATAATTTTGGTACGTACAAGGGAGAGCGTCATGCCGAATCTTGAGCCGGAGCCGGCCGTGGCCGGAGGTCCCGTACGGGTGAGTCGAAACGGGAATGCGCGCACGCTGACGGTCCCGGCCGAAATCGTCGCCGTGGCGCAGATTGAGCTCGGCGACGAGTACATGGTGGAGGCGATCGACGGCGACCTGCTCTATCGACGCGTCGGCCGCGATCGGCCGAGGGGGCGCTTCGTCGGCAATGAGGGCGACCGGAGCCTCGAGCTTCCGCGTGGGGCGGGCATGCCGGTCGGAGCCGACCCAATACCCCGGGCGCTCACCGACTGGGACTTCTAGCGGTGAGGGAGCCAGGCGCCGACTGGCCACTCAACCGCGACGCCTTCTTCCGCCAGCTCACGCCTCGCCGGCCGATTTTCCAAGGGGATGTCTTTCGAGATGTCCCCTACATCAAAGGTCAGGGCGGCGACCGTCTCGACGCCGAGCCAAAGGTGCGGATCGAGCGACGGACCGCGCTCGCGCTGACCTACCCATGCGAGATGTATGCCCGTGGCGTCCTCGCCCGAGTACAGACCGTAGCGCTGGTCCGTGAGGGCAGCAAGCTTGGCATCTCGAATGAATGGCGCGGCCCATTCAGTGCCTGCCCGCTCCCCGACCTGTTCGGCGATGGGATGCTTTGGGCAGCCGACTTCCTCGCGATCGGGAACGTCGATCGGTCGTACCTCACCGAGGTCAACCGAGTCGCGAGCCTGACCGAGCGTGGGTGGGCATACCTGCGTCAGCGCCTTGCGATCTACCTTACGCGCGTCGCCATCCACCTCGAAGATCTCCACCAGGCCGGCCGGGCGACGTGGGACGAGATCGAGCTGTGGGAGCAGTGGAACGCGCTTGGACGCCGGTCGTCAGAGTACCAGGACTGGCTTGATCTCCCCGACCCTAACATCGGGTTCACGCGCCGCCAAGCGCTTGAGCGGGGTATGCGGCATCTCGTGGCATCGGCCCTGCTCGGGTCGCCGTGATCCCCCGCGCGAGCACGCGCCGCAGATGCAGGGCATGGCGGCGTCAGTGCGCGGCGTGGGCGGCGGCCGGGGCGTCGGATTCGTCGCGGGTCTCGCCGCGCTCGATGATGTAGGTCTTCTGGGCCAGGAGCCGCGCCCACTTGAACTCGGACTCGCAGACCAGGACCGACATGCCCATCTCGGCGGTCGCCAGCTCCTTGGTCGCCTGGACCAGCCGTTGGGACAGCGCCGGCGCCACCCCCTCGAACGGCTCGTCCAGCAGCAGCAGCTTTGACCCGCTCATGAAGCAGCGCGCCAGCGCGACGAGCTTCTGCTGGCCGCCGCTGCACTGGGTGCTCGGCCGTTGGGCCAGCGCCTTCACCTCCGGCATCAGCCGGTAGATCAAGGCAAGCCGTTCCTCGGCCCGCGGGATGTTCCGCGCCCAGGCCGGAATCAGGATGTTCTGCTCGACGCTCAAGGCCGGAATCAGCCGCCGATCCTCCGGCATGTAGCCGATACCGGCCGACGCTCGCTGGTGTGGCGCCAGGCCTTTCAGACTCCGGCCCTCCAGCTGGATGTCGCCCGACTCCAGCTCCATCAGTCCCATGATGCTGCGCAGCGTCGTCGTCTTGCCGGCTCCGTTGCGCCCGATCAACCCCACGATGCTGCCGGTCTCGACCTCGAGATTCAGCCCGCGCAGGATCGTGAACCCGGCGATCTTGACCGTGACCCCGTCAACCTTCAGCATGGTTGCCCTTCTAGACGCCCTCGCCCAGGACGTGGGTCCGCACCGCCGGGTTGGCGAAGACCTCCGCCGAGGTGCCATCCGCCAGGATGGTGCCCTCGGAGAATACGAGCACCCGGTCGGCGTAGCGTGCCACCACGTCCATGTCGTGCTCGATGAACACCGCGGTGATCGCGCTGTGCTTGACGACGCCCATCAAGGTGTCCATCACGGCGAACTTGTCGTCGACGCTGACCCCGCTCGTTGGCTCGTCGAGCAACAGGATCGTCGGTTGGAGCGCGAACGACAACGCCACGTCTAGCAGCTTCCGGCCACCCTCCGGCAGTGTCGAAGCCTTGTGATCGATCCCGTCCGTGAACCCGAAGTCGGCCAGCAGCCGAGACGCCTCCTCGAGGCGCGCGGCCGACCTGAGCGGACGCCAGAAGCCCCACTGCTGCTTCGAGCGGATCGACAGCGCGATCAGCATGTTTTCCAGGATGGTCAGGCTGGTGTAGAGCTGCGGAACCTGGAACGAGCGGGTGATGCCCAGGTTCGCGATCTTCCGAGGCTCCAGACCGATGATGCTGTCGCCCTTGAAGCGGATCTGACCACCCGTCGGCTTGACGTAGCCGGTCACGATGTTCACGAACGTCGTCTTGCCGGAGCCATTCGGGCCGACGATCCCGACGGTCTGTCCCTCCTGGAGCTGCACGCTCAGGTCGTCGCACGCCTTGACCGCGCCGAAGTGGCGGACGACGTTTACGGCTTCGAGGACAACGCCCATCCCCGCCCCTTGTCGTCGCCGGCCCCGGTCCCCGGGTCGGCAGCGGCCGCGCGCCGCGCGGCGGCCCGCTGGGTCAGCCGCTCGATGATGCTCCACAGCCCGCCCGGCGCGAACAGGATGATCACCAGTAGCACCGACCCGAGCAGCATTTGCCAGGTGTACGGGGAGAGTTTGAACGCGTAGTTGCGGACCATCTCGAACACCGTTGCCCCGATGAACGGGGCGAACACGCTGCCGGAGCCGCCGAGCAGAGCGATGAAGATGAACTCGCCGGACGCCGTCCAGTACGCCAGGTCGGGCGCGATGTGGCCGACCGTCACCGCGACGAGCGCCCCGCCCAGGCCGCCAAGCGCCCCGGCCAGGACGTAGGTCTGATAGATCGCCCGCCGCACCGAGGCGCCCATGTACTCCACGCGGATCTCGTTGTCGTTGATCCCCCGCATCAAGAAGCCGAGCGGTGAGTTCACCACGCGGTAGGCCAGGTAGGCCACCCCGGCCGCTATCGCCAGCACAAAGTAATACTGGACCACCCGGATCAAGTCGGCCGACGGCTGGATCCCCAGAGTGGTCGGCACCCGCACCGCGATGCCGTCGGTCCCGCCGGTCACCCAGTACAGCTTCAGCAGCAGCGAGTACAGGATCATCGAGAACGCCGTGCTCAACATCCCGAAGAAGATCCCGCGGTAGCGCGCCAGGAACAGTCCGACCAGCGCCGCCACCAGCGCCGCCACCACCCCGCCGAGCACGGCGAGCGGAAACGCGTCGCGGACCGGGAAGCCAGCCCGCAGGAGCAGCCCCACGGTGTAGGCCCCGGCCGCGTAGTACAGTCCGTGGCCAAAGGACACTAGGTCGCCCCGCAGCAGCAGCACCACCCCGAGGACGACGAGCCCCTTGGAAAAGGCGATCGTCAGCAGGAACAGTAGCCAGCCCGGCATGCCGAGAAACGGCAGGAGCGCCAGGACCGCCAGGATAGCCAGCGCGATCAGTCGCCCCCGCTCGAACCGCGCGCGACGAGCACGCGGCGAAACCGGCCTGTCGCCAGGTGGCTCGGACTCCGCGTCTGAGCGGAAGCGCGCGTCCCGGCCGACCCCGGCGTCGCGGGCCACCGCTGCGTCCTGGTCTAGCGTCATATCCTCCGCGCCTCCACGCCTCCGAAGAGCCCGCGCGGCTTGATCAGCAGGATCAGCGTCATCAAAGCGTAGATCACGAACAGGTCGAGCTCGGGAACGTACTGGACAGCCATCGAGCGCAGCAGCCCGACCAGCGCCGCGCCGATCGCCGCGCCACCGACCGAGCCCAGCCCGCCGATCGTCGTGACCGCGAACGACAGGATGATCACCTCGACCGAGATACCCGGCACGACCGAGATCATCGGCGCGACAAATGCCCCGCCGAGCGCCGCCAGGATCGCCCCGAGGGTGAAGGCGAAGGTGTAGATGCGTGGGACGTTGATCCCGAGTGTGCCGCTGACCTCGCGGTCGGCGATCACCGAGATCACCAGCTTGCCGAAGCGCGTGCGGTTGATGATGAACCACATCACGAAGGCCGCTCCAACCGCGACCAGCGTGAGCAGGAACGGGTAGACCGGATAGTTGATGCCGGCCAGGCTGATCGCGCCGAGCATCGAGAACGGCAGGTCGGCCAGCAGTGGGTCCACCCCCCAGATCAGCTTCATCACGTCGTCAAGGATCAAGAACAACGCGAACGTCAGGATCAGCGGGATCACTTCGCCTCGGTCGACGACCCGCCGGATAAACAGCCGCTCCATCAGCGGCCCGATGATCAGGCCAACGATCAGCGCCCCGAGCAGCAGGACCAGATAGCTGCCCCAGATCGGGATCGACCCGGACCCGCCAGGCCAGAGCCTGAGCAGCAGCCAGGCCGCCGTATACGCGCCCAGCCCGTAAATGCTGCCGTGGGCCGTGTTCAGGATCCGCATGACGCCGTAGATGAACGTCAGCCCAGCCGAGACCAGGAACAGGTATGAGGCGAAGACGATGCCGTCCAGCACGATCCGCGCGAGTTGGTCCATGCGCCCGCCTTGCTCCTGTGCCTACCCGAGCATCGCTAGCACTGCGTCACCGCGCCAGCTCCACCTGAGCACTCTGGTGCCATCCTGGTCCTTATACGTCGTCCCGAGCGATGTCATCCTTAGCCGTGTCATCCCGAGCCATGTCATCCCTAGCCGTGTCATCCCGAGCGAAGCGAGGGATCTCATGTTGACTGTGCAGAGAGCATGAGATCCCTCGCTTCGCTCGAGATGACACCCCGAGGGCTGCCCGGGATGATCGTGTAGGGGAAGGACGACCGCTTCGGGTGGGGTCGATATCGCTCCGCTCGGGATGCCACGTTCCTCAAGCTCGTGCTCGCTGCATCACCCCTGCCGGGCGGTGGGGCTGCCCGCGCGGGCAGCCCCACCGCACCTACTTCTTGGCCGGCCAGCTGTTGAGATCCACTCGATGGTCTTCTGGCCTGGCGGGGGGTTGACCCGCTCTGGGGGGAAGATCTGGATCTGCTCGAGCAGCGGGAAGCCGAAGCGGGGGTCCGGCCGCGTGCCGGTGATCCCGTAGACCGATTGCTGGTGGGTGTCGTGGTTCACCTTGGTGCTGATCGTGCCGGACGGCGTCTCGTAGGTCAGGTCCTGGAAGGCTTCGGCGACCTGCTCCTGGGTCGGCCACTTGTCGCCGTTGGCCTTCATCGCCTTCTCATAGGCGGCCTTCATGCCGGTGACCGCCTGGACCATCCGGTGGGCCGGATAGACCGGAATCTCGTTGTAGGCTGCGGTGTAGTCGGCGATGAACTTCTTGTTCAGCGCGTTCTGCTCAGGATCCGGGATGTACATGTAGTGGCCGCGGCCGCTCATCGCCACGCCCGGTGGGACGTCCTTGCCGAGGGTCAGCAGGCCGGTCTCGCCGGTCGTCATCACCACCAGCGTCTCGTTGAACAGCCCGCGAGCCTGGGCCTGCTTGATGAAGCTGTCCATGTGACCGCCCCACAGGCTGGTGTGGATGATGTCCGGCTTGGCCGCCTGGAGCTTGGACAGCTCGGCGGAGTACTCGCCGGAGAAGGCCCTCGGCCAGAGCTCTTCCTTGATCTGGACGTTCGGCTTCTCCTTCAGCAGCGCGGCCCTGAAGAGCTCCCAGGAGTCGCGCCCCCAGGCGTAGTCGTCGTTGATCGCCGCTACGGTCTGCAAGTTCGGCTTGACCTGAGCGGCGTACAGCGCCGCGCCGACGGCGTCGGTCACCCCGTGGGCGCCGGTCCGGACGACGTACTTGAGGTTGTTCTCCTCGAAGAGTCGATAGGTGCCGCAGATGTGGATCAGCGTCAGCCTCTTCAGCTCCTCGGCAACGGGTGCGACCGCCAGGCAGTTGGCGCTCGAGGTGTAGCCCATCACCACGTCGACCTTCTCATCCAACACCAGACGTCGGTAATTGGTGACGACCTGGTCAACCGTCCCGGCCTCGTCCACGGTCTGGTAGTTGACCTTCACCCCGCCGATGCCGCCGGCGGCGTTGAGCTGATCGAACGTCAGCTTGCCGGCGTTGAGCGCGGCCGTCCCGAACTTGGCCGCCCCGCCGGATTGGAAATCGACCATCGCAACCTTGATCTCGGCCGGCTTCTGACCGGCGCTGCCGCCCCCCCCAGCCGGTGCGCCGGGCATGCAGGCGACGCCCGCGAGCGTGGTGGCCAGCATCAGGCCCGCCAATCTGCCTAACCGCATCGTCCTCATCATGCTCGCCTCCCGGCACTTGGGTAAGTTGGCCCATTGTACTGGGGACATAAGTCGGGGGCAATAAACAATGCCGGGCCCAGATCCTTCACCTTTCTCACCCACCCCGCGTGCACAAGCCAGACGAGGCGAGTCTGCTGGCCGTCGCCCCGCACTCGGGGCCGCGCCGCCGCGGTCCGGTCCTACGTTCGATGCCAGGCCGCGAAGACCTCGTCGGCCCGCGCGACCAGCCCGAAGTGGTCGCCGATGTTGCCGAGCGCCGCGGCGTGCTTGGCCGGCGAGTAGGTCGCCGAGCAGTCGTCGACCAGCACCACGTAGTAATCCCGCATGTAGGCGTCGCGCGCGGTCGACTCGACGCAGACGTTGGTCGCCACGCCGCCAAGGACCAGCGTCTTGATGCCTCGCGAGCGGAGGATCAGGTCCAGCTCGGTGTCGACGAACCCGCTGTAGCGTCGCTTGGTGACGATCGGCTCGCCCTCCGCTGGCTCCACCCGGTACAGCTCGGCGCCCCAGGTCCCAGCCTTGCAGATCAGGTCGGTCCCGGGTCGCGTCCGCCGCCGCTGCTCGTCAGCCACCGCGGACGTCGTAAGCTCGCTGTTGACCAGTCGCAGCCAGATGACAGCCGCGCCGGCCCCGCGCGCGTGGTCGACCAACAGCATCAAACGCGGGACCATCTCCTGCACCGCGCCCACGTCCGCGCCGAGCGTACCGATCAGGCCATCCGGGTGGCAGAAGTCGTTCTGGACGTCCACGACGACCAACGCCGTCGTCTTCGGGTCGATCCGCTCCGCAAGCGGCATGACGCCGTCATGCTCCATCGATCGAGTCCTCGTGCGCGGGCTGTCCGACACCACGGCCCGGTGGGGCGACCGCCCCACCGCGCGTCGGATGCGCCCGTTGATACATGGCGCGCCCATGCCCGTGCAATCCATACTGCCGCCGCCGCGGTGAGGAGCTCCCGCTGCGCCTGCACACCGCGTGGCGAGCCCCGGCCCTACGGACGGCTGGCCGCTGCCGGATGAGACACCTCGAGGACTGGGGAGGAGCCATGACCACGCGCGAGGGCCAGGCCGTCCTGGCGATCTGGAACGACGCCGACCCGGCTGGCAAAGACGACTTCAATCAGTGGTACACCCGTGAGCACATCCCCGAGCGCGTCGGCGTGCCCGGCTTCCTGCGCGGTCGCCGCTACGTCGCCGTCGACGCCGACCTGGAGTTCTGCGCCTTCTACGACACGGAGAGCCTGGACGTCCTGACCTCGCCGGTGTATCTGGAGCGGCTCGACAACCCCACCGAGTGGACCCGTCGGGTGATGCCCTCGTTCCGCAACATGAACCGCTCGGCCTGCGTGGTCACCCGCACCCTCGGGCTGGGCGAAGGCGGCGCCGTCGCGACCCTCCGCTTCGGCCCCCGGCCCGGCCGCGAGGACAGCCTGCGGACCTGGCTCGAAGAGGTGGCGATGCCGGCCCTCCTCGAACAGCCCGGCATCGTTGCCGCGCATCTCCTGGAAGCTGACCCGGCGTCCTCGCGCCCGCCGACCCGCGAGCGCGAGCTGCGCGGCGGCGAAGACCACGTCGCCGACTGGGTCCTCGTCGTCGAAGGCACCGGCCCCGACGAGCTCCAGGCCGCCTGCAAGCCCCAGCTTTCGACCGCCGAGCTGGACACCCACGGCGCCCAGCCCGGCCCCGTCCTCGGCACCTACCGCCTGATGTACGCCCTGCGCCACGAGCCTGGCCCTCACGCTGGCTGACGCGCTTCCCGTAGAGCGGGGGCGTATCGCTTGCCGCGGCCCGCACTCTGAGTAGCCGCACTCCTAGCAGCCGCGCCCTTGGCAGCCGCCGACGTGGGGCGTAAGCTCGACCGAGCATGAGGCTCTCGACACTCCGGCCGTTGCTCGCGCTCACGGCGGACGGGTGGCTGCTGTTCGCGGCGTGCGGCGCGCGCTCGTTCGCCTACGGGTTCCTGGGCGTCGTCCTCGGGCTCTACCTGGCCGAGCTCGGGCTGGACGCAGCCGCGATCGGTGGGATCTTCGGTGTTGCGCTGGCCGGCGGAGCGCTCGTGACCGTCCTGCTGACCCAGGTTGCCGACCGCCTCGGCCGGCGCCGCGTGCTGGCCGTTGGCGGGGCGCTGATGGCCGTCGCCGGCGCGGTGTTTGCCATCGTCGAGAGCCCGATCCTGCTCGCCGCCGCGGCAGTCCTCGGGACGATCAGCCCCTCCGGCAAGGAGGTTGGCCCGTTCCTCTCGATCGAGCAGTCGATCCTACCGGAGACGACCACCGACGAGCGCCGCCCCGGCGTGTTCGCCGCCTACAACATCGTCGGCTCGCTGGCCGGCGCGCTCGGCGCGCTGGCCGCCGGCCTGCCGGATCTGCTTGGCCTGGAGACGCTGCCCGGCTACCGCGCGCTCGTCCTGGCGTATGCCGCGACCGGCCTGCTGCTGATGATCCTTACGCTGCGCCTCTCGCCGCGCGTCGAAGTCGCTCCGGCAGAGGGTGCGGATGGTCCGCGGACGCTTGGTCGCCGCTTCGGCGTCCATCGCTCGCGCGGGATCGTCGCTCGCCTGGCCGCCCTGTTCGCGCTCGACGCCTTCGCCGGCGGCTTCGTCGTCCAGGGGCTGGTGGCTTACTGGTTTGCGCTGCGCTACGGCGTCGACGCCGCGACTCTGGGGGCGATCTTCTTCGGCACCAACCTGCTCTCGGCGATCTCGTTCCTGGCGGCCGTGCCGATCGCCCGTCGGATCGGGCTGCTCAACACGATGGTCTTTACCCACCTGCCGTCCAACGTCCTACTCCTGCTCGTGCCGCTGATGCCAAGCCTGGAGTTGGCCGTCGCGCTGCTGCTCGCCCGCCACCTCTTGTCGCAGTTGGACGTGCCCACCCGCCAATCCTTCACGATGGCCGTCGTCGCCCCCGACGAGCGCGCAGCGGCGTCCGGGCTGACCTCCGTCGCCCGCAATGGGGCCGCTGCCGCCGCCCCCGTCTTCGGCGGCGCGACGCTCGCCACCCGGCCCTCGGCTTGCCGTTCTTGATCGCCGGTGGCCTCAAGATTGTCTACGACCTGGCGATTCTCGCCGCCTTCCGGGCGATGCGGCCGCCAGAGGAGATGGGCAAACCCTGATGCGGGCGCGCCGAGGTGCAGACCCGGACCGAGCGCCAGCTCGTCGTGGCGGCCCTGGCCGAGCGCTTCCAGGCCGGTCGAGATCCTCGGGCTGGACTTCGTCTCGCCGATCATTGCCGCCGAGATCGTGCGCTACGCCATCCTGGCCGTGGCCGCGGCCTGCGGCGGGATCCTGCTGTACCCATGGTGGGCCTTCCGCGGCGTGCCTCACCCGGTGCGCTACGGAACCTGCGCGGTGGTGGCGCTCGTCCGACGACGCCCTGGCACTCGGGATCTTTTCGATCCTGGGGCGGCTGTCGCCCATCGAGCTCGACGCGTTGTTCATCACCGCCGTGTTGACCGTGATCGGCTTCTCCGTCCGCGACGATCGTCGTCTTCGATCGCATCCGCGAGAACATCGTCCGCCACGCCCGGCGGACGGCTCGCCCGGCGTGGTCAATCACTGCCTCATCCAGACGCTGGGACGATCGGTCAACACGTCGATCACCATGCTCTGACGATGGTGGCGCTATATCTGTTCGGCGGGGTGACGATCCAGAACTTCGTGCTTGCGCTCCTGATCGGGATAACCCTGGGTACGTACAGCTCAATCTTCAACGCCAGCCTGCTGTTCTCGTGGGAGCACGGCGAGCTGGGTCAGATCTGGCTCCCCTGGCCGACGTCACCAGCTGATCCATGAGGGATAGGAGGCCGCCCCCGAAGTGGCTTGGTCGCGGCCGACCGTGTAGAGCACCGTCTGAGCGGGAGCAGTACGGCGGCGCGCCGACGCTCGAGGTGCAGGGCTGACCGCGGCCCTGTGGCAGGAAGCTGGATGAGGAGGTTTCACGCGACCCGGGCGACCAGCAGGTGTGTGGCAGACCCCCGTTCTGCGGCCTTGGTCGTGCGGGAAGCGGTGTGACCACCCACGTGGTGCTGACCCGGAGGCCACGGCATCGTAGCCCAGGCCGGGCAGCGGCTCACCAGGTGGGCGTGGTCGTCACGGTGGACATCGGGAGCAGCGCCACGTCTGTACGATTTGCCCCGTTTCCTGACGGCCGAGACGCCGACCAAGCAGCAGGGTCGGATCTTGGTAGTGGCGAAGGCGGTAGTCGAGGGCGACGCGGACAGCACCTCTGCACCGTTTCAACCGGCTGACCGGCGACCAAGCGCACGCTTCTTCCACGTGCGCAGATGATGACGAGGCACGACCCGAGCTGCCGGCGGCTCAGCCAGAGCAGCACAGGGGAGGCCGCTTCGACCTCCCTCAGCCGAGCCGATCAGCTGCGCGGCCTGTTCAAGAAAGGCACCTTGGACCTGTGTGGTGGGCCCTGGTCGAGGGTACCGCTGCTTCGTGCTGACACGCTGCAGGCGCCGTATTCAGGACGGGCGGCGTCCATTCGCCTTGACGTCGGTGTGGCCCACCAAGGCCGAGTCCCGAGCCCAAGCGGTCATACGTGGCCCAGACAGCACTTGGCTCGTAGCCCATTCTCGGCGTAGGCGCCGATGTAGCGGTCGGTGGCCGCCCGAAACCGCGCATGGGCCTCGGCCGTGGAGCGATCATGCCGCGGGGCCACGGACAGTCCCGCGCGCGACCAGCTCCTCGAGCAGCGCGGCATGGTCGAGGTGAGCTCTTACCAGGTCCTCCTCCGTCTCACCTCGTGGCGCGAGGTGCGGAGATCAGCCAGCGTGCAGTGTGTAGAGCAGCGCTTCCTCAAGGCATCGTCAGACGCGGGTCAGTCACCACGTCTCGGTGGGTCGCTGGATCGAGTCCGTAACGCAAGGTGGCCACCAATCCCTGGATGACGACGAGGATCCGCACGAACGACTGGTGGACATCTTTCAGGCGCACGTAGTAGAGGATCGGGAAGAAGCCATGGGCCTGCCCGAGATTCAGCTCGTCGTTCAACGTCCGCAGCCGCTCGCCGAGGACGGCGAACCGCCCCGCTTCGACGTACCGTTCAGCGGCGATGCCGTCTGGTGACCAGCCGATACCTGATTGCTGAGCGACACGGCCATGCTGACCTTGCGGCTGATCAAGGAAGGTGGGCCGAAAGCAGGTACGTCCGCGACAGCGAGATCGTCAGCAGCCCGAAGGCGCCCTCGAGGACCCCGACGAAGCGTGCCAGTGGGTGGACCGGCACGATGTCCCCGTAGCCGATGGTGAAGAAGCTGACCGCGCTGAAGTAGAACGCGTCGCCGACGGCCGTCGTCAGCGCCCCGTCCTCGATCGAGAAGATCGCGGGATCGTGGACGACGGGTAGGTACAGCAGGCCGAAGCCCAGGATGTACAGCAGCGCCCAGAAGACGATGATGCCGCCGATCATCAGTGGCGCCCCCCACGCCAGGACTTGATCCCGCGTCCCCTTCCCTAACGGGCGGGTGCCCTCGACCAAAGCGTGCCAGAACCAACGGTTGAGCTTGTTGGAGATGGGGCTCTCCACCTGGACGTGCAGGACGGTCATGAACACGTCCAGCAGGCTCAGCAGGATCAGCCCGAGGCCAAGCGGGACGGCGAACCAGGACAGATCGATCACGTCGGTGCCTTCGTCTGGTTGGCAGAGTGGATTTCTGAGGCCGCCGCTGGGGCAGCCGGCCGT
>JAUJPG010000106.1 GCA_030447245.1 Chloroflexota bacterium | reverse complement strand
GGTCCTGATGACCCTCGGAACGTCCGGCCAGCCGTCGGACACCGGCTACCGCGCCAACGTGCCCGGCAACCTCACCACGATCCAGCGCGGGGCCGGTCCGTTCAACCGCCCGACTCGCCTGTCCGTCGCGCCGAGCGGCGACCTCTACGTCGCCGACGGCTACGGCAACGCCGAGATCCATCGCTTCTCGGCCGACGGCACGCTGATCCAGTCCTGGGGCGGCCCGGGCAGCGAGCCCGGCCAGTTCATGCTGCCGCACAGCGTCTGGGCGCACACCGACGGCCGCGTCTTCGTCTGCGACCGCGAGAACGACCGCATCCAGATCTTCAGCCCGACCGGCGAGCTGCTCACCATCTGGACCAACGTCACCCGCCCGGGCGACCTCTTCATCGACAAGCAAGGCATCATGTACGTCGGCGAGATGAGCTGGGAGAAGGGCCAGCCGAACTTGGCCGGCCGCCTGTGGACCGAGGACCGCGTCGCCCGCCTCAGCGTCCGCGACATGGACGGCAACGTGCTCGCGAGCTGGGGCGGCGCGGACCCGTGCGGGCCGGACGGCTTCTCGTCGCCGCACGGCCTCTGGGTCGACTCGCGCGGCGACATCTACGTCGGCGAGGTCACCCACACGGCGCTCAGCCGCTACAACCTCTGGCACGAGGGCTGCCACTCGATCCAGAAGTACGCCCGAGTGTAGGAAGCGGGCCCCCCTGCCCCGACGCCAGTCGAACCTGGGGAACCCCACGTCCTCCAATCCTGGGGGGTTCATAACCCCCCAGGATTGGGGGGCAGGGGGCCGCCCCTACCGATCCAGCCCGAGGTCGTGGCGCATCTGAAGGAAGCGCATCACGTCGCCGCGGCTGAGCACGCCGAGTACGGCGCCATCCTCCACCACCAGGAGCTGGTTCACGTCTTCCGTCACCAGCAGGTCCAGCGCCTTCCGCAGCTCGGCGCCCGGCCCCACCGTCTTCAGCGGCGGCTTCGTCATGATCGCCCCCACCGTATTGGCATCCCACTGCTCGACCGGCAAGTGCTTGACGTCCGAGAGCGTAATCAGCCCGACCACCAGGCCGTCGCGCGCGACCGGGAATGCCCGCAGCCCGCGCCGCAGGATGTACTCGTCCACCAGCTCGCGGACCGGCAGTGCCGGGCTCACCATCGGCGGGTTCGCCTGCATCACGCGGGCGACGGTGATCCCGCGGAACGTCTCCTGGGCCTCCACCTGGCGGCGCGTCGCCTCGGCGGCGCTGTTCAGGAACCAGCCGATGAAGCCGATCCAGAGCCCGTTCAGGAAGTCGCGCTCGAAGACTTGCAGGACCCCCCAGCCGATGAAGCCGAAGGCGACGGCCTGCCCGACATAGGTAGCCCAGCGCGTCCCCTTGACCATGCTGCCGCTTGTGCCCCAGAGGATCGCGCGCAGCACCCGCCCCCCGTCGAGCGGGAAGCCGGGCAGGATGTTGAACAATGCCAGCATTAAGTTGATCAGCCACAGGTAGCCGAGCAGCGCATTGGCCGGTCCGGTCGAGCCGGGCACGGCCTGGTACCCGAGCCAACACAGCCCGGCGATCACCAGGCTGGAGAGCGGCCCGACGACCGCCACCAAGAACTCATCCTGGGGGTCTTCCGAGTCGCTCTGGATGTTCGAGACGCCGCCGAAGATGAACAGGGTGATGCTGTGGACCTTGAGGCCCCGAGCCTGGGCCACGAACGAGTGGGTCAGCTCGTGGAGCAGGACCGACACGAACAGCAGCAGCGCGGCCAGCGTGCCGACGATCCAGTACTGCGAGCGTGGCCAGCCGGGATGAGTCGACGGGAAGTACTGTGCCGCCAGCGACGAGGACATCAGCGCCAGCGCCAGCAGCCAGGTGTAGTGCACCCCGATCGGGATGCCGCGGATGCGGGTGATCGTGAACGAGCTTTCCATGACGCGACCTCGTGCTCGGCCCCGGCCTCGCCTCGTTGGCCCATGGCCCGGCCGGCTACTCACACAGTACTGAACTGGTCCTGCTCGGCGGGACATTTCGCCGGGTGCGAGCGCCGTGCCACTACGCGGTCGTCGCGAGGCCCCGCAGGATGGCCAGGGTCAGCGCGCCGGCACGGCGGCCGAGCTCCGCGCCGAGCTGGTCGAGGAGCACCCGCCCGGACTCGGTCACGGACCCCTTCAGCAGCTCGTTGTTCGAGACGTCCTTCACCGTCAGGAACGGCACGTCGTGGCTCGCGCAGGTCAGCGCGATGGCCGCCGCCTCCATGTCCTCGCAGTGCGAGCCGTGCCGCTCCACCAGCATCCAGATCCGCCCCGGCGAACGGTTCCAGCGATCGGCCGAGAGGACGGTCCCCACGATGACGCGCGGCGCGCGGTGGGGGATGTCGGCCGGCCAGCCGACGGCCGCCGGCCACGGCACATGCTGCCCCTCCAGCGTGGCCGCCACGCCAATAGCCCGCTCCAGCAGGCGCGGGTCCGCGTCGAGGTGGTCGACGCGCCGCTTCTCCCCGCCATGCACATAATGCATCTGGCCGAAGCTCT
>JAUJPG010000105.1 GCA_030447245.1 Chloroflexota bacterium | reverse complement strand
TGATGTCCTCGAACTCGGCCAAGCCCTTCAGCACCTGAACCATACGTTTCTCCATTCGCACGCCGAGTTGCACGCGCTCTACGATCCGTTCCACTCCGGACTCCTCTCCTTGTTACCTAGGGACCAAGGTAACGGACTGCTGGAGAGACGCACACCCGAATACCGAACGGTTGTCTCGCAAACGCGCAAGACGTCCCCTAGCCGTCCTAGGCGCCCTTGCGGTGGCGGTGTGGTGGGAGGCCATGCGGACTGGCCTGGATCCGGGCAGGTCCATGGCACCGTGAGACCAGTAGCCGATCCCGTTGCGGTATTGGGGTCAGCGGCGGAAGGTAAACCAGCGCTCCCCGAGCTCGAGGGGTTCCAGCGGGCCGTCATAGCGGACCGCTCCCAGCGCCGGCAGGCTTCCTGAATCCCACGTGTCGTAGCCGATCTCGCTGAACCCGGCTTCGGCGAACCAGGCCCGCACCGCCGTATTGCGGTCCCCGCCGGTCTCAGGATCGCGTCCACGCGACCAGATCAGCGTGGCGCCAGGGCCGCCGTACCAGTTATCTGAAAAGCTCGGCGCTCTTCAAGGGGCCCAAGTTGTCTCTGCCGCCCGCGACCAGCAGCGTGCCGTCGTTGAGCAGCGTGGCCGTGTGGTCATCTCGTTCGTCCCTCATGGGGTCCGCTGCTGTCCACGTCCGAGCCACCGGGTCGTACAACTCAGCGCTCGACAAGATCTGGTTGCGACCAAACCCTCCGGCCACCAACACCTTGCCGTTGCCGAGCCGTGTGGAGATGTGACCAAAACGACCGGTTGTCAGCCACCCCGTCCATGTCCACCTGCCAGTTGCCGGGTCGTAGATCTCGGCGCTGATGCGGCCCTGCCCCTGCTTCTTGTAGCCGCCCGCAACGAGCACGGTGCCGTTGCTGAGCAGCGTCGCGGTGTGCTCGTTACGGTCCACCGCCATCTGCCCGGTCGTCGTCCACGTCCGGCTTCGCGGGTTGTAGAGTTCGGCGCTGCGGAGGCGCTGGGCCGCGCCAAAGCCGCCGACAACGAGGACCCTGCCATTGTCGAGCAGTGTCGCGGTGTGGCTGCTGCGGGGAGACGCCATGCTCCCTACGGCCGACGATGAACAGGGGACCGGGCGCCAGCGCGTCCGCCCCTTTCGCATGACGCCGAACACGACGACCCATCCCGACGTCACCCGCTCGATCCGCTCGTGGCGGCGGCGGGCGCCGTGGTACCGTCGGCTGTCGGCGAGCCTGGGGCTCCAGGGGAAGCTGACGATCGGCTTCATGTTCCTGATGTCCGTCGCGCTGGGCGGGAGCTGCTGGTTCTTCATGACCGAGAGCCGCGAGGCGACCGAGCGGGTCGTCCGCCAGCAGGCGACGGCCATCTCCCACACGCTGGCGATGGCGAGCGAGACGCCGCTGGCCGAGGGGAACGTCCCGGAGCTGCGCCGCGTGGGCGCCGACCTGCTGAAGAACAAGGGCGTGGCCGCCACCGCGTTCTACGACGCGAGCGGGCGGCTGATGTCGGCCGCGAGCGAGGACGCGAACCTCGCCTGGCCCGACCTCGACCCGCTGCCCCCGGACTCTGGCGGGCGGCGGATGCTCCGCGTGCAGAAGATGGAGTCGCCCGCGCTGGGTCGATACCTGGAGGTCACCGCCTCGGTCACGCCGGCGTCCCGCCGGCCCGGCGGGTCGCCCGCGCCGCCGGTGATCGGCTACGTCCGCGTCTGCTTCTCGCAGGCGCACGACGAGGCCCACCTGACCCGGGCGACGCAGATGCTCGTGCTGATCGGCGCGACGGTCTCGCTGGTCTGCTTCCCGCTCGTCTACGGCCTGATCCACCGCATCTTCCTGCCGATCCGCGAGCTCGTCGACGCGACCCACCGCATCACCGCCGGCGACCTCGACACGCAGGTCGCGATCCACCGCTCCGACGTGATCGGCACGCTCGCCCGCTCGTTCAACGAGATGGTGGTCCGCGTCCGCCAGCAGCAGCAGGACCTGGAGACGGCCAACCGCAAGCTGGGCGAGGCCAACGCGAGCCTCGAGCGCGCCAACGCGGACCTGGAACAGAAGGTCGTGCAGCGCACCGCCCAGCTCGAGACGGCCAACCGCCGGCTCCAGAGCGAGATCGCCGAGAAGGAAGACTTCCTCCGCGCCGTCAGCCACGACCTCAACGCGCCGCTGCGGAACATCTCCGGCATGGCGACGATGCTCCTGATGAAGTACCGCGACCGGTTCGACGAGGACATCGTCCACCGGCTCGAGCGCATCCAGAAGAACGTCGAGGTCGAGACCGACCTGATCACCGAGCTGCTCGAGCTGTCGCGGATCAAGACCCGGCGGCAGAAGTCGGAGCCGGTCGAGGTCGCGCCGATGATTTCAGAACTCGGCGAGCTGTTCGAGAACGACCTGCGCGAGCGCGAGATCTCGCTCGTGGCCGACACGCCGTTCCCGCTGCTGTTCTGCGAGCGGGCGCGCCTGCGGCAGGTGTTCCAGAACCTCGTCGACAACGCGATCAAGTACATGGGCCAGGGCTCGCCCCAGTCGGACGGCGGGGCGCCGGTGCGCGAGATCCGCG
>JAUJPG010000104.1 GCA_030447245.1 Chloroflexota bacterium | reverse complement strand
TTGCCGATGGGGTCGCCGACCGCCACGATCCCACCGATCAGGAGCACGGCCGCAATCCCGGCCAGCGCGATTCCCGAGGCCATGCCAAGTTGACGTGGCCGCGCCTCCGCCGCGCGCATGCAGACCCGCCGGGCAAGCGCCCACGCCACTCCGGCCAGCAGCACGGCCCCCAGCAGCGCCATGACCGCAGTCCGGATGGCCTCTGGGTCAGGAGCAGCCGCGCCGCTTTCATAGACGTTCAGCAACGGTTTCGCGGCGACGGCGACTCCTCCGGCTATCGCCACCAACACCCACAGTCGCCGGCGCCGCCCGGGAAGAAGGGCCACCAGCACGATCGCGCTGACGATGACGGCCGGCAGGACCGCGCGCGTCTGACTGAGGAGCGTCAGCCCTACCAGGAGGGTCGCAAGCGCCACCGCGGCTCCGGATAGGACGTGCGAGCGCGCTCGTTCCGCGAGGGCGACGAGCGGCCAGAGCCCGAGCAGAAGGTATCCCGCCTGGCCATTCACGTATCCGAGCGGATCGAACAGCCGTCGCTGCAGGAAGAGCTCCTCGGCGCCGGGGGCCAGCAGGCGCACACATAGGTACAGGCCGAAGGCCGCGACGGCGATGGTGGCCGCACCCACCAGCAGCACGCCCAAGCGGTCGTCGCGAAGTAGCAGCACCAGCACCGCAAAGAGCGCCGCATAGAGCAACCAGCGATTCGCATCGATAAGCGCCTGGTCGGCCGATTCCGCCCACTGGATGGACACCAGCGACCACAGCCAGAGGAACACGAGTCCGCCAACCGCCACCAAGGCCGAAGCGCGCGGGGCGGCCGGCCGGGCAATCACGAGGCCCAAGAGCGCAGCCAGAACGAACAGCGCCACCGGCCCCCAAACGGACAGGCGATAGAAGCCAAACAACGCTGGACTCAATCCGCAGACTGCGGGGATGAAGACGATTACCGCCCCCTCCACCAGCGTCGGCGAGCGCTGAATCCACCGGCGCCGCTCACCACCGGTCCTCTTCAAATCAGCACCCTCGACCGTCGGCGCCGGGCTGATTCGGTCGGGCGCCCACGAGCGCGTCTCGAGCACGACGACGGCTGCGCAGGCGACCACGAACCAGATGGCCCACGCCGAGACGATCGAGCCCTCCCCCAGCTCGATCACGCCGATCGCGACGGCCCCCAGCAAGGCCTGTATAGCTCCGAGGGTGAGGGCCACCGTTCTCGGCGAGCCCAGCCGCGAAGCCAGGCGGTGAGTCATGTGGTCGCGGCCGCCG
This sequence comes from Chloroflexota bacterium, assembly GCA_030447245.1. GTDB lineage: Bacteria > Chloroflexota > UBA6077 > UBA6077 > JACCZL01 > JAUJPG01. The sequence continues at coordinate 1,321 of JAUJPG010000104.1, read as the reverse complement.
GCTAGCAGCGGGACACCGGCGCGCCGGCGCGAGACCATCACGAGCACCGTGTCTACGAGCGGAAGCCCAGCGAGGATGACTGCCGCCATCAGTACCGGCAGGGCCGTACCGTCGCCGTCCGGCAGCGCCATAATCGTGGCCGCCACCACGAAGCCCACCGGGAGGCTCCCTCCGTCACCGAGGAAGATCCGCGCCGGCCCGGCGAGGTTGTACGGGAGGAACCCGAGACAGGCCCCTGACATACAGATGCACAGGATCGCGAGCTCGACATCGCCCTGGATCCACGCTAGCGCCCCGGTCGCCATCGCCGTCACCGCGCCGACGGTGGCAGCGGCGCCGTCCATGTTGTCCATGAGGTTGAAGGCGTTCAGCAGGCCGACGACCCACAGGTTCGTAACCAGCAGGTCGAGCCCATCCGACTCGAAGAGGGACCATCCGAGACCGGTGGCCCACAACGCGGAGGCAGCGGCGAACTCGAACGCGAGCCGCAGCCCCGGTGACAGGCTGAGCCTGTCGTCGAGTGTACCGAGGCACCAGATTCCGAACGCGCAGATGACGATGGGTGACAGGCGAGAGACCTCCCCTCCGAACGTCACGCCGGCCAACAGAAATGCGGCCACGACCGCCGCGCCACCGAGGTACGGCGTCGGGGCCGCGTGACCCTTGTAGCCCAGCGGTCGATCTTGGAAGCCCATCCGCCCGGCCACGGCGATCGCGACCGGCGTGGCCGCCAGCGAGGCCCCGAGCGCCAGCGCAAAGGCGAAGGTCAGGCGGGCTTCGTCCGGCAAGCCGCCCTCCCTTCACCGCAACCGCACACGTTGATATCTGCAAGGGGCACGCCTGGTTTCCATCCTGGTGCGCTTCCAATGCCAGCCTCTCGGCGCCACCCGCACGGCGTGCAAACGAAGGTCGTGATGCTACTCACCTCACAGCCGTCAGGCGACGCGTCCAGGTACCGAGGCCTCGACGTACGCTCAGATGAGCTCTGCGGCGGAGAACTCGAGACCCCCCTGGCGTTCGCTCCTGATTACGTCGTCGAGGATCTCGTCGAGGTCTCGCGTCGGACTCCACCCGAGGACGCGTTCGATCTTGGAGACGTCCGGGACCCGCCGCGGCATGTCTTCGAAGCCCGGCTCGTAGGCGTCGTCGTAGGGCACCAGGCTCACTTCGGACTCCGAATCTGCCGCCTCGCGCACCCGGTGTCCAAGGTCGAGGATGGAGATCTCCTCGGTGGAACCGATGTTGAAGACCTCGCCGGCGAGATCTTCCCGACTCATCAGATCGCACAGGGCCCTCACCACGTCCTTCACGTGGCAAAAGC
>JAUJPG010000103.1 GCA_030447245.1 Chloroflexota bacterium | reverse complement strand
TCCCGCTCGAAGGCGCGGCAGGGTGGACGTGGACAGCGCCAGGGTGCAACCGGTGCAACCGGTGCAACCGGACTCCTGGTCAGCCCGGTTGCATGTCCGTTCGCAGGTGCAACCGGATCGCTCTCTGCAACCGAGTTACCGTCATCCGGTTGCACGGGTTGCACGGGTTGCGCCGGTTGCTTGGGTTGCGCCGGTTGCACTCCGTGAACAGAGTAACGGCCCTTTTCGACGGCCAGAGTGCCGTCTCTTGACATGCGCCACATGCGCGATTTGGCGGCCTCGAGCTTGATCCCGAGGATCATCGACACGTCGGTCGGGGTGGCACTCCCGCCCAGCTCCCCGACCGCATGGATGATCTGGAGCCGCTCGCGAGACTGGCGGTACTCCTGAGCCTCGCCTACGTGAACCCAGCCGCTCGCCGCGGTGTCCCACTGCAAGGCCAACTCGGCATCGTTGAGCTCGCGCCCGGTGACCTTCAGGACGGCGTCGGCGCTGCCTCGCTCACGGTGGAGGACCGCGATCCCATCGGCCGCCGCGGCGACGCCAGACGTGGCGTTGATCTGGTCGACCCAATCATCGGCGATCGCTTTTCGCAGGTGGATGACAACGACGATTGCCACGCCGTGACGGTCGGCGCATGCCTTGATCTCGGCCGCGGCGTCGTAGTCCTCCTGGAACGGATCGCCGTTCCGGCCGCTTCGGCGTGCCCGGAACTTCGGCCAGGTGTCAATGGCGACCATGCGGGCCTCGGGATGCAGGTCTAGCCAGGCGTCGATGGCGGCGATCCCTTCGGCGCCACGCGGCCACTCGGTAGCGATCGTCAACCGCTTCGGTGCCGGCCTGCCCTGAAGCAGTGCACCCAGCCTCTCCTGGACCCGTCGGGGCGGATCTTCGAGTGCCAGGTAGAGCACGTCGCCCTCTTCCGTGGCGATCTTGCCGAGGTCTTTGCCGCCGCTGGCGATCGCCACGCAGGAGCCCAGGAGCTTCCAGGATTTGCCCATCTTGCTCTTGCCGCCTAGGAGGTTCAATCCCTCGGCGACGATGCCCTCGATCACGCACTTGGGCTCGGGCAGCTCGAGCGTCATCAGGTGGTCAGCCGTCATCAGACCGAGCCCGGCCAGACGCTCCAGCCGCGGGTCGAACACCACCGCGGTAGCTACCAGCGTTGCGGCCTCGTCAGGTGTCCCGCCCCGCTCGAGGAAGTTGGCTGCGTCGTCGCCCTTCTCGCTGGCGCCGTCCCAGCGGAGCAGGCGCGGCTTGCCGCCTAAGGCCCGCACTCGCTCGGCGATGCGTCGCATGTGACCGCGGCCCTCGTCGTCGTGATCCGCCCACAGGGCGGGATCGAGGCGCACCAGCTGGCGGAGAGCCTCGTCATCCGGCGTGTTGGCAGCGCCGGTGACCGTCCCGACCGCGACCAAGCCGAGCTGCCGAGCGGCGTCCGTCGCTGGTTCCCCCTCGCACACGACGACGGGTGTACCGTCAGGCAGGCCGGCGAGCAGCTCGGCGCCGAACAGTGGCAGGCTGCTCGCCTTTCTGCCGCCCAGGCCGAGGGTGCCGTCCGAGCGGCGCCAGTGCAGCGCCTTGTCCCCGCTGTCGTAGTCCTCGCGGACGTGCTCAGCCTCGACCACGCCTTCGCCGTTCTTGATCTGGTAGACAGTCACCCGTACTGGCTGCCGATCGCGCCGGAACGGGACGACCCGCTCCCGCTGCTCAGACGGACGGCTCCAGATACCCCGCGCCTGCAGCTCGGCGATGATCTCGTCTTGGCTGCAGCCACCGCTCTTGCAGTGAAAGACCGTGGGCTGAGTGGCTCCACGGCTCACGCTGAGCGACGGCTTGCGATCCCCGTTCGGGTGGTTTGGTCCTACGCAGTGGATCTCGCCGCGGCCAAGCCGAACCGCTTTCGCGCAGCACGGCCCGTTGCAGGCGAGCGCAGCGATCAGCGTCGCTGGATCGGGGTTGGACATGCCAACGCTAACCGCGCGTGGTATGCTTCCCACAGCAGTTCCTTTCGAAGCCCGTGTCCCTTCGGCCGCCAAGCTCGGGGATGCGGGCTTCTGCTATGTGATTGCTGGCCATCCTACCGCGCCTCGGCGGCGGCTGGCGAGCCGGTCAGTCGGTCATCGGTCGGCAGGGCGGCTTCGCGTCGGAGACCGTCGCTAATGAGCTTGATGGCCTGGTCGACCGGCCGTCGCCACTCGCGATCGGCGAGGTCGAATAGGGCCTCTCGCTCGGATTCTGGTAGCGGTACGTAGAGCCCTCGCGGCACGTCGCACCTCCCGTTACCAGATAGCCTGCACTCCGTCAATTAGCGACGCAACCCTCGGAGTTGCTCTTTTCAGAACCTCCCTTGTCGGATGTCGTCGAGCGTCCTCGGACCCCAGTCCCGCATGTTGTCGTACAGCGTGGTTGTGCCGATGCCGAGCCAGCCCGCGATCGTTGTGTCGTCCGCGGTTAGGCGCGTCTTCTTCGGGCGGACCTTCTCGTTCAGGGCGGCGCACCACACTTCGGGGGTCGGGTACTTCGCGCCCGTGCCGGGTTTGGGGCCAGGTCTGTTCGGCTTCATCCGCGCGATCGCGCGCAGCGCGAGCCAGGCCGGTTTGAAATCGCTGAGGTTGCGTT
>JAUJPG010000102.1 GCA_030447245.1 Chloroflexota bacterium | reverse complement strand
GTTGTGCTCGAACCGTGCCTCCTACATCAGCGGGACCACCGTCTCGCTCGACGGCGCCCAGTCCCGCGCGCTGACGTAGGAACGATGGCCACCGACCCGGCGCAACGACTTCAGGAGCTAGGTATCACCCTGCCACCCGCTCCGGGGAGTGCGGGGGCCTATGCGCAGACGATCTCCGCGGGAGATCTCCTGTACACGGCCGGACAGATCGCCGTGGACGGAGACAGGGGCCTGATCGCCACCGGGAAGGTAGGCCTAGAGGTCGATGCCGACACCGCGAGGGCATGCGCGCGCCAGTGTGGGCTCAACGTCCTCGCCCAGCTTAACCATGCCCTCGGGGGACTCGACCGGGTCGTCCGGGTCGTCAAGCTGACGGTGTTCGTCGCCAGCGCCCCGGCGTTCACGCAGCAGCCCGCCGTCGCCGACGGCGCATCTGAGCTGATCGCGGAAGTCCTCGGGGACGCCGGGGTCCACACCCGTGCTGCGGTGGGCGTGGCCGCGCTGCCGCTCGATAGCCCGGTTGAAGTCGAAGCGACCGTACAGGTGAGATGAGCGATCAGGGCCATCGGTTCCAGGTGCGCAGATTCGCCCGCGAGTACGCCGACGGAGTGGCCTCACTCTGGACCGCCGTCTTCGTGGACGAGACCTGGGGCTTTGGCACGCAGCCCTTTCAGTGCGAGGGTCCTGGCGCTGGCGAAGCACCACCGCGTATGCATCGCACGACCGCTCGGTGGTCGGAGCCGGCGCGGTCGCAGATCGGAGCGGCGATGCCGTCCTCGAGCGTTCCTGACCCGAGCACCGCGGCGACGCGCCCGGGCCACGCTCGCACGCCGCGGGTATCGGCCGCGATTGGCGCGCGATTGGCGCGCGATCGTCAGCTCTCGCCAAGTGGCGCGGAAAGGCGGTTTCGACCCCTGAAGTCGGGCGGCCGGGCGCATGCTGAGCGCGGCGGCCCTCTTCTTCATCCTGCTGCTCGGCGCGGCGACCCTGCTGCGGGTCACGCCTGAGAGCTTGTGGGCAGGCGCTTCGTGCGCAGGGCCTGCTCGTAGGCGCGCAGGGCCGAGGGCTTGTAGGGGTTGCCCGAGCGGGTGCGCACGATGCCAGCCTCGGCTGCCGCGAGCCAACGGCGGGCGGCGGCGGGCACTCCGACACATGTAGCTCTGGCGCCCGATGATTGTATGACCTCCGCGTTCGCTCCCTCGGATCGGGCGGGCTGGCGGCGGAGAAACTCCGTCTGTTCAGGCTCTTACGGGGGCCGAGCGGAGGGGGAGGGATTCGAACCCTCGATGGACCAATCAGGCCCATAACGGTTTTCGAGACCTCGATCGCTGGCACCTACGCCCGGCGATTTCAGGCCGTCGCAAGGCGGCATGACCAACGTTCGCTCGCTCCCGTTGCGTCGTGGCCCGCTCCGGTCGGCCGGAAAATTTGCCCTATTGGAAGGGGGCCATGTCAGTGGCCCCTCTTTCCAATCAGCGCTCGGGTACCTCTCGTGCGACGGCCAACCGGCCAAGTGTTCAGCGCCGCTCACGCTGGGGAGCAAGCCTGCCGAAGCCGCTGGACTCGACTCCTGTCCCCTATGCCAAGTGCCGCCCAGAGCTAGCCGACCTTGATGAGGGCCGGATCGCCAAGCTGATCCTCGACTCAAAAGCCTGGAGAGAGGTGATGCGGCCCGTCCTTGACGAAATTGACGGTCCTGACCGCAAGCGGACGAAGCGTGGGCCGCAGCGCCTTTATAGCTCAGAGGAGCTCGAGTCGGTCCTGTTGTTCCAGCGCGTCTGCGGCCTGCCGGACTTCCGTCTGGCCCGGAACCTGCTCGCCTCAGACCGGCACAGCGCGACGCGGCGGATCCTCGGCTTCGATCGCCCCCGCAACGCCGGACGACGGGTCATGCGCCTGACAGACGGCATTCCGTCGGAAGCGTCGATGTCGCGCCACCGTAAGCGCTTCGGCGAAAGTCGCCGCCTTGAGATCTACAGAAAGCTCTTTGAGCGCTTCCGCGACGAGCATCTCGAAGACCCGGCGATGCGCGAAGAGGCGAGGACGCTCTACCTCGATGGCACTCACGTGCTGACCCACTACACCTGTCCGGTCCGCGACGGCAACGGACGAGTTAAGAACGCCGACGATGTCACCTGCGCGGATGGCGGCTGGGTCCCGCCTTCGAAGAACATGCCCTGGCGGACCCACGGCCACGGGTTCAACCTGATGCCGCTGATCAGCTCAAGCGGTCTCCCCCTTGCCGGCCCGGTGACCGCGATCAACGACTCGGAAAGGTCGACGGCAATTCGGATGATCGAGGACGAGTTCGCGACCGAGGTCGCCCCCAAGCTCGATCAGGACAAGCTGATCATCCTGACCGCCGATGGTGGCCTCCACTCCCAGGATCTGCGCCGGCGCCTACGTCCGCTCGGTGTTGTCGAGAACATCCACATCGCAAGCCATGCTGAGCGAGAAAGCAGTCGCAATCAGGTCAAGAAGCGCGACAAGGTGCGGGTGCCGATCGACGGCTACCGAGACTGGGTCGCAAACGGCCACAGGGAACTACTCTGCCGCTGCGGCAAAGGGACGACCGCGAGGACGCTGAAGCGGGACGGCACGGGCCGCGCTGTCGTTCGAGCCGAGGGCCGCTGCAGGTCGTGCGGCAACGTGACGATTACCTC
>JAUJPG010000046.1 GCA_030447245.1 Chloroflexota bacterium | reverse complement strand
ACAGGCGTGCCCAACCAGCATAGAGAAAGAGGCGGGCCGTCGCCGGCCCGCCTCCCAATCCACAGGCTTACGCCTGCGCGGCGTCAGTTATTGTCGTTGTCGTCATTGTCATTGTCGTCATTGTCATTGTCGTCATTGTCATTGTCGCCGTCGTCGTTATCGTTGGCGTTGTCGCCGTCGTCGTTATCGTTGCCGTTGTCGCCGTCGTCGTTATCGTTGCCGTTGTCGCCGTCGTCGCCGTTGTCGTCGCCGTCGTCGTCGACTTCTACATCGCTGCCCCGAGCCTCGAAGAGGAACTCGGTGATGCGCCGGCCGTCGATGCGAACGTAGTCACCCTCGTTGACGCTCGGCACGTCGGCAGCATTGTTGAAGATCACGCGCACCGCGCCGTCAACGTTGTGGACGTAGATGTCCGGCGGGTTGGAACCTAGGTTGATGGCGGGGATCACAACCCCTTCAGCGACGTTGGCACAGGCCGCGGCGACGCCGCGATCTTCAGTCTGCCCGCGGACCGCTGGGCACTGCACCGCCAGAACCTGGCCCTCAATTTCGAACTCGTCCGTATTATCGTTCTCGGCACCGTCGGCGTCGTTGTCGTTGCCGTTGTCGAGCAGCGGGGAGCTGGCCACGGCCGCGTATGCCGCGCCGCCACGGTCAGGCGTGCCCGCGCCTTGTACGAACAACGGCGAAGCCGCCAGGACCAACGCCGTTACCACCACCGAGAGCGCGCGCAACGTGGGCATGTACCCGACCTCCGAGTGTGATGAGACCCCGAATACCGATGCGTACAATACCACAAACTTAGACACGTGCAAAGCAATTTCCGCGCTTCCACGAACGAATTTAACGTTTCGGTCACCCAGAGTCGTGATCACCTCGCTGTCACGGCGCCGGCCTCCAACGGGGAGACCTCGTTGCCCGCCTATGCCGTGGCGGCGATCCAGCGCCGGCGCTTCTTGCCAACCTGCAGCAGCAGCAAGCCGTCAGGCTCGAAGTCGGCCTGAGTCAGCCGGTGATGCGGATCGCTCACGCGATGGCCAGCGCCCTCACCGGCGTGCTTGAGAGAGACGCCGCCCTGTTTCACGAGGCGCCGGACCTCGGCTTTCGACGCCGCGAGTCCTGCTGAGACCGCGAGCTCGTCGATTTCGACGCCCCCGGCGAGCTGCGCCGTGGAAAGGGACAGGGCAACCTCCGCGGCTTCGCTCAGGGTCACCGTGTCGACGGCGAACGCCGCGCGCGAGGACGCCGTGGCACGCTCAGCTTCGCGCTCGCCGTGGACCAGGCGCGTGACCTCGAAGGCGAGCACCTCCTTGGCGCTGCGCAGCTCGGCGCCCGTGAGCGATTCGAGGCGGCGGATCTCGTGCAGTGGCAGGAACGTGAACAGCCGCAGAAAGCGGCCGACATCGGCGTCCTCGGTGTTGATCCAGAACTGGTAGAAGTCGTACGGCGGTGTCTGGGCAGCCGAGAGCCAGACCGCCCCCTCCGCGGTCTTGCCCATCTTGGCCCCCGAGGCCGTCGTCAGCAGTGGCGCGACCAGCGCGAACGCCGCGCCGCCCTCGACGCGCCGGATCAGCTCGACGCCGGCCAGGATGTTGAACCACTGATCGCCGCCACCAATTTGCAGCCGACATCCGTGCTCGCGATACAGGTAGAGGAAGTCGTACGCCTGAAGCAGTACGTAGTTCAATTCGAGGAAGCTGAGGCCAGTGCTCTGAAGGCGCTCGCGGTACGTCTCGTGCTGCAAGAGCTGGTTGACGCTGAAGTGACGGCCGATCTCCCGCAGGAAGTCGACGTACTGCAGGCGGAGCAGCCAATCGGCGTTGTCCAGCATCAACGCTCGCCCGTTGCTGAAGTCGACGAACTGGCTCAGTTGCGCCTTGATGCTCTCGGCATTGCGGGCGATCTCCTCCCGCGTCAAGAGCTGGCGCATCTTGGTCCGGCCGGACGGATCGCCGACCATCGTCGTGCCGCCGCCGACCAGCGCGATCGGGCGGTGGCCGGCCCGCTGGAGGTGGGCTAGCATCATCACGGTGACCAGGTGGCCGACGTGGAGGCTGGCCGCCGTCGCGTCGATCCCCAGATACAGCGTGGTCGGCTCGCGCAACGCCGCGCGGAGCCCATCGTCGTTCGACGATTGGGAGACGAAGCCCCGCTCGACGAGCAGGTCGAAGCCGCTGCCCATGTCGTGTCTCATCACGCCGCCAGGCCGGCCACACCACCACACCGGTCGCTCTACCAGCATGGTAGCCTATGGTCCGGGAGGTCCTGCATGCCGAACGTCGTCATGATCCACACCGTCCAGAGCAATGAAGCGCTGTTCGGCGAGCTGTGCGCCGAGCTGCTGCCCGAGGCCGCGACGCGCCACGTCGTCGACGAGGGCCTGCTCGGCGATACCATCGCCGCCGGACGCCTGACCGACGACGTGCGGGCGCGCTTCCGAGCCCGCGCCGCTGAAGCCCGTGCCGACGGTGCGGACCTGATCGTGCTCACCTGCTCGTCGGTCGGGCCGGCCGCCGACGGGCTGGCCGACGATCTCGCCGTGCCGGTCCTGCGGATCGACGAGGCGATGGCCGGCCGTGCGGTCGCCCTCGGCCGTCGCATCGGCGTGGCCGCGACGCTGTCGACCACCCTCGAGCCAACCGCCGAGCTGGTCTGCAGGGCGGGCGCTCACGCCGGCCGGCCGGTCGAGGTCGTGACTGAGCTGGCCGAGGGCGCGTTCCAGGCGCTCCGCTCGGGAGACGCGGAGCGCCACGACACCCTGGTCATGGACGCGCTGCGCTCACTGGCCGCGCGCGTCGACGCGATCGTGCTCGCGCAAGCCTCGATGGCGCGGGCGCTCGGCGGGGCCGAGACGCTCGAGGTCGGTGGGCGGAGTGTGCCGGTCCTGACCAGTCCACGCCTCGGCGTCGAGCGCCTGCGCGTCGTCGCGAAGGCGTTGCAAGGGTCGTGAGGACCTCGTAGACGCGGGATGAGTATGGAGCGCGTACCGACCGTACTCACCATCGCCGGATCGGACTCCGGCGGTGGGGCCGGCATCCAAGCCGACCTCAAGACGTTCTCCGCGCTCGAGGTGTTCGGGATGTCTGCGCTGACGGCGATCACCGCCCAGAACACCCGCGCCGTCACGGCGGTGTTCGAGCTGCCGCCAGAGATCGTCGCCGCCCAGATCGATGCCATCGTCGCCGACATTGGTGTCGACGCGGCCAAGACCGGCATGCTCGCGAGCTCTGCTCTGGTGCGCGTCGTCGCCGCTAGGGTCCGCGAGCGCGGCATCCGCCCGTTCATCGTGGATCCGGTGATGGTTGCCAAGAGCGGAGACCGCCTGCTGCGCGAGGACGCGGTCGCCGCGCTCCGCGAGGAGCTCGTCCCCCTCGCGACGGTCGTCACTCCGAATCTTCCAGAGGCGGAGGTGCTCGTTGGGCGCTCGGTCCAGACGCTCGACGAGATGCGCGTGGCTGCCGAGGCGATCGTCCGCCTCGGGGCCGGCTGCGCCGTTGTCAAAGGTGGTCATCGGCAGGGTGAGCCGATCGACGTCTTCTTCGACGGCGCACAGCATCTCGAGATTCCAGGCCGCCGGATCGTGACGACGAGCACCCACGGGACCGGCGATACGTTCGCCTCGGCGATTGCCGCGCTGCTCGCCCGCGGATTCGGACTCGAGGACGCGGTCCGTGGCGCCAAGGAGTATCTCACCCTGGCGATCGAGCATGCGTACCCCATCGGCCACGGACACGGTCCGGTCCACCACTTCTGGAAGTGGTGGATGACGCCCAAGAGCGGGGCCCCAGGAGCCCCCAACCAGGAGCCAGTGGCCGAGGGACGGGGAGGCTAATCCGTTCAGCGCCGCCGCTCCACTCCATTCCCCACTGCCACCGGCCCGCAAGCCTCGTGAGTGCCAGGACGCACACCGGAGACGCGGATGATCAGGCGCGATTCGGTTGAGTCGACCGGGCGTCACGGGACGGGGTCCTCCCCGGCGGTCTAGCCGCGCGGAAGTCTGATCGCAGCTGGATCAAGCAAGCGGTGGCCCGAGGCGCGCGACGACCGTCTCGGCGATGCGTGTGTCGTGCGCCGCGTAGGCCCGAAGCAGGCCGAAGCAACCCGCCAGCATCATGTCGCCGTGTGGGACCGCGAGGTACGGCTCGAGCCGAGAGCCCCGCAACAGTCCGCGCCGTGGTCCGGTGATCGCCAGGAACGGCGCACGCTGGGACCCGTCTGACGCATGCCCGCGAGGTTCGGAGCCCGCGCCGTCGACGACCGGTGCCTCGAGCATCAGCGCCCCGTGGCCCATGTCGTCGAACACTTCCTGATTGGTGATCGTGCCGGCGATCAGTTTGTCAATGTACCTCTCGAGCTCCTCGCTCGTCAGCTCGCCGGTGTGGTGCTCGAACAGTCCGACGATCCGTCCTGCTCGCATGCGGAACGCCAGGCAGTGGAAGTTGCCGACGTTGGCCACGATCAGCTCCGTGCGGCCGCCCACCTCTGGGTCTTCCAACGCGCCAAGGACGGCGGCCGGCGCGGTGTCCATCAGCAAGACCGGCACGTCTTCGTCCAGACTGTCTGCGACGGCGCGGAGGCGGGTCATGCCCGACGGAATCGCCGAGCGCGGGTAAGCGAACGACGCCAGCACCTGGGCGATGCTCGCTCCGCCGCCGCCGACCTCGCGGAGACGCTCGGCGAGGTAGTCAAAGCGGAAAACGCGGTCGCTGTAGCCGGCTGGGGCGGCGCCGTGGTCGAAGACGGCCACTGCCAGCGCATCCCAGCGGTCGTCTGCCCCAAAGGCGCGGAGCGCCGCGCGGACGGCGTCCACTCGCAGGTCCCGCAGCCTCACCCGCTCGACGTCAGGGCGGCTGCCCAGCGCCGCGGCCTCGTCGTCCGAGACGACCGTGATGCCCATCTCGGCCACGCCGGCGAGGTCGTCGTCGAACGTCCGGGCGGCATCCGGTGTCGCATAGACCGCGTGGCCGGCGCGGACATGGTCCATCGCCGCCCAGTGACTCGGCCCTCCGCCCATTGTGACCCCTTCGAGTAGGATCGGGCAGCCGTGCTCGGTTGCCGCGCGCACCTGTTCGGCGACGACGACTGTAGGCGACGGCATGACCATCTTGAGGCAGTTTTCGACCTCCTGCCCGCCGTCGAATAGCAGGATGTCCTGGGTGCCAGTGCCGACGTCGATCGCAAGTATGCGCACAAGAAATCCTCGATCCCGCGTAGCGGAGCACCGCGTCCGCCCCGTTCCCCTCGACGGGAGCGCGCGCACGCAGGGCGCTTGCTCTGACTGGAATTGTCTCACATCTATAATCGCCGCCGATGTCCGAGTCGAACCCCTTTGACGTCCTGGCGCGGTACTACGATTGGGAACACGCCGGCTTCGAGGACGACGTGGCGATGTATCTCGGGTTCGCCAGGCGGACCGGTGGGCCGGTCCTGGAGCTGGCGTGCGGGACCGGACGACTGCTGCTGCCGCTTATCCGAGAGGGCGTCCGCGTGGTTGGCGTGGACTCCTCTGGTCCGATGCTCGACGCTGCCCGGCGAGCGTTGGCCCGCGAGGGGCTCGAGGGTCAGGCCCAGCTGCACCAGGCGGACATGCGCCACCTAGCCCTTGGCGAGCGGTTCCGCCTGGCGTTCGTCGCGCTGGACTCCTTCGGCCTACTTGAGCGCCGCTCGGACCAGCTCGCCGCGCTCGCTTGCATCCGAGATCATCTGGCCGGCGGCGGGTTAGTCGTGCTCGACGTCGACAACGGCAACCGCCGTGGAGGTGACGCTCCGGACGAGCTGCTCCTCCAGCACCGGACGGCAGGCGGCCGACCATTGAGCTCTGCTCGCAGCACCGGGCCGGCCAGTGGCCTCGACCCGGGCGAGCGGCCGACCATTGAGCAAGGGATCGTTGGAGGGGGGTTGGGAGAGGGTGGTGTGGGTTNGCTGCGAGCCTAGATAATGTGGGCGGGGGGGGGTTTGTCGTGCCAGCACCGACCTGGCCGGCCAGGTCGACCACTTCACGTACATGTACGACGTCGTCCGCGAAGACGGCACGGTTGCTCGCCAGGTGGCCGACCTGGCGCTCCGGTACTTCGGACGGTTCGAGCTGGAGCTGTTGCTGGAGCGGGCAGGCTTCGGTGTCGAGGCGCTCTACGGCTCGTACGACCTCGCCCCGTACACCGCGGACAGTGAGCGTCTCATCGTGGTTGCCCATAAGCGCGATGGCTAACACCGGCAGTGCCAGTCCGCGCATGGCGAGATGCCGTCGACGTTAGAGGACATGAGCAGAGCAATCTGTATACAGGGGTGGAGTGGACCGAAGGGCCGGGCGCTCGCGTGGGCGGACTCCACCGACGCGTCGCCTATGATGGGCGCGGGAGACCTGCATGGCGTGGATGCGCAACCCCTGGACGCGCCGCGGCAGCCGCGAGGTGTACGACAACCCGTGGATCAGGGTCCGCGAGGACGACGTCATCCGCCCAGACGGCCAGCCCGGCACGTACGGCGTGGTCGAGATGAAAACCTGGGCGGTCGCCGTGGTGCCGCTCACAGCCAACGGCGACACGTTCCTCGTCGGCCAGTATCGCTACACCCTCGACCACTATTCCTGGGAGGTCCCCGAGGGCGGCGCCTCCAAAGAGATGCCGCCCGTGGACAGCGCGCGGCGCGAGCTGCTGGAGGAAACCGGAATCACGGCCGCGCGTTGGACGTACCTGGGCGAGGCGCACCTGTCGAACTCGGTCACCGATGAGGTTGGCGCCATCTTCCTGGCCGAAGAGCTGGCGCTTGGCGAGGCTCAGCCGGAGGGGACGGAGCAGCTGCGGCTCCAACGGCTGCCCTTGGCCGAGGCCGTCGGAATGGCCCTGAACGGCCAGATCTCCGATGCGTTGGCCGTCATCGCTCTGCTGCGCGCCGACCGCTACCTCCGCGACGGCCGAAGCTGGGAGCCGATCGAGCGCTCGTTCCCCGGCCTGGGGCGGCGGTCCGATCCAGCCTGAGCGTGACCCCGGCGCCCCGCCGCCGTCGGCGCCGCGTGCCCCGGGCGTGGTTGGTCAGTCGGCGTTACTGTTGGATTGAGTTACCGGGACGCTGTGCCCAGCCGGACCCGCGCCAGCCGGTCGGCGACCGGATAGGCGCCGACGATCCGCCCGACGACGTCGACCAGTACCAGATTTGTGTGGCCCCAGTGCTCCGGCTTGCCGGCCAGCGAGAACAGCGCCGCCGTCACGACGCGCGGGTCGTCGTTCCAGGGCGTCCACCCGCGCGTCAACTCGGGCGTGCCGGAGCCGTCGAATGCCAGCCCGACGTACTCGGCCACCAGCTCGTCCTCCAGGGTCGCGTTGCCAGCGTCGAGCGAGTCCTGCGCCTGGCTGCGGCTGTGGCGCCAACCGCTCTCGGTGACGTAGACCGGCAATGCGCGGCCCGCCCCGAGTTGGCCGAGCTTCCAGAGCTCCCAGGCATAGCCGTTCACGCCTCGGTTCGGCAGCCCGCTCGGCGGCCTCGGGCGGGGCGTCGCCTCAGGACGCACGTCGTCGATCCGGAACTGCTGCAACCAGGGCGGCTCGGCGAAGGGGCCGAGCGGATAGGCGTGCGATGCCCAGCCGTCGAGCAGGTCAAAGATCCGCGGCACTTCAGTCGCCATGCCTTCCATGAACCGTTCGATGTCCCAGCTCAGGTTGTCCGGGTCAGCCGTGCTGGGGGCCGTGGCGTCCAGGCCGGCATTCAGGATGACGACGCGGACGGATGAGACGCGCCGCAGCGCCTCGGCCACGTCGCGCAGATACCGGGCGTAGGCGGCCGGGTCGGCCGCTCCGCCCCACTCGTCGGGGCGATTCGGCTCGTTGCCGATCGTGACGACGACATGGTCCGAACGCCAGACAATCCCCTCCATGAAGCCACGGAACTCCTCGGCTCTGACGCGGTACCCGATCCCGTCGGGATCGGGCGTGGGCGGGACCCACCACGGATTGATTGGGTCCTTGTAGGTAGCCAGCCGGATGATCGGGACCAGCCCCTCGGCGGCGACCGCGTCGAAGAACGGCTGCCAGTGCGCGCCGGTGAGGTCGTCCGAGCGTATGAGCTGCGCAACGTGACCGCCGGGCCCGACGAGGCGGGCGGCCCAGGCCACGTGCTCGGCCCACACCTCGGCCGGCCAGCGGCTGGCGCCATCGTCCAGCAGCAGATGAACTCCCCGCTTGTTGACCCCCGGGCCTGCCGACGGTGAGGCGCTCGGAGACGCGATCGGCAAGGATACGGGCGCCGTCGCCGTCGGCGCTGCAGCGGCTGGCGATTGCGTGGCGGCCGGTGAGGGCGGCGGGGACGGCGCCGGGCCCCACGTCGGCAGGCAGCCGACGATGACCACCGCGCAGGCCGCTGCTAACCACTCCGGGCCCGTCGCCCACATTCCCGCTCGGTGCTCCCAGCGTCCCACTGGCTCGAAATACTACCCGATAGGGCTCGGCACGCGGCTTGCGCGGTGCAGCCGGTACCGAGGCGAGGAGGTCGCGATGCTGTACCGACTGAACAAGTATTCCTATGTGATCACCGCGGCATTGGCGATGGCTGGCGCCTGGGCGGCCGGGGCGCGGCTCGGAGGGCTCGTGCCGACGCTCGCCGTGGCCGGCGTCGGGCTGGGGATGGCGGCCGTCCAGCGTAAGCTGCGGGGTGGCCAGAGCAGCGTCGGCAACTGGGAGCAGATCCTCCAGGCAATCGGCCACGGCACGCCGACCTTGCTGTTCATCTACTCCGACACTTGAGGGGCGTCGCTGACGGCGCAGCCCATCGTCGATGGGCTAGAAGAGGAGCTGCTTCGCGTCATCCGCCTGAACGTCGCCGAGCCGCTCGGCGAGCAGGCGCACGAGCGCTACGGCATCCAGAAACTCCCGACGATCATCGTGTTCGACGCGCGCGGTCGTGAGGTCTACCACACCGAGGGCAAGCTCCCGCGCAAGCAGCAGATCCGTGATGCGCTTGCCAGCAGCCGGTAGGTACTGGGTTGGACGACTTCTTTGTCTATTGACCACTGACTACCGGTCGGCAAATGTCTCGACGATAAGGCGGTGGTTCTCCAGGACGCGGCCCGGGTCGACGCCGAACGTCGGGGCGTAGAGCATCGGCAGGTCGAGCAGATTGTCGTAGACGGCAAGCTGCTCACGGCACTCGTCGGGCGTGCCGGCCACGGCCGTCGCCGCGAGCATCTCATCGCTTACCGCGTCTGCCATCCGCGCCGCGTCGACGGTCTTGAACGCCAACCGGATAGCATCCTTCTCCTGGCTGAAGCCCGCCGAGTCGAGCAGCAGGTCGTACGTTCTGACGGTGCTGTAAAACGCTATCTGCTGGCGCGCCTCGCGCCGGGCCTGCTCGCGGTCGTGCCCGACGGAGACGATCACGCAGCTCGCCAGCGTGAAGCTCTCGCGCGCTCGGCCCGCCCGCCGCAGCCCGTCGTCGATTGCCGGCCGGACGTAGTCGCGGAGGTAGGAGCGCGGATAGATCGGGTGGCCGACTAGTCCGTCGGCCACTTCGGCGGCCGTTCGCACCATGATCGGATTGACGCCGGCGAGGTAGATCGGGATCGTCGGGCGGGCCTGGCCCGGGCGGACGTACTGTGGGATGCTCAGGTTGTAGAACTCACCCTGGAAGCGCATCGGGCCACCCGCGCTGGCCCAGACGTGGCGGAGCAGGCGACACAGCTCGGCCACCTTTGGAGCGGGATGCTCGAACGGCATCCCGTACCATTCTTCGTTCATCCGCTTGGTGCCGGTTCCCAGTCCGAGGACCAGCCGTCCGCCTGACAGCTCGTCCAGGTCGGCTGCGCCCGAGGCGGTCAGCATCGGCGAGCGGCCGAAGGCGTACGCGATGCCAGTCCCCAGGCCGATCCTGGTCGTCGCCGACGCCAGCGCAGCCAGCCGTACCAGGGCGTTCTTGTTGAAGAACTCCCAGTCCCAGGCCAGGTCGAAGCCGGCAGCCTCGGCCAGACGCGTCACCTCGACCATCTCGGCGATCGAGTCCATCACCAGCACGATCGAACGCTGCGGCACCTGGCACCTCCGGGCATGTCGCCTCACCGTGCCCATTGTCGGTCGTCGAACCGACGGCGTCCAGACGCAGACACCGCTCCCAACCCACTGAGTTTGAGGACTGGGGCGAACCGCCGCCCAAGTGCCGAATACTCCACGACGAGCCCGGCCGGTCGAAGGTCAGATCGGCCAAGAGATGCGCCGCGGCTAGGAGTGCTCAGCCACCATCCTTACATGCGCTCAGGCGGCGGCCCCGATCGCCAGCAGGTAGACGGTCGCCTCGTCGTGCCCGTCCACGCCCAGCAATCGGTTCAGGTCGTCGTCGAAATAGGCGCCGATCCCACACGGCCCAAGGCCCATACCCGTCGCCGCCAGGTACACGTTCTGGCCCAGGTGCCCAGCCTCCAGCATCAGGTAGCGATAGCTGCGGTCCACGTACTTCCACTGCACGCGCTCGTGCAGCCCCGTCAGCACCAACACCAGCGAAGCCCGCAGGATCATCTCCTGCGAGAGCGCTGCCTGGAACACCTCCCGGCGGAAGTTCCCTTCTCGCAGCCGTGAGAGCTGATGCTCCGCTACCCCGTAGTGGTAGACGCCCGGCGCCAACCCTTCCACGTCGAACACCACCGGGTAGACCTCGATCGGAAACAGCGCGCCCGACGACGGCACGGACCGGAAGGCCAGCGTGGGATCGCGTCGATCCGTGATACCAGTGCTGTAGTGCAGCAGTCGCGAGAGCTCCGCCAGCGTGACCTGGCGCTCCGCGTACTCTCGCACCGAGCGGCGGCTCTGCATCACGCGCTCAAGGGGTGGCCCTCCCGGCTCGGGGAACGCCGGCAGCGCCACCTTCGGCACGCCAGGGAACTCCTTGTACGGCGATGGCTGCACGCCAGCGTGCAAAGACTTCAGCAGCAGGCCCGAATACGTCGGCTTGCTCCACTGGTGGTAGACCTGCCCCAGGTCATCGCCTTCGTGCAGCATCGATGGGGTGGCCCGGCTCGCTGCCCACGAGCCCACGCCGAGGCCCGCCAGCAGCGAGAGGCCAGGCCACAGCAGGGTGCGCCGGGTGAGCGCTGGGGATCCTTCCTGGCTGACCGGCTGCTCTCCGCGCCGCGCCGCGCCCGGGGATACCGGTGGAGACAATCTGAGCAGCCACCGTCGGATCTGGCCCAGCAAGCTGCGCCAGTGGAGCACCACGTGCATAAGCGCAAATCCGATCGCCACGTACGCAGCGTACTTGTGGTAGACGAACCGATTCAGGTCGAGCGCGGCAGCGATGAACCCGGTCGAGAACGTCATCACCACCGCGGCTAGGAGCGCCAGGCTCACCAGCACGCTCACCCGTTTGCGAACAACGCTTCCGCTTGCCATCGCCCCGTCCCTACGGATCCGGATCGCACGCCATGTGCCACCCAGAGCGGCTGCACCGGCGCGTAGCCTGCTTCACGAACAGCGAGCTTGATAGCGAGGCATATGACGCCTTGAGCATCTGGATGGCACCTCCAGCTACAACTCGCCCGGCATGGCGAGGAGCTTCTATGCGCCCGCACCGACGGCGGCCGAGATGCTGCCGTACTACGCGGCCCAGTCCTCCGCCGTTGAGACTAACTACGGCTTCTAGCGCTGGCCGTCTCCGACACGGGGTCGCTTTGTCCAAGCTGGCGCGCAGCTTGCAGGTATCATGAAGAAACATGGATCTTGGCTCGGTCCTCGGGCTTGTCTCCGTCGCGGCGCTGGTGCTGGCGAATGGTTTCTTTGTCGCGACCGAGTTCGCCATCGTCGCCGTTCGAAACTCTCGACTGGACGAGCTCGCGGCCCGTGGCAATAGCTCTGCCAAGGTAGCGCGGGACGTCGTAGGCCACCTGGATGCCTACATCGCCGCCAGCCAGCTCGGGATCACGATGGCCTCGTTGGCCCTCGGGTGGGTCGGCGAGCCGGGCCATCGCCCACCTGATCGAGCCGCCCATCGAAGTCGCGCTCGGCCAGGTTGCTCCGGCCGCCGCGCACGCGATCGCGGTCGGGATCTCCTTCGCCCTGATCACCGCCATGCACATTGTGCTCGGCGAACAAGTCCCCAAGCTGATCGGCCTTCAGCGTCCTGAGGGCACTGCCATGTTTGTGGCGCGCCCGATGCGGCTGCTGCTCGAGCTCTTCCGATGGCCAATCAGTGCGCTCAACGCCCTCAGCAACGCGGTGCTCAAGCTGCTCGGGCTCGAGCCGGGGACTGGGCATGAGATGGTCCACTCGGTTGAGGAGCTTCGGCTGTTGGTCAACGCGAGCCACCAGGCGGGAACCGTGGAGGAAACCGAGGCGCGGATTGCCAGTCGCGCGTTCCAGTTCGGTGAGCTGACCGCCGGCGCGTTGATGACGCCCAGGACCGAGCTTGACGCCGTCCCGATCACCGTCACGCTCGATGAGCTGTTGGACAGGGCCGCGGAGAGCACCCACAATCGACTACTGGTCTATCGTGGCTCGTTGGACGAGGTGGTCGGCGTTGTTCACGTCCGCGACCTCCTCGCAGCCATTCGGCAGCCACACGGGGCATTCGACCTGCAGAAACTGCTCCGCCCGATCCTGATGGTGCCCGAAACCAAGGCCGCCGACGACCTGCTGGACGACATGCGCGAATCGCGGCGGCAGCTCGCCCTCGTGATCGACGAGTACGGTGGGACCGCCGCATCGTGACGCTGGAGAATTTGGTCGAGGCGCTGGTTGGCAGGATCGAGGAGGAGCCCGCGATTGGCCAGGACGCCGAGGCCATTCCGTCGATCGCTATCGAGGCTGACGGGTCGGTGTTGCTGGACGGGCTGACCCGGATAGACGAATTCGAGGAGCTGACCGGCTTGCGCGTCGACGAGGAGCTTCACGAGGAGGTCGAGACGCTCGGTGGACTGGTCATGACCAACCTGGACCGCATTCCGGAAGTGGGCGACGAGGTCCAGGTCCGTGACCGAACCTTGCGCGTCGAACAGCTCGACGGACGCCGCGTTGAGCTGATACGCCTGCTCCCGCCGAACCCTCCCCAGATAGAGGCTCCGAACCGCGCGACGGAGCGACGATCTCCTAGTCACAATCGCAGCCCACGCCACTGATTGCTGCCCAGACGTTACCAAACGGGCACAGGACCGTCGATATACTAAAGAGGGTCAAGGTGAAACCCGCGGACCCTCTTGCTACGACCATGGGGACCCCTTCGTCGCGTCGGCGTAGAGATGACGGCACGGCAAGGTCCGCGTGTGGCCGGAGCATGCGTCTACCGGCTCGATTCAGGAGGATGAATGTCCCACCCAGCGCCGCGATTCCGTCGCCGACCGTTCATCGCGATGCTCGCCTCGGCTGCCGTGCCGCTGCTGCCGATTCGCTCGGCCCAGGCTACCCCGGGCGAGCAGGCATTCGCGCCGTACTGGGTGCAGAACCATACTCCTACCGAGCTCTGGTCCGGTCCAGACAACCGGGCGACGAGCTTCGGCCCGGCTAAGGCGTTCAGCTACTTCAAGGTGCTCCAGCCACAAACGGGCCCGCGCCTGTACGTGCAAAACCCGCTGAACGGGGGCACCGCCTGGATCCCCGCCGCGACAGTCGGCCCGAGTGGCGAGCCACCGCCCGCGTACTTCGCCCCCCCACCGGCCCCCGAGCCGGCGGCAGCGGCTCACAAGCCGAGCGTACCGGGCAGGGTCATCGGCGGAGCGAACATCCGCCGACGCCCGGCGGTCGTGCCGGAGACCTGGCTGAGCAGGGCTGGCCACAACCAGGCCGTCGAGGTGCTGGACGAGGTCACCGGCGAGGATGGCGAGCCCTGGTACCGCGTCGGCGATCAACAGTACATTCACCACTCGCTGGTTCGGCTACCGACACCGTTTCCGCCGCATCCGGGCGAACTGATCGTCGCCGAGCTACGCGAGCCGGTGATCGTAACCGCCTACCAGGATGCTGTCCCGCTCTACTCAGCCATGGCGGTCAAGGGAACCCGTGCCTGGGCGACGCCGACCGGCTTCTTCACCATCATGCGGCGCGTCGCGAATGAGACGATGGACTCGGCGACGCTCGGCATTCCGCGCAACGCTCCGGGTGGCTACTTCCTCAAGGACGTGCTGTACACCCAGTACTTCACCGCCGACGGCGCCTCGATTCACTACAATTACTGGTCAGGCAACTTCGGCTACAGCGGGAGTCATGGCTGTCTGGGGATGAATCTCGAGGACTCGCGCTGGTTCTGGGAATGGGCCAGCAACGGGACTCTACTGGTCATTCGGGAGTAAGTAGGCCCTTCTCACCGCGGTCCGCCCCGGCAAGTCGCGGGGGTACCTCCTTCCCTTGTGGGAGGGGAGCGGCGGAGAGGGAGAACCGGGAGTCCTCTCGCCGTCATGGCTGTCGCCGTCCGCGTCGTACCACTGCTCCTCGTTCTCCTGGTATCCGCGCTCCTCGTCTCCCCGACTCCCGCGCTGGCGCAGGCCGAGCCGGAGTGGGCAGAGCGTCAGACCGAGTACCTCCGATTGCGCTTCCGTCAGGCCGACGCGGCTGAGGTGGACTGGTACGCCGCCTTCGTCCAGGACGCCTACCTGTACGTGGCCGACGTGTTCGGCCACGCCGCGCGGCCCGGCATCGTGGTCACCTTCTACGGAGACCAGGCGGCGTACTCCACCGTCAACCCGTTCGCCGGCGAACAGGGGGTCCTGGCACACGCCAGCCCCTCGACCCGCGAGGTGGGTATCGCACTCTGGCGGCTTCGTCAGCAGTCGGAAGCGCTTCGGCGCGATGCGGTCCGCCACGAGCTGACCCACGTCGTCATCGGCGAGCTCTCGGACCAGAAGCTGACCATTGGCTTCCACGAGGGGCTGGCGCAGTACGTCGAGCAGGACCCTGATCAGCGCGGCAAACTGGCCCAGGCGCTGCGGCGCGCCGCGAATGCCGGGCAACTGCTGAGCTTCGCCGATCTCAATCGACAGCGGCCGTTCCTGGCGCGGGCCGGGGTTGCTTACCCGCAGAGCTACGCCGTTGCCCACTTCCTGGTAGAGCGGTTCGGCTTCGGTCACCTGGTCCGAATGGTCCGCTTCGCCCGCGACGAGCCGGACCTGGATCTCGTCGTCCAGCGGGCGTTCGGCCGCTCGCAGTCCGAGCTCGAAGCGGATTGGCGCGGGTGGCTGCCGTCCTTCCTCGATGGTGGCTGGGCTCGGAATGACCTGGATCTCTGGACGATGGCCGAGCCGCGGCGGTTACTGGCCGAGGGCAAGTACGCTGAGGCCCGCGAGCCGCTGGAGCGCGCCGAGCGGCTGCTCGCCGACCTCGCGCGCGAGGAAAAGCTGGAGCAGGCCCGGGCCTACTTGAGACAATCCTCTGCCGGGCTTGAAGCAATCGAGCTCGGTCGGCGAGGGGCCGCCGCGTTGGAGCGCTACGACTACGACGCCGCTGAAGAGCTGCTCGGCCGAGCCGACGCACTCTGGGCCGTCGTCGGCGACGACAGCCAGCGGCAAGGGGTGGGGCCAACCTTGGGGCAGGCGCGACAGGGTATGGAAGCAGTCCAACGGCTGGAGCAGGCGCGCGTAGCCCTGGATGGCTGGCGCATCTCCGAGGCGAGCGACGCCGCGCATGAGGCCGGGGCGGTTCTCTTTGAGTTGGGCGATGCTGGCCGGGTCGAACAGGTGAATGCCGTGCTGGCCGACGTACGGGGGCTCCAGACGCGGATCGGGGCGTTCGCAATCGGCGGCGGCGCGATCGGCGTTGGCGGTCTCGTCACGGCCTGGCAGGTCGGTCGCCGCCCGCGTCAGACCACCGAGGCGCACGCCTATCGACCGCCGGCCCCCCTCGGGGCCAGAGAGCGCGATTGGTCGCTGTGAGGCGACGACAAGCCCACGATCCCGATCCGCGGCTGCTGCGGGGACACGTCGGCGCCCTTCGGCGGAGGTTGTGGCTGGAGCGCGCGCTGGTGCTCGGGACGCGGGCCCTCGCGATCGGCTGCGGCCTGACGCTCCTGGCGGCTCTGGCAGCCTGGTTCGCCGCCGCCCCGCTCGTGCCAGGCTACTACCTTGGCCCGGTCGTCGCCGCGCTGGGGGCGGCCCTGCTGCTCTCGCTATTCCGCTATCCGTCGGCACTCGAGGCGGCCCGCGTCGCCGATCGAAGACTCGGCCTCCGCGAACGGATCGCCACCGCCGTTGAGCTGGCCCGCGCCGGCAGTGGCGGCCCAATCGCCCGTCGCCAGCTCGCGACCGCGGTCGAAGCCGCCGACTGGGCGCGACAGCATTGGGTCGCTGGCCCGCGATCGGGGCGCGCGGCTGCCCTGGCCCTCACGCTGGTGCTGCTGACGGTCGGCGTCGTCCTGCTGAGCTCGCTGGAAGACCGCCTCGCGGCACCGATTCCACGACCGTCGATCTGGGGGGCGTCGCCAGCGCAGGACCCATCGTCGGACCAGTCCGCGCCGGCAGGCATTGCCGACGAGCCGGACCAGCGCGCCTCGGTCGGTCGGCCGATGGACGGGGATTCGAGCGGCCAGACCGGAGCCGTCGACCGCGCGCTCGAGGACACCCGGCGGGCAAGAGAGTCCGGCGCGATCGGCTCCCGCGAGGCCGCCGATCGGCTGGCGCGGGCCGAGTCGGAGCTCAGTCGGCAGACCCAGGCGACGCAAGCCCGGCGCGAAGGGCTCGATCGCCTCGGGCGTGCGCTCGACCAGGTCGCCGTCGGCCGGCCGGCGGCCGAGCAGATCCAGCGTGGCGACTACGCCGCCGCCGGCCGCGAGATCGGCGAGCTCGGGACCGAGTCGGACCAGCTCTCGCCGGAGGGCAAGCAGCAGCTTGCGCAGGCGCTGCGGTCGGCGGCGGCTGATTCCCAGGCGCAGCCGGAGCTGGCGGCCAAGGAACGGCGCGCAGCGGACGCGCTGACCAGTCGCGACTACGAGGCGGCGGAGCGTGCGCTCCAGGATCTCGGTCAGGACGTCGCGCGGCGCGGTCAGGACGTCGTCCCGCGGCAGGATCTGACCCGTGCCTGGGAGCAGGTCAACGCGGAGCGTCGCGCGCAGGGGCAGCCGGAGAGCACGGAGCAGGCGCGGCAGCCTGCCCGGCCCCAGGAGGCGGGTCAAGCTCAGGGGCAGCGCTCGCCCCAGCCACCTGGCCCACAGGCCGGTCAGTCGCGCGCGGCGCCGAGCTCTCAGGGTGGCCAGCAAGGCAGCGGTGTGGGCGCCGAGGCCGGTGGCGAGGGCGGCAACGAGGTCGGTGGCCAAGGCGCGGCGGGATCAGGCGATGGCGGGGGCGAGGCTACCGCCCAGACCCGTGGTGCTGCCCCGTCCGCTGCTTCGGTCGGCGAGTTCCGGGCCGGCGAACCGGCCCGCCGACTCGACGTCCAGGGGCGTCCGGTGCAAGTTGACGTACGACCTAGCCATCAGAATGGCCGACGTGACGGTGAGGCTGACGCCGACGAGAACGAGGAGCCGACCGACGAAGTCGGCGCGATCTCGACGGTCTCGGGCGAGGCGCCGCGGCCGATCACGTCGGCGGCGCCATCGGAGAGCAACTTCGTGCCAAGCGACCGGCAGGAGGTCGTCCGCGGCTACTTTGGGCCCCGGAGTGGGCGGTAACGATCATGGTCGTCGGATAGTCTGGGAGTCACGGTGACGCAAGCAACGATCGAGATCGACCACCTCCAGGAGGTGGCGCGGGCCATCGAGCACGAGGTCGGCCAGGTCATCGTCGGCCAGGAGTCGGTCGTCCGCGGCGTCGTCATCGCCCTCCTGGCCGGCGGCCACGTCCTGCTCGAGGGCTTGCCCGGCCTGGGCAAGACGATGCTCGTCCGAACGCTGGCCGAAGTGCTGGATCTCAAGTACAGCCGGATCCAATTTACGCCGGACCTGATGCCGTCCGACGTCTCCGGAACGAACATCCTCGTCGAGGACGCCGACGGCGGGCGCCAGTTTACCTTCCAGCCGGGGCCGGTCTTCGCCAACCTGGTGCTCGCCGACGAGATCAACCGCGCCACGCCGAAAACCCAATCGGCGTTGCTCGAGGCGATGCAAGAGCACACGGTCACGATCGCCAACGCGGCTCACCCGCTGCCGCGGCCGTTCTTCGTCCTGGCGACCCAGAACCCGATCGAGATGGAGGGGACCTACCCCCTGCCCGAGGCCGAGCTGGACCGCTTCTTCTTCAAGCTCAACGTGTCGTACCCCAGCCGCGAGCATCTCGGCGAGATCGTCCGGCGGACGACCGGTGAGTTGGACGCGCCAGTCCGCCGAGTGGCGAAGGGTGAGACCATTCTCCAGATGCAGGCGCTCGCCCGCCAGGTGCCCGTGGCCGAACACGTGGCCGACTATGCCGTGCGACTGGTCCTGGCGAGCCATCCCGAGGCCGAAGGCGTCCCCGAGTTGACGCAACGCTACGTACGGTATGGCGCCAGCCCGCGCGCGGCCCAGGCGATCGTCCTCGCTGCCAAGATCTACGCGCTCCTGAGCGACCGCTTCAACGTTGCCTACGAGGACGTCCGGCGTGTTGCCCCGCCAGCCCTGCGCCACCGGCTCATTCTGAACTTCGAAGCCGAGGCCAGGAGCGTCTCAGCCGACGCCGTCATCCGCGGCATCCTCAAGTCCGTCCGCGAAGAGCTGTGAGCGCGCCCATCGCGCGCTTCGCCCGCCGTATCTGGCGGCGTGCAGCGGCATCGTCGCCGGTCACTGGTCGTCCGTCCTCCGCGGAGAACACCGTCGCACTCGACGAGGAGTTCCTGCGCCGCCTGGAGCGGTTGTCGCTGCTCGTCCGGCGACCGGCGGCGGGGGGGACGGGCGGCGAGCACCGCGGCGCGGCCCGAGCGCCATCGACCGACTTCGCCGACTACCGCGAGTATCAGCCCGGCGACGACTTCCGCCGAATCGACTGGAACGCGTACGGGCGCTTGGGCTCCCTGTACGTCAAGCTGACCGAGGCGCGCGAGCAGGTGGTCGTCGACGTGCTGCTCGACGCCAGCGCCTCGATGAACTGCGGCGCGCCGTCCAAATTTTTGTACGGGCGGCAGCTCACCGCCGCGCTCGCGTACCTGGCGTTGGCTCGCTACGACCGCGTGGGTGTCACCGTCCTCGGAGCACCCCTTGAGGAGGATGCCGCGTCACCACGGCGGTTCGCACCAGCCCGCGGGCGCCGGCGCTTCCACGACCTGCTCCGCTTTCTGGAAGCAGTCACGCCCGCCGGGGGACTGCACCTGGACAGCGCCCTCGCCGAGTACCGGCCCGAACGCCGTCGCGGCCAGGCGATTCTGATCTCGGACATGCTTGCGCCGGACGGCTATCAGGATGGACTCGAGCGGCTCGTGCGCAGCGGGCTCGACGTGGTCCTGCTCCATCTCCTCAGCCCGCAGGAGCTCCAGCCAGCGCCCGGCGGCGACCTGGAGCTGGTGGACGCCGAGACCGGCGAGCTGGTGGAGGCAACGCTGACCGAGCATACGATTCGGACGTACCGCGAGCGGCTTGATCGCTGGTGCGCCGAGGTCGAGGCGTTCTGTGCCCGCCGTGGCATCCGCTACGTCCGCGCCACGACCGACACCCCGTTCGATACCCTACTCATCGACACCCTCCGCCGCCGACTGATCCTGCACTGAACGGGGAGTCAGGCTCCAGCGCGGCGCAGAAGCTCGGTGGCGGCAGTGTGGCCGCCGGCCATGGCCAGCGAGAGCGCGGTGCGGCCGTCGTCGGCTGCCAGGCCAGGCTCGGCGCCGTGGCCCAGCAACAGCTCGATCATCGCCACGTCGCCGTGCTGGGCGGCCGAGTGCAGGGCAGTGAAACCCCCCTGCTGGCGAGCATTCGGGTCGGCCCTGTGGCCGAGCAGTAGCTCAGCAACGTCCCGATGCCGGCCAGCCAGCGCCGCGTGGAGGGCAGTGTTGGCCGACGCGTTGGACGATCGCGCGTCCACCACTGACCCGCCGTCCAACAGGGCCCGCGCCGCTGCCAGCTGGCCGAAGTGCGCGGCCAGGTGGAGCGGCGTCCAGCCGTCCGGGCTATGCGCGCTCACGACCCCCGGGTTGCTGCCGATCGCGGCGACCAGCCGGTCGACGTCGCCCCGCGCCGCGGCGGCGAAGACGTCCAACTCAGCCCCGTGGGCGGTCAGCAGGTCGGCGATCGCCCCACACCCGTAGTAGATGGCGACCACGACCGCGGAGATGCCCCCCTGGGTCCTGGCGTCGACGAGCCTCGGATCCCCCTGCAGCAGGTCTCGAACGACGTTAAGCTCGCCGGCCTTGATCGCCTCGAACAGACGCTCCCGCGCTCCCGCGTCCAACGGTGCCGTTTCGGCCATCGTCGCGCTCCCACTCCCCTCCGGCCAGCTTACCGGCTGGCCGCGTCTCGGCGGTAGGGGCACGCGCACCCGGCGGCGGGGCGGGCTCTCCCGAGGTGATGTTGCCGCGGTGTCGCTCGTCGGTCCACGGGTGCCGCCCGCTAGTAGGCGTTGTGGTCGCGGAAGACGGCGCCGATCGTCTTCAGCAGGATCTTGACGTCGAACGCCAGCGACCAATTCTCGATGTAGAAGACGTCGTACTTGGTGCGCTCCTCGATCGACGTCTGGCCGCGGAGCCCGTTGACCTGGGCCCAACCGGTCATACCGGCCCGTTCGTTGTGGCGCTCGGTGTAGCGCGGGACTGCGCGACTGAACTGCTCGACGAAGTGCGGCCGCTCCGGGCGCGGTCCAACCAGGCTCATGTCCCCCAGCAGCACGTTCACCAGTTGGGGCAGCTCGTCGAGGCTCCACCGCCGCATGAAGGTGCCCAGCCGGGTCCGTCGCCGGTCGTCGGCGGTGGCCCAGACCGGTCCTGTCTGGGCCTCGGCGTCCGGGTGCATCGAGCGGAACTTGACCAGTTGGAACGGCCTGCCGTCCAGGCCGACGCGCTCCTGCGCGTAGAAGACCGGGCCGTCAGAGGACGTGAGCTTCACGAGCAGCGCTAGCAGCATCAGCAGCGGGGCGAGTAACACCAGCGCCGTCGCGCTCACCAGGATGTCGACCGTCCGCTTCAGGGCCAGGTTCCAGCCGCGTAGCGCGACGTCGCGAATCTGGACCATCGGCAGACCGCTCAGGTCGCTCGGAGTCACCTCCGTCGACATGATCTGCACGATGTCTGGGAAGAGCTTCACGTTGACCCGCTCGCGCGCGGCCGCCGCGACGATCTCCAGAATCTCCCGCTGCTCGAGGTGCGGGGCGGCAATGACGATCTCGCCGACGTGGTGGCGCCGGATCAGCGAGACGACATCGGCCAACGTCCCGAGCACGAGCGTCCCGGGTGGAGCCTCGGAGCGGCCGTCGTCGACGAAGCCGACGACGCGGTAACCGAGCTCGGGCGCGTGGCGGATCTTCTCGCGCACGATCTGCCCCGGCTCGCCCGCCCCGATGATCAGGACGTGGGCCGTGTCGACGCCGACGCTGCGAAAGCGCCGCATGATCGTGTCGAGGATCGCGCGGGCCAGCCACACCGCCGCGATCGCGGCTGCCCACCAGCAGACCAGGACCAGTCGAGGCAGCTCCAGGGAGCGGTAGGTCAGCACGATCACCGCCAGGCCGGCCAGGAACCCCGCCGAGACGGCCAGGCTGACCGAGTACAACAGGTCGATCCGCGAGAGCCCGCGGCGCGGGATGTACAGGCGGTACAGCGCGAAGGCCCCGAGAACACAGGCCGCCATGATGAAGACGACGTCGTGGTAGGTCTCCGGCGACGGAACCTCAGCGCCTGTCCGCAAGGCGACGCGGTACCTGGCCAGGTACGCCAGGCGGTAGGCAACGTAGAGCATCGCCACGTCGGCCAGCACCAGGGCGACGACGTGGACCAGCCGCAGCACGCTGCGGCGCGAAGCGGGCCGAACGCCACGGGCCGGCGCCGGCATCGGCGTTGCCGTTCCAGGCGCGGGCGGCCGGGCGAGTGTGCCGGTCACGCCCCGGCCAGCCGAGTCTCGCCGGGGCGGACAACGGCGCGCAGGACGCCCGAAGGCGCAAGTTCGAGCCGTCGATAGGGAACCATCCGAACCAGCATACCGCCGCGCCCGCGAAACGAGCAAGCGATGGACGGCGGCGAGCCGCGTGGAACGGTTATTTGACCCGCCCAAGCTTGAGCCCAGCCGCGAAACTGGCCCCATAGCCGAGCGTCGCGACGGCGAACGCCGCGCCGATGCCCTGGCTGACCACGGCAGCGGCCAGCAGTGGAAAGATCAGACCGCCCACGTTGCCAGCTGTCGGAAACAGACTGAAGACGCCGGTCTGGTGGGCGGCGGGGACCACTCGGGCAAGGTGAGCTGCCAGGAGCGGGCGCGCCAGAGCAGTGGGAACGGCCCGTAGCAGGGCCAGGAGCGCGATCAGCCAGAGCCAGGGCGCCACTGCCAACCCGATGGTCACGATCACCGCGAAGAGCATGCCCCACGCATACAGGCGGACAATATCGGCGCGGTCGGCCAGCCGGCCAACGAGCCAGGTCGCCACCGTCGTCAACGCCCCATAGCCGCCCAGGATCCAGCCGATCGCGGCGGCCGGCTCAGTAGCGACCTGAGTGATGCGGACGGCGAGGTACGAGTCGACGGTGCCGCTGCCGCCGCGGACGAAGAACTGATTGGCCAGGTTCCAGCGCACCGGCGGGGCGTCCCAGGCGAGCCGCAGCACCTGGCCCATCCGACCGAGCACCGAGACCGGCTTGTGCCCGCCAGTCGGCTCAGGCAGCAGGAGCGCCAGCGCCAGACCGGCCAGCAGGAGCAGCGCCGCGTCGATCACGAACAGGCCGCGCAGACCGGTGATCGGGATGGCAAGCGCGCCGAGCGGCGGGCCGATGCTGGAGGCGATCGGCAGCCCGGCCTGGACCGTGGCGACGGCCCTTCCGACGTGGCGACTCGGCGTGAGCATCACCTGGGTGGCCGTGAGGACGCCGCCAACGCCGAAGCTCAGGCCGACGAGCGCCCGCGCCACCACTATCCAGGCCAGGTCCGGCGCCCAGGCTGCCACGAGCAGAGCGACTGCCAGCACGAGGTAGCTCCGCAGGAGAACGGCCCGTCGCGAGAAGCGCTCGGCCAGCACCCCCCAGAATGGTCCCAGTGGCAGCGCCATCGACATCGTTACCGCGACGAGCACGCCGGTCCAGACCCCGACGGCCTCGTCCGACAGCCCGAGCTCGCGGAGCTGCAGCGGGGTGAAGGCGATGAAGTGCCCCTCGACGGCGAACATCACCGTGCTGGTGGCCAGCAGGAGCACGTTGACGCCGCGCCAGGACAGCTGCACGCCGCCATTCTAAACGCCGCTCAGAGCGCGCGTTCTTCAGGAAGTTCGACTCAGGCGACTTCAGCTGACACGCTGTGCACGAGTGGACTGCCCCAATTGCATCGGGCCATCACCGTAGCGACGACGCCGCCGGCGACGGCGAGCAAGTGACAATGCCATGAATGCTCAGGGTCCGTACAAAGCCTGGATACCCGCACTCCTGTATCGCAGTCCTCGTGACTCTTCGCGTCAGGTCGAGCCGAGGGGCTCGGCGGCCAGCTCGGGCCTCCATCTCGCTGATGATCGCGGCCTAATAAGGCTAAGGGACGTCGACACGGCGCCACATGGGTGAGCCGTTAGATCCGGCGGTTAGATCCGAGGGACCGTCGTCTCGGCGATGACGCGGCCGGCGGCGTCGACCAGGCGAACCGGAGTGCCCGGCAACGCCGCCCCCGCCAGAGCGGCCCCATCGGCGCCGACGAAGACCTCGCTCTCGCTGCTGATACCTTCCCGAGCGTGCAACGTCAGAGTCTCACCGGGCGGTATCGTGGCATCCTCAGGTATCGTAGCCGCCTGGCCACCAACCTCCACGCGCCAGGCGGCCAGGCTGATGGCCTCGTCCCCTGTGTTCTGCAGGCTCAGCCAGGGCGTCGAGTCGCCCAGGCTGGCATCTGCGATCCGAACCCGCGCCCCTATGCTCGGGCTCGGGCTCGGACTCGGGCTGGCAGAGGCTGTTGCTGGCGACGCGGCGCTAGCGGCCCGCGTCGCGGTCGGCTTGGGCGAGGCCGGCGTGGGCGCGCTGGGGGCGCATCCAGTGAGCGCGACTAGGGCCAGGACAGCCACCATCGGGCATGCGAGACGACGGTCCGGCCGGGGACGAACGGTCAGGATACCGTTCAAAGGCATACGGACTCCCTCGACGATGCGTCAATTATGTCACGGCCCATCCGGCAGGGGGCAGGATCTTGTGATCACTCCCGCCGATCGCGTTGTGAGCTTCGGCCATGGGGTGCATCATCACCCCGTTCGTCACCGTCGCCGACTGCTTTTCGTCCGACCATCCTGGATGGGCATCCCGACCAGCGCCATCACCGCCGCGTCGGCCTCGTCTGGCGACGAGCCGCTCAGATGCAGGGCGCCGGGAATCAGCAGCTCATCCCCAATGGCTCTTGGGTCGAGACCAACCCGGGTCGACTTGCATGAGCGCCGAGCCTCCGCGCTCCGTCGTCAGCCACTACCACCCGCGCCGAGTGCTCGGACGTGGTCCGGCATGGCGCCGCGACGGTGCACGAGGATCCGTTTGACCGGCGGGCGTGCGGCCGCTCAGCTGCCCAGTGCGGTCTGCAACTCCTGGCAATGTGTCCGGAGGTGGCGCGGGACGATCTCGGCCAGCGCCTGGATCGTGACGGTGCCTCGCGTGGGATGATTCCACTGACGGTCGAAATCATCCATCGCCAGTCGGTCGAGAAAGCTCTCTGTCTCTCGGCCTCCCTGTTCCAGCTCGGCGACGATCGCCTCGGGGGTCCAGGAGCGCCGCTCAGCGACGCACCGGTCGTTGTAGGCGTCGACGCTGCTGTCCGCGGCGGGCCAGGCCTGCCCGTCGAGCGCGTGCTGCCACATCGAGCGCAGCCGCCCTTCGATGCTCGACAGATGCGCGAGCGTGTCTTTGACCGACCAGCCCGCGTTCGCCGTCGGCCGATCAAACTGCTCCCGGCTCAGGCCCGAGACGAGCCCGAGAACTTCGCCTCGCGCCGTCGCGATGTCGTCCTGCAGCTGCCGCTTGCGGTCACTCACCAAGGCCTCCCCGCTCGGATGGACGAGCAGCGCTGACTCGACTTCAGTCGATGAGCGGCACCGTAGCACGCGGCCGTCCCCGGCGTCGACCGGGCGCTCGCCGAGCACGGCTTGGCGAGAAGGCGCGCTAGCCTTTCAGGACCTCGCGCACCTCGCGGAGCCGCTGCACGTGCGCATCCGGCCCGCTGAGCCCACCCCTCGCGGTGCTCACCGTGAGGTGGGTCGCACCCAGTCTGTGCCACAGCTCGACCGTCTGGCGCCAGTCGTCGGGCGTGCCGGCCTCGGCATTCAGCCGCCCCTCGATGCCGAACGACGACGGGTCGCGCCCCGCCTCCCGCACCCAGCCGCGCACCTTGTCGATCGTGGCCGGCCAGCCGCCATCGAGGGCCCGCAGGGGTATGAACCCGTCGGCGATCCGGCACGCGCGCTTGATTGCCGTATCGGCCGAGGCTCCGATCCAGATCGGGATCGGACGCTGGACCGGCAGCGGGTTCAGGCCGGCCGCCGTGACCGTGTGGTACGCGCCCTGGTAGCTGACCACCGGCTCGGTCCAGAGCCGACGCATCAGATCGATCTGCTCCTCGAAGCGACGCGCCCGGTCCTTGAAGTTCATCCCGAGCGCCTCGAACTCGACCGGGTTCCAGCCGATCCCGACGCCGAGCCGGAAGCGGCCGTTCGTCAGCACGTCGATCTCGGCCGCCTGCTTGGCGACGAGGGCCGCCTGCCGCTGCGGCAGGATGATCACGCTCGGCGCGAAGGCGAGCCGCGGGGCGACCCCGGCCATGAAGGCGAACAGCGCGAACGGCTCGTGGATCATGCTCTCGTGTGTGTACGGTCCCTCCCAGCCCGGGTGGCCGGCGGGGTCGGCGCCGAGCACGTGATCGGCGGCGGCCACGTGCTCGTAGCCGAGTCCCTGCACCGCCTCGGCGTAGGCGCGCACACCACCGACGTCGGCGCCGATCTCGGTCTGCGGAAAAATGACTCCTATCTGCATCGACAATCTCCGTACATCGGCTTGCTGGGTCGATACCATAGCAAGCTGTCGCTCGACACGCAGCGAGGCGGTGATGGATGTGTTCACGAAAGGTCAAGGTGCTGACAAACTCCGCGTGAGCCGATGGCCTCGTTTTCGGCCAGTCTGATAGCATGGGCCTGGATGGGCGATGGAACCCGCCCGGGCACCAGGCGTCCGAACCGCGGCCGCGCTGCTGATGGCTCCTGACTCGGAGTAGGCCGCTGGTCAGGGGCCGTTTTGTTGAACCGGAGGCGCAATGCCCCTGCTGCAGAGCTGGGTCATCCTTGGCCTGCTGTCGGCGATCTTCGCCGCCCTCGTCGCGGTGCTTGCCAAGGTCGGGCTGCAGGAGGTGGATGCGACGCTCGCCACCACGCTTCGGTCGATCGTCATGGTGGTCGCGCTCGTCGCTGCGAGCGCGGCGAGCGACCGTTTCTCGCTGCTGGGCGGTGTCTCCGGCGGCGCCTGGGCGACCATCGCCCTGAGCGGCCTGGCCGGAGCCGCGTCCTGGGTGTGCTATTTCCGCGCCATCCAGGTGGGCAGCGCTTCGCCGGTGGCCGCCCTCGATCGACTCAGCATCGTCTTCGTGGTGGCACTGGCGGGTCTCTTCCTCGGCGAGGACCTGGGGCCGACTCGCCTGCTCGGGGCCGGCCTCATCGCCGCGGGCGCCTGGTTGGTGGCGCGCTGAAGCCACCGGATCCCATTGACGACGCTGCGCGGGGAGGATACTCGGGATGGCCACCGCCTGCCTGGACGTGATCGTGGCACGCGCGGTGTGGCGCTGATCGGGAGGCGAGGAGATGGAGATTACCGGGCGAGGGATGCGCGTTCGGGTGTATTTTGGCGAGCGGGACCACACTCCGGGTCGGTTCCTGGCAAAACCCCTCTGGAGTGCGCTCCTGGAGTACTTGCGACGAGCGGAGGCTGCCGGCGCGACCGTCACGCGCGGCATTGCGGGCTACGGGGCACATAGCCGGATCCATACTGCCTCCCTGGCAGATCTCTCCAGCGACCTCCCCTTGATTCTGGAATGGGTGGATACCCAGGAGCGGGTCGAGCAGCTTCTGCCGGGCTTGAGCGCCATCCTCGAAGGGACCGGCGGATTGCTGACGACGGATCCCGTGGAGATTCGACGCTATGAGGCCCATGAAGGTAGGGAGTAGCAACGCGGCTCACACCGGGTGCCCGTGAGAGTGGTGCCCTGCCGAACAGCGAGGCGCGAATGGGCCATACGTGGGACGGACGGAGGAGACGAACGCCTGCCGCGGCAGTACGGCCGGGCACCCGGAGCTCGTTACGCTCCGCTCCGAGCACAGGTAGCTCGCGCTACCGGCCAGACGGCTGGTCGACGAACCGCTGGCCGTGCCTGGTCGCGACGCTTCGGAGCGTCTCCGGATCGAGCGACCCGTCGGGCGACGCGCGCATCAGGTCGGCCAGCTCCAAGAAGTAGGCCTCGAAGTCCGCGGGTGAGATCAGGATCAGCAGCCTCGCTCGCTGGGCGCCGGTATTTCTGAACGTGTGGGCCACGCCCCTGGGTACCAGGATGCAGGATCCCGCCCCGGCCCGAGTGGTGCGCTCCCCGAGCTGGACCGTCAGCTCGCCCTCCACGAGGTAGAGCGTCTCTTCGGTGGCGAGGTGGTAATGGAGGGGTGATCCGGTGCCGCCCGGTGGAATCGTGAATTCGAGGAGCGCATAGGCGCCGGCGGTGTCCGCCCCGCCCACCTTGATCTCGAGATGACCACCCCGAGGATAGGTGAGCGACCTACCCCCGCCGGGCGCAAGCACGATCCCTCCGTCCTCCGATCCCACGGCTGCCTCCGTTTCGTCTCCGCTGGTGATCTCGGCTCGCGCTCGTGATCGCGTCCGCCATCACCATCTTCGCGCAGATCCCCGGATTGGCGCAGCGACGCCGCCTCGAGCCGCGCGGTAGATCACCGGCTTCGTCCGGCCGGGTGCCCCCGAGACGGAACCTGACCACAGGGCTGGCATCGCCGAACGCTCTCCGAACACGTACGCTACCATCCCATGGGATCTGTCGTCCCGGAGCATGTCCCGCGGCGTGGCTCTGCCGACCGGCCGACTCATCCGGCGACAGCGTAGATCGATCCGAGACGCAGCGAGGAGGTCGTCGCGTGAAGGTCGGAATCTGGATCCCGTGCGTCCGCCACCTGGCTCGGCCGGACGTCCTCCGGCGGAGCATCGTTCAGGCGGAACAGCTCGGCTATGACTCCATCTGGGCGATCGACCACGTGATCGCACCGCGCGAAAACGCCGCCCAGTTCGGCCGGCTGTACGACCCGCTGGTCGTGCTCTCGCTGGCTGCCGGCCTCAGCGAGCGGGTGCTGCTCGGCATCAGCGTCCTGGTCGTCCCGTATCGCCACGCGGTGCTGACCGCCAGGATGATCGCCTCGCTCGACGACCTGAGTGGTGGGCGGGTCGTCCTCGGCGTCGGCCCCGGCTGGAACGCCGCCGAGGCCGCCATGCTCGGCCTTCCGTTCGGGGAGCGGGGCCCGATGACCGACGAGTACCTGCGCGCCATGCGCGAGCTGTGGACGAACCCGGATCCGTCGTTCGCGGGAAAGTACGTCAAGTTCGGCGACGTCGAGTTCCGCCCGCCGCCGGCCCAGAAGCCCCATCCGCCGATCTGGGTCGGCGGGCACACTCGGCCGGCCCTCCGTCGGACCATCGAGTTCGGCGACGCCTGGCACCCGATCAACCTCACGCCGGCCGAGCTGCGGGCCGGCCGCGCCGAGCTCGAGCGGCTCCGCCAGGAGCGTGGGCGGGAGCGACGGCCGGCCCTCGCGCCGCGCTTCGACGCCAGGCTGGTCCTCGACGATCACGGAGGACCGCCGCCGGCCCACGCCGGCCACATGCTCGAGGGCACGCCTGACGACTTCGCGGCCCAGGTCGAGGAGCTGCGCCAGCTCGGCACCGAGCACCTCGTCCTCGAATTCGCGGCTCGCGACGCCGAGCACTTCTTCGCCCAGGGCGAGGCGTTCGCCCGCGACGTCCGCCCGCGCCTGTCGGGCTAAGGTGTTCGACGGCGACTCGGTGCCCCGGTGACGATCGGTGATGAGCGCGACGGTGCCGTCAAAGTCCCTCAGACCGCTGTCGGCGTCCAGCAGGGGCCGTTCCAGCAGTTCCTGTTGACGCCGCTTCTCCGAAGAACTCGAGGAGCCGTTCCACCAGATACTCCGGTTGCTCCTCCGTCATCCAGTGCCCGCAGTCGGGGACCGTCCCGCCGCGCACGTCGTGGGCGACTCGCTGGAGTGATTCGATGACTTCGCGACCGCGGCCCCGGCCTTTGGCGCCGCCCAGCGCCAGAATGGGCATCGGGAGCGTGAAGCGGGCTCTCAGCTCCTGATTGTCGGCGATGTCCTGGGGAAGGGCACGGTAGTAGGCAAGACCGGCGCGCATCGCCCCCGGCAGCGTGTACGTGCGCAGATACTCGTCGATGTCGGCTTCGGTGATCGCGTCGGGACGATAGCCAAGGTTCCGGTAGAACCAGGTCAGGTAGATTCGCTCGCGCCCCTGGGTTAGCGCTTCTGGCAGGTCGAGCGTCTGGTGCAGAGCATGATGCCAGCGCCTACCACCCTGGGAGAACGTGTCGGCGCCATCACCGGGGATGATGACGTCGAGGATCGCGAGCCGGCGCACCGCCTCCGGCTGCGCCCCGGCCAGGGCATAAGCGACGGGACCGCCCCAATCGTGCCCGACCACGTGAAACCGGTCGTAGCCAAGCCGGTCGTGAAGCAGTTGCCAGATGTCGCCGGCGAGCGTGCGCTTGTCGTAACCGCCGGCGGGACGGGACGAGTCGCCCAGGCCCCGGAGATCGGGCGCAATCACGAGATACTTCTCGGCGAGCGCCGGGATAATCTTGCGCCACTCGTACCAGGTTTGTGGCCAGCCGTGGAGCAGCACGATCGGGTCGCCGCTCCCAGCGGTGACGTAGTGGAGCAGAACCTCGTCAAGGTCAGCGAAATGATGCGTTAGCTCGGCGGCGGCCATGATCGTCCTCCCGGCAGAGAAGGCATTCGCGATCTCGATGGCGCGACCGTAAGGGTAACAGAGGGGGGTCGCCAGCGTCGTTGGCGAACGTCGCCGTCTCCTGGCTCGGCACGGCACGATTTCTGCGCCGCGTTCAGCAGACGCGGCGCGGTCATGGGCGATTCGTGCCCTCGCCCGAGCGCCGCCGGCAAGAGGCGGTCTGATCGGTCGGGGGGCTGCCGCCGCTATGGCCGCTCTTCGCAGTGCCGTTGACCGTCGGCCCACCGGCGAGCAGGAGAGAAATCACGGCCAGCGCCAGAAAGACCAGTCCGCTCAAAGCCAGCGGCCGGTTCCGGCGAACCAATTCATACCAAAAATCAGGCGTTTTCATAAGCTACTCCGTTCAGAATGGTTTTCCTGAGAGCTGCCCGCAGCAGGTAATACGTCAGCAAACCCACCGGTCCCAGCATAAAGGTGAGCAACAGGCAGGGAATGATCAGCCAGTGCGAAATACGGTACTTCTGCGAATCGCCGAGTATCCAGCTGCCCACAAAAAGATCAAAAGCGAGGTAATGCGCCCAGCCGGCCGTAAGGGCGTAGTCGTTTTCAAAAAGGCGGCGCACCCCGGCCAGCGAACTGAAGCCTCCTTCGGAGCCGGGCAGACTCACCACGATCAGCACAAGGTAAAAGGCCGCAAACAGCAGACTGACGGCACCCGATTGTACCACGCGACTCGTCCATCTCCGGCGGGGCAGCACAATCAGCAGCAGCCAGCCAATCAGCGCCAGCAGGTTGAGCAGGGAAAAAATGGTTTCGGGTTTCATGGGCACAGCAGTTAAACAGATCTGCCGAAAGATACGAAACCCGGAGACCGGTTGCACGCCGGTCCGGATGAAGCGAAAAAAATGAGCCGTGAAAGGTAAAAACCGGGGGAAGAGCCGGAGTAACAAAAAAGCCGGCGGCTGCCGGCTCTTGAAAAACTTCCTTCGGATAGCTGGTAATACTACCGGACTAAATGCACAGGCTACCGCAGCCACACCAGTTGGTGCCAGGCTTTCAGGTATTTGTTCATCCGGTCAATATCCTTTTCCTCCAGCCGGGGGGCGCGGCGTACATCCATGTTGTCTTCAAGGTCGTTGAGTTTTACGGCAATGGCCAGCTTGCTTCCTTTGGTCCGTTCCACAAACTGATCGTAGGCCTCCCCTTCCCGTTTGGTGAGGCAATCCACGGCGTGGATGATGTGCTCCGGAAAGCCCTCCTGCCGCAGATCGTCGAAGGTTCGGTCGGTGTCTTCCACCACGTCGTGCAGCAGACCCACGATCCGTTCGTCGTCGTTGCGGCCTCTTTCAGCCACTCGCATTACATGCCTCAGGTAGGGGGCTCCGTAGCGGTCTTTCTGGTCTTTGTGCGCCTCAGTGGCAATGAGCAGGGCCTTGTGTAGCATATAAGACTGGTTGGGTTGTCATTCTTTACGAAACGGCCCGTCACCGGTTTTCTTTTTTGCCGGCTATCCGGTTGCTTCCGCCACAAAAATGCTTTAAAACTTACCTTTCACCTTCACTGGGCGCTTCCCGGTAAAAAAGTGTCTGAAATAGTGAACTCACTTGCGTAACTTTACCTTATTAAAATAATTATCAGGCTCCTAACGTTACTAATCTGTCTAATCTAAATCCATGAAAAAGTATCTTCTCTCCCTCTTGCTGTCCGGTCTGGTGGCTACCCTGACCTTCGGACAAAATGCGGCCGGCACCGGCAAGGCCGTCAAGGTATCCAATACCAAAGCAGAAGCCAAAGCGGCTTTCAAATGGTCGGAGCCTGAGCATAACTTCGGTGTTATTGCCCAGGGCAAGCCCGTAACCACCACCTTCAGTTTCACCAATACCGGC
>JAUJPG010000101.1 GCA_030447245.1 Chloroflexota bacterium | reverse complement strand
GCCCACCAACGACCTCGACATCGACACCCTGAACGCGCTGGAGGACCTGCTCGACTCGTGGCCCGGGACGATGATCGTGGTCAGCCACGACCGGTACCTGGTCGAGCGGGTCTGCGACACGGTGTACGCGTTGCCCGGGGACGGCAGCCTGCTGATGCTGCCGGGCGGGGTGGAGGAGTACCTGGCCCGCCGCCGGACAGCCGCGCGGCCGGCCACCGCGGAAGCCACCGCGCGGCCGGCCACCGCGGAAGCCACCGCGCGGCCGGTGGCCGCAGGAGCTGGCGCCGCGCCACCGACCGCGGGGGCCGGTGCTCCGCCGTCCGGTGTGGCCACCACCGGCAGTCCGGGCTCGGCCGCCGGAGCGCGGCAGGCCAGCTCCGCCGCCGGAGCGCGGCAGGCCAAGAAGGAGCTGGCGCGGCTGGAACGCCAGATCGCCCGGCTGGAGGCGCGGGAAGTCGAACTGCACGACGCCCTGGCCGTCCATGCCACCGACTACGAGAAGGTCACCGCGCTCGACACCGAGCTGCGGGCCGTCCGCGGGGAACGGGAGGCCACCGAGGAGCGCTGGCTGGAATTGTCCGAGCGCACCTGAGAAAGCCGTACCGTGTTAAAGGTTGGTGGGCGTGTCGCCGCGGCGCGGCGCGCCACCGACCCCTAACACGGTCACCGGCCGGTCAGCTCAGCCGCGGGCGGTGAGCATGGGCTTGGTCTCCAGGTGCGACAGCCCGTTCCAGGCGAGGTTGACCAGGTGGGCGGCCACCTCGTCCTTCTTGGGCTTGCGGGCCTCCAGCCACCACTCGCCGGTGAGCGCGACCATGCCCACCAGGGCCTGGGAGTACAGGCCGGCCAGCTTGGTCTCGTAGTGCCGGGCGGCGAACTCGCGGGCCAGGATGTGCTCCACCTGGCTCGCGATGTCGTTGAGCAGGCTCGAGAAGTTGCCGCTGGTGCTCGCCACCGGCGAGTCGCGCACCAGCACCCGGAAGCCGTCGGTCTGGTCCTCGATGTAGCCGAGCAACGCGAGCGCGGCCTGCTCGAGCAGCTCCCGCGGATGGCCGGCGGTGAGGGCGGTGGTCACCCGGTCGAGCAGGTGGCGCATCTCCCGGTCGACCACGACCGCGTAGAGCCCCTCCTTGCCGCCGAAGTGCTCGTAGACGATCGGCTTGCTGACGTGGGCGCGCGCCGCGATCTCCTCGATGGAGGTCGCCTCGAAGCCCCGCTCGGCGAACAGGCTGCGACTGATGGCGAGCAGCTGCTCGCGACGCTCCTTGCCGGTCATCCGTACCCGGGCGGAGCTCCGGCGGGTCGACTTCGGAGCGTCAGTCATGGGAGCACTGTGCCAGTCGACGGCATGGTCGAGGTCGCCGGACGCACGTCGCCACCCTCGAGTGTGGGATTGCCGCGGTTGTACGCGGGCCGATAACCGCGGAAACCCGACACTCGACGTGGGTCAGGCGGCGACCCGCTTCGCGGCGAGCCGCTCGGGCCTCGGCCAGCGGACGTCGTGCACCCAGCCGAGCTTCTCGAACAGCCAGATGACCCGCGCCGACAGGTCGATCTGACCGCGCAACACCCCGTGACGCGCGCAGGTCGGGTCGGCGTGGTGGAGGTTGTGCCACGACTCGCCGAAGCTGAGCACCGCGAGGGGCCAGAAGTTCGTCGCCCGGTCGTTCGACGCGAACGGCTTCTCGCCGACGATGTGGCACACCGAGTTGATCGACCAGGTGACGTGGTGCAGCAGCGCGACCCGCACCAGCGAACCCCAGAAGAACGCGGTCAGCGCACCCTGCCATGACCACGACCACAGGCCTCCGATCACCACCGGTGCGGCCATCGTCACGACGACCAGCAATGGGAAGGCGCGGTCGATGCGGCGCATGGCCGGGTCGGCCAGCAGGTCGGGGGCGAACCGCGCCTCGTTGCTGCGTTCCCGTTCGAACAGCCAGCCCATGTGCGCCCACAGGAAGCCCTTGGCCAGGCCCCGCCGCGACTCTCCGAACCGCCACGGCGAGTGCGGGTCACCCTCGGCGTCACTGAACTGGTGGTGCCGACGGTGGGCGGCGACCCACCCGATCGGCGACATCTCGATCGACAGGCTGCCGGCGACCGCCAGGGCGTTCCGCAGCCAGCGCCTGGCCTTGAACGAGCCGTGGGTGAGGTAGCGGTGGAAACCCACCGTGACGCCGAGACCGGACACGTAGTAGAAGGTCAGCGCGATCAGCACGTCCCGCCAGCCCAGACCCCATCCCCAGGCGACCGGGACGGCGGCGGCGAAGGCGAGCAGCGGGACGACGACGAACAGCCACAGCAGGGCGACCTCGCCGCCGCCCTTGCGTCCGTCGGTGAGGGGCTTGGCCGCTGGTCGCGGGGACGCGGTCGGTTGGTCCGCCGCGCCGGGGGCGCTGAGTGTCTGGGTCATGGAACGTTCCTCGCTGTGGGGCGGACCGGCGTGCCCACGGCGTTCGGCCCGCGGTCGCTGGCTTCAGTTACGGCTACGCAACCGTAACTTACGTACCCGTAGGTTTGGCAAGAGTTCGGCGCATGCCAGAATCGGTACTGCTTTCGGCCGTGGTGTAATCGGCAGCACGGCGACCTTTGGAGTCGCTTGTCCAGGTTCGCGTACAGGCGGCCGAGAGATAGGGCGAGCCCACCACAGAAAAACAGAAAACAAGTA
>JAUJPG010000045.1 GCA_030447245.1 Chloroflexota bacterium | reverse complement strand
CTCGTCGCCGCTCAACGTATGAACGGCTCTGCGCATGAGAACTGACCCACTAGCGAGCTTGCCCCAGTGGTGGATCAAACAACCACTCCTGCTCGGGCCCGCCCCTGTCATCCCACTGGATGACGACGGTGCCGTTCGCACGGGAGCCCTCCGGGTAGGTGAGGAGCTTGCCATTGGCCATGTTGCGGATCCTGTAGGCAACAGCACGCATCGCTGGACCTCCGATCCGGGTTCGTCGGTAATGAAGTGCCCGCCCTAACCCGGTTCTCTAATCTGGAATGGATCACTCGGTCGTCGCATTGTATGCTGCAGATGTCAGGGAGTCCGTTATCTGACGGTCAAGTTGGGCATTTACATCGTTTATCGAAGCGCCGTGCACGAGACGATCGACGTAGCTCTTGAGAATCTGGCGGACAATGTCTTGGACGCGCTGCGGGAGATCACGGAAGTCGATCGGTGGGTCCAAGCGACCTAAAATCTTCAGAATCGAACCCTCCGAAAGATCGAGCCCCTCGTGTACGATGAGACTTCGCACCTCGTACGTCGCCAGGAGAAAGGCTGCTGTTTCCCCGGCCGTCTTCTCGGGGGCGAGCAGCGCTGCGCCCCGCATGGCAAGTCGGTAACGGAGTTCATCCCTAACGCCCCGGAGGAGCGAGCTTTCCAGCGCGATCGTCAGGTCTA
This sequence comes from Chloroflexota bacterium, assembly GCA_030447245.1. GTDB lineage: Bacteria > Chloroflexota > UBA6077 > UBA6077 > JACCZL01 > JAUJPG01. Next base: position 34,382 of record JAUJPG010000045.1, on the reverse strand, counting down.
TGACCATATCCTCACCGGTCTCACGCATGTACGATCGATCGAGTCGGCGCAAAGGCGTGCTGAGGGCTCCTTGCTGAGACCCAAGGCCGAGCTGGCGCAAGTGATCTCGGAGTCGCAGCACTTGGGGAAGTTCACTCGCCAAGAGTGTGTAGGTGAGAACGTTGCGCTGAGGCAGAAGCTCGCGGTTGAAGGTGGCGGTCGGTGTGTACCATTTCGGGTCGTCCTCTCCTCGCTCGAATTCGAGCCTGAGAGTACCCGTCAGAGACTCGACGGCGAGCGTGGCCATCACGTCTCCCGCCTTGTGGAGGCGGAGGGCCGTAACGAAGAGCTGTGCCTCGCCAACGATGGCAACACCAGTGACCGGACGCCCACCAGCGCTCGCAACTGTGGTTATTCCAAAATCCGGCATCAGTACACTTGGGGGCCGATGCTCGCCTAGAAACGTGCTGATCGAGGCGCGGAGCATGTCATCGGATTGATTCGGCAGACGATGAAGCTTCATACCCGCGCCGAGGTCGGCCTCCTCGATGTCGCTCATGAAGTTGAAAAGCGGGATCGACGTCACTAACTCCTTACCTGTGGGTATTCGGCTCTCGGTGGACATTAGCTACTCCTTCGCGGCGTCCGCGCATTTCTAGCCGGGACCGTCCATCAGTCAAAGACGTGCTCAGGGAATAGCCCGTCCGGCCCGCGATCAGAAACCCAGTACAACAGCCGGCCGTGACCCCGAATAGTGTTTTCTATCCTGCGCACGAGCCGAATCGCGTTGTCGACTACCTCCTCGACCACTTCGAACTCGACTGCGTAGAGTCGATCCTCCTTTCGATAGTCCCGCATCTGCCAGTCCGGGAGCGGAGAGGCGTGCACGATCGCATCGCGCAACTCTTTGGCGGTCTCGACCAGGAACTTCAGTTCTGGGCAGTTGTTCTCGTCGATCGGAGGGAACGGCTGCTTGGAGGCGATCTGCGTGTACTTGACCGCCTTGTCTCGGAACGTAACGAACTTGATCCTGCCGTTGTCGAAGTCGAACTCGGCCAGCAGATCCTTTTGCTTGTCGGAGAGTGACTCCGACTCGGTTACCAGTTGGTCGAATGCCACACCGTTCAGGTACGACTCAACGAAGTAAAACGAGGCCGTGACGGTGGCTCGATTCAGTGCATATGAGCGCTTGATGACGCTCTTTGGCCTGCCATGAGCGAGCTTCTGCACGTGGACGTCGTGCGCAAGATTGAAGAGGGCGCACATGTCTTCGTAGAGGGTTGACTCTACGGCCCTCCATTCATATGCCTGCGGAGGGGACGCGAATGGACGTGCCGTCAGCGCGATGCGGACGTGCTCGGGCATCCCGTCGAAGACCGGGAGCGCCCTGCCGTAATTCTTGACCATCTCGCGCAGCGACGGTTTCGGTATGTAGGCGGTCCTCTCGGGAGAGGCCTCTAGGAGTTGTGCTATTTCGATGAGATGGCGACCCGTCGCCGTGATGCCGTACTCGCGGCGAAGTCGAGCGACCGTGCTGCACCCGACTCTAATGGCGCCACGAAGTTCTGCGACACCCGCAATCGAAGCCCATTGCTGTATCGCCCCGAAGTCCCTCTCGTCCCGCTCATGGTAGTTGCGCGTGAGGATGAGGATGGCCCGGAGTTCCTGATAGATCTCCAGGGCCTGGGCTCGAAGTATGCTGATCTTCAGCTCGTTCACGATCCGCTAACCGAAACTCGGTTCTCAGTGACGACGGCGCCGAGTACTCGGCGCCGTGTCCCCTGTACCAACTGCCTGCCACGCCCAACCGACGGGGGCACTCCGATGGCACCGTAGGACTCGGTGCTGGTCATGTTGGTCGATCAGATCCGGAAGCCGCCGACCCCGAGTGCCGGCGGTTAGGGCCCTGCCATCGCGCTGGGCTCCCCCGCCGTCTCGCTTGTGATCTGCTCGTACACCGCGTGCAGCAGGTGCTCGGTCACCAGCTGCTGGAATGGCTTGTCGTTCATGAAACGCGCGAAGATCTCCTGGTTCTGGCCCATCCGATCGATGAACAGGTTCGTCAGCGTCTGGTCGAACACGTAGCGGAAGTTCTCGACGGAGTTGGCGTGGGCCGCTTGGCGTAGTGACTCGTCCGCTACGGCCTCCTCGCGGATCTGCTCGAAGAACAACTCGTCTGCGGCCGTGAAGTCCGTCCCGAAGCGTTCGTTGACAAGCTCGATCAGGGTGGATAGCTCAACCCGCTCGTCCACAGTCTCGCCGGTGCCCACTGCCGTCGGTCCGCGCACCTCGCCACCTTCGCCCGGCTCCAGCTGGATCGCACCCTCGCTGATCTTCTGCAGGCGGTAGAACTTCAGCGCGACCTCATCGCCCAGATCGAGTCCCTCGCTTGCGCCACGTCGCGGTAGCTTGGTGAGCAAGAGGCGGACGAAGGCGTACAGCTTCTCAAGGTCCGCGTCCTGGTAGGGCATCACCTGGGAGAGGAATCCATACAGGTTGCGGAACGCCACAAGGCGCGTGCGGAAGGCCTCCTGCGCCTCCTCGTCGAGTGCCGAAAATCGGCTGACCGCCGGGTCCAGCCAGGCGTGCAGCTTGCCCTGGTCACCAGTGCTGTGCGTCGCCTTCGGCGCGAAGACCACGCTGGCGAAGTTGTCTACCTCTTGGCGGTAGTACACCTGGGCGGCATCTAGCTCAGCCTGCAGCTGGTACAGCTGGCTCGGCTCGGCCCGCTCCCCGAGCGATGGCTGCTCGTAGTAGGGACGGAACGCCTCATGGATCTCATCGGCCGAGTTCACGAAGTCGAGCACGAATGTGTCCTCTTTGCCGAGACACGTTCGGTTCAGGCGCGAGAGCGTCTGGACTGCCTGGACCCCGTCGAGCCGCTTGTCGACGTACATCGTGTGCAGGAGCGGCTGGTCGAAGCCGGTCTGGTACTTCTCGGCCACCACGAGAATCTGGTACCGATCGGTCGCGAACTCGTCCGGCAGCGCCTTTTCGGTGATGCCACCGTTCATCTTGGACTCGGTGTACACCGCACCCGTGTCCGGATCGGTCACCTCGCCAGAGAACGCCACCAGGGCCTTGATCTCTTCGTACCCCCGCTTGCGGAGGTAGGCGTCGATCGCCTGACGGTAGCGGACGGCCGCCAGTCGGCTCTCGGTGACCACCATCGCTTTGGCCCGTCCGCCGATCTTGTGCCGCGTGTGGGTACTGAAGTGCTCGACCATCTCCTCGGTCTTCTCGGCCACGTTGTGCGGGTGCAGCCTGATGAAGCGACGGAGGGCCCGCGCGGCCTTCCGCTTCTGTACCCTCGGGTCGTCCTCAGCCGCCTTGACCAGACGGACGTAGGTCGCGTACGTCGTGTAGTGTCGCAGCACGTCGAGAATGAACTTCTCCTCGATCGCCTGGCGCATGCTGTAGAGGTGGAAGGGCACCGGCCTGCCGTCCGCCCCCTTCCGCCCGAACATCTCCAGCGTCTTGTACTTCGGCGTGGCCGTGAAGGCGAAGAAGCTCAGGTTCGGCTGCTTGCCGTGCCGGGCCATCGCTTTGAGGATCTCCTCCTCGTAGTCGGCCAGTCCCTCGGCCTCAGCCTGCACGCGCGCGGCCTGGGCGATCGCCTCGCCGGCCAGCACTCCTCGAAGTTCGGTTGCCGCCTCGCCAGACTGGGAGCTATGGGCCTCGTCGACGATCACGGCGTACGTCCGACCTGGCAGCCCACCCACGTGCTCGGTCACGAACGGGAACTTCTGCAGCGTCGTGATCACGATCGGGGTGCCGGACTGCAGGGCCGCCGCAAGCTGGGCCGAGTTCAGGTCGATCTTCTCGACCACCCCGCTCCGATGCTCGATCTGGTAGATCGTGTCCTGGAGCTGGCGGTCCAGCACCCGTCGGTCGGTCACGACCACCACCGAGTCGAACACCTTGCGGTCCTCGTCGTCGTGCAGGCTCGCCAGCCGATGCGCCAGCCAGGCGATCGAGTTGCTCTTGCCACTACCCGCCGAGTGCTGGACCAGGTAGTTCTGACCAGCCCCGCTCGCTCGCGCGTCGGCTTCGAGCTTTCGGACCACGTCCAGCTGGTGGTAGCGCGGAAAGATCAGCGCCTCCGAGGTAACCTTCTTGCCACCGATCATCCGCTCGGTGACTTCCAGGTGAACAAACCGCGCCAGGATGTCGAGCAAGCTGTCACGCGCCCAGACCTGCTCCCAGAGGTACGCCGTTTTGTAGCCGCCAGGATTCGGCGGGTTGCCGGCCGCAGTACCATCACCGCGGTTGAACGGCAGAAACCGCGTCGCCGTACGTTCCAGACGGGTGGTCATCGCTGCCTGGTCGGAATCGACGGCAAAGTGGACCAGTGCCCCGCGCTTGAAGCGGAAGATCGGCTCGCGCGGGTCGCGGTCGGTTCTGTACTGGCGCATGGCGTGCTCGAACGTCTGGCCGCTCAGCGGGTGCTTCAATTCTGCCGTCACCGGCGGCAGGCCGTTCAGGCTCAGCACCAGGTCGAGCGACTTGCCCGCATCGCTGGTGCTGTAGTGCAGCTGGCGCGTGACCGTCAGGCGGTTGGCCGCGTACAGCCTCTCGGTCTCGGGGTTGAGCCCGCTGGCAGGCTGGAAGTACGCCACGCGCACGAGCTTGCCCGTGCACTTGAACCCATGGCGCAGCACGTCCAGGAGCCCACGCCCGTCAATCGCCTTACCGAGGTCGTCAAGCAGCATCGGCTCGGCCTTTGCCGTGTACAGGCCCTGGATCACGTCCCAGATCTTTGGCTGGGTTTCCTTGACGAACGCCAGCAGCACGCCTGGGTCCAGACACCGCACGCGGTCGAAGGTAGCCGGGTCGCCCTTGTGGTACCCGCGCGCGAGCAGCGCATCTTCGATGGCCTGCTCGAACGCCACCTCCTTGTGGCTGACCGGCATCCTACGTCCTCCCTCCCACCTCATCGCGCACGTCGATCTTGCCGGTGACTGCCGCCGAGATTAGCGCGGTGCGGTACTCCCCCAGCACGTCGATGTGCTGCCGCACCTTGCCTATCAGCCGGTCGATTCTCGCCGCTTCTCGGTCGAGGTACTCGACAATCGCCCGTTGCTCGGGCCACGGCGGCAGGGCCAAGGGGATGCGTCCGACGATGCTACTGTTTAGGTTCTCCATTGTGGCGCCCACCGACTCCAGAGTGAGCCAGTCGTGGACTTTGCTGATCGACAGGGCTCGATTCAGAAATCGTGAGTGGCCAACATCTGGACGCGGACGCACCCGAAGGCTGCCTGTGCCACAGATCCAGCCCGCCTCTCGTTCTGTTGCCAGGGCGCATCGCCCCATCTCTCCGCGCCGAGCAAACACGATGTCGCCCGCAGCTAGTTGATGACGCTTCAGGCGGTCGGCAGTCGCTTCGTCAACGGCGGATTTCGAGTCGGGTAGAATCGTGCCATTGACAAGGTGGGATGGATTGATGACGGGTACGCCACATTCCGTGTAGTCCTCTTGATGAAGCTGACTCCCGAACGGCCCCGTCTGAAGCGACTCAGCTAGGTCGCGTACTCGAAGCGCCCTCCAGTGCGCCGGCACCTCCCCCAACCACGGCACCCCCGAGTCCTCCATCGGGGCGCTCGGATCCAGGCCCCGCGTCACAGCGTGGCTGATCAGCGCCGCTCGCTTCTCTTCCAATAGCTCGATCTGCCGGCGCTTCTTCTGGACCAGGGCGTCGATCTTGGCCGTCTCGTAGTCCAGGAGTGCGACAATTGCGCGCTGTTCCTCTATGGTAGGGACGCCTAGCTTTTCGGCAGCCAAACTATCCCACGATGTACGAGGCATTTTGACTCCGCACGACGTGGCGACGGTCGCTGCGATAAAGGCAGAAGATCCAACCAAGTAGGACAAATATCGGGTGTTCATACAGGGCGAAGGTCGGAGCACCAGGAAGTCCGTCGAGCAGCAGCCAGCGAAATTGGATAGCCAGTATTTCCTCAAGTAAGGTCGGAGCTTTCCGAACAGGATGTCGGCCGGCTCAAATTCCAGGTATTGGTCCGACTTAACCATTTCGGCACTGTAATGGGCGATCAACGCACCCTGGCTAGACTCAACGTGCTCAAGACCAACGAAGGGTCGTGGCTCCCCGTTGCTCTTCGCCACCTCGGAACTGACGATGGACTTTAGCCGCCGCACGTCCCAGGCTGACGGAATCTCCCGGAACCATTCGCTCCCTGAGTTCTTGTAGGCCGGGTACCGCCGCCACCGTCGCACGTCCGTCAACGCACCCACCGCCTCCGCTGCGGGGGCTACGATCTCGGTGCTCACCCTGCTACCTCCTGGAGTAGGTTGAGGATCTCCCGCTCTAGGACCTTGAGATCGGCTTCGATCGCCTCCAGCGGTCGCGGTGGCTGGTAGTGATAGAAGTAGCGGTTGAAGCTGATCTCGTAGCCCACGCGGCCTACCCCGCCGTCGAGCGGATCGCGCTGGTCGCGATTGATCCAGGCGTTCGGGACGTGTGGTGTGACCTCTCGCGCGAAGTACTCGTCTACATTCACCCCGAGAGGTACGTTCTCGCTGTCGCGCAGGTCGGGATCTGCCTCGGGGTGCCCGTTACTATTCCGGCAGATCTCGGCTGTCTCGTCGCGCTCCCCGAGCGCGGCCAGAATCGCCTTCTTCAGCGGCGTAGACAGGGTCAGCCTTGCCGCCCGCGCCGCTCCGTCGAGTGCGCTGGCGAACTCGGCGTGGTCCTTCCAGAGCGTTGGCGGCAGACCTCGGAGGATCGCCAGGAGCGCCGCCTGGTCGTCATTCGGTGCGTGGTCGCCGGCTCCGTCCGCTACCGCCGCCTCTCGTCGTCGTTCCCTAACCGTGCCGCCGAGGTTCAGGAACGCCGCCTGCTCCCACAGCCTCGCCCGGCGCTCCTCGGTCACCGCGAAGTTCAGGCGGAGTGGCCGCTCGACGGTGATCTTGCGGTAGCCAAAATCGGCATTGTCGAAGATCCGCACCCGCTCGCCCTCGGCAAACTCGTTGTAGAGGCGCACGATCTCGGTGACCTGGTCATCCGTGATCTCGTTTCGCTTCTGGCCCAGGCTCCGCCGCATTTTCCGATGTTGGTCAGCCGCGTTGATCAGCTGGACCTTGCCCCGCCGCTCCGATGGCTTGCGGTTCGTCACGATCCAGAGATAGGTCGAGATGCCGGTGTTGTAGAACAGCTGGTCCGGCATCGCCACGATCGCGTCGAGCCAGTCGTTTTCGATGATCCAGCGACGGATGTTGCTCTCGCCGGAACCGGCGTCGCCAGTGAACAGGGGTGACCCGTTGAAGACGATCGCGATCCGCGAGCCACCCATCTCGCGGATCGTCTGCCCGTCCACGCCTTCTCTGGCGACGGGCTTCATCTTCGAGATCATGTGCTGCAGGAACAGGAACGACCCGTCGTTGATCCGCGGCAGCCCAGCCCCGAAGCGCCCGCGCGGTCCGAGGGTATCGTGCTCCCGCTTGATGAAGTCGGCCTGGGGCTTCCACTCGACGCCGAACGGGGGGTTGGCCAGCAGGTAGTCGAAGTGACGGCCGGCGTGGCCGTCGCGCGTGAAGCTGTCGCCGTAGACGATGTTGTCGAGGTTCTGGCCCTTGATCAGCATGTCCGAGCCGCAGATCGCGTAGGACTGCTCGTTGTACTCCTGGCCAAACAGGATCAGCCGCGCGTCAGGATTGAGTCCACGGAGGTGCTCGTCGGCCACCGACAGCATCCCGCCGGGCCCCGCAGGCCGGGTCGAACAGCGTCCTGACGATCCCTTGCCTTGTGAGCACCTCCGCGTCCGGGGCGAACAGCAGGTTGACCATCAGGCGGATCACCTCACGGGGTGTGAAGTGGTCGCCGCTCTCCTCGTTTGCCTGCTCGCTGAACCGACGGATCAACTCCTCGAAGATCGTCCCCATCTCGTGGTTGTCCACCACGTCGGGGTGCAGGTCGATCTCGCAGAACCGTCTGACCACCTGGTACAGGCGGTCTTGCTGCTCCAGCTTGGCGATCTCTCTTTTCGAAGCCGAAGTAGTCGAGGATCTCTCGGGCCTTGGACGAGAAGCTCCGAACATAAAGCGTCAGGTTGGCTGCCGCGCCGTTCGGGTCGCCGGCGATCTTCTTGAGGTCCAGGCGGCTTGTGGTGTGAAACTGCTGCCCCACCACCCGATTGAGGATCGGCTCCAGGTCTTTGATTGGCCCGCCTTCCAGGCGGTCGAGCCTCTCAAGGACGCGGGGCTTGCTCTCCAGCACACAATCCAGGCGTCGCAGGACGGTCATCGGCAACATCACGTCGCCGTACTGCGACGGCTTGTACGGGCCGCGCAGCAGGTCTGCCACGCTCCAGATGAAGCCGACCTTCTCTCCGAAGTTGGTCGCCGCCATCCCCCTCACCATCTCCGCCGAGCACGGCGGCTCGGCGGTCGTGCCAGGCCCATTATGGACTCCTGGTGTGCAATACCGACCACCCATTCTCGGAGCTTGTCTGACGCCGGCCACGTTTGCCTCTAGATCGGCCCGCGATGGCGGATGGCCATGCCACAAGGTGCTGCAGACGTACTCAGGGGTGCCGTGACGGCGTTTCCATCTTGTACTGCTGCTTCCCGTCGCTTCACGCATCCACCACGCGCCCGAGGGAGCACGCGCTCGGAGTCAACTCCTGTCGCAAGTCAACGAGCCATGTGGGTCGCACACGCGCGTCCAGACCTCGTCCTGGGGTTGGACCACGAGACCGGGCCTCGTAGCCGTCCGGCGACCAACGCGCCGGGCCGGGCGAGCGATGGTGCGCTAGGAGCACCAGGCTGACTCTCGACTGTAACCGAGGCAGCACCTTGTTCTTGGCAACGTACTGAGCCACGGTCCAACCATGGGCACTCGAGGGGTGCGCGGTTGCGCCCTTGTTCAAGGGGGTAGATGTCCCCCCTCCCTCTGCTGTGGTGGCCGCGAGACTTTGGCCACAGAATCGGCTTGTCAGTAGGGGTGACCGCGATCCAAGGCCCGCACGCCGGGCGGCTGCCGTCAACGACGGAGCCCTCTGCGACCATCCCGCGCCAGGTGGCTGGGGGTCAGCACTCGCGGTCACCTGCACCTACGCTGGTCACACAAGGATCACGCGCAACCGTGATGTCTGACCCTGGCCCCCGATCTATCCTTCGGGCTCCATCATCGCGAGCCGCTCGAACCCTCGGTGAGCCTGGTGATGATCTCGGTGATCCGCGCCTGGCGGCCTCGCCGTCTGCGGCGAAGTGGAATTGACGGTCGTCCCAGTAGAAATCCTGGACCGGGACCGACAATCGCTCGACGCACTCGACGAACAGCAGGTACTCCCACGGGGGCCGCCAGAGCCCCTCCCAGTCCTCGTAGGCCACCAGCAGCGGGCGGAGATCGCCGAACGTCGCAACCTTCTGCGCGTCGGACCAGTCTCGCCCTCATCCTCCAGCTCCGCGTCGTCGTTGACTTCGATGAACGGAGGCTCCACGTCGAAGCCAAAGAAGTCGTTGTGCGCTTCCGCCTGTCCGTCCGACTGACCGACAGCAGGTGCTCGCATCCGCCGATCGCTGCACCGTGGCTGAGCAGTACCGTCGACCGGCAGTACGGACAGGCCAGAGCTCCGCACAAGCGGCACTCGCCAGGACACTCGCTGGTCACACTGCCGCCACAGAGCGTGCAGGCACCCTGGGCCAGGTACCGCCAGGCCGACCCACCAAGCTCGCTCATCTCACCCTCATCCGCCCCCGCTGAGGTCGAGCCACCTCGTGCGCCCAAGCCAACCCTCGCTTGGCAAAGACGCCGCCGTGTCGCCCAGCAGCGTTCGGCTCAGGTACCAACGTCGAGAGCTCTTGAAGTATACTTGACGCAGAGGAGCGATCACGATGGGTGTCCGGGTCATCACGGTCGAGCGGCGGCTGCAGCTGACGGAGCGGACGTGCGCCGTCTGCGGGACAATCTTCGAGGGCTGGGGCCGTGCTCGCTTCTGTTCGCGCACCTGCCAGAACCGCTGGGACTACGGGCAGCATGCCGAGCAGCGACGAGCCGAGCGGCGCGAGCGGTATTGGCGGAACAAGGAGCAGCAGCAGGCAGCGTCCGCCGCCAGGGAGGGTCAACAAGGATGAGCGTGAATATCAAGCGAGCCAACAGCAAGCGAGGACACGGCGAGGGAGCGATCTACGAGCAGGATGGCCGATGGCGCGCCGTCGTTGACCTAGGCTGGGAGAACGGTAAGCGGAAACGGAAGTACCTGTCCGGCAAGACAAAGCGTGAGGTGCTCCAGAAGCTGGCCCTGGCCCAGCAGGCGAACGTTCACGGCATCCCGCTGCCGCCCGAGCGCCAGACGGTCGGGACATACCTTGAACGGTGGCTCAGCGACGTGGCGAAGCCGAAGGTCAAACTAAGCACCCACGTCCGCTACCGTGAACTCTAGTGCTCCACGCCATCCCGCGATCGGCCATCGCCCACTGGCGAAGCTCTCACCGCAGGACGTCCAGGCACTCTACAGCCAGAAGCTCAAGGAGAACCTGTCGGCTCAGACAGTGGTGCACATTCACCGGGTTCTACACCGCGCGCTGGTCCAGGCCGTTCGCTGGAACCTGGTGGCGCGAAACGTATGCGACCTCGTTGACCCACCACGGGTGTCGCGCAAGGAGATCCGTCCACTTGACGCTGACCAGGCTCGGCGACTGCTCGCGGCGGCCGCGGGAGATCCGTTTGAGGCGCTGTATGTCCTGGCGCTCACAACTGGAATGCGGCAGGGTGAACTCCTGGGATTGAGGTGGCAGGACGTGAACATGGGCACTGGCACACCCAAGTACGTCGGACGATCCGACGCATCGCGGGCCAAGGCTTCATTGAGGACGAGCCCAAGAGCACGCAGAGTCGGCGTGGCCTCACGCTTCCGCCAGAGGCCGTGGCAGCCCTGCTACGACATCGCGAGCGTCAAACATTCGAGCGTCGGAAGGCCGATGCGGCGTGGGAGGACTGTGGGCTCATCTTCTGCAACGCGGTCGGCCGACCGACCGAGGTAGGTAACTTCAAGCGACGGTCCTACCTGCCACTGCTCGACCGCGGCGGCCTACCTCGGTTGGTGAGGTTCCACGATCTTAGACACACGGTGGCCTCGCTGATGATCGACCTCGACGAAAACCTCAAGGTCGTCCAAGAGCAGCTAGGACACGCGAACATCGCCACGACGGCCAACATCTACGGCCACCTCTCGGCCAGGAAGAAGCGGGACGCAGCAAGGTGGCTGGGCAGCCTGCTCGCTGCGCGCAAGTAGCAAGCTCGACTGCTCGGTGCGCCGTTTGGCTGCCAGTGTGGCTGCCAAACGCGCGGAATGGTCCTCTAGATGCCCGTCTGAAGGACCATGTCCTATCTGGTCAGAGCCGAGCCGACGACAGGAATCGAACCCGCAACCTACGGTTTACAAAACCGTTGCTCTGCCAGTTGAGCTACGTCGGCCAGATGGGGGCGCCCACCAGCATCGGGGCACCGGAGCGCCTACGTACAACAGGATATCGCACGACCCTCGGAGCCAGCTAGTGCCCGTGCGCGCCATGCCCGACGGTCAGGCGGTCTCCACCGTGGCCGCGTCCTGGAGCCCGAGCTCCTCGACGGCCATCTCGCGCAGGCGGAATTTCTGGATCTTGCCGCTCGGGACGGCCGGGAACGTCTCGATGAAGCGGAACACCTTTGGGCGCTTGTAGTAGGCCAGCTTGTCCTCGACGAAGTGCTTGAGCTCGTCCTCGGCTGCCGTCTCGCCTTCCTTGAGCTGGACGTAGGCCATGACCTCCTCGCCCCAGCGCTGGTCCGGGATGCCGATGACGGCGCACTCCTTGACCTTCGGGTGCTCGTACAGGACGTTCTCGACCTCGACCGGCGAGACGTTCTCACCACCGCGGATGATCACGTCCTTGAGGCGCCCGCGGATGTTGACGTAGCCCTCGTCGTCGATGCTGGCCAGGTCGCCGGTCCGGCACCAGCCGTCCTCGACAATGGTCTTCGCGGTCGCTTCCGGGTTCTTGTAGTAGCCTTTCATGACCACGTAGCCACGCGCCCATAGCTCGCCCGGCCGACCGGTCGGCACGTCGCGCAGGGTTTCGGGGTCGACGATCCGGACCTCGACACCCGGGAAGGCGCGGCCGACCGTGCCGACGCGCTTGTCGAAGGGCGCATCTGTGTAGGTGTGGGTGATGAGCGGAGAGGTCTCGGTCAGCCCGTAGCAGATCGTAAACTCGGGCACGTCCAGCCGCTCGATCACCTGCCTGACGAGCTCGACCGGGCACGGCGCCGAGGCCATGAAGCCGGTCCGCAGCGACGAGACGTCGAAGCGGTCGAGCTCGGGGTGCTGGAGGAGCTGGACGAACATCGTCGGCGCGCCGTTGATCACGGTGACCCGCTCGCGATCGATGCTCTCCAGCACACGGGTGGTGTCGAACGTCTCCACCAGCACCATGGCCGCCCCACGCGTGACCGCGCAGAGCGTCCCCAGGACGTTCGGCGCGCAGTGAAACAGCGGGCCCATCACCACGAAGCGATCGCGGTCGCCGATCTTCTGTGCCTCGGCGGTGTGGTGGGCGTTCAGCACCATGTTGCGGTGGGTCAACATGACCCCCTTCGGCGAGCCGGTCGTCCCGGACGTGTACTGGATGCTCGCCACGTCGTCGGGCTCAGCGCGCGCCTGACGCTCGCGGAGCACCTCGTCGGGCACCGTCCGTCCGAGCTCGACGATGTCCTGGAACGTGAACCGACCCGGCAGGCGGTCGTCATGGGGCCAGCGATTGACGTGGACCACATTGCGCAAACGCGGGAACCGTGCGCTGCGGAGTGCGCCCGGCTCGGACGACGGCAGCTCCGGCGCCAGCCCGTCGAGGAGCGAGGCATAGTCGATCTCGCGGAATCCCTGGACCATGAACAGCGTGGTCGAGTCGGATTGCCGCAGCAGGTAGTCAACGTCGTGGGCCAGCGACCGAATGTTGACCGTCACCCAGACCGCCGCCAGCTTCGGAATCGCAAACTGGAGGACGACGAACTCGGGCACATTGGTGGCCCAGATCGCGACGTGGTCGCCCGGCTGCACGCCGAGCTTGATCAACCCCTTGGCAACCAGGTCGGCGGTCTCCTTCAGCTCGCGGTAGCCAATCCGACAGGGACGGTCGGTCATGACCACCGCGTCGTGCTCCGGGTAGGCTGCCGCGACGGCGTCCAGCAGGTCGCCCATCGTGATGTTGGCGTAGTCGACGTATTGCAGCATCCTCACCCCTCGTGCACTGTCCTGAAAAGGAGAAGAATCTTGTCATCCTGAGCGGAGCGAAGGCTCTCATGCTGACGTGCACCGGACCATGAGATCCTTCGCTCCGCTCAGGATGACAGACCGAGTGCTGTCGCCTCCGCGTGCGCCCGGGTCCGCATCTCACCCGCCGATGATTCGCAGGACGGCCGGGTCGCGGCGAACATCGGCCGGCCGGCCGGCGAAGATGATCTCGCCGCGCTCGATGACGTAGAGCCGCGTCGCGATCTCTGGGACATGGTGGATGTTCGACTCGGCCATCAGGATCGCGTGGCCGGCCTCGGTGATCGTGGCGATCCCGCGGCTGACGGCCGGAATGATCGCCGGCGACAGCCCCTCGAACGGCTCGTCGAGCAGGAGCATCCGCGGGTCGAGCGCGAGTGCCCGGGCGATCGACAGCATCTTGCGCTCACCGCCGCTCATCTGGGTCCCCTTCCGCCTGGCGTAGGTGCGGAGGACCGGGAAGGTGGCATAGGCCAGGTCAACCCGCTCGGGGGCCGGCCGGCCGCCCGGGCGAGTCCAGGTCGAGATCTCGACGTTCTCCCCAACGGTCAAGTCTGGAAAGATCGCGCTCCCCTCCGGAGCGTACCCGATGCCCAGGTTAGCGATCTGGTGCGTCGGCAGTCCGGCCAGGTTGCGGCCCAGGAACTCGATCGTACCGGCTCGGAGACGCAGGTAGCCCATGATCGCACGGAGGGTCGTCGTCTTGCCGGCGCCGTTGCGTCCAACCAGGCAGACCACCTCACGCTCGCCGACCTCCAACGAGACCCGACGCAGGATCTCGCTCGCCTGGATCGAGACGTCGACGTCCCGGAGCGTCAGCATCCGGCCACCGCGGCTGCCATCAGTGCGTGGGTCGCCCAACCACCATGCTCATCACCTGTTCGTCGGCCTGAATCTCGGCCGGGCTCGCGTCGGCCAGGACCTTGCCCTGGTGGAGGGCGACGATCCGGTCCGAGTATCCGAAGACGATGTCCATGTCGTGTTCGACCTGGATGATCGAGCGGATCCCCATCCGCTTTGACGCCTGGACGACGATCTGCATGATCGTGTTCTTCTCGGCGGTACTGACCCCGCTGGTCGGCTCGTCCAAGAGGATGCACTCCGGGCGGAGTGCGAATGCCGAGGCGACGTCGAGCAGTTTCTTGTCTCCCTGGGGGAGCTGCCTGGCCCGCGCGTCACGCTTGTCCTGGAGCCCGAACAGCTCGGCCACCTCGAGCGCCTGGTCCCGAACTTCGCGGTCGGCGGCCAACGCGTGGAACAGTCGCGTTCCACGCCCGAGCCGCGAGACGATCGCCACCTGGATCGCTTCGAGCACCGACAGCTCCGGAAAGATCGTGACGAGCTGGAAGCTGCGCGCCATACCCAGCTTGGCGAGTCGGACCGGCCCGATCCCGCGGATGTCACGGTCCTTGAAGTGGACCGTCCCGCTCGTCGGCTTCAGCAGGCCCGTGACGACATTGATCAGCGTCGTCTTGCCGGCGCCATTCGGGCCAATGATCGACACGAACTCGCCGGCCTGAATCTCCAGGCTGACCTCCTCGAGGGCGCAGAAGTCGCCGTACAGCTTGCGAACTCCCTCGACCCGCAGCATCAGTTCGCATGCTCCGGGCCTGGCGCCTGCCTGAGCACCGCCCAGCGGGGGAGCGTCGGGCGCTGTGACAGCAGGCCCATCAGGCCGGTCGGGGCGAAGATGACGATCGCCGCGAGGATCGCCCCGAACACCAGCCGCCAGTACGGCACGACCGACATGATCTGGTCTTGCAAGAAGATGAACACAAAGGCCCCGAGCAGCGGACCGAAGAAGCTGGTGAAGCCGCCGAGCAGGACCATGAAGACCAGGTTGCCGGAGTGGGTCCAGTACACCAGAGTCGGGTCAACCTGGCCCGTCACCGGTCCGAGCAGCGCCCCGCCGATCCCAGCGTAGACCGCCGAGAGCATGAACGCGTACCACCGGTGCCGCCGGACGCTGACGCCCAGGTACTCTGCTTTCTCGGGATTGTCGCGGATCGAGCGCAGGCACAGCCCGAACGGCGAGCGGACGATCCGCCACATCACCAGCGCCAGGATCGCCAACACTGCCGCGGCGTAGTAATAGAACTGTCCGGTCAGGAAGCGGACGCGTTCGCCCGATCGCGCCTCGAACAGCCCCAGCAGAGAGTGTTGGGCGACACGCAGCCCCTGATCGCCGCCGGTCACCGCGTAGAACTTGATCAGAAACGAGTAGAACAGCATCCCGAACGCCAGAGTCAGCATCCCAAAGTAGATTTTCACGTAGCGCACGCACAGCGCCCCGATCGGCGCGGCCACGATCGCGGCCGTCAGCGCCGCCAGCAGGAGGATCACCTCGAACGAGCGAATCTCCAGCCTGGTCGTCGCGACCGACACGGTGTAGGCGCCCACCCCGAGGAACAGCGCGTGGCCGAACGAGAGCAGCCCGGTGTACCCGACGAGCAGGTTCAGCCCGAGCAGCACCACGCCGTAGGCGAAAAACGGCAGCATCTTGGTCAGGTAGTAGGGCGACACGACGAGCGGCGCAACGAGCACTGCCAGCACCGCCAGCGCCAGCACCCAGGCTCCTGGTGCGAACGCGCGCGCGCCCGCCCGCGGGGATGTCTGGGCGACCGCCGGCCCGGCCATCAGGCGGCCGCCCCGCCGAACAGCCCGCGCGGCCGCACCACCAGGACGCCGATCACGATCAAGTAGATCAGCAGCATCTCGACCTCGGGCCGCGTCGCGATCGCGACCGCCCGCAGAACGCCGACAATCAGCGCGCCGACGAGCGCGCCGCGCATGCTGCCCAGGCCGCCGATCACCACCACGGCGAACGCCTGGACGATCAGCTCGATCCCCATCTCACTGATCGCCGTGGTCGACGGGATAACGAGTGCGCCGCCGAGCGTCCCGAGCACGGTCCCGAGTGTGAACACCTGCACGTACACCCGCCGCATGTTCACGCCGAGCGCCTCGGCCATCTCGCGGTTGTCGGCCGTCGCGCGGACGATCCGCCCCCAGCGCGTCCGAGTCAGGACCAGCCCGAGTCCGACCGCGATGAGCACGCTCGCGCCGATCACGAGCAGGTTGTAGACCGGCACGGTGCTGCCGAGGATCAGAGCCTGGCCGTAGCTGAGGTACAGCGCGCCAGTCGAGTAGGGCGCAGTTCCCCAGACGAGCTGGGTGACGTCCTCGAGCATCAAGACCACCGCGAACGTCAGCAGGAGCTGGAACGCTTCGTCGCGGTCGTAGACGGTCCGCAGCAGCCGCTCGACGATCGGCCCGACGAACGCGAGCGCTAGCCCACCGCCGACGAGCGCCAGGACGAACAGCGGCCGCGGCAGCCCGGCCGCGAGTGACCAGTTCACAGCGGATACGCCAACATACGCCCCGAGCGCGTAAAAGCTCCCGCAGGCGAGGTTGAAGATCTTCAGGACCCCGAACACCACCTGGAGTCCGGCCGCCACCAGAAACAGGATCGAGGCCGCGAAGACCCCGCTCAGCAGGACGTCGACGACGTTGGACAACTACAGCGGCATCGTGCCGATCCAGTCCATGAGCTTGGCGCCGGCCGGCTTCTGGATCCTGGTCGTCGGCAGCGACTCGACCGGGTCGATCGTGACGAAGTCGTACGCGTTCTTGTGCGTGGTCAGGCCCTGGAACCAGGTGCCCATCATGACGTGGTCTTCGCGCATCATCCGCCGCCCGGACAGCGACTCCACCTCGATCCCCTCGATGCCCTTGACCACCTGCTCCTTCGAGGGCCACTCGTTGGCGGCCCTGGACGCCTTCTCGACGCCGGCCTTGTACGCCTCGGCGCAGAAGAAGGCGTGGTCGCACTCGTAGGCCGGGTACTCGTTGTACTTCGACCGGTAGTCAGCCACGAACTGCTTGAGCAGCGGGCTGGCCTTCGGGTCGTCGAAGTACATGCTGTTGTAGCCGAGCAGCAGCCCTTCTGGGGTGAACTCCTTCTTCAGCGCGTCGTGAACGCCGCCGGCCGTGGTGAAGACGCCCTTCATCCCGTCGAACAGGTTGACCGCCGCCGCTTGCTTCATGATGATCGGCGCGTCGCCCGACCAGAACGAGCACATCATCAAGTCCGGCCCGGCCTGGCGGATCGCGGCAATCTGCGAGGTGAAATCGGTGTCGCCGAGCTTCGGGAACAGCTCGAGGACGAACTCGACCGCCGGCATCGAGCGCTTGAGGATCGCCTGGTAGGTCGCCCAGAGGTCGCGCCCGTAGGAGTAGTCGTTGCCGATCCCGGCGACCGTCTTGACGTTCGGGAAGTACTTGGGGGTGAGCAGTGCCGCGCCGATCGCCTCGACCTCGTTGTCGGCGCTGCGGAAGATCCACTTCGGGTCTTCGATCGTCTCCTCGATGCCGTTCTGGGTCGTCCCGTCCCACATCAGCAGCGGCGTCCCCATCTCTTCGGCGACTGGCCCGACCGCCAGCGTGACGCCGGTCGAGATCCCGCCTACGACGACGTCGACCTGGTCTTGCAGGACGAGCTTGCGGTAGCGATCGACGGTGTCCTTCGGGTTCGACTCCTCTTCGATCACGAGCTGCACCTGGCGGCCGAGGATGCCGCCCTCCTTGTTGACTCGCTCGGCCCACCATTCGGTCGCCCGCTGGCCGGCCTGGCCGACCGCCGCGGTCACACCCGCCCGCGCCGCGAGGACGCCGATCTTGACGGGCCCAGCCGGCACCTTGGCCGCCTGGGCAGGAGCCTTGGCCGCTTCGGCTGGCGTCGCAGCGGCCGCCGCGGGCTGCGCTGCCGCGGCCGTCGGCTGCGCGGCTGGCTTGGCCTCGGTCTTGGGTGCGGCCGTTGGAGCAGCCGGCGCCGGCTGCGCGCAGGCTGCGAGCAGCGCACCGCCTGACCCGAGACCAAGCAATCGTAGAAAGCGACGCCGCGTCGTAGATGCCGTCATCGTCAACACTCCTTGCTGCGCGACAGGCAGCCCGGTCCGCCCGACCGTTGGCTTCCCGCGAGGACGGACTATCTTAGGGACGGCCGGCGCATCGCAGCAAGCAATCTGCTGAATGGCGCGCGTCTGATCTTGCGTGGCAACACGGGCCTCGCGAGGCGAGCGACTTGAGCCCTGGCGAGCTAGTGGCTGCCCCGGGTGCTCTCCTGTCCGGACGTCACGCCGTCGAAGCTGAACTCACTTCGGCCCCTCGCCGAGCCAGCTCTCGATCGAGCATCAACAGGGCAACGTTGTTGTCGCCGATCATCCGCAGGGTCTCCACGATCTCTGAGGCGGTTTTCTCCTCCTCGACCTGCTCGCGCACGAAATCCTGGAGGAACACTTGACTGGCGTGGTCCTGCTCGGCCGTCGCGCGGCTGTACAACTGGCCGATCATGGTCGTGACTTCCTGCTCGTGCGCGAGGGCCTGCTCGAAAATGGCCGCGGGCGAGGCGAAGTCGGTCGGTGGCTGTGGGATGGCAAGGAGCCGCACGCGACCACCGCGGTCCAGGATGAACCGATAGAAGCTCATCGCGTGTTCGCGCTCCTCGTCGGCCTGCAGCCGCATCCAGTGAGCGAACCCCGGGAAGTTAATGGACTCGCAGTAGGCCGCCATCGACAGATACAGGTACGAGGAGTACCACTCCTGCTTGAGGTGTTCGTTCAATGCCTCTTGAAACGATTGGCTGAGCATTGCCCTTCCTTCCGATCAGCGGTTCCAGAAGTCGCGCCCGGCGGCAAACGAAGCCTAGCTTGTCAGGACTTATTAGGCAACTCTAAATCCCAACGTCAGCGTCGCTTGCTACTGCATCGGTGCAGGGTTCTCGAGGGCGAGCGTTCATGGACCGCGTGCTGACCAGATGTCTGACAGCGATCACGGTAGCAGGTCCGCCAGAGGTGACCATCGAGTGTCCTTGCGGACGCTCCATGGAGGCCCTGCCAGGTCTAGTCAGAAACTGGAACCGACGACAGGAGTCGAACCCGCAACGTAGGTTTTACAAAACCGCTGGCCGGCCAACCGAGCTACGTCGGCCACGATCATGCCGGATCGCGCGAGCGCCCCAGCCACCCTCCGCGGTGGGGGTAGCCCCGGCCGATCCTGCGCAGGCTAGCGGTAGACGCCGTTGTGACCGATGCTGTAGCGACCGGGTTGTGGAAAGAAGGTCAGGCCGTGCGGCGCGGCCCCCGTGGGGATGCGAGCCAGCAGCCCCCCCGTGTTCGTGTCGATGACGTACACGCTGCCGTGGTTGCGCCCAGAGGCCCACAGCTGCTGCCCATCGGGCGAGACCTGCAGCATGTCCGGGCTGCCGCCAACGAACCAGGTGGCCAGGAGCCCCTGGGCTGCGAAGTGGATCACTGAGATCGTCCCCGCCAGCCGATTCGACACGAACAGCACCTGCGTGTCGCGGCTGATCGCCATCCCGTGAGCCCCCCGACCGGTCGGTATGAAGTCGATCTCCCGCATCGCGATCGGATCGACGATTGACACGCCGTGGCGGCCCTGGTTGGCAACGTAGAACACGCTTCCGTCCGGGCTGAGCTTCACGTCGATCGGCAAGCCGCCGGCCCGCAGCACGCCGCTCACCGCCGGCTGGTTCACGTCGACCTTCACCACTTGGCCGCCAAACTCGCAGCTCACCAGCAGGTACGACCCGTCAGCCGAGAAGTCGAGGTGGTCGACACCTGAGCCCGGGATCGGGAGGCGCGCGATCGGCTCCCAGGTCGTCGCGTCATAGAAGTCGAGGCGGTTGAAGCGCTCCGCGGCCACGATCGCCTTGGTGCCGTCTGGCGTGAAGTACAGGTTGTAGGGCACGGGCACCGAGATCACGCCACTCGGACGACCAGATCGAGGGTCCAGCACGACCAGGCTGTTCGAGTCCATCACGTTGACGTACAGCCGACTGAAGTCGTAGGCCGGCGCGACGTGATGGGGAGTGCGCCCGACCCAGAAACGGTCGACGATCTGGAACGACCTCGGGTCGATCACGGCGATGTCGCCCCCGAGCTCGTGCGGCACGTACACGCGCGGCGGGAGGTCCGCAACCGCCGCCGGCAGGTCGTTGGTCGCCGTCCCGGCCCAGACGTTGATCGCCGACTCTGCGCGTCTGGGCGCCGCTGTCGTGGTCGACGTCGCGGGGCCGGGCGCGGTCGAGGGCTCGGGCTCATCCTGGTTCGCCAGGAGCCACCGCCCGTCGGTCGAAGGGCCAGGGGCTGACCCCTCCATCCACCGGCTTGCGCCCCACGCCGGTGAGACGCCGGATGGAAGTCCACCGAGCGCCAGGCCGGCGCCAAGTGTCGCGACGAACCGACGACGTGAGATGCGGCTAGGCATGCTGCTCCTACCTTACGAGGACCGCGCTTCCGAGATCACCGCGCCGAATCGGTCCGCTCGCTGGGTGAGCCACCCGCGCCCAGATCGCTCCCCAGTGCGCCGGCGGCAGCGTCCGCCGCGCCCGGGGGAACCGCGCTGCCCTGCCGACCGGGGGAGAGAGTATCCGAGCGGCAGCGACATCAGCAACTCTACTGGCCGCTCGCCTTGGAGCGTGAGCTCCGCCGAGCGACAAACCCCTCCACCGCCGCGCGATAGTCGGCCGTTGCGGCCAGCCGTGCCATCGCCTCGACTTCCGCGGCAAGCTGGCCCTCCAGGGTGCTACCCCAGGACCGATCCAGCAGTCCTTTGATCTCGGCCAGCGACCCGGCCGGCCTGCGCGCCAGCCGCGTCGCCCACTCGGCCGTCGCCGATCGCAACTCGGCGGCCTGCACGACCCGATTCACCATCCCCAGCTCCAGCGCCCGATGCGCGTCGATCGGCTCCGAGAACAAGAGCAGCTCGGCCGCCCGCGCCGACCCGACCAGTCGCGGCAGGGTGTAGCTCGATCCCCCATCCGCCGCCAGTCCGATCCCCGAGTACGCCATCGTCAGCCGCGCATCCTCCGAGGCGATCCGCAGGTCGCACGCCAGCGCCAGGCTCAGCCCGCCCCCCGCCGCCGTGCCGTTGATGCACGCGATCACCGGCTTGGGGAGCCGCCGAATCGGCACGATCACCCGCGCGTGCATCAGCGACGCGAGCTCCCGCACGAATCCCGGCGCATCGCCTCCCAGCGACTGCGCAAAGCTCCGCACGTCTCCGCCCGCCGAGAACGCACTGCCGCTCCCGGTGATGACCACGACTCTCACCGCCTCATCGCGGCATCCGTCCAGTGCCTCCCCGAGATCGTGCAGCGTCGGCTCGTCGAACGCGTTTAGCGCTTCGGACCGATCGAGCACCAACCATCTGGCCGCACCGTCGTGCTCCACCCGCACACTCGTCATGGCCCTTCCTCCTCCAGGCGGAGTGTAGGGCCCGCCCGTCGGACCGTCCAGGTCGCGCCGCCAGGCGAGCCCCACCCGCTACAACCCTGGTACCATCGGCACAAGGCGCCATCGCGGACAGACGTCTTCTCCGTTCGAGAGGCCAAGCATGGGCGAGTCGTTGATCGTCGGCGGCACCGTCTTCGACGGGACCGGTCCCACCACCCGCCAGGCGACGATCCACCTCAGGGACGGCATGATCGCCGCGGTGGGTGACCGCGAGCAGATCGCTGCCGGTCCGGACGTCGAGGTCGTTGACGCGGACGGCCTGTTCGTCATGCCGGGCATGATCGACTGTCACGTCCATCTGACCGCGACCTCGGCCGCGAGCTTCGAGCTCCAGCGGCTCAAGGACCTGGTTCCGTTGCAGGCGATTCGCGGCGTGGCGAACGCCCGCAAGATGCTCGACGCGGGCTTCACGACGGTCCGTGACCTCGGCGCCTCGGGCTTCGCCAACGTCGCGATTCGGCAGGCGATCGAGCAGGGGCTGGCGGTCGGGCCGCGGGTGCTGGCGGCCGGCAGCTCGATGACCGTGCCGGGCGGGCATGGCGACAGCTACTACCGCCCAGAGGTCAGCGTCTACCGCGAGAACGTCGTCAATGGACCGGACGCGGCGCGGCTGGCCGTCCGCGAAACGGTCAAGATGCGCGCCGATGTGATCAAGCTGCTGGTCACCGGCGGGGTGATGACCGACGGCTCGGACGTCGGCGCACTCCAGTGGACGCCCGACGAGCTGCGGGCGGCGATCGAGCAGGCCCACCAGCTCGGCCGCCGCGTCGCCGGCCACTGCCACGGCGCGATCGGCGTGATCGAGGGCGTCAAGGCCGGCCTGGACACCGTCGAGCACGGGACGATGCTCGACGAGGAGGCGATTGACCTGCTCGGCGAGCACGGCGTCTACCTTGTGCCGACCATGGTCGCCGGCGCCAACATCGTCGCCCACGGGACCGCGGGCGGCATCCCCCCTCACGTCGTCGCCAAGGCCGAACAGGTCGCCGCCTGGTCTCGTCGCGGCGTCCGGCTGGCCCACGAAGCCGGCGTGAGAATCGCCTTCGGTACCGACTGCGGCACGCCCTTCAACCAGCCCGGCGACAACGCCGCCGAGTTGGCGCTGCTGGTCGACGTCGGACTCTCGCCTGCCGAAGCACTCCTCGCGGCCACTCGCGTCGCCGCCGAGGCGATCGGCCTGGCCGACCAGCTCGGCACGCTCGAACCCGGCAAGGCCGCCGATATCCTGATCGTCGACGGCAATCCGCTTGACGACGTCACGGTCCTACGGGCCCCCGACCGCATGGTCTGGGTGCTGAAACGGCGCGCCGAACAAGTGCACGAGCGCGTCAGGGCCGACCCGCACCCTCAGCAAGTCGTCCAGCCGCCGCGGACGCGGATGTAGCAGTTCTAGGAGTTGTAGGAGCGGGGGGTTGACGCTGGCCGGCGCGGTATCAGTAGCCGCTGCGCATCCGAATCGCCGAACGGTCCAGGTCGGCCAACGTCGGGCGGCCGATCAAGGCGAGAGTGCGGTCAATCTCCTTGTGCAAGATGTCGAGCGCCAGCTCCACGCCGCGCTGACCGTCCGCCGCCACGCCGTAGTTGAACGCCTTGCCGATCATGCACGCTCGCGCCCCCAGCGCGACCGCTTTGACCACGTCCGAGCCGCGCCGGATCCCACCGTCCAGGATGACCTCGGCCGCGCCGTTTACCGCGTCGACGATCTCCGGAAGCACTTCGATTGGCGACGGCGCCCCGTCCAGTTGGCGGCCGCCGTGGTTTGAGACGATGATCGCGTCCACGCCGTGTTGGACCGCGAGGCGGGCATCTTCCGCCGCCATGACGCCCTTGATCGCGATCGGTCCAGGCCAGATCGATCGATACCAGTCCAGGTCCGCCCAACTGACTGACGGGCTGAACTGCTCATTCGTGAAGCCGGCCAGCGAGACGGCATCGTGCGACACTCCAGGCGTGCCCACGAAGTTGCCGAACGTCGGGCGCGGCGCGCTCAGCACTCCGCGCAGCCAGGACACCCGGCGTAGCGTGTCGGCCACATTCTTGATCGTGACACGAGGCGGCAGGACCAGCCCACTCCGGACGTCGCGCTCGCGACGCCCCAGGACCGGGGTGTCGACCGTGATCACCAGCGCGCCGTAGCCGGCCGCGCGCGCCCGCTCCACCAGCGAGCGGACGATGTCGCGGTCGCGCCAGACGTACAGCTGGAACCAGCGCGGGCCAGTCGACCCGGCGGCCACGTCCTCCAACGAACATATCGACATCGTGCTCAGCGCGAAGAGCGCTCCCTTGCGTGCCGCGGCGCGGGCCGCCAGGATCTCGCCGCGCGGCCAGAGCACCCCGGTGAAGCCCGTCGGCGCCAGGATCAGCGGCGTCCCGATTCGCTGCCCGAGGACCGTCGTCGACTGATCGCGATGGCTGACGTCCACCAGCACCCGCGGGCTGAACGTATACCGTCCGAAGTCGGCCTGATTTGCGCGCAACGTCGTCTCGTCGTCGGCGCCGCCGTCCACGTAGTCGAACAGGGCGCGCGGCAGCCGGCGGCGTGCGCGCTCGCGGAGGTCGTCGATACTGACAATCATCTGCGCCCTCCTGCCGTCGCCAGTCGGCGGACGGACTTGCGTGTCCGCAGTTGTACTATCATCGGCCACTGCCGCGCGCTGGCGACCATGGAGTCTCGGGGCGCCTGGCGTCACGAGGCACGAGCATGGTGACCACGACTCTGTCCGATCGGCTCGCCGACGTTGGGCTCGCCGACGCCGATGCTCGCACGCTGTACCGCTGGCTGCTGCTGACCCGCGCGCTCGACGAGCGGATCTGGCGGCTCAATCGCCAGGGTCAAGTCCCGTTCGCGATCCCCGCCCGCGGGCAGGAGGCGGCCCAGGTCGGCAGCGCCTACGCGTTACGGCCCGGCCACGACGTTGCGCTCCCGTACCCGCGCGACCTCGGCGTCGTGCTGGTCCTCGGCATGACACCGCTCGAAGTGCTCCTCTCCGCCCTCGCTCGCGCCGACGACCCGAGCAGCGCCGGCCGCCAGCTCCCGATGCACTGGGGCCACGCTCGCCTTGGGATCGTGTCGTCGTCGAGCCCGGTTGGCACCCAGATTCCGCACGCGGCCGGCATCGCGCTGGCCGCCAGGCTCCGTGGCGCCGACAGCGTCACCTGCTGCTTCTTCGGCGACGGCGCGACCAGCAAGAGCGACTTCCACGAGGGGGTCAGTTTCGCCGCCATCCACAGGCTGCCGATCGTCTTCTTCTGCCAGAACAACGGCTACGCCACCTCGGTGCCCCTGTCACTCCAGATGGCCATCCCCAACGTCGCCGACTATGCCTCCGCCTACGGCATACCCGGCCTGGTTGTCGACGGGAACGACGTCCTGGCCGTCTATGCCGCGACGCGCGAAGCCGTCCATCGCGCTCGCAGCGGCGACGGCCCCACCCTGCTGGAGGCAAAGACTTACCGCCTGCTCCCCCACACCAGCGACGACGACGATCGCCGCTACCGCGACCCCGCCGAAGTCGCCACTTGGGAGGCCCGCGATCCGCTCCCCCGCTTCCGCGCCGATCTCCTCGCGGCGGGCCTACTCGACGAGCCCTCGGACGCCGAGCTGCTCGCCGAGATCCACGCTGAGATCGACGAGGCCCTCACCCAGGCCGAAGCTACCGCGACCCCCATGCCAGACGGCGAGCCGTCCCTGGCACGAACCTAAGCTCGCGCCGCCTTGAGATAGTTCGGCAGCGTCATGGCGGCGGATGGGGGGAACCCGGTCGAGGGTTCGTCTTCGAGCGAATAGGCGTCACGCAGCGCGTCAATGGCCCGTCGGGCGATCTCGGCGCCGGTGGCGTCCGGCGCGTCGGCGATTGCCCGATCGAATGCCTCGGTCAGCGCCGTGTGGAAGTCTCGAGACACCCGGAAGACGTGGGTCACCGTCGCGCCGCTTGCCACGGGACCGAGGTCGTTACCGTCGGCGCCCTTGAACGCATGGCCCATCAGCAGGGTCTGCGCCTGGACCGCCTCCGCCTTGTTGAGCCCCTCCGGGTAGACGCTCGGCTGCTCGATGACCGTCATTCCGCCCGGCCGACTGCCGCGTGCCTGGACCGAGTCGCCGGTGATGAGCAGCCCCGCGGCCTCCCACCAGTAGCAGACCGCGCCGGCGGTGTGTCCGGGGGTGTGAACGACCTGCAAACGGACGTCCGCCCCCAGATCCACCGTGTCGCCGTCCTCCAGCACTCGGTCGACCCCGACTTCGCGTCCGAGCACCCGCAGCAGAAACGCCTCACGGTCCGGCATCACCCGCTCCAGCCCGAGCGCCTTGTGCGCCGCGGCGGCCGTTTCGATGTGATGCCGGTTCGACTCGGCCAGCGCCAGGTCGTCGCGGTGCAGCGCGATCTCCGCGCCAGCATCCTTCAGCTCGGAGTTGCCGCCCAGGTGGTCCATGTGGCCGTGGGAATTCAGCACCATATCCACGTCGCCCAGCTTCAGCCCGACGGCTTCAAGAGCGGGTGCCAGGTAGGTGGTGGGCGTTCCCAGCACCCCGCTGTCGACGACCGCCGTCTTGTCTCCACGAATGACGTACAGGTTGACGAGCCCACCGCCTTCGAACGGGGCCGGTAGGCGGTACACGCGATCATGGACCCGGTGAAACTGAATGGCCATCATGGCACTCCTCCTCGTTTCCTCAGAGTGACTTTGGGTCTCCCAGAGTCGGGGCAACCGGCCGATCCGGCGCGCGCTCCCAGTCGGCGAGCGCGCGGCGATGTCCCTGGAAGGCTATCTCGGCCGGCAACGCGCCGCGCCCGAAGAAGCCTAGCTCGTCTGCGTCATCGCCTGGGCGGGCCGCGCCGCCGACGATCCTGGCGCCATACACCGCCAGGTGCGAGACGTTGCGCGGATCGTCGGTCCCGAAGTACAGGCCCCACAGACCGGTCAGCTTGACCTCCAAGCCGGTCTCCTCCTCAGCCTCGCGGACCGCGCTCTCCTCGGCGAACTCGCCGTACTCGACAAAGCCGGCCGGCAGCATCCACTGCCCGACGTACGGCTCGTGGGCGCGCCGAACCAGCAGGATGCCCTCGAGCGCGACGATCGCCACCGCGGCACCCAGAGCACCGCGGGCATAGTAGACCCAGCCACAGGCCGGGCAGACCGGCCGGTCGCGCCCGCCGCGTGGCTCGCCTGTCAGGGCCCCGCCGCACCTGGCGCAGAAGCGCGGGCGCCCGGGGTCGGAGTAGCCGCTCGGGTCAACCGGGATTGACGCCTGGTGCTGGTCGCTCATGACTTCTTCAGGAATCGCGCGATCCCTTCGCGGGCCTCCGGGCTCAGCGCGCACAGCGTACTGACGTCGCGTCCCTGCTCCAGCGCTCGGGCGAGGTCCGCCTGGGGCAGCGCCCGGGCCCAGCGCTTGATCGACGCGAGCGCCGTCGGACTCAAATCCGCGAGCTGCTCGGCCAGCGCATCCACGCTCGCCTCCAAGGCGTCGTGAGCGACGACGCGGTTTATCAGCCCGATCCGCGCCGCCTCCTCCGCCGAGACGCGCCGGCCGGTCAACGCCAGCTCCAGCCCGATCCGGAATCCCACCAACCGAAACAGCAGCGACATCACCATCCCCGGCATCAGCCCCAGCTGAACCTCCGGGTAGCCGAACTGGGCGCGATCCGAGGCGATGACCAGGTCGCACGCCGTGGCTATCCCGCAGCCGCCGGCCAGCGCGTAGCCGTTGACCATGGCGATGGTTGGCGGCCGAGCATCCAACAGCGCCTGGTAGACGTCCCCGACAGCGCCGAACGACGCGCCCACGGCCTGAGCGTCGTGCTGCTCGATCCCCGCCAGCAGTCCGTCAAGCTGCGCGCCGGCGCAAAAGGCGCTGCCGGCGCCCGTCAGGACAATGACGCGGACGGTCGCATCACTCGAGGCGGCATGGATCGCCGCCGCGAGTGCTCCGGCCAGCTCAGGGTCCAGGGCATTGCGGGCCGCCGGCCGGTTGAGGACCAGTCGGACTACGCTCCCGCCGCGGCTCTCGAGAACGAGTGCCTCACTCACCTGATCATCCGGCGGCAAGGATTCCATCGGGTGCCCCCGAGCGCCACTCACAACCAGTCCTTACGGCGGAAGTACAGCACGGCGGCGGTCGCGCCGATGAACATGAGCAGGAGGGCGTACGGGTAGCCAAAGGTCCAGCCAAGCTCTGGCATCGTCGCGAAGTTCATCCCGTAGACGCCCGCGACGAGCGTCGGGACCATCAGCGTCACGGTCAGCGCCGCCATCCGCTTCATGACCTCGTTGAGCTGGTTCGACTGCAACGAGAGGTACGCCTCCAGCGCGGCGGCGGCCAGCTCGCGCATCGTGTCGACGGTGTCCATCAGGCGCAGCACCAGGTCCATGACGTCGGCGAAGTAGGGGCGGGTCTCGTCGTCGACAATCCCGTCGTCACGGCGCAGCAGCAGATTGAACACGTCACGCTCCGGCCCAAGCACGCGGCGCAACTGGATCAGGTCGCGCCGAAGGGCGAACACTTCCCGCAGCAATCGCCGATCGAAGCCCCCGAAGAGTCGCTCCTCGACATCCTCGATCCGCGATTCCAGGGCGTCAGCGACCGGGAAGTACTGGTCGACCAGCTCGTCCGCCAGGTGGTAGATCAAGAAGCCAAGCGGATTCGACCCGCACAGGCTTGGTTGCCGCTGCCAGCGCTGACGCAGGGATTCGATCGCCGGCACCGGCGCCTCATGGACGGTGATCACGTAGTTCTGCCCGACGAAGATGTCGAGCTCCTGCAGAATCAGCGGCTTACCGGCCGGCGGGGTCTGGACGTCGAAGAGGACGATGAGCAGCGAGCCGTCATACTGGTCTACCTTCGGCCGCTGGAAGCCCTTGCGGAGATCGTCAATGGCGAGCGGGTGGAGGTCGAACTCGCTCGCAAGCAGCTCGAAGTCACCCTCAGTCGGACCCTGGACGTCAAGCCAGACCAGAGTTCCGTCCTCGGCGAGCGCCCGGTCAATGTGCGACAGCGGCAGGTCGTCGCGGATCGAGTCACGGTGATACACCAGCGCCCGGGAATGGCCACGCTCGACATTGGGCTCCGGTTGGGAAGTGATTGTCGGGATCATAGGGCCAGCATAGCCCGCCCACGGGGAGGTGTCTAGATTCCGCGGGACCGCTACCGCGGGCAGACCCGCTTTGCGTAGGCGCGTCGGGCTCCAGGCTGATCGGCGGGCCAGCGATCAACTCGCGCGCCTCGCGAATCGTCCGACCTGGATGCTCGTCGGTCTCGGCGCACGCGCCGTAGGGCTCGATCGGGTCGGTCTCAATGAAGTTCCAGCGTTGCGCCAGCCCCTGCTCAGTCGTCGGCAGCATGCCCGGCCGGTACGCGGCGGCGATGCGAGCGCCCAGCACCCGGTGGCGCGGATCACCCGCGGCGAATGCCTCAGAGACGAGCACAGCGCTGAGCTGCGCCAGGCCCGCGACGTAGTCCGCCTGGTTGGCGCGGCCTCGCTTCGCGAGTAGCGCTCGGCGTTGCAGCAGGGTCGCTGGCACGAGGGGATCGATCGTGTCTTCTCGGGCGTAGGCCGGGAGATTGGCGACCGCCTCGCCCTGCGACTCCAGAGCTCCGCTTGCGGGTATCTCCGTCGCCGATACGTTGCGTGCCGGCTCGTCCGTTGCCACGCGGCCACATGGGGGGCGACAGATACACCACGGACGACCGCGTGACGGGCATTCAGCACGGGCCGGTCGCCGGCGTTTGCGAGTTCGCGACTTCTGCGTCGTCGATCGCCGTCCGACTCAGAATTCCCGTTTACGGTGGCGTGTTATAGGTCAGACGAGCGTCGCTGTCTTGGGTGTCGAAGCGTGCCCAGAGGTAGCGTCGGGGAGAGTCGTAGAACCAACCCTCGTCCGCCCCGTCAAACTCGGCCCAGGACGCCAGCGCGGGCAGGGCAGTCTCGCCGCCAGTGCGCCGAAGGGTCACCGCGCCGGGGGAATGGGACTCTTTAATTCGCAACGTGTATCGCTCGGTGTGGCTGCCGATCTCGATGGTCACGTTGGTCCCATCGCGGCGGTTGCTCATCGCAACGCTCCGTTGCGCATCCGGACGGTAGGTTCGCTGACTCTCGCCATCGTGGCTCGGATACACGAGCAGCGTCAGCGAGCCGGCCGAACCGAGGTCGCCGTGACCGGTCTGCTTATCGGCGACCTGCATCGGGATCATCGCTCCGGCCTTGATGTACAGCGGGATGCGGTCGACCGCCGCCCGGTACCGTTCGACGGTCGGTCCAGTGATGACCCGGTCGTCATCCCAGTAGTCGTGCCAACGCGCGCCGCCCGGGATGGACACGTCACGCTCGTCGTCGCGGGTGGTGATCGGGGCGACCAGTAGATCCTCGCCGAGCGTGTACTGGCGTGCCGCGCGGCTAACGTCGCGGATGATGGGCCGGCCAGTCTGGTGGGCCTCGACACCGGCGCCATAGAGGTACGGGACGAGTTGGTGATGGAGCCTGGCGTAGTAGCGGTACTCGTCGACAATGTCGCGATCGATCTCCCAGGGCCGGTGCTCGCCGCGGCCGCCGTTCTCCATGAGCGGGCTCAGCGCGCCCAACTGCACCCAGCGTAGGAACAGCCGCACGAATCGCTCGCCCGGCCGATAGCCGCCAATGTCCGATCCGAGTACCGCGTAGCCCAGTTCGGCGGACGCGAGGATGTTGTCCAGCGCCTCCTGGATACCCTTGGGCCCCCAGTCCGGGATCTGATCGCCGACCCAACCGGCCGGGGTAACGTCGAGCGGCGCGTAGACCGAGCCGCCATCGTACGGTCGGGCCGTGATGATCGCCTCCGGACTGCGCTCGGCGACGTAGCGGTAGAAGGCACGGTAGTAGGCCGTCCCATATTCCCCCTGGGTTTTGGGCCCCGCCGCGGTCTGGACGAAGTCCGGCAAGTTGCCCTCGTGGCTGTCGACCTTCCAGCCGTCGGGGCCGAGGCTCCAGGCCCGGTCCATCTGGGCGTACCACCAGGCGACAGCCTCGGGATTGAAGAAGTCGATCGCGCTGCCTTCCCCCTTGTCCCAGGAGTAGACCGTGCCGCCGTCGACGAAGTAGCCCCTCGCAAGCGCCTCGTCGTAGGTCGCTGCCTTGCCGCGCTCGGGCCCGTCCTCGGAAGAGACGTTCACGAAGCACGTCGTCCAGAGCAGCACTTTGACGCCGCGGCCGTGGAGGTCGCTGATCAGCTTGCCCGGATCGGGATAATCACGGTTGAATTGGAAGGTTGAGTAGTTGGTCTGCCAGGGGCTGTCGATGATCACGGCGCCAACCGGGATGCCCCGCCGCTGATACCCGTCGACCAGGTCGCGGACTGCCTCAGCCGTATTCTCTTCGTCCTCCCAGACCCACGGCTCGTACGCCCAGCGCGGCGTCAACGGTGGCCGCGGGCCACCGCCCGCCTGCGACGCTGGGAACGGCAAGGGCATAGGAGCGGCAGCCGTGTGCGTCGGCGGGCTCTGAGGCCGCGGGAGGGCCGCCCGCGTCTCGCTGGACGACAACCGCTCGCCCACTTTCGGTACAGCCGTCGGTGGTGCCAGGGCCCTCGAAGTGGGTGCCCGGGTCGCGGATGACGGTGCCTGCTCGACCGACGGCGGCGGCGTGGTTGCCCGAGGCTCAGGCTGCGCGGGCAGGGTGGGACCGCAGCCCACGATCAGCAGCACGAGCATCAGAGCCAAGCGGGCCGGAAACCGTGGCGGGAGCGTACTCTTCATGAAGTTCCGGCAACCCGCGCCGATCCGATGGGACGGCGGCTTGCGCCCAAGTGTATCGGATGGCTCGGCGGACTCGGAGAGCCGGATCGGTCGGACAGCGCTTCTTACGATGCGCTGCGTTGCGTTCGCCGCTTCTGCTTCAGGTAGTCGACCAGGATGTAGTCACCCAGACGCTCCGGGTCGGCGAAGAAGGCGCGGCCGCGGTTGATCCTCGTTATCTGTTCGACGAAGCTGGTCAGCGCGTAGCTCCGTTCAAGCATGAACGTGTTGATCGTGATTCCCTCTCGAGTGCATCGCTGGACTTCCTTGAGTGTCTCCTGGAACGTCCGCCAGGTCGGAGGGTAGGAAAACTCGACCCGCCCGCCCTCGAAATGAGCGGTCGGTTCTCCGTCGGTGATGACGATGACCTGGCGGGTGCCGCCCTTGTGCCGGGCCAGAAGTTGGCGAGCCAGCATGAACCCGTGCTGCATGTTGGTGCCGTAGACCCATTCATTCCAGGTAAGCTGCGGCAGGCTCTCGGGCCGGAGCTCGCGAGCGTAGTACGAGAATCCCACGATGTACAGGTTGTCGCGCGGGAACTGCCCCTTGATGAGCGAGTTCAGCGCCATTGCGACCTTCTTGGCGGCCTTGAAGCAGCCGCGCAGGATCATCGAACGGCTCATGTCCAACATCAGCACCGTTGACGACTGCGTCATCAGCTCGGTCCGGTACACCTCGAAATCGTCCGGTCGCAACCGAACCGGGCTGCCGGCGCCCTGTCGCTCGACGGCGTTCATGACCGTCTTGTTGAGGTCCAGCAGGAACGGATCGCCAAATTCGTACCGTTTGGTGTCGTCGGTGCGGTCGCCGCCGGTTCCCCGGTGGTCAGTCTCGTGGCGGCCGACGCGGTCCTTCTTGAGCTGCGAGAAGATGTCGCGTAATGCCTTCTGGCCAATCTTCCGGATCGCGCGCGGCGTCAGCTCCCACTCCTCGCCCTTTTGCTCGATGTAGCCGGCATCCTCGAGCAGCTTGCGGAGCTGCTTGAGCTGCTGGAGCGACTCGGCGGCCTCGTCGCCGAGTTGCCGCCGCAGCTCCTCGGCGTCGACACCTTCCAGGTCGGCGTCCGCCTCGGCGCCGCGTAGCTGCTGTTCGAGGCGGTCCATCGACTGCAGATCGCCCATAAGCTTCATCGCTTCCTGGAGCGACAGCGGATCGTCGCCTCGAAACGGGTAACGCTGCCGCATATCAGACATCGGGGAGATCGATTCCAGGTTCATCGCCAGTTCGGCCAGCTCCTGCCGGAGCGCGGGATCCTGGAGCGCAGCATCCATCATCTCCCGAAGCTGACGCCGCTGATCTGGGCTCATGCTGTCGAGCAGCGACTGCCTCTGGGCCATCTGCTGCTGAAGCTGCTCCACCAGCTGGTCCAGGTTCTCCGCGCCCGGAAAGAGCTGGCCCCATTTGTCCATGAAGCCGTCGAAGTCGGGCCGGCCGCCCTCGACTCTCTCGCGCAGCATCTGATTGAGATCCTGGAGCATCTGACGGGCGCCCCGCATGTCGGCTGGGCTCATCCCCTGGATGGCCTGCTGCATTCCCTGGAACTGCCGCTGCATCATCTGCTGCTGGAGCATCTCCAGCAGCTCCTGGAACTGCTGTCGCGCGTCGCCGTCCATGAAATCGTAATCGGAGAGCTCTTGGATCTGGCCAGCTGGCTGCGGTGGGAGCTTGTCGAGCTGCTGCCGCTTCTGGTCGGCCATCCTTTCGAGGGCCTTCTGGAAGGCTGCCTGCTCCGGAGCCTCGCCGGACTCGATCTTCTGACGACCTTCCTCGACGCGGCGCTCGATCCCCTCGCGTTCGGCCCTGACTACCTGCTCCAGGCGCTCCTCGAGGTCCTTGAGGACGCCCGACATGTCATAGCGCTCGAGCTGCTGCTGGCGCTGATTGCGGAGCTGGTTGATCAACTCCTGGAGACCGGGCATCCGCTGACCGTCGGGGTTCTCTGCGCCCCAGCGCATCATCCTCTGAAGTGCCTTCATGACGTCGCCGTCGTCCAGCAGATCCTCGGACAACGCCTCCATGAGCTCGTCGGCGTCGAGCCCGAAGAGCTGCTGGGACCCGTCCCAGCGTGAGTAGCGGATGTTCGTCATCGGGCGCTCCTAGAGCCCCCCACCCCGCGCAGCGCACGTGTTCCGCGCAGCGCACGTGTTGCGCGCGGCACATGTGTTCTCAGGTCCTCTCCCCCGCCAGGGCGTGGGCCTGGGGTGAGGGCGCAACGTCATGCTCCGTACCGAAACCGCCCGGCCGCGCCGACCACACGATCCTTGTTCAACTTGCGATGCAGATGCAGGCCTTCGAGGACGAACTCCATCGCCGATGCGACCGTCGCCGAATTGCCCTGCGCCTCCAAACGGCGGACCGCATCCGTAAGACCGCCTACCTCAGCCGCCTGTTGCATGTACTCCAGGGAGGACATGTCGTCGGCAGCCTGGACCTCCAAGCCATTGTCGAAATTCTTGATCAGCTCGTCCAGCTCGTCAACCTTGAAGCGCCGATTGAACACGTTCAGCACGGCCCGCTGGACCAGCTTGTCGATAACCTTCTCCTCGCTCGTATCGCCCACCGTCTCAAGTTCAATCTTGCCGCCTGTTGACGAGACGACCGCGACCAAGTCGCTGACCCGCGGGGCGACCTGCTGCTCGCGCAATCGAATCGAGCGCTTCAACGCGTTCGACATGACGTTCTCGTAGTTGCAGACCGAGACGCGCACACTCACACCAGAGCGCTGGGCGATCTCCGAGCTGTGGCGCGCCAGATGGGTGACCTCGGCGATGATCTCCTTCATGTAGTCGGGAACCGCCACGTTGAAGCCGTCGGCCGCGAAGCCGGTACGCTCCTGGTCCATGATGTCGATCTCGTGCTCGATCGTCTTCGGGTAGTGCGTGCGAATCTGCGATCCGAATCGGTCCTTGAGCGGGGTGATAATCCGTCCGCGATTGGTGTAGTCCTCAGGGTTGGCGCTGGCGACCAGGAACAGATCGAGCGGCAGGCGGACCTTGTACCCGCGGATCTGGACGTCGCGCTCCTCCATGATGTTGAGCAGGCCGACCTGGATCCGCT
>JAUJPG010000100.1 GCA_030447245.1 Chloroflexota bacterium | reverse complement strand
GCCACCCCGTCCCCAGATCGACCGGATCCAGTCCTCCATGTCCGAGAACTCGTCGTCTTGCACGATTCGGCCGCTGCGGTCCACGCGCTTGATGGGCTCGCCGGCACGCGAGTCCGCAACGATCCGGTGCAGGGCTCGGATTCCCCACGGGGACGAAGCCATCTTGGCGACAACGGTTCCGATGTCGGTTCGGTCGGTGTCCTTACCACGAGTTGCGCGTCGGACGATGCCGTTGCGCGCCAGCCAGAAGACGGCGTAGGCGGCGAGTTCCGCGATAGCGGGCTTGGGCCCTGTTTCGCGCAGCTCCGAGAGGGCCGCGTCTCGAAGCTCCTCAAGCGACCTGTCGCGCTCGACGTCCCACTCGCTGCGCAGGACTTCTAGCTTGTAGAGATGGCGCAGCAGAAGGCGAGCGGCCGAGGCCTCCTGTGCAGTGACGTTCGAACGGAAGCTCCGAAGCGCTGCCTCGGCCGCGACGTCAGCTCTGTTGCTGTAGTTGACATTCGGCAGGCCCAGCGAGCGAAGCGCCTGGTGCACGATTCTGGCGACCTTCGGGTCATGGAAGTACGACAGCACGTGCGCGGCACGCACGTCGGGAAGCTCGGTCAGGTCAAGAGCGTCGGCGTCATCAGGTGAAAGGTGTCCGGCGAAGTAGGCGAGCTCGTCATCCGTGAGCCACTCCTCGCTCAACTCGTCAAGGACGGCGTTGAGCTGTGCGTCGAGGCGGGCCGCCTCTGACCAAACCTTCGGCGGGTTGACATGGATGTTGCCAACACGGGCGTCGATGGCACGGCTGAAGTCAAAGATCCCCCCCTGATCCGGATCGGCGTCGAACCCAACGACGACCAAGGCCGGCACGGACAGACTGTTGAGCTGGGCGATGTCGTCCTGGTCGATCTGTCCCCGATCCAGGTCCTGAAGGCGCAGGGTCCTGCCGACTCGCTCGCGGAGCGCCTTGGCGTTTCCGGCGTAGCGATACAACGCGGCATCAGCCCGGATGTGGAGGTTGCGATGCGCCGCGGAAACGCGCGAACTACCGTCCACTGCTGCGAGCAACGTCACGGCGTCGGTCTGGTCTTCGTGGTGCACGGTGATCACGACGACGGTGATGGCCTCGCGAATCGAGTGGGCGGCGATGTCGTCGTCGAGGTAGTTCTCGGACTCGAGGAGTGTGCTGGCCTGGCTGACCGCTCGGACAAGTTCGTCCGGGCTGGGCACGGTCAGATCCAGCTGCGGCCTGCCAAGGGCATCGGGGGTCGGCCGAGGGAGCGGCGGCGACGACGGCGCGCCCGCGAACGCGAAGCTCATCCATGGGCTGATGCGGGTGTTGGTGGGGTGGAGGACTACGCCGGGAGTCCAAAGTCTCGTGTGAACCATGTGGAGGACGCCGCCGGGCACGCGGACCGTGAGAGGGTTATCGAGGGCTCGCCGGAAGCCCGAAGCATCGCAAGTGGCGGAGGCCACCGCCTTGGCGCCGGCCTCGCTGAAGGGGCCCTGTTCGAGAACTTCTGCGAGCCGTTGCACGGCCTGCGCGCGGGAGAGCTCGAGATGGGGCGCGACGAGGCGGCGCTCGACGTGGTCGTCGGTGTCGATGTCAATGGTGCTCACGAGGTACCTCCTGGTGCCTTGTCGTACAGGTGCCGGAACTTGTCCACGTCCAGCGGGTGATGGTGGCGACCAGCGCCCCCCACAAGGTCCCCGCCATGGCCTCGATGTCCGGCGCGGTCGCGAGCCTGGCCAAGAAGATGAGACCGATGATCGCGGCACCGATTGTCATGGCAAGAGCGGCGGCCCGCATGCCCGCCCTGAAGAGTCCCAGGGAAAGAGCGTTGATCCCGTCGCCCGCGTGACGCGCGGCGCCGGCGAGGGAGGCCATACCGGCCTCGAAGTTCTGGGCCCACGCCGGGAACCGCTCGACCCGCGTCTGCGGCGCCCGGGTCGGGTCAGCCTGCGACGAGCTCGCCGCCTCGGCCCGAAGCGGCGCGCCGCGGGGGCTGGCGGCCCTTGCGTCCTCAGTCCACGTCGACACGGCGGGTGCGGTCCTCGGGCTGCGGCCAGCGCGTGAACGCTGCCTGCTTCATGGTCATCTTCCACTCCTTGAGGGTGAAGATGGCCACGGCCCTCTCGCACCCGTCTCGACGTTGCTTGCCGGTACGGGCCACCTCGGGACTCGGAGGCTCCAGACGAGACTCGGGTTGTAGACCCGGGTCGAACGTCGACTCCTGGTGCTTGGCGCGCTGGCCGCCCACCTGGGGAGTTCGTCACCTTCGGATGGCTTAGCAGCAGCATACCCGGGCGGTGACCACGTCACCGCTCCCGCAACGTCCTGGTCGACCCGCGGGACCGTCGACGGCGACCGCGGCGGCAGGTGGGAGCGCGAGAGGCGTTGTCCAAGGTAGACGGGGGAGGCATAAGCGTAGGTGGGCGGATCTGAGTGAGCGCCTTCGTGAGCGGCCGGACCTGCGCTGCGCGTGCCGACCCACACGGCACCCAATGGCCGCCACATGGCCGACACGGCTAGGTGACGACTGGCCGCCCGGGTCGCCGCTACGTCACCGCGCCGGCGGGTTGGCGCGGGACAGGGCTCGACCAGGCTGCTGTCGCTCGCATTGCCCTGTCCCAGTACGCGTGGTGCCAGGCCGTCGCGGCCGTCCCACTCGTGCCGGTCGAGGGCGGCAACGGCACGGCTGTCGTGTCCCCCGCCGCCAGGACCCTGGGTGACGAGACGGCCGTGAGTGGGCAGCGTCTGCTGGCCGCCAGCGGGCAGATTCC
>JAUJPG010000099.1 GCA_030447245.1 Chloroflexota bacterium | reverse complement strand
CGATCCCGTGGATGGCGTTCGTGCCCGACATCAGCGGCGTGTGCAGCGTGTTGGGCACCTTGGAGATGACCTCGAAGCCGACGAAGGCGGCGAGGGCGAGGATCGCGATCTCGGTGAGCAGGTCCATGGCCTAGGCGACCCCCGCGGCGCTGCGCGCGCCCTCGTGGACGATCTCCCCGCCGCGGGTCACGCACGCCCCGGCGATCACCTCGTCGTCGAAGTTCAGGTCGAGGGCGCCAGCCGAACGGCCTCCTCGGCCTGGCCGGTCGAGATCGGGAAGCCGAATTTGGAGTCCAGGATGCCGGTCTTGCGGTAGTCATGGGTATGCGCGTCGATGCCGGGCGAGACGCGCAGCAGGCAACGCCCCTGCACGCCGCGCTCGGCCGCCAGCTGACCAAGCAACTGGAGCTCGTGGAAGCTGTCTATGACAAAGCGGCCGATGTCTAGCTCCAGCGCCATCTGAAGCTCGTCGGCACCCTTGTTGTTGCCGTGGAAGTAGACCTGGTCCATCGGGAAACCGACATGCCGGGCTACGTACAGCTCGCCACCCGAGACGACGTCCAGGCCGATGCCCTCCTGGCGAAGAAGCTGGAGCAGCCACGGGCTGGTGAACGCTTTGGAGGCATAAATGACCAGGGAGTTGGGATAGGCCGATGCCAGGCCATCGCGGTACTCGGCGCAGCGGGTGCGGATCGTCATTTCGTCGTAGACGTACAGCGGCGTCCCGAACTGCTCGGCCAGCTCGACGGTGTCGCATCCACCGATGACCAGGCGGCCTTGCCGAAACTCAGCGCCGAGTGGCAGGACCGCCGCGTGCGCGGATGCGCTGGTCTTCTCGGCGCTCGGTCTGGGAGCGCTCGTCGCGTCGACGTTGGTGATCGTGGTAGCGGCCGGGTCGCCGCTCACCGCTCCGGCACCACGGTCCAGTCGGCCGGCAGCTCGTAGCGGCGGACGCGATTGGTTGGGCGCTGGCCTTCCATGATCCGCAGTCTCCCCTTGCGTTTGATCTCGCCATAGGTGTTCTGAATCTGGACGATCCGCTTGGCCGCGAGGTTGAAGACGATCGCGCCGGCCCACACGGGGCTCAAGCTGATCTCGCGCGTGCGATCATCGACCACGCGGAAGGCTGGCACCTCCTCCCGCTTGCAAT
This sequence comes from Chloroflexota bacterium, assembly GCA_030447245.1. GTDB lineage: Bacteria > Chloroflexota > UBA6077 > UBA6077 > JACCZL01 > JAUJPG01. The sequence continues at coordinate 1,631 of JAUJPG010000099.1, read as the reverse complement.
AATCGAGGGCGGCGTGGATCCAGCGCGGGTTTTCACGGCTGACGTGCTCATCGAAGACGGCCAGCCCGCTCAGGACGCGCTCGCGCAGGTCGGCCGTGTACGGCGCCGCGCGGTCGAGCAGCTCGGCGGTCGTGGCAGGACCGTCGGCACAGGCCGCCACAAGGGCATGGACGGCACGGTCGGGTCCGATGAAACTGATCGTGGACTCGTGGTCGACGATCGTAAATCGCATCAGCCCCATGGTCGCCGAACCCTACCCTGCCGCCTCGCGAAGCGCGCGCGGACCGCTCGCGTCGATCCGCGCGATCCAACTGTCAGGGTCGCGCACCTCGGCCTCGGTTGGCAGCCACTCCGCGGCCTGCCAGGCACGATTCAGGAACGCCATGCCGCGCTGTTCGACAACCCGTGTGGCGAATTTCTCCCCGAGCACGTATTGCTCCATCTTCATCTTCAACCCCGTCAGGCGCAAGAACAGCTCTTCGATCGCGCCGCGGTTTTGCTGGCGGTGCTCGACCCGCCGGTGAATCTCTTCGTAGTGGGGTAGGAGGTCGGCGCCGACGGCGTTCATGACGTGATTGGAATATCCCTCGGCCAGGCTCATCAGGGCCTGGAGCCGCGACAGCATCTGTCGCTGGTGGGGGGTCATGACTGCCTCGATCAAGTTATGTCCGTTGCGGACATTGTCAACCAGGCGGCTCAGGAGGTTGCCGACCATGCCGATTGAGTTGGCTCCGCCTAGCTCCTCGGCCATGCTGCGGAGATAGCCCTCCAACTGGCCGTTCAGGTAGCCGCGCACCCACGGGTTGACCTCGAACTCGTGCGCGTGGGTGGCCTCGTGCAGCGCGATCCACTTGCGCAGCTCGGCCGGCGGGACGTCCAACTGCCGCTCCAAAATCTGGATGTTGGGCTCCACGAAGTACAGCTTGCCGGCTTCAAGCGGCTCCTTGCCGAGCAGACTGATGTCGTACTGGCCAAGCACCTTGCGGGCGAGATAGCCAAGCAGGAGTCCCACCTGGCCCGAGAGCATCGCCCGGCTCATCTGCTGAGCGCCCGGCAAGCCTGGGCCTCCCTTGCGCAGGGCGCTCTGATAAAGCTCCTCGAGCGGCTGGAAGAGCTGCTTGAAGTTGGCGACATTCGCCTTGATCCATTCGGCCCGATCGAGCACCTGGACGACGGTTTGACCGAGTGGCAGCGTCGTGCCGGTATAGTCCGCAAGCGGCTGCTCGATCTCACGGATCATCGCGTCGTACTCGCGCTGGAGGCGTGGGCGGGTGGCCGCGTCGAGCGTTCCTTCGGCGCTACTCACGCGCGTGGCAATCTGAGTCGCCCACTCCCAATCGATCATCCGCGTGTCGTCTGGGTCGCCAGCGTACCGACGCGCGAGCGCGTAGCCGACGGCGGCGGCTCCGCCGAGGACGATGCCGCGTGCGAGTGGTCCGCGGAGCGTGGGACTACGGAGCAAGCCGTTGCCGAGCGCCTGGCCGCCGCGGAACGCCCCGGCGGCCCAGTCTGCATTCGAACCGCGCGAGTAGTCCATCGTGTCTCCCTCAGGGTCGGCGCCGCGGGGTGCAGGGACGCCGAGCGAAAGCATGCATGGCGAAGGCATGTCGATGAGCGTCATGGGGCCCGTT
>JAUJPG010000044.1:7182-33856 GCA_030447245.1 Chloroflexota bacterium | reverse complement strand
GCCGCACGGCACGCCTGGCACGTCGCCCAACAGGGCACCGCGCGCGCCTGAAGGCGCCGATGCTCGGTCGCCTCGACCGCCCTCCCTCGCCCACGGTCCCCGCGGCGCCGGTTTCTCCGCAGCCGCCGTCCGTGCGGCGGCGCCGCGGCGGTCGAGGCGGACAAGGCGGATGGCAAGGCGGACCGTCATTCGGTGGTGCGAGCGGTTCCACCAGCTCGGGAGGCACCCGTCCCACGTCGCAGCCGCCACGGGATCCTGGCCAATGGCGCGGAGCGCACGCTAACCCGGAGTCCTTCACCCACCGACCAGCGTCGCGATGATCGACGTGCCGGGTCGATGTTCCTACGGCACGCCATGGCCCGTCGCGGTCTGCCTCAGGCGACCGCTCGCGCCAGCGCGACCACGTCCGGGGATTGGTGGCAAGGACATCGCGCCGACTGCATCGGCGACGTAGGCTGGGTCGCGCATCCCGTTCAGGACACAGGTAACGCGGGACTGGAAGCGGCGAAGTGTATAGCCAGCCGAGCGAGGCTCTCGTGACGGAGAGCGGCGGAAGGACCAACTCGAGGACCGTGCGAAATGCTTTGGCCCGGCCGCTTCGGTCGAGCCGCTCTGGCCTGGAGGCGCTCGACCACCGCGTTCATGTCTGCCTGGTAGGCCGCGAGCTGTCGCTGTTGCTCGAAAACTCGACCGTCCACCGTGCGCGTCCAGCAACGCGGGCGCGCCTGGCTTCGAACGAGAGGTCGAAGAACCGCGCCCAGGATCGCGGATCGCGGGTGTCTTCCCAGCGCTCGATCAGCATCGTCGCTATCCTCGGTGGCTCGGTCCCGAACGAGGCACCTAAAGCCATTTCCATGTGCCCGAGCAGCTCGACCCGCTCGCGGAGCGCAGCTTCAGCGTCTGGCGCGGGCGGGTCGGCCAGGCGCACCACGCCATGGCGGCCTGGAGCCATCGCGTTGAGCGGCGGTTGACGAGCACGCCGAGGTTGCGCGCCCGCACCGGGGCTTCCCCCAACGCGGTCCCTTCCGGCGTGTTCCGCTCCAGAGCGCGCCGACGCAGGAGGACAGTACGGGAGCTGCAGGACGGTCATCCTCCCGCCCGATGCGTCCATGTATCCGCGTCACGCTCGTCGCCTCGCGGTCGTCGGCCGGCGCCACGCGCAGGTGTTCGAAGAAACCCCGTACGCGCCCACCCGCCCGGGCGCGACTTCCTCGTCGAGATACGCGAAAAGCGCGGCGAAGACGGTCATAGAACGCGGCGCGGAGATCCTCCTCCAACCGCGGCCCCGGATGATGGGCCGCGTCGCTCCAGGCTACCCGATTGTGGAGCAGCAGGATGTCGACGGTTTCGAGTTGCAAACGTTCGAGCGAGCGCGAGATCTGCTCTTCCAGAAACTCGGGCGCGATACAGTGCCAGACTCCGTCGGCATACTTGACCATGTCGGGGAACGGCCGCCCGGCCGCCTCGCGCCCCTGAGCGAGCTGCAGATTCGGCCCCTGGACGTATCCCACCTTGCTGACGACGACGACCTGATCGCGCGGGACCCTCGCTCGGCCAGCACCTCGCCGACCAGCCGCTCAGAATCCCCAAACATGTAGTTGGACGACGTGTCGACGAGGTTCACGCCCGCCTGAAGCGCTGCTCGCAGCGCGTCCCGATCGTCGGCTCGACTTCGGCCCGTCAGTACCCCTCCGAAGCCCACCAGGGACACCGTCAGTCCGCTTGACCCGAGCATGCGATAGCCCGCCGCGCTGGCCCACCCCTGGGTTCCCTCTGCCGTCGCCCGCCCTGCGATCATCACGCGTCCCCTGCTAGGTCGTTGCGAGGATCATCCACAGCCGCGAGCGCGGCGCTATGCCCGTGGGTGAAGCAGCTCCAAGCCCACATCCACGGTCTCGTCTGCGAGCGGAGAGGTTCGTCGACGGTCGTTCTGGGTCGCTCTCCCGTCCCACCGCGACGCCTCCCAGTGTCGGCGGCTGCGTTCTTGACACCAAGGCTGCGCGCGGCTTAACTGTTAGAGCCGGAGGGCAGGCGCGCGTGCGCCGGAGGGAGTCAAAGCCATGAAGGCGGTCAGAATTCACGAGTATGGTGGGCCTGAGGCGATGAAGCTCGAAGAGCTGCCCGGATCGCGCCCAGGACCAGATCAGGCGTTGGTCAAGCTCGAAGCCTCGGGTGTCAACTTCATCGACATCTATCAGCGGAGCGGGGCGTACAAGGGGAACCTGCCATTCGGCCTGGGCCTTGAGGGCGCTGGAACCGTTGAGGCGGTGGGCTCGAACGCCGTGGGAGTCGCCGTCGGCGATCGCGTGGCCTGGACGGCGTGCGGGGACGTACGCGACCCACAACACAGTCCCCACGTGGCTCAACTGATCAAGCTGCCCGACGGGGGTCAGCGCCCAGGACGCCGCCGCGACGATATCCAGGGCTGACCGCGCACTACCTGACCCACGCTACCTATCCACTCAAGGCGGGCGACACGTGCCTGCTCCACGCGGCGGCCGGGCGGCGTCGGACTACTCGGACCCAGATGGCCAAACTGCGGGGCGCGCGCGTGATCGGAACCGTTGGGACGGAGGAGAAAGCCGCGCTGGCTCGCGAAGCGGGTGTCGACGACGTGATCGTCTACACGAAGCAAGGACTTCCAGGCCGAGACAAGGCGCCTGACTGACGGCAAAGGCGTCCAGGTCGTCTATGACGGCGTCGGCAAGGACACGTTCGACAAAGAGCCTCGACTCGCTTGCGCCGCGCGGTTACTTGGTCCTGTTCGGCGCAGCCAGCAGGCCGGTCCCGCTGGTCGACCCACAGGTCTTGAACGCGAAGGGCTCGCTGTTCCTGACCCGCCCATCGCTGGGCAGTTACACCCAGACGCGCCAGGAGCTCGAGCAGCGCGCGAATGACGTGCTCGGGTGGATCGCCGCCGCAAGCTCAAGCTCCGCATCGGCGGCACCTACCCACTGGACCAGGCTGCGCAGGCTCACCGCGACCTGGCCGCAAGACCACCGGCAAGCTTCTGCTCAGCCCCGTCTAGACCAGGACGTCGACATAACGGCATGGTCGCCCCAGAGTCGGACTTGGCCACGCTCCTGGCCGGCAACGAGTCCATGCCGGCCACCGAGGCGCGAGGATCGCGCGCGACCGTCAGGGCAAGACGGCAGCGCCCAGCTATCGCCTGAGCCGCGAGCGCTGTGGAGCCGAGGTGATCGACGAGTCAGTGACCGAAGCTGAGCGCGAGATCTGGCCGATGCTATCGAGGGGGACGACGACGGGGGATGAGCATGGTCCACCGCCACGGGGTTATCAGTGGCTACCGTTCCGATCCGTGGCATGAAGTCTTCGGCATCTTCGCGGCCCTTTTGTCCACCGCTCTCCCGCGCGGAGAAAACCTGCTCGCCACCTCGCGCAGTCTCGCCGGCCAGTCGCCCCCGCGGGCTCTCAGTGGCCCGACGTGAGAGTCACTGTCACTCACCCCGACTCTCGTTCGTGGGCCTGACGTTATGGTTGAGGCGGAAGAGGTTAGCTGGGTCGTACTTGGCCTTCACCCTGGCAAGGCGCTCGTAATTGCCACCGTACGCGGCCCTCACTCGGTCCTCACCCTCCTCGCCGAGGTCGTTGACGTAGACACCACGCTCGAGGAACGGACTCATCGCCTCGAAGAGCGAACGGGTCCAGGCGATGTTTGTCGGCGAGTCGGCTGGGTCGTCCCACTGAGAGAGGATCAGGAAGTCGTACTGCCTTGCCCGATGAGCAAAGGCGGTCGCGGCGGAATCCACGCGGCTGGCCACCCCAGACATCTGCTGGAGCCCGATGCCGGTATACGGCGACGGGATCTCGGCCGCGAAGCGGAGGATCGTCTCGATCGCCTGATCTGGCAGGTCCTTGAGAAAGCTGGCCTTCCAGTAGTGCTGGCGCCCGAGCGGAAAGCCCGCGTCGGGGGCCGATTGGATCGTCAAGTACGGCATCGGCTGGATCTCATCCGCGATAGGTGGGCCAAGCTCGCGCAATGGGCGCACCACCCGCTCCCCCTCGTCCAGCGGCCCGCACCAGCAGACTGCCACTGACACGACCGGCTCACCGTCGGAGCTTCGCCCGATTGAAGCGACAGTGGATAGCTCGTCGGGACAAGTACTGGCAAATTCGTGGTAGCGACGTAGCGCTTCATGGGCCGCGTTCGGCGGGTAGCTGACGCCCCCTCCGAGCACCGTCACCACCGGATGGAGCTGATAGGTAAAGGAGACGACGACGCCGAAGTTCCCCCCGCCACCGCGGAGCGCCCAGAAGAGGTCGTCGTGCTGGTCGGGAGCGGCAGTCCGGAGCTGGCCATCAGCCGTGACAACGTCGACCGAGAGCAGGTTGTCGCAGGCAAGGCCATACTTACCGTTGAGCCAGCCAATGCCGCCGCCAAGGGTCAGGCCTGCAATACCGGTCATCGAAACGACTCCGAGCGTGGTCGCCAGGCCGTGCGCCTGGGTCGCGGCGTCGAACTCGCCGAGCGTCAACCCGGATTCTGCCACAGCGATGCGCCGGGCGGGATCCACGTGAATGCTCTTCATACCCGACATGTCGAGCATCAGTCCGACCTCACACACAGCATTGCCGGCGACCGAATGACCACCGCCCTTGATCGACAGGTCTAACCCCCGTTCGCGAGCAAAGTCGACGCCGTGAATCACGTCCTCTGGGCGTGCGCAGCGGAGTATCAGGGCCGGGGAGCGATCCATCATCGCATTGAAAACACGACGGGAGTGGTCGTAGCCCTCGTCACCCGGGCGCAGCACCTGCCCGCTGATCCTGGTCTTGAGATCTTGGACGGCAGCCTCTGCCACGGCACTTCGGTTCATCACGCCTCCCTCCGATTGGTGTCCCACGCAGCGCTTTGAAACCCCCTGACCGCGCGGTCAAGGCGGACCGAGGTCTGAACGGTCGCGCCCCGCTCGCAGTCCGCATCGCCCGCCGATTCGGCGATGATGGGCAGGAACTCGCTGGTCCTGTTCCCGCGAGCCGCGCCCCGGCAACATCTTGTCTGCGCTGGGCGATGTTCCGCTCAAGCACCCCGAGCTTACCAGCAAGGTCGAACTGGGGCCTGCCGGACGTCACAGCGGAGCGGAGCGGTCACCATCGCTGCTCCTGACAGTTGCTCGGCGTTACTATTGTGCGCCGTCTGCCACGTGTCAAGCCGAGTGCCAAGCGACATCGCCGATGACCATAGCCCTCGCTGGCACCCCTCACCCTTCCAGGCCGTCGGCGCACCCAAGCGTGCTGTCGCAGCCGGTGGCCGAGCCTCCTCGCCGGCGCGCCACGCCACTTGTACGAACTGTGCTCGTTGGCAACGGCTCACGCCTAGCACGGATCGTGCAGACCTCGGTGATGCGCTCATCACCTGCGCCTGGAGAGGGTCCACAGTGCCGAGCAGTACAAAGCAGGTCGTGGTGTACGGGGCGGACTGGTGCGGAGTGACCATCAGCGCTCGCCAACACCTAGACGGTCTCGGGGTCAGCTACCGCTACGTGGATATTGAACAACACCCTGAGGCAGCGGCCTGGGTCAGAGACCACAACGACGGCATGGAGCTCAAGCCGACCATTGATGTCGACGGTGAGGTGTTGAGGGCGCCATCGCACGATGCGCTCGAACGCGCTCTGCAGCAACACGACGTGCTCTCCTAGCGCGGGTTTGGCGCCTGACGATCCAGGCCATCGGTCGGGCGGCGAGATTGGAGCCGCGAGGCGGTGGCCGCGCGGTGCGCCTGCTAGAGTGTCCGTGCGCGCCCCCTTCGCGGAACGATGGCCCCGTTTGTGCGGACTCCGGGGGCGCGACACGGCGTGAGCTGCGGCTATCGGGTGAGCGACATGGCAGGACTGGAGCACTTCTACGGACCGAACGCCGGCTATGTGGTCGAGCTGTTCGAGCGGTACAGCGAAGACCCGACGTCCGTGGACCTGGACACCCGCAAGCAGTTTGACCATTGGGGTCCGCCCGACCAGTCAACTGCGGCTGACACCATGCCGCGGTCGAGCTCGCTCCCACAAGCTGTCGTACGCACGCCGACTGTAGTGCCCTCGGCGGCCGTCCCGGCCGGGCCAGTTGTCTGCGGGGCGGACGTCGCCGGCGCCGGCGTTGCTGCCCTCGCCCAGGCCATCCGCTTCTTCGGGCACCTCGGCGCCCAACTCGACCCGCTCGGGTCGTCGCCGCCCGGCGACCCGCAGCTCGAGCTTGCCACCCACGGCGTCCATGTCGAAGATCTGGCTGCGTTGCCGGCCAGCGTCGTCGGCGGCCCGATCGGCAGCGAGGCTGGCAATGCCGCCGAGGCAATCGAACGGTTGCGCCGGATCTACTGCTCCACGACCGGCTATGACTTCGCCCACGTCTCCAACCCGGAGGAGCGGTCCTGGTTGCTCGACGTCGTCGAGAGCGAGCAGCTCGTGCCGCCGCGCGAGCCGGTCGACGAACGCTGGCTGCTGGATCGCATGACCGAAGTTTCGGCCTTCGAGCGCTTCCTGCATCGGGCCTATCCCGGCCAGACCCGGTTCTCAGTGGAGGGGCTCGGGATGATGATCCCGATGCTGGACGAGCTGCTCGATCGCGCGGCGGTCGCCGGCACGCGGACCGTCATTCTCGGGATGGCCCATCGCGGCCGGCTGAACGTGCTGGCCCACGTGCTGGGCAAGCCGTACGAGCAGATCCTGGCCGAGTTCGAGGGCCGGGCTGTTGCCGAGCGCCTTGCTCCCCAGGCGCGAACCGACGAGGCGTTCACCGGTGACGTCAAGTACCATGCCGGTGGCCGCCGAGCCTACCCGGCCGACGAGCAGCCTGGTCCCGGAACCGGCACGGTCAACGTTGTGATGGTGCCCAACCCGAGCCACCTGGAGCTGGTCAACCCGGTCGTCGAGGGCATGGCGCGGGCTGCCGACGAGGACCGCCGCGCGGCCGGTCCGCCACGCCAGGACGAGGCCGCGACTCTGGCCGTATTGATCCACGGCGACGCCTCGTTCCCTGGCCAGGGCATCGTCGCCGAGACGCTCACGCTGTCGCGCCTGGCCGGCTACCACACCGGCGGAACGCTCCACTTGATTGCCAACAACCAGCTCGGCTTCACGGTCGAACCGACCGATGCGCGATCGACGCTGTACGCGGGCGACCTGGCCAAGGGCTTCGAGATTCCGGTCGTCCACGTGAATGCCGACGACCCGGTCGCCTGTCTGAGCGCCGTGCGCCTGGCGATGGAGTATCGCTGCCGCTTCCGCAAAGACGTCTTGATCGACCTGATCGGCTACCGCCGCTGGGGCCACAACGAGGGCGACGAGCCCGCCTTCACCCAGCCAATGATGTACGAGCTGATTCGCCAGCACCCGACCGTCCGCGAGCTGTTCGCCGCCGAGCTGGTCCGGCGCGGGGTCGTCGGCCCTGACGAGCCGGACGCCCTGCTTCGAGCCGGCCTCGACGAGTTCCAGCGCATCCGCGAGTCGGCCCTGGCACGCGCGAACGGAGTCGGGGCGGGACAGACGACCGACGACCGACCGCGGTCCACGGACGATGCACCTCCGACGACCGAAGAGGGGCGGCGCACGATCGGTGATCGAGGGGCGAGCGGCGAGGCGGCCAACGGGACCGGCCAGGCCAGTGCGGCCGCGGGCGCTGAGCAAGGGAGTTGGGAGGGGGCAGCGCCATTGCCGCCCGAGGCGGAGGTCGCGCCCGAGCAAGTCGGTGCGGCTACAAGCGACGGCGTAGGCGTGGACGATCTGCGCGAGCTGAACCGGGGACTCGTGCTCTTCCCGGAGGGGTTTGCTCTCAATCCGAAGCTGGATCGGGCGCTTCGGCGGCGCCGCGAAGCCTTTGACACCGACGAGGCGACGATCGACTGGGGGCACGCCGAGATGCTGGCGTTCGCGGCGATCCTCCGAGACGGCTCGCCGATTCGCCTGACCGGGCAGGACACCATTCGCGGGACGTTCAGCCAGCGCCACCTGGCGTTCTACGATGCAAAGAATGGCGACCGGTTCACCCCGCTCGAGGTGCTGCCCCAGGCGACGGCGTCGTTCGACGTCCGCGACAGCCCACTGTCCGAGAACGCCACGATCGGCTTCGAGTACGGCTATAGCGTCCAGGCGCCGGGAGCGCTGGTCATCTGGGAGGCGCAGTACGGCGACTTCATTAACGGCGCGCAGGCGATGATTGACGAGTACGTCGTCTCCGGCGAGGCTAAGTGGGGACTCGAATCCGGGCTGGTCCTGTTGCTGCCGCACGCCTGGGAAGGCCAGGGGCCGGACCACTCAGGCGGGCGGCTCGAACGGTTCCTCCAGCTTGCGGCCGAGGACAACGTTCGAGTCGCCAACTGCACGACCGCCGGCCAGTACTTCTTGCTGCTTCGACGCCAGGCCCGGCTGCTGCGGGACGAGCCGCGGCCGCTCGTCGTGATGACCCCAAAGAGCCTCCTACGCCACCCGCTCGCCGCCGCCCGTCCAACCGACCTGAGCGGCACATTCCAGCCAGTGCTGGACGACTCCCGCGCGGCGGAGCGGCCGGAGCGCGTCCGGCGGGTGGTGTTCTGCAGCGGGAAGGTCTGGGCCGACGTCGAGAGTGAGAAGAGTCGAGCCGAGGACGAGACGCTGGCGGTGGTGCGGGTCGAGGAGCTGTACCCGTTTCCAATCGAGGAGGTGCAGGCAATCCTGGATCGCTACGCCAGGGCAGGAGATGTGGTCTGGCTGCAGGAGGAGCCGCGCAACGCCGGCGCCTGGACCTTCGTCGAGCCGCGCCTGCGTGAGTTGGTTGATCCAAGCCGCGAGCTGCGCTACGTCGGGCGGCCGGAACGAGCCAGTCCGGCCGAAGGCTGGTCAGATGTCCATCGGGCCGAGCAGCGGCGGCTCGTCGAGGCTGTCCTGGAGCGCGAGGCACGCCAGGCTGGGCAAAGGACGCGGCAGACCGAGAGTCAGTCCGAGTAAGCTGAGGTCAGGCCGAATACGTCGGCGGCGGTGGGTGCCAACGGCGCCAAGTGAGGTGAGCCATGCCCGGTGAGGTGCGAGTTCCGCCGTTGGGCGAGTCGGTCGCCGAGGCCACAATTGGCGCCTGGCTGAAGAAGGAAGGCGAGTTGGTCCAGGCCGGCGAGCCGCTCGTTGAGTTGGAGACCGAGAAGGTCAATGTCGACGTGGCTGCCGACCGGACCGGCGTCCTGCAGAAGATCGAGCGTCAGGCCGGTGACACGGTCCGTCCAGGTGAGGTCATCGCCGTCCTGGCCGACGGCGTGGAGGTTGCGCAGTCCGGGCCGGCGCCTCCAGTGGCTGGACCGAACGACGACGGCCCGGGCTACGGTGGGACGACCACGTCGGCCGGTGGCGAGGCCGGAGTGACCGCACCGGCTTCCTCGGAGGCTGCCGAGCAAGCGACGGAACGGCCCCACTCGTCGCCGCTGGCCAGCCGGCTGGCGGAGGAGCACGGGATCGACCTCGCCCAGGTCCCCGGCACCGGGACGGCCGGACGCGTCACGCGTGAGGACGTCGAGCGCTACCTGGGTCAGCATCCCAGCGGGTCCACGCCATCGCAGGTGCCGCTTCCTGCATCTCCGGTGTCTGACGCGGCAAGTCCGGCTGGCCCGGCGCCTGCTGCTCCCGCCCCGTCCGCTCTGCGCATGCCGACTCCCGCGCCGGCAGCGTCCGTGGCCGCCCCGCCCGCCGACCCCCGCGGCGAGGAGCGGGTCCGGATGTCGCGGCGGCGGCTGACGATCGCGCGTCGGCTGTTGGAGGCCCAGCAGACGGCGGCGATGCTGACCACGTTCAATGAGGTCGATCTGACCCACGTCATCGACGTGCGCAAGCGCCAGCGCGATACCTTCAAAGAGCGGCACGGTGTCAACCTTGGCTTCATGTCGTTCTTCGCCAGGGCCGTGGTCGGCGCGCTCAAGGTGTTCCCGCGCCTCAATGCCGAGATCCAGGGCGAAGAGATGGTCCTCAAGCGTTATTACGACATTGGCGTCGCAGTCGGCGCGCAGGACGGACTCGTGGTCCCGATCGTCCGCGACGCCGACCGCAAGAGCTTCGCCCAGATTGAGCAGGAGATCAGAGCGCTTTCGGAGAAGGCGCAGAACAACAGCTTGACCCTCGAGGACCTGCGTGGCGGAACCTTCACCATCACCAACGGCGGCGTGTTTGGCTCGCTCAACTCGACGCCGATCCTGAGCCCACCGCAAGTCGGTATCCTGGGCATGCACGCGATCCAGGAGCGGCCGGTCGCTCGCGACGGTCAGGTGGTGGTCCGCCCAATGATGTATTTGGCACTGACCTACGACCATCGCATCGTCGACGGCCGTGAAGCGGTCCAGTTCCTCGTGCGGGTCAAGGAGCTTCTGGAAGACTCGGAGACGATGCTGCTGGAATCGTAGTCGGCCACTGCGCTAATGTGTGCTGGCAGGCGGTGCTGGCGGGCCGCAAGCGAGGGAGCCGGGCACGCTCTACCGGCCACGGTGCCGCGCCTGGACCTGCCCCCCTGCACTGCCCAGGCGCATCGATGTGTCGCCACAGGGAGGATTGTATGCCGTTCCGGATCAATCACATCCACCTGAAGTCGCCCGACCCGAAGAAGACGGCTGACTGGTACGTGCAGGCCTTCAATCTCAAGATCAACAGCGATGAGACCCGCGTCTTTGGTGACCGTTTCCTCCGCTGCCAGAGCGAGGACGGCGGCATGTCCGTCAACATCTCCGGCCCTCGTACCGGCGAGACGCTCGGCCCGGGCGACGCGAACCCGCATCATGGTCTGGAGCACTTCGGCTTTGACACGGCGGACATCGAGACGGACATCGAGCGCCTCGGTCGGCTAGGCGCCCCGCTCCTCGAAGGCCCAATCGATCAGCCCAACGGTGCAAGAATCGCGTTCATCAAGGCCCCAGATGACGTGCGTGTCGAGCTGATCCAGGCCCCGTAGGGCATGTGCGACCCACTCCGCCCTGACGCGGCCACGGCACTGGCCGAGTGGGCTCGGCGGGTGCGCGACAACCGTGAGCAGGTCGACCGCGTTCGTGAGGACTCGGTGCGGCCAGATCACTACGCGCCGATCGCGTCGCGCTTCCGCGCCGACCCGCGCCGCACCGACGACCCGGCACTGGACGTCCTGCGCTCGCTCGCGCGGCCGGGCGAGCGCTGGCTCGACGTCGGAGCGGGGGGTGGGCGCTACGCCCTCCCGCTGGCGCTGCTCGCCGGCGAGGTGGTCGCCCTCGATCCGTCCGATGGAATGCTCGACGTGCTGCGCGAGGGGCTGTCCGAGCACGGAATCCGCAACGTCACCGTCCGGAAGGGGCGCTGGCCAGCCGCCGCGCCGATCGACTGCGACGCCGCCCTGATCGCCCAGGTCGGCTACGACATCGAGGCCATCGGCCCCTTCCTGGAGGGTATGGAGGCGTCTGCCCGACGCCAATGCGTGGCGGTTTTGTTCTGGCGTCGGCCGACCTGGGCGGCCGACGACCTGTGGCCGTCCGTCCACGGCCAGCCACGCGCCAGCCTGCCGGCCTTGCCCGAGTTCCTGGCCCTCCAGCTCGCCCGAGATCGACCCTGCGAGGTTCGCCTGGTAGAGCAGCCAGCGATGAGTTATGAATCGTTTGACCAGGTGCTGGCGTTCGCGCGGATGCAGACCTGGGTCCGGCCTGACGGCCATAAGGACCGCGCGCTGCGGAACGTCCTGGCCGAGCGGGTCACCGAGCGCGACGGACGCTATGCGTTCACCTGGGAGCCAGCCTTGCTCGGCATCGTCACCTGGGCACCGGGGCGGAGCGGCGCCTCTCCGGCATGATCGGCGCGCCATGAACTGGCAGTGCGAAGGAGCCACCTGATGAACGAACGTACAGATGACAAATCTCACGAGGGCGCCCAAACGCTCGAAGAAGCCGAGGCGTTGCTCGAGCGGGCCGAGCAAGAGCCCACGGCTGCCACAGCAGCCGCCGTCACCGCGCTCAAGGCTCTGCTCCTGATCTGGGATGAGACTCCGCGCGGCGAGCGAGTCGGCGAATTGCTGGCCCAGGCGGCAGAGACTGACGATACCCTGGCCGAGTTTATGGACGACGCCAGAGTTCTCGACCAGGGAGTCGACGGCACCTACGAGCGCGCCAAGGTCTTCGTCGACGCCGCGCGCGCCCGCGTGGTGAACATCTAGCGGAGACGGAGCACGATGGCCGTCGGCATTCAGTGACCTTCGACGCGGCCGATCCGCACCGTCTCGCGCGTTTCTGGGCGGACGCCCTCCACTACGAGAAGGAAGATCACGCCGCGATCGCCGAGCAGCTTCTCACGGCCGGTTGCAGCCGAATCAGGTAGTCCAGGCGGAGGGCAGAGCGGCCTCCCGTGACGTCGCCGCCTGCTCTGATCGACCCGACCGCGCGCGCGGCCGCGCCTGTTCTTCCAGCGTGTGCCGGAGGCCAAGTCGGCCAAGAACCGCGTCCACCTGGACCTCCACGTAGGCTCCGAGAGCCGGGACCGCGAGGTAGAGCGGCTCACTGGCCTCGGGGCCACCTACCTCTACACCTCCAACGATCGGGGGCGCCGTGCGTCACCCTCCAGGATGTAGAGGGCAACGAGCTCTGCGTCGAGAAGGGCGCGTGCGCCCTCCGGACGACCCGTCGCGCGTGGATGGATCACCCGAGCTATCGACCAGGCTGCGCCTCGCGCATGGCGTCGAAGAACCGCTTGGCACCGTGAATAACATCGCCTGGGGGCGCGGCCTGGCATCGCGGGGCGGGTCGGCCTGGCTTGGTCGTTGCCGCCGCGTCGTCCTCGGTCGGTGGCCGGCGGCGCTATGCCTCCGGCTCCACCCCGCCAGGCACCGTCCCGCACCGCTTCGAAGTAGCTGCGGCATGCCCGCAGTGGAATTGGCTCCACGAGCAGTTGCGATCCGAATAGCGACACCAGCTCGGTATCGGCGGCGCCGCAGAATGGGCAGGCGTCCTCAGCACACCCAACGTCGTCGATCGGTGCCGACGGGGTGACTTGTTGGCGTCCATCACGTTGCGGCGCGTAACCGACGACCAGCCGCGTCCCAACGGTGCCACGGCAATGCGCGATGCAGGAGATCGTCGGCCAGGCCGACCTGTGTGAGCAGTGGTCCGACCCTGTCGACGAGGTGTTGGCGCAACGCATCTGGCTGGGCGCTCAGCAGGCCCGCGCGGACCAGGTCGCCGACCGTCGGATCATCGGCCTGGCCGAACCAGGTGAACGCGTCGTCCCACATCCGGCCAAGTTGGTGGGCGAGCGTCGGGCGCATTAGCTCGTCCGCGGCCAGCCGGCGGATCCAGCCCTCTGCGTGGACGCGGTGGGCCTCCTCCTCCTGGAGAATCTTGCGCGCACGCTGGCGCAACGGCTCGTATGACGAGTTCGTCGCCGCCCGGAGGAGCGTCGTAAGCGCCGTGTCGACGAGAAAGTTGGCCGCCACGAAACCCTCCCAGCCGACGAAGGGCGCATCCAGGCAAGCCACGGCGCTGGTGGGTCGGTCCCGCCAACCGAGCTCCTCGTCCGGGCGCCCGTGCCAGCTCCTTCAGGGAAGTCACGCAGCAGCGGGTAGAACGAGCGCGCGTGACCCAGCTCGTCCTGCGCCATTGCAGCCGCGGCGACCGCCGACTCCAGCATCGGCGCGCCGCGCACCACTCGGCGTAACGCCGTCCGAGGACGTATTTGTTGTCCGCCAACGACGAGAGCAGCGCGTACAGCCTGGCCCGCTCGCCCGGGTCCGCCATCGCCATCGTGGCTGGCGCGCCTTCGCCTGATGGCTGCTCGATCATGACGCGATGACCGTGCGCACCTCGCTGCGCGGTACGACGACCATCTCGATCCAGGGATGCTCGTCATAGATGCTGCGGGCAAACACCATTGCCAGCTCCGGCTCGTCGGCAATCACGGTGCCGACGAGGGCCAGCGCCTCCACGGACTTGCGGCGCGCCAGCACCAACCAGACGGCCCGCGGCGAAGGCTTGGCCTCCTCGCGGACGCGAGCGGCGGCGAATGGGCTCGCTGTGGCCGGGGGGCACTCCGGTGAAGGCGTCCCGCTCATACAGCGATACCGAGGTCGCGCATCGTCGCACGCGCCGACTCGCTCAGACGCTTGCGAGACCAGACCGGGTCCCACACTACGCGAATCTCGACTGCCTCGACCCCCTCCTCGCGCAGCAGCCGCTCGCGGATGTCGTCCTGGATCATCGTCATGGCCGGGCAGCCCATCGCGGTGTAGGTGATCGTCACCTGAGCGGCCCGAGCCTCGTCGTCGTAGGCCACGTCGACAATCAGTCCCATGTCAACCAGCGATACCGGTATCTCTGGATCTTCGACCTCGCGCAAGGCGCGCCAGATCCGAGCGACGCTGCCCTTCGTCTCCGAGACGGATCTACCGTCTGTCATCGCGCTCCTGCCGCGTCTTATTCGCTGACCCTAACAGGCGTGACCGTTGCCGTTGCCCCGGCCGTGCGCCGGCCGTGCGAACGGTCGGTGGCCGCGCTGGAGCGCCGCCACGTACTCCTCGTTCATCGGTCCGCGTGCCTTCCAGCGCTTGATGACCTCATCCCAGCCGATCTGGCCCTCGTCGAGCAGCCAGCGCTTGTTAGCGGCGTCGAAGCGGGCTGGGAACGGGACGTCGAGCACCCAGCGGTCCTGCTCGGCGTCCCGGTGCGCGGGTACGTTCAGCCCAACCTCGTCGCAGAAGGGCACGACGGTCGCCATCCAATCCTGTCGCAGCCGGTCGTTGCTCTTTCCCTTGAAGCCGTAGTCGAGCTGCTCGTTGTGGAGCTTCTGAGTGTCCGGCAAGCCGAACCACTCAACTGTTAGCAGAAACATCCAATCCACGGCGCGCTGGATCCGGGCCTTCTGCTCCTGAACCTGGACCAACCTCCGAATCCACTGCCGCCCATGCCGCAGGTGGAACGACTCTTCCTTGTCTACTTTGGCCAAGGCGCGCTTCCACGGGCCGAACGTCGTTGCATGAAAGACATCCGACAGCAGCACATAGCCCGCCTGGTCGTAAAACGCGTTTGCGACAATCAGCTCGGGCCACGAATCAAGCGGCACATCAAAGGCGTACGGGTATTTCCATTGATTGGCCGGTCGCTTGTAGATCAGCCAGTCCTTGTCGACGCCCAGGTCTTCGAGCAATCGATACGCGATGTGGGCATGTGACAGTTCGTCCTGGACGATCGAAATCGCCGAGCCGAAGGCGTTCAGGCTCGGGGCATCCTGGGCGGCGCGGATGTAGGCCGGGGCGCTGATCAGCTCGGTGTCGGCCGATACGGTCAGGATCCGCCGCATCCCCTCCAGGTAGGTCGGGGACATGTGCTCCAGACCCTCGATCAGCCGACCCGACCTCAAGTGGCTCTTGGTGTCGTCTTCAGTCCTGAGCTGGACAGCCATGCCGACCCTCCAGTGGGCACCGCGCTGCCACCCCCGCGGCGGGCAAACTCCGTACGTGGCAGTTCTTCTAGGCCCGTCTCAGAATAGTACGATTTCAGGCGAGGGGCAATCCCTCGCCGTCTGCTCCTCGTTCCCGCGTAGCCATTGTGGCCCCGCCCACACGGCCAGGGCTAGACTTTGGCGGCCCACCTCGGTGCGCTCCACTGTGGCCGGACCGGGAGGACTCGGATCATGGACAATGCCGCGCGCGCCCATACGCTCGTCGACCAGCTCCGGCTCGATCGGCCGCCGGTTGGGCTGGCGTTCGTCGATCGCGCACCTGATGCGGTTCCGCCGATCGAGACAGCCGTTCCAGCGGCCTGCGCGTTCTGGCGGGTGGCGGAGACGACCGTGTTCTACGCTGACGCATCCCGCCACTACGACTGCCCGGTTGGGGCGATGACGATGGGCTTCGAGCTGCCCGAGGAGCACGGACCAGCCACCCAGGCGCTGCTCGGCACGATGCTCGAGTTGGAGTACCTGGGGCAGGAAGAGCTCGCCCATCTGCCTGGCGTTCGTCGCCCACACCGCGGAATCGTCTACGGCCCGCTGGCGCTGTTGCCAGTCGAGCCGGACGTTGTGCTCGTGATCGCCACGCCGAATCGGGCGATGATTCTGGGCGAGGCCAGCGAGGCGGTCGCCATGCGCCAGGCGCCGGCCCTGCCGGCGATGGGGCGGCCGGCGTGCGCGGCGGTGGCGTGGGCGACCAACGAGGGCCAGCCGACGCTCAGCCTCGGATGCATCGGCGCGCGGACCTATGCAGAGGTTCCGGACGAACGCGCCCTCGTCGTCGTTCCGGGCACCGCGCTTGACCGCGTCGTCGACCGGCTCTCCTCCCTCACTCGCGCCAACGACACCCTCGAGCAGTACCATCGACGGAAAAAGGCGCGCTACGAGGATGAAGCCGCCGGCGGCGCGGCCTGAGGGCCGGGGCGTACGGAGCGCTAGCGTGGAAGTCCTGCTCCTGTCGACCTATGAGCTGGGACACCAGCCGCTCGCGGTTGCCCGTCCGGCGGCCCACCTGATCGCCGCGGGTCACCGGGTGCGCTGTCAGGATCTCGCGGTGGACACCCTCGACGAGGATCTGGTGAGGTCCGCCGAGTTGATCGGGATCTCGGTGCCGATGCACACGGCGACGCGGCTCGGGGCGCGGCTTGCGGAGCGGGTGCGCGCGCTGAACCCCGCTGCCCACATCTGCTTCTACGGCCTCTACGCCTCGCTCCACGCCGACGTCCTGCTCGGCCGATTGGCGGACAGCGCGCTCGGCGGAGAGTTCGAGGGACCGCTCGTCGCCCTGGCCGACCGCCTTGCCGCCCGCAACAAGCCCACGCCCGCCCTGGTCGAGACCTCCTTCGAGCGCCAGTTGTTCCTGCTGCCACGGCGCGACCTGCTCCCGCCGTTGAAGCGCTATGCGCGGGTGGTGGTCGGCGAGCTCCACAAGCTCGTGGGGTACGTCGAGGCGAGTCGAGGCTGCGCCCACCAGTGCTTGCACTGCCCGATCACCCCCGTCTACAACGGTCGGCTGCGGATCGTCCAGCAGGACATCGTCCTCGAAGACATCCGCCAGCTGGTCCGGATGGGGGCCGAGCACATCACTTTCGGGGACCCCGACTTTTTCAACGGCATTCGGCACTCACTGCGGATCGTCGATGCACTCCACGACGAGTTCCCAAGGCTCACCTACGACGTGACGATCAAGGTCGAGCACCTGCTGGAGCATCGAGCCCACGTCCCGACCCTCGCGCGGACCGGCTGCCTGTTCATCGTCTCGGCCGTCGAGGCGGTTCAGGACCATATCCTGGCCAACTTCCACAAGGGGCATACCGGGCTCGACGTGGTGGAGGCACTCCGAATCGCCGACGAAGCTGGTATTCCGCTTCGGCCGACCTTCGTCCCGTTCACACCCTGGGCGTCGCTCGACGACTACCTCGGCCTGCTCCGCTTCATCCGCGAGCATGGGTTGGAGCGCCACGTCGATGCGGTCCAGTACGCGATCCGTTTGCTCGTCCCACGTGGGTCGAGCCTTGTGGGCACGCCGGCGATGGATCCGTTCCTCGGCCAGTTCGACGCGCAGACCTTCTCCCATACCTGGCAGCATCCCGATGCGCGCATGGACCTGCTGCACGCCGAGGTCGGGCGCCTGGTCGAGCGGGCGCTTCGAGAGGGCCAGGAGCCCGAGGTGGTGCTCTCCCGAGTTCTCGATCTGGCCCGCGCCGCGAGTGGCCAGACCTCGGGGGCCGAAGCGACGACGACGGCGCTGAGCCAGGCGTCTGAGCCCGAGGCGGTCGGCAACGGGAGCACACGAGGCAGTAAACCGGTCCCGCGGCTGACCGAGCCCTGGTTCTGTTGAGCGGAGCCCACGACGGACCAGTTCGGTCCGATGATCGGGGCGGAGACCGCCGTCTGATGCCCCGCGTTCTGCTGCTGATGTCGACGCGGACCTACCGCGCCAGGGCATTCATGGTCGCCGCCCGCAGGCTCGGGGTGGACCTTGTGGTCGGATCCGAGCAGCGCCAGGCGCTGGCGGGGCGGATGCCGAACATGACCCTCGCCCTTGACTTCCGACGCCCGGATCGTGCCGCGCGCAAGGTCGCCAATTTCGCCCGCCAGCGGCCCTTCGACGCCGTTGTCGGCGTCGACGATGACAGCACCCTCGTGGCCGCCCACGCGGCGCGGGCGCTCGACCTGCCGCACAACTCGGTCGACTCGGTACGCTTGACCAAGGACAAGTACAAGGTCCGCCGAGTGCTCTTCGAGGCTGGCCTGCCCTCCCCCGATTTCAAGCGCTTCGCCCTGGACGACGATCCGCGCCTTGCCGCGTCCCGTGTGGCGTACCCCTGCGTTCTGAAGCCAGTCGCGCTCGCCGCCAGCCGCGGCGTGATCCGCGCCGACGATGCCGCCGAGTTTACGCGGGCTTTCGATCGCATCGCGGCGATGCTCGCGCGCGAAGGCGGGCAGCCCTACATGGTGGTCGAGAGCTTCGTGCCGGGACCGGAAGTCGCGCTCGAAGGGCTGCTGTCCGATGGCGAGTTGCGCGTGCTCGCCGTGTTCGACAAGCCGGACCCGCTCGACGGCCCATTCTTCGAGGAGACGATCTACGTCACGCCCTCACGGCTTCCGGAGGAGCGGCTCGCCGCGGTTGCGGACGTCGCGCGGCGGGCGGCGACCGCGCTGGGGCTCAAAGACGGGCCGCTCCACGCCGAGCTACGGCTCGGTCCTGGCGGCCCGTACCTGATCGATCTGGCCGCGCGCTCGATTGGCGGCTTGTGCTCGCAGGCGCTCCGCTTCGGGACCGGCAGCAGCCTGGAAGCCATCAGCCTGGAGGAAATCCTGATTCGCCACGCGATCGGCGAGCTGGAAGTGCCGCCCGCGCGCGAGTCTCGAGCTGCTGGCGCGATGATGCTGCCGATTCCCAGGGGGGGCACGTTGATGGCGATTCGTGGCCGCGACGAGGCACTTGACGTGCTCGGCATCGAAGACGTCGTGATCACCATCCCGCTCGGCCAGCCGGTCGTCCCGCTACCCGAGGGCGATCGCTATCTCGGATTTATCTTCGCCCAAGGACAAACACCAGCGTTCGTGGAGCATGCGCTACGCGAGGCGCACCGCCGCCTCGGTTTCGTCATCGTCGCCCCCGACGAGAAGCCGGACGAATCAGACTGGCTACCAGCTACTCCGACGCGGCGATTGCTGAGGGTGCTGCCCCCAGCCGCCGGTACCGGACACCGTTCGCGAACGCCCTAGGGGCGAGCTCCACCTGCCTGCGTGGGGACGGGGTCAGCCCTTCGCCGGAGTGAACTGCGGACCGCCCTTGGCGGGCTGGTGGTGCGGCCCTTCCGCGCCCGCGCCGCAACCACTAGGGCCGCAACCGGGTGCGCCGCAGCCGCCTCCCCCGCCCCCCTTGGCGGGCTGGTAGTAGGGTGCCGCCCCCGACTCCGCAATCGGGCTTTCGCCGCCCTTGGAGCCCTGGAAGTACGGGTTGCTCCCGCCGGCGTGGTCGGTCGTGTCGACGACGCCTTCGATTTCGGGCAGCTCGCGCTTGAGCAGCGCCTCGATGCCCTGCCGGAGCGTCACGTCAACCATTCCGCAACCCTGGCAGCCACCGCCCAGGCGCACGTAGACCTTTTTCTCCTTGACGTCGAGCAGCTCGACGTGGCCACCGTGGCTGGCCACACCCGGGTTGATCTCGGCGTCGATCAGCCGCTGGACCGACTGTGCCAGCGGGTCGTCCCAGGCCGGATTCGGGTTGTCGATCTTGAAGCCGCCGCCCATCAATTGTCCGACGAAGTCGACCGTCGCGCCGGTCAGTCGCTTGGCCGTGTCCGCGTCAACGATGACCTTGAAGTCACCCTCGTCCTGGACGACGTCACCTGGGTCGGGCGTGGCCTCTTCTTCGAGCGCCATCGAGTATTCGAAGCCGTTCGCGCCGCGCCCCTGAATGGCGATCCGGATCGCACCCCGGCCGCGGATGCCCTCGTTGTCGAGAATCTCCCCGACCTTCTCACGCGCGGCGTCGGTGATGCTGACCATCTGGCCGACGTCGGCGGTGCGCTGCTCTGTCGCCATGTCTGTCCTCCGTTAGGTCAGCTCGTCGGCCGGTGCGCCGTTGCGGGCGGCCTCATCGGATCCATTGTAGGCTCTGGCCGACCGCTTGGACAACAAGCGCGAGCCGTGGCGCCCGTGCTACCGAGATCGACCGGTGAGCTTGGCGGCCACGTCGCGGGCGGTGCTCGACTGCAACACGAGGTTGCGCGCCGCGTTCTGGAAGGAGGCCCACGTGCCCCAGTCCGGGCCGCCTTTGCGGGCGGCCGCCTCGGCCTTGCCCAGGCGGTGCATCTCGGCAGCGGCGCGGTTGGCAAGCACCGCGACGGCGTACACTGCCTCTTCGGAGCCGAGCGTCGCCGAGAGCTCCTTGATCATGCGATCCGCTGCCGCCTGGACCTCTCGTCCGCTGTCGACGGCCCGCTCGGTGGTTTCCATGCGCCTTCTCCTCGTGCTCCCACGCCTCTTCGCCGACCGCTTAGGCCCCTGAACGGTGCTCCCGCAGCCACTGGCCGCCCCGCTCGGTGAGGCTGAAAACCGGTTCGTCGCCGACAATGCGGATGGTCAAGAGGCCCTCGCTCTCGAGATCCTTGAGCATGTCGTCGCGCAGGCGGATCCGATCGACTGGTGTCAGCATCGCCCGGAGATCACTCTCGGTCAAGCGACCCCACGTCTCTAGCTTCTCCAGCACCGTCGGCTGAAGCGCGGGGTCGTACATGAACACTGCGTCATCGTACCGGATTCTCCTCGCTCGCCACCGCGCGGAGCATGCCCCCGGGCCGTCCGACAAGGTCGTCAACGACGCGTCCTGCCGCCATAATCACCGTGTGGGCACCCTGTACATCGTCGGTACGCCGATCGGCAATCTGGAGGACGTCACCCTCCGGGCGCTCCGGGTGCTGCGCGAGGTGACACTGATCGCCGCCGAGGACACCCGGGTCACTCGCACGCTCCTCGCTGCCCACGACATCCAGACACCGCTGACGAGCTACCACGAGTTCAGCGGGCCGGAGAAAGTGCGGCGGCTGGTCGAGCGGCTGGCAGACTCGGACGTGGCGCTGGTGGCCGATGCCGGTATGCCTGGGCTGAGCGATCCTGGCTTTCCGCTGATCCGTGCCGCGATCGTGGCCGGCCTGCCGGTCGTGCCGGTGCCGGGGCCGTCCGCCATCCTGACGGCGCTCGTCGCCTCGGGCCTGCCGATGCACGCGTTCTGCTTCCTCGGCTTCCTGCCGCGCAAAGGCGGTGAGCGGCGGCGCGTGCTGGCCACGCTCTCGAACGCCTCCCACAGCACCGTCGCTTTCGAGTCGCCGCACCGGGTTGTCGCGGCGCTGGAAGACGTCGTAGGCGTCCTCGGACCCGCACGCCCGCTGGCGGCCGGCCGCGAGTTAACCAAGAAGTTCGAGGAATTCGCCCGCGGTACGGCCGCCGAGCTGGCAGAGCACTTCGCCCGCCGGGCCCCGCGGGGCGAGTTCACCCTCGTCATCGGTCCGAAGGGGAAAGATGAGGAAGGAGGCATCCCGGGTTCGTCGCGCGGCGACGCTGATCCCCCGGGTCTCGCGTAGCAGCGTGCTCGCGGGCGTGGGTGGTATCATCATGGAGACGGCTCCATGCTGGTCGATACCCACGCTCACCTGATGGACTCCGCCTTTGGCGACGATCTGCCCGAGGTGCTCAGGCGAGCCGAGGACGCCGGCGTGGGCGCGATCGTCTGCGTCGGCTACGACGAGGACAGCAGCCGCGAGGCTGTGCGGCTCGCCGAAGTCTATCCGCCGATCGCGGCCGCCGTTGGCATTCACCCCAACTATGCCGCGGCAGCCTCGCCCGGCGCGTTCGATCGCCTCCGGCGGCTGGCGCGCCACCCACGGGTGGTCGGAATCGGCGAGACGGGACTTGACAACTATCGACAGCATACTCCACGGTCCCTGCAACGCGACTGGTTTCGGCGGCACCTGGACTTGGCCGTGGAGTTGAGTCTGCCGGTCATCGTCCACAATCGCGAGGCAGACGATGAAGTGGCCGAGATCCTGCCGGATTGGGCCGAGGAGACCGGCGGCTCCGGCGTGCTGCACTGCTTCTCGGGTGGGCCGTCGATGCTCGAAGCCGGGCTGCGCGCCGGGTTCCTGGTGTCGTTTGCCGGCCCACTGACATTCAAGAATTCCGGGGCCCTAGCGGAGTTGGCGCAGCGAGTCCCGCTTGACCGGCTGGTCGTAGAGACCGATTGCCCGTACCTGGCGCCGGTGCCGCGTCGAGGACAGCGCAATGAGCCGTCGCTGATCCGACTAACCGCCGCCCGATTGGCCGAGCTACACGGACTGACGGCGCAGACTATGGCGCGCGTGACGAGCGAGAACGCGAGCCGGCTCTTCCCGACGCTCATGATCGCTCCCGACACAGCAGACGAGGCAGACACATTGAGCGACTGGAATGTGCCAGGGGTTGCCGAGTGATGTCTGGACGGGAAGCGGGATGGTGACCACTGGTGCCCCGTTCGGTCTGGTGAGGGAAGACCTTGACAGGCTCGAGCTGGCACTCGTGGAAACGGCGAGGGCGGAGCATCCCATCCTCGGCCCACTGTTGTCTACGGTGCTGCCGGGAAGCGGCAAGCGGCTGCGGCCGGCACTGGCGTTGCTGGTTGGCCGCCTGGGGACCTTCCGGCCGGAGCCGATGCTCCACATGGCGACCGGCGTCGAGCTGCTGCATGCGGCCAGCCTGGTCCACGACGACGTCGTCGACGAGTCCGAGCTGCGCCGCGGGGCGCGGACGTTGTTCACTCGCGTCGGCAACGCCGTGGCGGTTCTCGTCGGCGACTACTTGTTCGCCCAGTCGGCGGCGCAATGCGTCGCCACCAACGACATCCGCGTCATCGGCCTGTTCGCCGAGACCCTGGCCAGCATGTGCCAGGGCCAGATCGAGGAGGCGTCCCGCGGTAACACGCCGCACCTGTCGGTGACCCGCGAAGCCTACTTGCACACGATCTGGGGGAAAACGGCCTCGCTGTTCGTGCTTGCCTGTGAAGGCAGTGCCATCCTAGCCGGACTGGATGAGCCGAGGGTCCGGGCAATGCGGCGCTACGGCGACAGGATGGGGCTAGCCTTCCAGATCGTCGACGACGTCCTTGACTTCGTGGGCGACGAGTCCAAGCTTGGCAAGCAGGTCGGCAGCGACCTACGTCAGGGCACGATCACGCTGCCGGTCATTTGTCTTCGGGAGACGATGCCGACAGGCGAGTTCCGCGCGGCATTCGAGGATGACGACCCCGATGGGCTGGTGCGACTGGTGCGCGAGAGCTCGGCGATCGATCGTTCCTACGCCGAGGCGGAGCGCCTTCTGCAGGAGGCGCGCGACGCACTGGCGCTGGTCCCGGCCGGCGAGCCGCGGGACGTGCTGGAGAACCTCACGCGCTATGTCGTCGATCGCCGGGTATAGCGCAGCCGTCAGCGGCGTCGGCGGCGAAACCAGCTCCGCAGGCTGCTCCACATTGACGGAGAAGTCGAGCCGTAGGAGATGTCGCGATCGCGCCAACGCTTGCTGTCGCGCCCGTCCAATCGGCGATGCCCCGCCACTGACAACGCGATAGCCAGCACGAACAACAGCACGCTGAGCACGCCCGCCCAGTAGGCGAGCGTCGGAGCGATTCGAAGCATCTGGAGCGGGTAGGACACCACCAGCAGGAAGATGCTGGCGATCATGAACTGCTCAACCGGCGGTCGACGCAGGACCGAGCGGAGTACTCCGGACAGACCGCTGGCGAAGGGGGCGCCACGTCGGGCGAACCGCCGCGAAACGGGCTCGCCCCGGAGACGGCCCTCCCGCCGGCGCAGCAGGTCGTCGATTTCGCGTTCCCATTGTTCGGGCATCGTGCGGACAGACCTCGCCCGGCGTGACGGCGCAGCGCCCCGGAAGATGATCCATTATATGCCCGCCTCCGGAGAGGTACAAGCCTGCAAAGCCCCCTCTCCGGACTCCTCGACTCCAGAGAACGGGGCGTCCGGCGAAAGGCCGGCTAGCAGCGGAGCCGCTGGCCCTTACCTCGCCCGAGGAAAGCAGGCCGAGGTCCCGTGTAAGCAAATCATGGGCGGCCCGGCGTTGGTCCCTGGTCGCTCGGCTGGAGGTACTCGGCGGGCACCCAACCCTGGACCCCGCGTGCTTCATGCTCACACAGCCGCCACACCCGAGCCTGCACGGTTTCTTCGGGGCCAAGTACGCGGAGGACCGTCGCCTCCGCGACGGCTAGCAACGGCTGGCCTTGCGGTCCTGGTTCCTTGCGGAGGTTCACGCCGAGCCCATTAGTATTGAACACCCTGGCGTAGCGCGGCGGCGTGGGCTCAGGGGCCGGGGCGTCGACCGGCTGGTTGGCCGCGGCCGTGCTGGTGGGCGGGACGGTCTCCGTCGAGGAGGGCGATGAGAGCGCGGGTGGCCGCGTACTGAACGGGGTCGGCGCCGGCACGCTCGGCAACGGCGTTGGAGCGGCGCCTGCCTCCGGCGTGGCCGTCGCCGCCGGCCGACCAGCGTCGAGCAGCGCTAGTCCGACCACGGCGGCCGCCGTCCCTCCCAGGAGGAGCGCCACGGCTAGCGGCCACCAGCCGAGTTTGAACGATCGTTGACGCCCCACAAAAGGTCGTGCGCACCAGTCGCACACTTCCACCTGGGGCACATTCCGACCCCCGCATCCCGGGCATACCTGCACGCCCGCCACGTCCGCTTCGGCCATGCTGCCCCACGATCTGCCCGGCCTTGGCCGCGGTCTGCCTGAGAGCTCGGTGCTCGATTCAGGATAGGAACGTGTTACAGGCCTGTCAATTACGGCCGAGTCACAGTGGATCACAGCTCCGTCAACATCGCACCTCCATCGGGTGGGAGCGGCTCGCGACTCGTTGATTCGGGCGGTATGCTCTGATACGATTCGGGCGCGTCGGACCCGGGCTGGGCTCGCCTCGCGGTCGCGCTCGGCGACCGCCGCTATGGGGAAGGGCAAGCGCGCATTGGCGATTGTCATCGCGGTGGCCAATCAGAAAGGTGGCGTCGGCAAGACCACCACGGCGGCCAACCTCGGGGCATCGCTGGCGCGGCAGGGTTGCCGCGTGTTGCTGATCGATATGGATCCGCAGGGCAACCTGACCAGCGCGCTCGGTGTCTCGCGATCCTCCCAGCTGACCGTCGCCGACGCCCTGCTCGATCGCCGCATCGACCTGCCCATTGTGGCCGTCCCACACGGCGCTGGGTTCCTGGACCTCGTGCCCGCCTCGCTGGCCCTGGCTGGGGCGGAGGCTCAGTTGATGAACAAGCTCGGGCGCGAGATGCGCCTCCGCGACCAGGTGGCCCGACTGGGAGACCGTTACGCCTATGTCTTGATCGATACGCCGCCATCGCTCGGCCTTTTGACGATCAATGCGCTGGTTGCTGCCGAGCGTGTGCTGATCCCGACCGAGGCACGTTTCTTCGCCCTCCAGGGGGTCCAGATGATCGAGGAGAGCATTGAAGAGGCGCTCTACTTGAACCCCAAGCTGGAGGTGCTCGGCATCCTGCTCAGCAAGTATGATCGGCGACTCCGCGAGGAGCGCCAGGTCTCGGACTATTTGCGGGAGCGCTGGGGCGAGCGCGTCTTCGTGACCGAGATCGGGACGAGCAGCAAGATTCTGGAAGCGGGATCATCTGGCATGTCGATCTACGCCTACGCTGGTGGTGACCGCGCAGCGGAGCTGTACGCCCAATTAGCCCGGGAGGTGCTCAGCCGTGCCTAGCAATGACCGTCCGCGCGGCGGCTTTGACCCGAGGCGGCTGGACGAGCCGAGCCGGCCCATCCCGATCGTGCCCAAGATCGTCGAGGCCGCGCTCACGTCAGAGGCACGCGGCTTCACCGAGGTCAAGATCGTGGGCGTCGGCGGCGGCGGCAACAACGCGGTCAACCGCATGATTCAGGCAGGCATCCGGGGCGTAGAGTTTGTCGTCGTCAACACCGACGCGCAGGCGCTGGCCTCCTCGGCGGCGCTGCGCAAGATCCCCATCGGGGGGCGCGTCGCCCGCGGCCTGGGCGCCGGCGGGGACCCGCGCGCCGGCGCGCGGGCGGCCGAGGGCTCCCGCGATGTACTCGAGGACGCGCTCGACGGCGCCGACATGGTCTTCATTACCGCGGGTATGGGCGGCGGAACCGGCACCGGAGCTGCGCCGCTCGTCGCCGAGCTTGCCCGCGCCGCACGCGCACTCACGGTCGGCGTCGTCACCCTGCCTTTTGCTTTCGAGGGTCAGCGCCGCAAGAAGACCGCCGAAGAAGGGCTCGAGCGACTGCGCGCCGCTGTCGACGCGCTGATCGTCATTCCGAACGATCGCCTGCTCACACTGGGCGACGCCAAGATGACGATGGTCGACGCCTTCAGGCTCGCTGACGACGTCCTCCGCCAGGGTGTCCAGGGCATTTCTGACCTGGTCACCCAGACCGGCTTGATCAACCTGGACTTCGCGGACGTCAAGTCGGTCATGGCCAACGCTGGAACCGCGCTGATGGCGATCGGCGAAGGCTATGGCGACGACCGTGCGATCCAGGCGGCTCGGGCGGCGATCACCAGCCCACTGCTTGAGACATCCATCGAAGGGGCGCGCGGCATCCTGATCAACATCGGTGGTGGCTCCGATCTGACGCTCCAGGAAGTTACCGACGCCGCCAACGAGGTTGCGCAAGCGGTCGACCCGGGCGCCAACATCCTGTTCGGCGCGGTGCTGCACCCGCGCCC
>JAUJPG010000044.1:0-7082 GCA_030447245.1 Chloroflexota bacterium | reverse complement strand
AAACCCGGACAGTGACGACGACCTGGACCGGCCAGCCTTCCTTCGCCGGCGCCCCTAGAGCCACTCCCATTGCAGTGCCGGTGGAGTTACCGGCCGTGGATGCATCCACCAGTACGGCCAGGGCGAGCCCTGGCCGTACTGGATGTGGGTGCCGGCAGCCGTGACCGGCTCCCGAACGTTGCAGGCTAGCTGACCGCCGACTCGACCCTGGGGAGCCCCAGGCGCTCCAGCGTCTCCGCCCGCGGCGTGCCGTGCTCGTCCCAACCGCGAACCTTGTAGTACTCCTTGAGCATCGGCTCGAACGGTGGCACCAGTTCGCTTCCTCCGACCTCGCGCCGCTCCTCGCGAATGCGCCGCGGCAGCGTGTCATCCGAACCGGTCGAGCCGCACATGAAGTTGTAGAGCCGCTTCTGATTGAAGATCCGCGCGCCGATCTCCATGAACTCGTCCATGCCCAGCCCACGTCCGGTAATCGCGTTGTACCACTCCAACAAATGGGTTGGCTTGATCCCGCCAAACTGGATGAACTTGCAGGTCTTGAGCGAGTCGAACAGGCCCATCAGGTTCTGACCGTGATACACAAGCTCAGGCGTCCGCTCCTGGTCGTGGCGATTGACTGGTTCCGGGTAGCCGAGCTCCGGCAAGGTCAGGATCCGCTGGAAGGCATGGGCGAACGATGAGAGGTGGTCGGCGCCGCGCGGCGACGTGGCGAAGGCGACGGCGTTGGCAAAGAACGCGCGCGGGTCGTGGGCCGGGAAGTCGAGGCCGCGGACGTGGACCGCGAAGTCCTGGCCGCCGACCTCCTCGGCGAGGCGGAGCGTGCCCTCGCCGAGCCGACGGCCGAACTCAGTGTCGCGCTCGCCCATTCGGGTCGTCGCCTCGACGAGCGCGGAATGGTTCCCCCAGGTCAACTCGATTCCGCCAGTATCCTCCCTGGTCAGTAGGCCTCGCTCGTAGGCTTCCATCGCGAAGCCGATCGTCGCTCCGGTCGAGATAGTGTCCATCCCGTAGCGGTTGCAGAGTTCGTTCGCCTTCTGGATCGCCTCCAGGTTGTCCACCAGCAGGTTCGTTCCGTTCAGCGCGGTGGTCTCGTATTCCTGCCCCCCCTGCTCGATGCCGGCGTACGGGCCTTCTTTTACCTCGACCGTCCGACCGCATCCGATGATGCAGTTACCGCAGTAGTACCGGCCGGTCAGGATCGACTCGGCCATCGTCGCGCCCGAAATCTTGTCGGGGCCTTCGGGCCAATGGCTCTGCGCCCAATTCTTGATCGGCCAGTTGCCCATCTTTTCGTGCGTCGGGATGCCGCCGGCCGTGCCGAGCGCGCCAAATCCCTTCGTCTGGCTGACGATGTCCTTACGAACCTGATTCAGTGCAGCCTTCAACGCGCCATCGTCGTGGATCGGCACCGCCTTGGTCCCTCGGGCGACGATCGCCTTGAGCTGCTTGGAGCCCATCACCGCGCCGACGCCGCACCGCCCGGCCGCGCGGCCATCCTTGCCGTCGACCATGATCGCCGCGACGCGCGCCATCCGCTCACCAGCCCGCCCAATGCACGCCACGCCGGCCTCCTCGCCGCGGCGCGTGCCCGGGCCGACCTCTTCGCGCAGCGTGTCGTGCGTCTCGAAGGTGTCCTTGCCCCACAGGTGCGACGCGTCCCTCAGTTCGGCCCCGTCGTCGTGCACCCAGAGGTAGACCGGCGTGGGAGACTTGCCCTTGCATACGAGCATGTCGTAGCCGGCCTTCTTGAGACTATTGGCCCAATGTCCACCGCAGTCGGCCTCGCCGAAGACGTTGGTCAGGGGCGACTTGGTGATCACCTGGAACCGGTTCGACAGCGGCACGCTGGTGCCGTTGAACGGTCCCGTGCCGAAGATCAGCACGTTCTCCGGAGCGAGCGCATCGGCCCTGGCCGACTCAGGATGTTCGGCCAGCAGGTGCACACCGAGGCCGCTCCCCCCCACCCAGGTGTCTGCCAGCTCCTGAGTCAGTTCGCGGTCCTCGATTCGGCCAGAGGTGAGGTCCACCTCCAGGATCTTGCCCATGTACCCCATTGGCGCCATCGTGCCCCTCCGGTTCTAGTCTGGCCCGCCAACCGGCGGGCGGTGTTCGGTGTAGCTGAGCTCTGCGCGCCATTGTAGTCAACGGCCAGCCCCCAGGCTACTCGGGCGCCACCGTCAGCGAGACGTTCTCGAACGTGACGCTGACCGGCTCGGACCAGGTGACGGCGCCCAGCGCGATCGTCCCGCGGTCGAACCATCCGTCAGTCGTGCGTAGCACCTCATCGCCATTCAGTGCCACCGCGACCTCCGATCCGCAGGCTGTGAGGTCCACGTGCAGTGGTGCCGCCGCGGTCGCTGCCGCCGGATGGCCGGTCCATGGCACCAGCGCATACTGGCGGCCTTCCTCGAATCGGACGAGCCTGACTTGGCCGGCGAAGGGGTCGATCGAGAGGAGATAACCGCTCCCGCCGCCGGCCTCTGGGGTGTACCGGAATCGGATCGTGACCGCGGCCGGGCCGCCACCGCCGTCGAAGTGCACATCGGTGGTGAGCCTGAAGTCGGCGACCGTGCCGCCGGTGCTCTCAGGAAGGTGCAACCCGCGCGCCACGGCCACACCCGTGTCCGGTGTGCCCCCGCGGCGAGTCGTGACGGTGTAGCGGCCGTCCGTGTAGGTGGTCCTGTCCTGCTCGTCGACCTCCTTGTCGTCGAGCGGCACCGACGGTGTTTCGCCTGAATCGGACGGCGTCTGCGCCGCGACGACACTGACCGGGGCCGTGACCCCGTGGAGCCCGAGTAATAGGCTGGTCCACCCGAGCGCCAGCCAGACCGCCAGACCTCGCCTGTCGTCCACTCGAATCCTCCCCCGCTCCGAGTATAGCCGTCCCCGGGTCGCTGGAGCGGGGGTAGCGTCCAGGCTGAAAGGCTTTCCAGTCGACGCCGCTCCGAGTACAGTTACTAGTGCGCTACAGTGAAAGGCGAGAGCATGCGTCACTCCTGGCACGACCAGTGCAGAGGAAGGGACGAGCGACTGCGACGCTGATGCGTAGGCTGAGAGGACTAGTGTGGCAGACCGAGAGCATTCCGAGGGCGGCCAAGCCAGCGCCTCCAAGGTGAACAAGCCCGCCCTTCTGCGCGGCCGCGCCAAGACGGATGGGCGCGCGCGCCCCCCAGGACCAGAGCAGGCTCGCCGCCCCGAGAAGCGGGATGAGAACCGCGGTCCCTCCTGGCTCCCACAACGAAACTGGCTCTGGGTGGTGCTCCTGTCGATCCTGGCGGTCAACTATCTCCTGGCGCCGTACCTGGCACCGGACCAGTCGGATCGACTGACGATTCCGTACACCACCTTCACCGAGCAGGTCCACACCGGCAACGTCTCCGAGGTCACGACGCGCGGAGACGCGGTCCAGGGAACGTTCAAGCAGCCAGTCACCTTTCCGGCGAGTGGCGAAAACCAGAAGTCGTCGGTTCGTTTCGAGACGCGGGTACCGTCCTTTGCCGATCCTGGGCTGGACACCTTGCTACGAAGCCAGGGCGTGGTCATCAACGCTCGACCGCCCGAGGAAGGGCGCTCGATGCTCGTGACCTTGCTGCTCAGCTTCGGCCCTGGGCTGCTTTTCTTCGGGTTGCTGCTGTGGATGATGAGCCGTGCTCAGCGCAGCCAGGCCGGTGTGTTCGGGATCGGTCGCAGCAAGGCGCGTCGGTACGCCGCGGCCGAGACCGAAGCGCCAATCACCTTCAAAGACGTCGCCGGCATCGAAGAAGCCGAGGCCGAGCTGGTCGAGATTGTCGACTTCCTGAAAAATCCGGAAAAGTACCAGCGCCTTGGCGGCAGCATCCCCAAAGGAGTGCTGCTGGTCGGTCCGCCTGGTACGGGCAAGACATTGCTGGCGCGCGCGGTCGCCGGCGAGGCCGGGGTGCCGTTCTTTTCGCTCAGTGGCTCCGAGTTCATCGAGATGATCGTAGGCGTCGGCGCCGCCCGTGTGCGCGACCTCTTCTCTGAGGCGAAGAAGGAAGCGCCGGCGATCATCTTCGTCGACGAGCTCGACGCGATCGGCCGACGCCGTGGCGGCTCGGCCTCGCTCGGCGGCCATGAAGAGCGCGAGCAGACCCTCAACCAGCTACTCGTCGAAATGGACGGCTTCGACGCCCGCCAGGCGGTGATCGTGTTGGCCGCGACCAACCGGCCGGACGTGCTCGATCCGGCCCTGCTACGGCCTGGACGGTTCGACCGCCGCGTCGTCGTCCAGCGTCCTGACCGCGTCGGGCGGGCGAAGATCCTCGAGGTCCATACCCGCGGCGTCCCGCTCGCGCCTGACGTAGACCTGACTGAGATCGCGTCGATCACGCCGGGGTTGGTCGGTGCTGACCTCCGCAACCTGGTCAACGAGGCGGCCCTGCTGGCGGCGCGGCGCGAGCGCGAGAGCGTCGCCCGCGCCGACTTCATGGATGCCATGGAGAAAATCGTCCTGGGCGCGGCGCGTCAGATGGTCATGAACCCGGAGGATCGCCGACGTGTGGCGTACCATGAGTCAGGGCATGCCCTGGTTGGCCTGCTCATCCCGGAAGCCGATCCGGTGCACAAGGTCACAATCGTGCCGCGTGGTCAGGCGCTCGGCGTGACCTACTCCAAGCCGGACGACGACATGGTGAACTACACCGAGCCGTACCTGCGGGCGCGCATCGCCGGCGCACTCGGAGGACGGGCCGCGGAGGACATCATCTTCGGCGTCCTCTCGACCGGCGCGGAGAATGACCTTGAAGTGGCGACGAACCTGGCCCGCCAGATGGTGACGCGGTGGGGCATGAGCGACCGCATCGGGCCCGTGTCGGTTGCCCAGCGCGACGGCGGCGAGTTCCTCGGCGCCGAGCTGGGGCTTGGCCGTGACCAGAGCGAGTCCCTGTCGGCACTGGTCGACCAGGAGGTCCGTCGCATCCTGGACGACGCTGACGAACGCGCTCGTGGGCTGCTTACGACTGAGCGATGGCGTCTAGAAGCACTCGCCGAAACGCTCCTCCGCGAGGAGTCGCTGGACCATGACGAGATCCTGCGGGTGACTGGAGTCTCGGAGAAGAGTCAGGCTGGCAAGGTTGAAGTCCCGGTCCCGCCCGAGTCGGTCGCACCGGCGCACACCGTCGGCGGCGTGCTGTAGCCACGAGCCCTGGCGCGCCTGAGCCACAGCAGGGCCCCGATGCGTCGCTGCGCTGAGGGGGCGCCTTGACGGCGGGGCGCGGCCACCACACCGTGCCGCTCCGCGGCTAGCCGCGGGGCTGCAGTTGAGTTAGCGCTGGGGCGCGCGGGAGAGTGATGTGAGACTGGTAACCTACGCGCGCAACAGCGCCATCGGGCGGGTCGGCCTCGTCGACGCGGCCGCCGCGTCCCTCGTGGACGTTGGCCAGATTCTCGGCGCTGACGCTCCGATGACGATGCTCGACCTGATCGCCGCGGGGCCGCACGTGCTCCAGCGGCTCCGCTCGACAGCCGGTGACGCGGCGCGCCGCGATAGTCTCGCCCTCGACGCCGTACGATTGCTCGCGCCAATTCCCCGCCCCCGCAAGAACGTCTTCTGCATCGGCTGGAACTACCTTGAGCACTTCGAGGAGGGTGAGCGAGTCCGTCAGAGCGGCCAGGAGCTGCCAGAGTACCCGGTCATCTTCTTCAAGGCCCCCACGAGCGTGACTGGCCCGCGTGACTCGATCCCGTTCGACCCCCGGGTGTCTGAGAAGATCGACTGGGAGGTCGAGCTAGCGCTGGTGATCGGACGCGGCGGGAAGAACATCTCCGAAGATCGAGCGTGGGACCACGTCTTCGGCTACACCGTCGCCAACGACCTCTCGGCACGCGACCTCCAGCGGCGGCATGGCGGTCAGTGGCTCAAGGGCAAGGCACTCGACGGCCACTGTCCGATGGGCCCCTGGATCGTCACGGCCGACGAGCTCGACCCGAACACCCTGCGGGTCACCACGCGTGTCAACGGCGAGACAAAGCAGGACTCCAACACCCGACACCTGTACTTCAAGATTCCACGCCTGCTTCGCGAGCTATCGCTCGGCATGACCCTCGAGCCCGGGGACATTTTGTTGACCGGTACTCCCGAGGGGGTCGGCTTCGCGAGGACGCCGCCCGAGTTCCTGAAGCCGGGCGACGTGCTCGAGACCGAGATCGAGGGCATCGGAACGCTGCGTAATCCAATCGAGCGGGTCGAGGGATGACGCCGTTCTTTACCGAGCCAGGGCCGGCCGATCCCGGAGAGCGCTGACGCGGAGACTCACGGCACCGGGCCGTTCGGGGCGATCGCGATTTTGACGGCCGCGCGCCCGTCGACCCGGTAATCCGAGTTGAGGGCATCTATCGCGTCGCCGACACGCTCGAGCGGGAGCTGGTGCGAGACGACCTGGTCCAGCGGGAGCCGACCGGCCTCCATCACCCGCACGGCGACGACGGAGTCCTGCTCGTAAGAGCCGAGCGCGCCGATGAACGTAGCGTTCTTGCTGACGAGCTGGGTGCACGGATTGAACGGGATCTCGCCGTCCTCACTCGCCAGCCCAACCTCCAGGAAACGCCCCTCTCCATCCCGCAGGTAGCTGATGCCCTCAGGCCAGGCCGTCGCCCGACCCACGCAGCCGAACACCACGTCCGCGCCGATGCCGCCCGGCGTCTCGGCCAGGACGGCCCGGGTCCGCTCCTCGGGGTCGCGCATCGCACCGATGTCGATGGTCACGTCGGCACCGAACGCCCGCGACAGCTCCAACCGCTCGGGCGGGCCGCCGACGACGATGGCGCGGGTAGCGCCCGCCAGGCGAGCGAGTCCGAGGGTGAACAGTCCGATTGCCCCAGCGCCCTGGATGACGATCGTGTCACCTGGCTTCGGCGTCGCTCGTCGAACCGCGTGCGCGCCGACCGAGAGCGGCTCATGGAGCGCAGCGATCGACGCAGGGATGTCGATCTTGAACATCAGCGTCGCCTCCGGCGCGCTGAGATACATGTACTCGGCGTAGCCACCGCTGAACGGGGCCAGGTCAACGCGGTTGAAGCCGTAGTAGACACGCCGATTGCGACACGTCCGCGGCCGCCGCAAGGCC
>JAUJPG010000098.1 GCA_030447245.1 Chloroflexota bacterium | reverse complement strand
CGACGTAGCGCAGGACGGCCAGACCAATCGCCGAGGACAGCGGGTTGCCCGAGTAGGTGTGGCCGGCGACGAAGCTCGAGCTGTTGCGCTCGAAGGGTTCGACGACGTGGTCGCCGGCGACGAGCACAGCCAGCGGGGTGTAGCCGCCACTGACCCCCTTGGCCGCGGTCAGGATGTCCGGCGTAACGCCCCAGTGTTCCACGCCGAACCGCTCGCCGGTCCGCCCGAAGCCGGTCATCACCTCGTCGGCGATCCACAAAATCCCCCAGCGGTCGCAGATCTCGCGGATCCGCTCGAAGTAGCCTGGCGGGGCCGGCGCCGAGCCCATCGTCGCCCCGACGACCGGCTCGGCAATGAACGCCGCGACGTTCTCCGGCCCTTCCCACTTGATCTGACGATCGAGCGCATCGGCACACTGAAGGGTGCAGGCGTCCCGTTCCGAGCAGTAGTGGCATCGGTAGCGATAGGCTGGTGGGATGTGCGGCTGGTCGACGAACATCGGCGCGTACTTGCGGCGGCGGCCGGTGTGGCCGCTGAAACCCGTCGCACCGAGAGTCATCCCGTGGAAGCCCTGCCAGCGAGTGATGATTTTGAACCGACTTGCCTCGCCGCGCTCGAGCCAGTACTGGCGGGCCAGCCGCACGGCGTTCTCGGTCGATTCCGAGCCACCGGAGAGCAGCATCACCCGGTTCAGGCGGCCCGGCGTCCAGCTCGCGATCAGGTCGCACAGCTCCAGTGTCGGGGCCGTCTCGTACTGCACGAATGGCACGAAAGCGACGTTGCGAGCCTGTTCGGCCATCGCCTCGATAACCTCGGGCACCCCGTGGCCGATGCTCGTCACGCAACCGACCCCGCCGGCTGCGTCGAGATAGCGCTGGCCGTTCGGACCGTACAGGTAGACACCCTCAGCGCGCTCGATCCGCGGCAACCCGCCCGCGATGGCCGGATAAAAGGCGCTCGAACCGACGGACTGCTGGGTGACCATGCGAGCCTCCCCGGGCGATAGTGGGTGCCCGGGCAGGGTAGGGGGTGGAACGCGGTGTGTCAAACGTGGGCGTGGGAGCACACCCCATCTCCCAGCTCTTCTCTTCGCAGTGGCTGGGGCTACGGGGCGGGACCAGGCCCCGGAAGGACCAGCGACGCGGCGCCGGCAAGCGCGGCGTTGACGCCGAGCTCGGACAGGACCACGGTTACGCCGCGGGCAAACTCCAGGCGCGCATCGCGGGCCAGCTCGCGACGGAGCGGCTCGATCAGGAGGTCACCGGCGCCGAGGGCGACGCTCCCACCGATCACGATCCGGTCGAGGTCGCACAGCGACGTCGCCGCGGCCACGCCACGTCCAACGGCAATGGCTGCGTCGTGCATCAGCCTGGTTGCAAGCTCGTCGCCGCGCCGAGCGGCGGCCGCGACGTCGGCGGCGGTCGCGCCGCGGGACAGCTCGGTGCGCACGCCGCGGGCGATGGCTCGGCGCGCCCTCCCAGCCAAGCCGGTCCCGGAGGCGATCGCCTCGACGCAGCCGCGGGCGCCGCACGCGCACGGCGCCCCGTTCGGGAACGCGATCAGGTGGCCGACGTGGCCGGCGTTGCCCGACGCCCCGTGGGCCAGCCGACCGGCTTCGACAATCCCACCGCCCACTCCGGTGGAGACGACCATCCCCAGCAGGCACCTGGCCCCGCGTCCCGCCCCGAGGCTGTATTCCCCGAGCGCGAACGCCTTGGCATCGTTGTCGACGACGGCTGGCCGACGGTACCGTTCGGCCAGCCGATCGCGCAGCGGGAAGTCGCGCCAGGCCGGGATGTTGAGCGGTGAGACCCGGCCTTCGGGATAGACCATCGGGCCGCCGCAGCCGACGCCCACGCCGGCCAGCTCGGCCGCGTCGAGGCCCGCTCGGGCCAGGACGCGGTCACACAGGCCAGCCAGGTCACCGAACAGGACCTCCGCCGTCGCCGTCGCTCGAGTCGGGATCGTCTCGCTGGCGCGGACCTCCCCGTCCGGCAGGACCACGCCGGCCGCCAGCTTGGTCCCGCCGACGTCGAGGGCCAGAACCGGCCGCGTGCGCGGGCGGTGCGTGGCCGTCATCCCGGTGCCGCCGATCGCCCGCGCGAACGGCGGCTCAGTCCAGATCCAGCGCGGCGAACAGCTCGGCGACCGTCAGGTCGAAGCCTGGCAGCGCAAGAAACTCCTCGAGGGTCAGCCGCCCCGCGATCAGCATGGCTTGATCTCCCGTCTGGCCGCCTCGTGAAGAGTGTACTCGATCGGCCGCGCGCTCCTGGCAGGCCGGTGGCTCACCGAACGGTGGTCGGGGTGGCCGCCCAGCCAACGACGTGGGTCGCCGTAATCCTGATGAGCGGGCGCGACTCCAGGTCCATCGAGCGGTACTGCGGGTAGCGTGCTCGGAGCGCGGCGAGTGCCCGTCCCCGCTCCTCCGGATCGACGGCCAGAGCGGCGCTGCCGCGCACCTGGAGCCAGGCCAGGCGGGTCCAATCTTCCGCGTAGTCGTCGGCCACCAGGCAGACTTCGGGATGGGTCAGGATGTTGCGGACGCGGCGCAGCGTCAGCGGGTCACCTCGCTTCGGCTTCTCGTCGATCGATGTGTACAGCGCGCCGTCGACCACGACGAAGCAGACCGGCAACACGTGCGGCCGTCCCTGCTCGTCGACCGTCGCCAGACGCGCCACACGCTGTCGCTCCAAAAAGGCGATCTGCTCCGGTGTCACCGCGCCTGCTCCTCTGGACCCGCTACGACGACCCGGACCCGATCCTCGCCGAGATCTCGACCCTG
>JAUJPG010000097.1 GCA_030447245.1 Chloroflexota bacterium | reverse complement strand
ACGCCGAGGCCGTCGTCGGGCACTTCCAGTCGGTGCCGTCGGCCTCGCGGGTCAGTGCGAACCACAGGCACACCCACGCCTCGAGGGCGGTCTTGCCGAGGCCGTGTGGGCCGCGGGCCGCCACCCGCTTGCGGCGGGGCAGCTCGGCCAGGATCTCGTCCTGGTAGGCAGTCGGTCCCTGCCCCTCCGGCCAGACGATGCAGTCGTGGACGAAGGCGACCGGATCGTCCCGGTACTGTCGCGCGAAGGGGGCGGAGGCTGACGGCAGGGGCGCCGCCGCGGCGGCCAGCTCGGCCGCCCGGCGCTCCAGGCGCTCGAGGCGGGCCGTCAGGCCGGCCATGCCCTGGTCGACCGCTCGCCGCCCGTGGCACCCTGCTGTGCCTCCAGGGCAGCAACGCGCTCGGCCAGATCGAGCAGCTCGGCGCCCTTGATCGCCTGCTCGAGGATGGCCAGCGCGGCCCGCACCTCGACGGACGGCGTGCCACAGGATAGGTTCCGCTTGAGCGTGGTGGCCGCCTCGGTCGCCATCTGCTGCAGGCTGGCGATCGCGCCCTCGACCACCTGGCGGCGGGCCGCCCGGTAGCGCTCGGCGAACGCGGGATCCTGCAGCCAGCGCCACAGCGTCACCTCGCCGACCCCGCAGGCTTTGGCCGCCTCCGG
Organism: Chloroflexota bacterium; assembly: GCA_030447245.1. GTDB lineage: Bacteria > Chloroflexota > UBA6077 > UBA6077 > JACCZL01 > JAUJPG01. Next base: position 2,153 of record JAUJPG010000097.1, on the reverse strand, counting down.
GATGGTCGGATGGGTCAGCAGCGCCAGGATCGCCTGCTCCCGCTGGCCGTCAGATTTCGCGCCGTGGCCTTTCACCTGGCATCACCTGCTGTCATCTGCGGCGCCGCGGCGCCGGCGGGCAACTGCTCGTCGTCGGTTCAGGTCTCAGCGCCCACGCGCTCGACGACCGGCGCCCAGGCGCGCGGTCAGGCCGGGGTCACTACACAACCTTGGGCAGCCCTTCCCGATCGACGTAGCCAGGCCACCAGGGCGATTCGCCGGGGTCCTCGAAGCGGGGCGCCGGCCGCAGCCTCGCGATCTCAGCTGCCACGCGCTCGACGACCGGCGCCCACGCGCGAGGTCGCTCCTGCCTGAACAGACGCATGCTCGGATACCACGGGCTGCTCTCCCGCTCGAGCTCCCAGCGCCAGTCACAGGGCGTCGAGAGCAGCAGCCACGTCGGCACGCCCAGCGCCCCGGCCAGGTGGGCAACGCTCGTGTCGACGCTAATGACTAGGTCGAGTACGCTGACGAGCGCCGCGGTGTCGTCGAGGTTGCCGAGCTGTGGCCCCAGGTTCTCCAGCGACAGGCCGGCTGCCTGCTCGGCCGCCGGGCCCTTCTGCACGCCGACGAAGCGGACGCCGGGGATGCCGGTCAGCGGGGCGAGCGCAGCCAGCGGCACTGAGCGGTTGACGTCATTGACGTTGCTCAGGTTACCGGCCCAGGTCAGGCCGACCGTGAACAGACCGGACACCCCCAGGCGCGCACGCCAGTCGGCGACGAGGCCCGCGTCAGCGGCCAGGTACGGGACGGCGCGCGGGATGGTGCCGGGGGTGATTCCGAACCGCGCCGGTAGGCTCATCACCGCGTCGTGGGTGTCGAACGGCGGCAGCGGCTCACCGGCCAGCACGACGCGCTCGGCGCCGGGCAGGCGACCCAACAGGCGGACGAGTGGCTGCTGGACCTCCAGGATCACGCGCCCCCCACGTGCCACCACGAGTGGCACGTAGCGGCAGAGCTGGAGCGTGTCGCCGAGGCCATGCTCCTGGTACAGCAGGATGGTGCGACCCTCCAGGGCTCGGCCGTCCCACGCTGACTGGGCGTACTGGCGCCAGGGCCCGCACCATCTCGCCTCACGCCAGCCCTCCTCGAGCTCGCCCGCGGCCAGAAGTGCCGTAGACAGGGCATGGCGAGCCGCGGGAAGGGTGGGCGCCAAGGCGACAGCCCGGCGAAGGTGCGGGATCGCGTCGCGCGGCCGGCCGGCATTCGTAAGCAGGACGCCGAAGTTGTAGCGGCCAGACCATTCGTCCGGCCCGAGAGCAACAGCACGGCGGAACGTGGCGATCGCGCGGGCCATCTCGCCGCGCGCGCCGAGCGCGCGGGCCAGCCCATAGTACCCGACGGCGTGTTCTGGATCGAGGACGGTAACCCGCTCGAAGGCGGCCTCGGCCGCGTCATGGTCACCCAGCTTTTCTAGCGCGCCGCCGAGGGCCATCTGGGCTACGAGAGAGTCCGGCAAGCCAACGGCGGCCAGGTGGAGCAAGCCGCGGGCCGTCTCTGGCTTCCCCGCGGCGATGGCGGCTGCCGACAGCCTGTGCAGCACGTCCAGGCTGACCGGCCCGGCGACTGGAATGACGGCGTGCGGGTCGGCCAGCAGCGTGTCGTCCGCAGATACGTGAAGACCGTCCACCGCCAGATCCGCCCGCGGCCGCGGCTGCGCCTTCCGCGTCGTCCGCTCCGCCGCCCGACGTGCGGCCCGGTTCACGCCGTCAGCCTCCGAATGTTCGCCGTGCGCTCGACCCGCGCGGTGGCGCCGACTACCTGGCCACCGTTGGCCAGCTCCAGCTCGAGCACCACGCTCTTGAGCTTTGGCAGCTCGTGGTCGAGGAGCGGGCCGAGGTCGGCGAGCGCCGCGGCGGCCGCCTCGCTCAAGCGGTCGGTGAACTCGCTCACGGCTTGCTCCGCCGGCGCCGAGCGGCACGATTGGGCATGGTCCGCATGGCAGACACCTCGCCGAAGGCATCTTCGAGCTCGCGATGCCGCGCGCCAATCCAGCTCTGGAGCCGCTCTCCGCTCCAGCTTGCCGGCGCCACGAACGTGGTTTGCGAGCCGTCTCCGCGCGCGGCGTTGACGCCGATCGGATTGTCGAGGTCCTCGGCGATCGCCAGCAGCGC
>JAUJPG010000043.1 GCA_030447245.1 Chloroflexota bacterium | reverse complement strand
ACCGCGGGCGTCATGATTGCCCTCGCGCTGATCCCGGGGATGAGCATCGCCAGCAGGGCGCTGGTCGGGGGCGATCCGCCGCTCGCCCTTCAGGGCCTCGTCCGCTGGGCAGTGGATGCCGTGGCCGTGGTGGTCGTCGGCGCGGTCGTGGTCGGCCTGAAGCAGGCGATCGTCCACCGACGACAGGCGCTCGGATGAGCCGAGGCATCGGCCGCGGCGCACGTCGCTCAGACGCTACGGGGTACGCGACCTGCGCTCGCCCCGGTCGGGGTCCGGGGCCACCCGCGATGCTGCGAGGAGCCTGCGCAGGGCGGCGATCTCTGAACGGAGCGCCGCGACTTGTTCGCGGAGCGCCGCCGCCTCGGCCGTGTCGGCCCTGTCCGCGTCCGCCTGCTGCGCGGCCGCCGCGGTATCCTGGCCGATGAAGAAGCTGGCGATCGTGGCGGTGATATAGCCGAAGATCGCGAACGCGTACACCGCCAGCAGCCAGCCGAGAATCCGACCCTCGACGGTCTTCGGCCAGTACTCCGAGCCCATCGTCGTCATGATCATCGCCGTCCACCAGAGCGCCTCGCCGTAGCTGTCGAGGCCACCGGCCTCCGCCGCCTCGAGGTAGCCGGCCTCGCGCAGCGCCCAGGGGCTCTCGAACGCTGCCATCCCGGCCGCGCCCCCGACGGTGACGATCGCCGTCAGGGCGGCGACGTAGCCGACGCCGCGGCGCCCCATCGTGCTGCCGATGGCGCGCATGCCGCGGTTGAGCGTCGCGACCACCCGGACGAGGCTGACCGAGCGTGCGGCGCGCGCGACCCGGAGGAGGCGGAACGCGCGGAACACGCGCAGCACCCGGAAGGCGGGCAGCACCAGCGCGATCGCGGTCAGCCAGTTGTGGCGGAGATAGGCGGCCTTGCTCGGCGCGATGACGATCCCGAGCACAAAGTGCAGCACGAACAGCGCCCAGATGCCGTAGCTGAGGATCTCGAGCGGCCGGCTGAGTCCGGCCGTGAGGTCGACGACCATCAGGCCGAGCCAGACGAACGCCAGGGCGATCATCGGCGTGTCGAGCAGCGCCTCGACCTGCCGCAGCAGCTCCCAGCGTTCCTCAGTCGTGTCGGGCCGGCCGGTCGCGGCTCGCTGGTCGGTCATCGGCTGATGCTCTCGCGGGATGCCAGTCGTGGTCTCGGGCTCCAGCGGGGGTGGCACGATACGTACCACAGGCGGGGCCGAGCGGAGCTGCCGTCGGACCACGGAACTGGCTGGTTCGCACTCTTCATGCATTGAGATGAGCGACGGGCGCGAGACCCCTGGCGGGTGAGAGCGGACGCTTGAGGGCACGCTGCGCTGGAGGGGGCGCGATCGCACCCCGGGAACTGCCCTACCCGGGACGGCATCTCGGAGTAGCTGATTCGAGGAAGCAGCCGGCACACTTCCTGCCGCGCGTCGTGGTGGGAGCGCCGGCCAGACGGAGGTCGCAGCGGGGGCCAGCCTCACCGTACGGGAGGACCCGACTATGAGCCTGGGCGCAGCTTTCGACCTGCTCAAGACCACCTACACCGATTGGAGCGAGGACAAGGCGTCGCGGCTGGCGGCCGCGCTGGCCTACTACACGGCCTTCGCGATCGCGCCGCTGCTGCTGATCGCGATCGCGGTCGCGGGCTTCGTCTTCGGCGAGGAGGCCGCCAGCGGCCAGGTCTTCGCCCAGCTCGAGGGCCTCCTCGGCGCCGACGCGGCGCGCGCGGTCGAGACCGCCATCGCGAACTCCCGGCAGTCGGGGGCCAGCACCATCTCGGCGATCATCGGGATCGGGACCCTGCTCTGGAGCGCTTCGAACCTGTTCGCCCAGCTTCAGGATGCCCTCAACACGATCTGGGAGGTTGCGCCGAAGCCGGGCGCCGGGATCATGGCGACCCTCAAGAAGCGGTTCCTGTCGATGACGATGGTGCTGGGCATCGCCTTCCTGCTACTCGTCTCGCTGGTCCTCAGCGCGGCGCTGTCCGCCCTGGGCAACTTCTTCAACACCCTGCTGCCGGCGGCTGATGTCCTCTGGCCGGTCGTGAACGCCGCGATCTCCTTCGCTGTCATCACCCTGCTGTTCGCCGCCATCTACAAGGTGCTGCCGGACGTGGAGATCTCCTGGAGCGACGTCTGGATCGGCGCGGCCGCCACCGCGCTGCTGTTCACCGTCGGCAAGCTGCTGATCGGCCTGTACCTGGGCAACGCCGGCGTCGGCTCGACTTACGGGGCGGCCGGCTCGCTGCTGATCCTGCTGATCTGGGTCTACTACTCGGCGCAGATCCTCTTCTTCGGCGCCGAGTTCACCCAGGCCTACGCCCGCAAGTACGGCTCGCGGATCGTGCCCGATGAGAGTGCCGTACAGGTCACCGAAGAGGCAAGGGCCAAGCAGGGGATCGCCCACGAAGAGACGGTCGAACGGGCGGCACAGGGTCAGCGGACCGCACGGGGCCCGTCGCCCACGTCGCAGCCCAACGGCAAGGCTGCCGCGGCGCATGCTCCGGTCCGGAAGCGCAACAGGGTCAAGAAGCTCCTCTGGACGGGCTTGGTCTCCGGCTCGCACGCCGTGGGGGGCCTGGTGGCGCACAGGGCCAGCGCGGCCGTCTGGAAGATGCTGACGGGCGGACCGCCGCCGACCAGCAAGGGCTGAGCGCGACTGGTCCACTCGACGGCGTGGCGCATTGGTCCCGCTCCACTGACGTCCGCCAGTGGCTCGCCGAGTACTCGAAACCGTGCGCAGTGTCGACCAATACCCGTGCTCGGTGGGAAGGCGCCGCTGTGTTCACGAAGCCCCTGGACCGCGTGTATCCGGCCGTGAACCGTCAGCTTGCCCGTCGGATCAACCGCGGCTGCGGCGCCGTTATCAGCGAACTGGCACGTGGCCTGGTGCCATCGAAGCGAAGCTCTGTCCAGCCAAACGCGGAAGCACCTGGTGCGCTCATCAACCCGGCGCGCGCCAGGACCGGGGCAGGAGGGTGGCGCGCGCTTCAGACGGCTGGCGTGCACGTCCTGACGAGAAGCGCGCTCAGGAACAGCACGTTAGACCCAGTTGGGGGCGTGGTGCAGGGTGTAGCGGATGTCGCGACTACGATCGCGGATCTTCCTTGCCGGCACGCCTCCGACAAGCGTGTACGGCTCAACGTCGCGGTTCACTAGAGCAGCCGCAGCCACATATGCGCCCTCGCCTACCGTGATCCCCGGCAGGATCGTGGCTCGCATCGCAACCCAGGCGTTGTCCTCGATCACGACTTTGCCGACGATTCCCTCTGCCGTTTCCGAATCCACGACGTGGTGACCTCCGATCGTGAGCACTTCGCCGGCGATGTTGACGTTTCTGCCGATGGTCAGTCCGCCGCGACCGTCCAGGGTTGTGAACGGGCCAATGATGCAATTCGGGCCGATCGTGATGCCGCGTGCCTGGAGCACCCAGGCGTGCATCATGATGTTGCTCGTCGGATCCACCTTGATGCCCGCCCTCCGATACAGATCCATCCGGATGTCGGCGAGTGGAATGTTGTTCACGAAGGTGTTCAGGAGATAGTCGATCACCATGGGATCTTTGATGCGGGGGAAGGGAATCTTGTCCGCGAGTGCCTGCAACGAATCGCGACCCGCACCTTTTCCGGCCGCGAGGTTCGAGAGTCCCACGACGGCAGTCGCGACGGACGCGACCGCGAGGCTACGAGAAATACGGTTCATGACACGTCTCATGCTTTACCCCTTTCCGCCACCCTCGTGTAGTTCGCTCGTGTTTCCGCAAATCGACGACTGGCTCGGCGTCCTAGGCGATAGTTGAAGCCGACGCTGACCTTACCACGTCGGGTGTGCGCGCTCTGACCTGGGCGGCTGCACTCCGGTACAGGCTGACAACTGTGTCGATCTGGGGTGGCATTTCGAAGGAGCGGGCCCGGCGCCTCGCCGCCTCTCGCGACACGCGTCGTTCATCCAGCGCACGCAGCAGCGTAGCCGCGTACGCCTCGGCACTGTAACCTCCCACCAGGTAGCCGCTTTCCTTCGTCACGACTTCGTTCATGGCTGGGAGGTCGAAGACGACTGGCGGGCAGCCGCACGCCATACCTTCAGCCAGCACCAGCCCGAAGCCGGCATAAACGGCAGGGAAGCATTGCAGGTCGGCGGCGGAATAGAGGAGCGCCATGCGGTCGTGCGGCACATAGCCCACACATCGGACCCGATCGCCGAACTCCGATCGAATCTGAGCGTCCTCTTCTGGATGAATAGCGAGCAGCGTGACCCAGGACGGCAGGTGTCTCATAACCTCCGCGAGGAGGCGGCCGCGATGCCATCGAAATTCGCCGATATACAACAGGTATGTGCCATCAGGATCGAGGTCCAGCTGACGGCGTGCAGCGTGCAGGTCGTGGGACGTGAAGGTTTCGGGATTGCACCAGTTGTAGACGCTGGTGACTCGGTTGGGTGGCTGCCCGTAGAGGGACTGAACCTCGTGCGCGACCCCCCGAGAAACCGCGATCGAGCAATCGGACAGCCGAGCTACGGCTGACTCCATCGCGGCAATCGCACGCTCGACCGGAGCGTTGTCGGGTTCGCCAAGGCCGAGCTGTCGAAAGCGCTTCAACAAACCACCGGCCGTGAGATGGAAGGTGGTCACAAGCGCCGGCCGTTGCTCGAGCCCTGCCAGCTTCAGCGCAATATCAAATCCATAGTGGTTGTGGGCGTGAACCACGTCATAGCGCGTCGGATCGAGGGCCTGGGCAAAGCGCCTGGACTTCTCTCTGGAGCGCTCGAGCCAGCCGTCGTTTGCAAGCGACCCAGGTGCCACCGTGATGAATCGCACGGGAAGATCGTGCTGTCGATCGGGCAGGTATGCGCGGTCCTCACACATGACGTCGACCCTGACGCCACGGGCTATGAGGCCCTGAGTGAGCTCGTAGACATGTTTCTCCGTGCCTCCACCACCAGGGCTGGGTCGGTAGCCCAGCACGAGGCACACACGGAGTGACTCCGCCGTCGGTGCGAACGTCGACGCCTTCAAAGATCTTCTCTCCGCGCCTGAAACGGGGACAACATACGCCTAGCTGGCTACCTTGTCAAATCCGCGTCGCCCGCGGCGAGCGCGGCTTGACGCGCTCGCCACCCCATGGTAGTCTGGCGCCCAGTGAGGCCAGGGTCGGCGGTCCACCCGTGGACCGCGGACCGTCGCCGGCCCGCTCGCGGCGATGCTGACGGATTGGGCGTCATGCCACCTGGGGGCATCCTGAGGCGATGAGCGGGACGATACGCGCGGGGCACAGCCATGGCCATCACCACCACACTGGTGGCGGTGATGGCCACCACGGCCACGTAGATGCCCGAGCGCTGCTCGACGGTCTCAACGCGGGGGAGGTGGCGTTCGCGCGCGGCCTCGGCCCGATCCACGAGGACGTCAAGCTGGCGAGCCTGGTGACGACCGGGGCGACGCTGCTGTTCGTACAAGAGCGTATGCCACTTGACGAGCTGCGGAGCCGCTTCGAGGAAGCGGAGCGCGCGTACGCCGCCGCGGCCGCGCGCGCGTGGCCTGGACGCCACCCTCTCCGACGAGCGACCGCGCCACTACCTGGAAGCGATCGACGCGGCGCGGGAGGCGGTCGGCGAACTGGGCGCCGCCACGGCGCGCGAGAATTGGAGGGATGAACGAGAGCGGATCAGCGCGGCTATCGAGCGGTTGAGCCGCGCGAACGAGCGGATGCGCGAGATCGGGGAGACGTTCTGGGGGCCGGAGTACGTGCCGTCGGGCAGCGAGGGCGGGCACCACACACATTGACGGGCGGTGATGAGCGGTCGCGACTGGCGCGGCCGACAACGCACGGGAGGTCGGCGATGGGAGCGTGGCAGCTTGGCGGATCGAGCGTATCGCGGCGGAACCTGATCAGGGCGCGACGATGGCGGGCGCCGCTGGCGGCGCAGTGGGGCGCGAAGGTGACCGGGCGCAACCGAGTCGCCAGCGCAAGCGGCGAATGCGCTGCAGGCACCGGAGTACTCGATCTGGGTGCTCGAGTACGCCAATGCCCCGCAGTTCCCGGTCAGCGGGATGCTCTACGGCGCCCACAACCGCGGGACGACCAGAGTGCCGTTCGTCTACGTGATCATCAAGGGCATGGACACCGTCGCGCTGTTCGACGTTGGCTTCCGTGCCGCCGAGCACGGCGCGCGCTTCGCCCAGGCCTTCGGGGTCGTCGATGCCGAGGCGCCGGACGTGGTCCTTGCCAGGATCGGCATGAGCCCGGCCGACGTCCAGCACATCTTCATCGGACATGCCCACTGGGACCACATGGGGAACCTGCGGGCCTGGCCCAACGCCCGCGTCTACGTTCAGGAGCGGGAGATCACGTCCTGGATGAACGCCTTGCAGGTGCCGCGACAGCTGAGCTGGATCTCCAGCGCGGCCGACCCTGCCGACCTCATGGACGCGACCCAGCTGGCAATCGAGGGACGTCTGACCCTGGTCCAGGGAGAGATGGCAGACGTCGTGCCGGGGATCAGCATTCACCCTGCCCACGACACCCACACCTTCGGCACGCAGTACATCTCGATCCGGGATGGGGTCTGGGACGTGGGTGTGCGCCGGGCGACGCGATGTACTGGTACGCGAACGTCGAGGGGGCGCCACAGTATGGGGCGGAGTCCGGCGTGTTCGTCCCGCTCGGGTATGGGCAGGGCAACCAGGTCACTCAGCTCGAAGCGATGAACGAGATGATGCAGCGAGTCGGCGGCAACGCGAGCCGATCATCCCGGGCCACGACCCGGCGATCTTCCAGCGCTTCCCGAGCCGGCAGTTCGGGCGGAACAGCGTCGCCGAGCTGCATCTGGCACCTGGTGAGCGATCCAGGATGGCGTCCGCGCCGGCCCAGATGCCGAGATAGTCGTTTTGACCACGTCCATGTGACCTGGGTTGCGCGGCGCAGAGGGCAGTAGACGGACTGCCCGAGCGACGAGTGCCTACCAGACGTCGGCGAACGGGCGGGATCCCCTTGTCAGGGGATCCCGCCTGTCGGCTGGCGTTCAACGTATGTCGCGGCGTAGCGGGGCGGCATGCACGCTAGAACGTCGCCCCGTGCTCGTGCGGGTTGTGCCCGCGGTCATCCTTCCCTCGAGTGGTCGGCATCAGGCGGTGACGGACCTTCGTCTAGCCCTTGACGGCTCCGGCCGTGAGTCCCTGGACAAGAGCGACGGCGGTCACAGATAGAACGCGTTCTGGCAGGCGGCTGCAAGCGAGGCGGTCGCCAGCGGCCGGGACACGCAGGGGCCGGGCCAGCTGAAATCACTCCGCGTCTCCGAGTCGCGGCAATTTGACAGCCGAGCAGACCGAGCGTAGACTGGCGACGATTCTGAAGGGGAGGTCGCGTTCATGAACCGCCTACCTGCTTGGGCGGCTATCGCCGTCGCGCTCGGCCTGGCGCTCCCGGCCGATGGCTTTTGGCCAGCAGCCAGGGGTGTCCACCGTCGTCGAGAAGCGCTTCGAGGCCGCCAACTCGCCGGGCCGAGGCTGAGCTGCTCCAGCTCGTGCTCGACTTTGCGCCCGAGCCTGGACGCCGGCCCACACTCACGCCGGCCCGGCCTACGTCACGGTGCTCGCGGGCGAAGCGACCCTGCGGATGGGCGGCACTGATCAGAAATTCGGCGTCGGCGAGGGGTGGATCGACAGCCCGGCCGAGCCGCACGCGGCCGGGCAACGAGGGCACGTCCGTCGCTCGGGTCGTCGCCAGCTTCGTGCTGCCAAAGGGCGCCGCCCCCACCACGGTGGTGGGGACCGCAAGCGCCGAGAGGATCGCGCCACCCGGTCCAACCACAGTCGCACAATTCAGGATGGATGCGCCGAGCCTGGCCGCGCCGTTGGACGTGGTCCAGCGGATGACTGAGGTCGCGCCGGGCGCCATTGTCCCGATGCACACTCACCCAGGCCCCAACCTGGCCAGCGCCCTCGAGGAGCGTGACGCTCATGATGGAGGGCATGACCCACAACTATCAGGCCGGGCGATAACTGGATAGAACCGGGGGGTGGTCCACGGCGCTACCGCTGGCAGCTCGATGACCCGGCTCGTCACGACCACGTTCGTCCCGCGCGGCGCCCCCGTCAGCTCGCTCGCCGCGCAGGCCGAACCGGCAGCCGCCCAGCCCAAGCCCGGCGCGCCCGCCCCGAAGCCGTCCCCGGCGCCCGCCCCGGTGCAGGCGCCGCGGGCGCTCCCGAGGACGGGTGAGGCCGGAAACTGGCTCCTCGTCGGACTAGGGGCCGCCAGCACCATCCTGCTCGGAGTCGGGCTCGTCGCCCGCCGCCGTGGCATGTAGGCGATCGTTACCCGGTCAACCCCGTCGGAGCTCCTCGCTGAAGCAGGGAGCCTCGACCGGGCGCCACGTCGCTCTTAGACGCGAGAGAGCCGGGTGATCAGCGCCGGCCGTTCACGACGCGCCGACGAACGCGGGGCTGCTTGTCCCACATAGAACGCGTGATGGCCTGCACTGCGCGTGGGGACAGGGCAGCATCGCCGTGCAGCCTCCGTAGACGCTGACTGTGGACCCGGAACATGACCGCCGGTCGGGAATCCCCGACCGGCGGTCACGCGGTTGCCCCAGGTGCAACGCTCCGAATCTACGGAACGGTATCCTTCACCTCGAGCTTGATAGCGTCGATCCGCATCGCGGCATCAACGCACGATGGGACCTGGCCCGTCAGGATAGACGGTGTAGGTGACGTGCAGGCGGATGTTCGAGATCCACGAATGGCAGTTGGTGTTGTCCTCGGCGGTGAGCTGGTCGAGGGAGAGCGAGCCCGCCAGGAGGAAGCCGAAGGGCGGAGGCGGTGAGCCGCCAAGCGGTGCGTTCCGCTCGTACTGGTCGCGGTACGCTCCGGTCACGTCCCACTCGCGGGGCGTGACCCGCCGAATCCCCGGGGGAGTCGTGTATGGGATTAGGCCGGGCGGCGGGACGTTGATCCAGTCCACCGTCGGCATCCCGAGCACCCCGACGCAGCCGTCGGGCTTCGGCTGCGGCGCCCCAGTCCCGCTACTCCAGCAGGGATTCTGCGTGCATCCCTGGCCCTCGGCCTCGTCGTAGGTCAGCACAGCCCGGTCGATGGTCTTGTTCTGGGCTTGATTCAGGAGCCCCTCGTCGAAGCGGACCGCGGCCTGCTCGACGCCCGCAAAGCAGGGATCGCCGTCGAGCTCGATCTGCCCCCAGCCGACCCAGAAGTCCACCGCCGGGGCCGTCAGCCCACCTGGGCTGCAGCTGAGCGTGACGTTGCCGAAGATGTCCTTATGGGTCCAGCCCTTGCCGGCGGACCGCTGCAACGACGGGCCCACCTGCAGCGCCAGGGTGTGCGTGCCGGGCCGCAGGTGCTCGGGCACCTCGACGCCCGCCTGGGACTTCGCCGGGCAGACCTCGCGCTGGTCCACGTTGTTGCCGAGATTGGACTCCTCGTCCCCCTTCCAGTCCACGGCGGTCGAGAGGCTGACCTTGATCACGTGCCCCTTGCAGGCGGCCGCCAGGGTGTACGGGAACTCAAACATGTAGGGGGTCGGTCCCTGGGGCTCCTGCTTCGGATCCAGGTCCGGGACACGCGTCTTGAACACGTTGCCCGGCGTCGGCGACACCGTCTCGACGGTCGCCTCGGTCTCCGAGGCCCACCAATTGCCCACGTTGGTCACCCGGACCTTCAGCGGGCCCATGTAGTTCGGGTTCGAGAAGCCGACGATCTCGATCTTCAGGTCTGGCCGCTCGTCCTCGCCGTTGTGATCCGCCCGGACCGGGCCCGGGCCGGCCGCGAGCATCAGCAGGGCGAATGCCGCCGCACTACGTGTCAGTAGACGCTTCATGACTTTCCTCCAGACGGTCCTTCATCAGACGATCGACTCGTCATCACCCCACACGACGAATGTGCTCTGCTGCCGTCTCACGAGCGCCGGCCCAGGCACGACAGCCGCGTCGCTCGCATCGCTCCACCTCCCGGACGAATTGAACGGAGCGCCTAGCCTTGCGCGCTCGTCCGCCGATCCGTTCCCACTTTACGGCACGGGCAAGCCGGAAACCCCCGTGCTAGTACGGGGTTTCGGTACGGGGTTTTGTGGAAGCTCGGGGTTGCGGTACGGGGTTTTTTGGAGGGCGGCTCGGCGTCACCCGCCGCGAGACACGGGTCCAGGGCCGCGCGCACGGTATGATGAGCGGGGCCGATGCGCTCACTTCGGCCGTGGCCCCTGCGCGCTCGGCCCCCCGGGCAACGAGCTACGCCCGCGGCCACGGTCCGAGCCTTCCGAGGAGGTTCCCGACGTGCCACTCCGGCGGCCGCGCCGGCCTGGCGTGGGCGAGCGCTGACGGTGCTGGGCAACGGACTGGGCCAGTCTTCCCGGCCGAGTGCCTGGGCCTGGCAGGTGAGATCGGCGAGCGCGCGGTGCGATCACGGAAGGACGCGACAAACGTCCATGTCGGGCGCGGACGAGCGCGGGCCTGGCGGGGGTCACCCACGGATCGGGCGCGAGCGAGGGCTGCCGGGCCAGGCTGCAGCGGCGGGCAAGGTGGAGAGTCCGTGAGCCGGGCGGGAGGGCATACCCCATGAACGCAGATGTGAGCGCACGAATTGTGAAGTGCCGGCGGCGGTTCGGGATCACCCAGGAGGCGCTCGCCGCCGAGGCCGGGATTCCGATCGATCAGCTCAAGCGCTTCGAGGCGCGCCGGGAACGTCCGGCGGCCGGCGAGCTCGAGGTTCTCGCCGGGGCGTTCGAGAAGCTGGCCGCCAGGCCGTCCGAGGCCCGGCGCATGCTGCTGGAAGGGAGCACCGATCCCGAGCCTGGCAGCTAATCGACCGCTCTGGCCGACTCCACCCCTGCCGCCTGCCGCCCTCGTGGTACTTCGGTGTCTTCCGCCGATCCCGGGCTCCTCGCGGCTGCGCTCCCGCCCGTCGAAGTCGTCGCGCAGGACGGTCTCGTTCCCGCGGTCGGCCGGGTCCATGACCACCGTGGGCGGGTCCGAGCTCCAGGCCCGAGGTGCACGGCTGGGCGTCGACGACGATCACCCGGGTCGTCGCCACCGCGCTTGACCTCACACCGATCCTCACCAAGGTGTCCCCAGCCGCGGTTCCGTCGCCGCTGACTAAGGATCCCGAGCTGGGGACATCCCTTTGGGCGGCGAGGCAGCTCGCTCGGGGCTTACTCCCTGATGCCGCTCTGCTCGGCGGCTTCGATGGCCGCCTGGAGCTGCGCGATCAGCGCCTTGCCGGAGGCGATATCGAGCTCCACGGCCACCCGCGCGCCCGGATCGAGCACCGGGTTGACGAAGTCGAGCAGCAGCGCGTGCTCGCGCTGCAGGTAGCTGGCGTGGTCATAGCCCACGTTCACCTGGCTGACCGGGAACCACCCTCGCGGGCCCTTCCCTCCCCCAGTCACAGGCGTCTTCATCGCGATCATCGTGCACATCGTGCGCTGTACCTCTCGGTCGTGTGCTGGCGTTACCCCGGATGCTGCCCTACACCAGGTGCTGATTGAAGAAGTCTTCGACCTTGTTCCAGCCGTCCATGGCCTGCTGCGGACGGTAGTTTGGGGTGTGATAGTAGAAGAAGCCATGGCCGGCGCTGTCATAGCGGTGGAAGATGTAGCTCTTGCCGTTCTGCTGCAGCGCTGCTTCGTGCTGATCCACCTCGGCCGGGCTCGGCGACTGGTCGTCATTGCCGAACAGGCCGATGAGCGGCGCGCTCAACCCGCCGACATAATCGATCGGCGCCACCGGCTGCCTTTCGCTGAGCTGCTCCGGGGGCATCACGACGCGACCGCCCCAGAGGTCGGCCACCGCGCCGAAGCCTTGGACGCGGGAAGCGACCAGCACCGCGTGCCGGCCACCCGAGCAGGTGCCGATGATCCCCACCTTGCCGTTGCTGGTCGGCTGGGACGTCACCCAATCCCTCGCGGCCTCGGCATCCGCGACCACGCTGTCGTCGGCCACGCCACCCTCGCCGCGTGCCCTGGCGGTGACGTCGTCTGCGGTGCCGTGGCCAAATTGCTCGTAAAGATTCGGGCAGATCGCGATGAAGCCGTGGTCCGCGAAGCGGCGGGAGAACTCGCGGTAGAACTCATCCCAGCCCGGCAGATGGTGCATGAGCACGACGCCCGGGTACGGTCCAGGACCATCCGGTCGGGCGATGTACGCGTGGATCTCGTTGCCCCCACCGCCGGTGATCCGAGAAACCCCGGCGACCATGCCGCCCTCGGCGTCCGTCCTGAACATGTTCCACATGGTGTCCTCCGATACCAGCCGCGACGTCGACGTCCGCGCTGAATTGTTGGCAGCTCGCGTGGAGCATGGTAGGAGAGTATGGATCCCGTGTCGACCTTCCCGCTCTGGCTCCAGGAAAGCGGATCTGCCGATGGCCGGCCTAACGACCCTCGGGAACTTCAGCAGCCCAGGCATCATTCCCGAGATCCAGATCCACGGGGCCCTCCTGGCAACGCTGTGCATCGCGCCGGTCGAGTTGAGTTGAGCCTCACGTCCGCGAGTCTTCCGCTCACCGTGGGCCCTGCCTGTCAGGTGCTCGACGATCTCTTCGAGCGCTATCGTCGCTTCGGCGGTCGCGGCGCGGAGCCGCGGGATTACGGTGCTGCTCTCACGCTGGGGTAGCATGGCTCCGGGTGCCGGTCAGCTGCGCCCGATGCCGAACTGCCCGCCGACGGTCACAACGGGCCCGGAAGGTCGCCGCGTCGGTGCAGTCGAGACGCCCAGAGGAGTCACGATCAGATGGCCGACTTGAAGCCTGAGTCGACGCTGAAGGTCACCGACCTGGTCACCGGGCCGATCCCGCCGCGCTTGATCAACGAAAGCTGGCCGAATGTCCTGCACACGCGCATCGCCGACGTCGCCGCGAGGATGGGGCCGCCGCCATGGGCCGTGCGCATCGTCCAGGACGAGCGGAATCTGGTCACGCTGATCGCCGCGCCACCCGGGGGTGGCAACCGGCCGCACTGGCACCGTGACTTTGATGAGTGGTGGGTGGTGATGGCCGGGCGACTTCGCTGGGAGCTGACCGGCGGCGCGGTGGTCGAGGCCGCCAAGGACGACATTGTCTGGGTCCCGCGCGGGACCGTGCACCACATCACCACTGTCGGGGACCAGGACACGCTGAGGCTCGCGGTTGCAATGCCCCCGGCCACCCACCACTACAGCCCGTGCGAGCAGTGCGGGTACGCCGAAGACGGTCCGGCGCAGTGGGACTCGGCCTAGCTCGTACGCGCGCCCGGGGGCAGCACGCGCCAGCATCGCAGCTATCTGCCGTTCACGTTTTGCGCCGTTCCCAGACCTCAGGGTTCAGGATCCCGCGCGGGCGCTCATCGCCCAGCAAGGCCAGGATCTGCTCGGCCGCCATGTTGCCGGCGGCCTCCCAGACTTCCCGGGTCGCGGGCGCGCTGTGGGGTGTCAGCACGACGTTCTCCAGCTCCGACCAGCGGCGGTCGGTCATCGGCTCGACCGTCCAGGCATCCAGGCCGGCTCCGGCAATCCGGTCGACGCGGAGCGCCTCGTAGAGCGCATCCTCGTCGACCAGGCCGCCGCGAGCGGTGTTGATCAAGAAGGCGGTCGGCTTCATCAGCGCCAGCGCAGCGGCGTCGACGAGCCGCTCCGTCTCGGTCGAGAGCGGTAGGTGCAGCGAGACGAAGTCGGCCTGGCGGAACACTTCCTCGAGCGGAACCAGCTCGATTGCTTGCTCTTCGACGAACGTCGAATCCGGAAACGGCTCGCAGGCGATGACCCGCATGTCGAAGCCGCGACCGCGCCGCGCCACACCGCGGCCGATCCGCCCCAGGCCGACGATACCGAGCGTCTTCTGCCAGACGTCGGTGCCGCGGATCGCTCCCCACTCGCCGCGCCGGACCCGCCGATCGTGCCTCGAGATCGCGTGCGCGAGATCGAGCATCAGCCCGATGGCGTGGTCGGCTACTGCCCAGTCGTTCGTGCCGGGCGTCGTCGTTACGACCACCCCGTGGCGAGTCGCGGCCGAGAGGTCGACGGCGTCGTAGCCGACGCCGAAGCGCGCGACGTGACGGAGCGCCGGCGCCGAGGCGAACACGGCGTCGGTGTACGGCTCACCACCGGCCACCACCGCCTCGCACCCGTCGAGCAGCCGAATCACCTCAGCGGTTGGTGTCGACGGCCTGGTCTGTGCGAACCGAACCGAGCAGCCAGCCGCTTCGAGGGCGGCGATCCAGGAGTCCGCAACCGGGCGTGCGTCCGCGAGGGCGAACAGCACCGTCGTCATCGCCCGGCGTCTCGTCCAACGCCGCCGACTTGATCGGCCGCCTGGCGGACCGACCGCAGCATCGCCCCGCAGCCGGCCCGCAGCCCGGCGACGTCGCCGAGGAGCGAGACGATCCGAAAACCCTGGCGCACCCGCTCGCTCGCCATTTCCGCATCCGTGGTGAAGATGCCCGGGGCCTTGCCGTTCCGATGGGCCGCTTCAAGGACCTTCCTAACGGCGTCTTCGACCCGCGGGTCCATCGGCGCGCTGTCCGGAACCGGCCGCGGTGGTAGGCCGAACGACAGGCTGAAGTCGTTGGTCCCGATCAGACAACCGTCCACGCCGTCGACGGCAAGGATCTCCTCTGCGTTCTTGATGCCCTCCGCAGTCTCGATCATCACCACCAGCTGGAGCTCGCGCTCCGCGCCGGCGTGGTAGTCCGACCCGCCATACAGCGCGCCACGGATCGGGCCCCAGCTTCGTTCGCCGCCTGGCGGGTAACGCATGGCGCGAACGGCAGCCTGGGCCTCACGAGCGGTGTTGACCAGCGGCACGACGACGCCGTAGGCGCCGAGGTCGAGCACGCGCTGGATCAGGGGTCCGTCGTTCGAGACCACCCGGACCCACGGCGTCGTCGGAGTCGCACTGATCGCGGTCAGCAGGGCCGCGATGTTGCCAAGATTGTTCTCGCCGTGCTGCAAGTCCAGCAAGACCCAGTCGTACCCGAGGTGCCCCATGATCTCGGCCACGAGCGGACTGGCGCTCGAAACGGTCGCTCCGAGCGTCGGCAGCCCAGCCTCAAGGCGCCGTCGTACCTCGTTCGGTCGCATCGGGACCTCCTTCTGACAGCCCGCCCGCCGCCGACGCCGGCCCCGAAGGTGCGTGTAGACGGCCACGGGAGGATCAGATATGTTATCCCCACTTTCACACGGGTCCAACGCGGAGGCGTGATGGCCGACCGTCCGAGTCCGACTGCTGGCCTAAAGCTGTTCCGTCTGGACGAGCGCTCGGCGCTCGTCACCGGCGGGGGCGGTGCCCTAGGCCGAGCGATGGCCCTCGGCCTGGCCGCGGCGGGGGCGTCGGTCGCGATCGGCGACCGCGACCTCGAAGCCGCCGAATCGACCGTCGCCCAGCTTGTGGCGGCCGGCGGCGACGCAGTCGCGATCGGGCTGGACGTCACCGACGCGGCGGCGGTCGACGACGCGGGTCGGCACGTCGTCCGGCGCTTCGGACGGCTCGACATCCTGATCAACTCGGCCGGGATCGGCGCGCGCGGCGCGGCTGAGGATTACGAGCTGGAGCGCTTCGAGCAGGTCCTGAGCATCAACCTGACCGGCACGTTCCTGTGCTGCCGCGCGGCCGGGCGGGTGATGCTCGCGGCCGGCGACGGCCGGATCGTCAACATCGCGTCGATCGCCGGTCTCGTCGGCTACCAGGGCAACCCAGCGTACCTGGCGAGCAAGGGCGGAGTCGTCCAGCTTACCCGGGCGCTCGCGGTCGAGTGGGCCCGCCGGAACGTGCGGGTCAACGCCATCGCACCAGGCGTAATCGAGACCCCGATGGTCGCCCGGCAGGTGGAGAAGGAGCCGCAGTTCTACCTCGACTTCCGCGAGAAGCACCCGGTCGGCCGGTTCGGTACGCCGGAGGAGATGGTCGGGCCGGCGCTGTTCCTGTGCTCGAACGCGTCGTCGTTCGTGACCGGTCACGTCCTGGTGGCGGACGGCGGGTACACCGCGCAGTGAGCGGCTCGTGATCGGAACCCGCTACGGCGAGGAGGCCAGCGGCATGGCTACGGACGAGCTGCCGATCATCGTCGACCAGTACGCCGCCGGCCTGACGACGGGGCCACCAATAGATAGTTGAGGTTTCCATGACGCTCGCCGAACACGCTGCCACGGCCGCCGACGTCCCTGCCGAGGTCCTGCTTCAGATCCATGCCGAGATGTGGCGCATCCGGGTATTCGAGGAGCGGATGCGGGAGCTGTTCCTGGCCGGCAAGCTGCCCGGCTTCGTGCACGTCTACGTCGGCGAGGAGGCGGTCGCGGCCGGCGTGTGCGCGGCGCTGCGCCAGGACGACTACATCGCGTCGACCCACCGCGGGCACGGACACGCCCTGGCGAAGGGCGCCCGGATGGACCGGATGGCCGCCGAGATCATGGGCAAGGCGACTGGCATGTGCGGCGGCAAGGGCGGCAGCATGCACGTGGCGGACTTCTCGGTCGGGATGCTCGGCTGCAACGGCATCGTCGGCGGCGGGCTCGGGATCGTCGCCGGGGCGGCGTTTTCGGCCAGCTACCGGGGGACCGACCAGGTGGCGGTTGCCTTCTTCGGCGACGGCGCCGCCAACAAGGGGACGTTCCACGAGGCACTGAACTTCGCGGCGGTCCGCAAGCTCCCGGCGATCTTCGTCTGTGAGAACAACGGCTACGCCCAGTTCACTCACCCTCAACACACGTTGTCGGTCGAAGACGTCGCCGACCGCGCGGTTGGCTACGGTATTCCTGGTCGGGTCGTCGACGGGAACGACGCGCTCGCGGTCTACCGCGCCATGGCCGAGGCGGTCGCCCGCGCGCGGCGCGGCGATGGCCCTACCCTGCTCGAGATGAAGACCTACCGCTACTACGGCCACTACGTCGGCGACCCTGAAGCGTACCGTGGCAAGGACGAGGTGGCCGAGTGGCGCCGCAAGGACCCGATCCCGCGGTTCGAGGAGCTGCTGCTGTTCCAGGAGCGAGCCGATCGGGCGACGCTCGACTCGGCGGCGGACGCCGCGCAGCGGGAGATGGAGGCGGCCGAGCGGTTCGCGGTCGAGTCACCCTTGCCGGAAGTCGGGCAGGCCTTTGTCGACGTGTTCGGACCTTCTGGCGCGAACGAGGAGCAGACCGGCGGCGAGCTGCGCGAGCTGACCTTCGGCGAGGCGACCCGTGAGGCGATGCGGGCGGCGATGGCGTCCGACTCGAGCATCGTCGTGATGGGCGAGGACATCCACTGGGGCGGCAACTTCGGCCAGTTCACCGGCCTGTACGACGAGTTCGGCCCTGAGCGCGTCGTCGACATGCCGATCTCGGAGAGCGTCATCGTCGCCGCCGCGCTCGGCGCAGCGATTACCGGCCTGCGCCCGATCATCTCGATGAGCTTCGTCGACTTCACGCTAGGGGCGATGGACGAGCTGATCAACCAGGTCGCCAAGATCCGCTACATGTTCGGCGGCCAGGCTACTGTACCGCTCGTCTTCCGCGCCTCCGACGGGGCCGTCCGCCAGGCGGCGGCCCAGCACTCGCAGTGTCTCGAGGCCGTCTTCGCCCACTTCCCGGGCCTCAAGGTCGTCGCTCCGTCGACCGTCGCCGACGCCAAGGGCCTGCTCGCGGCGGCGATCGCCGACCGCAACCCGGTCATGTACCTGGAGCACAAGGCGCTCGGGAAGAGCAAGGGGCCGGTCCCGGCCGGCGACCACATCGTGCCGCTCGGTCGGGCCGCGGTGCGGCGAGCGGGCGCCGACGTGACCGTCGTGACCTACTCGCTGATGACACGAGTGTGCCTGGAGGTCGCCGAGTCGCTGGCCGCGGAGGGCCGCGACGTCGAGGTCGTCGACTTGCGGAGCCTGTCACCGCTCGACTTCGAGACCGTCGCCGCGTCGGTTCGCAAGACCCACCGCGCCGTGGTCGTGCACGAGGCCTGGACGGTCGGCGGCCTGGGAGCTGAGCTGGCCGCTCGGATCGGCCACGAGCTGTTCGACGAGCTGGACGCGCCGGTCGGCCGCGTCGGCGCCCAGCACACGCCAATGCCCTTCAGTCCGCCGCTCGAGGAAGCGATACTCCCGTCGAAGGCCGACGTGGAGCGCGCGATTCGCGCTGCCCTCTGACGTCCGTCGCCGTCCGTGTGGCCGCGGCTCGGGCCCGCTACGGTTGGTTCCTGGCGATCAGCTCTCGCACCGCCGGAACGAGCTCGCGCGGAACGCCCATCACGGTCTGAGTCGGATCCTGAAAGGCGGCCTCGTCCTCGGCGACCGCTTCGATCTCGGTTTGTTCCTCATAGTGCGCAAGCACTTTCTGGACCCGTTCTTCATCCCAACCCGGCGGAAACTTGCTTGGTGTCATGTCGCTCCTCCCCGACGGTGTCGCCGTCGATACGCCAACAATGGCCTGCCACGCAGCTCGTACGCCGTGATCACAAAAACTTTCCTCGGATCGCGGCCAGGGGCGTAGACGACGCGCACGTACCTTCCTGCCCGGGTCCGGCCAATGACAACTCGTGCCCCTTCGCGGCCTGGGCGGTCCTCACCCGGGCTCTCGAGAACGTCCACCACTTCGTCCTCGGTAACACCATGAGCATACATATGCGGCTCGCCGGTAGACGGATCTAGATAGAATCGGACGTCCACGAGGAGCACCTACATCGGGCATCGCAACTACGCGGAGTTCAGCGCTGCGCGGACACCATGCGAAGTAGTCCAGACCTGTTGAGTAGCCGACGCGCGGGCGATCTCGGCCGCTGCCCTCGACGATGCACGTCAGCTCTGAGCCTACCACGGGTCATGGTCAGATCGCTTACAGGGTACATGAGACTCCGGCTGGGGTCATGGACGTACCGAAGTCTTCCCCCTGCCCGGAGTTGTTCGACGAGTTCGACGCCCCGGTCGGCGGGGCCGGCACGCGAGCCACGCCGATGCCCTTCAGCCCAACGTTCAAGGCGGCTATCCTGCCGTCAACGGCAGACGTCGAGCCGGTGGATCGTCAGGTCGTTCCGATCTCGTGACCCATCGAGAACCCGGTCGGGTGCGTCGAGGCTGACGCTCGACCCGCGCCCGCGGCAACTGGAGGGGCCGTGAAGATCACCGACGTCGAAGTCATCCTGCTCACGAAGGAGTTGTCTGCTCCGCTCCGCAACGCCAAGCAGGCGCCCCGTCGCCGGGTGGCCGCGCTCGTCCGGCTGCACACTGATGACGGCATCTCCGGCCTCGGCGAATCCTGGTGCGACCCTGAGCAGGCCCAGGCGATCATCCTTGGCAGGCTGCGGCCATTGCTGCTGGGCGAGGACCCCTTCAACGTCGAACGGATCTGGCGGCGCGCGTTTGACGGTTCGGCGATGTATGACCCAAAGGGCGCGTTCGTGGCTGGCCTGAGCGGCGTCGACCTGGCTTGCTGGGACATCATGGGCAAGGCGCTCGGCCAGCCCGTCTGCAAGCTGATCGGAGGACTCTGCCGCGACCGGATTCCCGCGTACGCCTCGGATCTGCACTGGCAGGAGGACCCGGTCGCGATGGCTCGCGACGCGGCGCGCTTCGTCGAGAACGGCTTCAAGCTGGTCAAGACCCACCTCGGCTGCGAGCCGGAGGACGACGTGCGGCGGGTTCGTGCTCTGCGCGAGGCAATCGGCCCCGACGTCGGGCTGATGGTCGACATCAACACCGGTTTCGATCGCCCGACCGCGACCCGCTTCGGCCGCCGGATCTCAGAGTTCGACATCTACTGGTACGAAGAGCCGCTCTCGCCAGTCGACGTCGACGGCCTGGCCGTTGTCCGCGCCGCGACCGGCCTGCCAATCGCGACTGGCGAGAACGAGTACACCCGCTACGGCTTCCGTCACCTGTTCGAGTGCGGCGGCGTGGACGTGGCGATGCCGGACATCGCGCGGGCGGGCGGGATCACGGAAATGAAGAAGATTTGCGCCGTGGCCGAAGCGTTTGGCGTGCCAGTCTCGCCGCACAACTACAGCAGCGGGGTCTGCTCGGCCGCGACGCTCCAGGTGATGGCCGCGACCCCGAGCACCGGCCCGCTGGAGTGGGACACGGTGGACGCGTCGATCGTGGATGAGCTGTTCGTCGAGCCGCCTCACGTGCGTGACGGCTACGTCTCGGTGCCGCAGCTACCCGGATTGGGAGTCGAGCTGACGAACGAGGTGCGGGCGAAGTACGGGGCGTAGGGCGGCCCCGGCGCCGACCATCCGGCGCTCGCGGACCTGGTGATGAGAGCGCCCTGCTCAGTAGGGGCCCCGCTGCCGAAAGATGGCCCGCGGATTGTCCCGCGTCATCTGGTCGATCTGGCGCTGCGAAACACCGGCGTCGAGGAGGGCGGGCAGGACGTCGCGCGAGATGTGGGCGTGGTGCCACTGCGGCCAGGTTTGCTCCTGAAACGATGGCTCACGGTGGTCGGAGAAGCAGTTCGTGTCATGTGAGAGCACCAACCGCTCGGCGTGGCCGCGGCGGCACATCTCTGCCACGACCCTTACGCGCTGCTCGGTCGTGAGCAGGGGCTGGCCCCAGATGTGGTCGAGCCCGAAGCGGTCCATGCCGAGGTAGCTGCCGCGATCCAGGAGCCGTTCGAGATAGTCGAAATCCTCGGTGTCGCCGCTGTGCCCGATCGTGACCCGGGTCAGGTCGACGCCTTCTTCGGCAAGGAGCCGCTGCTGATCGAGGCCGGAGTGGTTTGCCGCGTCGGTGTGCGTCGAGATCGGGATGCCGGTCTGGCGGTGGGCGCGCGCGGCCGCGCGGAACGAGAGCTCGAGCGGACCACTGATCTCCCGGGCGTCGCTCGCGACCTTGATGATCCCGGCCTTGATGCCAGTTCCCTGGACGCCGTCGTTAATGTCACGCACGAAACACTCGGCCAACACGTCCGGCGAACGCGCTTCGAAATAGCGGGGGACGTTTCGCCAGAGCCCGGTGCAGACGATGACCTGGATGCCCACCTGCTTGACGATCTCCTCGATCAACGGGACGTCGCGCCCGTTGTCCATCGTCGTCAAGTCGACCATCGTGTCGACTCCGGCGTCCCTGGCTGCCTGGAGCTTCTCGACGGCGCGGCGAACGACGAACGGGCGATCGAATGTGTGGGGCCAGTTGTCGCGAAGGCCAATGGTCTGGATCACGATGTGCTCGTGCATAAGCGTGAAGCCAAGCTGAGCGGTGTCGATCGGTCCAAGCACGGTTTCAACCATCGCTGACCTCCTCACCTCCCAATGGTCTCTGACAGGGCCGGCGGACCCGAGACGGGCTCCGCCAGGCGGCCAAATAGCAAACGCCGGCCGGCCGGCTGGCGGGCTTGTCGGTCACGCGCTCGCCTCGCGGAGAAGAGGCATGACCTGCTCGACGAAGCGCATGGCGCCGTCCGGGCGCGGGAAGTCGGCGAAGCGAAGAACCAGGTGCCCGATGCCCAGCTCCGCAAAGGCGCGGAGCTGCTCGGCCACCTCGCCGGGCTCCCCGATCAGGGCGGCAGTCGGCGTCTCCGGATTGTAGAACGGGCTCGCCTCGGCCATCCGCTCGGCATCGGCCCGCGTCGGGGCAATCGCCACGACGCCAACCGAGCCCGTCTTGAAGATGCTGTCGTAGTCGCGCCCGACCTCCGCGCAGTGCTCGCGCAGGACGTCTAGCTTGCGTCGGACGACTTCGATTGGCAGGCCAGGGGCATTGTACCAGTCGGCGTGGCGAGCCACGACCCGCAGCGTGAGCTGCTCGCCGGCGCCGCCGATCATGATCGGCGGCACCGGATTGGGCAGCGGATTGCAGTAGGCCTGCTCGACGCGGTAGTAGCGCCCCTGGAACGTCGCCGGTGACGCGGTCCACATCGCTCGGATCACCTGAACGGCCTCGGCCAGCTGGGCGATGCGCTCTCTGGGTGTAGGATAGTCATAGCCGTATGCGCGGTACTCGCCCTCGTGCCAACCGGCGCCGAGGCCGAGGATCAGCCGGCCGCGGGTCAGCAACTGGGTCGTGGCTGCCATCTTGGCCAGCAGGGCCGGCGAGCGATAGGAGCTCGCCAGCACGATGTTCCCGAAGCGGTACGACGGGAAGGCCGCCGCCCAGTGGCAGAGCGCCGACCAAGCCTCCAGGCAGTCCCAGGCTGGCGGGGTCCAGGGCATCTCCGGCATCAGGTGGTCCTGCACCCAGACCGTCCCGATCTGCCCGTCCAGTCGCCGCAGGTGATCCTCGACCTGCTCCATCAGGAGCCCACCGGGCGTTCCGTCGGTCGAGAACGTCGCCATCCGCCAGCCGAACTCCAGTCCACTCACCGCGCGTCCTCCTCGGTACCCGCTCTCGTCGGAACCGCATTGTACGCCCGGCGCCGTCTGGCTGACCCCCTACTGGGCGAGGAAGTCCTTCACCAGAGCGGCAGCGTGTCCAGCCCGAGTGCGTCGAGCAGGTCGAGCGCGTAATGGATCAGGTCGTGGACCTGGAGCGGGGGTCAATGCGCAGCCGGCGGCTGGTTCCTTGGCACCCCGCGAAGCGCCCGAGGCGTCACACCCATCCTTCTTCCTGACCGCCGCCCGGGCTTCCGAGCAAGTCAGGGGATCCTGGCCCGGTGTCCGCCCGCGGTGACGGCATCCGCGAGAGTCCGGCCGTCGCGCCGGCGTCCACTGGGAGGACGACGCCGGTGATCCAACGGGCCGCGTCGCTGGCCAGGAATGCCGCCGCGGCCGCGACGTCCCAGGCGGTCCCCTCGGTCTGCATGAGCGACCGTTGACGGCGCAGCTCGCGCAGCTCGGGCGTCATGCCGCGAGCGGCGACCATCGGGGTGTAGACCATGCCCGGCGCGATAGCGTTGACCCGCACGCCCTGCCGGCCATGATGGGCAGCCATGCTCCTGGTCAGGCCGATGATCGCCGTCTTCGAGGTCGGATAGAGCAGGCTGGGGTGGCCTCCCAGGAGCCCGGCGACGGACGAGATGTTGACGATCGAGCCACCGCCAGCCTCGATCATCGAGGGAAGAACGTGTTTGGCCATCAGCACCATCGACGTGACGTTGACCCGCATCGCGCGGTCCCAGTCTTCGGGATCGACCTCGACCGCGTTGCCGGGCGGACCCGCTATGCCGACGCTGTTGACCAGGATCTGGAGCGGGCCGAAGGCCTCGAGCGCGCGCTCCACGGCCCTCCGACACGACTCCGCGTCGGCAACGTCCGCCTCGAGCAGGATGGCTTCACCGCCCTCCCCGGCGATGATCTGTCGCGTGTCCTCGGCCCAATCTGGGCGCTCGTCGACCAGCGCCACCCGCGCGCCCTCGCGGGCCAGCAAGATCGCGGTGGCCCGACCGTTGCCGACGGTTGGGCCATCCGGTCCGGCCTCGCGCGAGCCGGCTCCGGTGACGATGGCGGCCCGGCCCGCCAGCCTCTGCGCCTGGGGTGGCCCGGGATCGCCCGCCATCGGCTCGGCTCCTGTTCCCTGCGTGCCCATCGCGCTGGCACCTCCTTGCATATCGCGGCGACCGTGACGCCGCGCTGGACCGAAGGGTAGCGCGCCGGGCATGTCCGGTCCGACCGGCACGCGGCGCAGACGAGTGTGCCGGGCTCCTGAGAGCGACGGACTTCCCAGCCGTTGACGCTTGCTGGAGGCGATTGGCCCGGACCGCCAGCCGCCGGTGCGCTGCTCGCCGCGGATCTGTCTCAGAACATCCTGACTGGAGTAGCGGTGCGACCGGCCGCTCGACAGTCCGGCCGTGTGCGGGTGGGTGCTATCATCGCGCGGGCCGGCGCAGAGGCCGCGCCAGTGCTGGGGGGCGCCGATGAAGGTCACCGATCTGCGCTGGACGCACGTCTCGGTGCCGCTCCAGGCACCGCTGCTGAGCGCCGATGGCGTCTCGCCGGCCACGGTTCGGCGCACGTTGCTCGAGGTCGAGACGGACGCCGGGCTCGTCGGCATTGGCGAGATCGGCCCGCGGGTGTCGAGCGACCGGCTGAACGCGGCGCGGGGCACACTCGTCGGCGAAGACCCCTACGCGCTCGAGCGGCTGCGTTCGAAGCTCCACGGTTCGCGTTTCTACCAGATGGAGACGGCGATCCTGCTGGCCGGGATCGAGATGGCCTGCCTGGACGTCCAGGGCAAGGCGGCCGGCCGGCCGGTCTCGGACCTGCTGGGCGGGCGGCTACGTGGGAGCCTGCCGGCGATCGCCTACGTCTACCGGCGCGCGGCCACCGAGCGCGCCGCCGCTGTGTCGACGACCGAGCACGTCGTCGGGCACGTCGCGGAGCTGGTCGAGCGCTACGGTTTCGAGACGATCAAGCTCAAGGGTGGCGCGGCGACGCCCGAGGACGACGTCGAGATGGCTGGGGCAGTCCGGGCGCGCTTTCCGTGCCACCGGCTGCGGCTCGATCCGAACGGGGCCTGGACCGTCGCGACGTCGCTGCGAGTCGCACGTCAACTCCGCGACTGCGACCTGGAGTGGCTCGAAGACCCGACGATGGGACTAGACGGGATGGCCGAGGTGACCCGCCGCTCGCCGATCGCGACCGCCACCAACATGTGCCTGGTCGACTTCCACGAGCTGTCCTCGGCGGTGATCAGGCGGGCGGTCGACGTGATGCTGCTGGACGTCTACTTCCTGGGCGGCTTGCGCGGCGCGCGCGAGATGGCCGCGGCGTGTGGGGCGTTCGGGATCGACGTCGGCATCCACAGCGGCGGGGCCGGTGGCGCCGAGCTCGGGGTGGCGATGACGGCAATGCTCCACCTGGCGAGCACGCTACCCGCGCTGCGCTGTGCGATTGACGCGATGTACCACCACCTCGAAGACGACGTCATCCGCGGCGGTCTGCTCACCTACCGTGGCGGGGAGCTCACCGTGCCGGACGGCCCTGGGTTGGGCGTCGAGCTGGACCCCGAGCGCCTGGACCGCTACGCCGACGCGTACGAACGCGAGCGCCGCGAGAGGACACGACGCGAGCCAGACCCCTCCCGCCCGGGCTGGTATCCCACCTACCCGGCCTGGTGACACGAACACGCATAGGACAACACCACTTGAGGGAGCCAGCATGTCTGAAGGAGGTTTGACGTGAGAACGCGTGACACGGTGAGCAGACGCCGGTTCCTGCGCGCGGCGGTAGGCGCCGCCGGCGTGGGGCTGGCAGCGGCGGCCTGCGCGCCGATCGCGCCGGCCGCGCCAACGGCGGCCCCGGCCGGTCAGGCCGCGCCGCCGGCGACGAGCAAGCCAATCGCACCGAGCGCGGCCGGGGCGGCGTCGCCGGCGGCCGGTCCTTCGCCCGCGGCGCCGGCCGCGGCCAAGCCTGCCCCCCAGGCAGCTCAGGGCGCAATCAAGCGCGGCGGGACGCTCACCTTCATGCGGACCGCCGAGCTGCAATCCTTCAACCCGGCCGAGCTCAACCCGGGCTCCTATCCGATGCTGCGGGCGCTCTACAACAGCCTGGTCCGCTACGACCAGAACATCAACCCGAATCCAGACCTGGCCGAGCGGTTCGAGCTGGCCTCTGACGGACAGTCGATCCGCCTGGAGCTTCGTCGTGGTGTGAAGTTCCACTCGGGCCGCGAGGTCACCGCCGAGGACGTCCGCTTCTCGGTCGACTGGTTCAAGGATGCCAAGAACGGCTCGCCGATCCGCGGCGCAGCCCTCGAGGTCGTCCGTCTCGAAACGCCGGATCCGTATACGGTCGTCCTCGGATTCGACCAGCCGAACCCCGGCGTCTACGACATGCTTGACCTGTTGTTCATCCTCGACCAGTCGGTCGTCGACCGGATCGCCCAGACCGACGCCGGCACTGGGCCGTTCCGAGTGGCCGAGTACCGGCCGAACGACCAGACGCGGTTCGTGCCGTTCGCGGATTACTGGGATCGGGGCAAGCCGTACATCGACGATTTCATCCTCAAGCCATCCTCGGATTCCCAGTCGATGGCGCTCCAGTTGGAGGCCGGCGCGGTCGACGTCATGTGGAACCCGGCCTATCCCGACCTGGTCCGCTTCGGACGGGATCCGCGGTTCGTGACCTCGGCGGGGGCCCCCGGCGCCTCGATCTTTGACATCGCCGTCAACACCTCCCGGCCCGACCTGAACGACAAGCGGGTCCGCCAGGCGATCAGTTACGCCGTCGACCGCGAGCGGTTCACCCGGACGGTCCTCCAGGGGCTGGTCGAGCCGTCCAGCTTGCCGGTTCCGAAGACCTCCTGGGCCTACTTCCCGGACCTGGAAGGGCGCCATGCCCGCGACATCGACAAGGCCAAGCAGCTCATGGCCCAGGCCGGCAAGGCGGCCGGCTTCGACGTCGTCTTGCTGACCAGCGGGAAGCGAGCGGCCGGCTACACCGAGCTGGCCCAGATCCTCCAGAGTGACCTCGCCCAGATCGGCATCCGCGCCCCGGATCGAGGACGTCGAGGTGGCGGTCTACGAGCCGCGCCACCGTGCCTCGGAGTTCGACCTGGCCATCCACAGCTACGGGCGGGCGAACAAGGACCCCGGGCTCGCTGTTCACCGGGGCGATCGCCTGGCACCCGAAAGGAGCTGGACCAAGTTCGAATCGCTGGAGTACGAGGCGATGATCAAGGAAGCCGGCCGCCGGGCCGACCGCGAGCAGCGCCGAGCGGTCTACCGCCGAATCATGGAATTCGTCCTCGACGAGTGCTTCACGATCCCGATCTGCGAGCAGCCCCGTGCGTTGGTGGGGCGTCGCCTGGCCCATAATTCCGCCGAAACCCTGCAAACCCACCCGGTCGTGCGCTAATTCGGGATCGCCCGCTCACGTTTTGGTTCCCATTATCTTTGGCGGCTTGGTGCTTCGGGGCTCCGGGGCCCCCCTGGTGGGGGGGGCCGTGGCGCACCGCGAGCAAGCTCCATCGACGATCGGAGGAATGTAAAGGCGGCCTCATCGAGCCGAAGCGTTGACACCCGTGCGGGGCCGTCCCACGCCGCCCGCCGACCGGACGTCCGTTCCATCCTCGCCCCGCTCGAGCGATCCGTCCAGCCTCGGTCAGCGCGTCCGGCACGGCTACCTGTCGAGCCAGGCCGCTTCCATGAGCGCCCAGTCCTCCAGGTTGAGCTGGTAACCCTTGACGTGGTCGCGGATACCCCAGACTTTGACATCCGGGGCGATCGACAGCGTGAACGCCTCGTCGATGATCATGCGGTTGAGCTGGTCGTAGATCTCTCGGGCGGGCGCCGCGTCGAAGGTCGTCGACGCCAGTGCCGCCAGCCGCCGGTACTCGTCGTTGACGAAGCTGGCCGAATTCTTGTCGGCCCGCCACACGACCGCCTGCTCAAACGCCGAGGCCGGGTGCTTGCCGGAGCGTCCGAAAGTGTGGGTAGCGACCGCGAAATCGCCGTCGATGAACTTTGGTCGCCAGGAGCCCTCTTCCTGGAGGTCGAGCCTCGATCGGATGCCCACCTGTAACAAGTCATTCTGGATCTGCTCGGCCAGCTCAGCGTAGCCCGGGCGCGAGCGCGTCGTAAAGATCGTCGTCTCGAAGCCGTTGGAGTGTCCGGCCTCCGCCAGGAGCTGGCGAGCCCGCTCGGGATTGTAGGCATAATGCTGGTTGAGCTGTCGGTCGTGGGCGGGCGAATGGGGCGGCCAGGGGAGACTCCACGGCTCGCTCAGGCCAGCCAGGTACGTGTCGACAAAGCGCTTGCGGTTGACGGCGTAGGAGACGGCCTGGCGGACCCGCTTGTCCCCGAACGGCTCGCGAGTCGTGTTCAGGATGACGTCGAACACCAGCGAGCCTGGCGGCCCGACGATGGCCTGATACCCCCGGCCCGACTCTAGACGCGGCCGATCGCGCGGGCGGAGCGGGCTGGCCAGGTCGACCGCGCCAGCCTCGAGGTTGATGACCAGCGACTCGAAGTCTGGAAATGCCTTGAGGACGATCTCGTCGAGATAGGGCTGACCGGACTTGTAGTAGCCGTCGTGGCGGACCAGGCGCACCTGGTTGCCGGGCTGCCATTCGGCCAGCTTGAACGGCCCGGTGCCGTTCGGCTGCTGCTTGATCGCCTCGAAGTTGTCCTTGTCCCAGACGTACATCAGATCGAGGGCGTCGAAGACGGTCGCCATCGGCTCCTCGAAGCTTATCTCGAGCGTGTGGCGGTCCACCGCCTTCGGCTCCTTGAAGCGCTGGATCTGGGGACGGATGTTGGCGGCCGTCGTCGCGTCCTGATACCGCTGGATCGTCGCGACGACATCGTCGGCGGTCAGCTCCTTGCCACTGTGGAAGGTCACGCCTTTGCGCAGCTTGAGCTGCATCCGCTTGTAGTCCGAGCTCAGGTCCCAGCTTTCGGCCAGCTCTGGCTGTGGCTTCACGTCCCGGTCGAGACGGACCAGCGTGCCGAAGATCTGGAGGAAGATCGGCTCCTGCGTGACCGAGAGCTGCGAGCTGTCAAAGTGGATCACGTCGTGCGGCCGACCCCAGGTCAGGGTCCCGCCGCGCCTGGGCGCCGACCCCTGCTGCGCAGGCGCCGGCTTGGCTGCCTCGGCGGCCGCGGCCGAGGCGGTTGGGACGGCCGCGGCCGGCTTTGCCTCGGCCGGCGCCTTTTCGGCCGGCGCCTGAGCCGGAGCTGGAGGCTGAATTGGGGCGCAGCCCGCGAGAGCGAGCGTCCCGGCCGCCCCGCCGAACCAGTGAACAAACTGCCTGCGTGTCACCTGCGCCATTGTGGTTCTCCCTTGCATCCTGGGCTGGCCTAACGATCCGCCGGGGTGTGATCCAACCCGGTGTCTACGGAGCGCACCGTGTCCGGCTGCTGGAACGCCTGCTCGCCCTGGCCGCCGGGACCAGCCAGGATGGGCTGGTCCCGGCCGCCGACCGCCTACTCCGCCACGATCGCCGCTCGGGCCTCGGCCTCAGGGTCGACGTATGGTGTGCCACTGACGTCAACCACGACGCGCGCGATCGTGCCAGTGAAGCGGAACGGCGACCGATACTCGTCGGTCACCGGCAGGCCGCTGTCGTAGCCGCAGCAGAGGCCCTCAGCGGTGTGGTCGAACAGGTGAGGCACCGTCCGCAGGATCTCGCCCTCCCCGACCTGTCGGTCGTCCACGAACAGCGCGCCGTTACCCTGGTGTTCGCCCGACTTCGTGAAGACGAAACGCAACGTCAGCCGGCCGGTCGGTAGCTCCTCGGCCGAGCTGATCCGGTGCTCCTGAAGCCCAAGGTAGTTGTGCACATAGTGCAGCCGTCTGTCCTGCACGTACAACGAGTAGCCGGCGAACCGGCCGCCCTGCGCCAGCAGCACGCCCTCGGCACCCCCGGTCGGGATCGCGACCTCCGCCGTGATCGTGTGCGAGCGGTTCAGCACCTTCACCGCCTGGTACTCGAGCACCGGCGCGGCATCCGGGTAGTAGACGTAGCGGCTCGCCTCGCCGGGCGACGGGGCTCCGGCCAGAGGGGGCTTCGGTTCGGAGAACCGGGCCTGAAATCTGGCGTCGAGCGGCAGGACGTTGTACCTCCCGGCCTCGGCCCACCAGCGGTCGATCAGCGCGCGCAGCTTGTCGGGATGCTGCTCGGCCAGGTCCTCACACTCGGAGAAGTCTTCGGCGACGTGGTACAGCTCCCACCGCTGGGCCGCCAGCGCCGCGTCAGTCAGGTCCACGCCCTGCTCCTGCTCGGCCACCGCCTTCCAGCCGTCCTGCCAGAGGCCCGCGAGCCGATCATCTCGTAGTACTGGACCGTCTTCTTCGACCGCGCCTCGGCGTCGTCGAACGTGTGGGCGAAGCTGACGCCCTCGATCGGTCGCTGCGCCACGCCGTTGATCTCGGCCGGCGGCTCGATCCCGAGCGCCTCGAGCACGGTCGGCACGACATCGACCACGTGGGCGTATTGGCCACGCACCTCGCCCCTGGCCTGGATGCCCTTCGGCCAGTGGACGATCAGCGGGTCGCTCATGCCGCCCTGGTGCAGGTAGCGCTTCCAGCGACGCAGCGGCGTGTTGCCGGCCCAGGCCCACCCCCACGAGTAGTGCGGGTAGGTGGTCGGGTCCCCCCAGGCATCGAGGTGTTGGAGATTCTCCTCCACGGTCGCCTGGATGCCGTTGACGAAGAGCAGATGGTTGAACGAGCCCTGCGGTCCGGCCTCGGCGCTGGCGCCGTTGTCCGAGGTGGCGACGATCAACGTGTTGTCCAATTGGCCGATCTCGGCCAGAAAGTCGATGACCCGCCCGATGTGGTGGTCGGTCTGCTCCAGGAAGGCGGCGTACACCTCCATCTGGCGCGCGTACAGCCGACGCTCATCGTCGGAGAGCGAGTCCCAGGCCGGGACCCAGGCCGGCCGAGAGGAAAGCCCGGTGCCGCGCGGGACGATTCCGGT
The DNA here is from genome assembly GCA_030447245.1 of Chloroflexota bacterium. Classification (GTDB taxonomy): domain Bacteria; phylum Chloroflexota; class UBA6077; order UBA6077; family JACCZL01; genus JAUJPG01. The sequence continues at coordinate 5,940 of JAUJPG010000043.1, read as the reverse complement.
CTCGAGCTGGCGGGCGAAGACCTCTTCCCGCCAGGCGTCCCAGCCCTGGTCGAACCGCCCCCGGTATCCTTCGATCCAGGCCCGCTCGACATGGTGCGGCGAGTGGCCGGCGCCAGGACAGTAGTACAGGAAGAATGGGCGGTCCGGCGCGACCGACTTCAGGTCTTTGACGAACTCGATCGCTCGATCGGCCAGGTCGGCGTTCAGGTGATACCCCTCCTCGGGCGTGCGCGGCGGCGGGATGAAGTGGTTGTCATGGACGAGGTCCGGCGCCCACTGGTTGGTCATGCCGGTCAGGAAGCCGTAGAACCGCTCGAAGCCTCGGCCGAGCGGCCAGCGCGCCCGCGGCGCGGCAGCCGTGTACTCGTTGGCCGGGGTCAGGTGCCACTTGCCGACCGCGAGCGTGGCGTAGCCCTCGCGCAGCAGGATCTCCGAGAGGAACCCGTTCTCCCGGGACATCAGACTGGTGTAGCCGGGGAAGCCGGTCCCCATCTCCGGAATGATTCCGACGCCATTCGAGTGGTGGTTACGGCCGGTCAGCAGGCAAGCGCGGGTCGGCGAGCAGATCGCGGTGGTGTGGAAGTCCCGGTAGCGGAGGCCGTTCGTTGCCAGGCGGTCGAACGTGGGCGTCGCGATGTCTGAGCCGAAGCAGCCCAATTGAGCAAAGCCGACGTCGTCCAGCAGGATGAGCACGACGTTTGGCGCGCCTGGCCGGGCCTGGGGCGGGACCGGCCAGGCCGGCGTTGACTCGCCGACGGTCCGCCCGGCGACGCCGGTGAAGGCCGTGCCCTCCGGATACTCGCTGATCGACGCCATCTCTCCCCCACCATCTAGGTCATGGAGCCTGGAGTGCCGCCGCCGTCCTCCCGTGTAGCGGAATGGTGCCTGGCGATTGACTCGCCGCCGCGTGAGCCGACAACCCAGGGACCTGGATGGTTGATCGGCGCCATGCTCAACCTGGTATTCGCCACCGCCCTCTGGCTGGACCGGTGACGGTCGTCACCACGGCATGACCCGGGGTGGGCCATCGTCGACGGCGCGGATCGTGGCGTCGAAGCGCCTCGGTCAGCGCAGGACCACGACACGTTCGGGCGTTTCGGCATCGAGATCCCCGGCGGGTGCGGTCCGGCCTTGGGGCACGGGCGCGGCACCCGACCGGTCAGCCCTCGGACGTGCGTACCGGCACGCCGGTGCACGCTTCCAGCACCTTGATGCAGGCGGTCTGGTCCTGGTCGCCGAGGCCGGCGCCCATGGCGAGGGTGTGGAGCTGGTGCGCCGCGGTCCCGATCAGCGAAGGCACGCCGAGCGATGCGGCCAGGGCGGTCGCTAGGGTGAGATCCTTGTGGGCAAGCGACAGCTTGAAGCCCGGCTCCATCTCACCGGTGAACACTTTAGTCGGGAAGTTGTGACGCAGGTGCCAATTGTCTGCGGCCGTGTTGGTCATGACAGCGTACATCACCGCGGGGTCGAGCCCGGCTTTGGCCCCGATCGCCATCGCCTCGCCGGCCAGGGCGGCGATGCTGCACGAGAGGAGGTTGTTGACCAGCTTGACCGTGACCCCACTGCCGAGCGGGCCGCAGTAGAACCGCTGGGAGCCCAGGGCGCTCAGGACGTCGTCGCACGACTCGACCACGGCCGGGTCGCCGCCGACCATCAGCGTCAGGTCGCCAGAGGCCGCGGCGGGCGGCCCCTTGCCGACCGGCACGTCGAGCATGTGGGCGCCCCGCCTGGCAACTTCCGCCCCGACCTTACGGGTCGTGGCCGGGTCGATGCTGCTCATGTCGATGTAGACCATGCCCGGGCGGAGCCCGTGGACGATGCCGTCCGGCCCGAGCGCGACCGTCTCGGCGATACCCGGGTTCGGCAGGCTCGTGACGACCACCTCCGAGGCCTCGGCGACCTCGCGAGGCGAGCCGGCCCCCTCAGCGCCGAACTCCCGCAGGTCCTCGACGGCCTCCGGGCGGGCATCGTAGACCGTGAGCGGAAAGCCCCGACTCAAGAGGTGGCGGGCCATGCCGCCTCCCATTAAACCGAGGCCAATGTAGCCGACCTTCCGCTTGGACTCCATATCCCCTCCTCGACACTGACGCGACCTGTGTCTGCTAGCTCTCCAGCCAGGTTCCTCGCATCGACATGTTGGATTCGCCGTCGGTCGTGTAGCCCTGCACGCGATTGCGCATGACGTAGAATTCAGGGTTGGGCGCGACAGGGATGACGAACGATTCGTCCTGGATGTACTCCACCAGCTTCTTGTACTTCGGCCTACGCTCCTCGCGATCGTAGCTGGACTCGGCGTCGGCCAGCAGGCGGCGGTAATCTGGCGTGTCGAACTTGGTCATCCCTGTCCCGGCGTGCCAGGCAGCCGCGCCGCGGAACAGGGTGCTCGGGTCGAGGTTAGCACGCCCGTAGTTGTGGGTCGCCATCTCGAACTCGCCGGCCAGATGGCGCGGGTCGTAGACGGCCGGCTCGACGTCCTCGATCCTCACCCTGACGTTGATCTTGGCCAGGTCGGCGGCCAGGATCTGGGCCAGCGCGGTCAGCTCTCGCTGACGGGCGCTGACGGTCATACAGGTCACGTCCAGGCCATTCGGGTAGCCGCCCTGGGTGACCAGGGCACGAGCCTTGTCGAGGTCGAAGGTGTAGGTCTTGTCCAGCTCCTGGAACCAGGCCCAGGAGTGTGGTGGGAACGGCTGGGCCGTCGCCTGGGACAACCCGGCGACGGCCGTGCGCACGAAGGTCTCGCGATCGATGGACCAATTGATCGCCTGGCGCAGGAGCTTGTTGTCAAAGGGCGGCTTGTGAGTCGCCAACAGCACGTCGTAGAAGAGCCGGATCGGCGGCTGGAAGACGCGCAGGCTGGGGTTCTGCTTGAGGCGTGCGACCTCGGTAGTCGGCAAGCGCGAGACGATGTCGATCGCGCCGGCCTCCAGGTTGGCGGCCATCGCGTTGGCGTCGCCGAAGCTCCGCACCTGGATCTCGTCGAGGTACGGGAGGCCAGGCTCCCAGTACGCCGTCGACCGCTTCAGGAGCGCCTGCTCGCCCGGCTGCCACTCGGTCCAGATGAACGGTCCAGTGCCGTTGCCGCGCTTGCGGAAATCGTTGTCGTTGATGCCCTCACGATCGACGACGAACAGGCGCGCCAGCAAATCAAAGGCACCCGGGAACGCGCTGTCGAAGTGCCAGACCGCGGTGGATCGGTCTGGATTCTCGGCGTGGGTGACCAGCGCTGCCTGCGGCCGGAACAGCGAGCCGACCTTCGGGTCCTGGGCACGCTCAAGGCTGATGTTAACGTCCTCGGCGGTCAGCTCTCGACCGGTCGAGAACTTCACGCCCGGCCGGATCTTCATCGTCAAGCTCTTGCCGTCCGCGCTCAGCTGCCACGACTCGGCCAAACTGGGATGGCTCTTGATCTCGGCGTCGTAGCGAATCGGCGTGGAGAAGAGATTGTCGAGGAACGGAAAGGTGGTCGGCTGCTGGATGTGCGGGTCGAAGACACTGTTGTCGCCGACCTGGCCGACGACGAGTCGACCGCCCCGCCGGGGCTGCCCGGCCGGGGCCGCGGTCGGAGCGGCGGCGGGTGCGACCGTGGCGCCGGCGCCCGGCTTGATCGCCCCAGCGACCGGCTGGGTTGGCGTGGGCGCCGCCGGCTCGGCCGGCTTGGCCGGGGCGGCCGTCGGGTTGGCCGGGGCGATCGGCGCGCAGGCCGCTGCGAGCGAGGCGGCAACACCCCCGACGCAAACCTGGATCAGCGCTCGACGGGTCATCATTCGATGCGGGGCGGGCTCCATGGCAATCCTCCCTTGCCGAGTTCCGTGGGAAGTGTTCGTGAAGGGCTCCTGGGGCCGTTGGCGAACGACCCGGCGCTTTCGCGGTTGTCTGCTCCTCCCCCCAGCATCAATCCGTGCTAGCCGGCGACGTTGATCCGGCGCGGGTCCAGGGCCTGGCGCAACGCGTCAGACAGGTAATTCAATCCGACCAGCATGACCGCCAGGGCAATGCCCGGAAAGATGCCGTACCAGGGCGCCTGACGGAGGTAGGTTCGGCTGTCGTTGAGCATTCCGCCCCAGGACGGGGCCGGCGGCTGCGTACCCAGTCCGAGAAAGGAGAGCGCCGCCTCGAGTAGGACCGCGAAGCCCATCGCCAGGCTCAGTTGGACCAGCAGCGGAGCCAGGCAGTTTGGCAGCAGGTGGCGAACGATCAACCGACGGTCACTGCCGCCCAGGCAGCGAGCGGCCAGGACATAGTCGCGCTCGCGCTCGCGCAGCACTACCGCGCGGGTCAAACGCGAGAACTCAGGCATATTGACGATCGCCAGCGCCAGGGCCGCGTTCACTGCGCTAGGCCCGAGCACCGCGACCACGGCGATGCCGGTCAGGATGCCCGGGAATGCCAGCAGAGCGTCCCACAAGCGCATGATGACGCCGTCAACCCAGCCGCCGAAGTAGCCTGCGACGAGACCACTCGGGACACCCACGCCGGCGCCAACCACGACCGCGACGATCCCGACGAGGAGGGAGATGCGGGTTCCGAAGATGATCCGGCTGAGGATGTCGCGGCCGAACTCGTCAGTGCCAAGGCGGTAGGGTGCTCCGGGCGGCACCAGCTCGGCGCCGCGATGCTGCTCGATCGGGTCGAACGGCGCAACCATCGGAGCGCCCAGGGCGACGACGATGAGCAGGAGCAGCAGCCCAAGCCCGAAGAGTCCCATCGGGTTGCGCAGGGTCAGCGCAAGCGCCAGCGAAAGCGGATGACGCGGGCGCTGCCACGAGGACGCCCTTGCCCGTGCCGGCGCCAGCTCGACGGGCCTCGGGATCGGGCCCGCCATCAGCGGCCAACCCCGCGTGAGAAGCGGATCCGCGGGTCGAGCAGGCCGTACAGCAAGTCAGTCATCAGGTTGACGACGACGAAGGTGACCACCAGCAGCAGCAGCGCCCCCTGGACGATCGCGTAGTCGCGGTTGCCAATGCCCTGCAGAATGAGCCGGCCGAGGCCCGGCCAGGCGAAGACCGACTCGACGACGATTGCCCCGCCGAGCAGGCGCCCGAACTGAATCCCGAGGACCGTCGCCACGGGCACCAGCGCGTTGCGGAGGACGTGGCGTCGGATCACGAGCCACTCGCCAAGGCCCTTGGCACGGGCCGTTCGGATGTAGTCCTCGTGCATGACTTCGAGCATCGAGGACTTCACAAAGCGCGACAGGATCGCCGACTGGTTCAAGGCCAGCGTGACCGCGGGCAGGATCAGGAACTTCCAGGCCTGACCTGGCTCCTGCCCGAAGTCGCCGCGGCCGGATGGCGGCAGCCAGCCAAGGACGAGGCCAAAAAGGATGATCATCAAGATGCCGAACCAGAAGTTAGGCACCGCGATCGCGAAGGCGTTGAACGTCGAGACGAGCCAGTCGGCCGGACCGCGCTCCCTGACCGCGGCCAGGACGCCGGTCGGGATCGACACGAGCAAGGCCAAGACGAGCCCCGCGGCGGTCAGCTCGAGGGTCGCCGGAATGCGCTGGGCGATCTGCTCGCCGACCGGCAACTTGCTCGCGTACGAGCGGCCGAGGTCGCCCTGAAGCACCCGGCCGATCCAGATCCCGTACTGGATCGGCAGTGGACGGTCCAGTCCGAGCTCGGCGCGGATCGCCAGCACCGTGTCCGGCGAGGCATCCGAGCCGGCCAGCGCCACGGCCGGGTCGCCCGGCACGAGGTGGAGCAGCAGGAACACCATGACGCTTGACAGGAACACGACCGGGATAGATTGAACTAGCCGCCGAGCCACGAACGCCAGCATCCTCCGCCTCTCTTCCCTTCTGCCTCGCCGATCCGCCGCGGCGGCCCCATCGACGGGGGTGGCCTACTTCAAGCCTGGTCGTCCACTCCTGGAGGGCGCAGTCTAGTGGGTCAGTTCTCATGCGCAGAGCCGTTCATACGTTGAGCGGCGACGAGG
>JAUJPG010000002.1:201889-216572 GCA_030447245.1 Chloroflexota bacterium | reverse complement strand
CGACCCCAGCGTGGTCGCCGGACTCGCGCGGGGACCGACTCTCAGGGCGTCGCTTCGCCGCTCGGTCGGCCAGGAGCGGCACCCCTGGGGCGCCTTCTGCGCCCTGACCAGTGCTGCCGCTGACGTCACCGTGCTGGGCGTCGGGGCTCCCTTCGGGGCGCTGCTTGGCGGCATGATGATCAGCCGGGTGCTGGATCACACAGCGTAGAGACAGGAGCGAGGGCCAACGCCGCTCGCCAGCCGCTGTCCGAGAGAACTGACGGGCGGGAGGAATCGAACTCACCGCGCCTAGTCGCGCGCCAGCCGGCAGTTGGCGGGCAGCGCCTGCTCACCCTCTCTGCTGCTCGCTCCCAGAGCACGCCAGCGCGTGACAATTCTGGCGGGCCGATCGGCCAGCAGCGCGCGAGCAATCGCTCGATAGCTGACGATCCGCTCCCGCGCGTCGGGTGCGGGGCGGAAGAGCCGATAGACGATCCGCAGAGCAAGGTCCACGAGCAGCAGGAGCCTGAGCACGTTCGTCTGCCCGGGACCGGCATGCTTGTCGAAGTACAGCAATTTGCTGAAGTAGTGCGAGGCCAACTTGAGTGGAACGACCTGTCGACTGCTGCCACCTTCGGCGTGCCGCACTCTGGCGGCGGGTACGTAGCACGTGCGCCAGCCTGCCCGCAGCGCGCGCCGGCAGAGGTCCACCTCTTCGCAGTACAGGAAGAAGCGCTCGTCGAGCGGCCCAATCTGCTCAAACACCTCTCGGCGAATGAGGAGGCAGGCGCCCTGCGCCCAGTCGACCCGAAACGGGGCGCTTGCCTGCAATGCGCGGGGTCGGTAGCGACCGAGCACGACGTTCGGCAGCACCCGATAGATCTGAAAATGCCGCCACGCGACTGTCGCGAGCGTGAGGAACGGATAGCAGGAAAGAACGGTTTGCCCCTCAGAGTCGAGCAGCCGTGGTGCCACGATGCCGGCGTCGCGCCTCGCAACCAGCACCTCAGTGAGGATCTTGAGTGCGTCCCGCTCTGGCTCAGCGTCGGGATTGAGCAACAAGACGTGGCGGCCGCGCGCGACGGAAACCCCGCGGTTTACCGCCGCTGCGAACCCCACGTTGACCGGGTTGTGGATGACCGTCGCGTCAGGCCAGCACGCGCGCACCAGATCGGTCGTGGCACTCTCGGCGCCGTTGTCGACGACGATCAGCTCGGTAGCGGCAGGCGTGGCGCGGCGCAGCGCGGCAAGGCAGCCCGGCAACGTCACCCCGCTGCGGAACGCGACGATCACGACTGAGAGGCCCGGTTCCGCCGCGATCGTCACCGTGCGCTAGTTAGTCACGAGCGGCGACTTGGAGCGTCGCGTCGAGGATGATGCGGCAGCCCAGTTGGAGGTTGGCAAGCGATAGACGCTCGTCAATCCCGTGGTAGCCCTTCATGTCTTCGGCCGTGAAGAGGCCCGGCACCAGCCCGTAGGCCGGGACCCCGCGCTCGCGGAAGAAGCGAGCGTCCGTCCCGCCCACGCAGATCGAGGGGGTGACCAGGCTGCCAGGCGCCTGGCTCACGCAGGCTTGCTCCAGCGCCGTCGCCAGCTCCCCGTCCCACGGTGCCGTGTGCGACGCCGCGTTGGGCCAGCTCACCTCAAGACGCACGCCCGGATCGTTGATAACCTGCTCAAGGTTCGACACGAACGCTCGCTCGTCAGTGTCGGGCAGCAACCGACAATCAAAACTCATCTCCGCCTGCTCCGGAATGACGTTGATCTTGTATCCGCCCTGCATCATGGTCAGGCTGACGGTATCGTGAAGCAGAGGTGCCGAGGCGCGGTGGCTGGCCATCTCGTCCCGGCTTTGTGGACCGAGTCGCCGGAGCATCTCGGCCACCGGGGCGCACTCGCGGTCCTCCGGCGGCTGGTCCAGTAGCGCGTTGGCTGCCCGCACCAGCCGATGGGTGGCCGCCTCCGGCCAGGGCTGCGAGGCGTGCCCTGGGTCGGCCCGCGCGATCATCCGCAATCGGACCGCCCGCTTCTCGTCAACCGTCACCTCGAACACGTCGCCGACGCTGAAGAATCCCCGCCTGCCGGTGCCGCCCTCGTCGAGCATGAACGCCGGATTCAGGTCGTCGAAATGGTTGTCAACCATCCACTTGGCACCGAGCGTACTACCGATCTCCTCGTCGCAGGTGCAGAGCAGGATCACGTCGCGTCGCAGCTCCACGTCGAGCCGCCGCAGGACCAGCATGGTCATGAGCTCCATCACGCCCATTCCCTTGTCATCCAACGCGCCTCGACCGTAGACGTAGCCATCCGCGATCTCGCCGGAGTAGGGGTCAAACGTCCAGTCCGCGGCGGTCGCTTGGACAACGTCCATGTGGCTGCTGAGCAGCAGCGGTTTGCCGACCGGCTCGGCCGCGCGCAGCCGAGCCACGAGATTGACCTTGCCTTCAGTACCCGTCTGGTACACCTGCGACTCGATGCCCACTTCGGCGAGCCGCTCCGCTAAGAGCTGAGCCGTCTCCACCGTCCGACCGCGCGGGTGGGAGCTGTCAATCTTGACGTAGCGGGAGAGGGTGTCGGCGGCTTCGTTGGTCAGGGCGTCCCAGTCCACGCGGCGCATAAGCGCGTGTGGAGTGCGCCTGGCGCCTGCCACGCCTGACGGGTTGGAATCACGGTCATTCATCGCGGCTCCTCTTCGGCGCTTGAGCGTGAGGTCGGCGCCCACCAATGTGGGTGAGTTACATCAGGTGAATCATAATGATCACGTGGTGAACCGCGCCGCGTGGTTGCTCGGTCCGGTCCTGGCCCTGGCTCTGCTGCCTTCCAACGTCGTTGCGACAGCCCTGCCGTTGTTGCGAGACGAGTGGAACGCGAGCGCGACGGAGCTCGGCATCGTGTTCGCCGCCTACCAGGTCGGCTACGTCGCCGCCGTCCTGTTGGTCCTGCCGCTGACCGACCGGGTACCGGCCGGGCGTGTCATCGCCGCATGCTCACTCGGCGTGACCGTCGCGTTCCTGCTGTTTCCGCTGCTCGCTCACGGCGTGTGGAGCGCGTCGGCACTGCGCGCATTGGCCGGCGTCGGGCTGGCTGGCGTGTACATGCCGGGCGTGCGGGTGGTCGCGGCGGCTGCTCCACCTGAGCGCCGAGGGCTGGCGGTCAGCGTTTACGTCTCCGCCTTTTACCTGGGAGCAGCCATTTCGCTCTGGGCAACCGGCGCGCTCTTACCATCATTCGGCTGGCGCGGAGCCGCCTACCTGCTCGGGGCGATCTCGATCGTCGCGTTGCCGTTAGCCGTCCTCGCCACGCGCGGCGCGCCGTCACCGGTAGGCAGCAAGGGGCGGCTATCGCCTACCGTGTTGCGACACGAGCCAGTCCTGCGCACGATCCTGGCCTACACCGGTCACTCCTGGGAGCTGTACGTGTCACGAGGCTGGCTGGCGGCGTTCCTGGCGAGCGTACTCGCCTCCCAGGGGGTGGACAACGTTGAATCCGCGGCCGAGGGCGGCAAGTGGGCGGCGCTCATGGCAGGTCTCGGGACGGTCGGCGTGTGGCTCGGCGGATGGCTCTCAGACCGGATCGGACGGCCACGGGCCGGGATCCTCATTTCCACGGCCAGCGGGGCTATCTCTCTGGGGTTTGGATGGCTCGGTGGTCTCAACTGGCCGTTCCTGGTCGTGATCGGTTGCGCCTACGGCCTGTTGGTGGCAGCGGATTCGGGCGTCTACTCGACCGCGATCACCGAGCTTGCCCCGCCGGACCAGCTCGGCTCGGCCCAGGCCGCGCAGGCGTTCATCGGTTTCCTGGCAACCGCCATCGCACCGATCGCCGCCGGGCTGGTGCTCGACCTGGGCGGCGGCTACGGCGGGGCGTTCACGCTGGCCGGGGTTGTCGGCCTGCTCGGCGCGGGCGCCCTTGTGCCACTAGCGCGGCTCGGACGGCGCAAGGAGGTGCGACCGGCATGACGAACGGAGCTATCACCACCCGACGCGCCCGCCCTGACGATGCCCCGGCGATCGCCCGAATCTACAACCAGGGCATACAGGAGCGGATCGCGACCTTCGAGTCCGAGCCGCGCAGCCCCGAGCAGATCGGCGCATTACTGGCCGAGCGCGGTGACCGCTATCCCACCGTCGTCGCCGAACGGAATGGCGCGGTGATTGCCTGGGCTGGAGCCAGCGAGTATCGACCTCGCCCGTGCTACGCCGGCATCGCTGAGTACTCGGTGTACGCGGATCGCTCGGCGCGCGGGATTGGCGCCGGTCAGGCGGCGCTCGTCGCGCTGTTCCGCGCCTGCGAGGAGCGCGGCGTCTGGAAACTCGTCTCGCGAATCTTTCCCGAGAATGTCGCCAGCCTCGCGTTGTGCCGCAAGACCGGCTTCCGCGAGGTCGGCGTCTATCGCCGCCACGGCAAGCTTGACGGTGCCTGGCGCGACTGCGTGATTGTTGAGAAATTGCTTGGCGAGGCAGCCGAATGAGCGGATGACTGGAGAGCTCCTGTGCTATGTTCTGTCTCGATGATGCCAACACGCATGACCACCGCCGGTCGGGCTGGGGCATAGCAGATGATCGAACGCCACATCATCCCCGAGCTACGTCGGATCGTCGGCGACGTCGGGCTGCTCACAGCGCCGGAGCAGCTCAGGACCTATGAGTCGGATGGGCTGACCAGCTACCGGGTCGTTCCTGGCGTAGTCGTCCTGCCGGCGTCAACCGAGCAAGTCCAGGGCATCGTCCGCGTCTGCCACCGCGAGCGCGTTCCGTTCGTCGCGCGCGGCAGCGGCACCGGCTTATCCGGCGGCGCGCTGCCCCACGCCAAGGGCGTGCTCATCAGCCTGGCTCGAATGAACAAGATCCTCAGCGTGGACCTTCCAAATCAACGTATCGTCGTCGAGCCTGGCGTTATCAATGCGCACGTGACGCAGCGTGTGGCCACCCAGAACTACTACTACGCACCCGATCCGTCGAGCCAGTCGGTGTGCTCGATCGGAGGCAACGTCGCCGAAAATAGCGGCGGCGCCCACTGCTTGAAGTACGGGTTCACGGTCAATCACGTCCTCGGCCTGACCGTCGTCATGCCCGACGGTGAGATCGTCCACCTTGGCGGCGCCACCCTCGACCAACCAGGGTACGACTTGCCCGGCGTCTTCGTTGGCTCCGAGGGCACGCTCGGCGTGGCGACCGAGATCACCTTGCGCCTGATCCGCAAGCCCGAGGCGGTCCAGATGATCATGGCCGCCTTCCATTCGACCGACCACGCCGGCGGCGCGGTGTCCGAGATCATCGCCGCCGGGATGCTCCCAGCCGCGATCGAAATGATGGACCACCTGAGTATCCAGGCCGTCGAGCAGGCGACGCACGCAGGCTATCCCACAAGCGCCGGCGCAGCCCTCCTCGTCGAGCTAGACGGGCCCACCGCGGAGGTTGACGCGCTGATTGACAGGGCCGAGGAGATCTGCGAACGGAACGGCGCATGGCAGGTGCGGCGCGCAGCCACTGCCGACGAACGACTGCTGATGTGGAAGGGGCGTAAGGCGGCCTTTGCGGCGATGGGTCGGATAAGCCCCGACTACTACGTCCAGGACGGCGTCATCCCGAGGACCGCCTTGCCCAGGGTCCTGCGGCGCATCGACGAGCTCGCGGAAATGCATGGGATGCGTGTCGCCAACGTCTTCCACGCCGGCGACGGCAATCTGCACCCACTCGTACTGTACGACGGCGACGTTCCGGGCGCGGCCGAGCGCGCGGAGGAGGTGGCGAGCGAGATCCTCACGGCGTGCGTCGATGCCGGCGGCAGCATCACCGGTGAGCACGGTGTGGGCGAGGACAAGAAAAAACATATGCCAAAGATGTTCAACGAGGCCGACCTGGACACGATGAACCGCCTGCGGTGCGCCTTCGATCCAAACCTCCTGAGCAACCCAGGCAAGGTCTTTCCGACGCCCCGCCTCTGCGGCGAGCGCCCCGGTCCCCGCCGTGAGCACCCGCTGGTCGCGGCAGGGGTGGCGGAGATCTTCTGAACAACCGGGGTACCACCGGACAGGTGATCGCATGGTCGTAGAGCAAGCCACGCGCGAGTCGATGGCCGCGCTCGTCGGGCCTGAGCACGTCGAGACCGCCAGGGACGCGGATGCCGTTGACGGCGTCCGCCCCGCGTTCGTTGTCGAGCCGGCCAATGCTGCTGAAGTCGCCGCGGTAGTGGCCCACGCTGACCATCACGGCCTCGCCATCGCTCCTCGCGGCGGCGGCACTCGGATGACCTGGGGCAACATCCCCGCCAGGCTTGACCTGATCGTGTCAATGCGCCGACTCGACCAGCTTCTCGAGCACGCTGATGGTGACATGACCGCGACGGTGCAGGCTGGGATCACACTTCAGGACCTGAACGACAGGCTGGCGGAACGAGGTCAGTTCCTGCCGCTAGACGTACCGCGGGCTGACCTGGCGACGATTGGAGGGCTGATCGCTGTCAACGACAGCGGACCGCTGCGGCTGCGCTACGGCGGGATTCGCGACCTCCTGATTGGAGCCACGATCGTGCGTGCCGACGGGGCAATCGCAAAGGGCGGCGGCAAGGTCGTCAAGAACGTGGCTGGCTACGATCTGCCGAAGCTCATGATAGGCGCGCTCGGGACGCTCGGGGTGATCGTCGAGGCGACATTCCGCCTGTACCCCTTGCCAGCCACCAACCAATCGCTCGCCTGGGAATCCGGTACGCCTGAGGTCGCCGGCGCGTTCATCCTCGCTGTCCTGGACTCCACACTCGTCCCAACCGGCCTCACACTCCGCTGGAGCACCAGTGCGGGGAGCACGCTGCTCCTCCGGCTGACTGGTATCGAACCCTCGGTCCTGGCGCAGCGGGACCAGGCGCTCGCGCTCGCCCAAGCCCACAAGCTGGGGGAGCCTTGGAGGCTCGATGCGTCGGACTGGTCTGGTCTGCACGCCGAGTTGTTGAGCCACGAATGCGCCCTGGTGGCCCGCTGCAGCGTGCTGCCATCGGAGATTCCGGCGCTCATCCGCATGCTGGAGGATGTGGCCGAGCAGGAGAGCTTGGAAGTGAGTGCCGTGATCCAGGCTCACGGGCTCGGCCTCGTCCGCGCGACGCCGAAGGGCACCGGCGACGTCGCCGCATCGCTCCGTGCCGCGTGCATGGAGTTGCGCAAGCGCCTGGCAGCACGCGGCGGCACGCTGATCATCCTCGCCGCACCGCTCGCGGTCAAGCAGCGCCTCGACGTCTGGGGGCCAGCGCCCGACGCCCTACCGGTCATGCAACAGATCAAGGCCCGCTTCGACCCGAACGGGAGTCTCAATCCTGGACGCTTTCTTGGAGAGCACGCGTGACGACCATCACCGACGAGGGGCGGGTCAGCAGCGGCCGCGCCTTCGACGATCACCACCCGCCGGACCCGGACCTGGTTGCCGATTGCGTCCATTGCGGCTTCTGCCTGCCAACCTGTCCGACGTACACCCTGTGGGGCCTCGAGATGGACTCGCCGCGCGGCCGCATTCAGCTCATGAAGATGGTCAACGAGGGCGAAGTTGAGCTGAACGAGACGGTCGTCAAGCACTGGGACCGCTGTCTGGGCTGCATGGCCTGTGTGACGGCCTGCCCATCGGGTGTCCAGTACGACAAGCTGATCGAAGCGACACGGGCGCAGGTCGAGCGCAACTTCACGCGCGAGCCCGAGGACCGGCTGTTCCGTCGGCTCATCTTCGAACTATTCCCTTACCCGACCCGGCTGCGCGCGCTCCTGGCCCCGCTGCTGTTGTACCGCGGCTCGGGCCTCCGGAATCTGGTCTACCGCACCGGCGCGATCAAGCTCCTGCCGGACCGTTTGCAGGCCGTGGACGCGCTGATGCCGCCGATCGATGCGCGGGCCCTGCGCAGCAGTATGCCGGTGGTGATTCGTGCCAGGGGAAGCCGCCGCCGGCGGGTCGGGATGATCGCGGGCTGTGTCCAGCAGGTGTTTTTCGGCGACGTCAACGTCGCCACCGCTCGTGTCCTGGCGTCCGAGGGCTGCGAGGTCGTCGTGCCGCGCGAGCAGGGCTGCTGCGGCGCCCTGGAGGTTCACAGCGGACGCGAAGACCGAGCGCTCGAACGAGCGCGGCGACTGATCGAGGTGTTCGAGCGCGCCAGAGTCGACACGGTCGTGATCAACGCGGCCGGTTGCGGATCCACGCTCAAGGAGTACGGCCACCTCTTGCGCGACGATGGAGCCTGGGCTCGGCGCGCCGAGCAGTTCTCCGCCAGGGTGCGGGACATCTCGGAGATCCTGGCCGACCTGGAGCCCCGGGCGACGTACAAGCCGCTGCCATACGCAGTCGCCTACCATGATGCCTGCCACTTGCAGCACGCCCAGGGCGTCGTGGCTGAACCGCGCGCCGTGCTGGCGCGAATCCCCGGCCTGGAAGTCCGTGTGATCGCCGAGTCCGCGATCTGCTGTGGAAGTGCCGGCATCTACAACATGGTCCAGCCCGAGCCGGCCCGCGAGCTCGGCGACCGTAAGGTCCGCAACCTCCTGGACACCGGCGCGCAAGCCGTCGCGACCAGCAACCCTGGTTGCCTTCTCCAGCTTGTAAGCGGCCTCGAGCGCGAAGGACGCCGGATTCCCGCCGTCCACCCGGTCGAGCTGCTGGATGCCTCGATTCGGGGCGTGGTGCCTCGTGCGTTCAGCGACCTACCGCGACGGGGGCGCGGTACGCACTTGGAACCGGTCGACCCGCGCCTACACGGCCCGTCGCCAGACAAGGACAGCTTCGCCACACGGGGACCGTCGCCGGCCTGAGGCACGGCGCCCCTGGCTCGAGTAGCGCGAGGCGCACCCCTCCCGCGAAGTCGATTGGCATCCGCGCAGCCCGCGCCTAGAGCCTTGGGCTGGACATCCGACTCCGGCTGCGATTCACAGCTTGCGCTCGACCCTTCCGCGGAGAGCACCGACCGCTTCAACGACGTGTCGAGCGCTGATGCCACCCTCCTCGAGCAGCTCGTCGGGGGTACCCGAGCCCGGCAGGTGGGTCACGCCGAGCAGCTTGACGATCGGCAGGGCCACGGAGCCGTCGGCAAACGCTTCCAGGACGGCACTCCCGAGGCCGCCCTCGATCCAGTGGTCCTCGACAACGACGATTCCGCCCGGGCACTCGCGGGCGGCCGCGCGGAGCGCCTCGGCGTCGATCGGCTTGACCGAGTAGGCGTCGATGACGCGGATTGCGACTCCTGCATTGCCCAGCTCCTCGTGCGCTTCGAGCGCTTCACGGACCGTGATGCCCGCCGCCACCACGGCGACCTGGTCGGAATCCGAGCGCCGCAGCACCTTGCTGCCGCCGACTGGAAACTGCTCGTCTGGATCGTAAATAACCGAAGTCGCCGCGCGAGTCGTCCGAATGTAGGAGATGCCATCCAGGTCGGCCATCGTTCGCACCAGCTTGGCAGTCTGGTTGCCATCGCACGGATACAGGACCGTGCTGCCGCCGACCGCGCGCATCATCGCCAGGTCTTCGAGCGCCATCTGCGACGGACCGTCTTCGCCGATCGACACCCCGGCATGTGAGCCGCACAGGCGGATGTTTGCCTGGGAGATCGCGGCCATTCGGATGAAGTCGTAGGCTCGGCTGAGAAACGCGGCGAAGGTTGCTGCGAACGGCACGAAGCCGCGCACGCTCATTCCGACTGCTGTGGCGACCAACTGCTGCTCGGCGATATAGACCTGGAAGTGCCGCTCGGGGTGATCCCTGCTGAAGAGCTCGGTGTAGGTCGAGTTGCCAACCTCGGCGTCGATCGCCACGACGTCTGGCCGTTCGGCGCCGACCGCCGTTAGCGCCTCGCCGTACGCCTGCCTGGTCGCCTTCTTGTCTCCAAGCTTGTATGTCGGGAGGGCGGCCGCGCCTCGAGAGCGGGCGTGGCGCTCAGTGCTGCTGGAGGCACTCGGCAGCGCGCTGTCCTCGGGTAGACGAACCTGGACGCGGACGTCGCGCGCGCCGCCAAGCTCGAGAAGTGCATCGGCCAACTGGTCCTTCTTGAGCGGCTTGCCGTGCCAGTCGTCCTGGTCGGCGAGCATAGCCACCCCATGGCCCTTCTCCGTCTTGGCCACGATCAACGTCGGCTGGTCGATACTGCTCGCGGCATCGCGGTACGCACGATCAATCTGCTCCAGGTCGTGGCCGTCAATCTCGATTGCTCGCCAGCCAAAAGCGCGCGCCCGGGCTGCATAGGCCGCGGTGTCCCAGCCAAGCGCCGTCGGACCGCGCTGCCCCAGCCGGTTAACGTCGACGATTCCAACCAGGTTGCCCAGCTTCGTCTCTGAAGCTCGGCTCATCGCCTCGTAGATCGAGCCCTCGGACATCTCGCTGTCGCCCAGGATGACCCAGACGCGATAAGGCGCTCGCTCCAGGACTTTTCCAGCGAGGGCGACCCCGACGCCGATCGGGAGACCCTGGCCGAGCGAGCCAGTCGCGACGTCGACCCACGGCAGGGCTGGGGTCGGGTGTCCCTCCAGACGGCTACCCAGCTTGCGGAGAGTCAGCAACTCCTCATCCGAGATCGCGCCAACCGCCTTGTAGATCGCGTACAGCAGCGGGGCCGCGTGCCCCTTGGATAGGATCAAGTGATCGTTGTTAGGATGGTCCGGATTCGCGAAGTCATAGCGCAGATGACTTGCGACCAGGACCGCTGCCAGGTCGGCCGCCGACATCGCGGAGCTCGGATGGCCGGATCCAGCCTCAGTGGTCGCTCGGATGCTGTCGGCGCGGAGTTGTTGGGCGAGCTCGTACCATTGATCGGTCCTGGCCGCGCTCGCCGTCTCGGTGACCATCGCGCCCTCCTGGCTCGGGCTGTCCGCCGCGAGCGGTCGTGATCTATCATCATTATGCCAATCAGTCGTTCACATGGAGCGACTGAGTTCAGGCGCCTCTGCCACTTTGCGACTGCTACCCGTTTCAGGGCACGGCGTG
Source organism: Chloroflexota bacterium (assembly GCA_030447245.1). Taxonomy (GTDB): domain Bacteria; phylum Chloroflexota; class UBA6077; order UBA6077; family JACCZL01; genus JAUJPG01. The sequence continues at coordinate 205,653 of JAUJPG010000002.1, read as the reverse complement.
TGCATGCCCTGAGGGTTGGCGCACTCGGACGCCGTAAACATCGGAGGCACAGTGATGACGCAACGAGAGCAGAACCAGCTCCACGATCTCCAGCAGCTCGGCCAGAGCATCTGGCTCGACTACATCCGGCGCAACATGCTGGGGTCCGGTGGGGATCTCCAGCGGCTGATCGCGGAGGGGCTCCGCGGCATGACTGCCAATCCGACGATCTTCCAGCAGGCCATCGCGGCTGGCGATGACTACGACGAGACGATCGCCCGGCTCCTGGGACAGGGCGCCGAGCCGTTGCAGATCTACGAGGGGCTTGCTGCCGAAGATATCCGCGTTGCCTGCGACCTGTTTCGATCGGTGTACGATGCGAGCAACGGAGCGGACGGATTCGTGTCGCTCGAAGTCGCCCCGTCGCTCGCCCATGACACTGAGGGGACAATCGAAGAGGCTCGGCGCTTCTGGAAGATGGTCGACCGGCCAAATCTCATGATCAAGGTGCCCGGGACGGATGCGGGCGCGCCCGCCGTCGAGCAGCTGCTCTACGAAGGGCTGAATATCAACGTCACGCTGCTCTTCTCGCTGCGAAACTACGAGCGCGTCGCCCGCGCCTACGTCGCGGCGCTCGAGCGTCGTGCCGCCGAGGGCAAGCCGATTGGCCGCATCGCCTCGGTCGCCAGCTTCTTCGTCAGCCGCGTCGACACGCTGGTGAATGAGTTGATTGACGAACGGCTCACGAAGCTACCCAATCCGACACAGCGTGGCGACCTGGAACGCCTGCGCAGCAAGGCTGCGATCGCTAACGCCAAGCTGGCGTACGAGCGGTTCAAGACGATCTTCGGCGGAGACGGCTTCGCCGCGTTGCGCAGCAAGGGGGCCATGGTGCAGCGTCCGCTGTGGGCCAGCACGAGCGTCAAGGACCCGGCCTTGCCGGAGTTGATGTACGTGGAGAACCTGATCGGTCCCGACACGGTCAACACGCTCCCGCGAGAGACCCTGGACAGCCTGCGCGACCATGGAGTAGTCCGCCTCACCATCGAGGAAGAGCTTGAAGACGCCCGCCGAACCCTGGAGACGCTCGCCGAGCACAACATTGAGTACGACGCCGTCACCGCCCAGCTCGAGCGCGAAGGCGTGGAAAAGTTCAGCCAGTCGTTCGACAAGCTGTTGGAGGGGATCATTGCGAAGCGGGAGGCGCTGCTCTCCTCTCCAGCGAGCGTGAGATAGACCGGCGAAGCGGGGATTCGGGCCAGCCGTTCGGAGGGGCTGAAACCATGCCGGAGAACAACGGGGCGCATGTTGGCTTGATCGGGCTGGCCGTCATGGGCCAGAACCTGGCGCTGAACATCGAGCGCAATGGCTTCCCAATCGCGGTCTTCAACCGAACCGGCGAACGAACCCGCGAGTTCGTCGAAGGCCCGTCCGCCGGCAAGGACGTTTGGCCAGCGTACACCGTCGAGGAGCTGGTCAGAGCGCTCCAGCAACCTCGCCGGTTGCTGTTGATGGTCAAGGCCGGCACCCCAGTCGACGATGCCATCGCCCAGCTGCGTCCCCTGCTGGCGGCCGGCGACATCGTGATCGATGGGGGCAACTCGCTCCACCGCGATACCGAGCGCCGCTCGCGGGAGCTACGCGACTCAGGCCTCCGCTTCGTCGGCATGGGCGTGAGCGGCGGCGAAGAGGGGGCCTTGTGGGGGCCGAGCATGATGCCCGGCGGTCCCATCGAGGCCTATCGCGAGCTGGAACCGATGCTGCGGGCGATCGCCGCCAAGAGTGAGTACGGCGATTGCGTCACCTACATCGGTCCACGTAGCGCCGGTCATTACGTGAAGATGGTCCACAACGGGATCGAGTATGGCGACATGCAGTTGATCGCCGAGACGTACGACCTCATGCGGCGCGGTCTCGGCATGCCGGCCGGAGAGATCGCTGACACCTTCGGCGCCTGGAACGAGGGTGACCTGAGCTCGTATCTCATCGAAGTCACCGCGTCCGTCCTGGGGTATGTCGACCCGGAGTCTGGCACTCCGCTCGTCGACTTGATTGCCGACCAGGCCGGCCAGAAAGGCACGGGTCGTTGGACGAGCCAGGACGCGCTCGAGCTCGGGACGCCGATCCCGACGATCGACGCCGCGGTCTGGGCGCGGAACATCTCAGCATTCAAGGAGCAGCGGCGTCGAGCAGCGGAGGTGCTTCGCGGACCGGCTGACGGCTCCGTGACGCTAGAGAGTGGATCGCTGCTCGCCGCGTTGGAGCACGGTTTGTACGCGGCCAAGGTGAGCTCGTACGCACAGGGTATGGCACTGCTTCAGGCCGCCTCGCAGCAGTACGACTATAGCCTCGACCTGGGCGAGATCGCCCGCATCTGGACGGGCGGGTGCATCATCCGCGCCCGGCTGCTCGGTGACATCCAAGCAGCGTTCAAGCAGAACCCCGGCCTGGAGAACTTGATGCTCGCACCCGAGTTCGCGCCACTCCTCAACCAACGGACCCAGGGACTGCGCGAGGTGGTCCGGGTTGGCCGTGCCCTGGGCATCCCCTGCCCGGCCATGAGTGCCTCGCTCGACTACTTCGACAGCTACCGCCAGCCAAGCCTGCCCGCCAACCTGATCCAGGCCCAGCGCGACTATTTCGGCGCTCACACCTATCAGCGCGTTGACAAGGCTGGCACGTTCCACACCGAATGGAGCCGCGAAGTCTCGGAGAGCCCGGCGATTGGCACCCAGCCGTACGCAAGCCATTAGCAGCCGGGGCTCGCACGTCCCATCCCAGTCTTCTTAGATGCGGGAGGACTGACGGCGCAGCGCCGGGTAGCAACGGTCGTGGGCCCTGGTCTACCATGAGGTCAGCCGAGGCTGCGTCGAAGGCCGGCCGCTGTCGAGGGAATCTGGCCGGAGCCGGATGGGAATACAGGGGGAGGTTCTGATGGCAATCGCGACCGAGGCGCCAGCGCTCACCGATGAGCAGATGCTCCAGATGTACCGCCACATGTGGGAGATCCGTCGCTTCGACAGTCGCGCCCTCGAGATCTACCGCGAGGGCCAGATGCGCGGGACCACTCATCCGTACATCGGCATGGAGGCGGTTGGCGTCGGCGTCTGCACCGCGCTCCGCAACGATGACACCATCACCAGCACCCACCGCGGCCATGGCCACTGCATCGCCAAGGGTGGCGACATGAAGCAGATGATGGCCGAGCTACTTGGTAAGGCGACCGGTTACTGCCGCGGCAAGGGCGGCAGCATGCACATCGCCGACGTCGACCGTGGCATCCTGGGCGCCAACGGCATCGTCGGCGGGGGAATGGGCATCGCAACCGGGGCGGCACTCTCGTCCAAGGTGCTCGGGACCGATCGCGCCAACGTCTGTTTCTTCGGGGATGGCGCGCTCAACCAGGGCGTTCTGCACGAGGCGTGCAACCTTTCGGCAATCTGGAAGCTCCCGGTAGTGTTCGTCTGCGAGAACAACCAGTACGCGATGTCAGCGCCAGCCGCGCGCTTCACGTCGGTTGCCGACCCATCAGTACGAGCGGTCGCGTACGGCATTCCTGGCGTACCGGTCGATGGGATGGACATCCTGGCCGTCCACCGGGCGGCAACTGAGGCCGTGGCGCGCGCGCGGGCTGGCGACGGCCCGACCTTCATCGTGGCTAACACGTATCGATACTTCGGTCATCACGTCGGTGATCCGCTCAACTACCGCGATAAGTCCGAAGTCGACGAATGGCGGAAAAAGGACCCCATCGCCGGGTTCAAGGCGTACCTGCTCGAGCACGG
>JAUJPG010000002.1:13485-201789 GCA_030447245.1 Chloroflexota bacterium | reverse complement strand
CTGTGCGCACCTGAAGGAGAGTTCCAATGGCCGTTGCAACGGCGCCAAGGACCGAGACTGGAGCGCGGACGTTGACCTACGTGGAAGCCCTCAACGAGGCGCTTCGCGAGGAGATGCGGCGCGACCCGGCGGTGTTCGTGATGGGTGAGGACGTGGCCGTCTGGGGCGGTGGCGGTGTCTTCGGCGTGACCAAGGGACTGGTCGAGGAGTTCGGGGAAGCGCGGGTCCGTGACACCCCGATTTCCGAGGAGATCATCGCCGCGTCAGCCATCGGGGCGGCCGCGACCGGCACCCGGCCCGTCGCGGAGATTATGTACGTCGACTTCATCGGGCTTGCGATGGAGCCAATCGTCAATCAGGCCGCCAAGATGCGTTACATGTTCGGCGGAAAGATCAGTATTCCGGTCGTGATTCGTGCCCAGCAGGGCGGTGGCCGCGGCAACGCCGCCCAGCACAGCCAGTCGCTCGAAGCCTGGTTCGCCCACATCCCCGGCCTGAAGGTCGTCGTCCCAACCACCCCGGCAGACGCTAAGGGCCTGCTCAAGACCGCGATCCGGGACGACAACCCGGTGATCTTCCTGGAGCACAAAGTCCTGTACTTCACCAAGGGCGAGGTGCCCGAGGGGGAGTACACGATCCCGTTCGGCCAGGCCGATGTCAAGCGCGAGGGGACTGATGTGACCGTCGTGGGCATCCACACCCAGGTACTGGAAGCCCTCAAAGCGGCCGAGGAGCTCGAAAGCGAGGGCATCAGCGTAGAAGTGATCGACCCACGGACCGTGTCACCGCTTGACATTGACACCATCGTAAGCTCGGTGAAAAAGACCGGTCGGCTCGTCGTCAGCCACCAGGCCTATGAGCAGGGAGGCGTCGGCGGCGAGATCATCGCTCGCGTTGTCGACGTCGCGTTTGACTACCTGGACGCCCCGCCGCAGCGCGTGTGCGGCAAGAACGTCCCGGTTCCGTACGCCGAGTCCCTCGAGCGGGCCGCCCTGCCCTACAAGGAAGAGATCGTGGCGGCCATCAGGCGGGTTCTCTAGGATCCCAGTGTCGGGGCGCGACGCTACGCGCCCGACACGCCGGTGGGGCATGCAAGCGTACTGGATCGGGTCACTGGCGTTCGGCATCGTCATCGCGCTCTTCGCGGCGCAGAACTCCGCGCCGATTGCCATTCGGTTCCTGTGGTTAGCGATTGAGGACGTGCCAATCTCCGTCCTGGTCCTGCTCTGCGCCACGCTCGGCGCCCTGGTCACGTTGCTCTTTGGCTTCGGCCGTGAAGTCCGTCACCGCATCGCGCTACGTGCGAGGCGACGCCAGGTGCAGGAGCTCGAGCGCCGCGTCGCCGACCTGGAGACGAACATCCAGCAGCTCGAAACTGAGAAAGCAGAGCTGCGCGGACGCTGGGAAGCCTATCAAGGACAAGCCCAGCCGGTCGACCACCGCGAGCGGTTGGCGGATACCCCCGAGCACCTCCCGCTGGCGCCCGGCGAGTCCCCTTCCTCCTGTCGTCGATTCCCCGTTCAGGAAGGTAGCTAGCGGGCCGACGCCTATCCCACGAGTGAGACTCCGATCACAGCGCCGACTAGATACGTGATCGCGGCGGCGACACCGCCGATTAGCACCATGCGGGCGCCGCTATAGAGAACGCCACGGCCGGTCAGCAGCGACACACCGGCCCCGACGCCGAACAGCGCCGCCGCGCAGAGGATGGCGCTAGTGACGAACGCCCAGATCCCACCGAGTAACATGTACGGCAGCACTGGCACCAGGGCGCCAAATGCGAAGGCGGTGAACGAGCTCGCCGCCGCCTTCCACGGGGATCCGAGCTCGTCGGGATCCAGGCCGAGCTCCTCGCGAACGAGCGTGTCGAGCGCGACGTCCTTGTCCCGCATGAGGTGGCGCGCCAAACGCTCGGCGTCCGCCTTTGGCACGCCCTTGGCCCGGTAGATTAGCGCCAGCTCGTGTTGCTCCTCCTCGGGATTCTCTTCCAGCTCGTCGCGCTCCAGGGCTATCTGGCGCTCGAACAGCTCGCGCTGTGACTGCATCGAGATGTACTCGCCAGCCGCCATTGACGAGGCGCCGGCCAGCAGGCCAGCGACGCCCGCCAGGAGAACGAACTGGTTTCCGGCGGAGGCGCCGGCCACACCCATGACCAGGCTGAAGTTGGAGACCAATCCGTCGTTGATGCCGAAGATTGCTGCTCGCAGCGCACCATTGTTTGCCGCGGCGCCTCCGTGCCATCCTTCTGGCTGTGCGGCATCCTCGGAAGAAGGAGGCGTGCCGTGCTGCGCGCTGGCATGCGTGTGTGCCCCAGCCCCCACTGGCGCCGCGCCGACTGGTGGCGTCAGGACCTCGGCCTGGGCACCAGCGCCGTGAGCCATCACATCGCCGTCCAAGGCACCCCCATCGGTCGACCGGTCAGCCTCACGGAGGATCGCATCCGCCGGCTTGCCCTCGGCCATCGCGGCGACGACGCGGCCGAGATGCTCCTCTTCTTTGACCAGGTCCTGAGCATCGGCCTGGCCGACATACATATCGGCATCCCCGGCCTCGAGTGATGAAAGGACCGGTAGAACCGCCCGTGGACCGAACAATCGAGCGATCAGCCCCAGAGTGCGTGGCCGCCAGCCCGGACGCCAGTCGTCCCGCACGACCTGACCCTCCGCGCGAAGCTTGTCGATCCAGCGGTCGGCGTGGCGCTGTTCGGCCGCGGCCAACTCGCGCCAGATCTCGCGCCGAGTGGCATCCTGTTCCACCTGTGCGAGCGATAGGTACAGCGCTAACGCGTCCCGTTCGGCCGCCAGATTGCTGCGCCACCGATCGATGTCGTTCTTGAACTCAGGAGGCACGACGCGTCAACTCGATGCCGTCCCGGGCTCGGCCGCGGGCCTCACGCGGCTTCAGCAGGGCTTTGAGCACCAACGCGCGGCTGGGCCCGGGACACGTAGGATCCACATCGTAAGTGTAGAACAGCCCCGAGGGCGGCGTCGGTCCATGGCAGCAGCCTGCACCGTGCCACGGTCCTGAGCGCGTCCGCCACCACCAAGTCCGCGCGAAAGGCCGCCCGTCGAGCGGCGGAGCGGATGGAGCACGGTCCGGCGCTTTGCTAGACTGGATTCTCCAGCAGTCCGATCAGGAGCGGTAGTGCAGGATCCAGGCAAGATCTGGGATGCGGCGCTCGGCGAGCTTCAGCTCAATATGAATCGCGCCAATTTCCAATCGTTTCTCGCCGGCACCACCGGTAGCGGCTTCGATGGCGACGAAATGGTCGTGGCCGTGCCGAACCCACTGGTGCGCGAGACACTCGAGCAGCGGTTCCGTCCGGCCATCACTCGAGTGCTGTACGACGTCCTGGGACGGGCGTGCAAGCTCAGGCTGGTCAGCGGCGGTGGGCGGGCCGGGGGGGATGCGGAGGGCTTCGGGCTGTTCGGCCTGCCCGGCGATGGCAGCATCGCCCAGGCTGGACCACGCAACGGCAAGACCAACCGCGGGGCTGGGCGTGCCGAGAGTCCTGAGCCGCTCGCCAGCGTGGGGCGCGGCGGAAGCCCCCTTAATCCGCGCTATACCTTCGAGCACTTCGTAGTCGGCAATTCGAACCGGCTCGCCCACGCCGCGTCGCAAGCCGTCGCGAACGAGCCGGGCGAGGCCTACAACCCACTGTTCTTGTACGGCGGGGTCGGCTTGGGGAAGACCCACCTCCTGCACGCCATTGGCCACGAGGTGCTGGGCCGGGGGCTCTCGGTAGTCTACGTCTCCTCCGAGACGTTCACGAATGAGTTGATCGAGTCCATTCGTGAGCATCGAACCGATGACTTCCGAGCACGCTACCGGCGTGCTGGGCTGCTGATGATCGACGATATTCAGTTCATCGCCAGCAAGGAGCGCACCCAGGAAGAATTCTTCCACACCTTCAACGCCATCCACGAGGGTGGTGGACAGATCGTCCTGACAAGCGATCGGACCCCAAAAGCAATTCCGACGCTCGAAGATCGCTTGCGTTCGCGGTTCGAGATGGGGTTGATCGCGGACGTCCAGGCTCCGGACTGGGAGACTCGAATCGCGATCCTGCGCAGCAAGCTGCATGGCCGCGGTGAGATGCCGAATGACGTGGTCGAGTTCATCGCTCACAAGGTCCAGAGCAATATTCGCGAGCTGGAAGGGTCGTTGAACCGGGTTCTCGCCCACGCCAGACTGCACCAATGCGAGTTGACCGTGGAGGTCGCGGCGGCAGCGCTCCAAGAGCTACTAGAACCGCCGCGAAACACAGGACACACGCCGGAGAGCATCCTCGGGGCAGTCGCTCGGCACTTCGGCGTCGGCCTTCCGGACCTGCGCGGCAGGGCGCGCAACCAGAAGGTCGTAGCGCCCCGTCATCTCGCAATGTACTTGCTTCGTGAGGACGCCCGTCTTTCGTTGCCGCAGATTGGCACGCTCCTGGGCGGCCGTGACCACACCAGCGTCATCCACGCTTGTGAGAAGGTGACCGCCGAGATCGCGCGTGACGGCGCCGCCCGCAATGACGCACGAGCGGTGCGCGAGCTGCTCCGCTAGCGGCGCCAACAAAGACGCGGGGTGGATCTCTCCCTCCAGAATGCGCGCGCGCTCCAGATCGCCGCGCAGGGACTTGACCGACGGCCCGAGCGGCCGGTTGACAAGGCCGCCGTCCTCGCCACGATCCGGCGGATGGGCGCTCTGCAGATCGATACCATCAATGTCGTCGCGCGCAGCCCTTACCTGGTGCTCTGGAGCCGACTCGGCAGTTACGAGCCGCGGTGGCTCGACGAGCTACTCGCGGAGGGGGCCCTGTTTGAGTACTGGTCGCATGCTGCCTGCCTCCTCCCAATCGAGGATTACCCACTGTACCGAGCGCGCATGGCGACGTATGCGACGGAGTGGGGCTGGTCCGGCGCCCGCGCCTGGGTGGCCGAACATCGCGACGACATGCAGCGGATGCTGGCACTCATCCGCGAGCGCGGGCCGATGCGGTCAGCCGACTTCGCGACACCCGAGGGCCACGTCGGCGGCTGGTGGGGCTGGAAGCCTGATAAGCGGGCGCTGGAGATGCTCCACTCTACCGGCGAGCTGATGATCCGCCGTCGGCACAATTTTCAGCGCATCTACGACCTCCGCGAGCGCATTCTGCCGTCATGGGACGACGCCGACCTACCCGACCGCCTCACCGTCCGCCGATTGTTGGCGCTCAAGGTGGTCCGGGCACTCGGCGTGACGCGGGCGCGCTGGGTAGCCGACTATTTCCGGACCGGCAGGCGTGGCGATGAGGAGCTCCTCGCCACGTTGGCTGATGAGGGGGAGTTACTTCAAGTGAAGGTGGAAGGCTGGCCCGACCCAGGGTACGTTCACTCGGACCACGCGCTGCTGCTTGCCAATCCGCCACGACCAATCCTGACAAGTCCGCTGTCGCCGTTCGACCCGCTCGTCTGGCACCGCGAGCGCGCTCGCGCCATGTTCAACTTCGACTACACGATCGAGTGCTACACGCCTGCCGCCAGGCGGCGGTACGGCTACTTCACGCTCCCGATCCTGCGCCGCGATAAGTTGATCGGCCGCCTGGATGCCAAAGCGCACCGACTCGAACGTCGCTTTGTCGTCCGCGCGCTCTACCTGGAGCGAGGTGTTGCACCGTGTGAAGAGCTAGTGTCAGATCTCGCTGGCAGTCTGCGCGAGTGTGCGAAGTGGCACCGTACGCCCGAAGTCGTAATCGACAGGTCCGACCCGCCGGGGCTTGCCGCCGCGGTCCAGCGTGCCGCGGAATTCTGTTAGCGCCGTTTTGGCCAGGAACGACACGGCGGGCCGCGGCACTGCGTAGAATAAGACGGTGAGCGATCTCGCCGCCCAGCCGGGCCTGTTCGCCGACGACGACGCGGCCGCCCAGCCGCTGGCGGCGCGGATGCGGCCGCGAACCCTCGACGAGTTTGTTGGGCAAGCTAAGCTGCTCGCGCCGGGCCAACCGCTCCGGCGGACCGTCGAATTGGGGCAAAGCGGGTCGTTGGTGTTGTGGGGCCCCCCAGGATCTGGCAAGACGACGCTGGCGCGGCTCATCGCTCAACAGAAGCAGCGCGGAGTCCCAGGCGGCGTGGTCGTGCGCGCGATCAGCGCAGTCACCGAGGGCGTTGGCGATCTCAAGGGCATTGTGGCCGAGGCGCGTCGCAGGCGCGTCCGCTCGGTGCTGATCGTCGACGAAATCCACCGCTGGTCCAAGGCACAGCAGGCGGCGCTGCTCCCCCACGTCGAGGAGGGGCTGATCACGCTGCTCGGGGTGACCAGCGAGAACCCGCATTTCGACATCATCGCCCCGCTCCGCTCACGCCTGCGCATCTTCCGCCTGGAGCCTCTCGAGCCTGTGGACGTCCACGACATTGTGCGGCGCGCCGTGCGCGACCCCGAGCGCGGAATCGGCGCACTCAATGTGGACATCGCCGACGAGACGCTCGACGAGCTCTCGGGGTTGGTCAGCGGCGATGCTCGGACAGCATTGAACGTCCTGGAGGCCGCCGCCTTGAGCGCTCCAGCCGGCCAGGACGGACGGCGGCACGTAACCCGGGCCGGCATTCATGAAGCGCTGCAGGCCCGACCGCTGCGCTATGACCGGCAGGCTGACGACCACTATCAAACCATCTCCGCATTCATCAAATCGGTACGCGGTTCCGATCCAGACGCATCCGTCTTCTGGCTGGCCAAGATGGTTGTTGCCGGCGAAGACGTCCGCTTCATCACGCGCCGGCTTCTGATCCTGGCGTCCGAGGACATCGGTAACGCCGATCCGAACGCCCTCGTCGTCACCCAGGCAGCGGCCGAGGCCGTCGAGGTGGTCGGATATCCGGAGGCTGAGTTGATCCTTGCCCAAGCTACGCTTTACCTGGCACTGGCGCCGAAGTCGAACGTTGTGCTCAGGGCGATCCAGTCGGCCAAAGAGGCCATCGCCGCGGGCGCCAACACTGAAGTGCCGCTCCACCTGCGCAACCCGTCGTTTGGTGGCGCCGGAGCACTCGGGTACGGCACAGGTTACCGCTATCCTCACGACGCTCCAGGTGGCTGGGTCGAGCAACAGTACCTTCCCGACGGCGTAGTCGGCCGCTTCTACGTGCCGCCGGACAAGGAGTGCACAGCGGACGTTCTACAGCCACGGCTCGATGCCCGGGCTCCCGTGCCCCGGCGCTCGAACACCCCTGAGAATTGATAAGCTGCGACGACCGTGTTGGACGAGAGCCTGAGCGAGAGATCGGGGACGCTAGACGAGGTTCGCGATTCCGCCAAGCACGATGTCTGGCTCCAAATCAGCCAGCGGGTCGGCGTGGAGGATCCTTACCCGCCGCCCGCGGGGTGACCAGACGGCCGGGTCGGTCGGGCCGAACAGAGCCAGAGTCGGCAGGTCCAGCATCGCCGCGAGGTGTGTTGGCCCGGAATCATTCCCGAGGTAGCCGGCCGCGCCCATCAAGAGCCCCGCCAGCTCGACCAGCGGAAGATTGTGGAGGACCACCGGCGCCCACGGCAGGTGAGCTAAGAGCGCAGAAAGTGCCAGGTCATCGGCCGGTCCCGCGACCACGACCGGGGCGAGCCCCAACTCGCCTCGCAGGCGTTGGGCGAGGGCGGCCAGCGTCGCCGCCGGCCAGTTCTTGGTGGGCGAGCCGCTTCCAGGATGAATCGCGAGCCATCGGCGATTGGCCAGGCCAAGCTCGCGCAGGCGACGTGCCGCGGCGTCTGCGAACGTCGCTGGGATCACCATTCGCCGAGGTGTCCTCGGCCGGTGTCGATCGTCGACGCCTAGTGGAGCGAGCGAGTCGACCAGGTAGTCGGAAACGTGACGTTGAGCGTCCGGGGGACGCGAAGAGGCCAGGACAACATGCGCCGCGCCGAGGCGAACAAGGTTTGCGTACAGGGTCCCATCCGGATCAGTGCACCAGGCGATGGCGTCGGTGATCGGGCCGAGCCGGCTCGAGGACCTGGTTCCACCCGCGGTGAACAAGTCAGTTACGACCGGCGAGTCCCAGCTAGTCCAGCGCGCGGCGGCTCCGAACAGTACGGTCAGGAGAGCGGCCTCGGGGTTGCCGACCAGGTGAATTGGCGTGTTCGGGAAGCGCGCGCCGAGCGCCGTCAGGGCCGGGATCGTCAGCAGCGTATCGCCAATCGCGCCCGGCCGCAGAACGAGCAGCGACTGCGAGCTCAGTTTGCCGAAAATGGACCTATGTTCCTGATCGGCCCGGCTTCCGAAAGCAGGCGCAGTAGGTCGTGCTCGCGCCGAACAATCGCGACCAACCGCCGCAAGCGCTCGGACGTGGATCCGAGCTCGAGCAGCTCCTGCCGCAACGGCGCGGCGATTCGCAGCGCCGATGCAACCTGGAACGATAGCGACTCCGCGTCGTCGGCCAACTCGACCGCGGGCATCGTTGTCTCGTTGCCACGCAGGTCCAGCAGATAGGCGCGAAACCGCTCGGCCACTTGCGCGGCGAGCATTAGGTCCGGGCTCTCGGCGCTCGCCGCTAGTGGGCTGACGAATCCGACCAGGAAAGGCTCTCGCTGCACCACCCGGCGCAGACGAAAGCGCGACCCGCCGATCGCCACCAGATTCATTCGTCCGCCGGGCAGCCGCTCGACCTCGACGATCCGGGCCTCGGTGCCAATCTCGAACGGCACCGCGGGGCCGCCGACTTCCTCGCCTTCCTTGATCAGTGCTACGCCAAACGTGCGGTCGGTCACAAGGCACGTGCCGATCATCAACTTGTAACGCTCCTCAAAGACGTGCAGCGGCAGAATCGTCCCAGGAAAGAGCACGCTGTTCAGAGGAAACAGCGGCAGGCTGCGCTCATCTTCGATCACGCGCTACTCCGGCCGGCGAGTCGGCGCCGCTTCAGCGTGATAGTGCACCACCTTGCTCCGCGCCGTCCACGGTCTAGGCTAGCTCTCTCGCGCTGTGAGCCCGAGCGGACCGCTGCGCCGGGGGTTGCTGGGTGCAAGCTGTACTCCGTCCGAGCCTGGTCCTGTGCTACCCTCCGCGGAGCCGGCGGGCTTATTGGAGGCAAGAATTCAGCCGTCACTCCGTCGCGCACGCGTGTGGAGAGAAGTCGAAAATCAGGCACTCGCTGTCGGACGGGGCGCCGGCACGGCATCCTGGGTGCTCGTCGGGATCCTGATCGCCGCCTATCTACTAGCCTTCGCGCTGAGCGTAAAGGTGCGCCTGCCCTTTCCCGCCGAGTTCACCTACGGCGAGGCGGTCGTCCTGGACGGAGCGCGGCGCGTGGCGCGGGACGAGCTGCTCTACCCGCCGCCCGATCGCCTTCCGCTCGTGGTCAGCGCGTACATGCCGCTGTATTACTGGATGGTTGGCCACCTGATGCGCCTGTTCGGAGACGGGTACGCTGTTGGGCGCGCGTTGTCGCTCAGCGCAACACTCGGAGCAACGGCCTTGTTGGTGTGGAGTGTCCGACGCGTAAGCGGCCAACTCTGGGGCGGTCTGTTGGCGGGCGGGCTCTTCTTGACGCAGAACATGACCGTCTTGCTGTGGGCGCCGCTCCACCGCGTGGACATGTTGGCCCTCGGCTTCGCCCTCGCCGGGCTCAGCCTTGCCACGGCCGGACGCACGCACTGGGCCGTCTTGCCACTGCTCGCCGCGCTACTGACCAAGCAGAGTTACGTTGTGGCCCCAATCGCCGTGGCCCTGGCGCTCTGGCCGCGGTGGCGGTCCAGCCTGGGCTTCGCCGGACTGCTTGGAGCCGGCATTCTTTCGGCCACCGGAATCGCACAAGCACTGAGCGATGGGTGGTTCTTGTGGTACACCACGGTCGCCAACGCCAACCCGATGCGGCTCGACTATTTCTTGGCCCAGATCTACCCCTTCCTCCACTTCAACGCATTGCCGTTGCTCGCCGCCGGCCTGATGCTGCTCCTTCCCTCGCAAGCTGCCGAGAAGCCGTGGCGATGGTACTTCGTCGTCGCGCTGCTCACGTTGTCCGGCATCGCCAAGGTCGGCGCGTCCTCCAACTACTGGCTGGAGCTCACCGCGGCCACGTCCGCGCTGATTGGCCTTGTCGCCGTACGCCTGGCGGCGCTACCCCGCCCGCGCGGCGCATGGGGCCACGCCGGCCTTGGCGCCTTGCTGCTGGCGTCGCTGCTCGTCGTCGCACCTGGTTATCGCGCGGTCGTCGTCGAGGCGGGCGTCATCCTACCCGCCGGCGGCGCCGGCTCGGTCGCCGCCCAGATCGCCCTCGCACCGGCGCTCGCGGCCGTGCCGGGTGATCTCCTGACCGACGACCCGAGCTTGGCCGTTGCCGCTGGGAAGCCGATACTCTTCGAGTTCGTCATCTTCCGACTGCTCGCCGAACAGGGTCTTTGGGACCAGCGGCCAATTCTCGAAGCGATAGCGGCGCGGCGCTTCGAGATCGTCGCGTTACGGATGCCGCTCGATGCGCCCCTCGGCGATACCGAATGGACCGCCGGCGTCCGCGACGCCCTCGTTGGCGCCTACGCTCCGGCTGGGCGGGCCGCGGACCGCTGGTTGTATCGCCCCAGGGCCACGGACGTGCTCGCGGAAGCCATCCCCTGAACCGGGCGGGGCCTGGGCCTCGGCCACGGCATCCTCGCCATCGCCCGTCGCGTCGTCGTCGGCATCGCCGGGTGCGTCGGCCCTAACAGCCGTGGCATTGCCTAATGTCTCGCCCCCGATTGTCGGGGTCATCCCGCCAGCCGTACTGGCCGCGGCCATCCCGCCGCTGAACGGCGAGGAGCGTGCCCTGGCCTTGATCGAGGACAAAGATTCCCCCTTCATCAGCTTTGCTGCCGACGGAGGCGCCGTTCAGAATGGGATCGGCCCGAGCTCTAGGTCGACCACCTCGCCGTGCCGCTTCGGCTTTGACTGGAGCGCGGCCAGAGTTCTTTGCCCCCGCGCTCGTGCCAGGTATGCTGTAAGTGCCAATGCTCGCCACAGCCTGTGGCGACGATCCGACGGAGCCGAAGGACGATCTGCCCGCACCGGAGGTCGCGTGCCCGAACCGCTGACAATCATGGCCGTCCATGCGCACCCGGACGACGAGGCAATCGGCACCGGCGGAATCCTGGCCCGCTATGCCGACGAGGGCGTCCGAACGATCCTCGTGACCTGCACGGGCGGCGAGTTAGGCGAGATCGCCGACCCCTCGATGGCGACGCCGGAAACCCTCGGGGAGGTCCGTGAGCGCGAGCTGCGGCGAGCCTGCACCATCCTCGACGTCGCTCATCTGGAACTACTCGGCTACCGAGACTCCGGGATGGCTGGGGCCGAGGCGAACCAGGATCCGCGCTCGTTCGCCGCGGCGGATCTGGACTCCGCGGCTGGACGCCTCGTGGAGCTGGTCCGCCGTCACCGCCCGCGAGTCCTGGTGACCTACGACGACGATGGCTTTTACGGACACCCGGATCATATCAAGGCGAATCGCATCACGGTCCGCGCATTCGCATCGGCCGGCGACTCGAGCGCATATCCTGACCAGGGGCTCGAACCCTGGGCACCTGACAAGCTGTACTACACCGCCATCTCGCGCTCGGCGATGGCCACCTTCGCCGAGCGGCTTTCGGCCCACGGCATCAACCCGCCCATGAGCAACGAAGACGGGGACGTCCCGCCGTTCGGCACGCCCGACGAGCTCGTCACGACGACCATTGACGTTGGCAGCGCCGTCGAGCGTAAGCGACAGTCGCTCTGGGCACACGCTACCCAGATGGGATCCAACGTGTTCTTCGCGCGATTGCCGCCGCCACTCTTCAACGAGCTGTTCGGTCGAGAATCGTTCCAACTGGTCGAGTCACGAGTCGCTACGTCGCTCCCCGAGGATGACCTGTTGGCAGGTCTTCGCGGAGTACCCGGCGGGCAAAGACATTCACCCGCACGGTAGCTCGTCCTGGCATACTTCCTGCTCGGCTGGCCCTCGAGGGTTTGTCGATCTGAGCGCCAGGAGGCCAACTGGCCCCCAGGGAGGAGACTTCAGCATGTTTGGCTTCGTGATTGGCATGGCGCTGGGGTTCGGTGCCAAGATGGCGTACGACTTCTTTCAGGAGGAGCGCATTCCGACCGACTTCGGCATGGCCCAGGGCCGTGCCGAGGCGATGATGGATGAGACGCGGCAGATCGTCCGCGAGATTCGGGACGAGCTACGAGTGGCGGCAAGTGCTGCGCAGTCGAGCGTCCCGGAAAAAGCACAGCGCTTGCAGAGCGCAGGCCAGCAGAGCCCCGGACAGGGCAGCTCAGGCGAGAGCAATGGTGACCAGGGCAAGAGTGGACAGCGCAACGCAGGGCAGAACAGCAGCCGCCGGACAGGCTCCGACAGTGACAAGGCGTCTGCCGGCCAGGGTGGCTCCTCCGAAGACTCTCCCGCGCAGGCGATGCCGGCCACGGGTTCCCCGAGCTCGCCTACCTCTGAGGGCGTCAGCGTCGGCAGTGCCGGCAGCGGTGGCAGCGGCGCCAATCCAACGCAGAAGCCGGCCCCGAGCAGCCCCAGTACGACGGGTGCAAGCGCCTCTCCGGCTGGGTCGTCCGCTCCAGGAGCCCGGTCCAGCGGCGGGAGCAGTCCCAAACCTGACGACGTCGCGAGCGGAAGCGCCGCGCAGGAAAGCTTGTCCCAGGCATCGAGCGGCGACAGCGACGATTCAGGTGAGCCCACGTCGGGGGGCCGTGGGGCCTGACAAGCGCCGAATCACGACGCGGGAGCCTGATTGGCAAGTACGGGCGTTGGGCGCGCTCGTTCGACTGCGCGCTCGGTCGATCCTTGACTCGCGCGCCAATCCTTAGCCGGGCGTCCGGTTTCGCACCCGACGCGGTCGGCACGCTGGCGTCGTGCGGTGTTCGGCTCCGCCGACCTGCGACATTCGCGAAACCAAGCATGTGGGTCCAGCTCCAGAGTCCTTAGCTACCCGAGGACGCCAGGCCGCTGCCACACGGACGGGGCCCGCTTGCGCGGTTCCCCCGGCATGTGGTGGTGTGGTCACAACCGGACGTGATTGGCTCGGGGCGGAGCACTGAGCGGACTAGCGGACGTTCCCCACGAGCAGTTCGAGCGCCCGCGCCAGCTGTGGGTCGTCTCCGCGTTCCCGATCCGCCACCGTGAGCTGAACCGGGACGGCCGGCTGCACGCCCACGGTCTCGATCTGCGCGCCAGACGGTGACAGCAAGCGACGAACGGTGATCTGCACCGCTGACCCGTCCGCAAGACGGTGCGGCTCCGCGATTCCGACGTTCCCGGCCGTTGTGGCACCGACGATCGGCCCCACCTGGTACTCCTTGAGCGCTGCTGCAAGGACCTCGGCGCCAGAGGCGGTTTCCTGGTCGACAAGCACGACCACGGGCGTGCGCGGAATCGCGGGACGACCCTCGGCATTGATCGGCTCACGACTGCCCGCCCGGTTGACGGCTACACCAATTGGTCGGTTTTCCACGAAGTTAGTAGCCACGCGAGCCATGGCGTTCAGTGCTCCACCGTTGTTGCCGCGGAGGTCCACCACCCAGGCCGAGCGCCACGGTTACGCCCTGAGTCAATACCTGCTCGACGGCCTCCGGGGACGCCGTCCGCAAGGTCCGAACGCGCACAATACCGAAGACATTGCCGCGGATCGCCCCTTCCACGCGCGGTGCTTCGACGGGTGCGCGAGTGATCGTGACCTCTTGACCCGGTTGGCCGCGTCGCTCAATCGTTAGCTTGACGGGCGAACCCTGCGGACCTCGGATGCCCGAGACGACCTCCGTAGTCGAGCGCCCCTCGACGAGCTTGCCGTCCACGGCGGCGAGACGGTCGCCCGGCCTTGAGGCCCGGCGCGGGCGGCGGGGCTGTTCAGGAATACTTCGACGATGACCCGGCAACTCGCTCTCGGCAGGCCGAGACATCCGCACCCCGATGCCGCTGTAGTTGCTCTCGTTCATCCGCCGATATTCTTCCGGTTCAATGAACACGGAGTGATTGTCGCCCAGGCTGGCCAACATCCGGCGCAGAGCGGCCCAGTCGGGCCGCGTGGCTGCCGCGCGCACCCGGATGTTTCTGGCTCACCGCCTCGTATGCGCGCGCGAAATTCTGCCAGTCCCGCTGCGGACTGCCCGCTGGCGGCGGGGCGAAATCGAGCGGCGCCGTGTCGATCGGCAGGGCGCTATCGCGCATCGCCGTCTCGCGAACCGCTCCATTCGCTGCCTGTACCAGTGCGGCATGATCGACCTGATCGACATACCGGTCAAGGATCAATTGGTACACCAAGCCGAGGTCGGACGAGGTGAGCGTACCGTCCACCGCGCCGGGACCGCTGGCGCTCGCGCGGTCATCGCCCTGTTCCTGACCTGATCGACCTGACGCATCGCGCGGCGTCGTGGCATCGGCACGTTCCCCGACCGTGTCACCGCGGCGGTTGCCGCCCGCGCCGGATGGCCCGCCGGGGACCCTGGCCCCGCCGGCAGTGCTGCTGCACGCTTCGAGGAGCAGCGCCATTGCAAGCAACATGGATGCGAGAGCGCCACGCGGCGGCAGCCCCACCCTTCGCTCCCGCACCGCGCTACGCCTCCCGTCCACAGCGGATGGATTATAGATCACGTTGGTGCCAACCGCGCCGAGCACGCTACGCTGTCCCGCGATGGCGATCCTGGGCACCACGGTCCACCCGCACGATGAGCAGTTCCTACGTAACGCGGCCCACAATCGGGCGCTCGTAGACGACCTGCGGCAGCGGATCCGCCACGCCCATGCGGGCGGTGGGACAGTGGCGGTCGCGCGCCACCACAAGCGCGGCAAGCTGTTGGCCCGCGAGCGCATCGCCCGTCTGTGTGATCCCGAAGCACCATTCCTGGAGCTCAGTCCGCTTGCCGCCTCGGACGTCTACGAGGACGATACGCCCGCGGCCGGCATCGTCACCGGCATCAGCCGGGTCGAAGGTCGCGAGGTGATGCTGGTAGCGAACGACTCCACCGTTAAGGGTGGTACGTACTATCCGCTCACCGTCAAGAAGCACCTCCGGGCGCAGGAGATCGCCGAACAGAACCGTCTGCCGTGCCTGTACCTCGTCGACTCTGGCGGGGCGTTCCTGCCCCTTCAAGCTGACGTCTTTCCAGATCGCGACCACTTCGGCAGGATCTTCTACAACCAGGCCCAGATGTCGGCCCGCGGCATCGCCCAAATCGCGGTGGTGATGGGATCGTGCACGGCCGGCGGCGCCTACGTGCCGGCTATGAGCGACGAGACGGTTATTGTGCGCGGCACAGGCACGATTTTCATCGGCGGTCCGCCGCTCGTCAAGGCGGCGACGGGCGAGATCGTGAGCGCCGAGGAGTTGGGTGGAGCGGACGTCCACACGCGCGAGTCCGGCGTGGCCGACCACTTTGCGCAGGACGATGAGCACGCTCTGGCCATCACTCGCCGGATCGTTGCCAATTTGACCGACCGCAAGAAGCTACGCTGGGAGGTCACTCCGACACGGCCACCGCGCTACGATCCGGAGGAGCTCTATGGACTGATCCCGACCAATCTCCGTCGCCAGTTCGATGCGCGCGAAGTGATCGCCAGGCTGGTTGACGACAGCAACCTGGATGAATTCAAAGCCCGCTATGGGACGACGATCATCTGCGGCTTTGCACGTCTGATGGGCTTCCCGGTTGGGATCGTGGCGAACAACGGGATCCTCTTTTCGGAGAGCGCACTTAAGACGGCGCACTTCATCGAGCTGTGCTGCCGGCGCCGCGTGCCACTCGTCTTCTTACAGAACATCACCGGCTTCATGGTTGGCCGCGAATCGGAAAATCGCGGCCTTGCGCGCGACGGTGCCAAGATGGTCATGGCCGTGGCGAACGCCCAGGTACCGAAGTTCACGGTCATCATCGGCGGCTCGTTCGGCGCTGGCAACTACGCGATGTGTGGCCGGGCATACGGGCCGCGGCAGCTCTGGCTGTGGCCGAACAGCCGGATCTCGGTGATGGGCGGCGAGCAGGCAGCCAGCGTCCTGCTGACCGTGCGGGAGGATCGCGCGGCCGGCGCCGGCGAACCTGCGATGACGTCAGAACAGCAAGCTGCGTTCAAGGCACCGACGTTGCAGAAGTACGAGCTTGAAGGCGACCCACTCTACAGCACCGCCCGCCTCTGGGACGACGGGATACTCGATCCGACGGAGACCCGCCAGGCGCTCGCGCTGGGCATCTCTGCTGCCATCAACGCCCCCATCCCGCCCACCAAATTCGGCATCTTCCGCATGTAAGCTAACCGCTCCTGCCGGAGAACGTTGGTCCCGCGGACTGCGCTGGTCGGCGGCACCGAGAAGGTCGGAGGCCCAGGCGGGTAGAGTGATCTCCTCTTCGGTAGCACGGACGATCCATGGAAATGCGATACCACGAGCGCCATCGAATTGACGATCCCAGGCACGGGAAAGCCCGACAAGATAGTCCCCATCGTCAGCCTCGCGGTCGGCACTCGGCGGACCCAGTCGTCCGTGGCGCGTCAGCCAACCAGGCCGGGGCGATGTGTCTCCTCGTGCAGAGCCAAGGCCGCGCCGCGGTGACGGACCGTTCTGCTGGTCCGGAGTCGAGCCGTGCGACGCCGTCTGGCGACCCGCCAGGTCTCAGCGACGACGTACAGGGGCTGCTGTGGGGAGCGCTGGGCGTGCTCACCTTCAGCGTCACCTTTCCGGCCACCAAGGTAGCCGTCGCTGAGCTGGACGGGACATTCGTCGGGCTTGGCCGGGCGCTCGGAGCGGCCGTCCTCGCCGCTTTCTTCCTCGCGGTTCGGCGTGAGCACGTGCCGGAACGACGCTACTGGACCGGGCTGGTCATCGTCGCCGGAGGGGTTGTGATCGGTTTCCCGCTGCTCTCGGCCTGGGCGCTCACCATGGTGCCAGCCGCCCATGCTGCCGTGGTCGCCGGCCTGCTGCCACTGGCGACCGCGCTCATGGCGACGGCACGCGGCGGAGAGCGCCCATCCGGCCTTTTCTGGCTAGTCAGCCTGGTGGGGCTCGGCGCAATCCTACTCTTCGCGGCGGCCGTCGGTGTCGGCGCGCCCCAGACGGCCGACCTGCTGCTTCTCGCAGCCGTCGCGGCCGCAGGCGCTGGCTATGCTGAGGGGGGCCGTTTGGCGCGCGAGCTTGGAGGCTGGCAGGTAACCTGCTGGGCGCTCATCCTCGCCGCGCCGTTCATCATTGCACCTGTCGGGCTGGTGGCTGCTCAACATGGGCTATCAGCCGGGCCCTCGGCCTGGATCGGTTTCGCGTACATCACGGCGGGAAGCATGCTCCTCGCGTTTTTCGCCTGGTACCGCGGGCTCGCTCTTGGCGGCATTGCCCGCGTTGGTCAACTGTCGCTTATGCAGCCAGTCCTGACTCTGCTGTGGTCGGTTCTGCTCCTCGGCGAGTCGATCACTGTTCCGACCGCTCTGGCAGGGGCCGCTGTCGTCGCAGTAGTCGCCGCCGGCCGGGCGGTCAAGCCGCCAGCCCGAGGGGTCCCCCCGGCGGCCTGACCGGGGGCCACTCCCATGTGCCCTCTCCTTACTGGAGAATTCGTGCTGCGTAGACCCACGCTACGCTCGAACCAAGTCGGCGTTCCTGAGCGCCGCGGACGCGAGCGTGCCGCGCGCCCCTTGGACGTACTCAGGCACCGCGGAGTGTCCAAGAGCCCCATCGCAAGACCAGTAGGGCTCAATCGAAGAAACCTCGTGGGTGAGAGTCAGGTCGACCTCAAGATCCTCGCCGACAAGGACGAGGCAGTGCTCCCCGGCGGTTGCCTCGGACACTCGTGAGACCGGCCGTCCGACTCGAAGACTGGGGACGTGACAACAGGCGGAGTTGTCCTTCAACAGCTCCGCGGAGTACCGTGCAGCTGGTCGATGACGTTCGGCGAGGCGGAGAGCTGCTTGGGGCAAGGGCGGTTCAGCGGTAAGGTTGCACTTGTCACCGGAGCCGGCAAGGGCATTGGACGGGCCTTTGCGCTTGGCTTCGCACGCGAGGGGGCCGCCCTGGTGGCCGCCGATCTCGACGCACCGAACGCGGCTCAGACGGCGCAGCTAGTCGAGGCGGCGGGGGGAGCAGCGCTCAGCCTCCAGGCCGACGTGTCGCGGGCAGTCGACGCGAAGGAGATGGTACGGGCGGCCGTCGATCGCTACGGCCGGATTGATGTACTGATCAACAACGCTGGCATATTCCCGCGGGCGACCGCGCTCGACATGGACGAGGAAACCTGGGACCTGGTGCTCGGTGTCAATTTGAAAGGTACGTTCTTGTGTTCACAGGCGGCGGCGCGGGCAATGGTCGAGCGGGGACAGGGTGGCAGCATTCTGAACGTCGCCTCGGTCGCGGCATTCCGGCCTGCCGTGCGCGGGACTCACTATGCCGCCAGCAAGGCCGGCATCGTCGCTTTCACTCGCAACCTGGCCCTCGAACTGGCGCCGCACCGGATCAGAGTCAACGCCATAGCTCCCGGCCTCACCGACACCGACCAGCCACGGGCGGGGATGGGCGAGGAGGAGATAGCGGCCGCGGGAAGCCAGATCCCCCTCGGCCGAATGGCGCAACCCGAGGATATGCTCCCCACAGCACTGTTCCTGTGCAGCGACGATGCGGCGTACGTGACAGGCCAGACGCAGCATGTGAACGGCGGCGCGTGGATGCCGTAGGCTATGCAGTCGTACTCCAGTCGCGTCGGTGGCAGCCGGCGCAGTTAGCCACGAACACCTCGCGACCGAACCCATCGCCCTGGCGGCGCGCCACGGCGGCGGGAATCGCCTGCGCCCAAGAGTCCCCATGGTCTGCGCCGTGCTGCACGGCGCTCGTTGCGGAAATCTGATCGGCCGGAGCCTGGGCCGACCCAGCCTCCGCACCGAGAACCGCGGCGCCTGTGAGCGTCACGGCCGCGGCGAGGTACATTCCGATCCGCACGGTGATATTCAAGGTGTTGATCCCCCGATGCCGCTTATCGGGCGGATGGTTCTTCGCGTTCAGCATACGAGCGTGACGCTCAACCGGATGGAGACCCCGAAGTTGGCGGCTGCCTCTGACCCACTCATCCTCCTGGTGGATCGACGTTGCCGCGAGTCTCTTTGAGGAAACGTTCGAGCTCGTCCACGAGGTCGCGGCCCGAGGGCAGATCCGGCGGTCCCTCGGGCTGGACCTCCTGCTCATCGGTTTCGCCCAGGTCGACGAGTTGGCGCAGGCGCTCGGCGATCTCGGGGTTCTCTTTCAGCGCCTCCTCGACCTTGCGGAGGAAGTCGGTGGACAGGCCGCGCAATCGGTTAAGGTCCAACGGTAGCTCGATCACCCGCTCAAACCCCTCGAGCAGCGCCAGGCTGAGCGACGGATTCGGCGCACCCAGATATGGCGGACCGGCGGCCCAGATGCTGGCCGCGGGAATGCCGACATCGTCAAGCGCGTGCAGCACGGCCGTCACGAACGCGGTTGGCCCGGCGTACGACGTGTCGTCCATACCGAGCGTCGCCAGCCGCAGGTCCATCTCCGAATTGGGCGTCCGGCGCACCAGCGGAATCTTGCGATGTGACACCGCCCCCACGAAGGCGCCGGCGGTCAACGCCAGCTCGACGTCCTGCTCGGCCGCGTACTCGCTGATCGCCCGAGCCAGCGTCGGCCAATTCGTGTGCGGTTCCGGGCCGCGCAGGAGCAGCAGGTCGCGCTCGGAACCTGGCCGCTCGAGTGGATAGAACGCGATCTCAGGGTACTCGAGTCGCCAGCGGCCGTCACTATTCCGACGCGTAACCGGACGCTCCACAGTGAAGTCGAAGCACGCCTCCGGATCGAGCGTGGCACAGGTGGGCGGTGGCGGATCGCCAAGTAGGTAGCCGAGGGCGCCGGTCGCCGCACTGCCAGCATCGCCCCACCCGCCAAAGGCCGTCAGTAGCACTGGGCGCCGCAAGATGGGACGGTGTGTCGCGCGTAAGACGCTCATGAGCCTATTGTACCTACACCGGCCAGGCGTCTAGCTCCCACCTGCCAGCTAGTTTGGAGCCAGCTGAAGATCAAGCGGGACCAGAACGGCACCCGTGCCGACCCCGGGCGGGCAGTCCTTCGCGACCGGGTCTTCACACTTGCACCTTTCCGAGCGCACCTGAGCAGGGTCGCGCGTTGCGGGTGCGATGGTCCCGGCCTATCCTAAGCAACACGTGGGTCGGACAGCCTCGGGTCGGCACATGGTGGCCGACTGAGGCACGGGCAGGAGGACAGGATGAAGTTCGGCGTTCACCTGGCGAACGGCGGCGTCTGGGCAAGCGCGGACACGATCGTCCCGCTCGGTGAGCGAGCCGAGGCGCTCGGCTTCGATTCAGTCTGGGTCTCGGACCACGTCGTGGTGCCGAGCCGAATCGACGAGGCCGCCTACCCCTACGGGCCGCCAGGGACCTTCTCGCCAGATGCTTCGCAAAACTTCTTTGAGCCGTTCGCCACGCTCGCCTTCCTGGCTGGCCGGACCCGGCGTGTGGCGCTCGGGACGAGCGTGCTCGTGCTCCCGCAGCGCCAGCCGTTGGTCGTTGCCAAGCAGTGGGCTACGCTCGACGCGCTGGCCGGAGGCCGTACGATCCTCGGGGTTGGCGCCGGCTGGATGCGCGAGGAGTTCGCCGCCCTGGGGGTAGACACCTTCGAGCGGCGGGGTCTGGCTACCGATGAGGCGCTGCGCCTCTATCGCGCCGTCTGGACCCAGCAGGGCGATGTCTCGTTCGAGGGCGACGTCTACCGCTTCGACGCGATTCGAGCGATGCCCAAACCAGCACAGCCGAAAGGACCGCCGATATGGGTGGGCGGACACGGGCGGCGTTCGATCCGTCGCGCTGCCGAACTGGGTGACGGTTGGCACGTCATCCGCATGGGGCTGGCCGAGCTGCGGGCCGGTGCGACCACACTCCACGCGTTGCTCAGCCAGGCTGGACGGTCACCGGAAGAGGTAACCCTCTCGGCCGTGCTCAGTGCGTACGCGCCCGGTACGGGCCCACAGGGTGAGCCTCGAGAGTGGGATCTGGTCGGCAGCGCCGAGCAGGCGGCCGACACGGTTCGGTGCTACGCGGACGCTGGGATCGAGCATGTTGTCCTGGCCGCGTTCCCTCGCGAATCCGTCACGCCGATGCTCGAAGCTATCGACTTCTTTGCGCGCGACGTTCGCCCACTGCTCACGGCGTGAAGGGCGGAACCCACCAGAGAGGGCTCACATGCGCGTGATCGCGGGGTCAGCCCGCGGCCGGCCTTTGCGGGCACCAGCGACCGCGGATACCCGCCCGACCGGCGACAAGATCAAGGGAGTCATCTTCTCGATTCTGGAGGCTGAAGCCTATCGACGCGGATTTGAGCCCGACGAGGGGGCGAGTGACGAGGACGAGGCCCGGTTCGCCGTCGCCGTGGCCTGGCCTCGCGTGCTCGAGCTGTACGCGGGTAGTGGATCACTGGCAATCGAGGCACTCAGCCGCGGCGCCGCCCACGCCGATCTCGTGGAATCGTCGGCCGAAGCGCGCAAGGCGATCGCGGCGAATCTCGCGCGATCTGGCCTCGAAGGCAGGGCCACCGTCCGTGCAATGACCAGTCAGAAGGCAGCATCGACATTGACCGGCCCCTATGATCTAATACTGCTCGACCCGCCGTACGGCGAAGGGGACGTGCCTGCCCTGCTGAGCCGTCTAGTCAACCGTGATGTCGTCAGCCCCTCCGGCGTTACAGCGTGGGAGCATCGGCGCTCCGCGGAGGTGCCAGACGTGATCGTCGAATCGGGATCATCGGCTGGGTGGCAGCGGGTGAAGACGAACGCGCATGGAACGGTCGCGGTGAGTCTGTACGTCATGGCCGACCCCGGGTGAATGGTGCGGAGGAGTCCCTATTGGACTCGCCGAGCGCTCACCGCATCGGAGTGGGCGTCTACGCCGGCTCGTTTGATCCCGTCCACAACGGACACCTAGACATCGCGCGCCGCGCTGCCCGGCTGTTCGACCGTCTGATTGTGGCCGTCTACGACCGACCCTCGAAGTCGCTCCTCTTCTCCCCAGAGCAGCGCATTGATCTGTTCCGGGCTGGACTGCACGCCGCGGGTGCACAGAACGTCGTAGTCGACGGCTACTCGGGCCTCACCGTCACGTACGCCCGTGACCGCGCGGCCTGCATCGTGCGGGGGCTCCGGGCCGTGACGGACTTCGACTACGAGGTCCAGATGGCCCAGATGAACCGTCATCTAGAAGCCGACGTCGAAACGGTGTTCCTCCAAGGGGCTTTGGAATACGCGTTCCTGAGCTCGACCCTCGTGAAGGACGTCGCGAGGGGAGGGGCGCGGCTCGAGGGGCTCGTGCCGCCAGCTGTTGCCGACGCTCTGCGGACGCGGCTCCAGCAGGGGCGACCGTGAGCGCCCGCGGCATCTCCGCCTCAGACCCAGTCGCGGGATCAGGCACCGCGCCCGAGCCGGGCGCCGTCGATTTCATGTACCTGCTCGACCGATTGGAGGAGGCGCTGGCCGAAGGCTCGCGGCTGCCGCTAACCGCGCGGACGCTCGTCGACGAGCAAGAATGCTTGAATATCTTGGATCAAATGCGCATTTCGCTGCCGATCGAAATGGCCCACGCCCGCCGCATCGTGGCCGATCAGGAAACGCTGCTGGCGCAGGCTCGCGGAGAGGCCGATCGGCTGATCCGCAGTGCTGAAACGCGCGCTCAAAGGCTCACCGAGGATCACGCGGTGGTTAGGGCCGCGCAGGCCAGGGCACTCGAGCTCCAGGACTCGGCAGAGGCGGCAGCGCGGCAGACCCGTGCCGAGGCCGAGCGATATGCTCAGCTCGTTCTGGGACGGGTCGGCGAGCGCCTGGCTCGGGCGCTCAGTACGGTGAACGCCGGCCTCCGCGAGCTCGAGGACGACGACGGCGAGCGCCCGTAACCTCTGGCTGATCAAGTAGGAACGTACCCGCTGACCGAGCGATTCGGGGCTATAATGGCGACGCTGGTGGCCGTCGCATGCACGTCCTCGTTAACCACAAGCTTGTTCGCTCCAGGGTACGGCTAGCCTGGATGTACCACCTGAGCGCGCTACTCGTCTACGGCGCTGGACTATGGCTCTCCACCAGGCTCCCGGACACGAGCTTTGAGGCAAGCGGGCTGCTCTTCGGCTCAATGGCGCTCGGATTGCTGCTGTATTCGCTAGGGCAGGTACCATTGCGCCGTTGGGGGCCACGTTTCCGCCAGGACGCCGCGCTGGTTCGCGCGCTCAAGGGGCTTGATAGCCGCTACACGTTACTCGCCTTTGCCCACAGTTCGCTGCCCGACTACATTCTCGTCAGCCCGGGCGGAGTGCGGGTGCTGGTCCCGCGAGCGCATGATGGCGTGATCACCTGCCGCGCCAATCGCTGGAACCGAGAGTCACGTGGTGGCCTCGCTCGCTTGCTTTCGATGTTCGGACGCTCTCCGCTCGGCGACCCCGGCCAGGACGTCGCCCAGGGCGTCCAGCGCGTCCGCGAACGGCTCCACGCCCGAGGCCTGGCCGTGGAACACGAGCCTCCCGTCGATGGTCTCGTCGTCTTCACCCACCCGGCGGTCAAGCTGAGGATCGAGAGCTGCGCACCAACGGTGACCGGCGCAAAGCAGCTCCGCAATCACGTGCGCGCTCCCAAGGGTCCGCTCAACCAGCGCGCCGTGGCGGACGTGGTCCAGGCGTTGCAGGCCTGACCGCGACAGCATGAGGCGAGCCCCGCGCGCGCTATTGGTGTTGCTGCTCCTCGCGCTGCTAGGCGCTCGTTGTGGCGACGAGTCGACTGGTCTACCGAGGTACGAAGCAGGCAGCGCCAGGCTTGCTCCGCAGCCGCCAGCAGGCGGGGCGGCTAGCGCGGACGACGCCTGGCCGCGTGAGGGCCAGGCGTTCGTCCCCGGCGAGGTGATCGTCCTCCTACGAGATCCCGCCGACGAAGTCGGCTTCATAGCCGACGCACGTGCGCTCGGCTACACCCCCCTCGGAGTGATCCCGCAACTGGCTGCTGTCCAGCTCGGTGTCGAACCAGGCGGCGAAGCAGCAGCAACCGTCACCCTCGCGGCCGACCCCCGCGTCGCCCACGCCGAACGGCACGCTCTGGCCCGCGCCCAGCTCGTGCCGGACGACGCGGTGTACCCGCGCTATCAGTGGAATCTCCGAAAGATCGGTATGGAGGCGGCCTGGGATGCCACCACTGGCAGCCCGTCCGTGGTCGTCGCGGTCCTGGACACTGGCGTCGATGCTGGTCACCCGGACCTCGGCACGAACGTGCTGGGCGGGTACGACTTCGTCAATGATGACCCGAACGCTTCCGACGATGCTTCTCACGGAACCTACATCGCCGGCGTGATCGCCGCGCTGGGCAACAACGCTGAGGGGATCGCCGGGATTGCCTGGCGAACGCGGGTGCTGCCGGTCAAGGTCTTAGACAGCCAGGGGCTTGGGCCGGACGCGGCGGTGTCGCGCGGCATCATCTTCGCGGTCGAGAACCGCGCTCGAATTATCAACGTGTCTTCCGGTACACCGTACCCCTCGCGACTGCTCGAAGAGGCGATCCGTTTCGCCGAGCGGCGCGGCGTGCTGGTCGTCGCCGCCGCCGGCAACACGGGCGACCGCGGCAACGAAGTGATCTACCCCGCGGCATACCCGTCGGTCCTGGCCGTGGGAGCGATCGACGAAGACGATGATGTACCGGCCTTCTCCCAGCGGCACCCGTACGTGGCTGTCGCGGCGCCCGGCGTCAACATCGCTGGCACGGCCTGGCGCGGAGCGGGGACCGGCCTTTACATCACCAGTAGCGGGACGTCAGCAGCGGCCCCGCATGTCTCCGGCCTGGCCGCCCTGCTGCTTGCACTCAAGCCAGAGCAGACGGCAGTGGAGCTGCGAGCCGCGATCCTTCAGGCCGCCGACCGGATCACCCCAGAACTCCCGGACGCAACGGCTGGCGCTGGCCGGATCAACGCCGCGCGTTCCGTGTCGGCGGTCGGGTCGACGGCGAGACCCATACTGGCGCCCACCGAGACGCCGGCCCCTGCGCCTGGGCCGCTTGCAACGCTGGTACCTACGCGCGTGCCGATCAGGCCCGGCCTGGCCCAACCCACGCCAACCCCAGCCGTGGCGGCAACACCCGGCGGATTGCCGAGCTTGCGCCCCCTGCCCCAGCCAGGCCCACTGCCGGCGGAGCCGCTGAGCTGGTTTTTCGCCGACGGCAACACGTCCCCACCATTCGAGACGTCGCTTGTGCTCCAGAATCCGCTTGCAATCGCCGCATCGGCACGCATCGGGTACACCACCCAGGATGGGCTCGTGGCCGAGGAGACCGTCATGCTCGGGCCGAATAGCCGCCGCACCATCCGCGTCAACGACGTCGTCCCGAACGCACTCGTCTCGATTCGGGTTGACGCCGACACGACAGTCTTTGCCGAGCGCTCGGTCTACTTCGGCAACGATGCGATCGGCGGCATAGGCACCCGTTCGCCCTCGCGAACCTGGTTCCTGGCGGAAGGTTCAACTCAGCCACCGTTCGACACCTGGATCGTCCTCCAGAACCCGCAGCCGCTCCCGGCGAACGTGCGGCTGAGGTTGATGCCCGAGAGTGGAGAAATCATTGAGGTCAACCAGCCGCTTGCGCCGTTGGCGCGGGTGGGGCTCCACATGAATGACGTGCTGCCTTCAATAGGTTTCGCGACCTTCGTCAGCTCTGACTTGCCGATCGTCGTGGAGCGGTCAATGTATTTCGCGAATGGAACCGGCGGGCATGGGTCCGTCGGCGTCAAGACACCGGGGAAGACGTGGTTCCTGGCGGAGGGGGACACACGCGCCGGATCGGACACCTGGATTCTGCTGCAGAACCCGGGGAGCGAGGTAGCCAACGTGGCCCTAACCTTGATGACCGAGGACGGCACCACGACTCCAGCCTACTACGCGCTCGACCCGAGCACCAGATTGAGCTTGTTCGCGGACACCGTTGCGCCGAACACCACCTTCGGCGCGCGCATCGATGCGGACCAGCCGATCGTGGTCGAGCGTTCGGTCTATCTGTTCGGAGGCGCCGGCGGTCACAATGCCGCGGCCGTCCCAATTCCCGACACCGAATGGTACGTTCCGGGCGGTTCGACGCGTGGGTCGAATCGTGAGGTGCTGGCGCTCCTGAATCCGAACGCGGAAGCGACCCAGGTCGATGTCACCTTCGCTGGTGGCGAGAGTCAACTGCCCGTGACCAGAAGCGTGCTGATGCGCCCGACGAGTCGAATGACGTTCGATGTCAATCAGTTCATGCCTGATTCCGACGTATCGGCTCGCATCGTGGCAGACAAACCGGTCGTCGTCGAACGGACTATCTATCATGGCAGCGGCGCAACCAGTTCGCCCGGCCTGACCCGTTAGCGCGACCGCCGAGCACCGATTGTCGCACCAGCGGTGAGACGTCTGGCACGGTCCTTGCCGTTCACGGATCACATTCCTGTGACATCAGACTCGTCGTGCGGCGGGCACCGGCAGGATGGACGTTCCGTAACGAGGTGGAACGATGCAGCAGACGTACAACGTCAAGTGCATGATGTGCGGGCGGGGGGCCGGGTACGTCCGAGCGGGTCGCTTTCAGCAGCTGGTGTCGGCGCCGCGGCTGGTTCAGCGTAACCGGCGTTCGCATTGCGGGTCCTGCGGTGGCAACGTGTATCTGGAAGCCGAAGATTCGCCGCTGGTGCCGCCCGCGATTACCGTCTTGGCCGACCGTCGCGCGAGCCGCGCCTCATAGGCCCTGCCTGATCGTCGTGATCGCGGCGATGACCAAGTCGTTCATTGCGCAGGGTGATTAGTCCTTGGCTAGCCGCGAGGAACTGGAGGTACAAGCGCGCCAGCACGCGCTGTCGCTCGTCGACCAGCTCGTCGAACGCTCCGAAGAGGTCGACTATCGACAGGGCACGTACCTGCTGGCTGCGTTGACCGCTGAGCTGGGCGTGCACATCCAGCACCGATGCTGGGAGTTGGCCAAGACGAACGATCCTGCCTGGGAGATGGCGGCGAGCGACACGGAAACGCTCATCAACGCCGCGTGGCGGACAATGGCGGCCGTGTGGGCGGAGACTGAGCAGGAGGATCGTCGCGGCCGTGACGAACAGAAGCGGCGAGAACGTGACGTGCGTCAACAACGGGAGCGTGATGAGCGGCAGCGCCGCCCCGACCAGTCAAGGCCACCCACGTAGCGACCTCGTCCACAAGACCGCCCCTGACGCGCCCCTACCTTGGCACGGGCGACGCCGCATCCGGAATCACAAGCCGTTCGCCAATGCGGAGAATACGGTTGCGGTCCGAGAATCCGTTGGCCTGCATGATCCCGTCGACCGTCACCCCGTAACGCTGGGCAAGCCGGTTAAGGGTGTCACCGGCCTCGACCACGTGGACCCGTCCCACCGCGGGCGCGGCGAGACCCGCATCGGGTGAGGGTGACGGCGAAGGAGACGCGGCGATGGCAGACGAGGGTGACAGCGGAGCGGGACTAGGCAACTGGCCGGCGGGCGCAGAGACCACTGGCGAGGCAACAGGCTGGGCTCCCGACCCAGACCCACTGCCCAGACCGAGTATCCAGCTCAGCGTGAAGAACAAGCCGAGGACAAGCACGCCCAGGACGGCGGCGAACACCAGCGTGTACGCGCTCCGCTCCGCCCGCTCAGCAGTACCGACCCTCCGTTCAGGCGGTCGACGCGGCCCGACCGTCCGAGCTTCAGCGCTGCCGAGCGGCACGGCCTGAGACCGGGTCGACATGCGTCGGCTCGGCCGAGGAGCAGGTACGCCGGGACGACGGCCGGTGAATCGCTCACGCTGGCGATCCAGCCAATCTCGGACCTGGTCGACCAGATCCCCGCCGGTCGAGTTGGATGGCGCCATGCGCGTTCCCGTCCCCGACCTTGTCCCCGCCCACTTCGTCCCCTGGGCGCGGCTGCCCTGTACTCGGGGCGAGCGAGTTGACCGAAGGTGCGGCGCATTATACGCCGGTGCCTCGGCCCGGAGTACCATCTCGTGAGTCGAACATAGAGGCTCCGCGACAATGCGCCCGATCACGCTATTTCGGACGCTCAACAACCTTGAGCGCCGGTTGCGAGCTCGCCTATGCCGAGTTCGGAGGGGTGACTCGTGACATACACACCCTCGAGCCTCAAACCGTGATCTCGGCCTCGCCCACACTGCCTCGCTACGACGCCGCCGAGCTGCGGGTGTTCATGGCAGCGGTCCTCGCCCGACTTGGGGCTCACGAGGACGCCGCTGCGACTGCCGAGGCCCTCGTCCACGCCGATCTCCGCGGCGTCGACTCGCACGGCATCAACATGCTGACGGACAATCGCTCGTACGTCCCCGGACTGCGGGACGGCTCGGTAAACGCGCGACCAAACCGGCGCATCCTGCACCAGACGCCGAGCACCGCGTTGCTGGACAATGATCTTGGCCTCGGAGCAGCCGGAGCGACGGCGGGCATGCAGCTCGCGATCGCCAAGGCGCGTCAGGTGGGCAGTGGCTGGGTAGCCGTCACGAACGGCCGCCACTACGGCATGGCGGCCCACTATCCCCTCCAGGCCATTTCCGAGGGGATGATAGGCGTCTCGGTCTGCAACAGCCGCCCGTACGTCGCTCCGGCATACGGCGCGGCGGCGATGCTCGGGACCAATCCGATTGCCTTTGCCGCGCCGGCCGGTCAGGAAGCGCCGTTGATTCTTGACATGGCAACCAGTGGTGTGGCGGTGGGCAAGCTGATTCTGGCACGCCGTACCGGCAAGCGGATCCCGCGTACCTGGGCGCAGGATGCTGAGGGCGGAGCAACCGAGGATCCTGCCGCCGTTTGGGCGGGCGGCTGGCTATTGCCGCTCGGCGGCCTGCCCGAGACTGGCGGCTACAAAGGGTACGGCCTCGCCGCCATGGTGGACGTGCTGGCCGGGGTCCTAAGTGGCATCGGCACCTCCCCGATGCTGACTCAGGTCGAGGGTGTCGGGCAGTTTTTCGGAGCAATTCGCGTAGACAGTTTCAGGCCGCGCGAGGCGTTCGAAGCAATGATGGACCGCGCCATCCGGGAGTGGCGAGCTACACCGCCGCTGGATCCTGCGCATCCGGTGCTCGTTCCTGGCGATCCTGAGCGGCACATCGAGCTGGACCGGCGCGCGCGGGGCATTCCGCTGCACCCGGCGCTGGTCGCCGACCTGGAAGCCCTCGGCATCGAGCTAGGCGAGCCCTTTCCGCGGAGCACACAGGAGTCAGTGCGCGAGAGAGAGTAGGGCGGTTTTTCTAGACCTACTGCGGCCAGCCTCCTCCGCTACGGCATCTGGACCGCGTAGCCGCCGTCAATTGGGATGCTCACTCCGGTGACGAAGTCACTCGCCCGGCTGGCCAGATAGACCGCGGTCCCAGCCAGGTCGTCCGGTCGTCCCCATCGACCGGCCGGGGTCCGCGCGAGCACGCGGTCGTACAAGTCCGGCATGTACCCGCGGGCCGCGTTCGTCATGTCCGTCTCGATCCAGCCAGGCAAGATGCTGTTGACCTGGATGTTGTCTACGGCCCAGGCGATCGCCAGGCTCTTGGTCATCTGGACCACGCCGCCCTTGCTACCGGCGTACGGTGTCGCAAACGGGTGGCCAAACAGGCTCGCCATCGACCCGATGTTGACGATCTTCCCGCCACCCGCACGCTTGAGCTCTGGATAGGCGGCCCGGCAGCCAAGGAAGACGGCGGTCAGGTTCGTGCTCACGACCCGCTCGAACTCCTCAAGGCTGTACTCCTCGGGGCGCTTCCGGATGCCGATGCCCGCGTTGTTGACGAGGATGTCGAGCCGCCCGAACCGCGCGACTGCGTGCTCCACCATGTCTCCGACCTGACCCTCCTTGGTCACGTCGACGTCTACGCCGATCGCGGACCCCTTGCGAAGCTCACCAAGTTCGGCGACGGCCGTCTTGGTCTTCTCCCGGCTGCGGCCCGCTACAGCGACGTTTGCGCCCGCTTGGATCAGCCCGCGCGCGATTCCAAGTCCGATTCCGCCATTGCCACCGGTCACAATCGCCACCTTGTGGCTCAGGTCAAAGGGGTTCATCCGATCACTCCTCCACGTACCGCGATTCTCACTCTAGCAGGAACGCCTGGATGGCCTTGGCGAACTCGCGGGGATGCGAGGCATGCACGGCATGGCTAGCACCCCGGATCGTGACCAGCTCCCCGCGCGGGCAACGCTCCGCGATTGCGCGGGCAGCTTCGGCGCCGAGGGCGGCGTCGAGCGCGGGATCGGCAGCGATCACCAGCGTCGGCGCCTGGATCGAGGGCAGCGCGGCGACGACCATCGGAAAACCGGGCTCGGCGTGGAGCGCGGCCTGGAATGCGCCATCGGCGGCGGCACGCAGAAGCTCGGCGAGCGCCTTGACGTACAGGTCGCCCATCTTCGGCTCACCCCGCTGCTGGCCTCCCTGGAGGTAGCGCTCCAGCTCGCCCGGCCGCGCGTGACGCAGCCGCTCAACCGCGGCGATGTGTTCGCGCGGTCGCAGTGGGTCGAATGGCGGGTCGACCAACACTAGCTTGCGGACGATCTCCGGCTGCTCGGCAGCCACCAGCGCCGCCACTACCGCTCCCAGTGAGTGACCGAGCACATGCACCGGCAACGACGTCTCGTGTCCGAGCAGCGTGGCAATGTCGCCGACGTAGTCGCGAGGCAAGTAGCCGGCCGACGGCTTGTCGCTCTCACCGTGGCCGCGCAGGTCAGGCGCCAACAGCCGAAACGTCGGATGCAGCCGGCGGCCGATCCCCTGCCAAACCGCGCCGGACGCCCCGAGCCCGTGAAGCAGCACCAGCATCGGGCCCTCCGAGGCCAGCTCACGGACCTGGAGTTGGATCCCGCCCACGTCGTCGCGGCGTCGCGTCCAGACGGTCATCGCTCGACTCCGGTGTTCACATCGTCGACTCAGAATAAGTTTTCCCGTCGACTCGAGCCGCGCCGGACACGCTCCCGTTAGCGGCGGTTCGGGGTTCGCGCAAAGCTCTCGCAAACGGCGATCCGACGAACATCAGCCTCACGCAGCCACCGGCAGCCAGCACGTGGATGATTGGATCGAGCGGATAGCGATAGCGCCACTCGATACCGATCAACGCGGCGCCTACGAGTAGCATCGCGCCCGTCAGGACAGCCAGCAGCAGGGCCGGTCGTCGATCGGAGGTGAGGCCGCCCGCGCCCCCGATCATTGCGAGCGCGGCCAGAAGCAACGGGAATGCCCCCCGAGCCGGGTCAAAGATCGTGACCAGCGCTTCGGCGGACCCGAACGCGCGGTCCTCGCCCGGGGTCGCCGCGGGTAGCAAGTGGGCAACGCGTGGCTCCCAGGCGATGTTGCGCCACGGTAACCAGTCCTGCCGCAAGCGAACAGGACGTCCCGCAAACGTGTCGGCGACCATCTCAGCCGTGGTCTGAGCATAGTACCCGGGCTGACGCAGGATGACGTCGGTCGCCATCCGCCGCATCAGACCGTCCGCGACGGCCTCGCTCACCCCCAGTTCCTCGCGAAGGCGGCGCGCCAACTCGAACGCCGAGCCTTCGCTGGCCTCCTCTCGGTAGATCCGCCGCGCGCGCACTAGCAGTCGGTCGGCCTCACCACCGGGCGGATCTCGGAAGTCGAATTGCTGGTTGTAGCGGATCGTCCGCACTGCCAGACCCTCGCCTAGCCCTCCGGCAATCGAGAATGTCCCCTGAACGAGCTGGTTGCGCGTCATCCAGGGCAGGACGATCGCGGCATAACATCCGAGCATCACCGCTCCGTAGCGGAGCGCCCAACGCGGCTGAGCGAGCAGGAGCGGCAGCGCGGCGACGAGCAGGAGCGCGACCACCTGACCGATCGGGCGGGTGAGCGCCGCAAGGCCGACTAGGACCCCGACGAGCGCGAAGCGCCCGAACGAAGGCCTGCGCAGGCCGGACATGAAGCCCAGCAGCGTGGACATCAGGAGTGCCGCGAACAGGGTCTCGCTCATGATGTACTGCTCGGTGATGATGAGCGGGCCGCTTGCGGCGGTCAGCACGCCCGCCACCAGGCCTGCAGCCCGGCCATAGAGCCCACGCCCCAATGCCGACGCCCCCACGGCCGTCGCCGCGCCGAGCACATGCTGGACGAGTATCAGCACCCGCGGTTCCTCACCAAAGAGCGCGATCACGCCACCAACGAACGCCGGATAGAGGGGCGGCCGCTTCAAAATCGGGGCGAAGCCGAGCCCCTGAGCGAGATCCCAGCCCGGGAGTAGGTAGCTGAGACTGTCGTTGGTGACGAACGGCGGCGCGCGAAAGGCAAAGGCCAGGCGGATCGCCAGGGCCAGCCCGGCTATGAGCAGGACGGCGAGAAGATCAGCGCGGGCGCGGAATCGCTGGCCGATGCCCTCGTGGGCGTCGCGCCGACCTTCCATTACCAGATGCCGAGCTCAGCCTTGCCTTCCTCGCTCGCCATCGTCCGCGGATCCCAACGAGGCGTCCAGACGAGATTGACGTCCACATCGCGGATGGCATCAAAGTTGCTGGTCAGCACCGCGTGCGCCTGCGTCCGGATCATCGGGGCAAGCGGACAGGCTGGAGTGGTCAGGGTCATGTCGATCATGACCTTACGTTCAACTTCGTCGACATTGACGCCATAGACCAGTCCGAGATCGACGATGCTGATGCCAAGTTCAGGATCGTAGACCGCCTTGAGGGCCCGCATGATCTCGTGCTCGTCAGGCATCTTCGTGGATGCAACAGCGGATGCCGGAGTGTCCCTTTTACCAGCCACCTCCGACGAGACCGCCCCATCCTCTGTGGGCTGACCCTGCCCGCCGTCCTGGAGATCGCTCTTCTCGTGAATTGCCATGTCCGTCCCTCCGCGCACCGCACGGCCGCGATGGTACTCTGTGTCGATTGTAGCAGAGGATTGGCGCCCGAATCCCGGGCGCGCCGCCAGAAAGGACCGAGTGATGGCGAGGGCAGAGCACTTGCCGAGTCGCGCGCAACAGCCGACCACCGCCCTCCAGGGCCTGCGCGTCCTCGACCTTGCAACGTTCATCGCCGCCCCGTTCTGCGGGAGCCTTCTGGCCGAGCTTGGCGCGGATGTGGTCAAAGTGGAGCAGCCCGGCGACGGCGATTCGATGCGCCACCTCGGGGAGAAGGTCAACGGCCGCGCCTTGTTCTGGGCGCTGGAAGCGCGGGGACGCCGCTCGATCTCACTGAACCTTCGGGTGCCACGTGGACAGGACCTGGCGCTGGAACTGATTCGGCGCAGCGACATCGTCCTCGAGAACTTCCGGCCGGGCACACTGGAACGCTGGAATCTCGGCTACGACCGCTTGCGGACGATCAACCCTGCCCTGATCCTCCTGCGCATTTCGGCGTATGGCCAGACCGGGCCGTACGCTGACCGCCCGGGCTTCGGCCGCGTCGCCCAGGCCTTCGGTGGCCTGACCTACATCGCGGGCTTCCCGGACCGACCGCCGGTCCTGCCCGGCTCGGCGACGCTGGCCGACTACGCGGCCGGCCTGTTCTCGGCGACGGCCGCGCTGGCCGCCAAGCAGTACCGCGACCGGACCGGCCGCGGGCAGGTGGTCGACGTCTCGTTGTTCGAGAGCATTTTCCGCCTGACCGACGTGATGGCGCTCGCCTACGATGCCCTCGGACTCGTCCGTGAGCGGAACGGCTCCCACGCGCACGCCGCGCCGCACAACCATTACCCCACGCGCGACGGCAAGTGGATCGCCATCGCCTGCACCAACGACCGGCTGTTCCGTCGACTGGCAACCGCGATGGGGGAAGCCGACTGGGGCGCCGACGTCGAGTTCGACACAATGGAGAAGCGGGCCGCGCGGCGGGCGATTGTCGACGCGCGCGTCGGCGCCTGGACCGGCCGGTACACCCTCGCCGAACTTCGCGAGCGGCTCGACCGCGCTGAAGTCCCGAACGGCCCCATCTCGAGCATCGCCGACATCTTCGAAGATCCTCACTATGCAGCCCGAGAGACACTGATTCGAATCGACGACCCGGTCATTGGTCCGGTCGCGATGCATGCGCCGGTCTTCCGCTTGTCCGAGACGCCTGCCCAGATCCAGCGCCCTGCGCCCGAGGTGGGCGAGCACAATCGGGAGGTCTACACCGACGAGCTGGGCATCGAGGCCGAGGAGCTTGAGCACCTTAGGGCCAAAGGCGTAATCTGAGTCTGCCCATCTCATCCCAGCTCATCGCGCCGCGCCCACGGGATCGAGAGGGGCCTGTCGGCCGGTCCAGCCCCGCTCGAACTCGACCAGCGCGGCAATCTGTCGGTCGTTGGGGGCCACCTGCCAGCGCCGGGCGCGCATCAGCCGCAGCGCCTGGGAGGCCGTGTGACCCTGCGCGACGAGGATCGCGAGCCCCAGCAGCGGCCCGCGGCCGACGCCGTGCTTGCAGTGGGCGTACACCTGGCCGCCGCGCTCCAGGTGCTGGAGCGCCCAGGCCACGCCGCGGACCAACTCTGCCTGCGTCGGGGCGTACCGGTCCGTCGCCGGCAGGTGGAGCAGCTCAATCCCGATGCGCGCCAGGGCCGCCTCATCGTCGCGTGCCTCCTCACGGAGGTCGACGACACCCGTGACCCCGACGAATTTGAGCTTGGCATACGCGGACAGCGGAATCGAGCCGCCGACCAGCAGACCTTCGGTGATCCGCGAAAGGTTGAGCCGTCGATTTCCGTGGAGCTTGGTCGAGTACTCCAGGACTCGGGCGATGCCGCGCAGCCAGAGCTTGCCGGACAGCGTATACCAGCGCAACAGCCCGCGCTCGTCTGCCGCGATCTCCCAGGGATCAGCCCGCTTGAATCGGGCAAGCTTCACCATTCACCGTCCACAAGTGTCGCGTGATTCGTCGCACCGCTGTGTCCGTACTGGATCGGCCGTCCCCGAGATCGGGCGGCTGCGAGTGAACCCTGCCTCCCAGC
The DNA here is from genome assembly GCA_030447245.1 of Chloroflexota bacterium. Classification (GTDB taxonomy): domain Bacteria; phylum Chloroflexota; class UBA6077; order UBA6077; family JACCZL01; genus JAUJPG01. The sequence continues at coordinate 166,933 of JAUJPG010000002.1, read as the reverse complement.
AATCGGCGGTCCCCTCCTCGCGGAGCGCCGCCTTCTGGACACGCTCGGTCGCTGTCTTCGGCAGATCGTCGCGGACCTGGACGAAGCGCGGGACCATGAAGGACGGCAGCTCGGCGCGGCAGAACCGGAGGATCTCGCGTAGATCGAGCTGGGGCTCTTCACCGACCAGCGGCCGCGGGACGACGCAAAGCTTGACCTCCTCCTCGCCTAGCTGGGAGGGCACCCCCACAGCGGCCGACTCAAGGACCCTCGGGTGTCGATTGACGACCTGCTCGATCTCGTAGGCCGAGATATTCTCGCCCCCCCGCCGGATCGAATCCTTGAGTCGCCCGACATAGCGGAAGTACCCATCAGCATCGTACTCGCCCAGATCGCCGGTGTAGTACCACCCATCGGCGCGCCACGCGCTTGCTGTCGCGTCAGGATCCTTGAGGTAGCCAGTCGCCATATCCTGACGGTCCGCCGGCTCGATCGCGATTTCACCACGAACGCCTGGCCCGAGCGGCTCACCCTGTCGGTCGGCGACCTTGATGGCGAAACGGTCGTGCGGAACCTTGCCGACCGTTCCAACTCGACGTCCTTCCGGCGGAGGCATGGTCCACAGCGACATCCACTCGGTCTGCCCGTAGGTTTCCACGATCTCCAGATCGAAGCGGCGCTCGAAGTCCTCCCAGAGCCAGCGCGGGGTCGCCGCGCCCATCGCGCGTCGCACCGGGTTGTCCGTGTCGTCCGGGCTCGGCGGGCGGTTCATGAGCAGGGTGAGAACCGAGCCGACGAAGGAGAACATGACGGCACCGTAGCGCCGCGTTCGTTCCCAGAAGCCGAACGGGCTGAAGCCTCGGTCGATCGCTACGTTCGCACCACCCAACAGGCTGCCGAGCGCTGTGCCCATCGCCGTGACATGGAAGAGTGGCAGGAACGCATAGGCTGTTTCCTCCTCAGCCACGCCGAGCAGTTCTCCGTAGTTCAAGCCTTGCTGGAGCTGCGCCTTCCGGCCGACCAACACGCCCTTCGGTCGACCGGTGGTGCCGGAGGTGTACATGATCGACGCCAGCCCCTCTGGCGGCAGCGGCACGTCGGGCGGGGGCTCACGTGGAGCGTCGCGGAGCAGCGCCCCGAACTCCGGCCAGTGCTCGGTCTCCGCGTCCCTGCCGGGACCGACACGCACGGCGTGGCGCAAGCAGGCAGCCGTAGACCGGGCATCGGCGAACGCGCCAAGCGAGTCGCCGCCGACGATGGCGATGTCCAGGTCGGCGTGGCCGAGCAGGTAGCGCAGGCTGTCGCCCCTGAGCCGTGTGTTCACCGGTACCATCACGGCGCCCAGCTTGGCCAATGCCAGCCAGCACCAGACCATCTCCGGTTGGTTAGACAGCATCAGCGCCACCCGCGAGCCGGACGACACGCCGAGCTCGCGCAACGCCCCGGCGGCGCGATCGATCGACCCGTTCAGCTCGGCGTAGCTTTGCGCCAGCTCGCCAAAGCGGACCGCCAGCCGGTCGGGGTGGCGCGCGACTCGGTCCTCGAGGGCCCGCCGCAGATTCGTCGCCATTACGATTGGACCATCTTCCGTAGATCCACCAGGCGATTGACGAGGAGCAAGACGGAAACCGTGATCAGGATCGTCACCCCCGACGCGGCCGCGACCACCGGCGTGACGTTCGTGCGCACCTGCGGCCAGATGAGCGTGGGCAGCGTCTGGGTCCGCGGCGTCGCCAAAAACAAGGCCATGATGAACTCGTTCAGGCTGATGATGAAGGCGAAGAAGGCCGACGCGAGTATGCCCGGCAGGATGAGCGGCATCGTGATCAGCGCGAATGCCCGCACGGGCGACGCGCCGAGCCCGCGGGCCGCGGCCTCCAGCCATGGGTCGACGCCGGCCAGCGAGGCCCGCGTGACTGTGAACACCAGTGGAATCGCCCAGAGCGAATGCGCGACCGCGATGCTGACCAAGGTGCCCCACAGACCGATCCTCTGATGGAACGTGAGGCTCTGGATTCCCAGGACGACCGGTGGCACGAACAGGGGCGTGAGGATCGCCGCGCCGATCACCGCCCGCCCACGGAAGCGGCATCGCTCAAACGCCATCGCGGCGCTGGTCCCACAGACCACCGAGATCGTCACGGTCAGCAGCGCTATCTGGAGGCTGTTCGACAAGCCCACGAGCCAGCGCGGGTCCCCGAGGAACTCGCCGTACCAGCGCAGCGACACGCGGCCAGTCGCAAAGGGTGTCTCCAGCGAGGTCGAGTCGGCAACCGACACAAGAATGCAGAAGACGAGTGGGGCGAGAAGGCACGCGAGCGCGAGCCCCGCGACCAGGTGAAGCAGGCTCAGGGCGACGATCGACGATGGACGCTGGATGGCGGTCCACATGCCCTTTCGTTCGTCCGTCGTCAGTGCTCCCTCGTGCATGTCAGCCGCGCTCACCTGCCGAAGCTCCGCTCGATCCGTCGCTGCACGACGTACGTCGACATCGCCAGCAGCGTGACGACCGCCATATTCAGCACTGCCAGGGTGGCGCCGAGCGGCCAATTGACGTCCTCGAACGTCGTCGTGTACACCTCGACCGCAACCGGGTAGAGGTCTGGATTGCCCAGGACGACCGGAGCTGCAAACGCCCCGAGCGCCCAGACCAGGCTGACCAGCGCAGCCAGCAGGACACTCGGCAGGGTCAGCTTGAACGGTACCTCGTAGAAGGCGCGAAGCGGGCCCGCCCCCATACCTCGGGCGGCTTCGACCAGGCGCGGGTCGACCCCGTGCAGGGCTGTCGCGATGATCAAGACCGGGTATGGAACCAGGATCAGCGTCTCGCCGACGACGACGGCGAACAGGTTGGCGAACATCGCCAGCGGCTCGCGGACGATCCCACCGGCCAGCAGCAGCGAGTTGATCGGTCCAGCGTTGGCCAGCACGACCAGCACCCCGTACATTGCGACGAGCAGGTTGGTCAGCTTCGGGAGCAGGATCGCCAGCAGGGTACCACGCTTGAGTGTCGGTCCGGCTCGCCAGAGATAGACCGCGAGCGGGTACGCCAGCAGGAGCGTCGTCGCCGTGACGACCAGGCCCAGTCGCAGAGTCGCCAAGGCGATGCCACGGAAGTACGGGTCGGTCATCACCGCAGCGTAGTGGTCCAGCGTGAACGAGTCGGCGATGTAGAAGCCGCCCGCGCCGCTGGTCCGCTGGTACAGCGAGACCCGCACCAACCAGGCGAGCGGCAGTACGAAAAACACGGCCAGCAGCCCCAGGCATGGCGAGAGCAGTAGCCACGGCGGCGCTCCGGTCACGGCGGCCCCGAGAAAACCATGGCGGCGTCAGGCGACCAGGTGATCTCGATCCAGTCGCCCGACTGGAACCGCGCCAGCCCTACCGAGTTCGGCTCGGCCACCTTGAAGATCATCCCGTCCGTCGTCTCGACCACGTACAGCGTCGACGCGCCTAGGTAGGAGGAGAATCGAGCGCGGCCCCGAAGGTGATTGTCCAGGCTACTCGGAGCCTCGTCTCCACCGTGCGCGGGAGCCAGCCTGATCCGCTCCGCCCGGAGGCACACGGTCACCCGCTCGCCCAGCTCCAGCGGCCGCTCGGCGCTGACACGAACGACCACATTGCCCATGCGCACGTCGGCACCCTCCCCTTCGACGCCGACCACCACCCCGGCAAGGACGTTCATCTCGCCGATGAAGCTCGCCACGAACGGGTCGGCCGGCCGGTTGTACAGCTCGGACGGAGTCGCGATCTGCCGGACGGCCCCGCCATGCATCACTACGACCCGGTCGGCCATTGTTAGGCTCTCTTCCTGGTCGTGCGTGACGAACACGGTGGTGATGCCAACCCGCCGTTGGAGCTGGCGCAGCTCGAGGCGCATCTCGTCCCGCAGCCGCCGGTCGAGGCTGGCGAGCGGCTCGTCCAGCAGTAGCAATGATGGGCGGAAGGCGATCGCGCGCGCCAGGGCAACCCGCTGCTGCTGGCCGCCCGAAAGCTGGCGCGGGAACCGGCGCTCGAGCCCATCCAGGCGGACCAACCCGAGCGCCCATTGGACACGCTCCGACCTGGCCGGCTCCCGCGTTCCGCGCATCCGCAGCCCGAACCCCACGTTGTCGGCCACCGTCATGTGCGGGAACAACGCGTAACTCTGGAAGACCATCCCTACGTTGCGCCGCTCGATCGGAACCTGGTCGACGCGCTGGCCCCCGATGAAAAGCGCCCCACTATCGGGTCGCTCATAGCCGCCGATGATCCGCAGCAACGTCGACTTGCCAGCACCGCTCGGTCCAAGCACGAACAACAGCTCGCCGGGATCGATGGTCATCGACACATCGTCCAACGCCAGGGTTGCGCCGTACCTCTTTGAGACGCCGCGCAGCTCAACCGCCGCGGCTGGCCATGGCTCGACGAGCACCCCTAAGCGCCCGCGGCCTGACGCCTCATCCCAAGCACTGTTCATGTCGGAACACAGCGAATGAACTCATGTCGGCGCCACCATCAGCATGAGATCTCTCGCTGCGCCCCAGAGCGAAGGGACGGAATGACCTGGTTTGGGACAGTCGTCGCCAGCTAGCCGCCCTTGCGCAGGATCTCGCGGTTCCAGAAGTCGGTAATCTTACCGAGTTGTCTGTCGTAGGCGTCATACGGGTAATAGCTCAAGTTCTCCCAGTCCTGAGCCAGGTGCAGGTACACCTTGGCCCAGAGCGGGTTTCGCGGTGCGACCTCGGCGGCAATCTCGGGAATGTTGCAGGCCAGCTCACCAGTCTTGTCGACCAAGTCGCGCTGGAACTCTGGACTCGCGATGTAGTTGATCGCGTCCTCGGCAAGCTGAACGCTCCGCGTGTTCTGGGGCACCAGGAAGAACAACTGCACGTAGGCACGGTCCTCCGCGGGAATGACCCCGTCCAGGGGCTTGCCGTCGGCAATCGGCTTGATGAGCCCATTGCCGTGGAGGTTGCCCGCCTTGACGTTGTTGAGCTGCAGCGCCTGAACGGCCGAGGAGGTGTCCGGCCACCAGTACTTGACCCAATCGCGCTTCGCCCGGGCAAAGCTGAGGACTCCGTCTAAGTCCGTCTCCACCATCTGGCGGGCCATACCTGGCTTACCGTCAAGCGAGGCCTTCGCGGCCGCGAAGGTGTACAGCGACATGTAATACGAATTGAATAACATGATCTCGCCCCTGAGCGCCTCGGAAAAAAGGTCCCCCCAGGTCCTGGGCGGAGCAGGCAGCAGCTCCTTGTTGTAGGCCAGCGTCATCGCCGAGCTGATGTACGGGATGCCCCAGCCTTCCCGATAAATCCAGGTGTCGAGGATTCGCGGAGCGAAGCGCCGCGCGTTCGGGACGCGCGCCGGATCGATTTTGGTGAACAGCCCGTCGCGAATCCCGGGGAACCCCTGAGTCGGATCCGTCATCACCAGGTCAAAAGGCGTCTGGTCCGCGGGCGAGACTTTCAGCTTGGGCGCCATGTCCCACCAGCCTGGGTCGAGATTCACCGTGACCCCGGTCTGTGCTCCGAACCCCGGCACGAAGAGCTCGCGATACGCGCGCTCGGTCAGTCCCGAATAGACAAACAACGTGAACTCGCGTGGCGACTCGGCTCCTACCGTGGTCGCCGACGGATTCGCAATGGCCTCCGGCGGAACGGTGACAGCTGACGTCGCGGCTGGGGCGCCAATGGGCGTATGATCGGGGCGAGTCGCTTCTCGTTTCGGTGCCGTGCCCGGCCTCGACGACTGTTCGCAGCCGATCAGCGCTCCTGCCAGGACGCCTCCCGCGATGCCGCCGACGCTTTTCAGGACGCGGCGGCGGCTCGTACGACCGTCCGCTGATCGCGCCGGGCGCTCGGGACTGGGGTGCATCAGGCCTCCTCACAGCCGTTGTGACCACAGCTCTGCTGGGCGCGCACCTCGTCGCGCCGACGAGTATAGATAGCGCACCGGCAGGCAACAACTGCGCGGCTCGGTGCATCAACCACTACGCGCGCGGATCTGCCGGAGATCACTTGCGACGGGCGCCTTGCATCCAGAGCAGACTGTCGGCGCGTGGCTCCCAGGTGACCTGGGGTTGGACGGCGAAGACGTCCTCTAATTGCGCGATCCACAGCGCCGGCACGTCGGCGCGGAGGATCGCCAGGATACGCTGGTAGAGAGCGGAGCGCGCCGCGACATCCAGCGTTGCCGCCGCCTCTTCCGCCAGGACGCCGACCTCAGCGTTCCCGTAGTACTCGCGACCGAAGACACCGGCGTTCGTGTACAGCCGGGTGACCGTGAAGTGCGGGTCGAACGTGCGGTTGGTGCCCGCGAGGAGGAACAGGTGCTCGCCGTCACCGGCCTGGAGCTTCTTCAAGTAGGCGCCCCACTCGACGACGCGGACCTGAACGCGCAGGCCCACGGTCTCCAGGTAGTTGGCCAGCGCCACGGCGAGGTCATCGTCTCTCGGGTAGCGACCTTGCGGCGTCTCGAACACCAGCGGCGTGCCGACCGGGACGCCGGCCTCGCGAAGCAAGGCACGGGAGAGCTCCGGGTCGTACGCTGGCAGCGGAGCGTCTGGGTCGTAGGCGAACACCTCCGGCGGGTACGGGCCGGTGATGCGTCGTGCTCGGTCGCCGTAGATCGTTGCGACGAGTTGGTCGACGTCGACGGCATGGGCAATCGCCCGGCGGACGCGGACGTCGTCCAGCGGCGGCTTACGAGCATGGAGCCGAACGTAGAGTGCCTGGACGCCCGGCCGCCCTACCGTCCGTATCCCCTCGCGCTCCAACGTCGCGGCCAGCTCGAATGGCACGTTGGTCGCCAATTCGGCCTGACCGGCCCGCACGCTCGCCAGGCGCGTCGCCGTCTCGGGGAACGGCCGCAGCTCCAGCCGCTGGGTGTGGGGTGCACCACGCCAGTGCTGTCCGTTCGCCTCCAGGACGATCCGATCGTCGCGGACGCGCTCCACGAAGCGGAACGCCCCGGTCCCGACCGGCTGCTCGCCGAGCTCGGCGAACCCGACCTGCGCCGTGTGGATCGGCGGCACCATCATCAACTGGGTCAGCTCGGCGAGCAGCGGGGCGAATGGGCGCTTCATCACCAGGATGGCGGTCTGGTCGTTCGGCGTCTCGACGCGCTCGATCGCATCGAGCTGGGCGCGGATGGGCGAGGCGTTGGCCGATCGAGGAGTTGCTCGATGGTGAAGCGGACGCTGGCCGAGTCAAACGGCTCGCCGTTGTGGAAGCTCACGCCAGGGCGCAGATTGAAGGTCCACGCGTGTTCGTCGCGCGGCTCCCAGGATTCGGCCAGCGCGGGCACGCGACGGCCGTCGGCGTCGAGCGCGACGAGCGGGTCGTAGACGTTGCCGTAGGCGCTCGCCTCGACCAGGCCGGGTCCGAGCAGCGGGTGCAGCCCGCTCGGGTCCGCGCCCTGCGCGATGACCAATCGGTTGGGCAAGGCCCTCCCCTCGGGGGGGTGGTCGCTCCGCGCGAGCGCGGCCGCGAGGGCACCGACCGCGAGCGTCGCGCCGGCGCCCAGCAGCAAGCCGCGGCGACCGAGTCGGCTCGCGCGTCGGTGTCGCAATGGGGATGGTGAGCCTGCAACGGACGGGTCGCCGACCATGGCTCAGATCGTCTGGTTCGCGATGGTGAGGTGGTGGCGAGTGTACTGCTCCAGTCGCCGCGCCTGACCCGTGGCCAGCACCTCGCAGGCCCAGCCCCAGTGGATCGACACCACGTTGCCCACGGCGGCCTGCTCGACGAACCCGCGTCCCTCGATCTGGCGCAAGACACGCTCGCGGACGGGTGCCCCGAGTACCAGCTTGCCCGCTTCCAACACGAGTGGGACGCGATCCACGACCAGCTCGCCGGGCAGCGACCTCGACGACCGCGCCCCAGCTCACCCGGCAGTGGTCGAGGGTCTGGAGATTGTGGCCCAGCTCGCCGACGCGACTGTGGACGTCCAGCACGTGGAAGCTATGGTGGGGCCGCGCTCCGGCCGGTGCTTTGCCCAGGACGAGGTCGCGCGTCCGCCCCTGGAGCTGCTTGCCGAAGCGCTCGACCAGGGCGTCGTAGAGTTGCCGCACCTCGACTCCGTCGAGGAGCTCGTTGCCAATCCAGTAGGCCTCGACGACTCGCGCATCGAAAGGGTCCCGGATGCCATTTGCCCGCGCGATGAGCTGAGATACGGCAACGCGCCAGTGAAGCGGCGCAGCAAGGGGCTCAGGCCGCCATCCGAAGCATTGTGGACGGCGTACTCGAACAGGGTCCGGGTTGTCGTCCCCTCCGCAGTAGCGGAGCAGGTTCGGCATGAAGCCGTAACGGACGAATCGGACCATTCCATCCAGCGGTTGGGCGGGCCCCGCGATCAGACGCGGCGAATCAATCATGATCTACCTGACCGGGGCGAGCGAAGACTGGCCTGGTGTCCTGAGAGGCGGCCATCGGGCCGCTCGTCGGCGGCGTCGAGGAGGTCCCCGATCTCGTCGTACATGGCAATGATCGCTTCCGCTTCGGCGGCATCGATGACACGGATAACCAGCCCACGATCCACCAGGACATAGTGGCCAGCGGCAACGTCAGGCTGGAGCGCGATGCTCACCGTCGCCTGCATACCGCCATGCAGCTCGACGGCAGCTTCCTGGCCGTTCACGGCGATCACCCGCGCTGGCGGGACCAGACACATGCCATTCTGCCCTTTCTATCGGCCCGAGAGCCGCCGCTCGGCCTCGGCGGTCGTGATTCCAAACACCGCGTGAGCCGCGATCATCACCGCCACCCGCGGCGGCGAGTCCGCCTTCGGCTCGATACAGGCCGAGCGCCGGCATCACACCAAGATAACTCACCCCCCACACCGCCCCCCAAAACAGGCCAGCCATCAGCGTCGGGGCAGGCAAGAGCGGGCGTAGCAGCGTGTACAGCACGCCGCAGACGGCTCCGTATCCCATGTGAGCCGCAAGCCAGCTTGCCTGGACCGCCGGGCTCGGGAAGCTCGTGCCTGATACCCGCCTTCGCCTCGGCCTGTTCGGCGATCTGCCTGGGCGGCAAGACCCGCAACAGACCGACGGCTCTCCCCGCGGCGATCGCGAGCGACATCAGGGCAGTGCCAACGATGCCCGCCAGGCCGCCGCGTACTACCGATTTCATTGTCGCGCTACGACTGCCTTGGCGCTTCGTCTGCGTCAGACTCAGCCATGGCATGCTCCTTCAGGTGCTCCGCGGAGACGTCCACCGCTAACGGCGCACGGTCTGGGCACACTGGTCGACGCCGCCACGCATCGTCCAGCTCGACCGCGTCCACGAGCAGCTCGTCGCCCGCGACAACGTCGACGTCGAACGCGCCGCAGCGCCGACAGTGAAAGGGTGGCGCGATGATCGGACCAATCTGCGTGGTGGCGGGCGAGCAGAGAGTCTCGACGGTGGGAGCGCGCGGCGGTGAAGGAGCGGCGTTCATGTGCTGTCCTTTTCCAACATCCTTTCCAGGTCGGCGTAGAACTGGAGCATCGTTTTGCCTTCGCCGGGCCGACATCAAGTTGTCCTCGCCTCCGCAGTAGCGGAGGCGGTTCGGTGTGAATCCGTAGGGGATGAACTGGGAGGTGCCGCCAGCTGCGAGAGATCGGGTTCGAGCCGAGCTACGCCCGTCCCCGTCGGCTAGACAATGCCCGACTCGCGGCAGGGGACGATCGATCCACCGCGAATGATCATCGGGGCACCTCTGCCACCGTCCGGGCGTTCTCCAGTCCCGCCTCACTCCCCGCCAGCATCCGCAGGCTCGCCTCCTCCAGCATCTGCTCGAAGCCGTCGTAGAAGGCCAGCAGCTCCTCGGCTTCGTCCTTCGACATCCTATCAAGCGCCTGGCCAGCGTACACCACGACGTACTCGCCGACTTCGAGGCCGACAGCCCAAGGGCTGACACCCACGTCGGATGCCCCTCGTAGTCGACCTCGACGCGGTCACCGTCAGTCCGCAAGACTCTGCGCGGGATCGCCTGGCACATCGTCAATCTCCTCGAGAGGCGCTCACCGACGCCGTCGCGGCGCCTCATCCCCGCCGGCCGCTCGGGGGCGTCGGTTTGTCGTATCGTATCGCTCAGCATCGTGGCGGCGAGCGCCCGACCCGCTCGGCGGCAATCGCGACGGCAGCGTGGATCGGCGGGCTCAATCTTTGCCCCAGGCCCTCGATATCTCGAATCTGGCAACCTACCAGGAGCACCCGCTCCGGCAAGACTCCCAGCGCCCGAGCCAGTAAGAACACGCGCGACGGCTCGGCCAGGTGGAGGTTCGAGAAGCGATCCTGCCACTCGTCGAATGGGATGGCTGCCGGGTCTTGACGTCCGGTTCGAGGACGAACACCGTGCCGGCTCCGCACCGCGGTCGACCGCGTCCACGACGATCAGCCCATGATAGCCGTCCATCAACTGCTGGACGATGCTCAGCCCGCCGATCCCGGGCCTCGACCAGCTCCACGCCGGCGGAGCCGGTCGGCGGCCAGGCGGCTTGCGACGGCTACCCCGAAGCCGTCGTCCAGGCGCAAGACGTTGCCGACGCACGCGACGAGTACGCGCTCGGTCATGGGCCCTGGCGCTCCACGATCCCGATCCGCACTACGCCTTCCTCCACCGCGACCGGGCATGGCGCTAAGTCCAGGACCGCAGCGTCGAGGCGTGCACCGTCACGCACGTCGAAACGGCAATGGTGCCAGGGGCATTCGAGGACGCTGCCCTCCAACGGCCCGCCATGGAGCGGGAGCGGTGATCCTGGGCAGGCGTTCCGCATGCGCGCGGAACTCCCCGTCCAGGTTCGCTATCAGCACGCGCTCACCCTCGACTTGGACGGCGCCGATCTCGCTCGGCGGCATGCGATCCGCGTGGAATGCCGCCCGCCATGCCAGTCGCGGCGGGCGGTTGACCTTGATACTCGACAGCGGCACGAATCCGCTCGCTGGCGCCGGGCACCGCGCTCGTCGCGCCAGTCACGACCGGGAGCTCTGCCATGGCCACCCGGCCTGGGAGGATCGCTCCGTTGGCGCCGTCGCGACGCGCGACCCTCCCAGGGGTGCCCGGCGTCCTTCGTGGGTCCTTCGGCCTGCAGGGGCAATCCACCCCCGGCACCTCGTCGGCTGACCGTGAATCATCCGCACTGGGGTCGAGGCCGTATAGGCCCAGCAGGAGCCGGGCGCCCGGGTCGTCCAGCGCCGCGTCGAGCAGGGCGGCGGACTTCAGCAGCTCGGCGAGGCGTAACAGCCCCGGCCGCGGATCGCGTCCACGCACCGCAGCAACTCGACCACACGGTCCTGGACGATCGGTTGCGGGTACGCCGCGAACTGCTCGAGGATCTCGCCCAGGCGGTCGGCGGCGGCCAGCTCCGGGCGGCAGCGTGCCGTCAAGACTCATCGGGCGGCTCCTGGTGGGGTGCCTCTTCGTGGCTCGGGCACGGCTCGCCGCCCGCTCCGGGGTCCTTGCACCAGCAACGGGGGCCGCACTCGCCGTGCGCCTGCTTCGTCAGCCCCTCGAACTCGTCCTGAAGCTCCGCCGCCCTCGGCCACGCCCAGCGGCGTCAAGCGATAGGCCGTGGGGGCAAATACGGCCGTCGGCCGGGCACGCTGGGAACGCGGGCGCTCGTGCAGCCATCGATCGTCCCCTCCAGGTAGCCGTCGGCCGCGAGGCGCTGCATCTGCTCGATCACGACCGCGCCGTCGGCCACCAAGAACTGGGCCAGCGCCGCAGGGGCGACCTCCCGCCAGCCCCTCACCCCGCATCCAGTACAGGCCTGGAGGATCTCCGCCGTCCAGTACAGCTCGTCCAGCGCCTCGGCCCCGTTCACTCGGCTCACTCCCGGGCAGGGGCCACGCCGGGCCAGCGGATGGCAGGCGTGCCCGGGACAGTGACGGGGCCCGCGTTCGCCTCCGCGGGCGGCGCCAGCGCCTCATCGCGCGCCATGGCCAGCAACGAAGGCAGGACGGCGGTTCCTCTGGGCTCAGATCTTCGCCGCCTTCCACGGCTACCGCTTCAAGCTCGATCAGGACCACGTCGTCCGGCAGCGCACCGAAGTACCTGGCGATGGCGAGCAGGTGGTCCACCTCGACGATCCCGCCGCCAGCCTCGCGGATCAGCCCTGCAGCTCCTCGGCGTCGGGCACGTCCCCCGACCAGGACGAACGGTAGATTCGGCCGCGTGCGACCCGCGCGACGCCGGCCAGCAGGACGAGCCGAGCGTAGGGCGGCGACTCGGCATGCGCGAGGTCCTGCGTCACGTAGATTGCGCCGAAGCCGAGGTCGGCGACCTCCACGTGCGCGGGCCACTCCTGGCGCATCAGCTCGTCAGAGGCGACGAGACCGATCGAGCGGTCCCGCATCCAGCGGTAGCCAACCCCGCCGATCAGGACGCGAGGGGTGAGCTGCGAGGGACGAGCGTGCAGAAGCGGTTCCGTCTTCATCACCCACCCTTCACCCTCCGCCCCTCGTCAGGATCAGTCAATGCCGCACGCGCAAGTGTTCACTTCGCGGGTGATGACCCGGCCGTCGGCGAAGATGTGCGTGGTGCAGGGCATGCACGGGTCGAACGAGCGCAGCGCCCGAAGATGTCGATGCCGTGAAGTTCTCCTGCTTGTCGAACTCCTCCAGGATCGGCGTGTTGACCACTGCCTCCTCGTACGGACCTCCATTGCCGAACGGGTCCTTCGGCGAGGCGTTCCAGGTGGACGGCGTGACCACCTGATAGTTCACCAGCGCCCCCTTGTCCATCTCTAGGTGATGGGTCAGATACCCCCGGGCCGGGCACCCCAGAAGCCTACGCCAATGCGATTGTTCTTCGGCACCGTGCGGCGTCGCCGTCCTGGTGTCGCCCTGCTTCATCAGGTCGAAGGCGATCATCAGGTTCTCGTAGGCCACCAGCATCGAGTACAGGATGTGGTAGGCCCGGGCTTGCGGTTCCGCTCGAAGGCGTTCCAGTCCTCGGGCATCTTCCACTCCAGGTCCATGGCCGGGCATGAGCGTCTTCGGCACGCGCAGGATCAGGCTCGTGCCGGGCCGACTCCATGAAGCGGGTGTGCGGCAGCTTCTTGGCGGCCGCCGTGATCCACATCCGGGCGTAAGCGCCGCACTCCATCACCTGGCGGTCCCCACCGCGGCGCGGTGTCCCAGGTGTAGCGCTCCTTCCAGCTCCGCTTGTAGGCCGGCCTTCGGCTTAGTCTCCTTGTTCCAGGGGTGGTGGGGCGACAACGGGTTGCCGGCCGGTCGGTCCTGTGGCGGATGCCCTCGTTCTTCCAGCCCTCGTAGAACGAGTGCTCGACAAACTCCTCGATCCCGATGTTGAGGTGGTGGAGGTTCGTCGTCAGCAGCTCGCCGCCGACGACCACGCCCGGCGTCGCCCAGCGGCGCTCGCCCCACTGCGCGGCGTTGTTGTAGGTCCCGTCGTAGGCGAACGGGTCGTCCCAGATGCTGGCGTCGATCATGTTCTTCGGGCGCGCGCCGACCTGCTTGTAGCGGGTCGGACTCGTAGAAGAACGCGGTGATGTCCTCCCAGATGAACACGCCGCGCTTGCCGTGATCGATCGTGCGGACGATCCGCGTTGTGGGTCTCGTTCAGCTGCTGGAGGGTGATGGTGCTCGAGAGCCCACCCGGCACGACCGTCTGCGGGTGCGGGTACTTGCCGAACAGCAGCGCGTACGCCTCGCGCGGCGTGCGCGTCATCTGGAGCCCTTCGAGGTAGAGCTTGCCGGGTCAGTGGGTTCAGCGCCGTCATGATGTCGGCAATCGTCTTGAAGCCGTGGAACTCGCTGTAGCGAGCCTCGGTCGCCTGGGCGCGCCCCAGAGTGACGGATTGGTCCGCTCCACCACGACCTGCGAATAATCAGGCCCGGGCCAGGATGTAGAGGTGCAGCGGGTTATCCAGCATGAAGTCCAGGGCAAGCTGGATGTTGCGCAGGGCGAGGCCCATCGGCGGCGGCGCGATCCCGAACGCCATCTCGATCGCGAGGGACGAGGTGACCGAGTGGACCCCGCCGCAGACGCCGCAGACGCGGCTCGAGATGAACATCGCGTCGCGCGGGTCGCGGCCCTTCAGGATCACCTCGTAGCCGCGGAACAGGCTGGCCACCGAGTTCGCCTCGTGGACCTTACCGGCCTTGAGGTCGACGACGGCATGGAACGCCAGCGACCCGCCCACCTGGGTGACCGGGTCGACGTTCATCTCCTTGACGTGGCCGTTGCGCTTGAGCAGCTCCTCGACCTGCGAGCGGTCGAGCTCGCGCGTGTCGTAGCTGTACGCGTCCCCCGATCCGTCCTTGAGGCGCGCCCGGCCGCGGGAATCGAACTCGATGGGCAGATTCTGGAAGCACATTGCCTAGCGCCCCCGTCCTGAGCCGCGCAGACGAGGCTCCCCCGCCAAGTGCCAGCTCCCGGCGGCGCGGCAGGCCACGCTCACGGGCCACCGCCGCACGCCGGGTCCGGCAGGTCCTGGTACGCCTCGCCGTAGGCGGCCGCGGCGGGAGTGACGTACCCGCTGCGGTACTTCTCCTCCGGGCTTCTGGCGACCGGGATGCTTCCGAGGCGGCGTACTGGACCTTTTCGTAGAAATATTCCATCACGCGGTGAGTCAGAGTCGGTCCTCCGAGCTCCGCCGCCCAGCCGCTCGGGATCTTGTCGCGCCAGAGGTTGGTTCGGTTGCGCTCGCGCTGGCTGATCCGCCGAAGCGGCTTGATGAACGAGCCGGTCAGGCGGGAGGTGAAGGCCGAGACCTCGGCACCGGGGGGCCTCTTGTAGAATGGCGAGAACTTGTCCGGGAAGCCCGGCATCGTGCAGCCAATGCAAGAGCCGCCGGCCACCATGCAGCCGCCCATGTGGCCGACCGCTCCGCGCTCGGTGATGTTGCAGTTGACCACCGGCCCCCAGCAGCCGAGCTCGACCAGGCACTCCTTGCCGCCGAACTCCTGGGCGAAGGTGCCTTCCTCGTAGTACCCCGCCCGCGGGCAGTGGCGATGGACGGTGTCCGCGAACAGCCAGGCCGGCCGTCCCAGCTCGTCGAACTCCGGCAGCGGGCCTTGCTTGTTCAAGAACAGCAATGTCACGGCAACCGTCTCGGTGAAGTTGTCGCCGAGTGGCGCGCAGCCGGGCACGTTGATCACCGGCAGCCCGAACGCGCTCCGGTAGTCCTTGCCGAGGAAATCCATCAGGCTCATCGAGGCGGTCGGGTTGCCGTACGAGGCCGGGATGCCGCCCCAGGTGGCACAGGTGCCGATGGCGATCACCGCCGCCGCGCGAGGCGCCAGCCGCGCGACCCACTCGGCCGTCGGCACACGACGGCGCTCCTCGGAGCCAACCCAGAGCGGCAGCGAGCCCTCGGCGGACCAGGGCTCCCCCTCGACCGTCAGGTTTTCGTCCGGGATCGAGCCCTCGTAGACGATGACGTACGGCGCGCCCAAATCGCCTCGCTCGGCCAGTTCGAAGGAGCGCGTGAAGTGGTCGCCGGACTCCATCGCTGTCGCGTAGTGGTGCAGCACCACAGTCGGGATGCCGGGCAGCGCCCCGGTCAACAGCTCCTCGACGGACGGCTCGGTGGCGCCGAGCGCCGAGATGCTGCAGCCGTCGCAGCTCATCCCGCTCAGCCAGAAGACGACGATCTTCTTCAGCGGCCCGGGCATGAACGCGCGGCCGCCGGTCTCGATCAGCCGATCGGCTAGCTCGTCCATCGTCGCGCCGGCGACGTTGCCCATCTGATCGGGCATCGTCCGGCTCGTCTCGCCCTCGATTGGCCGGTCCAGCCGGGCCATCATCGGGACGGTGAGCATCTGGTCGGGCATCATCCCTCCTTGGACATCGTCGGTGTCAAGAGCGCCGCCCTCTGTTGGAGCGCGCTCGGTGCGTCGGATTCAACGGAACTCGCGAGGCGTCGGGCTCAGGACTGGCGCAGCTTGGGCACCACCGTGTCCAGGTGCCGGTCGGCGCCGCCCAGGTGGCCGGCGATGCTGCCGAGGCCAGTCCCCGCGCTCGTCAGGTTCGTGGCCAGCGTGCCGGCATGGCGGCCGAGCGGCGCGGTCTGACGCTCGATCGCCCGCACGCCCATCGCGATCTGCTCGAGCGAGCGTCGGACGCGTTGGAGCGGTGAGAGGATCAAGGCCAGTCCGGCCACCAGCACGCCCAGGAACGTCCAGCCCGCCGCCACCGACAGGGCCGTCAGCAACGTCCGCATCATCGCCCTCCCCGTGCGGCCGCGCCGGGCAGCAGGCTACCCACCTTGCGCTCGATGGACGCGGTCGCGGCCGTTAGCGTCGTGATCGCCTCTCGCAGGTCCCCAATCGGCGCCTCGAGTGCGTCCAGACTGCGAATCACCCGGACGTTGGCCGCGATCCCACGCGCCCCGTCCCGCGTACGGACGGCCAGCACGTGGATGTCCTGTAGCGTGCGCAGCACAAGCGCCACCTGCTTGAGGATCGCCAGCGTTGCGACCAACGCCCCGACCAGCCCGATCGACCAGATGAGGACTATCGTCCGTGGCATCGTCACCTCCACAGGTGTGAGTGGTCGGACATCGGGGTCAACGTGCCGTTGCGCCCGCGCCGGGCCCGCCGGTCAGCGCGCCGAGCCCCTCGTCGACGTGCGCGAGGCTCGCCCGCGCCATGTCCAGTCCCGCCGCCACCTCCACCGTCGCCGCGTGGACGCCCTCGAGGTGGCCCCCCAACGGTGCGGTGTCGTCGCGGACCTCCACCAGGGCATGGCGGGTCTCGCCGAGCACCGCCCGGATCTGCCGCAGGTAGACCAGAATCGCGACCAGGCTTGAGCCGACGGCCGAAACCAGGACGCCGGCGTAGATCAACGTGAGCTTGGCCAGCAGGTTCATCGTCTAGCCCTAGCCGTTACTTCCGCCCGCCAGCGTCGCGAGCCTGGTGTCGATCGACGTGGCGACGCGCTCGATGTTCCCGGCGACCTCCAGCGTCTTGGCGAGCTCGCTGTTCGCCTGTTCGAGCATCCAGATCGAGACGGTGTTGCCGGCGATCTGCTTGCCGACCGTCCAGATCCCGTCGGCGTGCTCGTCGATGCCCGCGCCTCGGCGGCTATCCGCGCGAGCAGGCCGGCCACGACGCCGACCACCACAGTCGAGGCGCCAAGCGACAGCCACCACATCCGCGTGCCGTTCATCGCTGCTCCTTCCGCCGAGCCCGATCGCCCCGGCCGCCACTCGCCCGGACCTGCGTCGTCGGACCACTGAGGCTCCGCATGCCGGCAAGTCCAGTCATCGACGTGCCGATCCTATCGCGCTTGTGAAGTGGTCCACCAGCAGGTCGGCGACCGTACCGACAGCCGCCACCGCCGCCGAGTTCGGCGCGACGTCGATCAACGACCGGCCCTGCTGATCCGCTTCGGTCACCCGCTCGTCGAACGGGATGCTCGCGACGATCTCGAAGCGTCGGCGGTCGCAAAACTCCCGGATCGCCGCCTCGTCGCGCGCGGTGCGGACCTTGTTCGCCACGATCCAGACATGCTCCAGTCCGAGGTCGCGAGCGAGCGGCACGATGCGGCCGGTCGTCTCGATCGACCGGGTAGTACGGCTCGGTCAGGACGAGCAGCGCGTCGACGTTGCGGACCGTCCCGCGCGTTAGATGCTCGATAGACGCTTCCATATCGAGGATCGTAACGTCATCCGGGCGCTGGACCGAGAGATCGCCCATCACGCTGCGCACGGCGGCGTGCTGACCGCAGAGTCAACCTCGACCGCGCCGAGCAGCCCATCATCATCACGCCGACGTCGTCCGGACCGCGCTCTCCGTACTCAGCGAGTACGTCCGCGAACGGGCGCGTGAGGTGGAGGTCGCGGTGTCCGTCCGCGTCGGCACGCTCTTCCATCACGTCATCTCGTGGGACGCGCCTGAGTCGAGCCGCCTGCTCGGGAGCAAGCCCGAGCGCGACGGCGAGATTCGGGTTCGGGTCGTCGTCGAGCGCATTCACGCGGTAGCCGCGGCGGGCCAACGTCCGAGCGAGCGTGGCGGCGATCGTGGTCTTGCCGACGCCGCCCTTGCCGGCGAGCGCAATTCTCATGGCAGTCGTCCGAGGGTGCCGATGTGCGGCCAGGCGGCGCTGCGGGCTTCTCTCGGACCGGCATCTAGCTCACCAAAGCGTTCGAGGAATCGGCCGAGGATTTCACGGTTTTGCTCGAGCGTGCGGGCCCATGCTTCCAAGAGGTCTCGCCCATCGGACGTGAGCGAGTACACGCGGCGCGCCGGCCCACGCTTCGAAAGCTCCCACTGTGAGCTGACGAGCCGGTCTTGCTCCATCTGGCGGAGCGTCTTGTAGATTCCAGCTGGATCGTTGACCTCAAACCCGAACGGACGAAGTCGATCGAGCAGCTCGTACCCATGAGCGCGGGCCTCGGCAAGCAGGAGCAGCAGGCATGGACGCGCGAAGTTTTTCGGTTGGCCGCCATCGCAGCGGCAGCTTGCGCTGTCCTCAGGCCCGGCATCGATCATCGGCAGCTCTTGCATCAGGAGCTCCTGCTAGTAAGGGTTCAGGTCAGTTAGTGTCCCACGTACCCTAGTCAACAAGCAATGTCTTCCGTGCAGGCCCCTGTTCCGTCCGTCGCGCCCTACTGGACCGGCATGGACGCCGATACAATTCGGAGTGCAACACTGCCCGCGGCGTGCTGCTTCAATTGCTGAAGCAAGAAGGAGACTGACAGGTGGCCAGCGACGCCGCTCGGTAAGGTAGGAGCAGCATGACGCGCAAGTAGCTCGTGGTGTTCGCCGCGGCCAGCCCCGGCCATGGGCCGAGATCCTGATTGAGGTGGCCACAGGGGCCTCGAAGCCGATCCACGTCGGCTGAGTAGGCCGGAAGGGACGACCTATGGCAACTGCCGTACCTGGATCGAGCGAGCCGGTCGGGGCGTACGGGTCGCTCGAGGCTGCCGAGGCGTGGCGGCGTGGGGAACCGGAGCGCGAAGCGGTCTTCGGCCGGGCCAGCAAGCTGATGCTCGACCTGGCCAAGGTCGGCCCCGGCAGCCGCGTCCTCGACGTGGCGGCGGGCACCGGCATCCAGGCGATCGCCGCGGCCCGCCGAGTCGGGCCGGCCGGCTTCGTACTGGCCACCGACATCTCGGCGAGCATGCTCGAGCTCGCCGCCGACACGGCCCGCGAAGCGGGGCTCACCAACGTCGCGACGATGGTCATGGATGCGCAGCGCCTCGAGGTCGAAGCGGAGTCGTTCGACGCGGCCATCTCGCAAAACGGCCTGATGCTGGTCCCCGATGTCATGAGAGCGCTGGATGGCATCCGTCGCGCACTCAAGCGTGGCGGAAGGTTCGCGGTGATGGTCTTCTCGACAGCGGACAAGAACCCCTATCTCGCGCTGCCGCAGGCGATCATGCAACGTCGCGGAAATCGGCCGCTGCCGGTGGGCCAGCCCGGAATGTGGGCGCTCGGCGACCCTGGCGCACTGCAGGACGTCTATCGAAGGGCCGGCTTCCGCGACGTGGTCGTCCAGGCGGTGCCGACTCAGCGGCGATTCCCTTCCCTGGCTGAGGCCATGGCGACCGCCAGGAGCGCGTATGGTCGGCTTCGCGAGCTCGCGGCGGGATTGACTGACGCGGAGCGCGAGGCAGCCTGGGCCGAGATCGAGGAGGCGCTCCTGCAGTTCGAAGGGCCGAACGGCTTCGAGGCGCCCGGCGAGTCGCTCGTCGGGGTCGGGACCAGGTAGCGGCGCACGGACCGCCGCGGCTACCATGCATCTCATATGAAGATCGGCATCTCGGGCAAGGGCCGGACCGGCAAGACGACCATCTCCGCCACCCTCGCCCGCTGCCTGGCTCGTCGCGGGCGCCGGGTGCTGGCGATCGACTGCGATTCGAATCCGAACCTGGCCATGAGCCTCGGAATGGAGGCGGCCGCGGCCGCCCGCCTGCGACCGATGCCGGGGCGCGCGTTCGACGAGCCCCGCGACGTCGCCGAGCTGCTCGCCGAGTACGCCCAACCGGGTCCGGATGGCGTCCGGGTCGTCCTGGCCGCGCGAGTCGACCAGGCCGGATCGGGTTGAACGTGTGGAAACCATGCCACCGTGCGTGGCCTGCTCGGCGACATCCTGAGCGCGGAAGCCGAGGTGACCGTGGTAGACATGGAGGCTGGCCTCGAGCATCTGTCGCGATCGGGTGGGACGCTTCGCCACGTCGACCGGCTGCTGCTCGTGGTGGAGCCGTACGTCAAGGCGATCGAGACGGCGCGCCGGAGCCTTGTCCTTGCGCGTGACCTGAACATCCCCGCAATCGGAGTGTTGGCAAACAAGGTGCGCGAGCCCGAGGAGCTGGTACTGATCGAGCAGTTCTCCGCCGACCATGGCGTCGGCCTGGTCGGGCCGATCCCCTACGACGAAGCGGTTCGCCTGGCCGACCGTGACGGCCGGCCGGCTATCACCGCGGCGCCGGACTCGCCGATGGTGCACGCCATAGCGGCGTTGGCCGACTCGCTGGAGGGAGCGTGGGAGCAGCCCCTGCCGCGCTGAAGGTAGCCTTCGTGGACAAGGGTGGCGCGGGCAAGTCGGCGCTGGCCGGCACCGTCTGCCGACAGCTCGCCCGACGCGGGCACCGCGTCCTGGCCCTCGACGTTGACACCATGCCCGGATTGGCCGTGTCTTTGGGGATGCCGCCCGAAGGGGCGCGGCTGCCCGCCGGCCTGGCGGAGCGGGTGGAGGGCAAGGGCTGGCAGGTTGTCAAGGGCGCCCGGCCCGCGCAACTGGTCGACCGGTACGCGGCGTGG
This sequence comes from Chloroflexota bacterium, assembly GCA_030447245.1. Taxonomy (GTDB): domain Bacteria; phylum Chloroflexota; class UBA6077; order UBA6077; family JACCZL01; genus JAUJPG01. The sequence goes on along the minus strand of JAUJPG010000002.1, from coordinate 146,252 downwards.
GCAGCGGATGGGGTCCGCGTGCTGGAGCTAGGCAAGCTGCCGGGGCAGGTCGAGCCCTCCGTCACGGTGGCATTTCGGCACGTCATGGAACGATTCCGACGGCCCGGCTGGACTCTGGTGGCCGACCTGGCGGCCGGAACGCGGCAGGCTATGTTCGGCTGGGCGCATTTCGCTCGGATCATCGTCGTGGTCGCCGATCCATCGGCGAAGTCGGCGCTCACCACGCGTCGCCTGCTGCCGGTGGCCACTCACCTTGTCGCGAACAAGGTCGGCTGCGCATCCGACCTCGAAGCGATTACGGCCGCGGTGCCGCTCCAACTCCTGGGCGCGATCCCGTATGATGAGGCGTTGGCCGAGGCGGAGCGCCGGGGACTGGCCCCTATCGACTTCGCACCGGACTCTCCGGCGATGATAGCCACCGAGGAGCTCGTCAGTCGCCTGATCCGGGAGGCGTCGTGAAGATCGCCGTCATCGGCAAAGGGGGCAGCGGGAAGACCACGGTCGCGGGCGTGCTCGCCCGATGCCTAGCCCGCGCCGGACGGGAGGTGGTTGCCCTGGACTGCGACGCCAATCCGAACCTGGGCATCTCGCTCGGCGTCGGGCTCGACATGACCGAGCAGCTCGCCGGCATCCGCCAGTCGCTCGAGGATGGGGGCGTGGAGCATGCGCCGACGCCGGAGGAGCTGCTGTCGCGCTTTGGCGCGCCAGCCCCGGACGGGGTTCGGCTGGCCGTAGTGACCAAGATTGACCAGCCGAACCCCGGCTGACCCTGATGCGGGGTTTCACCCGAGCAGTTGCTCGGGCAGCTTGAGGCCGGTCGGCGCGTCGTCGTGGCGGACATGGAGGCCGGCGTCGGCACCCTGACACCCCTGACGGAAGGCACGCTCGACCTGGCGCTACTGGTGTCCGAGCCATCGTCCAAGTCGCTCGAGGTGGCGCGGCGAGCGGCCGAAATCGTCGCCGAGCGGAAGATTGGCCCGATCCTCGTGGTCGCCAACCGCGTGCGCGACGCGGCCGACGTCGCGCTGGTTGGGAGCGTCCTCGGGGAGACCGAGCTCGCCGCGATCCCAGAGGACCCGGAGGTGATGCGGGCGGACCGCGACGGCCTTTCCCCGTTTGACAGCGCCCCCGGGGGGCCCGCAGTCCAGGCGCTGGCCATCCTCGCGCGCCGTCTTGTCGACTCTGGCGACTGACGCAGCGGGGCACGCTTACACGGTAGCAGCGCTGTCCGTGCCACGACAGGCGCCATAGCCCCGCACGTGGCCGCTCCGGCCAACCCGGCAGCAACGCTGCACCCGGGGCGGGCCGTGTGACGACGATCGACAGGTCAGTGGCGGTAGGTGGGCGCCGAAACTAATGGACCATTTCCCTTACCTCCATCGGCGGCCTCAGATACTCTTGAGCGGTGCTCCAGAGCACGGCTTGCGCCTGGACGATGCGCCATGCTCCGGCGGCGTCACCGCGCGGGCCTGTGACAGGGTCGGCGATCGCTCGTTGGCCACACTGTGAGGTGGGATCAGGATGATTAGACGGATGCCGATCTTGGCGAGCGCGATGCTCGTCTTCGCGCTGCTGCTCTCCGCCTGCGCCCCGGCGCCAATGCCCCCGCAAACCACTGCGGCCCCGGCTGTCAAGGCCACCGAGGCACCGAAGCCCGCCGCCACCCCGACGAGCGCCCCGGCGGCGGCCTCAATGCCGAACGAGGCCTCGGCCAAGCCGACTGCTCCAGCGGCCGCGGTTAGTGCTGCCGCAGCAGCGGCCGCCAAGCCAGACTCCGAGGCGAAGCGCGGCGGGACCATGGTCGTGGCAACGGAGAACGATACAGGGCAGTTCAACCCCGGCATCACGACTGCCGGTGGGACCCACATGGTGACCGGCAACATCTACAACGGGCTGCTCTTGCTAGATGAGCAGTTCAACCCCCAGCCAGACCTGGCCGAGAGCTGGACTGTGACGCCGGACGGCAGAACGTACACCTTCAGGCTGGCAAGCGGCGTGACCTGGCACGACGGGAGGCCGTTCTCGTCGGGGGACGTGAAGTTTACATTCGACGAAATCCTCCTCAAGTATCACGCCCGGACCAAGGCCGGCCTCGAAGGCGTGCTCGATGGCATCGACGCCCCCGACCCGGCCACGGTCGTCATGCGCTTCAGGCAGCCGTATGGACCACTGCTCCAGCGGCTAGACGTCGTCGAGGCGCCGATTCTGCCCAAGCACATGTACGAGAACAGCGACGTCCAGACCAACCCGGCCAACCAGCAACCGATCGGTACCGGCCCGTTCAAACTAGCCGAGTATCAGAAAGGCGATGTCGCCCGATTGGTCCGCAACGACCGGTATTTCAAGCCCGGCCTACCCTACTTGGACGAGCTGGTGTTCAAGATCATTCCGCAGGCTAATACGGCGGCGCTGGCGCTCGAGCAGGGTGAAGTCGACTATCTATCGAGGGTGCCCGGGCCCGACCAGGCACGCCTCGCTGCGCGGCCAGATGTGGTTGTCGCCTCGACCAGTGCAGGTTCTGGCGGGTCGAACTGCCAGGACACGCTCATTTTCAACCTGCGCAAGCCGCCGTTCGACAAGCTCGAGGTGCGCCAGGCGATGGCCCACGCCATCGACCGGCAGCAGATCCTGGACCAGGTCCGCTTTGGTCAGGGGCGCGTTGCGATCAGCCCGATCTCCAGCGCGCTGAGCTGGGCACATAACCCGAACGTCCCGAAGTACGACCGCGATCTCGCCCGTGCAAATCAACTCCTCGATACCGCGGGCTTCGGGCGCGCGGCGGGCGGGACCCGCTTCAGGGCTACTTTCCCGCACCCGCCGGTCTTCGCTCGCCAGGGCGAAGTCATCCGGCAGCACCTGGCTGACGTCGGGGTCGACCTGGAGCTCAGGCCGCTGGAAGTGAACGCCGCTAATGAGGCAGTGTTCGTCCGCCAGGAGTTTGACGTAGGCTACGGCTCCTACTGTAACGGTCCTGATCCGGAGATCGGCGTGACGCGCGCCTACGTCAGCAGCAACATCAAACCGATCCCCTTCGCGAACGGCGCCGCTTACTCGAATCCCCAGGTCGACGATCTCTTCGCCCAGGCCGCCAGTACGATCGATCGCGCCCAACGCGCCCGGCTGTACGGCGAAGTTCAGGAGATCCTCGTCAGGGACGTTCCCTACTGGTGGATCACGGAGGTGGATCAAGTTCGCGCGTACAAGCGCGACTACCGCGATCTCCAGATCTGGAGTGGCAACCTGGCGGAGCGTGCCTGGCTGGAGAGGACACCGTAAGGGCCGGCACTCTGGCAGCCGTGGGCGAGCCGGGCGGCTGAAGGCAGGCCACACGTGAGTTACTTCGTTCAGCGCCTGGCCCAGGCCGTGCCGCTCCTTCTCGGCCTCCTGGTCCTCAACTTCCTGCTGATCCACGCAGCGCCCGGCGACCCGATCTACGTGCTGGCTGGCCAGTCCGGGGACGCGGCCTACTACGCCGAGATGCGAGCGAAATTTGGCCTCGACCGACCGGTTCTCGAGCAGCTCGCGCGCTACCTGCTGAACATCCTGGGCGGGGACTTCGGCTACTCATACGCCTTTTCCCAACCAGTCTTCGGGGTGGTGCTCGGGCGCGTGCCAGCGACACTGCTGTTGATGCTCGCCGGGACCGGTGTGGCCACGCTCCTCGGCATCTGGCTCGGCATCGTCGCAGCGCGGCGAGCCGAGAGCCCGATCGACCACCTGATCTCGGCCGCCACGCTCGTTGGCTACTCGATGCCCGCTTTCTGGCTCGGCCAAGTCTTGATCATCGTCTTCGCGGCGGGACTCGGCGCGTTCCCGGTCCAGGGGATGGCCACGGCCCGCGGCGGCTATGTTGGTCTCCGTTACGTCGCCGATGTGCTCTGGCACCTGGCCTTGCCGGCCCTTACGCTTGGCATCCTGCAGCTCGCCCTGGTCACGCGGCTGACTCGCATCGCACTCCGCGAGGCTTTGGCGGAGGACTTCGTGCGGACGGCCCGCGCCAAGGGTCTCGCCTCCGGTGCCATCCTCTACCGTCATGCCCTCCGCAATGCGCTCCTGCCGGTTGTGACCGTCGTCGGTGGCCACATCGGGACGCTGCTAGCGGGAGCCGTCCTTACCGAGATCATCTTCGCCTGGCCGGGCTTAGGGCGGCTCCTCTACGATGCGACCCTCACGCGAGACTACCCGCTCCTGATGGCGATCTTCCTGATCGTCTCTGTCAGCGTGGTGTTCGCCAACATCCTGACCGATCTTGCGTACGCTTGGCTCGATCCACGGGTAAGATATCGGTGACCGGTTCCGTGTCGAAGGCCCAAGCGCCGAACCACACCGGCGGCCATGCGATCGAAGACCACGATGCGCGTCATTCCGCCGGGCGTCGCGGGCCTGACGACACGCGCTTCGGAAGTATTCCCAGTCGGTTAAGGTCCATCCCCGCTCAAGCAGGGTCAGGACACGCCCGACGCGGCACCTGGGACCGGTATCGCCGGCGACGCGCAGCACTGCTCGGGCTGGCCCTGCTGTTCGGCCTGGCCAGCGTCGGCGTGCTCGCGGGTCTGGTCGCACCTGGCGACCCGTTCCGGTCGAGCGGCGCACCGCTCCAGGCGCCTTCGTTACGACACTGGCTGGGGACCGACGACCTGGGCCGCGACGTGTTCGCGGGAGTCGTCCACGGCGCGAGGCTTTCCCTGGCGGTGGGGCTGGTCGCGGCGCTAACCTCGGGGATAGTCGGCACGCTCGTCGGCAGTGTCGCGGGCTACCGCGGCGGCATCACAGATGATGTCTTGATGCGCCTGACCGAGTTGGTGCAGGTCGTGCCGCGGTTCTTCCTGGCCTTGCTCGTGGCGGCCTTGTTCGGTCCCGGCGTGGGTGCGATCACGCTGCTGCTGGGGCTGACATTCTGGCCGATGACGGCGCGGCTGCTGCGGGCGCAGGTCCTAGCGCTACGCGCTCAGGACTTCGTCCTCGCGGCGCACGCGCTCGGCGTTCCAGACCACCGAATCCTCGTTCGCCACATCCTGCCGAACGCCGTACCGGTTGCCGTGGTCAGCACCGCGCTCCAGGTAGGCAGCGCGATCCTAGTCGAGGCGGCGCTGAGCTTCCTCGGCCTGGGAGATCGCAGCGTGCCGAGCTGGGGCAACATGCTCAACGGAGCGCAGCCCCTGATCCGGATTGCCTGGTGGACGGCTGTGTTTCCAGGCCTGGCGATCACCCTGGCCGTGGTCGCCGCTAACCTGGTCGGCGACGGGTTGAGCGCCGCGCTGAACCCGCGCCTGCAAGGAGCCGGTTCGCGCGAGTAGCCCAGATCGCCTGGCACCCGTTTACAGATTACGGATCACCGAGACGACTTTGCCCTGGACGCGCAGGTGGGCTGGATCGACGTAGATCGGGTCCATTGTCGCGTTGGCGGGTTGGAGCCGGACCCGGTCACGTTCCCGGTACAGCCGCTTTAGCGTCGCGATCCCCTCGCCAGTCGCGGCCTGGTCCATCAGCAAGGCGACCACGATCTCGCCGTTGTCGGCCGTGTCCTGCGGACGGATGACGACCAGGTCGCCGTCGTCGATCAGGTCTTCGATCATCGACTTGCCCTTGACCTGGAGGGCGAAGCAGCCGTCGGGAACCGTGCCCGACGTGAATTCGAGGTAGTCCTCATGGCCCTCGATCGCTTCGATCGGCTCGCCCGCGGCAATTCGACCCTTGATAGGCACCCGGATCAACCGCAACTGCGATGGCCCACTGACCGGTCGACGAGGCACCAGGCCTAGGCCGCGCGAGACTTCACGGTCTCGGCGGATCAAGCCCTCGCGCTCCAGGGCGCGCAGATTGTAGTCAACCACCGAGGTTGAGCTGATCGCAGCCGCCTGGCCGATCTCGCGGATGCTCGGCGGGTAGCCATGCTCCGCGGTGAAGCTCTCCAGGAAGCTAAGGATTCGGCGCTGCCGCTCAGAAAGCTTCTGCATGTTGACTCTCTCCGCCCCACGCTTGGCCACCTGCTACCCCCCCAGACGCCACAATCCCGGCCGTAGAACGGCTGTTCTGTTCGATTCTACCAGCCGGTTGACGCGCTGTCAACACCGGCATGCTTGGCAAGCAACGAGCTTCGTACTCACCCAGCGAGGGTAATGCGCAAACAACGCGATGAACACGGCGCCAGCGCAATTCGGGAAGGTGTCCCGCCGTCCCATCGGTGACCTAGCCGGAGCCGTTCGCCGATGCTCGCAGCAGCAGGAGGGCGCGCAGCTCACGGGGCGAGTGGACGACGAGGTCGGCGCCAGCCGCGCGAAGACGCTCGGCGCCGTGGACCCCCCAGGCTACCCCACAGGTCGCGACTCCAGCCGCTCGGCCCATCTGGATGTCGTGATCGGCGTCCCCGACCGCCAGCGTCGCCGCTGGCGTCACCCCGAGCTCGTCAAGGGCGACCAGCAGCAGGTCTGGGTGTGGCTTGGGAAGCGCGCCCCGATCGCCACCGACAACGCTGCCAAACAGTGCGCTGATCCGGCAGCGGGCAAGCACCGCCCTCGCAACCTGCGTGTGCTTGGCCGTGACCAGCCCGAGCTCGATGCCGGCAGCACGGCAGGCCCGCAGCAACGACCAGGCGTAGGGGAACAGGAAGGTCCGCGGGATCACTGTCTGCGCATAGAGAACTCGGAATCGGCCGATCCAGGCATCCAGTGTAGGCGCACTCGCGTGTGGTGCGTAGCGTGCGAAAATCGCACCGAGCGGGAGGCCGATCATCGCCCGCACCTCGTCCTCGGGGGGCGCGGGCAGGCCAGCTTCACTGAGCACCGATGCGACGGTCGCGCATATCCCCGGCGCCGAGTCGGTCAGCGTCCCGTCGAGGTCGAACACGACAGCCCGTGGCGGCCAGGGGCGGGATGGGTCGTCGCCACGTCTAACGTACGACACGAGCTAGCCCGTGGCGGAGCCCGAGCGGCCAGGAGGCACGGCTTCTACCACCACAATGTGCCCCATGCCTCCACTCACCGGACTGACCTTCAAAGTCGTCCTGCTTGGGGCAACCGCCGGTTCGGATCCTAGCAGGTGCCCTACCCCTTCCGGCACCCAAGCTGCCGAATCCAGAATGGTTAGTGCATCCCTCGCAGGCCGGGACGTTGGCCGTCAACTCTCGCCACTGCTCCGGGAAGCAAGCGTCGCGATTACGGCTTTCACACTAGAACCGACATGCCGAGCAGCTCGTCCTCCAGCATGAGCGCAGGGTGAGCGGGTCACGCGCGACACGCGCAACGGGACAAACGTCGCGCGCCTGTACGTGGACGTTCAGCGCCACTGCGTCACTGACCTGTCAGCGGGTCCGTGGCGCAATGCTCTGCCCGCCCACGGACGCGCCCTGGACAGCAATGCACGCGATGGGGCAAAGTAGCCGACGTGCTAGTATGACGACCGGACGTGGGCGTAGCTGCTCCTCCTGGCGGGGCCGACCCCCGATCCCGCTCATGTGGTAGTCGCTGAAGCACGCGCCGGAGTCAAGCACGTCAAGTTTGCGGAAAACGCCCCGCGGCAGAGAACGCCATCGGCGAGTCTCGAAGCCGCGGCGGCGCCTGACAGGAGACACGGGACATGGATCGACTCCGCACACGTGGATGGGCCCAGCTCACGGCCATCGCGGCAATAAGCCTGGGAGTGACCGCGAGCACGGCCGACATCGCCACCGCGCAGCAAGCCGGGGCGACCGCCGAGCTGCGCGACTCGAACGGACAAAGCATCGGCACCGCCACCTTTAGCCAGGTGTCGGGCGGGGTTCAGGTGGCGGGGACCTTTCGCGGGCTCCCGCCCGGTGAACACGGCATCCACGTCCACGAAATCGGCCGCTGTGATCCGCCGGACTTCATGAGCGCCGGCGGGCATTTCAACCCGACGGGACGGCAGCACGGACTTCAAAATCCCCAGGGCGCGCACGTCGGCGACATTCCCAACCTGACGGTCGGCGCGGATGGAACTGGTTCGATCACCGCGACTTTTCAAGGCGCCGTGCTGGGCGCGGGCCCCACATCGTTCCTCGACGCTGACGGCAGTGCTCTGGTGATCCACGCTAACGCCGACGACGAGGTGACTGACCCGACTGGCAACTCCGGCGGGCGAATCGCATGCGGGCTGCTCACATCCAGCGCCCCAGCCCAGCAAGGCCCAACGGCCAAGCCGGCCGGTTCACCGGTCGCCAAGCCCGCGGTGGCGCCGGCGCAAGCGCCGGCCCAGAAGCCGAGTGTCCAGGCTCCGGCGGCCCTGCCACGCACCGGCGGCAGCCTGCCGCTCGCAGAGATCCTGGCCGGTCTTGGCGGGGCGATGGCAGTCACCGGACTGGCGTTCCGCGCAAGGAGGCGCGATTAGCCGTCGCCCCCGACTGGTCCACTCGTCCTGGGGAACGCGGGTGCCAGGGAAAACCGCACCCGCGTTCCCGGGGTTTGCGAACGTCACAGCACCCGGCCTGCTCAGAGCGGCTCAACCGCGACGTGCGCGTCGCCCAGCAGGCTCCGCAGGCGCTGCTCGAGCTCGGCGCTGAAGCGGGTACGGCACTCGCCGGCGCTGACCTGCCATCGGCCGGACGCAAGAGCGACGATCACTTCGTAAGGTGATTGCCCGTCTTCCTGAAGAACGTCGCGCAGGCGCCATAGGACATGGATGTCGGCGTCGTCGTCTCCGCTCCGATGCACCACGAGCCGAAGCCTCGCCGGCGTCTCAGAGGGGAGCGCCGGCACGCCATCACGGTTCGCTCCGCTCTTGCCGTTCGCCGACCTGATGGCGCTGTTCTCGCGCCGCGTGCCAGCCGCTGGGGCTGACGCCGCCCGGGGGGCTGACGGCGTTCCCGCGACCACGTCAGGTGCTTCCGCCAGTGCGGGCGGCGGGGACGCACCTACAGGCGCTACCCACACCTCGACCGACTCGGCAATTACCTGCTTGCGGTCCTCGCGGGCATCGACCTTACCCTGGATGAGCAGCACGGCGTCCTCGCGCCACATCTCGGCGGTCTGCGCGTAGGTCCGTGGGAAGCCGACTACCTCCAGGCTTCCATGCAAGTCTTCGAGCTGGGCGACGACCATCGTGTCGCCCTTCTTAGTCGTGACCCGGCGAACCGAGCTGACCACTCCCGCCAGGGTGACCGCCTCGCCGGCGATCTCAGGACCGATCTGGCTGCTGTCGGCCGACAGACGGCCGGCGAGCCAGCGCGCGGGCTCCTGGAACGGATGGTCCGATAAGTACAGCCCGAGCGTCTCCTTTTCCCAGGCCAGCCGCTCGCGCGGGGCGACCTGCGCGAAAGACGGCAGGGTCCTCGCCATCGCCGCCTCCTCATCACCTGCCAGATCGAACAGGCTGCCCTGTCCGACACCGGCCGCCTTCTGACGCTGTTGACCGATCAACATGCATTGATCGACGCTTTCCAGCACCCGCTCGCGCGGGCCAAAGTCGTCCATTGCGCCACACTTGACCAGCGCCTCGATCACGCGCTTGTTGATCGTGCGCAGGTCGACGCGGCCGCAGAACTCTTCGAGCGAGCGAAACGGGCCGCCCCGCTCGCGCTCGGCGACGATTGCCTCGACCGCGCCTTCGCCGACGTTCTTGACCGCCGCCACCCCATAACGAATACCGAGCTTGAACTCCATCGGGCCGTTCTGCAGGCGCTCGACGGTGAATCGAACCTGGCTGCGATTGACGTCTGGCCGCAGCAGCTGGATGCCCATCCGTCGACACTCGCCGATCGCCGAGACCACCTTGTCGGTCTTCAAGGCATCGGTCGTCAAGACGGCCGCCATCCACTCAACCGGGTAGTTCGCTTTGAAGTAGGCGGTCTGGTAGGCGACAAACGCGTAGCAGAACGCGTGGGCCTTGTTGAACGCGTAGCCGGCGAACGGCTCAATGTACGCCCAGAGCTTCTCGGCAGTCGCTCGTCCGTAGCCGCGAGCCACGGCGCCGTCCAGGAACCTGGCCCGCTCGTTGCGCATTACCGCCGGGTCCTTCTTACTCATCGCCCGCCGCAGGATGTCTGCCTGGCCGAGCGAATAGCCGGCGATCTTCTGAACGATCTGCAGCACCTGGTCTTGATAGACGATGATCCCGAACGTCTCCTCCAGCAGGTCTCTGAGTGATGGGTCCGGGTACTGGACCGGTTGGCGGCCCTCCTTGCGGGCGATGAAGGTCGGAATGTGCGCCATCGGTCCGGGCCGGTACAGCGCGACCATGGCTGCCAGGTGACGGACCGTCGCCGGCTTCAACTCTTTGACGTAGCGGGTCATTCCGCCGCCTTCAAGCTGGAAGATCGAGTGGGTTTCACCGTTCGCCAGCTTCGCGAACGTGAGCGCGTCGTCGAGCGGGATCTTCTGGAGGTCGATCTTCTCGCCGCGCGTCTCCTCGACGTACTTGACCGCGATCTCCAGCATCGTCAGGTTCGCGAGTCCCAGGAAGTCCATTTTGAGCAGCCCGATCTGCTCGAGCGCCTTCTGCGAGTACTGCGTCACCACCATCGTGTCGTTCTTAGCGATACGGTGGAGTGGGACGAGCTCGACCAAGGGGTCCCCAGCGACGACCACGCCGGCCGCGTGCGTGCTGGCATGGCGGGCGACGCCCTCGATCGACTTGGCGGCGTCGATCAGGCGACGGACAGTCGAATCCGCTTCGTACATCTGGCGGAGCTCTTTGACCTGGGCCAACGCCTGCTCGATCTTGATGCCCACCGGAAACTGGGGGATCAGCTTCGCGACGCGATCGACCTCGCTAATCGGGTAGCTAAGAACGCGGCCGACGTCGCGGAGCGCGGCGCGGGCCAGCAGTCGCCCGAAGGTAACCATCTGGGCGACATGGTCACGCCCGTACCGGTCGATGCAGTAGTTGATCACGTCCTCGCGACGGTCGTCGGCAAAGTCCATGTCGACGTCGGGCATCAGGACACGCTCGGGGTTCAGAAAGCGCTCGAACGTCAGGCCGTACTCGATGGGATCGACGTCGGCGATGCCGAGCATGTAGAGGATGATGCTGCCGGCTGCCGAGCCGCGCGGCCCGCATGCGATCTTCTGCTTGCGGGCCCAATCCACGAAGTCCCACACGAAAATCATGTACGCCGCGAAGCCGGTCGATTTGACAACGCCAAGCTCGTACTCGAGGCGCTCTTGCACTTCCCGGCTGGTATTGGGGTACCGAGAGGGCAACCGCTCTCGGCAGATCCGCGCCAGAAAATCGTCGGCCGTCTGACCCGCGGGAATCACGTGATCCAACGGTGGAAAGTTGACTCGACCAAACCGAAGGTCCAGGTTGCAGCGCTCGGCGATCCGCAGCGTGTTTGACATTGCCTCGGGCAGCTCACCGAACAGGACGGCCATCTCGTCGCCGGTCTTGAGGTAGAACTCCGGCGTCTCCATTCGCATTCGTTTGGGGTCGTCCAGCGTCGAGTTAGTTTGGACACACAGCAGTAGGTCCTGGGAAGGCGCCTGCTCCTGGGTGGTGTAATGGCTATCGTTCGTAGCGACCAGCGGGATGTTCAGCTCGCGGGCGATTCGGATCAGTTCGGGGGTGACGGTCTTGTCTTCGGCCAGCCCGTGCTCCTGAAGCTCGATGTAGTAGCGGTCACCGAATACTTCGCGGTACCACGCGGCATTGTCGCGGGCGCCCTGAAGATTGCCCTTGAGGATCGGCGCGGCGATCTCGCCTCCGAGACACCCCGAGAGGGCGATCAGGCCCCGATTGTGCTCGGCCAACAGCTCACGGTCGATCCTCGGCTTGTAGTAGTAGCCGTCTAGCCAGGACGTAGTGACCAGCTTGAGCAGGTTGCGGTAGCCGACCTCGTCCTGGACCAGCAAGATCAGGTGGGCGTAGTCGCGCTCCTGAGCGCCGCGGGCGGTAAGCTTGCCTGGCGCCATGTACGTCTCGACGCCGACGATCGGTTTGATTCCGGCGTCCTTGCACGCCTCGTAGAACTCGATCGCTCCGTAGAGCGAGCCATGGTCGGTCAGCGCGAGCGACCGCATCCCGAGCTGGGCGGCATGCTTTGCGAGCTGCTTGGTCGGCGAGTAGCCGTCGAGCAGCGAGTACTCCGAGTGGACATGCAGGTGGGTGAACTCGGCGGCCATTGGCCCTCCGCGGGTAAGACTCGCATGCCACTGTACAGCCCGCTCGGGGTTCGTAGCGACCACAATACTACGACTCCCGAGTCACGGGTGCGCCGCATGCCAGGCTCGTCAGCCTTGGCGGCACCACGGTCGATGAGTGGCTGTATGATCGGCCCATGCGGAATGACGGGCCAGCCCGGCCGCCTGAAGCCCGCCAGAAACTCCCAGGTCGCGGTGACCGGTGTCGAGACGACGAGCGGTCCCGCCCGCCATCGAGCATTCGCGGCCCACTCATCTCGTTGGCGCTGGTCTCGGTCGGGTTCGGGGCTCTGTCGCCGGCGCTGTCAGAGGTGCAGGAGCACTTCGGGGTCGGGGCGGGCCTCGGCTCGCTCGTAGTGGCGGGCCTTGGGGCCGGGCGGCTACTCGCGGGCTTCCCTGCCGGTCTGCTCGTCGATCGAGTCGGGCCTGGACGGGTGGTCCTGGGCGGCACGTTCGTGTTTGTCCTCGGGTCCTTAATCGGCGCGGCCGCTCCGACATTTGGCCTACTGGTGCTCGGCCGTGTGCTGCAGGGGATCGGCTTGGCCGTAGTCCCGGCCGGAGTCCTCGCTCAGATGATGAGCGGATCACGAACTGGCCAGGCCGGCGGTGTGATGGCTGTATATCAGACCGCGATCAGTGTGGGCGGAGCCCTCGGACCAGCCGTGGGAGGGCTCGTGGCTGGTCAAGCCGGCTGGCGCAGCGCGCTCCTGTTTTGCGCGGTAGCCGGGCTCGCCGCTCTGGTCGTAGCGCTGCCCAGTCGCCAGGCCTCGCCATTGCAGCGCCACCGAGCAACTGCCGGCCAGGCGCTCGGTCGCGGCGCCCTGCTCGCAGTGACTCTAGTGATGGTCCCGAACGCGATTGCCTCGTTCGACCGTTTCGGGGTCAGTCAACTGGCCCTGCCGCTCTACGCGGCCGGGCCGGGCGGCCTTGACGCCACCGCCGTCGGTCTCCTGCTGGGGTCCCAGACCGTTATTGCGCTCGCGATGATCGGACCCGCTGGCTGGGCAACCGACCGTTTCGGGAGCGGTCGAGTCGTCGCGGCATCGGCCGTGCTGGCGTCGGCGGGGATTGCCTTGATCACGAGCGCGCCTGGGCCACTCGGGCTGTGGGCGGCGACGCTGCTGTTCGGGGTCGGGGTCTCGGCACTGGGCGTTGCCGGAGCCGTCCACGTCTTTACCTTGCCGCTCCAATCGACCGGCACGCTCATTGGCGTGTACCGCCTGAGTACCGACGCTGTTCAGGTCGCCGGACCGCTGCTGGTCGGTCCTGCGCTTGAGGTCATCGGCTACAGAGCTACGTTTGTCGGCATGGCATTGTTCGGCCTGCTTGCGCTGCTTGCTCTATGCGCTCGCGCCCCAGCCCGGGTGCTTTAGCCTCGTCCGGGACCGCTACAGGCACGGAGTTGGTCTGGACCAGAACGGGCGCAAAACGCGGGTCCTCGGGTGCCTGTCCATGAACTTCTCGGCCTGGCTCTGGCTGAGCTCTCGACTCTCGCGCAGCGAGTGTTCCTCTTCGCGCTCCCGGCTCGTTCATTCGGAGCTATGATGGGTTGGATGACCAAGGCGAGGCAGGATGCGAACGCTCGCGAGCTACGAAGCGTACCTCTTCGACGTGGACGGGACATTGCTGAAGCCCGGTGCGGCTATTCCCGGCGCCGCCGAAACGCTCGCCCTTATCAAGCAGCGCGGCAAGGCCGTTCGCGCCGTGACGAACAACTCCGGCCTGTCCCGCCATGCGGTTGCCGAACGCTTCCGGCGTTATGGGCTGCCGCTCACCGACCAGGAAGTGTTCTCAGCGCTCGCGGCCACGGCGCAGTTGATCGCCCATGAGCGACCCGCTGCGCGAGTCCATGTGTACGGTAGTGATGGCATGCGCTTCGAGCTAGCGCAGGCGGGCCTGGTGCCGACCGAGGACAGCAACCCCGAGTACGTCGTGGCCGGCTATCACCCGGAGATCAGCCTCGAACGTCTCACCAGTGCCATGCGTGCGCTGCTCCACGGCGCGCGCTTCATCGCGGTCAACCTGGATCGCCGCTATCTTGGTCGGGACGGCCCGATCCCTGGCGCTGGTGCGTTCGTAGCCGCGCTTGAACGCGCCAGTGGTCGAAGTCCGGACGTCGTCGTCGGCAAGCCGTCCGTGACGATCGTCCACGAGGCTGTCGCCAGCGTCGGCTGTGCTCCAGAAGCCTGCCTGTTTGTGGGCGACAACCTGGATGCCGACGTCGGCGCCGCCCACGCAGCTGGACTTGACGCCTTGCTGGTCCTGTCTGGCGTGACCGACGAGCGGGAATTAGGCCAGTCGGGGCTTAGCGTCGAGCACGTCCTGCCGAGCGTCGCCGAGCTGGCCGATCACCTCCGTGACCGCGCAGCCTGAAACTCGGCCTGGTCCGCGTCGTCGGTCAGTCGAACGGGCCGGCGGTCGTCCGCGTGCGGCCGGCCGCGATGGTTCGGCGCGCGGCGCGTCCGCCCGATTGGCCTCTGAAGGTCGTCACACCGAGGGCCACGGCGAACACGCCCGCCGACACGAGCACGATCGTCGCGCCTGACGAGATGTCCAGGAAGTAGCTCAAGTAGATTCCCACCAGCCCGCACAGTGAACCGACAAGCGTCGAAAGCCAGAGCATCGTGCTAAAGCTGTCGGTCAGCAGGCGGGCGACGATTGCCGGGATGACGATCGCCGCCGCGATCAGCGTCACACCAAGCACCTGCATAGAGGCAATGATCGTCGCGGCCAGGAGCAGCGCGAACAGGGCCTCGACTCGACCGCTCGGAACGCCGTAGACCGAGGCCACCTCGGGGTCGAACGTGGTGAACAGCAGGGACTTGTACAGGAAGAAGATCAACACGACCGCGCCAGTGCTCACCGCGACGACCACCGCCAGATCCTGGTCGGTGACGCCGAGGATGTTCCCAAACAGGGACGCTTCAAAGTTCCTGGTGAAGCGGCGGTAGCGGCTGATCAGCGCCACGCCTACGGCGAAGCTGGCGGTCGTGATGATCCCGATGGCGGCATCCGCCCCGATCCCGCGTCGGCGACTCAGCGCGTGGATCAGCAGCGCCGAGACGAAGCCCCAGAGCCCAGCGCCGACGTAGAAGTTGAGGTGCATGACGTAGCTCGTGACCGCTCCGCCGAACACGGCGTGCGAGAGCCCATGTCCGATGTAGCTCATCCGTCGTAGCACGATGTACACGCCCACGAGCCCGCACAAACCGCCGACGAGCGTGGCGGCAATCAGTCCGCGCACGAAGAAGTCGTAGCGGAGCGGCTCGAGCAACATCAGGCGCCGCGAGCGACCGTGGCGGCTTCCGTGCTCCGAGTGGCCGCGAGCTTATCGGAGACCAAGATCAGGTCGCCTTCGCGTACGACGACCATCTCCGCGCCGTAGGTCCGTCCAAGGATCTCCGAGGTAAACACGTCGTCCGGACTCCCCTGCGCCACGATCCGCCCATTCAGGCAGATGATCCAGGGCAGATGCGCGGCGACCGAGTTCAAGTCGTGCGTCGTCAGCAACACCGTGATGCCCTCAGCGTTCAGGTCGGCCAGCAAGTGGAGAATCTCGTGGCGAGTCTTGATGTCGGCGCCGGAAGTCGGCTCGTCGAGTAGCAGCAGATCGGGCTGGCGGATCAGCGCGCGCGCAAGGAAGGCGCGTTGCTGCTGCCCGCCAGACAGGTCGCGGATGTGCTGCCTGGCGCAGTCGCCAATCCCCAGACGATCGAGCAGCGCGCCCAGCCGTCGCTGGTCCTCGCGTCCGAGCCACGGCCACGGTCCGGACTCGGCCGCCAGACCCATCGACACGACCTGCTGAACGGTGACTGGAAAGGTCCAATCGACTGTCTCGAGCTGCGGCACGTAGCCGACGCGGCCGGGCCGGCGGCGGGCCGACCCACGCCCCCGCGGTGGGAGTTGGTCGACGAAGCGCACTGCCCCGCCATAGACCTCG
Organism: Chloroflexota bacterium; assembly: GCA_030447245.1. Taxonomy (GTDB): domain Bacteria; phylum Chloroflexota; class UBA6077; order UBA6077; family JACCZL01; genus JAUJPG01. The sequence goes on along the minus strand of JAUJPG010000002.1, from coordinate 130,223 downwards.
GCCTGCCCGAGGATCGCCCGCAGGAGCGTGGTCTTGCCTGAGCCGCTCGGGCCAACGATTCCGGCGAACTGGCCCACGTACAGCCGCAGCGAGATTCGATCGAGGACCGCGCGGCCACCGTACCCGCAGGCGAGATCCTCGAACTGGACGAGCGGCTGCTCGGCACCTGACCCACCGCTTGTGGCCGCCGTCAAGGCTCGAACGTGTTTCGCGGATCAACCCCCGCGAGCGGCGCGGGGTTGCCGCCGAGTGCCTCGGCCATCAGCCGCACGTCGAAGAGCATCATCCCCACGTAGGTGTGTTCTGGCGCACCTTCTTCCCCTGGCAGATCGTCGTCGCGGAGATCGTCGTAGTAGCGGGCGCCAGTCTCTCGAGCGATCTGCTCGAGGACGGGGCTGGGAAACACCTCCGAGCCAAAGATCGCTGGCACGCCCTCCGCCCGAACCTGGTCGATTAGCGTGGCCACCTCGCGCGCCGAAGGCTCGGAGAAATCCGCGGGCTGGATTGCGCCAATGACGCTGAAGCCGTACCGAGGCGAGAAGTAGGCGAACGAATCGTGGTAGGTCAGCAGCCGCCGGTTCTGCCCTGGGATCGACGCCGCCGTCGCCAGGATCGCGCGGTCGAGCTCTTCGATCCTGCCCTTGAAGTGCAGCGTGTTGGCCGTGTAGTACTGCGCCCCTTCGGGATCAATCTCGATGAGGTCATCGCGGATCAGCTCGGCGTAGCCGGCCGCGTATAGCGGGTTCATCCAGATGTGCGGGTTCGGGCTGCCCTCCTCCTCAGGGAAGCTGAAGTCAAAGACCCACTGGTCGCGGGTGATCGTGTACTCGCCCAGCTCGAGCAGCCGCGCGCCCGGCTTCAGGTTGGCCCTCGCCAGCTCGACCACCGCGTCCTCGAGCGCCAGTCCATTCACGACGACCAGGTCGGCCGTGGCCACCTCCCGTGCATCGGAGGGGGACGTCTCATAGGTGTGCGAGTCGACGCCACCCGGGATCAGCCCGACCAGGTCGATCCGGCTGCCACCGATGTTGAGCGCGATGTTGGTAAGCGGCGCAACCGTCGTGACCACCTTGATACGGTCTCGGGCTTCAGTTGGCGCCCTGGGCCCGGCAGTCACACCCAGAACCAGCAGGAGCAAGGCCGCGACGAGCCAGAACCGCATTCCAAACTCTCCAGAATGATCGGGGTGGCATCAGTCCTCCATTGAATGTACCGTGGCGACCACGGCATTTGCAAGCAGTTGCAACTAGTAATCTGGGCGCTAGGGCTACCCCGAGTTGGACTGCTGACCTGGACCGCCCCGGCCGCTGCCGTTGGGCGGCGTGACGCAAGCTTGCGCTAGCCAGTCCGGCGCGCGACCACGTCCAGATGCCGCACCTGGAGGCCGAGACGTCCCTGCTCCAGGTGTTCCCGTCGCTGGGCCTCCCAGCCACGCAGCAGCGTCGCCGGTACGTCGCCCACCTCGGTCGCGCTCTCGACGACGAACTGCAACATGCGGGTCAAGACGGCCGCCGCGGGACCGCCGCTGTCTGAACGGACGTCCCACTCGGATGGTCCCACACTGACGATCTCAAGGCCGGCCCCGATCAACTCGCTCACCAGGAATCGGCCAGCGGTCGAGCCGCCATGCGTGGACGCGACAGCCCGAGGTCGATCCATGTGCCGGTGATACGCGTCGATGATGAGCGCTTCGACAGCAGGATCGACGGCCGGCAAGAATCGCGTCACGCCGTCATAGGTCAGCGCCAGGTGGGCAAGTCCACCAGTACGGAGCAACGCCGCTACTCGAGCCGCCAGGCGGTCGAGTGGCAGCAAGTCGGCTAGCGCATGCCCGAGCACCAGGTCGACGGTCCCGTCCGCCGGGCCGCCGCTCTGGGCAACCATCCCAAGCACGTCTCCCAAGACCAACGTGACTTTGGCCGGCTGGCTGGCGAGAAGGCTGGCGTCATGGTCCACGGCGAATGCACGCATCGGGCGGCCCTCCAGCCATAGCTCGGCACGGCGGAGCGCGGTTCCAGTGCCACTGCCAAGGTCGACCACGGTCACCGGGACGGTGGAAGCCCGCGCACGCGCCCACGCTCGGATGGCGTCGATCGCCCTGTCATCCAGGGCCGCGGCGTCGAACGGCTCTCGGGCAGCCAGCCAGTCTGCCTCAAAGTCGGTCACGCGATGGATCCTCACTGGGTGCAAGCAGCCCATCCAGGAGCGCGGCAAACCTGGTGCAGCTCTCCTCCCAGGTTGGCAGGCTCGCGGCCCGCTCCAGCGCCGACCTTGACCGGCGACGCCGCTCACCAGGGTCACGCACCAGCCGATCCAGCGCGCGAGCGAGCGCGGCCACGTCGCCAACCGGCACCAGCTCGGCCTCCATGCCGTGCCGAACGACCTCGGGCACCGCCCCGACGCGCGTCGCGACGATCGGGAGCCCGGCGATCATTGCTTCGGCAAGGACCATTCCGTAGCCCTCGTGCCATGAGGCCAGCAGCAACGCGTCGGAGCCGCGATAGAGCTCGACGAGGCGACCGACTGGCACGCAACCGTGCACGCGGACGCGGTCGGCAAGGCCGAGTCGGTCGATCTCGGCCCACACGAGCCGCGCGTAGCTTGGATCGTGGTCGGTTTCGCCGACCAGATCCAGCCCCACCTCCTCGGATGCTAGAGCGACCGCCCGCACGGCGTCGATGATTCCTTTGCGGGGGGTCCAGTGGCCGACGGTGAGCGCGCGAAGACGTGGCGAAGTGCACTCGCGAAGTGGAGCGGGGTCCGCTGTCCCGGCCTCCACCTCGGCCAGCTCGCGGCCTGGCCGCACGACCTCGACCTGGGTGCCTCGCCCGACCAGCTGTCGCACGCTCGCCGACGTTGTAACACTGGTGCAAACGACCGCGTCCACTCCAGCCAGGGCGGCGCGCTCCACAAGTGAGGCGAACCGTCGAGTCGCCGGTGCCGCGGGCTCCGAGCAACGGAGATGGTGCACCAGGGCGAGGATCGGCGGCAGGGCGCGCGGCTGCCGGCGCAGCCTCGCCCGCGCGAGCGCCAGCCCCACGCCCATCGCCGGATGCGCCAGCTCGTCTATGACGAGGATCTGGTGTTCCTCGGAAGCCATGGCACGCTCCAGCCGCGCCGCGCCAATGGGGTCAATCGGCCAGCGACGCACTCCAAGGTCAATCACGTCAACAATCCAGCCGCGAGCACGGAGGCCGCCGACCATCCGAGCGTCGTAGAGGTACCCGCCCGTGAGCTGGTCAAGGGGGCCAGGCAGGAACCAGCCAACACGTCGCGCGCGATCGACCGGCATAGTCGGGATCGTACCCGAGCTGAGCGAACGTATACTTGGAGCGGTAAATCCCGCCGCGCGAGGGTCTCATGAGCGTCGGCCGACGCGTCAAGATTGTGGCCACCCTGGGGCCGGCCACCGATCCGCCGGACATGCTCGAGGCGTTGCTTCGGGCCGGGGTGGACGTCGTCCGCCTCAACTTCTCGCATGGCACCCACGAACAGCATGCCGAACGGGTGCAGCGGGTGCGCGCCACGGCCGAGACGCTGGGCCGGCCGATCGCGATCATGCAGGACCTCCAGGGCCCGAAGATTCGCACCGGCAGGTTAAGGGGGGGTCGCACGGTCGAGCTGCGGCGCGGCGCAGAGCTGTGCATCACGACAGACCCGATCGTTGGGACGGCCGAGCGAGTCTCAACTACCTACCAGGGTTTGCCCGGCGATTGCCGTCCCGGGGACACCCTGCTGCTGAACGACGGCCGAATCCGGCTCACAGTCCTCGACCGCGGCGAGCACGAAGTCCGAGCCCGCGTGGACGATGGTGGCCCGCTCGGCGAGCACAAGGGGATCAACCTGCCCGGCGTGACGGTATCCGCGGCAGCCCTGACCGAGAAGGACAAGCAAGACCTGGTGTTCGGGATTCAGCTCGGGGTCGATTTCGTGGCGCTCAGCTTCGTCCGCGACCCAAACGACCTGCATGTGACGCGCGCGTTCATAGCGCAGCACTCCACTCCGCTGCCACTGATTGCCAAGCTCGAGAAGCCACAGGCGGTCGAGCGGCTCGACGCGATCCTGGCGTCGAGCGACGCGGTGATGGTGGCGCGCGGCGACCTCGGTGTTGAACTGGCGCCCGAAGAGGTTCCGCCACTCCAGAAGACGATCATCCGGCGTGCCAATCAGCGCGGCATCCCAGTCATCACCGCGACGCAGATGCTCGAGTCAATGGTTGTGGAGCCCACCCCCACGCGCGCCGAGGCGTCGGACGTCGCCAACTCAGTCTGGGACGGCACAGATGCCGTGATGCTGTCCGCCGAGACTGCCGCGGGTGCGTTTCCGCTCCAGGCTGTCGAGATGATGCACCGCGTGGTCGTCCGCGCGGAGGCGGCAGGCGAGCGCAGCCCGATCGACGAGCAACGGCGGGAGCGCGGGCGGATGACCCACGCGCACGCGATCAGCCACGCCGCGCGGGCGCTCGGCGAGGCGCTCGACGTCTCGGCGGTCGCGGCGTTCACGCGGACCGGCCGAACGGCGGAGCTGCTCTCGCAAGATCGCCCGCGCTTCCCGATCTACGCCTTCACTCCCGACGAGCGGACCTACCGACGGCTCGCTCTCTGGTGGGGGGTGGCCCCGCTCTTTCGGCACCTGACGTCCAGCAGCGAGATGCTCATCGAAGAGATGGAGCGAATTCTCCTGGATCGTCAGAGAGTGCAGAATGGCAGTCTGATCGTCGTCCTCGGCTCTTTGCCGTTCCGGCCGGGCGTACACACCAACTTTGTCAAGCTCCACACCGTCCACGCCGGACGGTGAGGCGAGGCGCCGCCGCGCGTGTCCTTTCCTGTAGGAGAAGCGCCTCTTGCGTTGGGGTAGAATGCTCAGGTGCGTATTGGCGTCAACGCGCTCTTCCTCCAAAAGCCGGCCACCGGCTCCGGCCAACACCTGTACCACCTGCTCGAAGGCCTCGACGCATACGACAAGCGGAACGCGTACGTTCTGCTCAGCCCGCGCTTTCGCCGCGCGTACCCTGTCCGTTTTCCCAACCTGTCAGACCGTTTCCGCAGCGTCGAAGTCTGGACCAAGATGGCCCGGCTCGGCGAAAACGTCGAGAAGCTATGGTGGGAGCAGGTCGGGCTGGTCGTAGCTGCCCGCAAGGAGCGGGTCGACTTGTTGCACTGCCCGTACTTCGCCGCGCCAATTGCCCGCACGTATCCAACTGTGGTCACGATCCACGACGTGATCCCGCTGGTGCTCGAGGAGTACCGCCGACGCGAGACGAGCCGCGCCTACAACGAGCTTGTCTCCTTCACATCCAAGCGCGCGGACGCGATCATTGCAGTTTCGGAATGCTCTCGCCGTGACATCGTCCAGACGCTGGGGATCCCCGCCAACAAGATCTCGGTGATCGGCAACGCGGTCCACCCCGGCTACTACCCGATCACTGACTCCTGGCTGCTCTCAGCAGTCCGTGAGCGCTACAACATCGGCCGCAAGTACATCCTGTACTTCGGCGGATTCGACCTGCGCAAGAACGTCCAACGGATCATCCGCGCGTACGCGGCGCTTCCGGCGCGATTGCGGGCGGAGTACCAGCTCGTCATCGCCGGGCGATTACACATGCTTGGTCACCCGCTGTATCCCGATCCGCGTCCGCTGGTCCGTGAGCTGGCCCTGGGCGAACAGATCATCTTCACTGGTCAGATCCGCGAGCAGGACAAGGCTCCACTGTATAGCGGAGCAACCGTCTTTGTGTTCCCATCGCTCTACGAAGGGTTCGGCATGCCGGTGCTCGAAGCGATGGCCTGCGGTGCACCGGTCATCGCCTCGCGGCTGTCGGCCCTCCCCGAGGTAGTCGGCGACGCCGGCGTGCTCATCGACCCGTACAGCGAGCCGGCGATCACCGAAGCGATCGGCGAGCTGCTCTCCGATCAGAGGCAGCGGGCGGCGCTGGGCAGCCGCGCCCGGGAACGGTCACGGAACTTCTCCTGGCGTCAGGTCGCCGAGCAAACCGTTCAGGTCTACGAGCGGGTCAAGGCGGCGGCCTGACTCACGCCTTCCATTCCGGAAGACTGGCCCAGATCGCCTCGAGGTTCTTCGTCGCCCAGGGCAGTCGCTCGCGCAGCGCGTCGCGCGCGGCTTCCATCTGCGGCCTGCCACCGACCTTGTGCAGATTACGCCCGATGGTTCGGACTTCGTTCGCCTGACGGCTCGTGATGGACAATCCACCTTCGCTCTTGACGTCGGGCTGGTCGTACAGCTCCAGCAGGCTCGCCATCGCGGTATCCACGGCGCCGGCGCCGCCGCTTGCCCCACCGCCACCGCCGAACAACCGATCGAGGATACCCATTGCAGATCCCCCTCATCGTGGCCGGCCGTCGGAGACCTCCGCGGCCTCGCCATTGGTCCACCGCGCGGCAAGTATACTCTGCGGCTGGTACGCATCCGGGGCGCTCTGGCGGGGCCGGGGGACTATCGATCGCAATGCGCGTGCTGCTCACCGGCGCGTCCGGGTTCATCGGTCGGCACGTCGTGGCCGAACTTCTCGGCGCCGGCCACCTGGTGGCTACCGTGCACCGTGGGCCGGCGCTGGCCGGCGTCGAGCACACCCGTGCGGACGTGCTCTCCAAAGAGGCGCAAGCTGCCGCGCGAGGCGCCGAGGCAATCGTCCATCTGGCGGGGCAGGGCAACGTCCAGGACTCTTTTCGGCGGCCCGCCGACTACAATCTGTTGAACGCTGTGGGAACGCTCAACATTCTGGAGGGCGCTCGCGACGCCGGTACACACGTAGTCCTCGCGTCAACCCAGCGAGTCTATGCCCCGTCTAGCACGCCCCTGCGCGAGGACGCGCCGCTCCGCCCCACCGACCCCTATGGCACCTCGAAGCATGTGGCTGAACACTGGTGTGAGATGTACGCCGCTCAACTCGGCACGCCGACGACCATAGTTCGCCTGTTCTCGGTGTACGGGATGGGGCAGGTGGGCCAGGAAAGCAGCGGGGTGGTGAGCATCTTCCTGGGGCGTGCGCGGCGCGGCGAGCCGCTCCAGGTCCACGCCCGCCAGCGGCGCGACCTCACCGAAGTTGGCGACGTCGCGCGGGGCATCCGGATGGTCGTTGAGCAGCCCCCCGCCGGCTCCCGAGCTCCCGCTGCGCGGGTCTACAACTTGGCCACCGGCGTCGGCACGGACGTGGACGAGCTTGCCCGGTTGGTCGTGCGCATCGCGCGGTCGACTTCGGTCGTCGTGCCGCCGATCCGAGACGCGCCCGAAGGCGACCGCGTCGCCGACATCTCACGCGCAAGGATCGAGCTCGGCTACAGACCCGAGATCAGCGTCGAAGCGGGACTACGACGGCTCGTCGAGCAGAGAAACGGATGAGCTCTGCAGGCGGCGCCCGCGTGCTGCTCAAGGCGCGGCCGTCCGCGGCCCAGCTTGCCGACCGGCTGTGCTCACCCGTTCCTGATGGGCTGGAGCTGTACCTGGACGCGGCAGACCTCGTCGATGAGGAGGCCATGGACGGCGTCGTCCGCCGTCTGGAGGCATCCAACGTCCCTGCCGGGTTCATCCTTCTGGTCGAGGGACCGGTTCGTTCGTTGGACGGCGAGTTCTTCGATCTCAGTCGAGACTCGGAGGCAGATCGCGAGCTCTCGCGTCGGATCGTGGGACTGAGCCGAAGAATCGGTGCAGTCGGCGCGAATGTCCATGCGATTGCCCCTAACTCGGACCCTCGGTCGCTCACCCTTGAGGAGCGGTCTGCCCTCCTCGAACGAGCCGTTGTTCCAGCACGTTTCTTCGCCGAGTTGGCGCTCGCAGCCGGCGTCGTCCCGACGATCGAGAACATGCCGCCAATCTTGCGCATGCGTGAGAACGGCTTCTACTACTCCTCGATCGGGATGCCCCCACAGGATTTGACCGAACTCGTCGCCGCCGTTCCTGGCCTCCGCGTCATCCTGGACACGTCGCATGCGCAGCTGTACCTGAATCTCCGTCGCGGCGTGGATCACGGGCTAGGCGGCGAGCGCATGAAACCGCTGCGCGACTTCGCGGCCGATGCGCCGGGCGCCGACAGCATGACGGAGTACGTCACGCTTCTCGGCGACAGCATGATCGGCTGCCACGTCGCCAACGCTAGCGGTCTTCTTGGGGAAGGGCTGCCCTACGCGGACGGCGACCTGGACCTGGACGGCATCATGCCGATGCTTGCCGCGCGGTCGCAGTATCTGGTTACCGAGACGCTGGAAGCGGATCACGATCGCGCGATCCTGATGCGTGACGCCCAGGCCCGCATCCTGCGCACGCTCGGCCGGGCCCAGCCCGCGCCACCGGCGCCGACTCCACCTCGGGCCCAGCCAACCGCGATGGGTCACGCGGAGTATGACTAACCCACGACATGGCTAATCAAGCGGCAGGCTCGCCGACCGACCTGAACGGGCTCGCCCCGGCGGCGATCCTCGGCCGCCCCGAGTTGGCCACCAACCTCGAGGCAGCCCGACGCGAGCTGCGCGGGCGTCGTGTCCTGGTCACTGGCGCCGGCGGTTCGGTCGGGAGTCACCTCGCCGAGCTCCTGCTGAAACTGGAGCCGGCACAGATGACCTTGCTCGATCATCACGACCACGGTCTCTTCGCCCTTGATCGCCGCCTGGAGCTGCTCGCACCCGGTGGCACCTGGGAGATCGAGCTGGCCGATCTGCGCAACCGGGCGCGCCTCGGCAGGATCCTCGACAACGCTCGGCCCGAGGTCATCTTCCACCTTGCCGCCTACAAACACGTGTCACTCGGCGAGAAGTTCCCGCATGAGGCGTTTGGGGTCAACGTCCTGGCAACGTTGGGTCTTCTCGAGCTAGCCGGGGAGCGGGGTGTTGAACGCTTCATCTACCCGTCGAGCGACAAGGCAGTCAATCCGCCGAGCCTGTACGGGGCGACCAAGCGCCTCTCAGAGGTACTCGTGCGACGTGCGGCCAGAGAGCTGAACCGGTGCTACGTCGTCGCGCGTTTTGTCAACATCTTAGGGACGCGCGGGTCAGTCGTCGAGACGTTCGCCGCGCAGCTCGCGGCGGGCGAGCTGCTGACCATCACCGACGCCTCGATGACGCGGTACTGGATCAGCATGCGGGAGGCGACCTGGCTGCTGCTCCAGGCCGCGGCGCTCGGAAGGCCAGGCTCGATCCTGATGCTCGACGCTCGAGAGGAGGTGCCGGTGCTTGCCGTCGCGCAGCGGGTCGCCTCCCTGGTCGCGGCCAATCGAGGTGAGCCACGAGTCCGGTTCACCGGACCGCGTCCCGGCGAGCGATTGCGCGAGGAGTTGCTCAGCGAGCATGAGTCGTTCGCCCCGGGTCCCTGCGAGGGTCTGCTGGAAGTAGTCAACCGGCGGAGCGAGGACCATTTGGCGCAGCTCCCCGAGCACCTGGAACATTTGCTATCCCTGGTGGACGCCACTGATGGTGCCGCGTTCAAGCGCGCTTCGATGGAAGCCGCCCGCGCATTGCAGTAGGCCGCCGGCAGAAGCGGTGCGGTCGCGACGGGCCACTCGCCGACCGTCCAGGCGGCGCGGTGTGCCTCTCATCCACCCCCTTTGGTGCCCATTGGAGATCGCGCCGCGTAGCCGCTACAGTTGCGTGCGATGCTCCTCCTCTGGGTCCTCAGCGTCGTGGTGCTCGGTGCCGTGGCCAGCTACGGGCTGGTCGGCGCGGCGATCCACCGCGGACGGGCGCTCGGCATGGTGGACCTGCCGCGAGCCGGCGAGGTCCAGCAGCACTCGGTCCCGCGGACTGGCGGCTACGCCATCTTGATCGCTCTCTGGCTGGCCGTCGGCTTGGCCTACTTCGGCCGGCCCGAGGATGTCTCCGGCGCGGCGGGCGACGATTGGAAGCTGCTCGGCGTGCTGGTCGGCAGCGCGGCCATCGTACCGCTCGCGTTGGCGGACGACCGCAAGCGCCTGGGACCGCTGCCGCAGCTGGCCGGCCAGTTCGCCATCGCAGGGATCCCGGTTCTCTTCGGGCTGCGGCTGGGTAGCCTGGCATCCCCGTTCGGCGCGGCGATCGAGCTGCCATTCTGGCTGGACGTGCCGCTGACGATGCTCTGGATCGTGGGCATGATCAACGCCGTCAACCTGATCGACGTGATGGACGGGCTGGCCGCCGGCATCGCGGCAATGGCGGCGGTCGTCCTATTCACCCGAAGTTTCTGGTTCGGTCAATACACGATTGCCGTTCTGCCCCTTGCGCTGGCGGGCTGCACGCTCGGCTACCTGCCACATAACTTCCACCCAGCCCGAATCTTCATGGGCACGGCGGGCGCGGTCCTGCTCGGATACTGGCTGGCGACGATGAGCATCATTGGCGGCGCGAAGGTCGGCACTGCGTTCGTCGTGCTCGGCGTGCCGATCCTGGACACGGCCTGGGTCATTGGCCGACGGCTCTGGGCGCGCCGCTCGCCGTTCATCGGGGGCGACGCGGAGCACCTACCGCATCGGATCCACGCGCTGGGGCTAAGCCAGGTCAAGACCGTCCTCGTTCTGTACCTGATCTGCGCCACGTTCGGGTGGCTGTCTCTGACGCTGCACTCGCCGGCGGAAGGCCCAACGCTGGCCAAGGTGTACCTGCTGCTCGGCATGATGGCGGTCGTGGCGTTGGTGCTGGCGACCGTCACACTCCTGAGCATTCGCCCGGGAGCGAACTGCGCAGCCGCCTGCCTCGAGCGCTCAGGAGGAACCTAAGACTCCGGATGCCGGCGGGGAGGGCGACCGCGGCGATTTCTCAACGGCGGCTCACCTTGGGCGACGCCCTGGAGCTACTCGACCAGAAGCCCGGCCTCGAGGACTGGACCGGGGTGGTCACCGAGAAGTTGTCGCGGAAGAGTGACCACCGACGACGTAAGCCCACCATGGCAAGGCTCCTCGACCACGCGGCCAAGTCTGACAGAGAAAACATCTCCCGCGGCCAGGCTATCCGCGAACCGCGCTACCGCGATCGCTAATGCCTCGATCGCTGCGTGAAGTTCGACTCGTTCGTCAACACGCGCGAGAGCAGTCCACGGCTCGCGGTCGGCGAGGTGCAGACGAGATCGTGCAGCTGTTTCCTTCGATGCAGACCGGGGTCCAGAAGTTCCTCGACTCGACTAGGGGGCAGTGGCCGAAACGTGCTGGCGTCTAGCCTCAAGGAGCACACCCTCACAGGGCAGTGCCAGGGCGAAGCGCGCCCCGTGTCCCGGCGCGGAGTCGACCGTCAGCGTGCCGCCGTGGGCATCGGCGATCCGCTTCGCCAGGTACAGCCCGAGGCCGAGGCCGGTCGAGCCCGATCCCGCCACGAACCGCTCGAACAGCCGCGGCAGCAGCTCCGGTGGTATGCCCGGACCCTCGTCCGCTACGGTGATCACGGCCGTGTGCTCGCTATCCCGCGTGATCGTGGTGAGCTGCAGGTTGACGCTGGCGCCGGCCGGTGTGTGGTTGACCGCGTTGACCAGTAGGTTGTCCAGCGCCTGGCGGAGTCGGTCCGGGTCCACCTGACAGACGACCTCATCTGGCGCCTGCACTCGTATGCCGACGGTGGCGCCCTCGAGCGTCACGGCGGCGTCGTGCACCAGCGCGACCAGGTCGACCGGCCGTGGACTGAGCACAAACATGCCCTGCTCCAGCCGTGCCACGTCCAGCAGGTCCCCGATCAGCCGATCCAGGTGGGCCAGCCCCGCCGCCGCCTCGGAATCCGCCAGATCGGCCGGTCGGCGCTCGCGGGCCGCGCGCCGTCGGAGCAGGTCCAGCCGCCCCTTGATGGGGGTCAAGTAGTTGCGCAGGTCGTGGGCCAGCACGGTTACCAGCTCCTCGGCGGCCACCCGGCGCCCCTGCTCGGCTGCCGACTCGGCGATCTGCGCGGTCAGCTCCGCCCGGTGGACTACGCTGCCGACCCACCGGCTGACCGCTTCGAGAAAGCGCAGGTCCCGCTCAGCGAACGCGTCGGCCGCGGCCGACGTCGCCGCGACGACCCCGCGCCGCTGGCCATCCACGTCCAGGGCGACGGCGATCGTCGAGCGAATCCCGAGTGCCTTCCTCACGCCGACCAGCTCGCCAGGGTCGCGGTCGGCACGCCCGGTCCGGAAGGGTACCCCGGTCTGGAAGACCTGGACCACGCGCCCGCCGTTAGCCAGCGGCTGGACGTCCATGCCGATGGCACGCTGTTTGAGACCCATCGGCGTGTCGCTCGCCCCGATGGCGACCAGGGTATCGTTCGCCGGCTCGTGCAAAAAAGGTCCACCTTGTCGGTCTGGAACGCCTCGGCCACCAGCGTCGCCGCGCGCCCCATCACGCCCGCCAACGTCGTCTCGCTCATCTCCAGCAGCCGCTCCAGCAGGGTCAGCAGGCGGTCCTGGGACTGGGTCAGCCCGCGGTCGAGTGCCCAAGCCGTAATCTGGCTCCGCGTCTTGAGGTTGAGCCGACGCAGAATCGCTTCGATGTGGTTGGCGACCGTGCCGGGAGCGAGTGTCAGCTCGGCGGCGATCTGCTTGTTTGTACACCCGCCCGCCACGAGCCCGGCAATCTCCCGCTGCCGGCCGGTCAGCAGGGTCGGTGGGGCGCCTGGCGCCGCACCGTCATCGGAGACCTCGGTGCCATTTCGCTTTGCCCGAGACGGGGTCGCCGTCCCTCGACCATCGTGTGCCATTCGCAGCCCCTCCCGTGGGCCACGCGCGGCGTCTCGCGCCGCTGCTCTCGACGAGTCACGGCTGTCCAGCGACCAGATGGGAGCGTGGCAGCGACCATGCTCGTCTCGCCGCGGACCATCGCTCCCGCAAGGGCGTCGAACTCCCTCAACCGAGGTCGCACTATAGGCGATGTAGCCTGGAGCGAACCAGATCGCGCATTCCCTCACGCAGAATGTCACCGGCGGGCCTACAGTTCCCTCAACTGAGAATGTCACCGATGGGCCATGCCGGACAGCGAAGAGATGACGATTGACGAGCGACGGAAGTGCATCAAGCGCATGCAGGCGAGCTACTTGGGGGCTGACCCCACCGAGCGGGGACGGCTGCTGAGCCACCTGGAGGAGTTGGACCGCGTTGACCGCGTTGGACCGCAAGACCCTGATCCGGGCCAAGCTGCGGTCGGCCGAGCCCGCGGCGTCCGCGCGCCCGGGCAGCGCGGACGGGTCTACGGGATCGCGCTCGACGACGCGCTCCGCGTGATCTGGGAGACGCTCGATGACGTCTGCGCTGAGCGGCTGACGCCGGCCCTGGTGCCGACGGCGCGGCGGCTGGCCGCGCACGGCGAACTGGTCCTGACCGACGAGCTGGTCGCCCAACTCGGCCGCATCAGCATCGCCAGCATCCAGCGGCGGCTGACCCGCTGGGGCAGGACACCGCCCGCCTGCCGCGCAAGGGGCCAGAGCGGCCAACGCGTGGCCCGGGGCGATCCCGATGCAGCGGATCCCCTGGGACACGGCCGAGCCGCCACTTCGAGGTCGATCTGGTCCACCAGTGGACCGTCGACCCACGGCGACTACGTCCACACCCTGCAGCTGGTCGACGTCGCGACCGGCTGGAGCGAGCGGGTGGCGGTGCTCGGGCGCAGCCAGCGGGCGATGGAGCACGGCTTCCATGCTCGCGCGGCTGCCCTTCCCGATCCTCGAGCTGCACCCGATAACGGGCCGGAGTTCCTCAACGCCCACCTGGTGCGCTTCTGGGGCGCGGCGATCACCGGGCTGACCCTGTCGCGCTCGCGGCCGTACCACAAAAACGACAACCGCCTCGTCGAGCAGAAGAACGATACGCTGGTGCGGGCCTACGTCGGGCACGGACGGCTGGACACGCCGCAGCAGTGCGCCGCCCTGAACGCGCTTGTACGAGCAGATGTGGAGCTACTACAACCTGTTCCAGCCGGCGGGTTCGTCCTGCACCTGGTAGAAGACCCCCGATAAGACGCGGGTTCGTCGGAGGTGGGATGCGGCCAAGCCGCCCTTCGACCGCCTCGCGGGGTCCGATGCCCTGCCGGGCGACAGCGGGCCCGCCTCGCGGCCCTCCGCAATGCGACCAACCCGCGGGCCCTCCGCCGGGCGATCCACGCCGACCTCGACGCGCTGCTGCTGCCCCGACCGGCCCGTCCCTCGGCCCGGACTCCCGCGGCCGAGGTGGCGGCCGGCGAGGACCGGCCCTCCCGACGGGCTCGGGGGAAGCTGTGGACAACGCTTACCGCGTTGCCGCACAGCTCCACAGGCCCGACGACGGCGACGATGACCCCAACCAGCCTCCCGAACACCCCATCATGAAAGGAGCGGCGGCCCGGTGACATTCTCATTTGAGGGAACCGTCACCCACGAAGCCCGCCCGGTGACATTTTCATTTGACTTGACACGGATCGTCCTGCTCTATCCCGGCCGATGTATTCGGCTCACCCGACCTGGTGCACGCCGTTTCTGGCTCACCACGGCAGCGCCGCGAGCGCCTGGACGCTGGGGAGTGTCCTGCGCCGGGCGTCCAGTCGGACCGCGTCCGCGGTATGGCGACGGCGCGCCCGACGCAGGGCGACGGCGACCTGCCGGGGCGCGGTCCCCCCCGGAACGTCGCGCGAGCGTACCGACGCTCGCGGCGATAGGGATGGCATCCCTTCCGCCAGCCGCGGCGAGTAGACCGCCAACTGCTCCGAGGAAAGATCGGCGAAGCGGCCCTGGTAGTCTCGGACGAGCGCTCCGACGGTGTCGTGCGCCTGACGGAATGGCACGCCCAGACGAGTAAGGTGGTCGGCCAGGTCGGTCGCGAGCAGCAACGGGTCTGAGACGGCCGCCCGCAGCCGCTCGGGTCGCACGCGCAGCGTCGCCAGCATCTCCGCGGTGAGTTGCAAACAGTCACGGCTATCGTCAGCCGAGCGAAAATAACCTTCTTTGTCTTCCTGGAGATCCTTGTTGTACGCCAGCGGCAGGCCCTTGAGCGTCACCAGCAGGGCGACCAGGGCGCCGACCGGGCGGCCGCTCTTGCCGCGAACCAGCTCGGCCACGTCCGAGTTCTTCTTCTGCGGCATGATGCTGCTGCCGGTCGCGTACGCGTCGTCCATTTCGACGAACCCGAACTCGGCGCTGCTCCAGACCACCAGCTCCTCGGCGAGTCGAGAGAGGTGGACGGCGATCAAAGCAAGCGCCGCTAGATGCTCGACGACGAAGTCGCGGTCGCTGACGGCGTCCAGGCTGTTGGCGGAGACGCGGGTAAAGCCAAGCAGCTCGGCCACGAAGTCGCGGTCCAGAGGATACGGAGCCCCCGCCAGCGCGCCCGAGCCGAGCGGCAGCACGTCGACTCGGGCGTAGCAGTCGTCCAGGCGTCCAATGTCCCGTGACAGCATCTCCACGTACGCCAACCAATGGTGAGCCAGGAGGACCGGTTGGGCACGCTGAAGGTGGGTGTAACCGGGGAGGATCAGGCCGCGATCATCCTCAGCTCGCTGAAGCAATGCCGCCTGAAGTCCGAGCACCGCCGCTATCCCGTCGCACAACGCCCGTCGTGACCAGAGCCGCAGGTCGGTCGCTACCTGGTCATTGCGCGATCGAGCCGTGTGAAGGCGCCCTCCGGCCGAGCCGACCAGCTCCCGGAGCCGGACCTCAACCAGGGTGTGGATGTCCTCCCAACTCGCGTCGGCAGGTGGGCCTCCGCCGGCTACCAGCTCGCGATGAACTTGGGCGAGCCCGTTGACGATCGCGCGAGCATCGTCGGGCGGAATGATCCCTCGGCGGCCGAGCATTCGCGCGTGGGCAATGCTCGCGGCGATGTCCTCCTCGTACAGGCGACGATCAATCGGGAGTGACGCGTTGAAACCCTCGACGCTGGCGCTGGTTGCTTTCGCGAAGCGGCTGCCATACAGTTTGTGGGGGCCGTCAGCCATCGTTCCGTAAGGAGGTTGACCCGTGCTCCGCGCGACTCTCAGGGGCGGACAGCCGCAGGAAGTCGTCCGGCGAGCGGTCCAGCCATTGGGTCCGCGCCTGGTTCTCCAGCGGTAGCCCCCAGAGACGGATAAATCCGACAGCGGCCTTGTGGTCGAAGACATCGCCCTCACCATACGTCGCCAGTGCCGGATTGTAGAGCGACCGCTCAGCGCGCCGGCCGACCGCCATGCAGACACCCTTGAACAAGCGCATGCGAACCGTGCCGCTGACGTAGCGCTGGGACGAGGAGACGTATGCCATTAGGTCCTGTGTCAGCGCAGAGAACCAGAGACCGTTGTAGATCAGGTCGGCCATCTCGCGAGAGATGAGCTGCTTGAATCGCATCTGGTCCTTACTCAACGTCATCTTCTCCAGCTCAGCATGCGCCGTGTGGAGGACGACCGCGGCCGGGCATTCGTAGATTTCTCGCGACTTGATCCCGACCAGCCGATTCTCGATATGATCGATCCGACCGACACCGTGGGAGCCTGCGACGTCATTGAGACGGTTGATCAGTGCCTCGCCGTCGAGCACTTCGCCGTCGAGCGACACTGGAGCGCCGCGCTCGAACTCAATCTCGACGTAGCTCGGCTCGTCCGGCGCGTGGCGCGGATTCATCGTCCAGGCGTAGGCGTCCTCTGGCGGCTCCGCCCAGGCGTCCTCGAGAATGCCCGCCTCGATACTCCGCCCCCAGAGGTTCTCGTCGGTGCTGTAGGGGCTATCAAGTGTCACTGGAACTGGTATGTCGTGCTGCTGGGCGTACCGGATTTCCTCCTCGCGAGTCATCTGCCATTCGCGCACTGGCGCAATGATCTGCAAATCAGGCGCAAGGGCGGCGATGGACACGTCGAAGCGCACCTGGTCGTTCCCCTTCCCGGTACATCCATGGGCAATGGCCGTGGCCCCCTCCCGGCGCGCGTGGTCGACGAGCACTTTGGCGATCAACGGTCGTGCGAGCGCCGTGGCCAGTGGGTAGCGCTCTTCATACATCGCGCCGGCCTGGAGGCTCGGGAAGACGAAGTAGCGGATGAAGTCGCTCTTCGCGTTCTCGAAGAACGCCTTGATGGCGCCGGTGCGGAGCGCCTTGTCGCGAATCGCTTCAAGGTCACCTTGATTGCCAAGTTCCACCGTCACCGCTACCACGTCAAGGTTGTACTGCTCGTTGATCCACCTGATGGCGACGGATGTATCGAGGCCGCCCGAATAGGCGAGAACCACCTTATTCATGTCACCGCTTCCCTGTGTCTGGCAAGAAGAATATCAGAGGGCGACTCGACCCCTGGCTTCTGTCGACCGGCCAACCTGCACGGACGCCGCGCTAAGCTCGGCCTCGACCCTGACTGAATCTACCGCAGCGAGGAGGGCAAGATGTCGAGCTGCATCCGGTACTTGGCAACCGTGCGACGAGCGATGACGATCCCGCATTCGCGGAGTCGCTCCCCGATCTGCGCGTCGGTCAACGGCCGGCCTTCCTTCTCGATCATCTCTTTGATCACGTCCTTGATGCTAAGAGAGGGGGTGAAGAAGTGGCTGTACGGGATGACCTCGCCGTGCGGCAGCATCACGTACTTCGCGGCCGTTGCTCGGCTCACGGTCGACTCGTGGATACCGAGATCATTGGCGATCGCCGCTCGACTGAGTGGCTTGAGATGGCGGATGCCCTTTTCCAGAAACTCCCGCTGCTTCTCCACCAGGCAGGTCGTAATGTTGTAGATCGTTTGCCGCCGTTGGTTAATGTTCGCGATGAACAGCTTGGCCCGCCCGACGTATTGCTGAACGTGCCGCTTGTCATCCGGGCGACAAGCGTGCGCTCTCTCGCTGGAAATCGGCCGACACACGCGTGTATTGCGGATTTACCCGCAGGACAAAGCGGCGCGATTCGACCACCTCCACCTCAAACCCAGCTTGCCCGCGGGTGATGATCACGTCGGGCATGATGTACATCGCCCTCGTATCTCGGTCGCGCGCATTCGTCGCCGAGAAGCCGTGGCCAGGGTGTGGATTCAGCTTCGTCTTGACGAATTCCCAAACGTCGGAAACGTCCTCGGCAGAGATCTTCAGCTCATGCGCGATCTTCCCGAACTTGTGCTCGCCAAGCTCGACCAGATAGTTCTGAATGATCTCCCGTGCATGCTGCTGGCGGACGCCAAGCTGCTCCAAGTAGTCGAGTTGGATCAGCAGGCACTCGTGCAGATTCCGCGCTCCGACTCCCACTGGCTCGAGCTCCTGGAGCTGTTTGACCACGGCCCTGACTCGCTCTTGGTCGACGTCTAGCTCGTAGGCCACCTCCTCGATCGAAACGGAGAGGTAGCCTTTTTCGTCCAGACTGCCGACCAGGTATTCGGCAATCCGCATGTCGCGTTCGTCGAGGATGGCGCCCAGCTCCCCAAGCAACTTCTCGGCGAGCGTTTCCTCAGAGGCTACCTGCGTGAGCGGATCGAAATCCTCATCGTCGACGTTCCGCATCGTACCCGGCGCTGGCGGGTCCTCGTACATCGTGGCATTCGGGTCTTCCCGTGCCGCTTCTACGCCCTGCTGGCGCTGGATGCACCAAGGACAGATTCCGTTCTGGAGTTCGGTGGAGCAGGCCGAGCACGTTGGGACGTCGAGCAGTTCGAGGGCCGGATTATCGGTCAGCTCGGCCGCGATCTGCTGCTGCAGCTCCTGAGACGACAGCTCGAGGATGTAGGAAGCCGCGACGAGACGCGGAGACACCTTGAGCGATTGCTGGCTCGAGAGATCGTGCGAGAAATCGAGTTCCATCTCCATCGGGGCAGCCTCGTGACGCGGGATAGCGAGGGAGCCGGCGCTCACTGACTTGTGACCACTGGAACCCACAGCATAGCACGGGGTGAGTTGATTACTCCGAGCGACGGAACTGAAGCAGGGGCCCGAGGGGACCCTCCTCGAGAGAGTCCGCGCGGACCCCTGCGTTGACGCGGCGGCGGCTGCCCGATCTAGAGGTCGTTGACGCGGCGCTCCGCGCGGCGGAATGCCTGCTCTGTGGCACCCTCCAGCTCGCGAAGGAGCGCCCGCAAGGCTGGCTTGAACTCGGGGAGGACAGTGTCGGTGAGGAAGTCACGCCCGGTCGATAGACGATCGTCGCCTAGCGCATCACGGGCTGTTTCGGCCAGGCGACTCGCGCGACCCGCCAGGGTACGCTCCTCGGCCTGGCGGCGTCGACGGATGACGTAGGCGATCACTCCGGCCACCAAAGCGCTGCACACAATCGAGCCGATCGCGACGTTCCGATTGTCACCGTCCCAGTCCGACCAGGTCTCCTCGGTGCTGCTACTGCTCTCCATCCACGTCCTCCGTCCTGGATTTTGCTCCCATGCCATGCTCCGATAGCTTTTGTTCCAGGGTGGCAATGTCTATGCCAAGCAGGCGCGAAGCTGCGTGCCGATTGCCACCGTTACGTTCCAGGGCTCGCCCAAGCATTTTCTGTTCAACGTCCGCGACCACCTGAGGCAACGACTCACCACGCTGAAGCCGCTGGTTGATGTCGACGAAGCTCAGCTCTTCGGTGTCGTCCAGTCGAAGGTGTTGGCTCGTGATCACCCCGCCCCGCGCCATGATCACCGCCCGCTCGACCGTATGCTCCAACTGCCGAACGTTGCCGGGCCAATCGTAGCTTATCAGCGTCTGCATCGCCTCTTCCGCGATCCGCGCGGGAGGCGACTTGGGCGTGTACCGGAACTTGGTCAGGAAGTGCTCGACCAGCCGCGGGATGTCGTCTTTGCGCTCACGGAGCGGCGGGACGAAGATCGTCACGACATTCAGCCGGTAGTACAGGTCCTCGCGGAAGCGTCCGGCATCAACCTCTTCCTTCAAGTTCTTGTTCGTCGCCGCGATGATCCGGCAATCCACTTTGACCGGTACGCTCCCGCCGACGCGCTCGAACTGCTTGTCTTGGAGAACCCGTAGCAGCTTGCGCTGGGTCGACAGCGTCATGTCACCAATCTCGTCGAGGAAGATGGTTCCCTTGTGCGCCATCTCGAATCGCCCCTTGCGTTGGGCGATCGCGTTGGTGAAGGAGCCCTTCTCGTGGCCGAACAACTCACTCTCGACCAGCGTCTCGGGCAGGGCAGTCAGGTTCACTTTGACGAGCGGGCCCTGACGATAGTTCGAGTGGAAGTGGATCGTGTCGGCCACGACTTCTTTGCCCGCACCGGTCTCCCCGGTGACCAGGACGTTCGCATCACTCTGGGCGATCATCCCGATCGTCTTGTAGATCTCCTGCATCTTGCGCGTGTTGCCGATCATCCGCTCCGAAAGGTCGCGCGCGTCGAGCTGATGGCGCAGCTTGCGGACCTCGGATGCCAGCGACTGGAGCTCGAAGACGCGGTTGACGCGCAGGAGTACGTCGTCGATCTCGAACGGCTTGGACAGATAGTCCTGCGCGCCGAGCTTAGTCGCCTCGATGGCCGTCGAGGCAGTTCCGAAGGCGGTGAGCATCAGCACCGCCACGTTCTGCTCTTGCCCGCGCAGCCGGCGCAGGATCTCGATCCCGTCCATGTCCGGTAGCCGCAAGTCGAGGACCAACAGATCGGGGTCGACCTGCGGAACGGCCCGCAAGACCTCCTGGCCTGACTTGACCTCGCTGATCTCGTATCCCTCAGCGCTGAGCAGCGTCGCCAGCAGCGACCGGATCGACTCGTCGTCGTCGGCGACCAGAATGCGCTTGGCGACTTTGGCACCATCCTTCTCGGTTTCCGTCTGTGCCATCTGAGCGTCGCCCTGAGCGTCGCCGTGGATCATCCCGCCGTTTCGCGTTGCCTCGAGCCCGCGCCGCGGTTTACTGCCGATCGTCATGGATGGTGCTCGCACCTTCTTCGCCGGCGCTCGCGTCTGGTGTTAGACGCCGCCGTCGAGAACGGGACTGACTCGCTCCGCGGGAGGAAAGCGCCCATGTGCCGCGGTGCACACCGAGGCCGTACCCACGAAAGCCTGGGCCATTATGCCACATCGTTGGTGACAGACCCGCCCTGCAGCCTGGTACGGTAGCCTTGCGCCCGTTCAGCCGCCGCACTCGGGCGAGCGCTCCCCCGGTTCAGCGCGGGAACTCCAGGATACGCCACTCGCGGGGAGAGTCGACTCAGCAATCGGGCTCAGTTGATCTGCTTCGATTGGCCGGCCCATTCTTTGTTCCGAAGGACGAACTTCTGGACCTTGCCAGTGCTCGTCTTGGGCAGGTCTCCGAATTCCACCGCTTTGGGACACTTGAAATGGGCCATCCGCTCGCGGCAGAAGTCGATGATCTCAAGCTCGGTGAGATTGGTCCCGGCCCTCGGGACCACAAACGCCTTGGGCACCTCGCCCCAGCGCTCGTGGGGAATCGCAACGACTGCCACTTCCAGGACATCGGGATGCTGGTAGATGCAGCCCTCGACCTCGATCGTCGAGATATTCTCACCACCGGAGATGATGATATCCTTGGCGCGGTCGCGCAGCTCGATGTAGCCGTCCGGGTGCATCACTCCCAGGTCGCCTGAATGGAACCAGCCGCCGCGGAAGGCCGTCGCCGTCGCCTCCGGGTCCTCGAAGTAGCCCTTCATGACGTTGTTGCCGCGCATGCAGACCTCGCCCATCGTCAGGCCGTCGGCCGGCACGTCGCTCATCTCGTCGTCGACGACCCGCACCGGGTCTGCGATCACGTAGCCCACACCCTGGCGCGCCTTGATCCGCGCCCTCTCGGCGGGCCCGAGCGCATCCCAATGCGTCTGCCACTCGCAGACTGTGTGCGGACCATAGGTCTCGGTCAGCCCGTACACGTGGGTGATCTGCGCGCCCAGTTCCTCCATCTGGGCGATGATCGAAGGCGATGGTGGCGCCGCGGCCGTCGTGATCCGCAGGGGCCGATCGAGGGGCGCGGCGCGCGCGGCTGGATCGTTCGCCAGCCCAATTAGCACGGTGGGCGCACCGTTGAGATGGGTCACACCTTGCTCGCGGATCAGGCGCCAGATGAGCGCCGGGTCGACTTTCCTCAGGCACATGTGGGTCCCGCCAACCGCGGTGACGCCCCAGGTGCAGCACCAACCGTTGCAGTGGAACATCGGCAGCGTCCAGAGGTACACGCTGGTGCTGGTGATCCCGCTGGTCATGCACTCGCCGATCGCATTGAGATACGCGCCCCGGTGGTGGTACATGACCCCTTTCGGACGGCCCGTGGTCCCTGACGTGTAATTGATCGAGATGGTCTCGTACTCGTCTTCGACCAACATCGGCAGTGGCTCGTCAGTGCCCTCAGCCAGAAACTCCTCGTAGTCAGGTCCCTCCAGGCGCATCGAGTCGCTCGGCCCAACCGCGTGCGGGTCGATGATATTGACGAACCGCTCCACCCCGGCTACTTGCGCTCTAGCCGCCTTGACCAGAGCCGTTAGTTCGGCGTCGACCAGCAGCACCCGCGCGCCCGAGTGGTTCAGGATGTAAGCGACGTCGGCGGCGGCGAGGCGGGTGTTGATCGCTACGAGAATCGCGCCGGCGAGCGGCACGCCGTAGTGTGCCTCGAGCATCGGCGGTGTGTTCGGGCACAGTATTGCCACCCGGTCACCCTTGGCGATCCCGAACCGGCGCAACGCCGACGCGAGCCGTCGGACACGCGCGCGCATCTCCGGATAGGTGTAGGAACGCTCGCCGTAGACGACGGCCGGCTTGCTGCGAAACACCTCGGCGCTCCGCTCCAGGAATGAGAGCGGCGTCAGTTCGGTTCGATATGGTTTGGCCGCGGACATGAAAAGAGCCTCCGCCGCGCGGTCAACTCACGAACGTCTGGGGCTGGCTGCCGCCGCCCCGTGTCGGTCGAGCACCTTGACCAGTTGGGCCACCATCTCGTAGCGGCCGAACGACGGCATCAAGTAGGTTCCATCGACGTGCGCCTGGGCCTGAGCGAGGAATTCCTGCGCCTGGCGGATGCCCTCCTCTATCCCGCGGTCGCCTGCGAGCCGCATCCGCTCGCGCAGGTAGTCCGGGATGGCCACACCTGGCAGCTCATTGTGCAGGAACTCGGCATGGCGATAGCTCTGGAGCGGCATGACCCCCAGTAGGTGAGGGATCGGGATGGCGCCGGCTCGGTCGAGGAATCGGGCGAGTTGGTCCATGTCATAGAGCGGCTGCGACATGACGTAGTCGGCCCCCGCCTCCAGCTTGCGGTGGAATCGGTCCAGCTCCAGGTCTAAATCGTCGGCAACCGGATTGACCGCGCAGCCGACGAAGAAGTGGGCCGGCATACCAATCGAATTGCCGGACCAGTCCTGGCCCTCGTTCATTCGCTTCAGGATCTTGATGAGTCCAATTGAGTCAACGTCCCAGACAGCCTTCGCCTGCGGCAGGTTGCCCATCCGCGGCGGGTCACCAGTCAAGGCCAGAATGTTGCGTACACCGTGGGAGTGCGCTCCGAGCAGTTCCGACTGGAGCGCCATGAGATTTCGATCACGTGTCGTGAAGTGGATGATCGTGTCTAAGCCAACGCGCCGCTGGATGTGAAGCGCGAGGCTGATACACCCCATCCGCACGCGTGCCATGGGGCTGTCCCCGATGTTGATGCAGTCGACCCCGACCTCGGCCAACATCGCTGCCCCGTTGACAATCTTGGTCGGATTCAGCCCCTTCGGCGGATCAAGCTCGACGCTGACCACAAATTCCCGCTCCGCCAACGCCTTCTGGAGCGGCGTCGCCTCGGCACTCGCCGCCGACCCGCCGCCGTCAGTCAGACCGCCAATTGGTGCCGTCGCCCAGGGCGTGCTGCCTGCGGATGGCACGCTGGTGGCCGCGCCGATCCACCGGACGGTCGGCGACCTCTCTGATCGTCCGGCTAATGCCGTACGCATCGCCGCGACGTGCTCCGGAGTGGTGCCGCAGCAGCCACCAAGCAAACGGCCGCCCGCCTCAACAAAGCGGTGGGCGAAGTCAGCGAAGTACTCCGGCGTAGACATGTAGACGTAGCGCCCTTCGCGCCGCGTCGGCGCGCCGGCGTTGGGCATGGCCGAGAGATTGGCGAACAGGGGCAGCGCCATCTGGCGCACCGCGTCCAGGGCGCCCTGCGGGCCGACGCCGCAGTTTGCCCCGATGACATCCACACGGTGGCCGGTCAGGGTCCGAGCGACGTCGGCCGGCGATTCGCCGCTGAGCATGAAGCCGTCGTCGGTCAAACTCACCTGCGCGACCAACGGTAGGTCGCAAGCCGCGCGCGCCGCCAGGATCGCCTCCTCCAGCTCGGCCAGGTCCCCGAACGTCTCCAACACGATCAGGTCGGCGCCGGACTCCAGCAGCGCCTCAATCTGCTCCTGGAAGGCCGCTCGAGCATCGCCCGGCCCGATCGTGCCGATCGGGCCGAGTGGCTGGCCGAGTGGACCGACTGCCCCAGCCAGGAAGACCGGCTCGCCGCACTCTTCGCGTGCCTCGCGGGCGATCTTCACGGCCCGGACATTGATGTCGCGGACGCAGTCTTGCAGACCGAACGGTGCAAGCTTGAAACGATTGGCGCCGAACGTATTTGTCTCGATCAGCTCAGCGCCTGCGCGGATGTACTCACGGTGGATCCGCTGAACGATTCCTGCGTCAGCCAGATTGAGCTCGTCGTAGCACCGCTCGTACGGGACGCCGCGCGCGTAGAGCATGGTGCCCATCGCGCCGTCGGCGAGAATCGGCCCGCGCTGAAGACGGTCGAGGAAAGGATGGATCATGGTCGCCCCTGTGGTGGACAGCCGCGCGGCCGTCACCCGACCACCCGCTACGCCCGCCAGTGCGCCGGGTTATAGCAAACTCCCTGTTGCGTCGAGCGACGGGAATGGGTTGAGAGGGCTCACTCCGCTTCCAAGAACTCCGCGACGATCCAGCCGCTCGCGCCGTCCGTCGGCTCACGGACGTTGCGCCAGGTCCGTCCCTCCCCCTGCTGGTCGGCGCCGATGACCTCGAGCGAGGTGCCGTCCGGAATGGAGCGCACCACTGGCGTCGTCGTGGAGGGCCGTTGCCGCATGTTGGCACCCTGACCCTCGGTGTTGACCACTCGCACTCGTCCGAGCGCCGGCGCCGTGGGAGACGGCGCCGCGGCGGGGCCTATCACGACCGGCGACGGCGATCCCAGTGCGACTGGCGGGGCAGCCGCCGGCGACGGACTGGAGGCGATGACCGGCGGGGGTGCGCTTGCTGGGTCGGGACGTCCGGTCTCTAGATAGCCCATCGCAAAGCGGAACAGACCGTAGCCAAGGGCTACGGCACCCAAGAGGACCGCGGCCAGGATCGGCAGCGTCCGCGTCCACGGCGAGCGTCGCGCCCGCACCCGCGGCGCCGGTGCCGCGACCGGCTCGACGACGGTTTCGTCTTCGTTCTCGAATGGGTATTGATTGCCGCATCTGGAGCAGGCCCGCGCACCAGGTTCCTGTGGCTCCCCGCAGAACGGGCATTCACGCGTTGGCTGCATCACGCCCCCGAACAGTCAGTACACAGTAGTCAGTGGGCAGTAGAAAAGCAACCCTCGCCAGTTGCATTACGGTCTCGTGACCTTCTTCCTTTTACGAACGCCCCCATCGGTGTGGCCGTCGGCGGCCGCATGGGCTCGGGAGCGGTGCTCGCGGCCGGCCTTGGTCGACCGACAGCCCGGGAACCGGGGGCCTGACCTTCGGCCTGGCCGCACCTCCGTGTCGTCAACGCGATGATCCGCACTCCGCGTTAGTTACTCCAACCAACCGACCAGGGTATCGGCCAGGGCGATGGTGACCAGCAGCAGCGTGCAGTTTCACGCGCGCTGCCAGCCCGGACTCCCCGGCCCTCTTACTATCGGGTGTGTCGGGCACGATGCCTCCGGTCGGACAGAGGGCACTAGGGACCTGGCGTAGCAATCGGCGTCGGGCTGGCAAGCGGTGTCACCGTCGGCATGGGCGCTGCAGCCGGGGCAGCTTCACTCTCCGCCGGTGCCGGAGCTGTGGGGGCACTCGCCGGCTGGAGCTCCGCGGGAGCGAGCGAGGGCGCGCCGGCCGGCGTCACGTCGGGCTGGTCGTCCTCCGGCGTCACCTTCTCGTCCCGATACTCCAGGATCAGTTGGGCGACTGTCCGGAACCGCGCTATCACCGCGTTGACCCGCGCTTCCGCCTCGGGTAGCTTGACGTCACGGTCGCTATGGATGCGACGCAGCTCGCGGTCAAGCTCCCAGATGAGCGCGCGGGCGTCTTCCGGCACCTCGGTAGAATCGTCGACGCTGTAGACATACTGGATGGCGCGGGCCACGGCCGTGCATCGTACGCAGCGCTGCTGCTCGTCGCCTTCGTTGAGCGCGACCGCCAGGTTTTGCGGCGCAACGTAGCTCGCCGACCGACTGATCAGGTTGACCTGGAGTGCGACGGCAATGCTCTGACAATCGACGCATGCCTGGTTGTAGGCGATCGCCACGTTCTCCGGCTGGACCCGCTCGCCGCGGATGCGGTTGAGCTGGATGTTTCCACGGATCCGTAGACGCCCGTCAGTCTTATTCTTCACCTGGACCAGGTTCCTGCCGCCTCCGCCGCGGCCTCGGAGCTCGTCGTCGTCCTCTTCCTCGTAGGAAATGCCGTCTTCCTCGTCCGTCCCAGCGTCCGACGCATCGGCTGTCGGTGTGGCAGCCGGGTCAGGCGTAGCCTGCGCGCGGGTCGGCCCAGGCATGCTCAGGCCAGCCAGGATCAGCGCGAGCGCGCATGACGTGTATGCCCACAGCGGCACGGTTCTCGCCTTATGGATCGAGCTCAACATTTCATCCCCTCCCTGGAGCAAGGTCGGCTCTTCGCCAGCCTGGGCGTTCAATGGCCGATGGTCTCGATGCTCTCGGTGAACTCACACGACGGGGAGCCGTGTCGGCGAACGCGGACGCGCTGCGAGGAGGACGCCGCATTCGAACGTCCGCTTTGAGCAACGTTGATCGCGATCACGACGTTTGAGCCCCTGGCGACGTTGGTGTCCGCGCTCCCACACACGTCGGCCGTAACGACATCTTTGGCGAGCTCACCCGCCGCGGCGACGAGCTGCTCGCCAGCATCCGCGTGCGAATCCTCGGCCAGCGGAGCTGTGGGCAACTCCCCTTTAGCCTGTTGGTCCCAGGCCAGGCTGGCCTGGGTGAGGGCGAATGCCCCGGTGACGTGGACGATCAGCATCAGGCTCGCGACTGGCGACTGAATCCCGCGGAGCAGACGAACGGCAATGGGACGATGCGGGTCTGGCCGGTCCATCGGCTCCTACTTGCTCACGGCGCGGGCGACGGCGCGGGCTTGGGCGCGGCAGGCGCGGTGACGATCGTCGGGGGGGCCGCGGGCAGCGGCACCACAGCGGTGGCCGCGGGGGCCGTGGCCGGCACCACGGCGGTGGCCGCGGGGGCGGTGGCCGGCACCACCGGTGCCGTCGCGGCTGGGATGGCAGCCGCAGTCGGGGCCGCCGTAGGTGCGGAGGGCGCTGCTGATGTCGGGGCCGCGGTGGGCGCGGCAGTTGGGGCGGCGGCCGTAGCCGCGGGCGTCACGGCTGGGGTGATTGCGGCTGTCGGCTCGACGGCCGGCGCCGCGGTCGCGGGTGGAGAAGCGGCTAACGCAGGGGTCGGCCCGGGCGTCAGACTCGGGGCCGCCACGTCCACCGTGGGGGCCGGGGTCGCGGATGGCACCTCGCCCCTCGGCATGACCGTCGAGGCCAATGCCGCCACGCCCACAGCGCCCGCTGCCACGCCTGCTGCCACCTTGATTGCACCAGCCGCTGCCACTTTGGTCAGCAGACTGCCTCCCCCAGTAAGTCCGGCGCCGGTACTCGCCGGTGTGATCCCGGCGGTCGCCGCGAGGGTCGCCGACGAGCCCGCGGGCGCCGTCGAGACAGCCGGAGAAACCATCTCGCCTCCGGCAGGCGGTGGCGGCCCGGAGCCGCCCGTTGTCGCCGCACCGTGAGAGGCGGCGACGCCGGTCGCCGCGAACGCCGAGGCAATCGGGTCCCAGCCAGCCGGCATGGCCAAGACCGGGATCAGCGCGTACAGACGTCGCGACTTACGCAGCCCATCCACTTCGTGGCGGCACGCGCCGCACGTATCAAGATGGCGCCGCATGTTGTTCCAGCCCGCCTCGTTCGTTTCGTCGTCGACCATACCGGAGAGCATTGGCGCGAGCTCTGGACAGCCGTGCGGCTGCTCCGGCTCCGATAGGCCCTCGTACGCGGCGCGCAGCCTGCGCCGGGCTCGGAACACGAGTCGCTCCACGGCCGGACGGGTCACCCCGAGCGTGTGGGCGATCTCGTCGTAGCTGAGCTCCTGGTACTCGCGGAGTGTGAGCGCAGCGCGCTGGCTTTCGGGAAGGGCCAGCATGGCCCGCAGGATGTCACCGCGCAGCGCGCGTCGCTCCGCCTCGCGCGGAGGCTCCCACTGGTGCGGTGCCGCCAGAACCTCGGCCACGTCGTCGACCGACATCGCTTGCGTGGGGTGACGCCGACGCACAAGCCCGAGCGCCGCGTTGACGACCACCCGACGCAGCCAGGGCCGGAAGCGGTCGGCCGCGCGCGGCGGCGAGCCGTCACCACGCATCGCGCGTACCGCCAACACAAACGCGTCCTGCACGGCATCGCGGGCATCCGCGTCGCTGCCAAGGACGCGATAGGCCACGTTGTACGCTGTCTGCTGGTGGGAAGCGAGCAAGCTCCCGAGCGCCATCTCGTCGCCGGCGAGCGCCGAAGCCGCCAACGCCTCCTCGTCCGCGGGAGGTGGGGTGATCGCCATCAGCAGCTCCGTCGAGGCCCCGTCCACTCGGCCTACGAGGAGTGGCGGTGCGCACGATACATGCCGACGCGGGCGGTAGCGTGGGCCACCCAGAAACCCACGCCGTTCATCCAGTCCATGAAAGTCCCGCCGCCTGGCAGGTGTTCCGCCACCGCCACATTGCTACTGGTGACCGATCGGCCGGCTCGGGGTTCGACGTTACGTTCCGCTGTCGTCCAGGCCATCCTCGTCGTCGTAGTCGGCCAGGTTGGGATCCGCCGCGCGCGTGTCGTCGCCGTTGTTCTGGGCACGACGGGCGCAACCGATTGGATGCTCCTTAGATGCGCGGCGCTGGCTGATACATCCGGTTCTCGCCAAGCTCGCCCGAAGCATCACCGCCCGTCGTGTATTCCTGGCCCATGCGTCGGTCCTAAAGGCTGTTCGTTGGCGTCCCCGGGGACCGACCCGTCGGCCACGCTCCCGACCCGGTTCTTGGCGGGAGTCGGACCGATTGGCTAGAGTTCAGGGACACTCGATGCAACGTCAAGCGAGGGATTCAGCACATGATCACCATCACCGACACCGCATCCGCGAAGGTCAAGGACCTCCTTGACAGCGAGGCGAAGGCCGACCATGCCCTGCGCGTCTTCGTCCGCGGCATGAGCTGCTCGGGTCCGGCCTACGGCATGGCCCTGGATGAGGCAACGCGGCCGGACGATACGATCGCCGAACACTCAGGCGTCAAGATCGTCGTCGACCCACAGAGCGCGCAGTACGTCGAGGGCGCTGAGATCGACTGGGTCGACGGCCTCACGGGTGCCGGCTTCACGATCAACAAGCCGGACGCGGTCCAGAGCGCCGGCGGTGGCTGCGGAGGCGGCTGCGCCTGCGGCAAGTGAGCAGCAGGTAGTACCGTGGACAGGATGGCGGACGTCCTTCCACCCATGGACTGGCTCTTCGCCTAAAAGATCCTGAACACGACGAGCATTGAGACGCCCAGGTAGGTCAGGCCCGACACGGCGGCGACGCTGCCGTTGTGATCCACCTGGATCTCGTGCCTAACCGTTCGCGGCGTAAGCCCGAAGATGAGCCAGTTCACCGCGTAGCACAGGATCAGCGAAAGTACCTGACCATACACCACCCAGGCCAGCATGAACGACAGCCGCTCGGCGAAAGTGGGGTCCCAAACCGGTGTGATGCTCTGCCGATTCGCCACGCCGACCAGCGCGCACACCGCGGCGAACACGGCGCCAGTCAGGATCCCGTGCCCCGCACTATTTTCGTCGACAACTTGGCGACGAATCGTCGGCCAGCTCTCCTGCAAGATCAACATCGAGGTCAACACCGACAGGACCAGGGCGATCGCCACTCCCAGCAGCACCATCTCAGTTGTGAACGCCAGGTCGCTTAGCAGGTCCATCGCCATCCCCCCGATTGCTCGCCTCGGACGCCGTCAAGCATACACGGCACCCCAATCCGTGAGTAGCTTCGCGTAGGCTTCACTCCGGAGGTGAAGCGATGTGGAGGCCGCTGGCGAACGCGCTGGTTAGCGATCCGCGGGGCGGGTTGACCGGACGCGGTGACGCCGCACGCCGGGGCGGCGCTGCTGATCGAGCTGGGCCGACGCAGTGGGGTGATCGCGGCGGCGGAGCGGCACCTGCCCGGCCAAGAAGTCGACCAAGGGCCCGCGGCCGGGCGAGCTCGTCGAATCCTTCGTGCTGCTGAGCGCGCTGGGGGCGACTGCTTGGACGACTTCGCCGGGCCGCGGCGGGACCGCGGCCTGGCGGCGCTGCTCGGCTACGACCTGCCGGCCGCGTCCACCGCGCGCCAATGGCTGGATCGCTTCCACGAGCCCGAGGTGGCGGCCGACTGGCCCCGCCAGGGCAGCTTCATCCCGGCGGCGTCGGCCGGGCTGGCCGGGGCCGCGGGCGGTCGCCCGGCAGATCACGCGCGCCTACGTGGCCGCGGCCCAGCCGAGAGCGCAGGTCACGCTGGACGTCGACGCCCACCGGGTCGAGTCCTCCAAGCGGAGCGCGCTGCCGACCTATGAAGGCTATCGCGGCTACCAGCCGCTGCTGGTCCAGTGGGCCGAGACCGGGCTGGTGCTGGCCGACGAGTTCCGCGATGGCAACGTGCCGGCCGCGGTCGGCATCCGCGCACTGGTCGACGCGGCCGTCGCCAGCCTGCCGATGCGCGCGGCGGGGGACCCCTGGCACGTGTGCGTGCGCTCCGATAGCGCAACGTACGAACGGGAGACGCTCGACCACTGGGACGGAGCGGGCTGGCGGTTCGCGGTCAGCGCCGACATGAGCCGCCAACTGCACGCCGAGATCGTGGCGGTGGCCCCGGACGCCTGGACGTTGTGGACCGCGGAGCAGCACGGCGTCATCCGTGAGTGGGCCGACGTCCCCTGCGTCCCGAGCCGCAAGACGGAGCACAAGGACAGCCAGCCGTACCGCTACCTGGCGATCCGGGTGCGGACGCCCCAGCGGGTGCTGTCCGGGGACGGCAGCACGGTCAAGCACGTCGCGGTGGTCACCAACGACTGGGACACCGACGGCCAGGCGCTGCTGGCCTGGCAGCGCGGCAAGACCGGCACGATCGAACACGTCAACGTTGTCCTCAAGAACGAGCTGGCGGCCGGGGTGTACCCGTCGGACAAGTTCGGGGCGAATGCCGCCTGGCTGCGGCTGCAGGTGCTGACTCACACTCTGCTCGAGCTGCTCGAGGCGACCCCCCTTGATGCTCAGTACCGCCGGGCGCGGCCGAAGCGGCCGCGGTTCGCGATCTTCACCCACTTCGGGCGGGTGGTCCGCCACGCCCGCGAGCAGTTCGTGCGCCTGACCAACCGCGCCTTGGACACGCTGGTGCGACCCGGCCTGCGGCGGCTGCGCGCCTGCGCCTGGGCCGCGCCATGACGAGCGGCCGCCCGCCTGCTCTCGGCCCGCCGCCGACGGGCTGGCGGTGCTCGCCGCCCTGCCCGCCGCGCCCGCCATCGCGCGGCCCACCAACCAACCGACGCGGCACCGAGACGCGCCCACTCCAGCGGCTGAAGCCGCCCTGCCTCTCCTTGACCCGCAAATCCAGCCTCCCGAGCGACCAATCCACGGATTAGGGCGGCCGACGATCGGTTGACGACCCCCCGTGTACTAGCTAGACTTGCCAATCCTGCCCAGATTCCAGGCGGAGGTGCGCCGTGACTGACTACGTCACCGTAGCCCAGATCCAGGAGGTCCCCTCTGGGCAGACGCGGCAGGTCGAAGTCGATGGCAAGTCCGTGCTGTTAGTCAATCTCGACGGCGACTACTTTGCGATCGATGCAACCTGTACCCATCGCGGCGGTCCGCTCGCCGAGGGCGAGATCAACGGCGAGGTGGTCACCTGTCCGTGGCACCGCGGCGGGTTCAACGTCAGGACCGGGGAGGCGGTCGCGTTACCCACGACGACGCCTGTTGGTACCTACCCCGTGCGCGTGACCGGATCGGCCCTCGAAATCGACACGACGTGGGCGAACCGGCGTACCGTGGATCGACGGCAGGGGTGAGGCTCCATGTCAAGCCGCGAAGGTCGGGACAGGACCAGATGATCGACCTCGCCAGCCGCGTCCGAGACGTTCCCGGCTTCCCGAAGCCTGGGATCGTCTTCAAAGACATCACGACACTCCTGCGCGATGGCCCAGCGTTCCAGCAGGCGCTTGACCAGCTCACCGACCTGGTTCGGGACTGGGGCGCTGACGTGGTCGCTGGGATGGAGTCCCGCGGGTTCATCTTCGGCGCACCCATCGCCTACAACCTTGGACTGGGGTTCGTGCCGGTCCGCAAACTGGGTAAGCTGCCGGCGAAGACGATCAGTGCCGAGTACGCGCTGGAGTACGGCACAAACACGCTCGAGCTGCACGTCGACGCAGTCCAGCCTGGCCAACGGGTGCTCCTCGTCGACGATCTGCTCGCGACGGGCGGGACTGTAAGCGCGACCATCGAGCTGGTCGAGCGCCTCGATGGCGTGATCGCCGGCACCGCCTTCCTTGTCGAGCTGACATTCCTCGAAGGACGGCGTCGCCTGGATGGGTACGAGGTCGCCTCGCTCATCAAGTACTAGCGACCGGCGTCGCGGCAAACCTCGTTTGTCGACGACCAAGTGGTTCGCATCGCCGCGACGCGGCCCATGGCGCGAACCCTGGGGGAGGTGCACAATCCGCGGGTAGGCGGCCGTAGCTGTCGCGGCTGCAGGGTCGACGCGTTGCGCGCCAAGGGCGCCACTTGCTATAGTGGCGCGACTTGGCTGGCCGCGGGCTCGAGCGCGGCGTCAACAATTGAAGATTCGCGCGCTCTTATCAAGAGAGGCAGAGGGACCGGCCCGACGAAGCCCGGCAACCACTTGCTCGGCGCGCCCTCACTCCTACGGATCGAGGGCGCCGGACGAGTACGCAGGTGCCAATTCCGACAGGACGTCACGCGCGTCCTGAAAGATGATGAGCGATCCCACGGCTGCGCAGGGTTCTCTCCGGAGAGCCTTTTTTGATGCCCGCGAGTCAAGGTTTTTGTGGAACATCCTCGCCGGATCATGCGCATCTACAATCCTCGCGCCGTGTGTCAGACCGCCAGCCGATCTCCGCAATCCGGCACGTGCAGCTTCGCGTCGCCGCCCCCCTGGGGCGACAGGCACCAACCGTAGGCGGAGACCAGGGATGCTTGAACGCAAGGCGCTCGCCGACCTCGGGGTGTTCGGAGGGTCCGGATTTTACGAGCTCCTGGCGGATGTCACGCACCACCCGATCCAGACTCCGTTCGGTCCGCCGAGCGACGACGTGGCGATCGGCACATACCAGGGTGTGCGTGTCGCCTTTCTTGCGCGGCACGGCCGAGGTCACCGCTACCCGCCGCATCGAATCAACTACCGCGCAAACGTCTGGGCGATGGCGCACCTGGGGGCGACGCGCATACTCGGACCGAGCGCGGCCGGCTCACTGCAGCCCCACGTCAAGCCTGGCGATTTCGTCGTCTGCGACCAGTTCGTCGACCGGACAAGCGGGCGTGCGAGCTCCTTCTATGATGGCCCTCCGGTCGTCCACGTCTCCTCCGCTGACCCGTACTGTCCTGAGCTTCGCGAGCTGGCTGCCAGCGCTGGGCGCGAGCTTGGGATCACCGTCCACGATCGCGGCACTGTCGTGGTCGTCGAGGGCCCGCGCTTCTCCTCCCGCGCCGAGAGCCGCTGGTTCTCGCAGGCTGGCTGGGAGGTGATCAACATGACCCAGTACCCTGAGCAGATCCTGGCGCGTGAGCTTGAACTCTGTTATGTCAATGTGTCTTTGATCACCGACTACGACGTGGGTCTGGAAGGGCAGGCTGAGGTCGAGCCAGTATCGGTGGCCGGGGTGATCGAGGTGTTCAACCGCAACAACGCGCGCGTGCGCGACCTGTTGCTCAGCGTGATCCCGCGCATCCCGCGAGAGCGGAGCTGCATCTGCGCCAGGGCGCTGGAAGGAGCAATGATCGGGTGACCAGCCTTGTCGTCGTCGGCTCGCTCGGCCTAGACACGCTGGAAACGCCCTTCGATCGGGCCGAGCGGGTCCTTGGCGGGTCGGCAGCGTACTTCGCGCTGGCGGCCAGCTTGTACACCGACGTCGGCATCGTCGCGATTGTTGGAGACGACTTTCCGCAGGCCCACGTCGATCTCCTGGCCGGCAAGGGAGTGGACCTGGCGGGACTGCAAACCGCGCCTGGCGAGACGTTCTTCTGGTCCGGCCGCTACCACTACGACTTGAACACTCGCGACACACTGGAAACGCGGCTCGGGGTCTTCGCGGACTTCAACCCGACGCTACCCGAGGCGTACCGCGCGGCGCCGTACGTGTTCCTGGCCAACATCCAGCCCGCGCTGCAAATGGTTGTCCAGGCGCAGATACGCTCCCCGAGGCTGGTAGTCTTGGACTCGATGAATCTCTGGATCCAAACCCAGAAGGACGCGCTGACCGACGCGATGGCGCGCGCCGACCTGGTGACGATCAACGAGGAAGAGGCCCGCCAGTACGCGGGCAGCTACAGCCTGCGAGCCGCGGCGCGATCGATCATGGCGCACGGCCCTCGCGGGGTGATCATCAAGAAGGGCGAGCACGGCGTCGTGCTGATCTCGGGCCAGGAAGTCTTCGGTGCGCCAGCGCTGCTGCTCGAAGACGTCAAAGATCCGACCGGTGCGGGCGATTCATTCGCCGGCGCGTTCATGGGTTACCTGGCCGAGACTGGCAATACCTCGTTTGCTGGCATCAAGCGGGCACTGATCCACGGCACCGCCGCGGCGTCGTTCACCGTGGAGGCGCTCGGCATCGAGCGGCTCGCGAGGGTGACCCGCGACGAAGTCGAAGCGCGCTACCGAGAGTTCCTGGAGTTCACCAGCTCCCCCGCTTCGTTGACGACGGGTGTGAGCTGAATACGACTGAGGAGAGAATGCATGTCCGTTGCGAACCAGGAGCACGATGTCAAGGACCTGGCGCTTGCCGAGCGCGGTCTGCTCAAGATCGAGTGGGCCGGTGCCGAGATGCCCGTCCTCAAGCTAATCCAGGAGCGGTTCCGGCGTGAGCGTCCGCTCGAGGGCGTGCGGCTGGCGGGCTGCCTGCATGTGACGAGCGAGACGGCGAACCTGGCGATCACCCTGCGCGACGGCGGAGCGCAGGTCACCTTGTGCGCCTCGAACCCGCTGTCCACTCAGGACGACGTAGCGGCCGCCCTGGTTGGCGAGCACGGCATCCCGACCTTCGCCATCAAGGGCGAGGACGAGCAGACCTACTACCGCCACATCGAAGCGACGCTCGCAACCGGACCGCAAATGACGATGGACGACGGCGCCGACCTGGTGACGGTGCTTCACACCCAGAAGCCGGAGCTGCTCTCGAACGTCCTCGGAGGCACTGAAGAGACCACCACCGGTGTGATTCGCTTGAAGAGTATGGCCAAGGCCGGCGCGCTCAAATACCCGATCGTCGCCGTCAACGAGGCGATGACCAAACACTTCTTTGACAACCGCTACGGCACCGGCCAGAGCACCCTTGACGGCGTGATTCGCGCCACCAACGTTCTGCTGGCTGGCAAGACCGTCGTGGTCGTCGGCTACGGCTGGTGCGGCCGGGGTGTTGCCAGCCGCGCGCGCGGGATGGGTTCCCACGTCGTCATCACCGAGGTCGATCCAGTCCGTGCCCTGGAGGCCGTGATGGAGGGTTTCCAGGTGATGCCGATGGCCCGCGCCGCCGAGGTGGCCGACATCGTCATCACCGTTACCGGCAATCTGAACGTCCTGGATCGCGAGCATGTCGAGCACCTCAAGGACGGAGCGATTGTCGCCAACTCGGGGCACTTCAACGACGAGATCAACATTCCCGCGGTCGAGCAGCTTGCCCAGTCCAAGCGTCGGGTCCGCGACTTCGTGGACGAGTACCGTTTGGCCGACGGCCGCCGGATCTATCTCCTTGGCGAAGGTCGGCTGATCAACCTGGCCGCCGCCGAAGGCCATCCAGCCGCGGTCATGGACATGAGCTTCGCCAATCAGGCACTCGCAGCCGAGTACATGCTGAAGAATTCCAGCCAACTCAAGAACGAAGTCTACGTCGTCCCCGAGGATATCGACCGCGAGATCGCGCGCCTGAAGCTCGCGTCAATGGGCGTGGCGATCGACACCTTGACCACCGAGCAGGAAACGTACTTGGCCTCCTGGGAGCAGGGCACCTAACCGGCGATCAGGAATGGCGAATGAGGGAGGAGCCATGTCGATCACTTTCATGCAGTCGCCCAGTCTGCTGTTCACTTCTGAGTCGGTCACCGAGGGCCATCCGGACAAGATCTGCGACCAGATTTCCGATGCCGTCCTGGATTGGTCGCTGAGCAAGAACCCCCAGGCTCGCGTGGCGTGCGAGTCGGGAGTCAAGTCGGACGAGAAGGTCGATTGGGTAGCCGTCTTTGGCGAGGTTACGCCGCTGCCCCCGATTGAGGATGTCAAGAAGCTCGTCCGCGACACGCTGCGCGACATCGGCTACACCGATCGTTCGTTCGGCACCTCGTCTGATAGCGTGGAAATTGCCGTTCATCTGTCCGGCCAATCCGAGGACATTGCTCTCGGCGTAGACCAAGGGCTCGAGTCCAAGCAGGGCGACCAGGACGCCGCCCTCGCAACGGGCGCCGGGCGACCAGGGCATGATGGTCGGCTTCGCGTGCAACGAAACTCCCGAGCTGATGCCGCTACCAATTGCCCTGGCGCATCATTTGACCCGGCAGCTCACCCGCGTCCGCAAGGACGGCACGCTTCCGTATTTGCGCCCGGACGGCAAGAGCCAGGTGACCGTCGAGTACCAGTACGGCAAGCCGGTCCGTGTTGACACGATCGTCATCTCGACCCAGCACGCCGAAGGAGTCGAACAACCACAGATTGACGGCGATGTGCGGCAGCACGTGATCACGCCGATCGTCTCGGCCGAGCTGCTCGACGGCGACACGAAGGTCCTGATCAATCCAACCGGCCGTTTCGTCATCGGCGGCCCATTCGGAGATTCTGGGCTTACCGGGCGCAAGATCATTGTCGACACCTACGGCGGGATGGCGCGCCACGGCGGCGGCGCCTTTTCCGGCAAGGATCCCACGAAGGTTGACCGGTCGGCAGCCTATGCCGCTCGGTATGTTGCCAAGAACGTCGTCGCGGCCGGCCTTGCGGACCGCTTTGAGATCCAGCTGGCCTACGCCATCGGCGTCGCCGAGCCTGTTTCGGTCATGATCGAGACCTTTGGAACAGGACGGGTCTCCGAAGACACGATCGCCGCTCTCATCCAGGAGCATTTCGACCTTCGACCGGCCGCTCTGATCCGCGACCTCCGTCTCCGACGGCCGATTTACAAGGCGACCGCGGCGTACGGACATTTCGGCCGGGACGACATCGACGCCCCCTGGGAGCGCACCGATAAGGCTGACGCCCTCCGCTCCGCGGCCGGCATGGCTCAGGCCCAGGCGGTCGCCGCCCGCTGAACGCTCCAGACGACGCTCGTCAGCCTCGCTCGGCGACCAGCCCGATTCCCCAGCCAGGCTGATATGGACCCCTGAGTGACTCTCCAGGCATGCCCTGGCTCCGGTATCCTGTCGCCGCCATGAGAGTGTTGATCACCGGCGCCGCGGGGTTTGTGGGTCGCCATCTGGCGGCTCATCTGCTCGCACGCGGCGAGGATCAGGTGTGGGGGCTGACTCGGCCGGAGCCTTCCGACCGACATCTCGACCCGGCGGTCAGAACGGTGCCCGCGGACCTCACGGACCGGGCTCGCGTCACCGCCGCCGTCCGCGAGGTGCGGCCCGAAGCCGTCTACCATCTCGCGGCCCAGTCGTCGGTGGCGCGCTCGCTGGAAGACCCGCTGTCAACGCTGATCAACAACATCGGCGGTCAGGTCAACCTCCTCGAGTCGGTGGCCGAGTGCGGTGTCGACACCCGGATCCTCGTCGTGGGCTCGAGCGACGAGTATGGGCCCACGCCACCCGAGCAGTTACCGATCGACGAGTCCTGTGAACTCCGACCAGTCAGCGCGTACGCGGTCAGCAAGGTCACCCAGGACCTGCTGGGACACCAGTACTTCGCGACGCACCGGATGCAGATCGTTCGGGTTCGACCCTTCGGACACACAGGGCCGGGCCAGGTCGACACGTTCGTCGCGGCGGCCTTTGCGCGTCAGATTGCAGAGAGCGAGGCTGGGCTTCGGGACGCGGTCATACGAGTAGGCTATCTGGATGGCGAGCGCGACTTCACCGACGTGCGCGACGTCGTCCGTGGGTACCGGCTTCTCCTGGAACTGGGAACGGCTGGCGAGGTCTACAATCTCGGCAGCGGCCAACCTCGCCCGATTCGTGAGGTGCTCGACGGACTCCTCGCCCACGCGACCAGGCACCTCGAGGTCCAGACCGATCCAGCGCTCATGCGGCCCTCGGAAGTGCCGATCCAGTACGCCGACTACTCCAAGCTCCACGCAGCGACCGGCTGGCGACCTGAGATTCCGTTCGAGCAGACGCTTGCCGACTTGCTCGAAGACTGGCGCCACCGTGTGCGTGCCGCGACCTGAACCCGAGCGGTCCAGCTGACTCAGGGCGAGAGCGTGATCTCCAGGACGTTGCCCTGTTGAGGCGGCACCGATGCGATACTGCCGATGACCCGGTACGTGCCCGGCGGCAATGGCGCACCGCTGTTGTCACGCCAGTCCCAGGTCTCGCGACCCAACAGCGTCAAGCCAGATGGGAACGACGACTCGCCGAAGACCGCGGTGAACGCCCGCTCGTTCGACCAGCGCCAGACCTCGGCCTCGCCCGACATCACCACGATGTCGTATCTCTGTCCCGAACTGAATGTCAGCGTAGTCGGATCCGGGCCGGGATTATCCGCGGCGATCGTAAAGGTCACCGAGCTCCCGAGCTGATAGGCTGCTTGGTCACTGGCCAACAAGACGACAACCGGGCGCGCTGGCTGTGCCTGCGAACTCGGGACGACCCCGGCCATCAGACTAATCCCGACAGCAACACCCACGACAAACGCGAACCGTAGCATGCGTCAAGTATACCGCTTGACCACAGCGGCGGGCCCGCTGTGGAGCTCCCGGCGCGCCCAGGACCGCATCCGACCGGCCGTGGCGCCGGGACCAAGGCGACGAGCAGGAATGTTCCGGGTCGGCCAGCGACGTGGTGGTCAGGCACGGTCGCTGACCCGTGCGTCGGATGGAGCTACACTTCCTCGGCGCCGCGGATTGCTCGGAAGCCGCGTGCGCGGGATGGAGACGATGATCGATCTGGATCAACCGACTACGTACCAACAGCTCGATCGGTCTGACATGCTCGCTCGCGTCCTAGAGATGGATCGCCAGGCTCAGGACGCCTGGAACATCGCGACCAGCTTCGACCTGCCCGCGGAGTATGGCCAGGCGAGGCAGATCGTGGTTCTCGGCATGGGCGGGTCGGCGATCGGGGGCGATCTCGCGCGGACGCTCACCGCTCGCCACGTTCCGATCCCGATACTCGTCTCGCGCGAGTACGAGCTACCAGCCTGGGTCGGGTCGGAGACGCTGGTCATTGCCGCCAGCTACTCAGGCAACACCGAGGAGACACTGTCCGCGACCGATCAGGCGCTCGCCGTCGGTGCCCGAGTCATTGGACTCACAACCGGTGGGAAGCTGGGCCAGCTCGCTGAGCAACATGGGTTCCCGGTGCTGCGCTTCACCTATGAGGCGCAGCCGAGGGCAGCCCTCGGCTACTCACTCTTCTTGCTGCTCCGGCTACTGGTCAGGCTGGAGTACCTGCCGGAGATCGAGCTCAAGGTGGACGAGGCTCTCGCGGCGATTCGCCAACAGACCGCGACCTGTCATCCGGATAGCCCGACCTCGCTCAACCCGGCGAAAGAACTGGCGACCGTCATCCACGGTAGCCTCGCCGTCGTCTACGGCGGCGGCATCCTCGCGGAGGTCGCGCGGCGCTGGAAGGGGCAGTTCAACGAGAACGCCAAGCACTGGGCGTTCTTCGAACAGTTCCCGGAGCTGAACCACAACGCGGTCATCGGCTACGAGCACCCGGCGGCGCTCGAGCAGAAGATCCAGGTCCTTATCCTCTCGTCGCCGCTGAACCACCCCCGGATCGGCCTCCGTGAACGCGTGACCAGCCAGCTGCTCGGCCGCCGCGGGGTCCGTAGCCGCGTCCTCCGCGCGGAAGGCCAGGGCGAGTTAGCGCAGGTCTGCCACATGGTCGTCTGGGGCGACTTCGTGACCTACTATCTCGCCCTGCTCAACGAGGCCGACCCCACCACGATCGAGAACATCGACTTCCTCAAGGCCGAGCTGGGGAAGTCCACCTAGCAGCACCCGGCCACCCGTAGGAGGAGCCCGCGGTTCGTGCTTAGCGCGGGTACCGCGACCCGCTCCGAGGCCAGCCCCCGTACTCCGATGTTTGCCGGCCCCGCGCAGTCGAATCTATACTCATGCCATCCCGCGGGAGTGATGTAGTGGTAGCCTGCTAGCTTCCCAAGCTAGACGTGAGGGTTCGATTCCCTTCTCCCGCTCCGGCCCGACCAGCGAAGTCGGGCCTTTTGCTGCCCACGGCCGTGAGCAGATGATCCTACAGGTCGCAGAGTCGACGACCCACCTCGGCGAGCAGCACGTCGGTGGGCGCCAGGCGCGGCCCCGCGCCGTGATCTTCGGGTGGAACGACTGACACGCCCCACTCTCGCAGCGTCGCAGTCGAGGCCGCGGTGCGCGGGTGGCTCAGAAGCGCGTCGTTCACCGAGGGGGCCACAATCACTGGCGTGCGCCGACCGATCGCCTCGGCCACGACCGACAGGGCCAGGTTGTCGGCGATCCCCGCGGCGAGCTTGTTCAAGGAGTTGAAACCGCACGGCGCTACGAGCACGAGACCCGATGGCGGCCGCGGAAGTATCGCCGCGTCGAAGTACGACTCGACCAGCCGATTGCCGACGAGGTTGGAGAGCTCCCACGGGCTGACCACCCGCCGAGCGTTCGGAGTCATCAACGTGATGGTCGACAGGCCGAGTCGCTGCAGTCCACGCACGATCTCGGGCGCGCGCGATGCCGTGCTCGTCCCGGTCACGACAAGGTAGCCGAGGTCTATCCTCACGCCTAGTCCAACGCTATGCCGTGCTCAGCTGGGCAGGTCACTCCGCCTCACGCCACCCCCAGCGTGAGGCAGGCCAGCGCGACGGCGAACTTGGTGCGCAGCATCAAGCTCTCGATCTCCATGAATTCGTTGTTGCCGTGAACTCCCGCCCGATTCGGCTCGGCACTCGGGTGGTGAGGCCCGAAGCCGTAGACCTGAGCGCCTAATGGGCGCACGAATCGCGAGTCGGTGAACCCGACCGTCAGCGCGGGCACAAGGCGGAAGTCCTGATCTCCGAGAGCGCTGCCGAGCGCCTGGCCCGCAAGGTCCACGAAGGGCGAGTCGTCGGGTGACGCGTTGGAGACGGCGGTGTAATCGACGTCGATGTCCATCCCGAGGCCGCTGGAGATGTGCTCGAGTTCCGCACGGACGTAGCGGTCATCCTGACCAGGCAATCCCCGAACGTCACAGACGACGTGCGCGCGGTCGGGAATGCTGTTGCTCTTGACGCCGGCGTTCACCATTGTCGGAGTGATCGTCATTCGTGAGGATGCCTTGAGCGTCGTGGCAAGTGCCTCCCGACCCGCGAGCGAGTCACAGATCCGGTCGATGTTCTCGGCATTCGGATCTTGGTCGATCCCGAGCGCCTGCAGCACCTCACGGAAGAATGGATGTGAGACGTCGACCTCTGGGGCATACGCCATGATCCGACCCACCACCTCGGCCATCACTGGAACGGGATTGTCTGCCGTCCAGGGCCGCGAAGCATGGCCCGATCGTCCCTTGCGGGTCAGTCGCGCCTCAAGTCGGCTCTTCTCGCCGCTACAGATCGGGTAGAGGACGCCGTTCGGCGTGCGGATCGGGTTGCCACCACCTTCGTTGATCGCTACGTCTGCCCGAATCTTCTCGGGGTACTGCTCGGCCATCCAGCCCGCGCCCCAGCGGCCGCCTGATTCCTCGTCCGCGGCCGCAAGGTAGATGAGCTCCCCCCCGAGTCGGACGCCGCCTCGTTGGAGAAGGATCAACCCCATCGCGTGTGCCACCACGTCGGCCTTGTCGTCGTCGGCGCCACGCCCGTAGATCCGGCCACGGTCGATCGTGCCCGAAAACGGCGGGTGCTCCCAGAGGGTCTCATCCTCGACCGGGACAACATCCGTATGGGACATGAACAGGAGCCGCTGACCTTCGCCGCCCGCCATTCGCGCCACGAGGTTCCCGCGCCCGGGCACGGACTCGAGTACCTGGGAAGAGATTCCCGCTTCCCGGAATTTGGCCTGCACCAGCTCGCAAGCGCGCGTCTCGTTACCCGTGTCTGGGCGGGGTCCGACGTTGATCGTCGGGATCCGAACGAGATCCTGGAGAAGCTGCACGACCTCGTCACGGGCCCGGTCAACGCTCGCTATCAGCTCGTCGATCGTCGGCATATTCGCCTCACCACCGCCCCGCGTTTGGCCCAGTGTAGCGCCGCTGGGCGCCCGACTCAACTTCGGGAGCGGGAAGAGGGTGCTCGAGTCGCCGCGCCTCGTGTAGACTCGCTCAGCACGCGTGGGCTTGGAGCTGGAAAGCCGTACCAATGTGGGGGTATGTGGCGGTCTATCTCATCGGTGTCGCCGGCGGAGTCTTGGCGAGCGTGCTTCTCCATGTCCAGCTCCGGAAGCCGGTCCTCAGTCGGCAGATCACACTCGGCGCTCTGGGCGTCCTGCTGGCAATCATCCTCTTCCAGACCAACACGCGGATGCCAGAATGGCTGCTTTTGAGCCTGTGGGCGGCCACTGGCGTCCTCTGCGGCCTCGGGAGTCGCGAGAGCCGAACGCCGGTCGCGTAGCTCCTGCGGCAGGGTCTCTTCTGTCGCAGGAAGTTCAGCCGTCGCGCGCTCAGGGAATGGGGACCGGGCTCTCGAGCGCGACGTCCACCAGCGAGGGGCCGTCATGGTCTAAGGCCTCGCGGAGCGCTCCGGTCAGCTCGTCGGGATGCTCGACTCGCCGCCCGGACACGCCCATCGCCTCGGCCAGGCG
Organism: Chloroflexota bacterium; assembly: GCA_030447245.1. Classification (GTDB taxonomy): domain Bacteria; phylum Chloroflexota; class UBA6077; order UBA6077; family JACCZL01; genus JAUJPG01. The sequence continues at coordinate 87,043 of JAUJPG010000002.1, read as the reverse complement.
GTCGAAGCGCAGCTCCGGGTCGGTCAGGTCCATCGCCACGAAGCGGCGGTCGCGAACGGCCGAGCCCAGATACTCGACCATGTTCAGCTTTAGAATACGGTAGCTCGCGTTGCTCAGCATCACGTAGGTCACTGGAATTTGATGGTGGGCCGCGGTCCAGAGCGCGGTGATGCTGTACATCGCGGCCCCATCGGAGCAGATCCCCACGACCTTGCGATCTGGCTGCGCGAGTTGAACCCCGAGTGTGCCCGGCAGGCCCGGACCGATGCCGCCACCACGCCCTTTGACGAGCCGCCCCGGCTGGTCTGGCTGAATCGCTGCCTCCACGTGCGATGTGTTGGTGATCGCCTCGGAGAAGACCGTCCCGTGGGGCGGCAGTGTTTGAGCGATCTCGTGCATCAGGCGCGGCGCCGAGATCGGCGAGTTATTCCAGCGTTCGCGATCACGAGCGCGAGCGCGCTCCTTGTGGCCCCGGATCTGGTCGGCCGCGGCGGCTCCGCGGCGCTTGGCCGCGTGTGCCGCTTCCTGCGACTGACGACTTCGCAGCAACTCGGCAATCTCATGCAGCGTGGCCTTCGAGTCAGCCAGGATGCCGACGTCCGCCGGAACATTCTTGCTTAACTCCCACGCGTTGTTGTCGATCTGAATGAGCCGTGCGGACGGCGGGATGACCGGCTGTTCCGGCTCAGGGAAGATAAGCTGAAACACCGGCGCGCCGACGACGAGCAGCAGGTCGCACTCCGCGAGCACCTTGCGGAGCGGACCAGGGCTGACGAAGTTGACGCTGCCGCGATAGAGTGGGTGGTTGGCCGGTACGTTGAACTCGGAGGCGTAACACTCGAACATCGGCGCGCCGAGCAGCTCCGCCACAGCGGCCGTCTCAGCCTGGGCTCCGGAGAGCGCTACCCCGTCACCGACCATCATCATCGGCCGCTCCACACGCAAGAGCAGCTCGCACGCATCGACCACGGCTCCCTGGTCGGGACGAGAGCGCCACCTCGTGTACGATGTTGGCCGGATGTCCATCTCGGCTTCGGTATCCAGGGTATCGATGGGCAGGCTCAAGAACACGGGTCCGCGCGGTGGCTCTTCGGCGACCTTGAACGCCCGTCGAAGCGCCTGTGGCACATCATGGGCATGCTCAATCTGCGCCGCCCACTTGCAAATCGGACGCGCCATGTCGACCAACGGCCCGGTCAGATGTGGCTCCTGGAACTCGGCACGGGTTGCCGACTGGCCTGCGTAGACGACCAGTGGGGACTTGCCAACCCGTGCGTTGTGCAGCATCCCGAGTGCGTTGCCAAGCCCCGGCGCGATGTGCAGCTCAACAAAGGCCGGGCGGCCGGTCATCCGTGCGTAGGCGTCGGCCATGCTGACGACGACGCCCTCATGGAGGCCCAGCATGAACTCGATCTGGGGGTACTCTTGCAGGATGTCCATGAACCCCTGCTCGGTCGTGCCAGGATTGCCAAAGATGTGGCGGACCCCGTCCGCAACGAGCTGCTCCATCAATGCTCGCTTACCGCTCATCCGAGGCATGCTTCTACTCCTTCGCCCGTCACGCGGCCGCCAGTCGAACGTTGCCGACCGGCACCCCCAACATCGTAGCCGCCGGCCCGGGCTTCGCCAAGGCAGGGTCGACTATCCTGCCCAGCATCTCGACGAGCGGAGGACGCTAGCTTGGAACAAAGAGCGGTGACATCCGGCACCACTATTCGCTTCGCCCGCCCGAGCGACGTGCCCTCTGTCTTCGCCTTGATCCGCGACCTGGCCGAGTACGAGCATCTGAGCCACGAGGTTTCGGCCACCGAAGCCGCTCTGCGAGAGCACCTGTTCGGCGATCGACGTTACTGCGAGGTCCTGATAGCGGATGGGAGCGAGGGCTCCGTCGGGTTTGCCCTCTTCTTCCACAATTACTCGACCTTCCAGGGCCGACCGGGCATCTACCTGGAGGACCTCTTCGTCGTACCCGAGGCGCGCGGTCAGGGCCATGGCAAGGCGCTACTAGCTGCACTGGCGCGCCTTGCCGTCGAGCGTGGCTGTGGCCGTCTGGAATGGTCAGTCCTCGATTGGAATGCACCGTCAATCCAGTTTTACCGGGCGGTCGGCGCCATTCCGATGAGCGAATGGACCACCTTCCGTCTTACCGGTCCCGCCCTGCAGAGCCTCGGCGAGCGGGGGCCACCGGTCCAGCGGGAGGAGCACCTGAAGGAGGGCTGACATGGCGAACGTGGTGGACCTGAAGCGGCGTGTCTGTGAGGCGGTCGATCGACACGCGGGTGAGCTGTGCGACGCCGCGGACTGGATCCACCAGCATCCCGAAATCGGACACCAGGAGGTCCAGTCAGCGCGACGCCTTGCCGACCTGCTCCAGCGGGCCGGATTGGACGTCCAGATGGGCACGGCCGGCATGGCAACGGCGTTCCGGGCCGAGCTGCGCGGGCGGGGTGATCCGCGCCCCTGCGTGGCGATCCTCGCCGAGTACGACGCGCTGCCCGAATTAGGGCACGGCTGCGGGCACAACCTGATCGGGACGTCGGCTGTCGGTGCAGGGCTGGCGCTCAAGGACGTGCTGCCAGAATTGGAAGGCTCGGTCTGGGTGCTCGGGACCCCGGCCGAAGAAAGCGCGGCGCCGAACTCCGGCGGCAAGGTCCACATGGTCAATGCGGGCGTCTTCGACGTGGTCGATGCCGCGATCATGTTCCACCCGGCGACCGAGACGACGATCACGGCCGACGGCTCGTTGGCGGCCCGCGGATTTGAGTTCTACTTCCACGGGCGGGCTGCCCACGCCGCCAGCATGCCCGAGCAGGGGCTCAACGCGCTCGACGCGGTCGTTCAGATGTACAGCGCCGTCAGCATGCTCCGTCAGCAGGTTCGCTCTGACGTTCGGATTCACGGCATCATCTTGAACGGCGGGGCAGCGGCCAACATCATCCCCGACTACGCCGCGATCCGGTATCGGACCCGCGCTGACGACTCGGAGTACCTCGCCGGAGTGGTCGAGCGGGTGGTGGATTGCGCCGAGGGCGCCGCCCGCGCCACCGGCTGTCGACTTGAATGGACCGAGTATATGCCAGGGTACGAGAACACCGTGCCGAACCCGGTCCTCATGGACCTGATGCTGACCAATCTCCGGGCGATCGGTCTTGACGTCGCGACTGAGCGCAAGCGCAAAGGTCGCGGCTCGACCGACTTTGGCAATGTGACCCGTAAGGTTCCCGGCGTTGAGGCGCGGATCGGCATCACGGAGCATTGGGATATACCCGCCCACTCGATCCCATTCCGCGATGCCGCTGCGACCGAACGTGGCCGCCAGGCCATGCTTGCCGCGGCCAAAGGTCTGGCGATGACGGCCATCGACCTGCTCGCCGAGCCCGACACGCTCCGTCGCGCGCGGGCGGCCTTCGAGGCCGCGATGGGGCCGCGCTGACGGCACCCGGTTCAGCATGTGCCGCAGGCGTGTGCGCCGCGCCGCCTTGAACCCGGAACGCGAACGGGTCTAACGGGTGAGGCACAGCTCGTTCGCTTCACAGACCGCGCCCGGCTCGACGGCTCCTACATTGACCTTCACTGCGAGGGGATCCTCGGGCGGCCGTAGCCGGGGCTATCCAGAACCGCTATCTCCGTTCGGGTCCGCGCCGCCTGAAGCAGTCTGCGCGTCCGATCAGCGTGTGTCACTGGTCCGTTAGGCACGTTTTCAAGTCGACAGACGTCATGTCTGCCGGTGGGCAGGGTGGGGGCTATACTCAACTCGGACGCGCCGGGGTTGCTGGTGCCCAACGCCCCCTGACGTTCCGCGGCTGGCCGTCCCGAGCCAGGAGTGTGTCACCATGCAGGTAGGCGTGATCCTGCCCAATTTCAGCCGCCCGGCCGACCCGCGGACCCTCGCGGAGATAGCGCAGGCCGCCGACGAGCTCGGATTCGATTCAGTCTGGACGACAGACCACCTGATGGTGCCGCGCGGCATGGAAGAGCCGTATGGCCACATCTACGAGCTCCTCATGACACTCGCCTACCTGGCTCCGCTCACCACTCGAGTGCGCCTCGGGACCTCGGTGCTCGTGCTGCCGCCGCGCAATCCGGTCGTCATCGCCAAGGAGGTCGCTACCCTCGACGCTTTGTCAGGCGGTCGAGTGATCCTCGGCTTGGGCGCGGGTTGGCTGGAGCGAGAGTTCGAGTTTCTCGGCTCTGATTTCTCGAATCGTGGCGAGCGGTTCGACGAGTACATCGCCGCGATGATCGAGCTGTGGAGCTCCGACGATCCGCGGTTCGAGGGTCGCCACGTTCGTTTCTCCGATGGACTGTTCTCACCGAAGCCGGTTCAACTGGGCGGCCCGCCGATCTGGCTCGGCGGCAGCAGCCCACGCGCGCTCCGCCGAGCCGCGGCGGTTGCGGAAGCCTGGCATCCGGTTGGCAGTAACCTGGAGCAGTACCGAGACGGGCTTGCCCACATCAGGGAACTAGCCGGTGACCGCTCGGTGGCGGGGAGCCTGCGTACGCGGGTGACGCCCGATCGCACGCTTCCCGAAACCAGGACCGCCAACGGTCAGGTGTTGACGGTGTTCGATGGCGATCCGGAGCACATCGTGGACCAGATCAAAGCATTCCAGACCGTTGGTCTGGAGCACCTGGTCGCCCACTTCGGCGACAATACCGGGGAGTCGATCCTCGCGGACATGCGACGCTTCGCCCAGGAGATCCGGCCTGCACTGGCGTGACCTCGGAGGCGTAGCGCTCAGCGCCAGCCGAGCGTTCTGGTGTTCGTCAGGGGGGAGCTCGTGACGGAGACGGTGCCGCCGAGCGAGAGTCAGTCGTGCACCTGGCCATCGAAGGTCAGGCGGAACCCGGGACTGTGGTGCGAGAAGGTGGCGCTATAGCGGCCACTACCTTCGAACGCAGCGCAAAGGCCACCTGCGCGCACCAGCTCCCAGCTCCCCGAAGCATGAGGAAACTCCATGTCACCCTGCAGCTGGAGCACCACGAGTCCCCGCTCGGCGCGGATGGTCACCGTACTCCGGTGCGCGCCGCTCATCTTCGGCGCTTGCAGTGCCCAGTCCTCGGTGGTGGTGAGCTGCCCCGTAAAGCAGGTCTCCGCGCTCTGAAGGACGGACCGGCTCACGCCACGCCCGGTGTACACGCGATCTAGAATCGCGAACCGCCCGTTTCCGATGGGCGACAACGATCCGGGCTCGTCAATGTCGCCCGAGGCGGCGCCGAAAATATCCTCAGTCACGGCGGCGGAGGCTCGCCCAGTCGAAGTCGCGCCGAGCAGCAGCACGAGCACGATGCTCGCCACCAGCACTCTCATCGCCTCGCCTGCCCCTTCACGCCTATGGTTTGCCGATGTCCTCTTCTCAGCGTCCGCTCCAGCGACTGATCACCGCCGCGCGAGCACAGCGAGTGGGCCCTGCCCCGAGTATACTCGTCGGTCCACCGTCCGTCTAGCAACGCAGGGTTGGCAAGGCCGAAGAGTTCGTGATTGGTCACGAGGACAGCGAACCGGGCCTATTCCTGTCGGGCCGGAGGGAGCCCGGTCCGCTCAACGTGAGCGACAATGGCCGAGCCGTGTGGAGAGCCAGGTCAGCCTCGACCGGGCGGAGCCGGACTGGGTCGGTTGACATTCGCCGGCGCCGCACTTGGGGCGCGGCCGCCCGTCCCTACGAGCGTGACATTGCGCGACGGGACGTACCGGCTCTCCAGTTTCAGCGTGCGCACCGGCGCCCCGGGCTCAGTGACCGTTCGCACGAACGTGGCAGTGAACCCTTCTCGAGCCGTCTCTACCTGCAGGCGCTGACCCTCAGGCAGGGAGGGCTCCGGCTCGTTCACGGGCGTGGGGTCCGCCGGCTTGCGATCGGTAATCTCGGGGCCGTCCACTTTGATCTGCCAGGTCGGCTTTGTGCCGTACAGCTCGAAGGTCACGTTCGTATCGTCTGTCCGCGACTGGATCAACAGGAAATTGTCGGTGTTGTTGATGAACTGAAGATCGAGATTCACTTCCTCGTCCACAGTCGCGTCCAGTCCGACGGCCCCACGCGACGTGTACGCTGGTATCCAGTACAGGTGCCAGTTCCGCTCCTCAATCTGGTACCCCGACCAGAACACTGGCTGGAACAGCGTCGTCGCAACCTGGCAGATGCCGCCCGCCACTGACGGCACCGTCTTATGCTGGTCGCCCGCGCTGGTGATCCCGAAGGCGACCTGGTACCCGTTGGCCACGGTGGTCGGTCCCAGTTCGCGGTTGAAGGAGAACGTCGTCCGCGGCGCCACGACAACTCCATGGAGGCGTGATGCTGCTAGCTTGATATTGTGAGCCTTCTGCGGCACCGATCCCTGGAACGCCGTCGTCGAGCTGTCAATCAGCCCCTGAAGACCCATCGACTGGAGCTTGCTCGCGTCAACTGCCGGAGCGGTAACCTTGACTGGTAACGCGATCGTCCGCTCCGAGTCGGCGGCACGCTCCGAGATCATCTGCGCGGCCGAGACGGGGTCCAGCTCGCGCCCTTCGCCGCTCGGTCGGATGACTTTTGGTTGACCGCCATTCCAGTCAAGTCGGGCATTCTGCGCCGGCTGGTTGATCTCTTTTGCGATAGCCTGCACGCGCGCCTGGAGCGCCGAGCTGTCGAGCTTGACCTCGATCGGGACGCCGGGGCCGCCGTTGAAGAGCAGGATGTCGGCCAACTCTTGCCGCTCGATCGTCCACCGCCGGTCACGGAACGCCAGCGAGAGCGGCGTGGATAAGATGCCCTCAGCCCTCTCCTTGGCGGGTACGCGCATCTCATCCGTGGTCTCGGGCAGGATCTTGGTAACCGCCAGATCCACCTGTCCCTGGCCGGACAGTGCTGCCTCGCGCAGCCGACGAACAGCGTCGTCGACATCCAGCCCGCGACCAACCTGCGCCGTCGTCAACTCCAGGGTAAGGTCGGGTTTCAGCTCTAGCCGGGCGTTGCGGACCGGGCGCTCCAGTTGACCGTGGATGCCGCTGGCGAACTGCGCCAGTGCGCCGTCGTCTACGCTTTGCTCGGCGACGACCGGTGCTCCGAATCGCAGCGCTTCCAGCTGACCTCGAACCCTCTGGAAGTAGCTCCCGTTCCGACCCACAGCCATCGCCCGATCCAGCAGCGCTTCGGTTGGCAAGCGCAGTCCTAGTTGGCGCCAGTCGGTCCGCAACTGCAGCTCTTCGGCACGCACCAGCACCGGCCGCGCCGTCAGCTCCTCAGCGCGTGTCTTCAGGGCTCGGTCCGCCTCCGCCCAGGTCATGCCGCTCAGGTTCAATCCGAGGGCGCTCACACCCTGGTAGATTCGATCAGTGTGCTCGTACTGGTACCAGCCTATAGCCGTCAGCGGCGCCAGCAGGCCCACGAAGAGCAGCGCGAGTGTCGACCACATCCAACCCCGCCCCGGCGCCCGGGCCGGGGATCGGTACGCCGGTCTGGGCTGCTCCGCCGTCGCTCTTGTCGGCCCTGGAGCATGCTGAACCGCAATGCGCGTCGTTTCCTGCTCCGATTGCCTAAAGCTGCTCATGCGTCGTCCGAGCCCGCGTACCGCGTGGCCGTTGCCTAAGTGTAACGGCCGGGGGCCCTATGCGGAAGCGTTGAGGACACGTTCCTATCTCGCTAAGCGGTGCACCGTCCAACACCGCTCCAGCCGAACACCAGGCCCAACTTGACGCGCTTACCCGCGAGGGCGGGCGATCCCGCACAAGCATGAAGCCTCCGCTTTCTCTTGCCGAGGTCCAGACTGGCGGATATAAATGTCGGGCTCCCCGCCCATCGGACACGCCAGTGTTAGGGCGCGCACGCGACCAGGAAGGTAGGTCCACCCCGCTGCACCTCACCTCGAAGCTCCTGCCCTGATGAGGTCACAGATCGTTGGGAAACGGGCGGGGCTCTCCGTCGCCGCGGCGCTCCTGGTGCTCTGTGGCGCGCTGCCACGGAGCGGGTTCGCGGACGCCCCAGGGTCGGTTTCGCCCTGTCCCCCTCCGCTGGTCGCCCAGCCGACCACCTGGCACGTTGAAGGCCACGAGCAGCTCAACGCCGTCCGGGAGAGCGTCCGACGCTCCCTCAAGACCGTCGAGGTCCAGGGATCTGGGGTATCGGGGGAGATCTTCGGCTTCCGGGCTGGCGCCGACTACGGGCTGGTGTACGCGCGTGACAGCGCCACTATCGCGCCCGCTGCCCAATTCCTCTACGACATCTGGTATCTGACACGGCCGGTTGAAGAATTCCTCCACCTCCAGTTCGACGGCGAGCCGGACGACCAGGAAGACGGGATCTGGCTCAAGCCGGCCCAGGCGGGCGCGGTGAGCGGCGTGGTCGGCGGGGATGAGCCGGCCGCAATGAAAATGCTGGTGACTTCGGACGAGGAGACCAGCCTCATCCACATGGCCTTTGTGGCCTCCAAGGCAGGCCCCGGTGCGCCCTGGCTGCTCGACGTTCAAGCTGGTAAGTCGCGGATCCAGCGGCTGAATGACGCGATCGAGTGGCTTTACGCCCAGCGGTTCGATGCTGAGCTTGGCTTGCTCAGGCGTGGGCACACGACTGACTGGGGTGATGTCGAAGTCAACGTTGGCAGCGCGATGTGGCGGGTTCCGCCCGAGCCGAAGGAATGGACCGCTTCGATCTACGACCAGGCCTGGGCCTATCGGGCGTTGCTGGAGCTGGCCGAGATGAACGAGATGGTCGATCAGCCACGTAGGGCAGAGACCCAGCGGGCACGTGCTCGTGCGCTTCGCCAGGCGACCGCGGAACGCCTCTGGCAGCCTGATCGCGGGTTTTTCCGCACCCACGTTCACATTCCCCCGATGCACCACGGCTTCGACGAGGATCGGATTGTCAGCATCGCGAACGCGGTTGCGGTCTACACTGGCCTGGCCGCGCCTTCCGAGGCAGGTCAGATTTTCCGTGCGCTCGAGGAATCCCGCGTCGCGGCGGGCGCCTCCAAGCCTGGTCTGACACTCTGGCCGCCATATCCCCAGGGATTTTTCGACTATCCGCAGATGGCGCCGGGGCGGTACCAGAACGGCGCCGTCTGGGACTGGTGGGGCGGGATGCAGATAAGCGCCGAATTCTGGAACGGCTCAGCTATCCTGGCGCGGGAGCACCTCGATCAGGTCGCCGCGGACTGGGCGCGCACGCCCGGCGAGGTCTTCGAGTGGCAGGAACCACGCAGCCGGCGCAACGGCGGCTCGCCCGCGTACGCCGGAGCAGCGTCGACGGTGGCGGAGTCGATAGTCGCTGGCCTGTTTGGCGTCGAGCTGGGACCGGCCGGCTGGGCGGCGACACCGCGCCTCGGCGGCCAGAGCGGCAGCATCCACGTCCACCATCCGCCCAGTGGCTGCTGGCTATCGTACGCCCAGACCTACTCCGCCGATCGCCTGACGGTCGACTGGGAGACGAATCATCCGCTAGCGGGCAAGGTGCGAGTGCTGGTGCCGGAGGCGTTCGCCGTCACAGGCGGCCGGCTCGACGGCCACGGAACGCCCTTGCTGGTCGAGTCGGTCGGCGATGATGTGTACGTCGCACTCGGCCCGGCCCCGCGCCCGGGCAAGCACCAACTCGATCTCCGACTCGCGCCCAAGCGATGATTTGTTTCGAGCTTTGGAACTCCCGCCACCACGCCATTTATGAGCGGTGCCGGGGTGACTGTCCGGTCGGTCCAACGCCCAAGGCGCCATGGTCGGCGCGGCGGGTCTGACGCTGCGATTGCGGCGCGCGCTCATTGGCGCGGGGACGACGTATGCGACGGCGCTGGCTACCTACGCCATCCTGCGGCGGAGTTTGTGCTCCGTCCCGAGCGCACTCGAGCTGATCGACGACTTCACCCCGTGGTGGTACCTTCCCGCGCCAGTGATCCTCGTCGCGGGGGTCGCCACACGATCGCGGCGGCTGCTGGCCAGCGGGATCGCCGCGGCGGCGGCCTTCTGCGCCGTGTGCGGACCACTTGTCCTCCGACGGAGCCGTCCGCGCGCCGACGCCGGGCGCATCGGCCTGACAGTGATGACCTTCAACATCCTGGCCTGGGACCGTGACCACGCCTCCACGGCGGAGACGATCCTGTCAGCTGCTCCGGACGTGGTCGGCCTTCAGGAACTGCACGTCGACGCGGCGGGTGACCTCGTCCAGCTCCTCGGGTCGGAGTACCCATACCGCGCCCTGCATCCGGGGAAGGATACTTCGGGTAGCGGCATCTTCAGCCGCTACCCGCTCCGGGATAGCATGGCGCTGCGGCTCTCAGAGCGGGGACACTGGCTTCACCGCGCGGTGATCGAGACGCCTGGCGGTCCGGTGACGCTGTTCAGCGTCCGGATGCCGGTCCCTCGAGTGCCGCGGCCACCCGATCGCCCCGTACTCCTGGGCCTGTTCTCGGAGTTTCAGCCGGCGCGTCGACGATCCCAGGTGCGTGCGCTGCTCGCGCTCATACGCCGTGCGGAGCGACCGGTCATCGTCCTAGGTGACTTCAACATGACCGAGTACAGCGCGGATTATCGGCTGCTACGCGCCGAACTGCGCGACGCCTACCGGGCCGTAGGTCGGGGCTTCGGCCACACGTTTCCACGGGCCGGAGCGCGCCCCAGGGCCTTGCCAGCGCCCTGGCCGGTGCTCCGCCTGGACTACGTCTGGCACTCGCCTGAACTGGTGCCAGTCGCTGCACACGTCGGGCGCGCCAGCGCGAGCGACCACCTGCCAGTGGTTGTCCGCTTCAACCACGCGTTCGGTGCCGCGCGGCCATCATTGGTGGCGCAAATTGCTCAGTTTGCACCCAACCTAGGCACGCGGGACCAGCTCCTACACGCGCAGCACGGGGCCTAGTGCGCGATAGCCTATTCCTACACTCGCAGCAGAAGGCCTAGGGCGCGATAGCCTGTTCGGCGCCAGGACGCGGCTTCGGCTTCCGACCGCGCCGAGGCTTCTCGAATGCCTCCGCGCGAATCACCACACTCGTTTCCACCTCGTCGAGGAAGCAGACACCACCGCATCTGAAACATCGAGCACGGGCGGCGTGAAAGCCGACCGGAACGGCCTGGCCGCGCGCAGGATTGAAGCGACGAGCGTTCGGCGGAAGGCTTGTGCGACCGATCAACTGTCCCAACACGAGCCCGCACAACAAGCACTTGACGTCCTGCGCAAAGATGACCGATTCCTCGAGGCGCGGCTCGGGCGAGCCCCCTTCAGATCTGTCGTCCGATCTCTGAACGCCCGGCGTCATCGGCCGCCTCCGCCCCACGCGCGCTGTCCCCCACGGTCTGCCTTGATGTACGAACGAGCAGGGCAACTTGGATTAACAGAACTTTGGAACTTCCTTGCGTGGCGCTTGCCACTCCTGCGCCGGACGGTACGTCAGCGGATCACGGCCAGGAGCTGCGTGACGCTCGGACGATCCGCCGGGTCGTGCGAAGCGTACGCTAGTGCCAGGCGGCCATCCGGCGCGACGACAAAATCACCTCCCATCTGCCGCAGATCCTGGCCCCTCACGTTCAGCCGGCCACTGCCGATTGCTCCCGAGCGCAGGTAGTGCGTCACGTACGGCCCCAGCGCACGTGGTGTGAGGGTTCGCAGCCACGACGCGCGACCTAACCCGTACGCGCGGTAGGCCGCCCTCTCTTCGTCCGGCAGACACCGGAACGGCAGCCGGTGGCGGCGACAATACCCGCCCAGTCGACGGGGCGCGTCGAACGAGATCACCAGCACCACGGCCTCTCGAGCCACGAGTTGATCCTGCTGCTGGCGCAACTGCGTCAGGTGCTCAGCTCAATGCAGTCAACCGAGCCAGCGCAAGAACACCAGCACGACCCACCGGCCTCGGTAGCCAAACAACGATACCGATTCGCCATCGGTCGTCTGAAGCGTGAAGTCGGGCGCCGGCTGACCGGCACAGAGCGCCATCCGCCAACTATACTCGCTCGCGCCACGGAGGAACACCGCATGCCCCGGACAAACAAGGCGATCGAGCTACTGGAGCAAGGGCAACCGATCTACTACGAAACGGTCGAGGAGCGCGGGTACGAAGGCGGCCGCGGGGCTGCCCGAACCTGGGCCGACTACGTCAACTACGAGATGGAGCACAGCGCTTTCGACGTCACCCGGCTCTCCGAGTTCATGCGCGGCCTAATTGACGGCGGCCCAACCCCAAGCGGCCACCGCATGCCCGCGGTCATCGTCACGCTGCCCGTGGACGCGAGCGATGAGCCCGTCATACGGGCGAACGCCTGGATGGTCAAACAGGTGCTCGCCGCCGGCGTCCACGGCATCCTGCTTTGTCACGCCGAGACGCCCGGCGCGGTCCGCGCCTTCGTCGAGGCAGTCCGTTACCCCTTCCACACGCTCGGCACCGATGCGGGGCTCGGCGTTGGCCGGCGTGGCAGCGGAGGGCAGAAAGGTGCGTCCGTCGTCTGGGGCTTAGACCAGGCCGAGTACCTGCGGCGCGCCGATCCCTGGCCGCTGAACCGCGAGGGCGAGCTCCTGCTCGGGCTCAAGATTGAGAATGTCCGCGCACTCCAAAATGTCGAGGCAAGCACAGCGGTGCCGGGGATCGCCTTCGCCGAGTGGGGGCCCGGCGACATGGGCATGTCGATGGGCTACCCCGACAAGCACGACGAGCCTTACCCCGATGACATGCTTGCGGCGCGGGCGCGCGTCCTCGCCGCCTGCAAGGCGAACAAGCTTGCCTTCCTCAATCAGGTCGAGGCCGCGGACGTCGTCGAGCGAATCGCAGAAGGGGTGATGATCGGTGCTGGGCCACAGAACCGCGAGGCCGCGGAGATCGGCCGACGCCACACCCGCCGCGTGATGCCCTGGTAGTGAGTCGGAACGACCCGCAAGCGGATATGTGACAGGGGACCCGCGGGGTCGACGCCGCGGACGGGAGCGCACTTGGGATATCTGCCGATCGAATCGTACGGGGTAATCGGCGATCTCCACACCACGGCGCTAGTCGGGATAAATGGGTCGGTCGACTGGTTATGCCTGCCACGTTTCGATTCACCGTCGATCTTCGGCGCGCTCCTGGACAAGGAGAAAGGCGGCTGCTTCCGGATCGCCGCGACGTCGTCGAATGCCGCCACCCGACAGCTCTACGTCCCGGAAACCAACGTCCTTCTCACCCGCTTCCTGGAACCTGCCGGTGTCGGCGAGATCTACGACTGCATGCCAGTCGAGGTCGACAAGCCAGGCCGTAAGGCCGCCGTTCATGACCTGGTCCGCGTCGTCCATGGCGTTCGGGGCACGGTGGAGTTCGAGCTGAGCTGCCGTCCAGCGTTCGACTACGCCCGCGTCGGCCACACTGTATCGATGGTTCCCGACGGCTGCGTGTTCACCGCTGAGGGTCCACGGACAATGCGTGTCACGCTGTTGGCCAGTGTCCCCCTGCACACCGACAACGGGGCCGCCTTTGCAAGATTCACGGTCAGCGAGGGTCAATGGGCCGCGTTCGTCTTCCAGCACGTCGAGCAAGGCTTGCCCGACCCGACGCTGCTGCCGATCGATGAGATCCGGCGCAGCATCCAGGACACGATTGACTTCTGGCAACGTTGGGTGGCACGCTGCACATACCGAGGCCGCTGGCGCGAGATGGTTCAGCGCTCGGCGCTAACCCTCAAGCTGCTTACCTACGCGCCCACCGGGGCCATCGTCGCCGCACCGACAACCAGTCTGCCCGAGGTGGTCGGCGGCGTGCGTAACTGGGACTACCGCTATACGTGGATCCGCGACGCCAGCTTTACTGTCTACGCGCTGCTTCGGATCGGCTTTGTCGAAGAGGCGGCGCGCTTCATCGACTGGTTGACGACCAGCTGCCAGATCATGGAAGACGGCGCACCGCTCCAGGCGATGTATGGCATCGACGGTCGCGCCGAGCTCACCGAGAGCGTCCTGGAGCACCTTGAAGGCTACCGCGGCTCCGGGCCCGTCCGGATCGGCAACGGCGCCTACTGTCAGCTCCAACTCGACATCTACGGTGAGCTTCTCGATTCGGTCTACCTGTACGACAAGTACGGCGAACCAATCAGTTACGAGGTCTGGCAGCGGCTGGTTCGCATCCTTGACTGGCTCACTGACAACTGGCACCGGGCCGATGAGGGCCTCTGGGAGGTCCGCGGCGGCCGCCAGTGCTTCGTGTTCTCGAAAATGATGTGCTGGGTCGCGTTCGACCGCGCGCTGCGGATGGCCACCAAGCGTGGCTTGCCAGCCCCACACGCGGCCTGGCGTGAGACCCAGTCTAAGATCTACCAGGAGGTCATGGCGCGCGGGTGGAACCCCGAGCTAGGAACCTTTGTCCAGTACTACGGCAGCGATGCCGTCGACGCCGCGAACCTCCTGATGCCGCTGGTCAAATTCATCTCCCCGACGGACCCTCGGATGCTCGCCACATTGGAGCACACCCGTCGCACGCTAGTCAGCGATAGCCTCGTGTACCGGTACGCGCCGTGCGGCGCGGCGCCGGACGGGCTGCCGGGAACTGAGGGCACGTTTACGATCTGCTCATTCTGGTGGGTAGAAGCCCTCACGCGTGCCGGTCGGCTGCGCGAAGCGCGGCTGACGTTCGAGAAAATGCTCACGTATGCCAATCACCTCGGGCTGTATGCCGAGGAGATTGGCTCCTCGGGCGAGGCACTCGGCAACTTTCCGCAGGCGTTCACGCACCTGGCGCTCATCAGCGCCGCGTACAAACTGGACCAGGCGCTCGACCGCCCACGCAGCCTCGCCACCGAGCTCAGCGCGTCCCTGCTCGCGCCGGATTAGCTGCGCTGCTCGGCTCGTATGCGGGGCTGCCCGGCAATAGGCCGCGCGACGCGCGACGGTACGCCCGGCCCGTGTCATCCGCCGAGCAGCGGCATTGGCCTCGCCGCGAGTAGCGAATAGTGCAAAGAGGCCGGGGCCGGCCGCCGGAGAGCTGCAGGCGCGCGCCGACCGCGTCGGCCAGACGCTCGCGAAGCGCGACAAACCGGGGTACGCAGCCTCGGCGGGTCGATCGAACGCGTTCGGTGACGAGCTGGCGTGGCTCAGAGGACCATGTCCCGCCTGGATCGCTGCGGCGAGTGCCCTCGTTCGGCTTCCTTCGCTCCAATCGTCGGCGGTGAGCGCCTGATACAACCGTCGCGTCTTGTCGGCGAGCTGAACCTGTGGGACCGCGAGTGCCAGCCACACCGGCGAGCGGAGCCGTAGCGCTGTGACCCGCTCGCCGCGACCCTCAACCAGCGCTGCTCCACCCAGCAGGAACAAGGGCACGTCTGAGCCGAGCTTAGCGGCCAGGCCTCGCAAGTCGCGGCTCCCCAAGGGTGCGCCCCAATGGAGATTCATCAGGCGGAGAGCGGACGCCGCGTTGCTACTTCCACCGCCCAGACCGGCCGCCAGCGGGATTCGCTTCGCAATGAGCAGCTCTAGTGCGGCCGGGTGACCTGTCTCACGGGCGAGCAGTCGGGCCGCGGCACCCGCCAGGTTGTGGTCCGCGCCCACCACGGGCGGTCGAGTCTTGACCTGGAGGACCAGAGCAGGGCCGCATTCCACGACGTCGTGCAAGGAGATCGTCTGAGTGACCGAGACGAGCTCGTGGAATCCATCACTGCGAAGGCCGAGCACTTCGAGCGCGAAGTTCACCTTGGCGTACGCGCGAGTGCGCAGCCGCGGTCCTGCCGACTCTTGTCGACTCAGGCGGCGGTCTCGAACAACGTCCGCCACTCCGCCAGCTCCAGATCCTGGGGCGACGCTCAGCAGCAATCCCGGCTCGGCCGAGCAGCTCTACCGCGGCCACCTTCGGGACGCCGAGTCCCTGGGCAAGCGAGTTCGAGAGCTGCTTGCGTGGCTGTGCGAAGCCCGCCTGCAGGAGCTGCAGAAAGGCCGGTCGCTGCGCGGCACCTACGATCGGGTCTCGGAGGATCTCAAGCCGAACCACCGCCGAGTCGACGCTTGGCCGCGGGTAGAACGCGGTGGCCGGCACCCCGCGCACAATCCGCGCCGTTGCCGCCGACTGAACCGCCACCGCGAGGTAAGAACGGCGCCCGACACCAGCCACAATCCGCTCGGCGACTTCCTTCTGGACCATCACGACAAGCAGCGAGGGTGGGGTAGGGATGCCGAGGTAGCGGAACAGCACTGGGCTCGTGATGTTGTAGGGCAGGTTAGCGACGAGCTTGTATGGTCCCGAGAAATGCTCATCCGCAAAACGAAGCGCGTCTTCGCAAACAATCTGCACATTGGACGGCACCAGCCGCGGCAGGGCCGCGGCCAGATCTCGGTCCAGCTCGACCGCGACGATTCGCTCACTGCGCCGGGCCAATGCGCGGGTCAGGATACCAAGCCCTGGGCCGATTTCAAGCACCTCGTCAGTCGCGTCCAGATCGGCCGCGGTTGCAATCTGCTCGGGTAAGTGCGGGTCGACAAGGAAGGATTGGGAAAATCGCTTGCGAGGGCGCAGGCCAAGGTGCCGCAGCAGCTCTGTCGGGGACGTGGGGAGATCGCCAAAGTCGATCTCCTCACCACCACGCTCGTGCTGATGGTTGGCCACTTGGACGTACGCCTCCATCACCATTGGCAAGCAAACGGGCGGGGCGCCTGTTCGGCGTCCCGCCCGTCCAACACACGCGAAGATGGTCGTGCACCCACTTCCGACTCGCCGCCTTCCGCGACCCTCCGCTAGCTTGCTCCGGTCCGGCTACCCTACGGCACCCAGCGAGCACCACTTACCGTTGCTTCGTTCCCGACCTGGCGGATTTCGCGGGACGCTGCCGCGCAGGACCAGCCCATCAACACCGCTCGGCGTCGGCCTGGCCGTCAGGCGGAAGGGCCTCGAGTGGGGATTCAGCCCGGCTACTGCGGGTTGCCGGTTACAGGGCACCGCAAGTTCCCCACCTAGCACGACCGCATTGAGTGTACCGCCGAGCGTATCAGCGGGGCAAATCCGGATCGGGGAGATCCTTCGGCTCAATACCCTGCCAGCGGGCGTGCCACATACGCGGCGTCCTGGCGGTCGGCCGCACGGTGTAGCAGTTCGTCCACGTCGGCGCCGAATTCGGAGACGACGGTCGCCGACAACTCGACAGCGCCGCGGCGCCAGCGGAGGGAGCGCAGCTCGACCACCACCCCATCCAACAGCGTCACCCGCGCTGCGAACCCACGGGTCTGTTCAGCCAGCGTCGGCATCGGGGTGCTCTCCGTCAGCGCCGTCAAACCCGGAAGTGAGATCTCCTCCCAGGCGCGTTGCGCGATCTCCGGCACTCCGGCAGCCATCGCTTCGCTCGCTCCCGTGGCGTCGGCGTACAACGTCAATCCAACCGCGGCAATCGGGAAGGTACCCGCGCCGCCGCTGGGTGCCACCGCCCGCGGGAGGAACTGTTTGGTCACGCCGAGGATTCGGCGCTCGCGTGAGATGAGCCGCTCGTACAGCGCGCGGGGGTCCTCAAATGGACCCTGGCCGAAGAAGCCGACATCGTTGAGCAGCTCCGCGTTGCCCTGAGTGTCCACGCTTGTCGGGTTCAATGCCGGGAATGACTCGTCAGACGGAAGGCTGCTGATCAGCGCCTGGTAGAGCTGGAGCCGCCGCTCAGCATTCGGGAGATAGCTCGGCGCGGAGGCTACCATCGACGGCAGCATCGCCCGGCTCGCCAGGCGGGCCTCTACCCGCGCGGCAAGCTCGGTCATCCTGGCGGCGGCCTGCGGTTGGCCGGCCGGTGTGTCCGTGTAGGCGTAGAGCACCACTCGGCCATGTCGCCATGCCATCAGTTCGCCCCGAGCCACCTCGGCGGCAGAGTCGGCCGGAACTTCGAGCGCGTAGCGGGCGGAGCCCTCGCCGGCCGGAGACGCGTCCTGACGCGTGAGCGTGTCGCTCGGTCCGATATAGGTCAGCAACGCAGGATCATCGAGTGCTCGGCCGGCCGCGTCCGCCGTCCTGAAGGCGATAACGTTGAATGTCATGACCGGCGCGGTCGGGTCATGAGAGTGGAGCAGCACCTGGCGTAGCCGCACAATTCGCTCGCTGTCGATCAGCGATGTCAGATGTTGCTCGGCGGGACGCGGATCCGCTGGAGGAGTCAGCGCATTCTCGAGTGCCTGAGCCTCGTTTCCGTACGCCTGCTCGCTGTCGAGGGTGTAGCCGGGCGGCAGCTCCTCCGATGTGAGTTTGTAGGACCGTAGGGCCAGCACCAGGTCTTCCACACTCTCCTCGCCAGAAGACTGCGCCTCAGCGGAGCGCGTCGGCGGCACCGCTAGCGACGCGATCACGACGCAGGCCGCGAGCATGAGCGGCGGACCCTCTGTCCAGACTCGGAATTTGACCGCGCGCGCCGCGAGTTCGCGCCACGACACCGATGGCACGCTCATGAGTCGATTGCCCTCTCAGTGGTGATGCACATTCTTTCGTAGATCTACCTTACGTCGCCGCGTTAGTGCGACGCCCCGCGTTGGTGGGGCATCCGGGACGGTGTTATAATCGCCGACCGGCAATACTTACGAACGCTACACGCGGCCGGACCGTTTGGGCCGTGCATCGACCTTTGGTGCAAGCTTGCCCTCCGGTCGATGGTTCCCGAGCGGGTTGAGGGTCGTGGAAGATTAACGAGGGAGTCTCAGCGTGCCAAGCCCCGTTCAGATGAAGACGCTGCTCGAAGCTGGCGTCCACTTCGGCCACCAGACCCGCCGCTGGGACCCGAAGATGCGGCACTTTATCTTCACCGAGCGCAACGGCATTCACATCATCGACCTTCAGCAGACCGTTAAGCGGCTGGAAGACGCGATGGACTTCGTCCGTGACCTCGTCGCCCAGGGAGGCACAATTCTTTTCGTGGGCACAAAGAAGCAGGCCCAGGAGGCGATCGAGGAGGAGGCGAAGCGCTGTGGGATGCCTTACATCAACCGTCGCTGGATGGGCGGGACGCTGACCAACTTCCAGACCATCTTGACACGGATTAGGCGGCTCGAAGACCTGGAGCAGCAGCGCGATGATGGCCGCTCCGAGCGGTTGTCGAAAAAGGAAGCCATCAAACTGACCGACGAGTTGGAGCGGCTCGAGCGGCTCCTCGGAGGTATGCGGAAGCAGTATCGCACTCCACAGGCCGTGTTCATCGTCGACCCGCACCGCGAGCAGATTGCCGTAGCCGAGTCACGTCGCGGTGAGCTCGCGCTCGTGGCGATGGTCGACACGAACTGCAATCCGGAGCAGATTGACTGGCCAATCCCAGCCAACGACGACGCCATCCGGGCGATTCGCCTGCTGACCGGCAAGATCGCCGATGCGGTGATCGAAGGCGCACAGCAGCGAGAGGCTCAGACCGTTGACCGCGAGGTTGGCGCAGCCGAGGGCGACGAGTACGAGGGGAAGGCGGTCAGTGGAATGGTGTTCACCCCCGACGACTTCGCGCCCGGCGAGTCGGCCGAAGTTGAGCCCGACCCGCGCTTCGCGGCCAGGCTGGCCACTGTGAGTGCGGCTGACCCGAACGGCGACTCGTCCGCCGCGGCCGCCGATAGCACGGCGACTGTGGACCAGAGTGCCGGTGCCGTGCCGACCGTCGACCCGGCTGAGACCGAGAGCACGGGAGAGCCCACTGACTCGTCCGTCGCGACGACTGAAACTACGCCGGCCTGAGCAGCCGGGCTCTGGGCGGCACGACGGCCGGGCGGCAGGCCGGGGGCTGATCGCGACGTCGGACGGTTGCACCAATATGACACCGAGAATCGGACCCGTCACGCCTTCACGGCGGCGGGCGGGAGGGCAGCGTGGCGGTCGATAGCAGCAAGATCAAGCAGCTTCGTGAGGAGACCGGCGCTCCGGTCATGGACTGCAAGCGAGCTCTGGAGGACTCGGATGGCGACCTCGTGGAGGCCAAGCGCAAGCTGCGCGACCGCGGCGCCGCACTAGCCGAGAAGAAGGCGGGGCGCGTCGCCGCTCAGGGGATCGTCGATTCCTACATCCACGGAGGCGGCCGCATCGGCGTGCTCGTCGAGGTCAATTGCGAGACCGACTTTGTCGCCCGCAATGACGATTTCCGTCGCCTCGTGCACGACATCGCGATGCAGATCGCGGCGACTGACCCGCGCTCGATCGGCACCGAAGAGGGAGCGTCGACAGACTCCACGGAGAATGAGCTCCCGCTCCTACGCCAGGCCTTCATCCGAGACGAGAAGCGCACCATCCAGGATCTGGTCCACGAGGGTGTCGGTAAGCTCGGGGAAAACATCGTCATACGCCGATTTGCTCGCTACGAGCTCGGCTCCTGAACGGATAGGAATGAGTCCGCGAGCTCTCCGATGAGCCAAGCCTTCGAGCGAGACACGCGGGGGCTCGTCGATCCGTGGAATTCCACCGGGCCGAACCTGGAATGACCCGATTCCGTCGGATCATGCTCAAGCTGAGCGGCCAGGCGATGCAGGGGGACGCCGAGTACGGCATCGATCACGACGTTCTGGACTTCATGGCCGAGCAAGTCGCCGGCGTGATCAGACTTGGCGTCCAGGTATGCATCGTGATCGGGGGCGGCAACATCCTGCGTGGCAAGGCCTTCAGTTCTCGCGGCTTGGACCGAGCGACCGGCGACTACATGGGAATGTTAGCCACCGTCATCAACGGGCTGGCGCTACAATCGGCGCTAGAGAGGCACGGCCTGCAGACGCGCGTGCAAAGTGCCATCACCATGGTTGAGATTGCCGAGCCGTACATCCGTCGCCGGGCGATGCGCCATCTCGAGAAAGGGCGGGTGGTGATCTTCGCGGCCGGGACCGGCAACCCGTATTTCAGCACCGACACGACCGCTGCCCTACGCGCACTGGAGATTGGTGCCGAGGTGCTGCTGATGGCCAAGAACGGAGTCGATGGTGTCTACGATGCCGACCCGCGAACTACGCCGACAGCGCGTAAGTTCCAGCGGCTGAGTCACATGGAGGCGCTCGAGCGTGGCCTGAAGGTCATGGACAGTACGGCGCTGTCACTCTGCATGGACAACAAGCTACCGATCATCGTATTCGATCTGCGCAACAAGCCCGACTTGGAGCGGGTGGTGCGCGGCGAAGACCAGGTAGGCACGCTGATCTTATAGACGAGGGACGAGGGTTGACCCATCAGGAAGGAAAGGCGACCGCCGATCCATTCCTGGCGCCTCAGCTCTCCGCTCCGAAGGGGGTAGGGCCGTGAGCGATGTCGATTCAGCCATCGGCGAGAGCGAGCGCAAGATGTCGCGCGCGGTGGAGTTCCTGGAGCAAGACCTGAGCGTCATTCGCACTGGGCGAGCGTCGCCGTCCTTGCTTGACAAGGTGCTGGTCGATGCGTGGGGCGCCGAGCAACCGATCAACACGCTTGCCACCATCTCGGTACCCGAGCCGCGGCTACTGGTGGTCCAGCCATGGGACAAGAGCCTTATCGGGCCAATCGAGAAGGCGATCCAGAAGTCTGACCTTGGCATGAACCCGAACAACGACGGCAACGTCATCCGCTTGGCATTGCCGCAGTTGAACGAGCAGCGTCGCGTGGAGTTGGCCAAGCAAGTCCGCAAGCGAGCCGAGGAAGCCAAGATTGCCATCCGTAACATTCGCCGTGATGCGGACACCGGACTGAAGCGCCTCGAAAAGGACGGCGAGCTTTCCCAGGACGACCTTCGGCGGGCGACCGAGCGCGTCCAGAAGCTCACAGACCACACCATCAAGCAGGTCGACGAGGCAGCGGGTCGGAAGGAGAGGGAGGTCAAGGACGTCTGATGGCAACTCAGCCGCAGACCCTGAGCCCGCGCGCCGAGCCTCTGGCGATCCTCCCGCGGCACGTCGCCATTATCATGGATGGCAACGGACGCTGGGCCGCGGCGCGACACCTGCCTCGGCTTGCCGGACATCGGGCCGGCACTGAGAACATCCGCCGGATCATCGAAAGCTGCGTCGAACTGGGCATTGAGGTACTGACGTTGTACGCGTTCTCGACGGAGAATTGGCGTCGGTCTGGCGAGGAAGTGAATGGATTGATGTCCATTCTGGCCGAGGTGATCGACAGAGAGACCGCCCAGCTCCACGCGAACGACGTCCGACTCCAACATATTGGAAGGCTGGACGGACTGCCCTCAACCCTTCAGGAGCGTGTCCGCTACGCTGTCGAGCTCACCCGCGACAACGGGCGGCTAGTCGTGAACGTCGCCTTCAACTATGGTGGCCGCGCCGAGATCGTCGAAGCGGCTCGTCGCCTAATCCGCGATGGTGTAGATCCGTCCGAGTTGGACGAGGATCGCTTCGCCGGCTACCTGTACACGGGTGGCATGTGCGACCCGGATTTGATCATCCGTACGGCCGGCGAGATGCGTCTGAGCAATTTCCTGCTCTGGCAGGCGGCTTACGCCGAATACTGGACCACTCCGACTTACTGGCCAGACTTCACCAACGACGGCCTGGTCGAAGCGGTGCGCGAGTTCGGCCGGCGCCAGCGGCGCTTCGGCAGCGTCTGAGGACACGACTGACGACGGAGCGCCAGCGACCTCACAAGGAAGTGCGGGTCGTGGTGCTACCGCCGCTCGTCGTTGAGGCAGAGCCGGTGCTCGGACTCCGTGTGCTCACCGGCGTCGTCGCCGTGCCAACGCTCATCGCGGTCGTCGTGCTTGGAGGGGCCTGGTCACTGGCCGCGGTCCTGGCTGGCGTGGTGGTCGGCTCGCTGGAGTTGTTCAGCCTTTTGCGCGCGGCGGGCTATCGCCCGCTCGCGCCGCTCGGCCTCGCGGTCACCATAGGCGTGGTACTCGACCCCGCTTTTCCGCAGCTTGGCATTCTTCAGGTGGTATTTCCGCTCGGCGCAGTGGCCGCCGTAGCCTGGTTGATGCAGCGTGACGATTGGTCCGGCGCGATTGTCGACTGGGCACTGACCTTCGTTCCGGCCCTCTACATTGGCGGCTTATTACGCTTTTTCGTGCCTCTTCGCGAGCTGCCGGATGGCGTGCTCTGGGCGCTGATAGTCCTAGTCGCGACCTGGAGCTGCGACACCGCGGCCTACTTCGTCGGCGGTGCCGTCGGGCGGACCAAGCTCGCCCCGAGCATCAGCCCGGCTAAGTCTGTCGAAGGCGCAGTCGGTGGAGTCGCCGCCGCGGTGGTGGTCTCGATGCTCGCGGCACCGATCGGCGGCGTGGGTGTGGCGCGCCTGATCGGCCTTGGGCTCACAATCGGACTTTGCGCCATCCTGGGTGACTTGATCGAGTCGTTTGTCAAGCGACAGCTCGGAGCCAAAGACTCAGGCGAGATCTTGCCCGGGCACGGAGGCATGCTGGACCGAATCGACGGACTAATGCTTGCCGTCGCCGGCGCATACACCTACGTCGTGGCCACCGCATGAACGACAGCCAGACGGCCCGACCCAAGCGGATCGTCATCCTCGGGAGCACCGGGTCCATCGGGCGTCAGGCGCTCGAAGTGATCGACTGGCACCCCGACTGCTTCGAGGTGGTCGGGCTGGCCGCGCGCGGTGCTAGCGAGCTGTTTCGCGAGCAGATTGCCCGGCGACGACCAGCCCTGGCCGCGCTGACCGAACCAGGGGAGACACTGGACGGTGCGCTACCAGACGGTACACGCCTCTGCCGAGGACCCGACGGACTGGTCGAGCTTGCAACGGCCCCAAACGTGGACCTCGTACTGGTGGCGACAAGCGGCACAGCTGGCCTTGCGCCCACTCTTGGCGCACTGCGAGCTGGCCGGCCGGTGGCACTGGCAAACAAGGAAGCGCTCATTATGGCTGGCCACCTCGTGATGCGGGCGGCGGGCGAGAGCGGCGCCGCGGTTATTCCCGTGGACTCAGAACACAGCGCGATCTGGCAGTGCCTCCGGGGCGAGGGAATGGACTGGATCCGACGGGTGACCTTGACGGCGTCGGGCGGCGCGTTCCGCGATTTCCCGATAGCCGAGCTCGCCGATGTGACGCCAGAGCAGGCGCTGCGCCACCCCAACTGGAGCATGGGTCCCAAGATCACGGTTGATTCGGCCACGCTGATGAACAAGGGGCTCGAGGTCCTGGAGGCCTGCTGGTTGTTCGACCTACCCCTCGATCAGGTGGGCATCGTTCTTCATCGCGAGAGCATCATCCACTCGCTTGTCGAATTCGTCGACGGGTCGCAGAAGGCCCAGCTCGCCATTCCCGACATGCGGCTGCCCATCCAGTATGCACTCGGATACCCCGACCGGCTGCCGACCCCGAGCGCTCCGCTCGATCTGATCGCCGTTGGCAGCCTCACCTTCGGTGAGGTGGACTCGCGTCGCTTCCGCTGCGCCTTCCTGGCACTCGAGGCGGGTCGACGAGGCGGGTCGTTCCCAGCCACGCTGAACGCCGCCAATGAAGTCGCTGTCGAGTTGTTCCTGGGAGGGTTGATTCGCTTCGATCAAATAGCCGAGCTCGTCAACGCGGTGCTCGAGCGACACGTGCCGATTCGTGATCCGGAGTTATGCGAAGTGCTTTCGGTCGACGCGTGGGCTCGCCGAACGTGTCGCGCGCTCGCTCCGACGTCGGCGTGAGCGAGCTCCGACGTGGCAGGTCCGCGATGCGCCGGAATCGTTCGGTTACGGAAAAGGGTCGTGGTATAGTCGATCCACGATCCCGTGTCCGAGTGCTGCGCCGCTTCGGCCGCCGTCGGAACGATGCTGGGACCTAGGTAACCCGGTGTGCAGGTTTGTCAGGCAGAGAGCAGGTTGGCGAGGCGTAGCGGCGGATGCTGGGCCTCGATGGTGAAGTGGACCGCGAGAGTGTGGCTGAGCACCTTGCGGAGGAGGCGGCTGCGGAG
This sequence comes from Chloroflexota bacterium, assembly GCA_030447245.1. Lineage (GTDB taxonomy): Bacteria > Chloroflexota > UBA6077 > UBA6077 > JACCZL01 > JAUJPG01. The sequence continues at coordinate 62,331 of JAUJPG010000002.1, read as the reverse complement.
GTGATAGGAGTCACGCGCCCAGACGCGCTTGGCGCGATAGCGGTCGACGAGCTGCCCGAAGACGGTGTCGATCCGATAGCGAAAGCGGCTGAGCAGGTGCGCCCGCGTCGGCTCCGGGGTCCCGGCTGGCCCAGCGGAATGGGGCGAGGAGCCGGAGGCCCCGCCGCCCAGTTCGTCCGACAGGCGCGGTGCGTGGTAGTTGCGGTCACCGAGCAGCCAGCCGCCATGCCATCGGCGAGGGCCGGCACAGCGGCGAGCTCGGAGACGTTGGCCGCCGCCAGCAGGACCCGGCCGATCAGGACGGCCAGCACACCCGCACGTGGACGCGGAAGCCGTAGAAGGTCTGGCGGACCAGCGTGTCCTTGCCATACGCCGCCTCGCCGCGGAACCGTCGGCAGCGGTGGGCGCGAGCGAACTGGCAGACCGGGCAGCGGAAAGCTGTCGATCAGCGCGAAGTCGGCTCGTGCGGCACCCGCCGGAGGATCTGCTGCCACAGCCGCTCCTTGACCGCCCACAGATTTGCGGCCTGACGGACGAACGTCGTCCGGTGCACCCGACCGAGCGCCGGGAACCAGGCCCCGTAGTGGCGGCGGAAGTAGGCGTACAGCCCCCGGTCGGTGTCGATGCCGAGGTACTCCCCGACGACCTCCTGCGTCAACACCTCGCTGTCGGCCAAGCGGGGACGCGGACCGCGCGCCCGCCACCGCTCGCGTGTGGCCAACGCGCGCAACTCGTCGTCAATCGTGCAGAAGACCGCTACGATGAAGGTGTCCAGGTCCACGGTCGGCCCCCGTCAGGTAGTCATGCACCTTCAGGGTACGCCGGCCTGTGGCCTGGACTTACCGTAACTTGCACACCGGGTTAGGTAGCACGCTTGGACCTGCAGTGGCTCGCGATCGTCCCGATCCTCAGCTTGCTGATGCTCGTCCATGAGCTCGGCCACTTCATCACCGCGCGCCAAGCCCGGCATCGTGGTGCAAGAGTTCGGCTTTGGCCTGCCGCCCAGGATATTCGGGATCGAACGCAACGGCGTGATCTACTCGCTCAACTGGATCCCGTTCGGTGCGTTCGTGAAGATGCTTGGCGAGGAGGACCCAAATACTCACGGGCAGCTTCGCGAGCAAGAGCAAGCTGACACGCGGAATCGTCCTCGCCGCGGGCTCGGGCATGAACTTCTTGCTTGCCGGCGTCGTCTTCGCGCTGGCCTATGCAACAGGATTCCCGACCCCGGTGAATGTTGCGATCGCAGCCGTCTCGCCCGGCGCGCCAGCCGACACAGCGGGCGTGCGCGTTGACGATGTCATTCTGGAGATGGGCGGCCAAGCAATCACGGCGTCGAAGAGTTTCGACAAATCGCACGTGATGGCGTCGGGACTTCGATTCCGCTGCGAGTACAGCGTGGCGAGCAGATCCTTGAGCTTGCAATTACGCCCCGCGCGAATCCCCGGAGGGGCAGGGTGCGGTCGGCGTCGCGATCCGGCCACGGCCCAGGTGCGGCCCGTCCAGCACAACCCGATCGATTCGGTGTACTTGGGTTTCCGTCGCGCCGTCGAGATCGTCGGCTTCACTCTCGCCGCTCCCTTTCTCGCCCTGCGGGGCTTGATGTCACCCGACATGCTGCGTCCAATTGGGCTGCGGGCATGGCCCAGGTGACCTCACAGGCGGTGGGTGCGGTCGCCGATGCCGGAGCCATTTTCCCGATCCTGATGATTACGGGGACATTCAGCGCTGGTCTGGCGGTCGCCAATATGCTGCCACTCCCCGCCTTAGACGGCGGTCGCTTCTTTTTCGTCGTCGTCGAGGCGATTCGCGGTCGCCGCATCAGCCCCGAGCAGGAGAGCCTTGTCCACTTCGTTGGGCTGGTTGTGCTCATCGCGCTGATGATTGTGATCTCGCTCAACGACATTCGGAACCCGCTGCCCACGCTTGACTGGGGCGTGCGCTAAGCTCTGAACGCCGCCAGCCGTCGAACATCGATGCGGTTCAAGGTGCGGCCTCATCTCCGCGCGTTCGCGGCACTGCGCGCGTCTGGGCGGCGCCGAACTGTGGCGATCCGCGAGGCTCTACGCGGCGTCACGCCTTGTTGTGACCCGCGCGTGACGATGCTATAATCTGGCCATCGCGCGCGGGCCGCTGAAGTGGGTGACCCCCACTTCTTTTGTTGTTGAGAGCGTTTGCGCGAGCCGTCTCCCGCACGTGGGAGAAACCCACGCGGGTGGCGAGACTACATTTGGTTGGGAGGCGTGATAAGCGTATGAAGTCCGAGTTCATGGCCGCGATCACGCAGCTCAGCAGCGAAAAGGGCGTGCCGAAGGAGATGGTCGTCGAGGCCATCGAAGCCGCTTTGGTGTCGGCGTACAAGCGCAATTTCGAGATGGCCGCCAACAATCTGACGGCCACTATCGAGGGGGAAAGCGGGGTTCCACAGATCTTCCGCCATCAGCTCGTCGTGGACGAGCTGGAGGATGAGCGCCGGACGGCATGCTGATCGACGATCAGATCACGCTGGACGACGCGCGTCGCATCGATCCGAGCACACAGCTCGGCGATACGCTCACGACGGACATCACCCCGCCAGCGTTCGGGCGGATTGCCGCTCAGACCGCCAAGCAGGTGGTTCTGCAGAAGCTGCGCGAGGCCGAGCGGCGGATGGTCTTCGACGAGTTCGCCGACCGCGAGGAGATCGTCCACGGCATCATCCAGCGCATCGAAGCGGGTACGGCGATCGTCGAGCTTGGCCGTGCTGAGGCGATCATGCCGCGTGCCGAACAGGTGCCGACCGAACGGTACTATCCAGGCCAACGGATCCGCGTCTATGTGGCCGAGGTGAACGATACCGCTCGAGGGCCGCAAATCATTGTGTCGCGAGCGCACCGACTGATGCTCCGCCGACTCTTCGAACAGGAAGTCCCAGAGATTTACAATGGCCAGGTTGAGATCAAGGCGATCGCCCGCGAGGCCGGCGCGCGTTCAAGGTCGCGGTGCACGGCCGCCAGGATGGGATCGACCCAGTTGGCGCGTGTGTGTCGGGATGCGCGGCGTGCGCATCCAGAATGTCGTCAATGAGTTGAACAATGAAAAGATCGACGTTATCGAGTGGAACGAGGACCCGGCACGCTACGTGGCGAACTCGTTGAGTCGAGCCCAAGTAGTGCGGGTGTCACCCTCAGATGAAACCAAGACGGCAACCGTCATGGTGCCGGAGCGGCAGCTGTCGCTCGCAATCGGCAAGGAAGGGCAGAACGCGCGCCTGGCGGCCAAGCTCACCGGATGGCGTATCGACATCAAGAGCGAGGCAGCGGTAGCCCCGCGCGTAGGAGATGCCGCCACGCAGAACGGGGAGACGGCGGCCAATGACGCCGCGCATGCCGAGACGCCGGTCAGCGAGGCGCGTGAGCCGCGGGTGCTGGCGAATGCCGAAGCCGCCGCGCTGGCCTCGGCCGAGGCGCACGTCGACGGCTAGGACGGCATCACCCCGGATCCCCGAGCGTACGTGCGTCGCGTGTCGGTCGCTGCGCCCCAAGCGCGAGATGGTACGGGTCGTCCGGAGCGCGGACGGTCTGGTGGAGGTTGACCCGACCGGCAAGAAGTCGGGACGGGGCGCATACGTCTGCCGCGTGGCTGACTGCTGGAAGTTGGCGTTGCGAAAGGGAGCGCTCAATCGCGCACTAAAGACTGAGATGTCGGCAGCCGAACGAGAGAGGCTCGGCGCATTCGGAGCGGCCCAAGCAGCCAACGGCAGCCAGGTGGCTACGCGAAACGTCACGACGGTCGGGCCGGGAGAAGAGGGAAGGCCATGAGTCCAAGACAATTTCGTCGCGGGGGCGGGGGCAGAGGACGGCCCCGACCCGGCGGTCGGCCCGGCGGGCGAGGCCGCGCCGCCGACAGGCGCGGGCCATTGACACCGGCGGTCGATGACCAGGGCGCCAACGGAGTCGCACTCGCCCCCCGAGAGCTCGAACTGCCGCCGATGATGACCGTCGAGGATCTGGCAAAGCTCCTCGAGCTACGCCCCGCTGCCGTCATCCAGGGTTTGATCAAGAGCGGCATCTTCGCCACGATGAACCAGATCATCGATTACGACACGGCTGCGATTGTCGCGGCAGACCTGGGCTTTGAAGTCAGCGAGGCAGCACCCGGGGTGCAGAGCATCGGCCAGACCACCGACGAGGAGGAGGCGCCCCTCGAAGAGCTCTCCGCGGAGGAGTTGGCGCTGCTGGTGCCGCGTCCGCCAGTCGTGACGGTCATGGGGCATGTCGACCATGGCAAGACCAGTCTGCTCGATCGCGTCCGTCAGGCCAAGGTAGCCGTTGGAGAGGCCGGCGGCATCACGCAGCACATCGGCGCCTACCAGGTTGACGTGCTTGTCGACGACCAGCCGCGCAAGATCACCTTCCTCGACACGCCCGGCCACGAGGCCTTCACGGCCATGCGCGCACGCGGGGCGCAGGCCACGGACATCGCGGTTCTGGTCGTCGCTGCCGACGACGGGGTGATGCCCCAGACCCGCGAGGCGATCGACCATGCCCACGCGGCTAAAGTGCCGATCGTGGTCGCACTGAACAAGATGGACCGGCCGGACATCAACCCCGACCGCGTCAAGCAGCAGCTTGCCGACAGCGGCGTCCTCGTCGAGGAGTATGGGGGCGAGGTGCCCCTGGTCCCGGTGTCGGCGCGCACCGGCGACGGCATCGACGACCTTCTGACGACAATCGCGCTCGTGGCCGACGTTGCGGACTTGAAGGCGAATCCGAACCGGCAAGCCGCCGGCTTCGTCGTCGAGGCGCGCCTGGATAAAGCGCGAGGACCGGTCGCGACGGTCCTGGTGCAGCAGGGCACGCTTCACGCGGCTGATGCCGTGGTGATTGGCACGGTCACGGGCAAGTTGCGGGCACTGCTTGACGATCAGGGCAAGAGGATTACCTCGGCGGGTCCGGCGACGCCAGTTGAGGTCCTTGGTCTCTCGGCTGTCCCGCGGGCCGGCGATCGTCTGGCCGTCGTGGACGGAGAGAAAGCGGCCCGACAGCAGGTCGCGCTCATCGAGCGGGCGGCTGAGCGCGAGAGTGGACGCACCAGCGGTGACGTATCCCTTGAAGACATCTTCACACGCATGCAGGCAGGCGAGATTCGCGAGCTCAATCTGGTCGTCAAGGCGGACGTCCAGGGTTCGATCGAGCCCCTGGTCACGTCGCTCGAGCGGCTCGAAGAGGAAGGGCTGCGCGTGCGGGTGCTTCATCGCGGCACGGGAAACGTGACCGAATCCGACGTGATGCTGGCGGCTGCCTCCAAAGCGATCATTATCGCCTTCAACGTTCGCCTGGAGCCGGGCGCGAGCGGCGCGGCCGAGGCGCAGAAGGTTGACGTCCGTCACTATGATGTGATTTACAACGTGATCGACGACGTTCGGCGCGCCCTGGTCGGCATGCTCGGGCCGCGGTTCCGCGAGGTGGTTTACGGCCACGCCGAGGTCCGCCAGATCTTCCCGGTTCGTAAGGGCGGTGCGGCCGCGGGGTGTTACGTCACCGACGGGCAGATCACCCGCAACAGCCGAGCCCGAGTCACGCGAGACGAGCAGCTCGTCTGGGAGGGCGGTATCGCCATGCTACGGCGCGTCAAGGACGACGTTCGCGAAGTCGCCGCCGGCTACGAGTGCGGCATCCTCCTTGACGGCTTCAGCGACTTCCGTGAGGGCGACGTCATCGAGGCATTCGGTAGGGAGCAAGTCTCCTAGCCGCCGCCCGTCAGCCGTGAGCGGCGATGTAGGTCCCGCACCCCTGCGCTGACGGCTGGCCCCGTGGCTCGAGTGCACTCCTATGGCCAGTCGAAGACAGCAGCGGCTCAATCAGCAGCTTCGCGACGAGATCGCGAAGCTCCTACGCTACGAGGTCGAGGACCCGCGGCTGGCAACGCTGATCAGCATCACCGAGGTGGAGGTCGCCCCGGGGCTCGAGCGGGCCAGGGTGTTTTTCAGCGTCCTCGGAGACGACGACGAGGCGCAAGCGACGCTAAAGCGACTCCAACATGCCGCCGGCTTCTTCCGTCGCGCACTCGCCGAGCGGCTGAACCTGCGCCACACCCCGCAACTCGACTTCTTGCTCGATCCGTCGATTGCGCGTGGAGCCAGGGTTCTCGGATTGATTCGACAGATCGAGGAAGATCGGGCGAACCGATGAGCCACGCCGCGGAAGCGACTACGCTCCACGGTTTCCTCAACGTGTGCAAGGCCCCGGGCTTCACGTCGCACGATGTCGTTGCCGTGACCCGTCGGCTGCTAGATACGCGGCGGATTGGTCATGCGGGCACGCTCGACCCCCTCGCGGAGGGCGTGCTCCCCCTTTGCATCGGGCGGGCGACGCACCTCGTCGAGCGCGTAGCGGCCGCCAGTAAGGGCTACTACGCCGAGATCGTCCTCGGCGTTCGGACTGAGACCGACGACGCCGAAGGCGACGTCATAGACACCGTCCCGGTGCCGCCACTGGATTGGACCGCGCTCGAGGCTGCTCTGGGCCAGTTCCAGGGCGAGGTCTTGCAGCGGCCGCCTGCGTTCTCCGCGGTCAAGGTGGCTGGGCGCCGCGCGTACCAGCTTGCCCGCCGCGGCGAAGTCGTCCAGCTTCGGGAACGCTCTGTCACGATCGACCGAATCACCCTCCACCGTTGGGAATCGCCCAGGCTTGCCGTGACGATTGCCTGCTCCAAGGGCACCTACATCCGTTCCATCGCGCGCGACCTCGGGGCGGCGCTCGGCTGCGGCGCCCATCTTGCGCGGCTGGTCCGCACGTGGGTGAGCGGCTTTTCGCTGGCCGATGCCGTGTCGCTCGACGAGGTCGCCCAGGCGGCGCGAGAGGGACGGCTCGCCGGTGTACTCACATCCGTCGACGTCGCAGTTAGCGACCTGGCGGCTGCAATCGTCGATCCCGCGCGCGCTATCGACCTCCACCACGGTCGCGGCTGGCCTCAGATCCGCGAGCGTGAGCGCGATCCGACGCGAGACGAAGACGTGCTCACGCGTGTCTACAATCCAGGCGGTACGTTACTCGGCTTGGCGGCCGCGGATCACCAACGCAGCGCCTGGCAGCCGAAGCTGGCGTTCTCCAGTCTGGTGCCTGAGGATGCGTAGCTGGTGACGATTCCGGACGTGGTGGCCACAATCGGCGCGTTCGATGGCATCCATCGTGGGCACCAGCTCTTGCTCGGCCAGGTGGTCGAGCGTGCTCGCTACCTCGGGCTAGGCAGTCTGTGTGTCACCTTCGATCCCCATCCGGACATCGTTCTCTACCCCCATCGCAAGCTGACCTATCTCTCCGATCGCACCGAGAAGGAGCGCATCCTCGACCAGCTCGGGCTTGACCACGTCCGTGTTTTCGAGTTCACTCACGAGCTGTCGATGCTCCGACCAGACGAATTCCTCGGCTTGATTCGCGAACAGCACCGGCTCGCCGAGCTGTGGGTGGGTTCCGACTTCGCGCTCGGCCGCGACCGTGCGGGGACGATCGCCGCGCTCGTCGACATTGGACGAATTCAAGACTTCGCGCTCCACGTCGTGCCGCCCCAGAAGGTCGAGCGGGAGATCGTCTCCAGCACCACCATCCGAAAGCTGCTCGCGGACGGGAACGTTCGTCATGCCAATCGCCTGCTCGGTCGCCGCTATTGCATTCGAGGCACCGTGGAGCACGGCGACGCGCGCGGGCGGCAGCTCGGTTGGCCGACGGCCAACATCCGGCCGGACCCCCGCCGCGCGCTGCCCGGCGATGGCGTCTACCTGGCCTCCTGCGCGCTCGAATCGGTCGAGCGTCGGGCGGTCGTCAACCTGGGCGCACGTCCAACGTTCCAGGAAAGCGAGCGGTTGCTCGAGGTCCACATCCTCGACTTTGCGGGTGAGCTATACGGACACGCATTAGCGGTGGAATTCCTGGACCGCATCCGGGACGTGCGAAGGTTCGACTCAGTTGACGAACTGCGTGCCCAAATCGCCCGCGACGCCGAGGTAGCCCGAAGGGCCGAGTTGTAGAGGCGGGCGTCGGGCGTTCGGCCTCGCTAGGCAGCAGTCGCCAGCCGCCCCTCAGTCAGCCGCTAGGCCTTTGCTTCCGCCAGTGCCTTCTTGCGCTCCTCAATCACCTTCTGGGCCACGTGCGCCGGAACCTCCTCATAATGCGAAAAGCTCATCGAGTAAATGCCGCGGCCTTGGGTCATCGAACGCAGCTCGGTCGCGTATCGAAGCAACTCGGCCTGCGGGGCCTGGGCTTCGATCGTCGTGTATCCACCGGCCGGGTTCATGCCCTGGACTCGCGCTCGCCGTCCGTTCAGGTCACCCATCACGTCGCCAGTGAACTCATCCGGCACTGTGATCTCGACGTGCATCACCGGCTCGAGCAGCGTGGGACGTGCCTCCGCCATCGCCTGCTTGAACCCGAGCGAGCCGGCCATCTTGAACGCCGCCTCGGACGAGTCGACCGGGTGGTACTTGCCGTCGAAGAGCGACACGCGGACGTCCACCACCGGAAACCCGCCCAGGATGCCTGTCTCCATCGCCTCGCGGACGCCCTTCTCGACGGCTGGGATGAATTGTCTCGGGACAACGCCCCCGACGACTTTGTCGACGAATTCGAACTCCCCGCCGCGATCCATCGGCTCCAGCTCCAACGAACAAACACCGTACTGGCCGTGCCCGCCGCTCTGGCGAACGTGGCGCCCCTGTGCCTTTGCCGACGTGGAGATCGTCTCGCGGTACGCAACCTTGGGCAGACCGACCTCAACGCTGACACCGTACTTGCGCTGAAGCCGCTCGGCGGCGATCTGGACGTGTGACTCGCCGAGTCCAGACATGATCATCTCGCCGGTCGAGCTCTCGCGGCAGATCTTGAGCGTAGGGTCCTCTTCCATAATCCGGCCGAGTGCCAGGCTGAGTTTGTCGACATCGGCCCGCGTTTTCGGGTGGATCGACGCGGAGTAGGACGTGTCAGGGAAGACCGGCCGGGTAAGTACGACTGGCTCGTCCTTCTCGGTCAGCGTGTCCCCCGTCGAAGTCTCGGCGAGCTTCGGGACGGCTCCGATATCGCCCGTGCCGATCTTCTGCACCGCGTCCTGCGCTTTGCCCCGCATGACGAACAGCTGGCCAATCCGCTCATCGCGCGCCTTAGCCGCGTTCCAGGCGTGGCTGTCTGACTGAAGTACGCCTGAGTAGACTCGCACATAGGTGAGCCGGCCGATGTACGGGTCGGAGATGGTCTTGAACGCCAGCGCCGCGAGTTTGCCGTTGGTGATTCCGGTCCCACCGTCGGCTAGGCGCGGCACGGCGCGCGCGGCGGGTGGAAGCAGGTTAACGACTCCATCCAACAGACATGGGATGCCAATCTCGCGAGTCGCCGAGCCACAGAGCACGGGGACCAGGGCGCCGCCGCAGACGCCTGCCCCAAGCGCGACACGCAGCGCCTCCTCGCCAATCTCCTCGCCTTCGAGATACTGGCCGAGCAAGTCGTCGTCCAGCTCACACACGGCCTCGACGAGCATCTCCCGCTGCCGCTCGACGACCTCGCCGATCTCCGTTGGGAACTCGCCTGACGGTCCTTCGGCACCGTCGATACATGCGCGGCGTCCAATCAGCTCGACCACCCCGCGGAATCCGTGCTCGCGGCCGATCGGTACTGTGACCGGTACTACCCGCTTGCCGTACCGCTCCCGAAGCTGGTCGACGACGCGGTCGTAGTCAGCGTTCTCGCGGTCCATCTTATTGAGCCAGACGATCCGCGGCAGCTGGCGCTCGTCAGCGGCCCGCCAGACTTGCTCGGTGCCGACCTGAACGCCAGCTACGGCGTCCAGAACGACGATCGTGCCGTCGGCAACGTGGAGCCCCTCGACCACTTCGCCAAAAAAATCGGCGTATCCGGGTGTGTCGAGGAGGTTGACCTTGTTCTCGCGCCATTCGAGCGGAGCGAGCGCCAGACTGACCGACATCCCACGCTTGACCTCGTCGGGGTCGAAGTCGGTCGTGGCGTTGCCGTCGGCAACACTCCCGACCCGCGCGATTGCCCGGGCAGCGTGGAGCATCGCCTCGACGAGCGACGTCTTGCCGGCTCCGCCGTGCGAGACGAGCGACACGTTGAACACGTGATCGGCATCGTAAGCCTTCATCCGTGACTCCTTTGTCAGATGATCCAGACCGTCGGGCGATCTGCAGGCCGAGCTACACGGGTGCGTATGCTGTTTGAACCAAGGAGGCGGACGGTGAGCCCGCGTCGGAGGTTGCGCCAGTATAGCAATGGTGCACACGGTCGTCTAGACAACCGTACCCGAGGCCAAACCGGCGGGCCCAGGCGCGCTCGATGCTGGCACACCACTTGCCTGAAAAGCGGCGGCGGCCGCCCAGACCGGACGAAGGCGCCGCGAGGAGCCGAACCGTGATCCCCATCGGCGACGACCCGGGCCCGCGCCGCGTCACGCCGCTCGTTACCTTCAGCCTCATCGCCTTGAACATCCTGGCGTTCGTCTATGAGCTCTCGCTGGGAAGCGGCGTTGAGGGGCTGTTTCGGTCAGCCGGCGTGGTCCCGCTCGAGTTCGCCCGTAACCAGGATCTCCCGCCCGCCGCGCCAGGCGGGACCTACTACACGACGCTGCTGACCTCGATGTTCCTGCATGGGGGCCTGCTCCACATCGGCAGCAATATGCTGTTTCTGTGGGTCTACGGTGACAACGTCGAGGACAGCCTAGGCCACGGTCGCTTCCTGTTGTTCTACTTGCTGTGCGGCCTGATCGCGAGCGGGACCCACATATTCTTCAACCGAGGGTCATCGATCCCGAGCATCGGGGCCAGCGGCGCGATCGCCGGCCTGCTGGCCGGCTACCTGGTGCTTTTTCCACGGGCATCTATCCGCACGCTGCTGTTCCTCGGGCCGTTCATTACCATGACCCGGGTACCCGCTCTGCTCCTGATCGGCTTTTGGTTTGTAACGCAGGTCTTTTCCGGCGTCGCCGCGCTTGGCGAATCTGAGCAGACCTCCGGTGTCGCATTCTGGGCGCACGTCGGCGGGTTCGTGGCCGGTCTCCCGCTCGTGCTCCTGCTTCGACAGCCCCGACGCGCCCCTTTCGGCACCGCGCTACGCCACTGACTCCATAGCGAATCCAGGCTCGACTCTCGTGATAGAATCCCGGGGCAAGTCCGGTCTGGACCCTCGGCGTTCGCCGGGTACGTCGACGGCCCGCGTTGCCGGCCCGTAGGGGAGGTCGTCGCCGTGAGCGGCCATTCCAAGTGGTCCCAGATCAAGCGCCAGAAGGGCGTCACGGATTCGAAGCGTGGGGCGCTCTTCACGAAACTCGGCCGCGAGATCAGCGTCGCCGCTCGCGAGGGCGGACCCGATCCTGAAGGCAATGCCCGCTTACGGCTTGCCGTCTCTCGCGCACGCGAAGCGAACATGCCAATGGACACAATCGAGCGCGCGATCAAGCGCGGGGCCGGGGCGGGTGACGGTAGCGTTCTGGAGGAGATCACCTACGAGGGCTACGGCCCCGGTGGCGCGGCAATTCTGGTCCAGGCCATGACGGACAATCGCAATCGGACAGTCGCGGAGGTCCGGAACGCGTTCAAGGGTGCTGGTGGTGCACTCGGCGAGAGCGGGTCAGTGGCCTGGCAGTTCGACAATCGGGGCATCATCTCGCTCGACCCGAACGATGGCGATCCAGATGAACTGGCGCTGCTAGCGCTCGAGGCTGGTGCGGACGACGTGCGCGTCGACGAGGGCTCGATCGACGTCTACACCGATCCGGCCGAGGTAGAGCGCGTGCGTCAGTCGCTTGAAGAGCAGAAGATGAAGGTGATCTCGGCCGAGGCGGCGATGATCCCGAAGACCGCGCTCGGCTTGGAGGCTAGGGACGCCGCGGCCGTTCTCAAGCTGATGGAGCGGCTGGAGGAGCTCGAAGACGTTCAACGCGTGTATGCAAACATCGAGCTTTCCGACGAGGCGATCGAAGAGTTCGTCACCCGATAGTAGCACCGGCACACGGGACTGCTACGACGAATGCGAATGATGGGGGATGAAAGATGATTGAACAGGCAGCCGAGCAAGAGACCGTCACCGCGTATTCGATCGACGAGAGCTGGTTCGCCGAGAACAGCTTCGAGTTCGACGACGTGCTTCGGGCCCGCATGTGCGAGTCCTGCGCCGGCCGGCTCGGCGAATCCTTGGAAGAGCGCCACACCGTCATGGATCCCAAGACCAAACGCACCAGATTCGACTTCAGGAAGACCTCCTACGGCGCCGACCCAGCGAAGGTCATCCGCGACGACTGCTCCAAGAAGAAGGACTACATCACTCCCGACATGGCAACCCTGGAGGCAATCTTTCGGGTGTACCTTGCGAAGGACAATGCGCCCATGTCGATGGCGCAGGTGCGCGAGCAGCTAGCGGAGTGGTGCCCTGGCGGAGGCTGCCAATGGTTGCTGCTGCCAATTGACTCGCTTGAGCGGCTCATCCAGAATGATCGCTATTACGGCATCCGGCCACACGATCTCGCGACGGCTGCGTGAGCGCGCCGAAGGTCGTCATCCCTCTAGCTGGCCTCGGCACGCGGATGCGGCCGCACACCCACTCCAAAGCCAAGCCAATGGTACGGCTGGCCGGCAAGCCGATCCTGGGACATCTGCTGGATTGGGTGGTCAGCGACGTCGTCAACGAAATCATTCTGATCATCAGCCCTCACCAGACTGACGTCGAGGAGTACGCGCGCTCGGCGACGACCACGCCAGTCCGCATCGTCGTTCAGGAGCAGCCGCGCGGCCAGGCAGACGCGATTGCGCGCGTGCGTGGCTACGTGGACGGCCCGGTTCTGATTCTCTTCTCGGACACGCTGGCTGACGTCACATTCGATCACCTGGAGAGCGTCTCGACGGACGGTCTGATTTACGTCAAGGAGATCCAGGACCCCTCACGCATGGGCGTGGTGGTCGTGCGCGGCGGCAAGATCGTGGATATCATCGAGAAGCCGAAGCACGCGGAAAGCCACCTGGCGACCATCGGCATGTACTACTTCCGTACCAGCGGCAAGTTGTTCGCCGCCATCGATCAGGTCCTCGCCGCGCCGCCGGCGTTGAACAATGAGTATTTCATCGCCGACGCCGTCAAGCTCATGATCCGCGATGGCGCGCAGTTGGAGCCCTACGTCACACGGGAGTGGGTGGACACCGGCACGCCGGAGTACACACTATCCGCCCACCGCTATCTGCTGGACCGTCTTGGCGGAGAAGCTCCTGCTCGCCGCGGAGTCACGATCGTCCCGCCGGTGTTCATCGCGGACAGCGCCGAGGTCAGGGAATCCGTGATTGGCCCATACGTGACCGTCGAGGAGGGCTGCCGCGTCGAACGCGCGGTACTTTCCGACTGCATCATGGACCAGCACAGCGTGGTCGAGAACCGTGTGTTGAGCCGGAGCCTCATGGGCCAGCGAGCGCGTCTCATCGGCGACCCACTTGCCGCGAATGTTGGCGATGACGCGGTCCTCGCGCCGGCCGGCACGCAGGAGCTTCCCACGCTGTAGCGTCAGCCCCACAATCTCCTGTTCGCCCGTCTGTGCAGACTGGCTAGCACGCCGTCCCGGCCGGGATTCCGCGTCAGGGCCGGGGGTCGAGCAGCGGTACTCCTGGTGCGCTATGGGGTTCAAACCCGCTCACAACTGGCGGGGTCGTCACTGACTCAGGCCCAGCGTCAGTGCGCGGCGCGTCCTCCGGCACTTCGGGCTCAACTGGTGGGACAAGGCGGCCTTCGTGCCGGCGCTGATCGAGGATGGCATGGTAGAACGACGCCATGGCCGTGATGACCGCCACTACGGGTACGCCGAACAAGGCCCCCCAGATACCAGCCAGCTTGGCGCCGCACAGCAGGCCGACGAACACCAGCAATGGATGGAGCCCCACCGCGCTGCTCATGACCCGCGGCGCGATGACGTGCAGCACAATTTGCTGCAGCGCCATGATCAAGAGGAAAACGGCCCAGAATGAACCTGGATGGCCGAAGTAGGTAATCATCAGCGGCATGAACACGGCGACGATCGGTCCGAAGAACGGGATCATCATCAGCAGCGTATTCGCCACGGCAGTCAGCGCGATCAGTTCGATGTCGAACGCCGACATGATGAGGGCGACGCCCAGAGCGTAGATCAGCGCCTGTAGAAGTTGGCCGCGTAGGAAGCCCGCGAAGGCGTGATTCACGCTCGCGAAGAAGAACGCCACGTCTTCACGCAGCACTGGCGGGACAGTCCGCAGGAACCACCCGCTCATGCGGTGGCCATCCAGCATCACGTAGAACGAGAGCATCAGCACGATCGCCAGTTGGAGAAAGAACGACCCAATGCCCGCTGCCAGCGCAACGACGTTCGAGAGGATCGGCGTGGCTACTCCGGCAACCCGTCGCACCAGGTCGTCGGAATTGACGATCGACGCCAGGTGCACCGGCAGCCCACGTTCCTCGAGGCCGGCCTGTGCTCCGACGATCTGGTCGTTGATCAGCCCCGCGTACGTGGGCAGATCAACGACGACCTGAGCGACTTGCCGCGACAGCGGCGGGACCAGCCAGATCACGCCACCGGTGAGCAGCACCAGTAACCCAAGGTAGGCGACGATAACCGCCACCGGACGCGGGAGGCGCCCGTGGAGCCGCAGGAAGACGACGACCGGCTCCAGGATAAAGGCCACGATCCAGGCAAGGAAGAAGAGCAGGATGATATCCGAGAACTGCGCGGCCACCGACCAGATCAAGCCGGCCAGGTACAGCCCGGCGATCGCCAGCATCACGATGACGAGCGCCCGAATCCACGGATCGCGAGTGATCATGCTTCCGTCGCCGCCGGCCGCGCGGTCCCCGAGCTCCGGCGACCTTCGTCCCACCGCTCGGATTCTACCTGCCCATTCCAAGGGCGGGCAAGCGAGGAGAGATCGACAGTGGACCCTGGACGAAAGCAACGGTCCGAGCGCCTGACGCGCTTGACCCGTGGCGGGCTGTACTTGATCACCGACGACCGGCTCCCGGAGGACGAGCTTCTGACGCGCCTGGACGACGCCCTGGCCGCCGGCGCGGACGTTGTGCAGCTCCGCGACAAGCGACCCGCGCGCGGGCGCACCTATCGGTTCGGGCAGCAGGTTGCCGAGCGCTGCCGTGCACACCACGCGCTGTTCATCGTCAATGACTTCGCCGACTTGGCCGTGGCGCTCGACGCGGACGGGGTGCACGTCGGCCAGGATGATCTGCCGCCAGGAGCCGTGCGCCTGGTCGTCGGGCCCGAACTGCTGATCGGCCTGTCCGTCTCCGCCATCTCGGAGGCCGCCGAGGCCGCGGCCGGCGACGCGGACTATCTCGGTTTTGGCGCACTGTTCCCGACCTCCACCAAGCTAGACGCCGAGCCGGCCGGGCCTCCGCTGCTGGCCGAAGCGCGCCGCGGCCTCCCCGGTCCGATGCCGCTCGTCGGCATCGGGGGCATCACCGCGGCCAACGTCGCCCAGGTGATCGCCTCCGGGGCTGATGCCGTCGCGGTCGTGACCGCCGTCTTCGCCGCGCCCGACTCGGGTGCAGCAACCCGCGAGCTGCTCGGGGCGATCAGCGATGCCCGGCGAGGCTAAGCGGTCTGAGGCGCGGCCGAATCGTCGAGCAGCGTCCACACTCGAGTCAGCCAGGAGACGCAATCGTCCGAGGTCAACTCCGTCGGATCGGCCCACCGATACGCGTCGTGCTCCCAATCCAGGCGGAGCTCCGGAGTGGCCACATCGAAGAGGAATGGGTGTATGACCCACACCCAGCCTTGCGCGGGCCGCTCGATCCTGATTGGCTCGGACGAGCGCACCAGTCGCAGAGTGTCACGCGCGAGCCCAGTTTCCTCGCCGATCTCGGTCAAAGCCTGTGCGAGTGGAGTGATCCCCGGCTCGAGGAAGCCCGAGACACAATGCCAGCGTCCAACCGCGGAACCAACGGCTTGACTCCGCTTTAGCAAGCAGATCTGGACGCCGTAGCGCAGGAAGCAGGCGATGACAGAACGCTCGACAAGCACCGCCGAGTCAGGTTGCGAGGACGGATTCACCGCACGCCGCGGGTCCATGCCGTTCATTGTACGCGCGTCGGGGGGCTACAACGAATGACGATAACGGTCCCAAGCCGCGGCGATCCGACCATAGGCGGCAGCTCGTAGCCGTTCGCCGCTCCGATCCACGCGAGTGGCGTAATAGAGCGCCGGAATGCCCAGTCCGGGCTGGGCCTCGACGTACTCGAGCAACGCGGCGCGCGTCGACACCGCCCAGCCGTCGGTGTCGACCAGGGTGAAGCCGGCCGCTCGGGCGATTCGCGCGCGATGGGCCATTTCTTCCACAACGGAAGCTCGATTGCTCGCAAGGTCGTTCAAGCGGAGCACGTCGCATGTATCGCGAAAGTAGGCGTTTGCTGCATGGGATTCGACCATCGCCCGCGGGCGGACCTCTTTGACCGCCTGGTACGCCTCGCGCAGGAGGCGGTGCAGCAGCCCGTTGCCCCACGCCGGGCGATGCGTCCGATAGCCTGAGGCAAGCGCAGTGCTGTGGGTAATGTCTACCTTGAGGCCGTCGGCCCCAAGCCCAGTCGGGGGCGGGGCAAGGAGCCTGACCATCATCTGGCGGGTGCGCTCTGCGAAGCCCGGCGGGGTCGGGTCCGCCATCGGAAAGCCGAATTCACCGTGCGCCCGCGCGCCATCGGGTGCCACCAGCGTCTGGTCCGGCACGGCCGATTCTACCTCCCAGAGGTTGTGCCAGAGCAGCACACGGCGCCCCTCCGCCTGCTGGGCAGCGATGAACTCGGCCAGCCGGTTCCAACGACGCGATGGTCCGGGGTCTCCGAGATGCGCCTGTCAACGATCGTCGACGACAATCGTGGCCGGTACCACCCCCTGTCGCGCTAGGACTCCGAGCCAATGCTCGTAGTTGCGGCTGCTCGATAAGTCTCTGGCGCGGTGCGGTCCCTCCCTCGCCACCTGCTCACCCCACCCGCACCAGATGGGCCCGCGCCACCAATCCTCTGGAGAGTGCGCAGTGCCCGGCAAGCGGTCGGCAGCGCCCAGCCAGTCACTGTAGGCGGAGAGCCCACGATACGCGTCGTCAGCCGGCAGCAGCACGATGTCGGGCGATGGCCACACTCCAGCTACCTGGAGCGTCCCGCGGTAGGTCAGGGCCATGCCCCACCCTTCACCGTCGCGATAGTCGAAGTGTCCGAAGTCGAGCTTGTCCACGCGCGGCGCCAGGCCCGCCATCAGCCAACGGTCGTCCTCGCCCAGGCCGTAGGCGAACGGCGCCGGGGTGAAGAACCAGTCACCGCCCTGAAAGGCCGGCTCGATGCCGGTGATTCGTGGCACGCTCGCCAGGCCAGAATAGACATCGTCCAGCACTGTTTGGGGCCGGTGAGAAGACCCGCGAGAAGTGCGCCATCGAAGCGTCCCAACAGTGATGTGCTCGCGGCGGCCGGCGCCACCCGCTTAGCGTTGGTCGGGACAGATAGCTCGGATCTCGGCGGCCACTCTCGAAGAGGTGCAGCTCGTCCACCGCCGCGCTCCCCCGGAATGTCACGCGGTAGATCAGCCCCTCGCGCCGGCAGCGTAGCTCCGCGCATTGTTCTCGCCACACGGAGCTGCGCCCGGTCTGAACGATGCTGAGGAGCCCATCCGGCTCGCAACGTACGTCGATGCACTCGACCGAGACTAGCTCGTCGACGGCGTCGGCCGGATGGGCGCTAGATAGGAGCACCAGATCGGCCAGGGGGCGGCCAGGTCGCACCTCCAGGAGCGCGCGGCGCCGTTCGCCCGCCGGCACCACCACTCGATAGCCCGCCGCACCGACGGTAGTCGCTTCGGCTGAACGCTCCAGATGCACCGCGGACTCCCCGAACCGCCAACGAGGCGGGGCAGCCCATGATGCCACGCGCGGGGTGTCGGACTGGGGCCACCACCGGCGAAGAGCATGATCCATACTGTTTCGTGCCCGAGAGACGGTCCGACAGTCCAAGACGGCAATGCGGGTTCCCGCGCGACGAGTACACACCCCACGGCTACCTCGCGACGCCCGAGAGCTACGCCACCTCGTGGCTGGAGGGAAGCGGGGGCAACCTGCGAAGCACGCGGGGCGCGATTGGCTTCGGCTGGCTCTACCCTTGGGCGCGGGACGCTGTCGCCGGCGCGCAGCTCGAGATCGGACTCGGGCGCACGGGGAGCGAGGGGACAACGGACCTGGCGATTTCGCGCGAGTACTTCGAGACTGGGCCGGAGCCGCCCACAGCGCCACATCACTCGAGCCTGCTGTTCGAGTACCGCTTCTTCGCCTTCGGCGCGCTCGTCGAGGCTCGCTTCACGCTGCTCGATCCGGATGAGCTGGCCGTCGAGATCGACGTCACCCCCGGCCCCGCTGTCCCCCCGGCCGAGTTGACGCTGTACGTGGCAGCGCTCGGCTGGCGAACCGAGACCCCGGCCTGCCGCGGAATACGTGGCGACGGACCGCCGGGTGTCCGCGGCAGCGTCGAGCTTGGAGTGTCCTACCCGATCCACGAGCTGCTGGTTGACGATTCGCGCACGGCGCGCCCACTACCACTAGCAAGCAGTCTGGCCGGCCTCGTCTCGGCGAGCGAGCTGCAGGACCCAACTCCGCGAGAATTGCACGGTCGCGAGGTCGCGGTCGGAGTCGCGATCCCACTCGGCCCGGACGTCCCAGCCAGTCGAGGCATCACGGCAATCCTCCGACGCTGCCGACGACGCGCCGGGGCAAAGCCGCCTGGACGGCTGGCACGCCGCGTGGCCCAGGCGGTCGCACGAGCCCGGGAACAGGACGATCTCTTCTGGCGAGGTGCAGCGCGGCTCGAGGGAGACTGGCCCGACGCGTGGCGGCGCGGGTGGGTGTACGACCTCGAAACCACGAGGATGTGCATCATGCCGCCAGGCGGCGTCTTCACCGATGTATGGCCAAGCTGGATGATCCAGTGGCCCCGGACGGTGGTGGCGGAGGGCACGCTGCATGCCTTCCGTCTGGGTTACGCCAACCCGCGCGCCGCCCAGCGAGCCGTGCTGTCGCTCTTCCGCGATGCGACCGCCTCGAACGTCCCGTGCGTTTTTCGGGGCGGGCAGCCGAACATGGTGGCGCGCGACGGCAGCGTCTGTGGCACTTCGCCGGCCTGGTGCGTGCCCTTCTACAACCTGGAACGCCTGTACCTACACGTCCTGGACCGTGAATGGCTGGCGGCGCTCTACCCTGCACTCACCCGCTACCTGGACTGGTGGCTACGCGAGCGGATCGATGCCGAGGGCTGGGCGGTCTACCGATGCACCTGGGAAGCCGGCGAGGATGACACACCGCGGCTCGATCCCGATGGTCGCGGCGACAATGTGGTGTCCGAGCTCGTGCGGCCAGTCGAGCTCCAGGCGGCGCTCGCACTGTCGGCCGCGGTCCTGGGCCGCTTTGCCGTAGCACTTGATCACGATGTAGACGTAGCCCGCTGGCTCCTGGTGCGGGATGATTTCGCCGAGCGAACTCGCTCACTGTGGGACGACGTCACCGGCAGGTTCCGCGACTGGGACCAACGTGGGCGCCGCTTCCTGGAGCCGAGCGGCGAGCCGAACTACTGGGGAATTGATCCATGCCGCTACTCGGTTCTGGCGTTCGCACCGCTGCTGGCCGGGCTGACCGACGACGCACAGCGACGCGCACTCACCGCGGAGCTGGCACGCTACGCGAGCCCACCCTGGACGCTCTGGCCCTCCTGGAGCTACATCCTGCTCGAGGCCGCTGACATGGCGGGCGCGGGAGCCTGGGCGAGCCGTCTGGCGGACGACGTTGTGGCCCGCGTCTACGAGGAGCTGGACCGTCGGAGCATCGACGCACCACGCGGGCCGACGCCCGGTGTGGCACGCGAGTACTGGCCGCTAGATCTCGCCGAATGGAGCGGTTGCGAAGGATACGGCTGGGGCGCGACGACCGCCTCGTTCGTGGTCCGCCAGATCTTCGGCTTCCGCGAGGGCGATTACCGCGCCGGCATCCGATTCAGCCTGACTCCTCGCCTGCCGGACCGCCTTGTCCGACGGAAGGGCCACTACCGGCTCAGCAACCTTCCATATCGCGACGTCACGCTCGAACTGGAGTACGCGGTCGAGGCAACCGAGCGGTCCAGCCCCGACGTGCGAGTCCGAGTGCATACACCAACGACCTGCCGGGTGATTGATGCGCGCGAGAGGCGGATCTACCAATCTCCAGCAGCCTCGCCCGCACACGCCTTCGAAGCAGAGATGGGGCACACCTATCAGGTTGAGCTCGGGCAAGGATGACCCGCTCCTCGAGAGATGTTGGGCTGCGCCTGGTCAACGCGCGCGCTGGACGTAGCTCGTGTCGGTCAAGACAGCTACGTCGGGGAGCGGCGGTCGGAGCGCCTCCATCGCGGCGAGCAAGTCGACGACCGAGCGCACGCCGGGCTGCTCCGGTTCGGCCGCCTTCGGGATGGCGGGCTGCTGCTCGACGTAGCGCTCGTAGACTCGATCGGCCTCGGTGGCGGTCAGGCCGACGACTCCGGGCCAGGATGTCGACCGCTTCTCGTCGATTCTGGGGGTCGTATATCCAGCGGTCCGCCTCCGCTATTGCGCGCAGGAAACGAACCAGGCGATCCTCGTTCTGGCGTGCCCAGTCGGGCTGGACGGCAAGTGCTTCCGCCTGGAACTCTGGGACCGTCTCGAACGCGTGAGCGAGCACGCTGAATCCGCTGAGCTTCGAGCCGCGCGGCACGCGCGGCATCGAGCAGCGACGCGCCAACTGTCCCGTTCGCGACGGCTGCTGCTCGCACCGCCACGTCCTCGAACGGCACGAGCCGATAGTCGGCGTCGCCGAGGCCCTTCGCGCTCAGGATGGCGCGAGCCAGCGCCGCGGTCCCGTCATCAGTGTCCCGCACTCCGACCAGCTTGCCCTGCAGCCCCGCCACGTCGACAACGTCCCGCGCCGCCACCAACGTAAACGCCGCCCGATTGACAGCGCCGCCCACCATGACGACGGCCTGGCCATCCGCCGCGGCCCGTATGACCACGTCGGCCGGCACCACGACGATGTCGCGCGACCCGCCAGCAAGTGCCTCGACGAGCCGGCCAGCAGGCTGCTGGCCGCGCTCGACCGCCACACGTTGCGCCTGGAAGAAGCCGTTACGCTCCGCGACTTCGACCTGCCAGGTGCCGAGCGTCCCGCCAGGCGCCCCGAGCCGATGTTCGCCACAGGTACCAGCGAGGGCGAAGGCGCGGCCGGCGGCGAGGGCGACAGAGGCCGTGCCAGGTGAAGCAGCCGCTGGTTGCTGACCGGGCGAGGCGGATGACTGCGAGGCAGTGCCTGGCGTGACCGGAGTGGCGCCCGGTGCCGCGCCACCGCTGCAGGCCAACGAAAGCCAGAGGAATATCAGGCAGATGCTGAGCGAGCGTCTGGTCACGGGCGAGCGACTATAGGCCGCAGCCTGGAGTGTGTCAAGGCGCGATCGCAACGGACGTGACCTGCCAGCGGCGGGTTACACTGGCTCGCTATACCCGCCGGTAAAGGTCCGACCGGCGCCCAGGAGATCCAGCATGACAGGCAAGGTGGCCTTCCTGTTCCCTGGACAGGGCTCGGCGACGATCGGCATGGGCGTGTCGATCGCGGCCGCGTCTTCCGCCGCCGCTGAAGTCCTGGATCAGCTCGACGCGCTGCGTCCTGAGCTGCGGCGCCTCCGGCAAGAGGGGCCGTTGGACGAGCTGATCCCAACGGCGAACGCCCAACCGGCCATCTTTGCCGTCGATTGCGCCTGCCTCGCGGCGCTCGAGGCGCACGGCGCGCGCCCCGATCTTGTCGCCGGCCACAGCCTCGGCGAGTATGCCGCGCTTGTCGCCAGCGGCGTCCTCGGCCTGGAGTCGGGGTTCCGCCTCGTCGTGGAGCGTGGCGCCGCAATGGAACGCGCCGCGGCCGAGCAGCCCGGCACGATGGTGGCGGTCCTCGGAATGCAGCCCGAGCGTGTCGCGGAGATTGCCGGATCGCACTCAGTCATCGGCGTCATCGCCTTGGCGAACGACAATGCACCTGGCCAGATCGTCATCTCGGGGGACGCGGCGGCGTTGGCCGCGGCCTCTGACGATCTCCGCGCAGCCGGTGCCAGGGTAAGGCCGCTGCCGGTCGGTGGGGCGTTTCATTCCGCACTCATGCGACCGGCAGAAGTCGCTTTCGCTCCCACGTTGGACGACGCGGAGTTTGTGCCCGCTCGTGTGCCGGTCGTTTCCAACCTGACGGCGGAGGCAAGTCGCGACGGTGCCGTGCTGAAGGCCGCGTTGCGCGCGCAGATGACGGGGGCCGTCCGCTGGCGCGAGTCAATCGATACCATGGTCCAGGCGGGCGTCGAAACCTTTGTCGAGGTTGGGCCGGGCAAGGTCCTGGCGGGGTTGGCGCAGCGCTGCACCCGTGGGCGCGCTGCCCGCGTGCTGAACGTCGAGGACGAAGCCTCGCTCGAGCGGACGCTCGATGCCCTCCAGTTGGCTTGAGCCGGGGCCCGCCAATTGGTCGTCGGCTCGCCGCGGGCTATGCGTCGGCGCTGTCCAGCAGGCGACGGGCGCGCTCGACCATCGGGACGTCGATCAACTGGCCGTCCAGGCTGATCGCACCGGTGCCGCGGGTGACGGCCTCCTCGTAGGACGCGATGACACGCCGGGCGTGTTCGAGCTCCGAATCGGATGGCGTGAAGACGTCATTGATCGTCGGAATCTGATCAGGATGGATCGCCGCCTTACCGGTGAAGCCAAGCTGCCGAGCCTCGCGCGCTTCTCGCCGCAGGCCTTCGCCGTCGGCCATGTCAGTCCATGGCGTATCGAGCGCCAGCACCCCCGCGGCTCGAGCGGCCATTGCCACGTGCGCGCGAGGATAGCGTGTCTCCAGCCCGTCGCGTGTTCGCTCGACACCGAGATCCAGCGTAAAGTCCTCGGCACCAAACGCGATCGCCTGGATCCGCGGCGTGGCGCGAGCGAGCGCCTCCGCGCGCAATACACCGCTGACGGTCTCGAGGATCGGGATCAAGCGCACCGATCCCATCCGCAGCTCCGCGCGAACCTCGGCCTGGGCCAGCACCATGTTCGCCTCGCGAAGCGCCTCGGCGCTCTCGACCTTCGGCACGAAGATCCCATCCAGGCCGGCCGCCACAACCGTCCGCAGGTCGTCTCGGAAGAACGGCAAACCACAGGCATTGACCCGCACGAAGACGCCCAATCCTGCCAGTAGCGGGCCGTTCAGGTGCTCGCGGATGATCGCCCGCGCGCTGGCCTTCTCGGCCGGTGGGACCGCATCCTCCAGATCCAGGATCACGGCATCCGGCCGGAACTTGGCGAGCTTCTCGTAGAAGCGCGCCTGGTGCCCGGGCACGAACAGCAGCGACCGCAGCATCGAAGCCATTATGGAAGTGGCCCCTCCACAGCCGCCAGCGATCGCCTGCCCCATAGCCGGCCACCGCGAGACCCTTTGCTATACTTTGAGTCTCACACGACCTACCTGGCGGGGTAGCTCAGTGGTAGAGCAGGGGACTCATAAGCCCTTGGTCGCGTGTTCGAATCACGCTCCCGCCACCGCTTCGGCTAGACCGGCGCTTGCTTTCTGGACGACACCGAGCGCTGGCCGTCCCGAGCATGCCAGTCGCTGGAGACCCCTGATCGCCGCCGCCAAGATAATGCCCATTCGAATCCGGATCGGCCATCCGGCGGGTTCCCGGACCCCGCCCGGCGTGGTTGCGCAAGCGGCTGCCAGAAAGCTCGCGAGAGCCGTTCAGCTGATCACGCTGGGAGGAGCGAGGAATCGTGGACTCAGAAGACGCGTTGACTGTTGACCCGGAGATCCTGGCGACGTTCTGGAAAGTCCGCTGCACCGACGTCTCGGATGCGCTGGACTCCCTCGGGCTCATGGACGTCCAGGTGATGTCGCCGTCCATTCGCCCGTTGTGGGAGGGACCGGAACTCAAGATGGTCGGGGTGGCCCGCACGGTGAAAATCCTCCCCGACAGCACCCCCGTGCCGCGGATGCCCTACGAGGAGTACGAGCGGGCGCTCGGTCTGGACCCCGAGAACAACATCCCACTCGGCGCCGGACTCGAGTTCGCCAGACGGTACGGCCCGGACCAGGTCTGGGTGGTCGACGGGCAGGGCACCAGGGCCGGGATGTGGGGCTCGGACATCTGCCTGCTGGGTACGATGAAGGGTGTCAAAGGGTTCGTCACCAACTGTGTGGCGCGCGACTCCGACGAGCTTCGGCGCCAGAAGGGAGTAGTCTTCGCGCAGATGCGCTCCTGCACCCACGTGTTCGGCCGCTCGAAGGTGGGCGGGATCGACGTCCCGGTCGAGTGCGGTGGCGTGACGGTCACCCCTGGCGACGTGATTGTCGGGGACAATGACGGGGTGGTGGTGGTGCCGCGGGCGCTGGCGGCCGAAGCCGCCGAGCGGGCAATCAAGATCCGGGTCTGGGACATAGAAGCGCGGCGGAAGAAGTTCGCCGCGCTCGGCCTGCCGTTTGACGAGACGGTCGATCGCCAGGCCCTTGGCATCTAAATCGGACCCGCCCGGCGGCGCTCTCTGGACGCTGCTGCGGAATTCGGACGAGCGCCCCGACGGCTACTCTGGCGGCGTGACCGGCTGGCGCGCTCAGGGTTTACCTCGACTGCGGCACGGCGTCCGTCGCGGAGTGGTCTGGCCCGACTCGGCGCTACCGCCTCGGCTTGTTGCCGCCGGTCGACTCGGAAGGCTCGACCAGATAGGTGTGGTTGCCTTCGTACGCGCTGGGGACGGTGCTGCCATCTTTCTGGAGAAGCGCTCGGACATGCAGAGTGTAGTGCCCCGCCTGAGTCACCGGGAAAGACTGGCTCATCGTGGCCGCTGTCGTGGCAATGTCGGTCCAGACCGGGCGCGGCTACGCGGACGTGTTGGTTGAGTCATAGCCGCTGAGGTACTGGATGTCGTAGCTGTTTCCGGGCTTGAACCAGCCCTCGAAGCAGTACTTGTAGCCGACTACGCTCTAGCCCTCGGGAAGCTCCTGCACGGCCCAGGAGAACGTCAACGCAAGTCCGGTGCTCAACGTCGCCTCACGACCCTCGCCGCTGATCGCCACGCCGGCTTTCCTGCTCTCGGTGAGGTTGGCCTGGATCGCGCCTCGTAAGTTGCCGAGCAGCGCCATGACAGGGTCGCCGGGGCAGGCTGTGGCGTTCGTCTCGCGGTGGCCCGAAAAGTTCCGCATGCTGTTCGTCCAAAGGTCGTCGGAGCGCAGGAGCTCGGAGGCCGCGGGCGTCGAGGTGGTCGCACCGGCCTGCAGCGGCCGAAGAAAATGCCGGCCGGCATCGAAGGTCCAACAGGCGACCAGCGCGTCCCACATGACACCGCTGGCGCTCTTCATCGGCCAGTCGGCCTTCGTGGCGTCACCCAGCAAGGCGATGCCCGAGCTCCCATAGTTGTGGTGGTAGTCATGGCCCGCCACTACGCACGCGCTGAGTGCTTCGCGACCGCCCGTGCGGGCATCCCCCTCACGCCGCCCATGGCTCCCTTCGTACCGGTTGCCGAACTTGTCAATCAGCGCGTTGTACCCGATGTCGCCCCAACGCTGGGTTACCGCGTGGTAGCGGTAGATCGCCCGCACCTCCGCGGCGGCCTCGGCGCCGGTGGCGTAGTCGTTGCGGGTGGCGGTGTGGTGCACCACCAGCTTCTTGGACGGGATGAACATCTCCGGCCAGACTTCACTGCCGCGGCGGCTAAAGCGCATGCTTTCGTCCGCCTCCCACTGCTCGCGGGAGGTCACGGCAACTCTCCGACCGGAGGCGGCGTCGCTGACCGAGAGGGTGGCCAGTTGGTCGTCGGTGGTCGCCGGGACCGGCGAGTCGATCACCGTTGCGGTCACCCGCCGCAGCATGGGGCTCGCGCCGCCCACCGTCCGGAACGCGGCGCGGTATTGCACGAAGCGGGCGCCACCGGCGTAGATAAGACTTCCGAAGTAATCGGCGACCGGCGTCTCGTCCGGCAATCTCTCGACCGGCACGGCGCTCCAGGACGACCAGGTCGCCCCGTCCGCGCTGGTGCGGACCTCGAAGCTGAGGGCCGCGATGGCGGGAATGGCCGCGGACCAGTGGAAGCCCACGTGGGTGAAGCGGATGGAGCTCTGCAGGGCGGCGGAGGTGAACACGCCGCCATTCTCGGTGGCCTGCACGGCAGGCCTCCCGGGCGTCGGGACGACCGCTACTCCGCGAGCCGTGCTGCGCCGGAACGCTTCGCCCTTATCTTCCAGGTCCTGATCCTGGACCCGGCCCTGGGCGAGCGCCGAAGCGGGCCGCACCATGGAGAGCCCCGCCACTCCGACAGCCAGACCGGCGGTCCGCACGATAAAGGCGCGGCGGGTCAGTCGTTCAAGCACAGCGATATTGCTTCTCGCGCCCATCGCTTCGAGCGCGCCATGGCCGCTAACGTTGGCGTCCCGGCTCACCTGGCATGACGCGAGACGCGCTGAACACAAAGCATCGGCATCGATCCAGAGTCCTGCCTCGCGCTCGCGGCCAGTGCCGGGTGTTGAGAATCGGCAGCATTCTACGCCCGGGCCTCCGTTGCCGCGGGAGCGAGAGACCTACCAAACCAGACTCAAGAAGGAATCCACGGAGTCGCTCCCGACCATCCGTGTGGATGCCATCCTGACTTCGGTCTAGAAGCGATGCTGCTCTAGGTCGGCCGGCGCTCACGGAGTAGCCACTGGCGTACGCCAGGCAGTCGTAGTTGCGCGTCTTGGGACTCCTGCCGCCGGTCGGCACGCCCGCGCATCCTCGTCATTGGCCCGTCCAACATACCACCTTCGCTCGGGCTGAGGCAGGCGAACCTGGCTATTCGAAGAGGAACACGCCCTTGCCGGTCGTCTGCGTGTCGAACAGCCGGTACGCGTCAATTGCCTCGTCCAGGGTGAAGCGGTGGGTGAAGATCGACCCGAGCGGGAGCTTGTGGTCGACCACGAAGCGGGCGCAGTCGGCCTGAATCACGGAGCTGAACGTCCACGACCCGAAGAGGTCCAGTTGCTTGTGGATGATGTCCCGCTCGACGTTGAACGTGGTCTCGCCGCCGATTCCGATGAAGCAGACGCGGCCCCAGATGCGAGCGCAGCCTAACGCGTCGTTGCGCGCCGCGGCGCTCCCGCTGGTCTCGAGCGCCGCGTCGGCGCCCTCGCCATAGGTCAGCTCCTTGACCGTGGCGCCCACGTCGACGTCGCGCGGGTTGAGCACAAGGTCGGCGCCGAGCTCCTTTGCGAGCTCCAGCCGCTCGGGTGTGACGTCAACACCGATGACCCGGGCGCCCATCGCCTTGCCGAGCATCGTACCACTCAGGCCGACCGGGCCCTGGCCGAAGACGACGAGCGTGTCGCGGCCGGATACGTTGAGTCGCCGTAGCCCCTGAAACGCGGTGCCGGTCCCGCAAGAGACGGCCGCTCCCTCCTCGAAGCTTAGCTCGTCTGGCAGCGGCACGAGCATCTCGGGTTGGACCCGCATGTAGTCGGCGTGGCCTCCGTCGCCTGTCACCCCGTAGGTCACCCGGTCGCGCAGGCACATCTGCGACCAACCGGTTCGGCAGTGCCGGCAGCGACCGCAGTAACGATAGTGGTGGATCATGACCCGCTGACCGATCGGCGCCTCCTCCTCGCTCACGCCGGAGCCGCGCGCCGCCACGACGCCGCAGGGCTCGTGGCCGGCGATGCAGTGCTTCTCAGGGGTGCGGATCGTCTTCGGCTCGCGATACGCGTGCAGGTCGCTCCCGCACATCCCGGAGGCCCTGATCGCGACGATCACCTCACGCGGTCCTGGCGTCGGGTCAGGCAAGTCGCGGATCTCCAGCTCTCGCTCGCCCAGGAATACAATGCTGCGCATGGCTCTCTCCCTTCAGCTCACCTCAGGGTACCTGCAAGATCCTCGTCCTTCCAGGGTCCCCAGGGTCCCGCACGGCGCTCGGCTGACCGAGGACAAGTCGCGGCAGGTCTGGCACTGGTGACTGTGGCGACCAGCCCTACCTTGCGGCGATGATCCTGCCAGCGCGGCGGTATCGCCCACAAGGAGCCAAACATGGCTGAGCCTCCTCGGCAAATGACGCTCGTCGCCTTCCTGCAAGCTCAGAATTGTTCCAATTACCCATCCTCGTGGCGACACGCGGCGGCCGCGCCAGATTTCATGTCGGCCGAGTACTACCAGCGCATCGCTCGGACGCTCGAAGACGGACGGTTCCACCTGGCGTTCTTCGACGATCGGCTTGCCATGCCCGACCGATACGGCGACGACTTTGCCGAGGCGGTGCGTCACGGCATTCGCGTCGTCAAGATGGACCTCGTCCCGCTGATGAGCGCCATGGGGCTGGCGACCCGCCACCTCGGCATCGGCGGGACCTACTCGACCACCTACTACGAGCCCTTCCACGTCGCCCGCGTCTTCGCCACGCTCGACCACATGCTGGGCGGCCGTGCCGCCTGGAACGTGGTGACCTCGCTCAACGACTCCGAGGCGGCCAATTTCGGTCAGGCGGAGCACCTCGGCCACGACGCCCGCTACGATCGCGCCGACGAGTTCATGGAGGCGGTGCTCGGCCACTGGGATAGCTGGGAGGACGATGCCATCCTCTACGATCGCGAAGCACGCCTATTCGCCGACCCTGCGAAGGTCCACCGGCTGGGGCACGAGGGCCCGTGGTTCAAGTCCCGCGGGCCGTTCACCGTGCCGCGCACGCCGCAGGGCCGCCCGGTCATCATGCAAGCCGGTCAGAGCGGGCGCGGCCGTCGATTTGCGACCCGCTGGGGCGAGCTGCTGTTCGTGGTCTTTCCCACGCAGGAGCTCGGACAGAAAGGCTACCGCGAGATCAAGGATGACGCGGCCCAGGCTGGACGCGATCCAGCCTCGGTGAAAGTCTGCCCAGCCGTGTACGTCGTCGTGGGCGAGACCACGACGATCGCGGAGGAGAAGCTGGCCTACATCCAGGGGCTGATCGAGCCGGCCGACGCACTGGTGCTGCTGTCCGAAGTGTTGAACTTCGACTTCTCGACCAAGGCGCTTGACGACCCGTTCACCGCCGATGAGCTTGAGTCGATTAGCGGTCTACAGGCGACGCGGGACCGAGTCGTACGAGCGTCTGGCAAGCCGAATCCGACGACGCGCGACTTCATCGAATACAGCGGTCGCGGCACGCTGCGCGAGCACCCGCGCTTCGTGGGCACGCCAAAAGACGTTGCCGATGGGCTTGAAGCGTGGTTCACCAGCGAAGCATGTGACGGCTTCGTCCTGGCCGCAACCCACGTCCCCGGCGCCTACGAGGACTTCGTGCGCCTCGTGGTCCCCGAGCTGCAGCGCAGAGGTGTCTTCCAGCGCGAGTATGCCGGACCCACGCTGCGGGAGAATCTCGGCTTCGCGCGGGCACGGCGCAACGACTGGGTGCCCCGCGGCTCTGGAGAGTAGGAGGGCAGAACCGTGGAGCCTGCTGCAAAGCCCGGTCAGAGCGGCGGCAACCGCCAGCGGCTGGCACTCGGGCCGGGAACAATCATCGTCGGCGTCGTCGGAAATCCGAAGGCGCGCTCGCGGACTCACCAGATGGTCACAGCCGTCGCCGAAGCCTTCGCCACTGCCAGCACGGGTCGGGTCGACGCGGTGATCGACCTGGCCGAGCTGAAGCCCTGGCTCTTCGACTTCGGAGCTCCTCAGCTCACCCCCACACTGGAGCAGGTGCTCCGGGCCGACGTCCTGGTGGTCGGCAGCCCGGTGTACAAGGCAACCTACACCGGCCTGCTCAAAGCCTTCTGTGATCACATCGTACAGGGCCAGCTTACTGGAACGCTGGCGCTGCCGACCATGATGGGTGGGGCAGACCGCCACGCGCTCGCGGTCGAGCTCCACCTCCGACCACTGCTGGTCGAGCTCGGCGCGATGTGCGCCACGCCGGGGCTCTACATGCTCGAATCCCAGGTTGACCAGCTGGGAGCGGTTGCCGCCCGTTATGTCGAACAGCTGGGTGACGCCATGCTGCTCGGGCGGGCGCAGGGCGATCTACGCGGGACACGGCACTGACCGGCTGACGCTCAGGGGAACACGAGCCCCAATGGGCAGTGGACGCGCGACCGCGGGTCGTTCGCCCTAGGCGGCACCGCTACGCGGTCCCGTCCCCCCACGCCGCTGGATGGGTTCCCAGTGGGACGGCCGGGCTGGACCAGTACGGCGGGGTTTCCGAGAGATCGAGGGCGGGCGCGAACTGCGACAGGCGGCCGAGCGGCGTGTCGGAGTGGACGAACAGGTCGGACGAGTCACCCAGGCCGACCGCCTCTTCCGTGCGACAGTGCCGGCCCAGACGCTCGAGCCACATGCCGGTCTGGCAGAGCGAGGCGCGTACGTGATAGCTGCCGCCCTCGCGCGCCCGACGACCGAGCGCGATCAGCACCCCCAGCGCAGCGACATATCCGGTCGTGTAGTCATTCGCCTGGGCCGGCAGGTGCACCGGGCGGTCATGGCTGCCCTGGCCGATCGCCAGACCGGTGGCGCTCTGGCCGAGCTGCTCCCAGTCCGGGCGATCTCGCCAGGGACCAACCGGCCCGTAGCAGTTGATCGAGACGTAGATCAACCCGGGCCGGCGCTGCACCAGCTCGGTCACGCCGAAGCCGCGGCGATCTAGCGCGCCGGCCCGGTAGCCCTGGACGAAGATGTCCGCGTCCGCGACTAGACGGTGAAGCTGCGCGGCCTGGTCAGGCACGTCAAGGTCGAGGTATGCCGAGAGCTTGCCAGGATTGGTCGCCAAGACGTAGGGCGGGACACTGGGCAGATCGGGCGCGGTGATGTGCAGCACCTCGGCGCCGTGCTCGGCAAGCGTGCGATCACTGACCGGGCCGGCGAGCACGCGGGTCAGGTTCAGCGCGCGCACCCCGGTGAGCGGGCGAGCACCCTCCGGAAGTTGCGTCGGCTCCGAGTCGCCAACCTTGACCACCTTTACGGGCGGCAGCGGCAGGAGCGTCTGGCCCTGCTCCGTAACTCCCCACTCCGGCCCGCTCCGGGCAATGACCCCGCACATGCCTGCCTCGGCCAGCGCGTCTTCAAGCGGCTGAGAGTCCCAGCGGGCTACGGCGTCGGCTATTGACGCCGGGTTGTGCTCCGAGCCAATGACCTCGGCAGTGCCCTGGCCCAGGTGCGGAAATCCGCCGTGCAACTGGATCCAGCGGCCATCGCGGCAACGGTAAAGGTCGGAATAGGCCAGCTCTGGGAACGGTTCTCGCGGAGTCTCCTCACCGTTCAGGCGCTGGAACGCGTGACCGCGGAGCGAGGCCGCGGCTCTGCGCACCTCCACCCGCACCCGCTGGCGTCGGCCGGTCCGTTGCTCCCACAGGTGATTGACTGCCACGCCGATCGCCGCGAGCGCCACCGCCGCCGCCTCGCCAATCGGGTACTTCGACGCCCAGATTGGATCGCGACCGACGATACTGACCTCGTTCGCCTCGGGCCGCTCGAGGCCGACCTGCTCTAGCAAGGAGCCCAGCAGAGCGTCGGTATCCAGGACGGTTTCGGCAAGCATGGCCGCGCTCCGAGCCGAATCCACAATACTAGCCCGACCGTGGACTGGCGCGCTCGGGCCGCGCCGACCCTTGCGAGAGGGGCCGGCACGATAGCCGAGGGCGTAAGATCCCTGTCCGGGAGCCCACGAGCGCCCGGTCACTCGGCCGTCGCTCAGAGGCACCGACGTGAGAGGGGTTTCATGCACGCTACCGTTGATCTCGAAGTCGGGGCGCACCGCAGACGGGTCGAAGACCCGCGGCTGGTGCAGGGGCAGGGTCAGTACGTCGACGACCTGCGCCAGTCGGGGACCGTTGACGTGGTGTTCGTCCGCAGCACCTACGCCCACGCGCGGATCGCGCGAGTCGACCTGAGGGCGGCCGAGGCGCTGCCGGGCGTGCTCGCGGCCTGGGACGGCGCGCGCCTAAAGGACACGCCGCGGCTGCCCAACCGCCTCTCCTTCGAAACGCTCAACCTGTCACCGTTGCCGCCTCTGGCGCACGACCGGGTCACTATGGTCGGTTATCCTGTCGCCGCCGTCGTCGCGGAGGACCCCTACCTGGCCCGGGACGCGGCCGAGCTGGTGCAGGTGGAGTACGAGCCGCTGCCGGTCGTGACCTCGGCCGAGCGGGCCCTCGAGTCGGACGCCCCGATCCTCTTCCCTGAGTTCGGAACGAACGTTGCGTACCGCATCGCGAAAGAGGGCGGCGACGTCGACGAGGCCTTCGCCCAGGCGGAGGAGACCCTCTCGCTGAGGCTGACGCACAGCCGGCTTGCCCAGGTTCCGCTCGAGCCGCGCGGGATCCTGGGCCATTATGATCGCGTTGCCGATCTCCTGACCGTCTGGCGCTCCACCCAGTCGCCGTTCCTGACGCGCAGCCTGCTTTCCGCCGTGCTGGGCCGTCCGGAAGCCTCGATCAGGGTGATTGCACCGGACGTCGGCGGGGCGTTCGGCTCGAAGAGCGCCCTCTACCCGGACGAGCTGGCCGTCGTCTTACTGGCAATGGACCTGGGACGGCCGGTCCGCTGGGTCTCGACCCGCCACGAGGATCTCCAGTTCACCGTCCAGGGGCGCGACCAGGTGAACCTCGTCGACGTGGCCTTCACCGGCGAGGGAGTCGTGACCGGACTGAAGACACGGACGATCTTCAACATCGGCGGCGTTCTGATGCACCCGATTGCCGCGCCGCCCCTGCGGGTCACCGACTACGCAACTGGCGCGTACCGCATCCCCACCTTTCGGGCCGAGGCGGTGGGCGTCTACACCAACACCGCGCC
The DNA here is from genome assembly GCA_030447245.1 of Chloroflexota bacterium. Taxonomy (GTDB): domain Bacteria; phylum Chloroflexota; class UBA6077; order UBA6077; family JACCZL01; genus JAUJPG01. The sequence continues at coordinate 29,524 of JAUJPG010000002.1, read as the reverse complement.
GACCGGGCCGTATCGCGGCGCCGGTCGGCCCGAGGCGGCGTTCGTCGCCGAGCGGGCGATCGAGGAGGTTGGCCGCCGACTCGGCCTCGACCCGGTCGACGTGCGGCGGCGTAACTTTATTCAGCCTGACCAGTTCCCGTACACGTCGCCGGTCGGCTCGGTCTACGACAGCGGCGACTACGATCGGGGGCTGGCCCGAGCCCTCGAGCTAGCGGGTTACGAGCGGCTGCGAGAGGAGCAGCGGCGTGCCCGCGAGCGCGGCGAGCTGGTGGGCGTTGGCATTGCCACGACAATCGAGGTGAGCGGACAGGGTCAGGAATTCGGCGCGGTCGAAATCGAGCCGGACGGGTCGGTCGTTGCGCGGACCGGCTCGTCGTCGCACGGCCAGGGTCACGAGACCAGCTTCGCCCAGGTTGTCGCCGACCAGCTCGGAGTGCCCTTCGAGCGGGTCCGGGTGCTCCACGGCGACACCGCCGCGACGCCGAGCGGCGGCGGGACCGGTGGCAGCCGCAGCATGGTGCTGGGCGGAGGCGCGCTGTCCGCGGCTGGCGATGGCTTGAAGCGGAAGGCGGTCCAGGTCGCGGCCGCGCTGCGCGAGGCCGCGCCGGACGATCTGGTCTACCAGCGCGGCGGTGTGGAAGTGGTCGGTGTGCCGGGTCGACGGGTACAGCTCACCGAGATCGCGCGGGCCGCGCAGCGAGGCGTGGGGCTCGAGCCCGGCGAACGCGGGTTACGTGAGGAGCTCAGCTTCAAGGCTTCGGGCGACGCGGTTCCCTTCGGCGCGGCGGTGGCCCTGGTGCGGATCGAACGAGAGACCGGGCGGGTCAAGTTGGAGCGATTTGTCGCGGTGGATGATATTGGCACGGTGGTCAACCCGCTGATCGTTCACGGCCAGGTCGCGGGCGGGCTGGCCCAGGGCATTGGCGAAGCCCTCTACGAGCGCATGGCGTGGGACGAGGACGGCCAGCTCCTGACCGCAAGCCTTGGCGATTACGCGTTGCCGACCGCTCACATGGTGCCGGACTACGAGCTCGATCTCGTCGAGACACCCTCGCCCTTCAACCCGCTTGGCGCTAAGGGAGTCGGCGAGTCCGGCTGCGTGACAGCGCCGCCGGCCATCGTGAACGCCGTCCTGGATGCTCTGGCTCCGCTTGGCATCCGCGATCTGCAGATGCCGCTGACCTCAGACCGTGTCTGGGCGGCCATCCAGGGCCGCGACGCCGCGGCTCAGGGGTCGTGATCATGCGACGGGTCCTGCGCGCACTGATGCTGGTCGTGCTTCTGGCGGCGATCTCGCCCGTCGCGACGTCCACGTCCCAGCCCGCCGCGGGGCGTCGGGTGCTTGGCTACTACGTGCCCTACGACCCCACCTCCTGGTCGTCGCTCGTCGCGAACCCTGAGGCGATCGACGTGGTCGCCGCCCAGTGGGTCACTATCGATGCCTGCGGGCAGCTGGGCAGCCGCGACGACCAAACGCTCAAGCAGTTTGCCGCGCTGCACGGGATCCAGGTTTTCCCGTCGCTGCTGACGTTGTCCGGATGGCTGAACCATCGGCTGCTGACCGACGAGGATGTGTCGCTACGAGCTATCGGGCAGATCGTCGAGTACGTCGTGGCCGAGGGTTACCACGGCTTCGACCTCGACCTCGAGGGCGTGCAGTCGGACGACCGCGCGGCCTACACCGCCTTTGTCGCCCGGCTCGGCGCGGCGCTGCACGAGCGCGGTAAGGCGCTGGCGCTCGCCATTCCTCCCAAGCCCCGCGACGTGACCACCGGCTGGGCAGGCGCGTACGACTACGCCGCTCTCGGCGAGCACGTCGACCTGGTCACAATCATGACCTACGAGTACCACGGGCCGTGGAGTGGGCCAGGATCGATCGCCCCCTACAATTCGGTCGACCAGGCGCTCGCCTTCGCGACGTCCCAGATCCCGCCTGACAAGGTACTGCTCGGACTTGCCTTCTACGGCTACGACTGGAACACGACCTCAGGCGGGTCCCGCGCCCTGACCTACGCCCAGTCCGCCGCGCTTGCCGAGCACCATCAGGTCGCGATCACCACTGACCCTGAGACCCAGTCCGCAACGTTCCGCTACCAGGCCCGGGCGGGCGACCCTCCGCCAACGCGCGCCCGGCCGGCGCCCCTGCAGCACGAGATCACCGTGCGGGAGCCCCCGCCCTGTCCCGTCGCAGCCCCTGGTCCCACCCCTACGCCCACTCCGCGGCCCACCCCGCCACCGGGCGCCATCCAGGACCATGAAGTCTGGCTGGAGGACAGCAGCGGCGCCGCGGCGCGTCTCGGGCTGGCTGACCGCCACGGGGCCGGTGGCGTCGCGAGCTGGCGCCTGGGCCAGGAGGACCCGCTCGTCTGGCCGGTGCTCCGCCAGTGGCGTGACCGCCAGGGAGATCCAGCTCGGTGAGGCGCGGTCAGGTCGTCTCGAGTGCGTCGGCGATCGCCACCAGACGGCGGAACTGGGCCACGTTGGCGTAGTCCAGCATCTTGCCGTCGACCGTGACGGACGCCTTGGCCTCGCGCAGCGCAGCTTCAAACGCGGCGATCCAGCGGCGCGCCTCGGCGACCCGCTCCGATGAAGGCGTGAAGATCCCGTTGATGATCGGAACCTGGGCCGGGTAGATCGCGAGCTTACCCTGAAAGCCGAGCTTGAGCGCCAGCTCCGCGTCCCCGCGTAGGCCCTCGCCGTCGTGGATGTCCGGAAAGACCGTATCGACCGGCGGCTCACATTCGGCCGCCCTCGACGCCAGGGCCACGAGCGATCTCGCGTAGAGATATGCCAGCCCATCCTTGGTCCATTCCACGCCGATGTCGGTCGTGAAGTCGCCAGCGCCGAAGCACAGCCGACGGACGCGCGGGTGGGCGCCCGCGATCCGCTCGGCGCTCAGCACACCGCGGGCCGTCTCGAGAATCGGCATGATCTCGAACCGACCGTCCTCCACGTCCAGGCGGCGCTCGGCCGCGGCCAGCGACTCGGCCGCCGCGAACACATCCTCGGGAGTGTCGACTTTCGGCAGAATGATTCCGGTCAGCGCAGGCATGGCGACCGCTTCAATGTCGTCGAGGCCCGACGCGGCCGAGTAATCTGTGCGTGCGACAATCGCGTTGATGCGAACGTAGACCCGGCGCCAGTCCTGGCTCTCAAGGGCCTCACGAACCACGGCGCGCGTGTCCGTCTTTTCGTCGAGCGGTACCGCGTCCTCGAGGTCGATCACCACCGCGTCGGCGCCGACCGTGCCGACCTTGGCCAGCATCCGCGGCCGGTTACCTGGCGCGAACAGGAGCGAGCGGAGCGGCCGGAACGGGGTCATGTGCGGCGCACGCCGCGGGACCAACCGGTCACGGATCGTCATCCATCGGAATGAGGATGTCGAGCAGCGGCGCATGCTGCTGAGCGCCGTAGACGTCGGTGTCGCCGATCGTCCCCGAGCTCACCGGACGCGGGAACGTCGCCTTGATGGCCAGACCGGGATCGAACTCGACGAAGTCGGTGATCTGATCCGGGCGAACCCCATAGAGCCGCGCGATCAGCTCCGGCGTAATGGCCCGTCGTGCCTTGACCCGTGTATAGGTATCCACGTCCTTGAACAGGATGTCGAGGGTCAGTCGGAACGGCCCAGCGTTCTTGCTCCGCACCACTGCCGCGACGTCCCGCAAGCGCGCCATCCGGACCATGCCGCTCAAACGTGTACCCAGGAAGTTGGAAATGGCGCACACGGATCGTCGACCCGCATCAAGTGATACACGCGGAACTCATACACCTCGGGCGCGGCGAACTCGGCCGGCGAGTAAGGGAAGGCCAGGTTGCCGGCATTGGCGAGCCGACCCTCGTAGCCCTGGTGTAGGGTTGCCGAGCGAGCCAGCGCGCAGACCGTGTCCGCCGTCTCCTGGCTCGCCGCGACCACCTCGATGACGATCCCAAGCTCATGCGGCTCGGCCGGCGGCCCCGGCTCGAGTACGCCCATCACGCCGTTCCGACCGTACTGGCGGAACACGAGCTGATAGCTGTCCGGCGGGATCACGCCGGCCAGGTCGTTCCGCAGTTTGGCCTCAACTCGCTCGACAACCTCGTCGAAACGGCTGATCAGGATGGGGTCGCGCGCGCCAGCCACGCAAATGGTGCGGTAGCCCACCCGCGCCGCGCCTTCCAGCTTGATGGTGTAGTCGCGGGCCGGAACGAAGCGGCTGCCGGACACGCGGACGGTCCGGTCGTCGTGCCGCTCGAAGCGCGCCTCGGTCAAATCGAGCATCCCGCCTGGCAGGCCGAGCCGATACGGGTCGGACTTCTCGTACAGCGTGTGGGCGGCGACGATGTCGACCGTGCAGCGCTTGTCTGGATCCGCCGGCTCGATCAGGAAGTGGTCCGAGTACAGGTGGGCGATCACGCCATCCGAAGTGCGCGGCACGGCGACCAGCGAGCCGCACTCGACAATCTTGCCCATGTGCAGCGCAAGACCGCGGTCGTAGCCGCGCAGGATCGGCAGAGCCGCGGTGAGCGCCGCGTCGAACGCCCGTCCAGCCACGATTACGTCGGCCTCGGCAGCGAGCGCGTCGACAATCGGTTCGACGCCCATCTGGCCGACGATGCGGGTGCAGGCGTCGATGTCGGAGGGCTGGAGGTCACGGCCGGTCTCGAAGTCGAAGATCTCCCCGCGTCCGAGCTTCGCCCGGAGCACGTCTTTGTCCTGCTCGGCCTGGATGACGGCCATCCGGAAGTGGAGGCCGTGCTCCGCCGCGATTTCGCGCACGATATCGACCGTCCAGGCCAGGTGCGGAGCGCCCCCGGCGCCGCCGGCCGATCCGATGATCAGCGGAACTCCCTTGCGGCGAGCGGCCGGCAGGAGGAGGCCGAGATCGCGCTTGACCATCACGCGGCTGGTGTAGGAGCGGCCTACCCCCAGGTAATACGGGCCCGGATCGGTGGAGCCGGCGTCCATGCCGAAGAGCGCCAGGTCCTTTCCGAGCGCGGCGTCCAGGGACTTCTCCGGGAACCCATAGCCCAGCATGCCGACCGGCGCATACAAGACGAGCGGGTCGGCCATCAGCGCACCCCGTGTTCGCTACTGTTGCTCAGATCGTGTCGCATGCAGCGCCTCCCAATGCGGACTCGCTTCCTCAGCCGCGGGCATGCCGGCTCCGTGCGGCGCAGGCCCGTGCTCGTCATGCAACCACCACACTATAGATGACGATCGAGCGAGGGAGACTAGAGGAGATCGAAGTCGGTGCGGTAGCGCTCGGGTTTGAAGACGCCGGCCGCCTTGCCGCCGTCGACGGCCAGCCCCACCCCAGTGATGAAGCTGGCCTCGTCGGAGATCAAGAACAGCGCCGCTCGGGCGACCTCCTCGGGGCTCGCAAGCCGTGGCGTGGGGCAGCTTGCAACCACCCGGCGCGCGTAGGCATCGCGGTCGCCACCCGCCTCCAGTCCGCCCCAGACCATCGGCGTGTCGATCGGGCCCGGGCAGACGGCATTGACCCGCACACGTTGGTCGGCGTAGGCCAGCGCCAGCGACTTCGTCAAGCCCATGACCCCGTGCTTGGTGGCGTTGTAGAGCGGGTCGCCGGGCCGACCGATCAGCCCGCCGTTGGACGACATGTTCAGAATGGCGCCGCCGCTCGGATTGGCCAGCAAGTGCGGCAAGGCGTGCTTGCAGCCGAGATAGACGCCCTTCAGATTGACTGCCACCACCCGGTCAAAATCATCTTCCGTGGCGTCGAGGAGCGATCCCACCAGCGAGATCCCGGCGTTGTTGAAGATGCCATCCAGCCGCCCATGGCGTTCCACGGCAGCGTCCACTAACCGTTTGACGTCGCTCCCCGAGGTGACGTCAGTCCGCACAAACATCGCCGCGCCAGCGTCATCGGCGCCGATCTCGGCGGCCAGCTGCTGTCCTGCCGCCTCGTCCAGATCTCCGAGCACCAGCCGAGCCCCTTCTCGCCCGAACAGGCGTGCCGACGCCCGACCGATGCCGGACGCCGCGCCGGTCACCACCACGACCTCACCGGAGACTCTCATCAGTCCTCCTGCCGCGCGCCTGGGCACGCACGAGGCGAGGGTACCCTGGCGACGCTAGCGCGAACCAGACCCGTCGCGGACGGTTCCCGGCGTACCATGGTGCGGAAAGCGAGCGTGCCTGCCGCTTTCCGGCGCGGTGGCGGCGCGATGCTGGTCGGCCGCGATGACGTTCAAGGTTCTGGGACACCGCTGCCGTTCCATGCGGAGGTTGCACCATGACAGAGCGGGGTCGCGCGGCGGCGTTCTACGGCGTCGGCCAGCCGTTTCGAATCAACGAGTACCCGGTGCCCGAGCCGCGACCCGGCGCCGCGCTCGTGCGGATCACGCTCGCCAACGTGTGCGGCTCCGACCTCCACGTCTGGCGCGGCGAGCTCGATCCCGCCAAGCGTGGGCGGGCGCTTCCGATCCACCAGGGACACGAGGGCGTTAGCCGAATCGCAGCGCTCGGCGAGGGCGTCACGACTGCCTCAGACGGTCAGCCCCTCGCGGTCGGCGATCGGGTGGTGTTCGGCTACTTCTTCCCCTGCGGTCGCTGCCGCGCGTGCCTGAGGGGCAAGGAGTGGTGCTGTCCGAACCGGATGCACCATCGCGCGACCCCCTGCGACGACTGGCCTCATTTCAAGGGCACATTCGGAGATTACTTCTATCTCTATCCGAATCACATCGTCTTCAAGGTCCCCGACGAGCTACCAGACGAGCTTGTTGCCGGGGTCAACTGCGCCATGGCCCAGGTCACCTGCGGCTGGGACGTGGCCAGACTTGAGGTGGGCGAGCAGGTCGTGATCCAGGGAGCCGGCGGCCTTGGCCTGTACGCCATCGCCCTCGCGCGCGAGCGTGGGGCCGGCAGGATCATCGTCGTGGACGGCGTGACCGAGCGGCTCGACCTCGCCGCGGCGTTCGGGGCCGACGAGCTGATCGACCTGCGCGAGCTGCCCGAGCCCGATCGTCGCATCGCCAGGGTCAAGGAGCTGACCGACGGTTGGGGCGCCGACGTGGTTATGGAGCTGGCCGGCTTTCCAGCAGTCATCGACGAAGGCGTGCGGATGGTCGGCTCTGGCGGGCGCTACGTCGAGATCGGCAACATCAGTCCCGGCCTGACCTACCAGGCCGATCCCGCCCTCTGGACGATCGGCAATGTGGCGGTGCTGGGAAACAACCACTATAGTCGCCAGCACTTGCACGACGCGCTGGACGTCCTAGCTCGAACCCGCGACTCGTACCCGTACGATCGGATCGTGTCCCACAAGTTCCCGCTCGGAGAGATCAACGAGGTCATGGCCGCGCAGGACCAGGGCCACATCACGCGCGCGAGCCTCGTTCCCTAGCGGAGTACCATCGATCCCGCGGGGGACCTCGCGGTCCTGCAACGGCGTGAGCTCCTCGACACGTGCCGGCCGGAGGACCACTGTGGGGCGAGTGGGACCAGCAAACGGGACCGAAGTGATGGCGCGAGCGGAGGCTGCATGAGCGAACGGTACGACGTCGTGATCGTGGGAGCGGGGAACGCCGCATTCTGTGCAGCCCACGCCGCTCGCGCGCACGGCGCGCGCGTCCTGGTGCTCGAGAAAGCTCCGCGGAACCGATCCGGCGGCAACAGCTACTTCACTGCCGGTGCGTTCCGCGTTGCCTACGGTACGCTCGACGACGTCCGCTCACTCGTCGACGACTTGAGCGACGAACAGGCGGCCAGCATCGATCTGCCCGCCTATACCACCGACCATTTCATGGCTGACCTCCGCACGTTGACCGAAGGCCGCTCTGATCCTGAGCTCAGCGCCATCCTCGTTGGCGAATCTCTTGAGACCGTCCGCTGGATGCGGGATCAGGGCATCCGCTGGGAGCTGATGTACGCCCGTCAGTCGTTCCGGGTTGGCGAGCGAGTTCAGTTCTTCGGCGGACTGGCGCTCGGAACGGTCGACGGTGGTCGCGGCTTGATGGAGCAGCACACGGCAGCTGCGAGCGCCAGTGGAATCGAGGTTCGCTACGACTCGCCGGTCGTCGGTCTGCTGCGCGACGGGCGGGGCGGGGTCAACGGCGTGACGGTCGTCGGAGCCGGCACGCGCGAAGAGATCGCCGCGGGCGCGGTGATCCTGGCGAGCGGTGGCTTCGAGGCCGACCCGCGCATGCGAGCCCAGTATCTTGGACCGAACTGGGACATCGCCAAAGTGCGCGGCACCGCGGCCAACACGGGCGAGGGACTCCACATGGCGCTGGAGGCGGGCGCACAGCCCTACGGGCACTGGAGCGGCTGCCACGCCGTCTTCTGGGACGCCGACGCGCCGCCGACCGGCGACTGGGAGCTGACGAACCAGCTCTCGAAGCTCGGTTACCCGATCGGCTTGATCGTCAACCGCGAGGCCAGGCGCTTCGTCGACGAAGGGGCCGACTTCCGCAACTACACGTACGCCAAGTACGGCCGCGAGGTCCTGCGGCAGCCGGGCGCGATAGCCTACCAGCTGTACGATCAGAAGGTCGTCCCGCTGCTGCGGAAAGACGAGTACATGATTCCGAGCGCCACGAGGGTCGTCGCGGACACGATCCGCGAGCTGGCCACCGGGCTCGGGCTCCAGCCGGAAGCGCTCGAGCGCACGGTGGACGACTTCAACGCGGCCGTCCAGGAGGGCGAGTTCAATCCCTCGATCAAGGACGGTAAGCGCACGCTCGGCGTCGAGCCGCCCAAGTCGAACTGGGCGCAGCGGCTCGACAGCCCGCCCTACCTGGCCTACCCGGTCACCGTTGGGATCACGTTTACCTTCGGCGGCGTGCGCATCGACGCCGACGCGCGCGTGCTCGATCGTGCGGGCAAGCCGATCGCCGGGCTCTTCGCCGCCGGCGAGCTCGTCGGCGGGCTGTTCTACCACAACTATCCGGGCGGGAGCGGGCTGATGGCCGGCGCCGTGTTCGGACGCCGGGCGGGCCGTACTGCGAGTGCCCGAGCGGCGCTGGCCGGATCGGCCCGGGGCGCACCCGTCCGCTAGCGCCGGCCTGTCCCATGCTGCGGGTCGTCCACGTGCAGCCCCACACCCGGAGGTCGGTAGGGACAACCGTACGCCGTTCCACGTCCTGCGCTGTCCGGCTCACGCGCTGATCCAGCCGCCAGCGGCTGGCGTAGCCTTGACGAGCGACCAATTCACCGCGGTGAGTGGCGCCCGCCGAGAGGTGATCAGGCAATGCAAAGACACGCCAGCGATCGAGCTGGGCGGAAGCCCGTCACGAGCCTGGCGGTCGCGTCGATCGCCACGGCCGTGGCGATTGGCTTGATGTTCTGGGCGCGGGACGCGTTCCAGATCCGGACGCTGCCGGAACGCGTGATGGAGTGGGTACTGGTCTTCGTGCCGCCGAGACCTTGAATCGGGCATTGGACGCTTCGGGGCCCAGGCCAAGGTGTACGCGCTCTACACGGCCGCCGGCGGCATGGCGCTGGCTCTCCTCGCGCTCGGAACGCTGCCGGGGGCAGCTCGCGCGTTCGCCCTGGACCATCTGGGCGTCCGGCCCGCGCTGTACCTGGTGGCGATGGGCGGCATCATGCCGATCACCGGGGTGGGCTCTTCGGGAGCGAGCTCTTCGAGGGACCCGCGCTCGTCAATGCCGCGTACCTGACGATCGCGCTGACCTACTCCACGCTCCTGCTGCTCGGGCGTTGGTGGAGCGATCGCTCCACCGAGGCCGTGGAGCGGACTCCGGCCAGCCACCGGCGGATCGCGCCGGGGATTGTGGCGCGCCGCGCGTTCCTGGCAGGGCTCGCACCAGCCACGGCATCGTTCCTGGCAGTCCTCTGGCTCGGCCGGCGCGGCGGAGGGAGCAGCTGCCCCTCGCCAGGGTCGAGCCGACGCCCGGAATCGCGGCGACAGCGGCCAACTCCGCGGCCCCCACCGCGACTGCACCGCCAAGTTCGCCCCCGTTATCGACGCCGGTCGCCAGCGCCACGGACGCCAGCGCGACCCCGGCCCAGTTGCAGGCTAGCGCCGCCCCAACACCCCCACCCACGTCCGCGCCCACGGCAGGCCCGACGGCCGCGCCGACTGCCACCGCGGGCCTGCCGGCCCCGCGGCCGATGAGCAAGCAGATTGCTCGCGACGAGTACGGTGCGATCACGGCGGGCGGTCGTCAGCCGGGCACGCTGGCGGAGCTGATCACCGCCACGGAGAACCATTACCACGTCACCAAGAACGCGGTGTCCGATCCGATGATCGAGCCGAGGGCTGGCGACTCGTACTGGACGGCGAGCTGCAAGCGCCGGGTCCAGCTCGACTATCGAACCCTCCGCCAGCTCCCGACTGTCGAGATCGCCAAGACGCTCGAGTGCATCAGCAACTACGTCTCGGAGTGCTCCCTGGTGCCGGGCTGCGATCTGATCAGCACCGCCGCCTGGAGGGGCGTGCCGCTCAAGACCGTGCTCGACTTGGCCGGCGGGCATTCGGCCGCTGAACCGCGTGGTCAGGTACGCGCGCAAGCCAAAGGGCGTCGTCGCCGTGTCGCTGGTCGGGGCCGACGAGTTCACCAGCACCATCCCCGTCGAAGCCGCGCTCGATCCGGGCAGACGCTCGTCGCCTACGAGATTAACGGCGAGGTCCTCCCCCGCGCGACGAGCACGGCTACCCGGACTTCGTCGAGAGTGCTGGTGCCCGGCCGCTACGGCTACAAAAGCGCCAAGTGGGTCCGCGGCATTCGGCCGCTGAACCGCGTGGTCCCCGACTGGTACGCCCAGCGCAACTGGAACAAAGACGGTCTCGTCAAGACCATGTCCAGGATCGACGTGCCCGCCTCGGGCGCGCCGCTCGCCCCCGGCCAGCAGCGGATCGCCGCATCGCGTACGCAGCCGACCGCGGGATCCTGAAGGTGGAGTTCAGCGCCGACGGCGGCGGCTCCTGGCAGCCGGGCAACCTTCGTCGAGCCCGCCCCGGCAGGGACGCCTGGGTGCGCTGGGAAGGCACCTTCAACCACCGCCGGCGAGACCGCCAGGCTCGTCGCCCGCGCGACGGACGGCAGGTGGCGGTGCCAGCTCCAGACCCGCGACTTCGTCCTCCCAGCACCGACGGCGCCAGCGGCTGGAACAGCATCCAGGTCAGAAGCGCCTGACCCACGCTCGACACACGGCTTGGACCGAGTTGGTTGACAGCTGGGTCGCCTTGGCGCCGCCCCTGGACGCAGGTGCGCCCCGGCGTCGTCGCCCATGGCCCCGGCGATGGGTGGAGTGTCCGCGACCCCTGACCGCGGGCAAGCGGAATGCCACTCGTCGGGTTCGAGCCGCGTGCTGGCGATCAGCTCGCCCAGCGTCGGCGGAGCTTCAGCGTGATGATGTCCAGGATGTCGGTGCGCTCGGTTTCGGTCAGGTGCTCGGCGCCGGCGAAGACCAGATGGTCGCACCCTCCGTTCGATGGGATCGGGACTGGGTAGCCGTTCTGCCGCATGAATTGGAGGCAGTCCGCCCCGTAGCAGTCGGCCAGGGTGCGGAGGATGTTCGGGTTCGGGTCCCTGACCTTCCGGGTCTCGAGGCGGCTCAGGTAACCCTTCGACACGCCACAGCCGCTGAGATCGCACCGCACCTGCATCTGCCGGACGGGGAGGCTGGGGACTGAGCCAATGCTCCGAAGGGTCGCACATGGGGCCCGCGCTGGACGGCTGTCGTTGCCTGCCACTTGCCTCGTGTCAAGCTGGGTCCCGGTCCGTTCGGCACTCGTGGTATATTACGCTGGCGAAAAGCAAGAGCGGAGGGTCACCAATGAGACTGGCAGGTAGGTTCGTGCTGGCCGGTTCGTTTGTTCTGCTGCTGGTGCTGCAGTCCGCTCAGGGCCCGCAGAGTTTGGCGTCGGCTCAGCCATTGATCGACTTCGAGCCCGGCGAGATCCTGGTCAAGTTTAGGCCGGGCACGTCACCCCAGGGGGTCAGCGAGGCGTATCGACAAAACGGGGTCCAGGAGAAGGCAGTCATACCGGGGATTGACGTCAAGGTGCTCAGCGTGCCAGTTGGCCGAGAGCGCTCCCAGGTTACTGCCTTGGAGCGCAACCCGAACGTCCTGTTCGCTGAGGTGAACGGCCGCTACCATGCGGTGGACCATGGTACCAGTGCCTACCCAAACGATTCCAGGTTCCACGACCAGTGGCAATACCGCAACACCGGGCAGAACGGCGGCACGACCGACGCGGACATAGACGCCTACGAGGCCTGGACCAGGGACGGCGGGACCAAAGGCAATGGGAACGGACCGATTGCCATCCTCGATACCGGGATCGACCTGAGCCACGAGGACCTCAGGGGCAACAGCAAGAAAGTCGATAAGGACATAAACTTCACGACCAGCAGCACGACGGAAGATAAGTACGGTCACGGCACCCACGTCGCCGGAACTGCCGGGTCCAAGACCAACAACAACTCGACCGGCGTCTCCGGCACGTGTCCCGACTGTCCGCTCTATAACGTGAAGGTCCTCGGCGACAATGGAAGCGGAAACTGGTCCTGGATAGCCAACGGTATCACCTGGAGCGCCGACCCCGTCAGAGGTGCCAGCAAGGTGATCAACATGAGTCTGGGTAGCTCCGGCGCTTCGAGCACGGTTGAGTTGGCAGTAAATTACGCTTGGGGTCAGGGCGTGGTCGTGGTCGCGGCGGCCGGCAACGACGGGAACAGCAGCATGTTTTATCCTGCTGCTTACACCAACGTGATCGCAGTCGCCGCGACGGACCGGAACGACGCCAAGGCGAGCTTCTCCAACTACGGCGCATGGGTCGACGTTGCTGCGCCGGGCAAGGACATCCTGTCGACCGCGCCCGATCACGCCAACAGGATCTGGAAGAGGGGTGTCACGTACGGAACGATCAGCGGCACGTCGATGGCCTCTCCGCACGTGGCCGGCGTCGCGGGGCTGGTCTGGTCGACTGGCACGTGCAGCGGAAGCGAATGCGTCCGCAATATCATTGAGCAGAGTGCCGACAAGATCGTCGGCACCGGGTCTTACTGGCGCTCGGGGCGGGTCAACGCGTGCAGGGCAGTACTGGGGATCGCGGCCTGCTAATCCTCTATAGCAGTTGTTGCGGGTGGGGCCGCACTGGTCAGCGGAGCGGCCGCGTCGCTGCGGTTTTGCGCGCCTGCTTGCCAAGACTGTGGGGCGAACCGTTATTAGACAGACAGACGGCGCGCCAAACCGCGACAAGCGTCATTCGTTGGAACCCTATTGCCCGGTGCGACTGATGATCGGTCCGACGCGATGGCTGGGCTCGAGTCTGGCAGTGCTCGCACTGACGAGCATGGTCGCGCTGGTCGCCAATGCCGACCAGCCATGGCCTCCCCTGCCGCCCGAGTGTGTTCCCGACGAACTGCTGGTGAAGTTCACACCCTGGGCCGACCCGCATCTGGTCAGCGCTCGGCACGGAGCCACAGTCTTGTCGGTCATTCCCCACATTGAGGTTCACGTGCTGTCGATTCCGGCGGGGACCATCCCGGAGAAGGTCGCCGAGTTCCAGGCAGACCCGGAGGTGGTCTACGCCGAGCCCAATGGGATCGTCCGGATTCCGGAGAATCCTCCAGACAGTACCCAGCTGTGCGGCCCGTGAGGGCAGCGGCAGTCAGGAAGGCACGAACTTCCGGCTCGCGTCCCCGGGGGCGGGCGCCGCCCTTGTCCAGGCCGGGCAACGCCCGTTCGGGGGGGTCACCCTCTTCGACCCACCTGTGCTGATCAGCGGGAGGGAGCGCTGGCCCCGTTGATGACACTCCTGATCGCCGGGGCAGCTGCCGCCCAGGGGTGGATGACCCCGTCCTTCGGCAACGGGCAACTGGTGCTCGTCGGCGAAGGCTACCGACCGGGTGAGCGCGTCGAGATCACCGTCCGCGCCGCCGGTGCGAGCCACCAGTTCACGGCGGCTTCGGATCCGCGGGGGCGCTTCCGCCTGGACACCGCCCTAGCGGTCGCGCCGTTCAGCAGCGTCCAGATCGAGGCGCGGGATGAGCAGGGGCTGACCCAGGCCACGATCACCAGCGCGCCGGGAGCGGCGGGCGGACCAGGGGTCGGCGCCCCCTTGCCGGACTCGCCAGTGGCACCGGAGTCCTGCCCGTCTGACGACGAGGACCCGCGGTCAGAATACTGACCGCACGCGCGGACTGACGGATCGGGTCGTCGGCCGCGGACGCGCTCGGGCTCGTCGCCAGCCTGCTGGCGGCTCAGGCGGATACACTCGTGGTCCGATCTGACGCCTCAGAGCCGGCCCGCCTCGACCCTCCAACGGCCACCGTGATGCGGGACGAGCCAGCTGCACCGGCATCGGCTGTTCGTCCTCAGGACCTCCCGGGCCTGACGCTCACACCCGCGTCAGCCACTCACGATCGCGAGCACGGGCGCCGCGAACCGCGTCGTGATACAGCCGGTCGAGGTTGCGTGTCAGGGGCCCCATCTCGCCGTTTCCGACAGGCAGGCGGTCAAAGCTGGTGATCGGCAGGATCTCCCAGCCGGTGCCGCAGAAGAAGGCCTCGTCCGCCAGATACAGCTCGGTGCGGTCGATCGGACGCTCGACCATTCGGACGTCCAGCTCCGAGAGCAGGCGCATCACGGCGGCGCGGGTCACGCTTTCCAGGATGCCGGCCGTTACCGGCGGCGTCAAAGCGACGCCGTCGCGGACGATGAACACGCAGGCCCCGGGGCCCTCGGTCACTTTGCCGTCTGGGCCCAGGAGCACCGCGCTATCGTAGCCGTTCGTCCTGGCCTCCAGGGCGGCCAGGCGGTTGTTCTGATAGTTCGACATGGTCTTGATTCGCGGGGGCATCTGGTTGTCGGTCAAGCGCGTCCACGAGCTGACCTGGCAGGCCAGCGCCCGATCCGTCCCGAGGGTTGTCTTGAAAGGGCGGGTCCAGATGAGCACCTCCGGCTCGGCGTTCAGCTCGGACGGAAAATCGGCGTGCTGGAGCCCGCTGAAGAACGCGACCGGCCGAATGTAGCTGTCCTCCCGCGTGCCGTTCTTCCGCAGCAGGTCGACGACCGCCTGGCACAGTTCGTCTTCGGTCCATCGGCAGGCCATCCGGGTGAGCTTCATCGAAGCGGCAAGCCGACGGATGTGCGCCGCCAGTCCGAAGACGTTCAGGGTGTCTCCATCGCTGCCCAGATACGCCTTGATTCCCTCAAAGACGTTGAAGTGGCCGGTAGCAGCGACGGTGCTGACGTGGAGCGTCGCCGAATCCCACGGCTCGAGCTCCCCATTCAGCCACACGAACTCGGCAGTCTTCTTCGCGGCACGCGCAGGCGACATGAGTTCTCCTCCTCCATGACATGGACAGCCCCGCGGCTGGCGCGCGGCCGTCCCGAACGTGTGACCCTCTACTTCAGGCGCGGGTCGAGCGCGTCGCGCAGGCCGTCCCCCAAAAGATTGAAGCCGAGGACCGCCAGCATGATCGCCGCCCCGGGGAACACGGCCACCCAGGGCGCCGTCTCCATGAACTTCCGACCGGTCCCGAGCATCGTGCCCCAGGATGGCTCAGGCGGCTGGGTGCCCAGGCCGAGGAAGCTCAGCACCGCCTCGGCCAGAATCGCCGTGGAGAGGCTCAGCGTTGTCTGGACCACAAGCGGGGCCGTCACGTTGGGCAGGACGTGCCGCGCGATGATCCGCCAGTCGCGCGCGCCAATCGCTCGAGCCGCCGCGATGTACTCGTGCTGGATGACCGACAGGACCGGACCTCGCGCGACTCGGGCGAAGTTGGGCGTGTAGACGAGCCCGATGGCGATCATCGCATTGCGCAGGCTGGGGCCGAGAATGCCGGTGATGGCGATCGCCAGGACCAGCGATGGGATCGCGAACATGACGTCCATCAGCCGCATCAAGAGGTTGTCCAACCAGCCGCCGAAGTAGCCGGCGATCAGGCCTAGCGTTCCGCCAATCCCGAGCGCGATCCCGACGGAGACGACGCCGACGTACAACGAGATCCGCGTGCCGTAGATGATCCGACTCAGAACGTCGCGACCGAGCTCGTCGGTACCGAGGGCGTACGCCTCGCTGGGCGGGGTCAGCCGCCGCCCGATCTGAGCCGCGGGATC
>JAUJPG010000002.1:0-13385 GCA_030447245.1 Chloroflexota bacterium | reverse complement strand
GGGCGTACGCCTCGCTGGGCGGGGTCAGCCGCCGCCCGATCTGAGCCGCGGGATCATGGGGAGCGAGCACTCCGGCCAACGCGGCCGCCAGGAGCAGCGCGAGGATCAGCGCCGCGCCGACGACGCCGAGCGGGTTCTTGGCGGCCAGCCTTTTCCAGCGGACTGCTCGGCCTGGCTCGGCGCGAACAGACGGAAGCGGCAGGTCGTCCGCCAGCACGGCCACCCCGCCCACGGCCCGATCAGCCATAGCGGATCCTCGGGTCCAGGTAGGCGTACATCAAGTCGACGACCAGATTCACCAGCACGAACGTCAGCGCGAGCATCAGCACCGCTCCCTGGACGGTCGGGTAGTCCCGCTGGTAGATGCCGTTGATGAAGGTCCAGCCCATCCCGGGCAGCCCGAAAATCTGCTCGATCACCACGGTCCCCCCGAACAGCGTCCCCATCTGGACGCCGATCACGGTGACCACCGGGATCATCGCGTTCTTCAGCGCATGCCGCATCAGGACGAGCCGCTCGCCAAGCCCCTTGGCACGGGCCGTCTTCACATAGTCCTGGCCGAGCACCTCCAGCATCGCCGACCGCGTCATCCGCAACACGATCGCCATCAACGCCAGCGCGAGCGAGAACGCCGGCATCAGCATCTGCTTGAGGTTCTCGATCGGGTCGGTCAGCGGGTTGACGTAGATCAGGCTCGGCAGCCATCCGAAGCCCAGCGACGCGACCAGGATCATCATCGTCGCAAGCCAGAAGTTCGGCAGGCTCAGGCCAATCAGGCCGACCAGTCGCGCGAGCAGCTCGATCGGCCCACCCCGTTTGACCGCCGCCAGCACGCCGAGCGGGACCGCCATCAGGACCGAAATGCCGACCGAAAGCAGGGCCAGCTCGATTGTGATCGGCAGGCGCGAGAGCAGGATCCCCAGGACCGGCTCGCTCGTCCGCAGCGAGCTGCCGAGGTCGCCGCGAAGGACGGCCCCGAGCCATACGAAATACTGGACGTAGATCGGCTGGTCCAGGCCGAACAGCCGGCGGATCGTCGCCCGCACCTCTGGCGTCGCGCTGCCCTCAGTCCCGAGGATGATGTCGACGATGTCCCCAGGCAAGAAGCGCAGCAGCACAAAGATCAGCACCGACGCCCCGAGCAGGACCGGGACGCACCAGAGCAAGCGAGCGACGATGTAGCGGGTCACTCCTACCGCTGCACCCCGGTCTGCTTCAGGAAGATCCGCCGGCCGGTGAACGATGGGACGTACCCAACCACGTGGTTGCGAACCGCCTCGATGTTAAGGCCCGAGTAGAACCAGAAGTGCGGCAGCTCGTCTTCGAGCAGCTTCTGCACCTCGGCGTAGATCTGGTGGCGTTGCGCCGAGTCGCCGACCGTGCGCCCCCGGTCGAGCAGCTCGTCGACCTTCGGGTTGTTGTAGCTCTTGTTCGGGTTGTTGACCGCGGCCGAGTTGAAGTACGGGTAGAGGTAGTGGTCCGGGTCAGGGTAGAACGTCCGCGCGGTGATGTTGACGTCGTAGTCGAAGGCCGGCGCGTTCACCTGCTTGACGAACGTACCCCACTCGAGCTGTTGGACCTCGGCGTCGACCCCGATCTTCTTGAACGAGTCCTGCATCACCAGCGCCGTGCTCACGAACTCGGGATACTGCGGCGAGGACAGGATCGTGAACTTCAGGTTGCTCTGGCCGGCCTCGGCCAGCAGCGCCCTCGCCTTATCCAGGTCAGGCTTCTGGTACTTCAATTCATCCGGCTTGAGGAACCAGTCCGTGTGGCCGGTCGGGACCGGGCCCGACGGCGTCGCCGCCCCGGAGACGGCCTTCTGGATGATCTCGTTCGGATCTAGCGCCATCCGCAGCGCCTGCCGAACCCGGATGTCGTCGAACGGCTTACGGCTGGTGTTGATCTGCGCGACCGTCAGCCAGGCCTTCGGGCTCTCGAGGATGGTGATGTTCCGATCAGCTTTGACGCGGTCGGCTCCCTCCTGGCTGAGGAACGCGTAATCGACCTGGCCCGCCCGTAGCGCCGCCACCCGCGCGTCTTCCTCGGTGACGATCTTCATCGTGAACTCGTCGAGGCGTGGCAGCTCACGGTTCCAATAATCAGCGTTCTTCACGTATCTCAGGTGGCTCTGCGGCACGTACTCGACCAGCTTCCAGGGCCCCGTCCCGATGGCGGTGGTGGCAAGGTTCCCCTTCTCGGCGGCGCCTTCCTGGGTGATCGCACCGCCACGCAGCGCGGCGAAGGTCGCCAGCAATGGCGGGTATGGCTTTCCCAGGACGGCCTTCGCCGTGTTCTTGTCGACCACCTCGATCCGCTCGATCATGTCGAACCAGTTCTTGTACGGCGCGACGGTCTCCTGCGCCATCATCCGTTCGTGCCAGTATTTGACGTCGGCCGCGGTGAACTCGTTGCCGTCGTGCCACTTGACGTCCTTCCGCAGGAAGAACGTGTACTGGGTGCCGTCGGGCGAGACTTCCCAGCGTTCGGCCAGCGCAGGCTGGAGATTCAGCTTCTCGTCGTACTGGGTCAGGCTCTCGTAGACGTGCTCGAAGCCCTGGACGGCGGAGAAGTTGCTGGTCTTGTGCGGGTCGAGCGACACCGGGTCCAGCTCCTGGGCGATCGTGATCGCGCCGCCGCGGACCTGCCCGGCGGGCGCGCTCTGGGCCGCCGGCGGCGCCGCGTCACTCGGCTTAGCAGCGGCCGCGGGCGCCGCTGTCGGCTGGGCAGGAGCAGCGGCCGGCTTGGCCGCCTCGGTCGGCTTCACCTCGGCCTTTGGCGCAGGCGGCGGCGATTGCTGCTGGCACGCCGCGAGCAAGGCGCTTCCCGCGCCTAGCAGGACCGATTGACGTAGAAACGATCGACGGGTGAACCGCGGCCTGGTCTCCATGACAGCCTCCTCGCGACCAGCGGGTGCTCGGTCGAGCGCCCGTATCAGATGCGCCGCCTATGCCGACGCGCCCAGGGGAAATCGGGTGCGGTCACGCACCTCTGGGTTGCAGATGTTGGTCGGGAACGCTCCGGACAGGATGCTTGCCATCTCCTCGGCACCAAGTCGTTGGCCGTTTCGGACAGCGTCGTCCGAGAAGCCCGCGGCGTGGGGCGTCACGATGACGTTATCGAGCCGCAGCAGCGGGTTGTCGGGCGGGGTCGGCTCCACCTCGAAGACGTCCAACCCGGCACCGGCGATCCGCCCCACGGCGAGTGCATGGTAGAGCGAAGCTTCGTCGATGAGGTCGCCACGCGCTGTGTTGAATACCCAGGCGGACCGCTTCATCAGCCCGATCGTCCGCCCGTTCAGGATCTTGCGCGTGGAAGGACCCGAGGGCACGTGCAGCGAGACGTAGTCGGCGCGACGCAGCAGATCGTCGAGACTTGCCCACTCGATGCCGAGGCCCGCCGCCTGCTCCGGGCCGACGACGGGATCGTATCCGACGACGACCATGTCCATCGCCAGGGCGCGACGGGCAACCTCCCGCCCGATGTGGCCGAGGCCGATCAACCCGAGAGTCTGGTCGTACAGCGGCGCCACCGGTGGCTGGAGGTCGCGACCCCACTGCCCCTGTTTGAGGAGGTTGTGCAGGAGGATCAGCTTGCGGGTCGCCGCCAGGAGGAACATGATCGTGTGATTGGCCACCTCACGGTGGCAGAAGTAGACGTTGGCAACCGGAATGCCCGCCTCTGTCGCGGCGTCCAGGTCGATAAAGTTGAAGCCGTGGCTCACGGTGACGATCCCGCGGCAGCGCCCCAGTGCCTGGATCATCTCCGTGTCGATCTGCGAGACGCCCAGCAGTCCGTCCGCCTTGGGGAGCATTCTCAGCAGGCGCTCGCGCTCGGCAATCGGAACCGGCATGAGCTCAGCCCCGACCTTCGCCAGCGTCCGGCGCTCGTCGTCCAGCGTGTCATCGGTGTTGCCTCGACCTAGCAGGCCGCGGACCACGGTAAGGGACATGCACATCTCCACACCGGCCGATCCGGCCGCAGTATAGCGGCTCCGCAAACTCCAGCAATCGGCCTGGCGCGGGGCGGCTGTCACGAGCTTGTTTTCTTACGCGCGGTCGGCCATCCTGCGGGACAGCTGTGGAGGTGGAAGACGTGGCCGTAGCGACGCGGAATGGCGCGCGAGCGCTGGTAGATGCCCTAACCGAGCGCGGTGTGGACTACCTGTTCGGAGTTCCGGGCCACGGCGCCTACCCGATCTACGGTGCGCTCAATAGCGTGCCAGAAATTGAGCCGATCGTCGCTCGCAATGAGCAGGGCGCGGCCTTCATTGCCGATGGGTGGTCCTGGACGACCAACCGGACCGCGGTCGGCACCAGCGTGCCGCAGGCGGGCCTGACGAACTCCGCGACCGGACTGCTCCAGGCCACGCTCGACGAGGAGCGGATGCTCTTCCTCCTGGAGGAAGAGCCTGGCCATCGGGACGTACTTCGGTCGGTGGCGCGCTACTATGC
Source organism: Chloroflexota bacterium (assembly GCA_030447245.1). Classification (GTDB taxonomy): domain Bacteria; phylum Chloroflexota; class UBA6077; order UBA6077; family JACCZL01; genus JAUJPG01. The sequence goes on along the minus strand of JAUJPG010000002.1, from coordinate 8,931 downwards.
CCGAGCCGGCAGCGCCCAGGAGATCCGTCCAGCATTACACCGCTTGATCGACCAGCTCGACGTCGGCCGACCCGGCGGCGCGGCGCTCGAAGTCCCGCACGCCATTCTCAACGCACCTGCCGAGAACAGCGGCCCGCGCCCTCCCCGCTCGGCCGCTTCCCTGCCCGATGCGCGGCTGCTGGACGAGGCGTGTCAGCTCCTTTCACGCTCGAATCGGGTCGTGATCGTGGCCGGGCGGCCCATCGTGGCCAGCGGTTCCGAGGCTCATCTGCTGCGGCTCGCCGAGCGCCTGAACGCGCCCGTCTTCGCTCATCCAAATGCAAAGGGCGTGCTGCGGGAGGATCACCCTCTCGCCGTCGGGTGTAGCTGGAGCGCAAGGACACTTGGCGAAGACCTGCTGCGATCGGCTGACGTGGTGCTGGCGATCGGACCACGGAGTGGCGTTGCCACCGGCGTACGCACTCCGGACCAGCTCTCCGGTCAGTTGATCCACCTGGATTGGGATGACCTGGAGCAACACGCGGGCGAGCCGGCGCGGTTGAAGCTCGCCGGCCACGTCGGCGACACCCTCGAAGTGCTCGCCGGGCAGGTGACCGAGCGGACCACACGGAGCTACTCGGTCGAGCAGCTCGACGCGGTGCGCGACGTGCCGTGGAGATATGCCGAGCAGCGCGTGCCGTGGGCGGTCCCCTTCTTCCAGACGCTACAAGCGGCGCTCCCGCGAGACGTGCTCTTCTTCACCGACAGCATGGTCGGGCTGTGGGTCTTCCGCTTGCTGCGAGCGTTCGCCGGTCGCTCCTTCCGGTTCGGCTGGGGCAACGGCACTGGCACCCTTGGCTACGCGCTGCCAGCGGCGGTGGGGGCGAAGCTGGCCGCGCCGCAACGCGAGGTCGTGGTGATCGCGGGCGACGGCGCATTCCTCTACAACCCGCAGGAACTGGCCACCATGCTGCGCTACGGCCTTAAGCTGACCGTGATCGTCTGCAACGACAACTGCTACGGTGCGGTGCGGGATAACACCGCCGAGCAATTTGGCAAGGCAATCGGCCACGAGCTTGCCAATCCCGACTTCGTCCGCCTCGCCGAAGCGTTCGACATGCGAGCAATCCGACTCGGTGCGCCGAACGACATTGCCCCCGCGCTCCAGGCTGCGTTAGACGGGAGCCGCTCGACGCTCATCGAGGTTCCGCTCGAGCTGCGCCCCGTCAGGTACTAGACGAATGGCAGCTCTGTGATGAGGAAAAAGCCGTTGATCATCAACAGCGTGGCCAGGGCGCCGAGGCCAAGGCAAAACCAGAGCAGGGCGCGGGAGGCGGCGACGATGCTAACCGAGCCGAGGACGATCGCGATCTGGAAAAGCGCCTGCGCGTAGTCGAAGTTCGGGTCTTGCTGCCCGGCGCGCTCGCGCTGTCCCTCGTAGGCGCGCGCGACCTCGAACAACTCCCTTTTCCCCTCGCGCTCCACCGGGTCGCTCTCATAGCGCGCCACGGTCGCACGGTAGCGCTCGATACGCTGTTGGATGTCGGCGCGAGCTTCGGGGGGCAGGTTCGGCTGCGTCAGCAGCATCACTTCGAGCTCCTCCGCGGCGAGCTGGAAACTCGTCTGGCGGATGTTCTTGGCCTGGTAGAACGCCCAGGTGTCGCTGGCCAGGATGTTGGACTGAGTCATCTCGGTCTGCGCATCGTCGCCGCCGAGACTGGTGATCGCCAGAAGCATGGCAAGTACGCCGATCACCACGGCGGCACGGCGCCGAAGGCGCTCATTGCCGCTCACTTCGCCTTCCGCGGCTTCCTGGATGCTCTCGGCGGCGTCAGTCGCTTCCATGCCCCAGGTGTCCTCCCGGATCGCTTATCGTTGCGCTAGGATCGCAGGTACAGGGTGTAGACGCCGAGGCGCGTCACCGTCGCCGACACGAAGTTGTTCGGCGGGTCCGTCGCCAGCTTCGGCGCCGGTCGCCACTGTCCGCCCTCGAGCACGGCGATCACCAGCCCTTGCTCGTTCGCGCCGGCCAGGTCCTCGGTCCGGTAGTTGATGCCGAGGTTGATCTCGGCGGGTAGCGTTTGCCCCGCATCTGATTCCAGCCGGAAGAGGACGTCCCCGATTCGCCGGCCCGGTGTCTGAGGCACCGCCCCCGGATCGGCGCGACTGCAGGTGAGCGTCAAGGGACGCTGGAACGTGCCGGGCAACATCGTCACCAACACGCGGGTGTCTGGACACCGCAACTCAGCCCCCTCACCCGGGTCCAGGTCCACGGTTGCGCCGCCGGCCGGTTTGGGCTTGGTTGCCGGGGGTGGTTGCGCGGGCGGTGGCGGCGGCGCGGGCGCTGCCTGGGGCGGGCTCGTGGCGACTGCCGCTGGCTTCGCAGCTGCTGCTGGCTGGGCTGGCGGCGGTGGCTGTGCCGGAGGAGGTGGCGGGGCCGGGGGCGCGGGCGGGGGCGGGGCAGGTGCAGGCGCGGCGGGAGGTTGGGCGGCGGGCTGAGCCGGTGGTGGCGCAGGTGCAGGCGCGCCGGCTGGCTGCCCGGCGGCCGGCGCGGCCGCTCCCGCTGGCGGCGCCACCGCCGGAGCAGCTCCGGAGGGCGTCCGCTCGGGGGCCGCCGATTGCGGCGCCGCCGCGACCGCCGGTGGCGCCGGCGTGGCGGTCACCATGATCGGTGTCGGGGGTGTGGTCACTACGAGGGTCGGAGTCGGCGTGATGACGACGACCACGGCCGTGGGAGAGATCGGTGTTGCTACCAGCACAGGAATCGCCAAGGGACTCGCGGTGGGCGTCGGCCCGCTGACCACCACGTCGACGTCATTCCCTCGACTACGCAGGAACGCGAAGACCGCTATCGAGGCGAACAGAACGAAGGCCAGGACCAGCACCGCGACCAGGCGCATTGCTGGACGACTGCCCGGGTTCCACATTCCTGTAACTATCTCTTCCCAACGGCCGTAGAGAGCAGCGGGCCGGCTAGCTCACGCATCCGCGCCCCGTTTGTGGGGGTCAGCCAACCTTCTCGCGCTCCCATTCCGGGATGAATTTGTGCCAGCCATCCTGCACGTCGAGGTACTGCCCGAAGAGGTACAGGCTATTGGCCCTGGGCTCGTACGGCAGGCGCCGAAGGCGCATCCGAGCCTCCTCGACCGCCTTGCCGCCCTTGCGGTGGTTGCATGAGCGGCACGCGCTAACCAGGTTGTCCCAGGTGTGCCTGCCGCCGCGGTGGCGAGGGACGACATGGTCCAGCGTGAGATCCCGCGTCTTCAGCCCGCAGTACTGGCACGTGTAGTGGTCCCGAATGAAGATCTCCCGCCGCGTGAGCCGCACCCTCGGCCGCGGGCGCTTGATCAGGTAGACGAGGCGGATGACCGATGGGCGTGGAAACGCGCGCGACGTCGAGCGGATCAGCCCCGAACCATGTTCGAGCACCTCAGCCTTGCCGCCGTCCAGCAGTACAAGCGCTCGGCGTGCGTTGCAGACGTTCAACGGCTCGTAATTCTGGTTGAGTACCAGCACCGGGCTCACCCGACCCTCCGAGCAGGGCGACAGCAGCCGACCTTGACTAGTCGAGACCAGGCGATCACTCGTTCCGCCGTGGAGGTCCGCCATCGCCGCGAGGATTGTAGCAAAGCATTGAGACGCGGACTACACGTTCCGTTCCGCCGGCATCGGCCCCTGCTTCAGCGTCAGCGGGAGACCTGCGACCAGCAGGTACACGGCGTCAGCGCGCGCTGCAAGCGCCTGATTCGCCCGCCCGAGCGCATCTCGGAACACTCGCCCGACGGAAGTGCCCGGCACCAGTCCAAGACCCACTTCGTTGGTCACCATCACGAGCTGCCAGCCGCCGGCCCTTCGTGCACCGTCCAGCTCGGCCAGCTCTTCACCCACTGCTACGGCGAGACGTTCAGCGGTCTCGGACCCCGGCTTCGCTCCTCCTGATACCTGGAACAGCAGATTCGATACGAGCAGTCCGACGTCTTCGATCAACACGACTCCCGGGGTCGGGGTCAGCCGACGGAGCTCGGCCGCCAGTCCAAGCGGGATCTCGAGGGTTCGCCAATCACTGGGACGGCGCCGACGATGTTCCTCTACGCGCGCCCGCATTTCATCGTCCTGGACCGTCGCCGTAGCAACATAGGCCACTGGCGTTGGCGCCGCGCGGACCAGTCCTTCGGCGAACGTACTCTTGCCGCTTCGGGCGCCACCCGTCACAAGCGCGAACCACGGGGACCGAGAAGGCGTCGGCTGCGCTCGGTTAGGATTGGGGTGTTGAAGAATCTCCATCCCTAGCCCCTGAGCGGCGCCACCTGACCTCGGGTCTCGTTCATAGGAGACTCACCGGGTCCACGTCGATGGTCCAGCCAGGCGGCAGCCTGACGTGGTCGAGCAGCGGTGCAAAGCGATCGCCGCGTAGCAGGATCTGCCAGCGCTCCCGTCCACGGACGCGGCGGATGAAACACGGGGCTGGCCCGAGCACGTCGATGCCGGCGATGCCCTGGCGGCTTAGCTCCTCGTCCAATACGCGTCGAACGCGGCCGGTCTCCCGCTGCGCGCGGTCGTCGTTCCCGCCGCTGTACAGCAGCCGCACCAATCGACCGGCGGGCGGATAGCCATGCTCGCGACGGAAGGTGATCTCACGGCGGTAGAACCGCGCGTAGTCATGGCTCGCCGCGGCCTGAATGGCGTAGTGATCCGGCGTGTAGGTCTGTATGATGGCCCGACCGCCGAGCGGGCCGCGGCAAGTCCGACCGGCCATCTGCGTCAACAGTTGGAAGGTGCGCTCGCCCGACCGAAAGTCCGGCAGAAACAACCCCACATCCGCCAGCACCGCGCCGACGAGCGTCACCCGTGGGAAGTCGAGCGCCTTGGCGATCATCTGTGTCCCCACCAACACGTCCGCCTCTCCCGCCCCGAACGATTGCCAGAGCTGCTCGTGCGCGCCGCGGCGGGTCGTCGCGTCGTGGTCCCACCTGGCAACCCGAGCACTCGGGAAACGGGCCGCTAGCTCAGCCTCGACCCGCTGGGTACCCAGTCCCAAGAAGCGGATGCGCGCGCCGCCGCAGCCGGGACAGCGCGCGGGTGACACGCGACTCCGGTTGCAGCGGTGACAGACAAGCGCGTTGTCGCTGCGGTGATACACGAATGCTACGTCACACCGCCGGCAGGAGACGACGTGCCCACAGTCCCGACAGGTCACGCAGGTCGCGGTTCCCCGCCGGTTCAAGAACAAAAGCGCTTGCTCGCCGCGGCCGAGCACGCGGGTGAGCTCGTCGGCAAGCCGGCGACTGAACATGCTGACGTTGCCCGCCTTCAACTCTTCCCGCAGGTCGACAATCTCAACCGGGGGCAACGGGCGCGGTTGTGTGACTCCCCCGGAGGGCGTAGGTCGGTGTGCCGCGAACCGCTCCGGCAGTTGCAGCAAGACATAGCGACTGCGCTCGGCACGCGAGTACGACTCCACGTCCGGCGTCGCGCTGCCCATGACGACCGGCGCTCGGGCGAGCTGCCCCCACCAGAGCGCCACCTCACGCGCGTGATAGCGCGGGCTGGCCTCCTGTTTGTAGGTCCACTCATGCTCTTCATCCAGGATTAGCAGGCCGGGCCGACGTACCGGAGCGAACAACGCGGAGCGCGAGCCGATCACGATGTCGGCCTCGCCGCGGCGCACGCGCTCCCAGGCTCGCCGGTGCTCCGCCGGCGCCAACCCGCTGTGGAGCACGGCGGTTCGGCCTGGAAAGCGCCGTTCGAACCGTCCGAGGATCTCGGGCGTGAGTGCGATTTCGCTTACCAACACGATCGCCTGGCGATCCAGCCGCAGCGTGCGTGCGACGGCTTCAAGGTAGACGTGGGTCTTGCCACTACCGGTCACGCCGTGCAGCAAGAACGCGACGTGTCGACGGTCGTCAATCGCCGACACGATTCGGCGAGTGGCAGTTTCTTGCGGCAGCGTAAGTGGTGGACCGGGCAGCGGCTCCGACCGACAGCCCTCATCGGGAGCGGCGGGCGTGAGTCGCGGCGGCTTCCAGCGCCCTTCGCGCGCCGCGCGAGTCAGCCGGGCCGTCAAGCCCGGGGGAAGGAACAGGGCCAGGCAGTCGAACAGCGGCGCTCGGTAGTGGGCGGCAATCCAGCGAGCCAGCGTGAGCTGAAACTCGCCGAGAAACGCGTCGTCGGTCAGCTTCTCCTCGACCGGCCGCGTCGGGAAGCTCGGCACCTCTTCGCCAGGGACCACGCGGAGGACGACGCCGGGCATCATCCGCTTGGACAGTGGCACCAGGACCAGGTCGCCTGGGCGGATCGGGAGGTGCTCAGGCACCCGGTAGGTCAGGCTGCTCGCGCCCGCCGGGCCCCCCAGGTCAAGCACGACTTCAGCGTGGCGCATGCGCGCACTCAGCCTTCGGCGATCAGGAAGGACCGGCCCAAGTCCGGTCGCTGACGAGCGCGGCCCGACGTCGGCTCGCTCGTCACAGCGTGATGACTCGGGGTCGGACGCGGCTGCGCTCGGCAGTGATGATCGCCTTGATCCGATCGACGCTCTCAGCCACCTTGCCGCGCTCGTTGATCACCAGGTAATCGTACTCCGAAACCCGATCCATCTCGGCCTTGGCCGTCCGAAGCCGGACCAACCGCTCGTCTGGGCTCTCCGATCCGCGATCGGCCAACCGCGGCCCCAGCTCGTCCAAGGACGGCGGCGCCAGGAAGATCGTGATGGCGTTTGGCAGACTCGCGCGGAGGGTCGCCGCGCCTTGAACCTCGGGCGGCACCAGTACGTCCTTGCCCTCGCGCAAGGCTCGGCGCATGCCCTCGACGGGTATGCCATACAAGTGGCCGTGGACGACGGCGTGTTCCAGGAGTCCCCCACTTTTGCGAAGCGCGTCGAATTCGTCTTCACCAAGGAAGTAGTAGTGGACCCCGTGAACTTCGTAGGCCCGGCGCGGCCGCGTGGTGGCCGTCACACAGTACGCAAGTGAGAACCCATCTTCCTTCAAGTGCCGGATCACGGTGTCCTTGCCGACCCCGCTGGGGCCGGACAGGATGAACACGAGGCCGCGTGCCGGTGCGTCAGCCACTCCAACGGCGAGCGAGGCCCCCTGATCACGAGGCCGCGGGGTCGGACCGTCGGCTATACTCGCCACCGAACCTCGCGCTCAGCACAAGCCGCAGGGCGCTCAGTCCCTCGGTAGTGCCAGCGTACCCACATCGACGGCCTGCACCGCGTGAAGCCGACCCTCAGCTTCGATGCCCTGACCCTCCACGCCGTCGCCGCCGAGCTACGTGTGTCGGCGCTGGGAGCGCAAGTCCAGAAGGTCGGGTCGGTCGGCAGGGTTGCGCTCGGCCTCGATCTGTACGGGCGCCACGGACGCGCCACCTTGCTTATCTCGGCCGAGAGCCACGCCGCCAGGATATCGATCACTGGAGAGCGGGCCGCACGCGCGTCTGGAACGGTGACACCGCTGCTCCTGCTCCTCCGCAAGTACGTACGGGACGGCCGCCTCATCGCCATCGAGCAGCCCACACTTGAACGTCTGCTCGAAATCCAGATCGCCAAGCGCGACGACTCCGGCGGTACCCGCCAGGTGCGTCTCATTATAGAAGTGATGGGAAGGCGTAGCAACGCCATCTTGGTTGCTGAAGACGGCACCATCCTTGACGCTCTTCGCCGCGCCAACCGCGACAAGAACCCCGCCCGGCCGATCCTGCCCCATCTCCGCTACACTCCGCCGGCGGTCCAGGATCGTCTGAACCCGCTCGCACTGGACGCCTGGGACGCGCTCAGGGCGCGTGCCGAGGCGCGCCCGGCGGGTACGCTGGCCAAGCTGCTCGCGGACGAGTTGGCCGGCTTTTCCCCATTGCTGGCGCGCGAGGCGGCATTCCGGTCCACCGGGCGAATCGACGCCATGCTGGACATGACAAGCTGGGCGAATGTCCGCGCGACCACATCCGAGCTGCTTGCCCCGCTAAAGAGCGGCAGCTGGGCACCGTCGCTGGCACGTTGGCAGGGCGTTCCGATTGCCTTCGCAGCATACCGGCTGCGGCACCTCGAGGCCGCGTGCGACGTCGAAGACGTAACCAGCATCAGCCAGGCCGTGGAGGAGGCCTTCGCCGCGCAGCCGGATGCGGGTGCGCCTGCCTCGTCCGCCACCACGGTCTGGCCACCGGTTCGCCCGCTACTAGAAGCCCTCGCACAACGGCGGGCACTTGTCGAGCGGCGGCTCGCGGCGCTTGCGCGGTCCCGCGCAGCTACCGGTGACCCTGTCACCCTGCGCGCCGCCGGCGAGACGATCCTGGCCCTCGCCCACGGCATCGGACCCGATCAGCGGAGCGTGGAGCTAGGCGGTACGACCGTCGAGTTGGACCCACATGAAACGCCAATCGAGAATGCTCAACGGTACTTCCGTGAATACCGGCGCGCCCGCGACGCTTCTCGCCGGGTGCCTGAACTGATCGAACGATCCGCCCTGGAGCTGCGCTACCTCGACGAGATGCGCACCCTGGTCGAGGTAGCCGCCGATCCCGGTCGACTCCATGCCCTATCCGAGGAGCTGCGTGGCGCCGGCGTGCTGAAGGATCGTCAACCTCGGGCTCCCAAGCGCGGCGCTCAGGCCGAGCTCGGCCCACTGCCATTTACGGTCCAGTTGAGCGACGGCTTCATCGCTCTCGTAGGCACCAGCGCACGCGGCAATGAGCGTGTCACCTTCGAACTGGCGGTGCAAGATGACGTCTGGCTTCACGCTCGTCAGATGCCCGGCGCCCACGTCATCGTCCGCACCGGTGGGCGGCGCCCGCCGGACGCGGTGCTCGCCGAGGCGGCCGGGCTCGCAGCACACTACAGCCAGGGCCGTGCCGCCGGTCGCGTGGCGGTCGACTGGACGCTCCGCAAGCATGTGCGTAAGATTCGCGGCGGACCGCCAGGGCTTGTCAGCTATGTCGAAGAACATACGATCGACGTCGAGC
>JAUJPG010000042.1:19365-35324 GCA_030447245.1 Chloroflexota bacterium | reverse complement strand
CGCGCCGCGCGGACAGCACCTGGCTCGTCGAGCGCCTCTCGCCCTGACCGAGCCGTGGATCACCCGATGTGACGACGCGCGTCTTCGACGAACAGGCCACGTTCGGCGAAGTCGCGGCGCACAGACTCCCAGACGGCGCGCGCCTGCTCCACGGCCGCGCGAGCATCCACCTCGGTCGGGTCAGTGAGGTCGTCCGGGTAGCGCGCGTCAACGGCCCAGTCAGTTAGCTCGCCCAGGAGCGGGTGTTCCCGCGTGACGCGCCAATCGGGCGGGATGAGGTTGCGGATGCCATCCAGATCGTGGCGTCGTGGAACGTCTATCTTGAGAAAGACGAGCACCGCCTTCAACGCCTTCTCGGCGGCCTGCTGGGCTAGGAAGCAGGCGTGTCGAGGGATCGCCCCGGATCTCGCAAGGGCAGCATCGGCTCCCTCCAGATCCTCACGCGCATAGCGGAGCCATGTTCGGACCTGATCGTCGTGGTCAGCCCCGCTCATAGAGCACTTTGCCCTCTAGGAGCGCGGGCCGAAGGACAGTTCCGACAAGGTGTCCCCGTCGCTCGATCTCGTCGGGAGTCGTGACGATGACGTCCTTGCAGATCGGGAGATCGGCGAGCGCATGGCGGATCTGCACCCGCGCCTGCCGCTTGTCGTCGACGTGATCGAGGACGACGAGAAGGTCGACGTCGCTGTGGGAATCAGCGTCGCCTCGCGCCTGGGAACCGAACAGGATGATCCGGATCGGATTGAAGCCCCGCACGATGCGGTCGTTAATGGTCGGGATCATCTCGGCAGCCACCATGACGGTACTACCTTACACCCGCCCCGGCCGGCGCGCCACGACGGCTTGGCCGCCAGCGGCGCGGCGCTACGCGAAGAGCAGCCGCCCTTTCGGCTCGGGAATCGCCCGGCCAAGCTCCCGCGCGATCTCAACCCACTCGTGCGCCACGACCTCGACGTTATCCAGCGCCTCTCGCGGCGTCGCGCCGTCCGCCGCGCAGCCCGGCAGCTCCGGCACCTCCGCGATGAAGGCGTCGTCGTCGCGGCTCCAGGAAATGACGACTTCGTACTTGAGCGACTCGGCCGTCATGATGCGCCTCTTCGAGCCTGGTGGACAGCATCGCGTTCCACACCACGATCGGCCGCTGCTCGTCCAGCCTTGCCCGTACTCCTATGCGAGAATGGGCCCACCACGTCACTCGTCCGGAACCACGACGTCGCCGAGCGGTGCGAGCGGGTAGGGTTCGTTCGTCGTGCGCATCTCACCCGACGTCATCCTCGGTTAGGCTGGCTTGTTTGAGGAGGTGGTGGAGCAAGCCGATCTTGAGCGGTTTGTTGCCGTGGATCGGGACGGAAAGCCGCCGGGTATCGCCCAGTTTCCCGTAGATGTGGTGACTTCCCTGAATTCGGAGCAAAGTCCAGCCACGCCGTTCGAGCGCCCTGGCGAGATCCTTGCCGGAGATCGATGTCACACCGCGATCTCGAGGACCCGATCGTTGCCTGTGGTCTGCGTCTCATCAACATCAGCGGACAGGCACCCCTCGATCGCTTCGTGGAGGTTCTGGACCAACTCTTCGAACGTCTCGCCCTGGGTTGCGCAGCCGGGAATGGCGGGGACCTCAGCCCAGTAGCCGCCTTCTTCGGCCTCGTGGACCACCACCTTGATCTTCATCGCCGATGCTCCTTACAGACGGGCTCAGACCGCCTGTAGCCGAATGGTGCCAGGCCGTTCTCCGTCGTCGAAGTGACAGTCGACAGCGTCGCGGACCTGGGCGTGGAGGCCGGCCAGGTCGTCGGCTTGGGTGAAGATCGAGGCCCCGAGGGCGCGGGCCGGGTAGCCGCCCTCCGGGGCTTCTTCAACCAGAAAGATGACCTCGTTCATCGCTTCGCCTCCACGACCGCGATCAGGAGGTCGCGCGTGTAGCGCAGCACGTAGTCAGCGCGCTTGCGGGGCAGGCGGAGCGCCGTGGCGCCCGAAACGACAATCCGACCGTCCGTGAACGTCCGCTTCTCCACGATTGAACGGGGAGCAGCATCCCAGCCGGCCGCGTTGAGTCGCGGTACGACGTAGGTCCGGCAGGTATCGGCTTCATTGCCCACCCTGAGCGCCTCCTGCCGCTGGGTCGAGGATTATGTCAGCGGCATCCCTGCCCGACAAACCGCGCTTGCGAGGGTACTACCTTACACCCGCCCGGGCCGGCGCGCCACGACGGCTTGGCCCGCGAGCGACTCGCCGATCATGGTGATGCATCCTCCGCCAGCTTGTGTTGCACGATCACACCCCGTGCCTGCCGAATCTGGTACGGCTCGGCCAATCCGCCGTGCCGCGGCTGGAGGTTCAAGATCTCGACCACGCCATCGACACTGAAGATGTCGTAACTGCCGCGCACGCGCTCCTCGACCTCCAAGACGTAGAAGGATGCCGTGCAGGTCGTCGGAGCGAATGCCATGGTCGGCGCTTCCGCTCAGTACCCGTGCAATCAGTCGCTCGTGGCGCGCCATGCTCAGTCCCTTGATTGCGGAGGCAGCGGGGACTCCGTCGTCTCAGCTTCCCAATTGACGAGCCCGAGCTTGATCATCCGTATCTGCATCGCGCTCGGTTGACGTTACGGCTCGTCCGCGATCTCTTTGACGCTCCGCTGCTGTTCAATGAGGGGCGCGAGCTGCGCGTCTTCGCCATCGGTCCGGCGCTCATAGGCTCGCGGGTGTGCGCGGCGCAGCTGGATCGGACACCGTGAGATAATGGCCGCCAGAGGTACCACTATGGTCAGGGAACTCATCCCAATCGATGTGACAGACACGCCCGAGCTTCTCCGGCTCGCCGAGGAGGTGCGCCGCACTGGTCGCCCCCGCGTGCTGCGTCGTGCTGATGAGGACCTGGCGGTCCTCTCCCCCGTGGCTATACCTGCCAAGCGCGGCAGCAAGCGAGTCAAGGCCGATGCTGACAGAGCAGCGTTCCTTTCCTCTGCTGGCGGCTGGGAGGGCAACGTTGACGTCGACACGTTCCTTGAAGACAGCTACGAGAGTCGAGATCGGTCCTCCCGTCCACCTGTTGAGCTATGAGGCATCTGGTCGACACTGACGCTGTTGCCGATTGGCTCAACAACCGACCCGAAGCAGTCAGCCTACTCCCCGCCCTTGAACCTGAAGGCCTGGCCATAAGTCTGATTACCTACGGCGAGGTGTACGACGGCATCTACTACGGCCGTGACCCTCGTGCTGCTGAGCAGGCCTTCCTCCGCTTCCTACGTGGGGTGACTGTGCTGCCCCTCACCCGCACCATCATGAAGCACTTCGCGCGCATCCGGGGTCAGCTCAGACGCCAGGGTCTCACTGTCCAAGACCCGGACCTTTTGATTGCCGCCACAGCGCTCACCCACGGTATGACGCTGGTCACTCGAAATCTTCGCCACTTTCAGCGAGTCCCGAACCTGGTGATCTATACCGAGGCTTGATCCCTTTGTTCCCTCTCGATTTGTATTTCCGCTTCCTACAATTGCACGTCTGTGCCAAGACGCGAGTCCCGAGCGTGTCAATAGCCGGCCCAGGTAAACCACGCAGCGCCGGGTGCTGTTCCTCGGCGGTCCCAGTGGTGCCAATACCGGGGCGCCTCTTCATGCCTCTTGCTCGGTAAGGCGTCGCCCGGCATACGTGCGCTGCAACCCGAATTGCTTCGGTGGCTGGGCGCAGGGCCGTCCGAAAAGGGCGGCCTTGGCGGTTCGGGCCGCCGTCGCGGGCTAGCCTTGTTGTGCATCCGCCCGACTTCTGGAGCAAGCGCGACTCTGCGGGCGGATGCCCGTGAGGGGCGCCTGGGGGCCGGTGGGTCAGCCGGTGTAGCTGATGCGGTAGATCCGCCCGGCCTTGTCGTCGGAGAGGTAGAGGCTGCCGTCTGCGCCGACGATCGGGGCGACTGGGCGGCCCCAGTGTTCGCGGCCCTGGAGCCAGCCGGTCGCGAAGTCCTCGACCTCGCCGGTCGGGCGGCCGTCCTGCATGCGGACGCGGACCAGCTTGAAGCCGGTCGGCTCGCTGCGGTTCCAGGAGCCGTGGTAGGCGATGAACAGGTCGCCCTGATACTCCTGCGGGAAGCGGTCGGCGGTGTAGAAGGTCAGACCGAGCGGGGCCGAGTGGGCCTGGATCTCGAGCGTCGGGCGGACCACGCCGTCGCAGGCGCCAGGGCCCCCGAACTGCGGGTCCGGCTCGGCGCCGTTGATGCAGCGCGGCCAGCCGAAGTCGTCGCCGTCGCGGACAATGCTGATCGCCTCGGGCGGATAGTCGTCGCCGAGCAGGTCGCGGCCGTTATTGGCCGCCCACAGCTCGCCGCTGATCGGGTGGAAGGTGATCCCGACCGCGTTGCGGAGCCCGCGCGCGTACACCCGCTCGTCGGTTCCCTCGGACGAGTATTGGACGATCGCCGCGCGGCGCGGGTCCGCCTCGATACAGACGTTGCAGCTCGAGCCGATCGAGACGTACAGCATCCCGTCTGGGCCGAAGTCAACGGTCCGCGTGGAGTGGCCGCCGCCTTCGGTCGGCAGGTCGGCCAGCGCCTCGCGCTGGTCGCCAACGCCATCGCTATCCGCGTCGGCGATGCGGGTCACCCGGTTCGTCTCGCCGACGTACAGCCAGCCGTCGCGGAAGGCCAGCCCGTGTGGCCGATTCAGCCCCTCGGCCCAGGTGACTCGCCGATCGGCCTGGCCGTCTCCGTCGCGGTCCGGCAGGCGGATGATCCGCCCGCGATTGATCAGCGATGCGTACAGGTCGCCCTCGGGCCCTACGGCCATGAAGCGGACGTTCTCGAGCCCCTCGGCGAACGTCTGGATCGTGAAGCCGGGCGGCAGGCGCAACGACTCCAGATCGGCTGTCTGGGCTACGACCGGGCGGGCAGCGCCGGGCCACGCCTCGGGCGCCGCCCAGGCAGCCGCCGCGGCGAACAACCCACCGGCGGCCAGCAGCGCCGCCGCGGCCCGCGCACCGCGTGTCGATCGAATCTTCATAGGTCAAACTCCGGTGCCGGGCCAGGCCCGGTACGATTCAGCGGCCGCCCGGATAGGCGGGCGGCATGGCACCGTCCGTGTCATTTCGCCGACCGGTGGCCATCGGTCGGAACGAACCAGCCGCCTCAGGGTTGCGCCCGGGCCCGCGCCTGCCCGCCGTGGACGCGGATCGCCGGCCACGAAAACGGCGCCCATGACGTGCCCACGGCCGGTTCAGGGCACCCCCGCTCGGGTACACTCCCGAGGATAGGATGGATCCGCCACCGGCGGCGCGCACCCTCACCAAAGGAGGCCACCATGGTCAAGTCCAACGTCACACAGGGCACAATGCCGGATCGCCAGGCCCAACCTATGCCGGTGCTGGTGGTCTCGGACTTCGTGTGACCGTACTGCTACCTGGCCGAGGGTCCCTTGGCCGAGCTGCAAGACCGCCACGCGGTCGAGATCTCCTGGCTCCCCTATGAGCTGCGCCCAGAGCCGGCCCCGCTGCCGCGCATCGACGGCCCGGAGGGGGAGCGGTTCCGCGAGGGCTGGCGCCGCGGCGTGGCCCCTCTGGCCGAGCAGTTCGGCGTGGAGATGCGTTTCCCGCCGTTCAAGCCGCGCTCGCGCCGAGCTCACGAGGCGGCCGAGCTGGCCCGCGAGCGCGGCCTCTTCGAGCCAATGCGAGTTGCGCTGTTCCGCGCCTTCTTCGTCGACAACCGCGACCTTGGCGAGATCGACGTCCTGGCCGACGTCGGCGCATCGGTCGGGCTGGACCCGGCCGAGCTTCGGGACGCCCTCACGGCCGGACGCTACACCACCCGTGTCGTCGAGCTTGAAGCGGTTGCCGCCCAGCTTGGCATCTCGGCCGTGCCGACCGTCCTATTCGGGCCTCTGGAGCGCCCGATCCTGGCCGTCCAGGGCACCCAGCCGTACGAAGTTCTGCGCCACGCCCTCGCGCAGGCCGAGAATGCCGGAAGGTCCTGAGGAGAGCCCGTTTACTCTGGAGCCCACCCTCTGCGCAAAGGTTGCAATCCGCGCACCGAACGCCTACGCTCTAGGCACTTTCGAGCTGCCGCGTATCCTGGCGCCGATCACGGCGAGTCCCAGGGTCCCGACGGCTGAGCCGGGTGGCTCCAGATCGCCCAGGCCAATCACACGATCAAGAGGTAGCGTGTCCCGGTGTCCTGGTACGCGACGGCGATCCAGATCCTCCTGATTGGCCGGGCGAACGGGGCGATCATCGCCCTGGTTGCGCTGGGGTACACCCTCGTGTACGGCATCATCGAGCTGATCAACTTCGCCCACGGCGACGTCTTCATGCTCGGGACGATGATCTCGCTGACGATCGTGACCTGGGTCCCCAGCTTGATGGGGCTGCGCCGCGCCTCGCAGATGCCAACCGAGCTGATCCCGATCCTGTTGCTCGTTGCCCTGCTCGCGTCGATGATCGGCTGCGCTCTGCTGAACATGGCGATCGAGCGGCTGGCATATCGGCCGCTCCGGCGCGCGCCCAGGCTGGCCCCGCTGATCTCCGCGATCGGCGTCTCCTTCATTCTCGTCAACATCGGACTCCACTGGAAGGGCGCCTCACCGGTCGACTTCCCGAACATGCACCCGTCGGTCAGCCTGGACATCTTCCGCGACGTCCTGGGGATCAATACGCAGATCTTCTTCACCGTCAAGGACCTGCTGGTCATGCTGCTGGCCGTGCCGCTGATGCTCGCGCTGAACCTGTTCGTGACACGCACGCGGTTGGGCAAGGCGATGCGCGCCACCGCCCAGGACCGCGAGGCGGCGGCGATGATGGGCATCAACATCAACCAGACGATCGCGCTGACCTTTCTGCTGGGCGGCGCGCTCGCCGGCGCGGCCGGGCTGATCTCGGGCATGTACAACAACAGCGCCTGGTTCTTCCAGGGGTTCCGGGGCGGGCTGATGGCGTTCACCGCGGCCGTCCTGGGCGGCATCGGCAACATCTACGGCGCCTTCATGGGCGGCCTACTGATCGGCGTCGTCGCCGCGACGAGCGACTTCCTGCTCGACCCGCGCTGGACCCAGGCAGTCGTCTTCGGGATGCTGATCCTGATCCTGGTGTTCCGCCCGACCGGCCTGCTCGGCGAGTCGACCCCGGAGCGGGCGTAGGTGGACGACCGACGATCCACGCCTGACGACCGACCCGCTGGCGCTGGAGTCCCGGCCCGCGAGGGGGCGGGCAGTGATGGCCGCCCCACCGATGGTGTCGCCGGCGGGATGGCCGTGGCCGCCGCCGACACCGTCAGCCGGGATGTCCCTGAGGCCCGCCGCGCCACGGCCTCCCAGCGCTGGGCCGAGCTCTCCGAGCAGCGCCGCAACCGCGTCCTCTTCGCCGTCTTCGCCATCTTCGTGCTCGCCTACCCGCTGATCGATCGCGGTCTGGGCTGGAACCGCATGGGCAGCATGAACCCGATCCTGGTCTTCGTTCTGCTGGCGCTCGGGTTGAACATCGTCGTCGGCTTCGCTGGCCTGCTCGACCTTGGCTACGCGGCCTTCTTCGCCATCGGCGGCTACACCGTCGCGTTCCTGACCGCGCCCCAGAGCCCGCTCGTCCAGCGCGGGTTCCAGACCGATTTCTGGGTCGCGCTAATTGTCGCGTTTGTCGTCGCGGCGGTCTTCGGCGTGATCCTCGGAGCGCCGACGCTCCGGCTGCGCGGCGACTACCTGGCGATCGTGACGCTCGCCTTCGGCGAGATCGTCCCGCGCACGTTCCTCAATCTGGAAGGTCTGACCAACGGCTCCAAGGGCATGAATCCGATCGGCCGCCCGCACGCCGGCGACGTCGAGCTGCTGGCCTCGGACCAGGTGCCCTGGTACTACCTGATCCTGGCCATCCTGGCCTTCTCGATCTTCGTCATCAACCGCCTCCACGGCTCGCGGCTCGGCCGGGCCTGGATGGCCATGCGTGAGGACGAGATCGCCGCGGCGAGCATGGGCATCGACCTGGTCAAGACCAAGCTGCTGGCCTTCTCCCTGGGAGCCTCGTTCTCCGGCTTCGGCGGCGCCATGTACGCCTCGATGCTCCAGTTCATCGACCCGTTCCAGTTCGACTTCTCGATCTCGATCATGCTGCTGGCGATGGTCATCCTGGGCGGGATCGGCAACCTCTGGGGCGTGCTGTTCGGCGGGCTGCTGATGGGCGCGTTCAACTTCATCTGGGTGGAGAGCGCCGCCAACTGGATTCGAAGCCTCAGCACCAACCCGGGCCTCGGCTTCCTGGCCGCCGTCGACCTGAACAATTCCAAGCTGATGCTGTTCGGCGGCGCGCTCGTGCTGATGATGCTGCTCCGTCCCGAGGGGATCTTCCCAAGCGCGCAGCGCAAGGCGGAGCTGAAGGGCGCCAGGGCGGCGATCCCGGTGACCGTCCCGGGCATCGAGGAGTCGCTCCACGACGCCCGCCAAGGCGAGCAGGTTGCCGGCGGCGGCCGCTAGGCGGACGACCGGTAGAGGCACGGCGGCTGATGGCGTCCATCCTCGAAACGCGCGGGCTCAGTAAGCGGTTCGGCGGGCTGCTCGCGGTCAGCGAGGTCGACTTCACGATCGAGGAGCGCTCGATCGCCAGCCTGATCGGCCCGAACGGCGCCGGCAAGACGACCTTCTTCAATATGGTCGCCGGCCTGTACACGCCGAGCGCCGGCGAGATCGCCTTCCGCGGCCGACGCTTGAACGGCGTCAAACCCAACCAGATCACCAGCCTCGGGATCGCGCGCACGTTCCAGAACATCCGCCTGTTCAGCAACATGAGCGCGCTCGACAACGTGCTGGTCGGGATGCACAGCCGCCTCAAGGCGTCGACGCTTGGAGCAGTGCTCCGGACGCCGAGCGTCGTCGCCGAGGAGCGCCAGGCGCGCGAGCGGGCGGTTGAGCTGCTCGAGTTCGTCGGGCTGCCGGATCGCGACGAGGTCTGGGCGCGGAACCTGCCGTACGGCGACCAGCGGCGCCTGGAGATCGCCCGCGCGCTCGCCACCCAGCCGGCCCTGCTGCTCCTGGACGAGCCGACGGCCGGCATGAACCCCCAGGAGACCAACGCCCTCACCGACCTCATCCGACGGCTGCGGGCCGAGCTTGACCTGACGATCTTCCTGATCGAGCACCATATGCGCGTGGTGATGGGCATCTCGGACCGGGTGACCGTGCTCGACCACGGCGTCAAGATCGCCGAGGGCACCCCCCACGAGATCCAGCGCCACCCGGCCGTGATCGAGGCGTACCTCGGCCGCGGCGCGAGCGTCGCGCCGGCGCCCGCGGCGGATGGCGCCGGGCGCCCCGAGCCGGCCGCCGAAGCTGACCGCTGATGGCCACGCTCGACGTCCAGAACGTCCACACGTACTACGGCAACATCCACGCCTTGCGCTCCGTCTCGCTGACGGTCCAGGACGGCGAGATCGTGACCCTGATCGGCTCCAACGGCGCGGGCAAGAGCACCACGCTGCGCACCATCTCCGGCATCCTCCAGCCGCGCGAAGGACGCATCCTGCTCGACGGCCAGCCGATCAACAGGCTCGCGGCGCACGAGATCGTCGAGCGCGGCGTCTGCCAGGTGCCGGAGGGACGGCGCATCTTCTCGCGGATGACGATCCTCGAGAACCTCGAGATGGGCGCCTTCGCCCGGAAGGACCGCGCGGCGATCCAGGACGACCTCGCGCGGGTGTTCGACCTGTTCCCGCGTCTCAAGGAGCGGATCGGCCAGAAGGGCGGCACGCTCTCCGGCGGCGAGCAGCAGATGCTGGCGATCGGGCGGGCGATGATGGCCCAACCGAAGGTCCTGCTGCTCGACGAGCCGTCGATGGGGCTGGCGCCGATCCTGGTCGAGACGATCTTCCAGACGGTCCAGGAGATCAACCGCCAGGGGGTGACGGTCTTGCTGGTCGAGCAGAACGCGCTGATGGCGCTCCAGGTCGCCGACCGCGGCTACGTCCTCGAGACCGGCGCGATCGTCCTGGACGACTCGGCGGCCAACCTCCGCGAGAACGAGACCGTCCAGAAGGCCTATCTCGGCATCGAGTAGACGCGCGTCCGCATTCCCTCTATTACATGGACGTCTGCCACCCGCAACGCCGGTCGACGCGCCAGCGTGGCACCCGTCGCAACCGCCACGACCCTTACCGCCAACCTGCCGCCAGGTCTGTGCCGGGGCAGCTACTCGGCCACCGTCAGGGACCGGCTCGGTCGCCAGGTGTCCCTGGGCAGGTGCTCGTGCAGGGCCGGCGGCCGGCGACCCTCTCCGGCGAGGACACGGCCGGCCGGCCGATCAAGCTGAATGGCCAGCCGCAGACCGTGACCGCCCCGCTGCCGACCATGGAGGTCGACGATACCGCCTGCGCGGGCGGCGACTGGCCGCTCGCGGTCGCCGTGAGCGACTTCACCCTCGGCTCCCCCGACCTCGGCGTCCTGGTGCCGCGGTCGATCACCCTGAAGTCACCCGGCGCCGCTGACTCGGCGCGGTCGCCAGCAGACTGCCGGGCGACCGCGCAGCTCCGTCAGAAAGTCGACCACTCTGGAAACGGCGAGCGCTCCAGCAATCAGAAGGCTGCGGCGGCCGGCGCCTCGGGAAGGTTCCCATGCGTAGACTTCTCGCCGCGATCGGCACCGTGCTCGCGCTGCTGGTTGGCGTTGGCTACTTCGCCTGGCGCCTGAGACGCCGCCAATCGGCGGACACTCTCTACCGCCGGCGCTGCTCACGGCGCCGCGCGCAGGCTGCGCGGGAAGTCCATCACACGGTAACGGAGGCTCAGCGCCGTCGAACGGCGCTTGCGGTCGAGCAGCGACTCGGCGACGATCGCCGGGCAAGCTGCTGGAGCAGCGCGGTCAACTGGGGATCCATGTTGGTCCGGATGTACGGGTTCGTGCCGAGCTCGCGGAGAAGCTCGCGATGCTCGGTCAGGCCGTGTCGCTCGGCCAGCGCGTCGAGCAGCCGCAGCAGTCGGTCCGTCGCCCGTGCGAATTGCTCGCCGAACGTCTCTGGCTGCATGCCGCGCCTACGCGTGCCGGCGCATGGCGGGTGGCGGTACGTCGCGGCGGGACAGCGCGGGCGAGCGCGGTGCGCCACCACGAGACGCAGTCCGGCGACGTTGGCCGCTCATCAGTGCGATGCCGAGGGACTCGGAATGCGCAGCAATGGCGACGTTGACCATGGCCGTGCCGCCGCGTGGCCAGCGCGCGCTCCAGCAGGCCGCAGCGCCTCAGGACGCTCAACGCGCTCGCCGTGCGCGCCGAGCGCCTGGGCCACCCGGTCGTAGCGCGTCGGCAAGAGGTCCGCGGCGACGATCCGGTCCGGCCCGTAGACCTGGCGCTGGCGGTGGCGCTCGGCAGCCCAGCCGCGTCGTTGCCGACGACGATCACGCACGGCACCCGAAGCGCACGGCCGTATCGCTCCATGCCGTGGAAGCACGACGGTGCCGTCCCCGATGAACGCCATCGAGTGCGCCTCGGCCTGGCGATCGCCGCGGCGATCGCGAACGCGCGGCACGCCGATGCCGCCCAGCTTGCCGTTGCCGAGCGTCTGATACGGCCCGGCCGCCGAGGGCCCAGCGGGCCCACTGGCCAACTTCGCCGCCGTCCAGAGCCACGCAATCGCCCGCGCGCAGCAGCTCGCCGGCGGCGGCGGCGACGCGCAGCAGGTGGAGTGGTACCTCGTCGGTCGTCGCGCTGGCGGCGAGCCGGAGCCCGCGCCGCTCGGAGGCGGTCGAGATGGCCGCGCCAGCCGGCCTCGGGCCAGGCCACCACGCCAGCCGCCTGGACGAGCTGGCCTGGGACGGTCGACGCGTCGCCGACCAGGCCGATCTCGGCCGGCCGATTGCGGCCGATCTCACGCTGCTCGGGTGCGACCTGGATGACCGCGGCCGATTCCGCCAGCGCCCGGCGGGCCGCCGAGCCGATCGTGAAGTCCTGCGAGGCCAGCGGCAGGACCGCGTCGGCGTCCTGAGCTCGCTCGCTCCCGAGGCCGTGCAGCGATGGGTCAGTCAGCCCCCGCGGGCTCGCGATCAGGAACCCCGGCATCCCGCTTCGGGCGAGCAGCTCCCGCAACCGCGCGCCGGCCGCGCCCCGCCAGGCGGCCGGCCCGCCCAGCACCACCGGCCGCTCGGCCCGCGCGACCCGCTCGGCCGCCCGGCGGACGTCATCCGCGTCGGCTCGCCGGTGGGTCGGCTCGAAGTCAGCTGGAGCCGGCCCCGGGAAGGTTGATGGGTCGATCTCCTGTTGGAGGACGTCGAATGGCAGGGTAATGTGGACCGGCCCCGGCGTGCCTTCCTGCGCGGTGCGCCAGGCGTGCGCGACCAGCTGGGGCAGCTCGGCCGGGGACGACGGCATCCAGGCCGCCTTGCAGATCGGCCGCGCGAGGCCCAGCTGGTCGATCTCCTGGAAGCCGCCCTTGCCGAGGTGGGCATAGTCGGCGCCGCCGCTGAGCAGGACCATTGGCGACTCGGCCATCCAGGCCGTCGCCAGGCCGGTCAGTGCGTTGGTGTGGCCCGGGCCCGCCGTCACCAGGCAGACGCCGGGTTGGCCGGTCAGCCGGCCCCATGCATCGGCCATGTGGGCCGCGGCCGACTCGTGCCGGGTGTCCACAAACCGCAGCTCGGCGTCGATCCCGGCGTCGTAGACCGGCAGCACCTGGTTGCCGGACAGGGTGAAGATCGGCCCGCTGCCGGCCTGCTTCAGCGCCCGCGCCAGCAGCGCGGCCCCGTTGACGTTGCGCATCGGCCTCTCCCCAGCACCGCCATTCGCGAGACGGCGCGATTACGGCAGAATACACGACATGCCATCGAGCAACCACGAGCACCGAAAGGAGGGCGCGATGGCCGAGCTACCGACGATCGAGCTGTACTCCGACATCCATTGACCGTGGGCGTATCTGGCGGTGTACCGCCTACGACAGCTCTGGCCCGACTACCGTGGGCGGGTCAGGATCGCCTGGAAGGCGCTCATCCTGGAGGTCAAGAACAGCCAGTCAACACCTAAGTCGATTCTCGATCAGGAGCACCCGCTGATGACCCGGCAGGAGCCGGATCTTCCAATCGGCCCCTGGCGGGCGCCGGAGTGGCAGTACCCGGCCACCATCCTCCCGGCGTTCGAGGCGCTGGCCTGCGCCGAGCAGCAGGGCGAGGAGTGTGCCTGGGAGTTCAGCTGGCGCGTTCGAGCGGCGTTCTTCGCCGAGAGTCGCTGCATCTCGATGCGCCACGAGCTACGCACCCTGGCACGGGCCAGCGGCCTGGACGTCGCGCGCTTCCAGGCCGACTGGGACAGCGGCCGCGAGCGCCCGCGGGTGTTGGCTGAGAGCCACCATGGCTGGGAGGTCCTGAAGGTCAGGAGCAGCCCCACCTTCGTCCTGCCCAATGACCGCCAGGTCAACAACCCGACCGCCCTGGTCGTCACCTGGAGCAAGGACAAGCAGATCGAGCAGATCGACCCTCCGGCCGATGCGCCGGGCGGCGACTGGCGGCCGGTCTACCGATCCTTCCTGGAGGAGGCGGCCATCTCATAGGGGCCCTACGACGTGGCCGCCTCGCCGACCGTCGGTGCGGCAGCCGTCCCGTTCGTGGCCCGGCCGCTGTTCGACGTTGCTCCCGCGCCCGCCGGGTCCGCGGTGAGCAGGAAGTGGTTCTGGTCCTGGAACAGCTTGTGGTACAGGCCATGCCTGGCCAGTAGCTCGGCGTGGCTGCCGCGCTCGACGATCTCGCCGCCATCCATGACGTAGATCATGTCGGCCTGCATCGCCAGCGCCAGCCGGTGGGTGATGCTGATCGTCGTCTTGGCACGGGTCACCTCGGCCAGCTCTTCGAGGATCTCGGACTCGGTCTCAGCATCCAGGGCGCTCGTCGCCTCGTCCAGGATCAGAATTGGCGCGTCGCGCAACAGGGCGCGCGCGATCGACAGGCGCTGACGCTGACCTCCCGAGAGACGGTTGCCCCGCTCGCCGACGATCGTGTCGTAGCCGGCCGGCAGCGTGCTGATGAAGTCGTGGACCCGCGCCGCCCTGGCGGCCGCGACGATCTCCTCGTGGGTCGCGCCGAGCTTGCCCATGGCGATGTTGTCGCGGATCGACACGTTGAACAGGAACGGCTCCTGGGAGACCACGGCGATGCTGCTCCGGAGGGCCGGGAGCGACAGCTCGCGGACGTCCTGGCCGTCGATCCTGACGCTGCCGGCCGTTGGCTCGTACAGCCGCGGGATCATGTTGACCAGCGTCGTCTTGCCAGCCCCGGTCGGCCCGACGAACGCGGCGCTCGTGCCGGCCGGGATCCGCACGTTGACGTCGCGGAGGATCGGCTCGGTCTCGTAGGCGAACCAGACGCCTTCGAGGCTGATCGACTCGCGCACGGCCGGCGGCTCGGTGATCCCGCTCGACGGGACGGTCAGGTCCTCGGTCGGCTGCTGGAGGACCTCCTCGACGCGGCGAAGCGCGGCGCCAGCGTAGGTGATGCTGGCGTAGATCGCCGATAGGCGCTCCATCGGAAGGATGAAGCGGCCCATCAAGGCACTGAACCCGATGATCGTGCCGATGGTGATGCTCCCGATCACGCTCGAGACGGCCGGGTCGAAGGCGGCCAGGACGAGGATCGCCGCGCAGACCCAGACGAGCCGGACGAGTAAGATGTCGGCGATGTCGGTGACCTCGTCGAACACCTTCAGGAGAAAGTCGCTGCGGACCTCGACCCGTCGGAACTCGTGAATCTCCGGCTCCATCCGTCGGCGGATGTGCGGCTGGAGGTTGAAGATCTGGATCATCGGGTGGGCGTAGATCATCTCGCTGATGTGGCCGTTCATCTGGGCCAGACGCTCCTGACGGCCCCGGCTGGTACGCTGGATCCACGGGCCGAACCAGCGGATCAGGACCACGTAGAACGGCACGAGGAGGAGCAGGACCAGGGTCAACTGCCAGCTCATGACGACCAGGCTGACGAGGTTCACCGAGATGATGATCAGGTTCCAACTGGTGCTGCCGACGATCCTGGCCATCGGATCGGCCAGGCGCAGCATGTCGCTGACGAAGCGGGCCATCAAGTCGCCGGTCCGCATCTTGGCGAAATAGCCGGCGCCGAAGCCGTTGACGCGGTCGACGTACATCAGCCGTAGGTCGCGCAGAATGTTCTGACCGAGCATCGCGATGACGTAGACCACGCGGGCGTTGATGAAGTTGGCGGCGAGGATGAACAGCATCGCCAGCCCGAGGAAGTACAGCGCACTCGGCAACCCGTAGCCCCACGGGTCCGCCTGGGCTTGCGGACGGCCGAGCAGGTCGATGACCTCGCGCGTCTGAAACGGGACCAACGCGCCGCTGATGCTCCCGACGATCATCAGCGACACGGCCTCGACCTGGCGCCACGGGTAGCGACGCAGGAACGGCCAGACCCGGCGGAAGAACTCCGGCACCGAGACGAGCTTGCGGCGCAGCCCGCCCCGCAGGCCGGCCAGCCACTCCGCCTCAAGCAGCTCCAGCGACTGGCCGTAGACCATCTCGGCGCTGAAGTTCGGGTCGCCAGCCGCGCCGCTCAGGAAGCGGAGGAACTCGCGCGGGCCGTCGCGTTCGAAGAGGTAGGCGCCGAACGCCTCCTGCATCGCGACGACGAGGTCCGGCGGGAGGTCCGTGGCTGGGCCGGCGAGTATCGTCTGGTAGACCGGCAGCCTCCACTCGTGGTCGACCGCGGCGTCGTGGCAGCGTTGCTCAGCCGCGGCTGTCGCGGCGTTCACGCCGCGCTTGCCCGGCGGCGCGGGCTGGTGCGCAAGGTACCGCGCAACGCCGGCGATCAGGAAACGCTGGACGTGTGCGCCGATGGGACGGGCGCCATCTGGGCCAGACCGCTCCGGCGCGGCGGCGACGGCGCGGGAGAGGACGATCCGAGCAAGCTGCTCGGACAGGTCGCGACTGGGCTCGTCGGGACGGTAGACGGTGGAGACGACCCCGATCACGGGATCGCTGCTGCTGCCGACGCTGCGCGAGCACCCTGGCCGTTCGGGATCC
>JAUJPG010000042.1:15478-19265 GCA_030447245.1 Chloroflexota bacterium | reverse complement strand
CACGGGATCGCTGCTGCTGCCGACGCTGCGCGAGCACCCTGGCCGTTCGGGATCCGAGATCGCGTCGCTCGCGCGGATGACGATCTTGCTCGGGCGGTCCAGCACGGCGGGGCTGATGCCGAGGCGGCGGACGAGCCGATTCAGGATGCGGTCGGCCTCGCGGGCGATCGCGTCGGCATCTCGGTCGGCCCGCGAACCGGGCTCGCACACGACGACGAGCCGAGGACGCTCGTGCCAGCTGTCAGAGGCCGATGCGCCCGCTCGCAGCGCGCGGTGTTTCATCGTCGCGCCCCGCCTCCCCGATCGGGCCAGCCTGCTGGGTCCTCGGCAAGGCCCGCGCGCGTGTGTCGGCACCCGCCGACGCCTCCATCATACGAGAAGTGCCGCCGGTGCGCATCCTCGCGCGCACACCGGCAGGCAATCGGCCACTGCCCGCGGGCCGCTACCCTCGGAAAACAGCCGGTCGCCCGCCGCCGTTGCTCGGCGCTCGCCGGCCGTGTTACCGTTCCAAAGGAGGCAGCGGCAGCACTGATGGCATCGATGGTGCGGACGCTCAAAGAGCAAGGGCACCGGTTGACACCCCAGCGCCAGCTCATCCTCGAGGCGATCGAGGCGTCCGCGGGGCACGTTTCGGCCGAATCGGTCCACGCCAGAGTGGCGGCCCAGTTCCCTCAGGTCAACATCTCGACGGTCTACCGCACGCTGGAGCTCCTGCAGAGCCTCGGGATGGTGACCCACACCCACTTCGACGACGGCGTCGCCAAGTACCACCTGGCGTCGCTGGCAGCCCATCAGCACATGGTCTGCCGCCGCTGCGGCGACGAGCGCGAGATCGACGTCCGCGTGCTCGACCCGCTGGACCACCATCTGCGCGAGCAGTACGGCTTTGCCGCCGATCTCGCGCATTTCGCCATCGTCGGCCTGTGCGCCCGTTGCGCCGCCGATCTAGGCTGACTGCCCGCCGCGCGTGAGCGGCGCCGCGGGATGAGCGACGGCCGCGGGTGAACGACGGGGCAGCCTCCGGTGTCGTCGACTGGGTCCTGGACGTCATGCTCACGCTCGGCTATCCGGGCGTGGCACTGCTGGTCTTCCTGGACAACGTCTTTCCGCCGATCCCGTCGGAGGTGATCCTGCCGCTGGCCGGCCTGGTCGCCGGACAGGGCAGGCTTTCGCTGCCGGGCGTGATCGCCGCCGCGACCCTCGGCTCGCTGGCCGGCGCGCTGCCGCTCTACGGACTTGGCGTCTGGCTGGGCGACGAGCGCCTGCGCGGCTTCATCCGACGGTTCGGCCGGGCGCTGTTCGTCAACGAAGCCGACCTGGATCAGACCCAGGCCTGGTTCGATCGGCACGGTGCCAAGGCCGTCCTCCTGGGGCGCTGCGTCCCGCTCGTCCGGAGCCTGGTCTCGATACCGGCCGGCCTGGCCCACATGCCGATCTGGCGCTTCAGCAGTTACACCCTGCTCGGCAGCGCGCTCTGGAACACGCTGCTGATCTGCATCGGCTTCGCCCTTGGCGAACGCTGGGAGCTGATGCGGCCCTACCTGAAGCTGATGGAGTCGGTCGTCGTCACCGCGCTGGCCGTTGGGCTGGCGCTGTTCGTCTGGCGCCGCCTGCGCGTCCGCGGGCGGCCAGGCCCCGCTCCCGCCCCGCCCGAGTAGCCGTCCACAACGTCAACACGCGGCCGAAGTAGATCCACGCCGGCAGGTGGGGGTTGATGTTCTCGCTCGATTGGGACGGCGATCCGTTCTACGGTCGTGTCGGGCGCGCCGACCCGCTCCCCACCGCGCTGCAACGGCGCTTTCTGGGCCCCCGCCCGGTCCTGTTCGGCACAACTAACGGGTCAACAGCGGGGTAAACAGGACCGGCTCAGTAGCCCGGTGCAGAGACGGCGCGGAGACGGGCGCTGGCCGCGTTCACCACGGCCGATGCTTGGACTAACCAGGCTCGGGCAGCGGACGGCGCACACGATCCCGCCCGCCAGGTCGGTCGCGCCGACCGGAGCCGACTCGCGCAGCATCACCCCGAGCGCTCGGCGCCGGCGATCGAGCCAGCTGCCGACATCCCAGGGGTTGATAAAGCCGTCGTCACCGCGATGACGGGGCCGCGGATGTTTCGGGCTCCTCCTCTGCCGATCGAAGAGGGCGACACGTCTCTCGGCGCTCCGAGAGGCTCAGGCTGTGCGTTGGCCTGGCTCGAGTCGGTGGATCCCCGAGATGAGCGGGAACCATCCTCCGAGAGGGGGTTCACCATGGAACGAGGGCCGAGCCGAACGAATCCAAAGAGGCGGACGGTCGCGTCCGCGGCGGGGCGCGAGGGCCTCGGGGCGGCTACCGTGGCCATCGTGGATCTCCTCCTCTGTGGCTCTACTCTCGTCTGGCGTCGATCGTCGCACGCAGCTCGGTCAGGACTCGCGCCTGGGTGTCGAGGACGTGGGTGGTCATATCGCGCAGGCGTGAGTTCAGATCTGCGGTCAGGTCGATCGCCTCGGCTGCAAGCTGGAGCATTTCGTCAGGCTGGGTCGCCGCCGCTGCCCGTTCCAACAACGCCGCGGTTCGCTCCTCGTAATCCGTGACCTTCACCCCGAACACCCGCAACAGGCGGCGAGTCGGGTCCATCGGCCGCTTCTCCTCCATCACTGCCCCCTTTGGTTCCAGGCCTTGACCCCGAGCCTTAGCA
Organism: Chloroflexota bacterium; assembly: GCA_030447245.1. Classification (GTDB taxonomy): domain Bacteria; phylum Chloroflexota; class UBA6077; order UBA6077; family JACCZL01; genus JAUJPG01. The sequence continues at coordinate 16,589 of JAUJPG010000042.1, read as the reverse complement.
TTCTCCAGGTGGTGGCTGAAGCATGCTGTCAGAAGCGTGGAGATCCCGATCAATCGAACACAGTGGCCACAAGTGTAAAGGGGTTCGGCTCTGGCTAAGCAACTGCTGGTAAGTTCGCGTCCTTGCGATTGGGGTGCGGGGCGCGCTTGTGGGAGTCCTCGGCCCCCTTGGGCCGTCCACGAGGCCGGCCGATGGGCAGCCAGCTGCCCCAGGCCGCCGTCGATCGCGCAGAACACCGCTCGAACACTCGAACCACAACAGATCGCGGTTGGTGATTGACCCGGGGGCTGGCGAGCTTTTTGCTGGTTGCGTTACCTTCGCAGAGTCGGCTCCGTGGGTCGGTCTGCGCCGATGCCGGAGTGTGGCACCGAAGCTACGATCGGCCCCTGTCATCACCGGTCAAGGGGGCGATGGCGCACAAGCACCCGAGCAGCAACAAGGCCGCGATGATCGAACGGTCTCCACCGGCAAGAGCGAGCAGGGGACCGGATCCGACCAGCACAGCAGCCAGGATGACGTATGGTTGCCCTCTCATTCGAACATTCCCGCGGCGGGCCTCACCGGAGAACCGGCCCGGGTAGCAGTGCAGGTCGGCAGCCACAGCTTTGGTTCGGGTCCCGCTCTCGGCCGGGTTCGGACACGGTGGCCAGGCCTACGAGCGCGGCGAGCGTTCAGGGCAGGTTCACAGTCCTCCCGGTCCACCAGGACCCGCTACGTCCTTCGTCGCGAACGCCGGCGGACAACGTGGAACCTCCAGGATCCGGCCACGCGCCGCTCCGTCATCGCGGTCTGTCCGGTAGGAGCTCCCAGCCCGCGAACCAGATGATGCTCAGTGCCGCCCAGGACAGCGTGAAGACCAGCAGCATGCTCAGACTCACCAGGACCGGGGAAGCCCGGCGTGCGGCCCGGAACCCGGCACGCCGGGCTGCATACCGGTAGCCCGCCACGACCGTCAGGGCCAGGCTGGTCAGGATGACGAGTGTGCTCCAGGCCGCTCCCGGGTGGAACGTCTCCTGCGCCCACGCTTGCGAATACTTGGCCAGGCCGAAGCCAAGTACCACCCCAGCAGGGACGCGATCAGCCAGCCGGCCAAGCCTGCATCGTCCCGCTC
>JAUJPG010000042.1:0-15378 GCA_030447245.1 Chloroflexota bacterium | reverse complement strand
CCGGTGAGGATGGCGAGCTGTGCGAGTCGCGACGGTTGGTGCCGCCGATCTGGCGAGGTAGAAGCCAGTCCGGACCAGCAGGTTGGGCACCGTACCCGGGGTTCATGTCAGGATCTCCTGGGGACGAGCAACGCCGGCCAGCAGGCGTAAGCAGCCTGCCAGCGCGCGTTGCGAGACAGACCGATGCGAGGAAGCGGCGACCTTGGACCAGGGCAGCCGCAGGCGGGGCACGGAGGGGGCGTGCCCACCGCAACCCGAGGGCAAGCAGCAGCGGGAGTGCCGTTGCCACGGCCGACCCGACACCCAGCGAGGAAGCCCGGGGGACTGAGGGCGTGGGCGTCAGCGACGGTGGTGGTCCGGGTTGACTGCTCCTCAGGGGCAGTGGCCGCGAAAGGTACCGTCGCGGTGACCAGGCGGCTGGGGCCGCGATGAGGTCGATGGTGAGGAATTCGGGACGTGGCCCGGACTCATCTGATGCCGGTGCGAGTCCTGAGGCCCGTGCTCGTGACGGGAGCGCGTCCGGCCCGCTGGCACCCGGGAGCCAGTCGAATCCGCGGATTCCCGGCACCATGCCGAGGGTCACCAGGCCGATGACCGCGGATCGCAGGAATGCGGCTACCATGGTATCTGCATCCCGGGACGAGGGAGCGGGGCGGACCGTACCGACATGATACCGGCTCGAGCCGCAACGGGATGAGGCGTTCCGGCGAGATCGCGTTCGATGGATCCACGGGAGGGACAACTCGTTGCCCGACGGTCATATTGGCAAGCCCCTCCCGCGGATCCTGCGGCCCTTGTGCTGATCTGGCTCGCCATCAGGTGCCGTCCGACGAGATAGCCTGCATGAATGGCTCGAAAGCAGCCTCAGGACCGATCGAGCCTCCGCGGCTTGATGACCTCGTGCGCGGCCGGGCGTGTGGCGATCACGGACGGAGGGGCGGTGGTGCTCCTCCCAGGTCAGCCCGCGCTCATCGACGAGGGCTGCCCGGCGGGAGTCCGCGCCGGCCCGACGATGATCGCGCTCAGCAGGAGCGACCACGTCTCGGTCCAGGTCTCGCCCGACTGATCTTGCGTGATGGATCAACATGAGAATGCGGCAATCTGGTCCTCAAGGTCGGCCTGAGCGCGGGTCGGAGGGCCAACACATCACCCTCGCGATGCCGCCGGTCCGCCGGACCCCCTTGCATCCGGCGGTGGTGTTCATCTACGGCTTTGCCGCCGTTATCCTGGCTGGAGCGGCGTTGCTGACGCTGCCGGTTTCAAGCGCCTCCGGGCGGTGGACCCCATTTCTGGATGCGCTGTTCACGGCCACGTCGGCCGTCTGCGTGACCGGGCTGGTCGTCTTCGACACGGCCACGTACTGGAGCAGCTTCGGCCACGCGGTCATCCTGGTGCTGGTCCAGGTGGGTGGGGTCGGCTTCATGATCAGCGCGACCCTCCTGATCCTGCTGAGCGGGCGTCGCGCGAGCATCCGCGAGCGCATCTTGCTGCGAGAGGCCCTTGGCGGCGTGGAGCTCGGCTCGGTCATGACGCTGGCCCGCAACGTGGTCATCTTCACGCTCATCGCCGAGGTGCTCGGGGCGCTCGTCCTGACCGTCCGCTTCCTTGGCGAGGTGGAGCCCGCGCGGGCACTTTGGTGGGGAGTGTTCCACGCCGTCTCGGGGTTCAACAACGCTGGCTTCGACCTGTTTGGGACCAGCCTGATCGGCTACAGCCACGACCCGGTCGTGCTGCTGACGACCGCGGCCCTGTTCGTGAGCGGTGCGCTCTCCTACACGGCGGTCGCCGATGTCGCCAGGCACCGCCGCTTCGCGCCGCTGGCGCTGGACACGAAGCTCGTGCTGCTGACCTCGGCGCTGCTCGCCGCCATGGGCACCCTGGCGCTGCTGTTCACCGAATGGTCGAACCCGGCCACACTCGGGTCGATGGATCTGGGGCCGCGGGTCCTGAACGCTTTCTTCCAGGCGGTCAGTCGGACCGCCGGCTTCAGCTCAGTGGAGACCGGCGCGATGACCGAGGAAGGGCTTTTCGTGCTCATGGGCCTGATGTTCGTCGGCGGTTCCGCCGGCTCGACGGCCGGCGGGATCAAGGTCCAGACCTTCAGCATCCTGCTGTTCGCGATCATCTCGACCGCCCGCGGCCTGGACGAGGTGGAGGCCTTCCACCGCCGGGTGCCCCAGGCTCAGGTGATGCGGGCGATGAGTGTGGCGCTGCTCTACGTCGCGCTCGTCTTCGCGGTCTCGTTCCTGCTGAACGTCGCCGAGAACTTCGTCTTCCACCGCGTGCTCTTTGAGGTGATCTCGGCGCTGGGGACGGTCGGGTATTCGACCGGTATCACCACGGAGGCGAGCCCGGACGGGCGGGCGATCCTGATCGCCGCGATGTTCGTCGGGCGGCTCGGGCCACTCACCCTGGTACTGGCGCTGGCGGCCCGCGGCCGGCGGGCGACCTACCGCTGGACCGAAGAGACGATCAAGATCGGCTAACCGAAACGAGGGAGGGTCCGATGCCTAGCAGACGACAAGTGGCGGTGCTCGGGCTGGGACGCTTCGGCTCGGCCGTGGCGCGCGAGCTGGCGCGTCTCGGTCACGACGTCCTGGCAGTCGACGCGGGCGAGAAGGCCCCCCAGGACCTTTCCACCGAGGTCAGCCACGCGGCCCAGGCCGACATCACCGACCGCGAGGCGCTGGAGGACCTCGGCCTCCGCGACTTCGACACGGCCATTGTGGCCGTGTCGAGCCGGCTCGAGGTCAGCATTCTGGCCACGGCGCTGCTCAAGCGCCTGGGCGTCAAGCGGATCGTGGCCAAGGCAGCCAACGAGCTGCACGGCTCGATCCTGGAGGAGGTAGGCGCCAATCGGGTGGTCTACCCGGAGCGCGAGACCGGCATCCGCGTGGCGCACAGCTTCGCCGCGCCCGGCGTCCTCGATTATCTGGACGCTGCGCCCGGCTACGGGCTGGCCCGCGTGCCAGTGCACGGGGCGTGGGTGGGTAAGACGCTGGGCGAGCTCGACCTGGACACGGCCTGCGGGGTGACGGCCGTGCTACTCGGCCGGGGCGCGGACGTGATCGTCGGCCCGAACGGGTCGGAGCTCCTGCGAGCGGGGGACGCGCTGATCGTGGCGGGCAGGGACGAAGACCTCGAGCGTTTGCCTGCCGTTTCCGCGCCCCCTCAAGGAATTAGGGCAGAAGGACCTGCTCGTCCGGCGTGATGCGCGGTGCATGCTCCCGGCTTTTGTTGCATCGGGCTCGGCACGGTAGGCTAGCCACGCATCGATCAGCGAAAGCGGCCGGCTATGGCGTGCGCGCGGTGCAGTGGCGGGAGGACCAGGCGGGACGGGCACACGCGACTGGGCGGGCAGCCGGCTCGTCCAGCGCCGTCTCCCGGCGCGGCCTCGCTGACGAAGTGATTGCTCTCGCCGGCCGCTGGTACGTCCGCTACCGCCTCAGCTATGCCGAGCTGGCCGAGTGGCTGGCCGAGCGACAGGAGGCGGTCCGCGCCGCCCGCCCCGCCGCACCATCATCACCATTAGCGGGCTGTCCGCCGATCTGGCTTCGGATCGGCACGTACTCCCCACCGCGGACGACGCCGGCCGCCACCACCCGGCGCTCGGCCCGGCACTCACGGCCATCGACGTCGTAGCGCGTGACGTCGCCCTCCTCCACACGCAGGACGGTCGCGTCGCCGATGCCGCCGACGTCCAGGCGGCCCAGGTCGTCGCGACGCAGCGCCTTCGCGCGGTTGATCGTCACGCGCGGATGATGTCCTCGATCGGCACAACGTTTGAGGCGCTCTGTTGGGCGATCATTGGCCAGCGGACACGGATGACGCAGGCTGCCCGCGGTGCGCGGGGCGACCCTGACGCCGAGCGCCTGCTGGCGATGACGCCCGAGGCGGCCCGGGTGTGGTTAGCGGAGAGCCGTGGGATCGGGCCGTGGGCCAGCGAATTTGCCCTGATCCGCGGCGCTGGCCACCCGGACCTGGTGCCGCGCGGCGAGCGCCGCCTGCTGGCTGCGGTGCAGCGCCACTACGGCCTGGAGCGGGAGCCGAGCGTTGCCGAGTTGGAGCGGCTGGGCGAGCGCTGGGCGCCGTACCGAAGCTGGGCCGCGTTTCTGCTGCGCGTCGTCGCCGAGCAGGACGGTGGAGCGATGACGGCGCCCGCGTGTGGTGCGACGGAGGTGGCCTGATACCGCCTTCTGAGGTCGACGTCGGCGCGGCGGAAGCGGGCGAGTCCACGCCCGCCGCGCCGCTCCCGGAGATCTTGGCCGAGCACATCGGGTTCATGCTCAGCAAGGCGACCCAGCGCGGGGTGGAGCTGGTCCACGAGGCGCTGGCGCCGCTCGGCATCAAGTCGCGGCACTTCGGCGTGCTCATGGTCCTCGAACGGGTCAGCCCGCTCTCCCAACAGCTCGTTGGCGAGCGGCTGCGGATCGACCGCACGACGATGGTGGCGATCGTCGACGACCTCGAACGACTCGGCCTTGCCGCGCGAGGTTGGGACCCAATCGACCGGCGCGCCTACCGCGTCCAGCTCACCTCATCAGGAGAGGCGGTGTTGCGCCGCGCCGACCAGGCTGTCGCGGTCGCCGAATCCCGCTTCCTCGCGCCGTTGTCCGCCGCCGAACGTCGGCAGCTCCATGTCGTGTTGCGTCGCCTGTGTGGTCTGGACGTCGACGCCAGCAGCGTGCATGGCGACCCCAGGACATCTCCCCCGGACTCGCCTGGCCACGCCGCAGGGCCGCCCACCGGGACGCACTCGGATCTTTGATCGGCCCCGACACCACCGGGTGCGCGCCTGCTTGCTCCCGTCACCCGGCCTCCATCGGCAGCCTGACGCCGAGCTCGCGGGCGGCTCCGAGCGCCGCCGGGTAGCCGGCGTCGGCGTGGCGGACGATACCCATACCCGGATCGGAGCGGAGGACGCGCGCGAGCTTGCGTTCGGCGACCTCACCGCCATCGGCGACGACGACCAGCCCGGCGTGGAGCGAGTAGCCGATCCCGACCCCGCCGCCATGGTGGACGCTGATCCAGCTCCCGCCGGCCGCCGTGTTGACCAGCGCGTTCAGGATTGGCCAGTCGCCGATCGCATCGGATCCGTCCTGCATCGCCTCGGTCTCGCGGTACGGCGAGGCTACCGAACCGGCGTCCAGGTGGTCGCGGCCGATGACGATCGGGGCCGAGACGATCCCCTGCCGCACCAGGCGGTTGAACTCGAGGCCGGCTCGGTCGCGCTCGCCGTAGCCGAGCCAGCAGATGCGGGCCGGCAGGCCCTGGAAAGCGATCCGCTCGCGCGCCAGCGTGAGCCAGCGCCGGAGGCTGTCGTCCTCAGGAAACAGCCGCAGGATCGCCTCGTCGGTGCGGTAGATGTCTTCCGGGTCGCCGGACAGGGCAACCCAGCGGAAGGGGCCCTTGCCGCGGCAGAAGAGCGGGCGAATAAAGGCCGGCACAAAACCCTGGTAGGCGAAGGCCTCCCGCGCCCCGCCGAGCTCACCCTGGGCGCGCAGGTTGTTGCCGTAGTCGAAGACCACCGCGCCGCGCCGCGACCACGCGACCATTGCCTCGACGTGGCGGGCCATGCTCTGGCGGGCGCGGCGGACGTAATCGTCCTGCTGCTCGCGCGCCAGCAGGCGGGCGTCCTCGACGGCGAGGTCCTCGGCGACGTAGGTGAGCGGGTCGTGGGCGCTCGTCTGGTCGGTGACGACGTCGGGTTGGAAGCCCTGCCGCTTGAGCAGCAGCGGGTGAACCTCGGCCGCGTTGCCGATCAGTCCGATGCTGACAGGCTCACCGCGACCCCGAGCCTCCTCGGCCCAGTTGACCGCTTGCTCGAGGTCGTCGGTCACCCGGTCCAGATAGCGCGTCTCGACCCGCCGTTGCGCGCGAGCGGGATCGACCTCGACGCAGAGGGCGACACCGTGGTTCATCGTGACGGCGAGCGGCTGGGCGCCGCCCATTCCGCCGAGGCCGGCCGTGAGCACCAGTCGCCCCTTGAGCGTCCCGCCGAAGTGCTGGCGGGCGCACTCGGCGAACGTCTCGTAGGTGCCCTGGAGGATCCCCTGGGTGCCGATGTAGATCCAGCTCCCGGCCGTCATCTGGCCGTACATCGTCAGGCCGGCCGCCTCGAGCCGGCCGAACTCCTCGCGCGTCGCCCAGTGTGGCACGAGCAGCGAGTTGGCGAGCAGGACGCGCGGCGCCTCTGGCTGGGTCCGAAAGACAGCGACCGGCTTGCCGCTCTGGACCAGCAGTGTCTCGTCGTCGCCGAGGCGACGCAGCTCGCGGGCGATCGCGTCGAACGCCTCCCACGAGCGGGCGGCACGGCCGGTCCCGCCGTAGACGACAAGATCCTCGGGGCGCTCGGCCACCTCGGGATCGAGGTTGTTCATCAGCATCCGAAGCGCGGCCTCCTGCTCCCATCCCTTGCAGGAGCGCTCGGGTCCGCGCGGAGCCCGCACCGTGCGTGGGCCACCCGGCATTGTCGTGGTCATCGGTCAGGGTCTCCCTCGCCTGCTATCTGGGTGTCGACGCGGAGCAGCGCCTCGCCAACCGCCCTCGCTCCAAGCGTCACGCCGTCCAGGTCGGTCCACGCGTCCGGGCAGCGGCTCCGGTCGTCCCGAGCCGGGCCGGACAGCATCTTGATCGGGGCGGCGTTCGCTCGCTGGACGGCGACGCCCGTCTCGATCGTCCGCTCGGCTAGCCGGAGCGCGGCGCCGGGTACTCGGGCGTGAACGGCCAGGCTGGTCGGACGCGCGGAACGCGATCGGGGGCTCCCAGTCGGCGGCGAGCAGGTTGTGGCGAAACGCCAGCCCCGGCTCTCTCGCCGCGTCGCTCACTGGGCGACGCCTTCTGCCCGCGAGCCGAGGTAGGCATGCAGGAGCCGCTCATCGCCGCGAAGCTCGTCGGCGCGTCCGGCGAGGACGATCTTGCCGCGCTGAAGGACGAGCGCGTGATCGGCCACCTCGAGTGCGCGGCGAACGTTCTGCTCGGCGAGCAGGAGCGTCATCCCTCCCCGGGCCAGCTCACGGAGCGCGCCGAACACCTCCGTCACCAGCTGTGGGGCCAGTCCGCTGGTCACCTCGTCGATCACCAGCAACCGCGGCCGCGCGATCAGGGCGCGGGCGATCGCGAGCATCTGCTGCTGGCCACCGGACAGCGCGCCTGCCCGATCGTCGAGACGCCGGGCGAGAATCGGGAAGCGTTCGCAGGCCGCGGCGACCTCGCCCGTGGTGGGGCGAGCGCCCCGCAGGTACGCGCCCACCCGGAGGTTCTCGCCCACGGTCAGGTCGGTGAAGACCCGCCCGCGCTCGGGGACGACGGCCAGCCCGGCGGCCGCCCGGCGCCAGGGCGACCAGCGGGTGACATCGTGGCCGTCCAGGACGATCCGCCCGGTGACCGGCCGCTCCCAGCCAAGGATCGCCCGCAGGAGCGACGATTTGCCGGCCCCGTTGGCGCCGAGGACGGCGAAGGCGGTGCCCTCGGGAACGGCGAGCGACAGGTCACTCAGGGCGCGGACCGCGCCGTAGCTCACGCTCAGCCCCTCGACGGCCAGCAGCGGGGTCGGCGCCGTGTTCACCGAGCTGGCTCCGAGAGCGGGCCGACGGGGTCCTCCACTCCAAGGTAGGCGGCGATCACCTGCTCGTCACTCTGGACCCGCTTGGGCGTGTCGTCGGCGATCACCCGCCCCTCGACCAGGACGATGATCCGGTCGCAGGTCGACATCGCGAAGTCCATCGCGTGCTCGATCAGGAGCACGGTCCGGCCACGTCCGCGCAGCGCCCGCACGTGGCGCGACAGCTCGGCCAGCTCGGGGTTGGTCAGGCCCGCGCCCGGCTCGTCGAGCAGCAGCAGGCGCGGCTCGAGCGCCTCGGCACGAGCGATCTCGACCTGGCGTTGCAGGCCGAGAGGCAGCGTGTCGACCAGGCGATCGGCGACGTCGGCTAACCCGAGATCGCCGAGGACCGCGTCGACGCGCCTGTTCCGTCGCGGTCGCGGCGCCAGCGAGGTCAGAAAGGATCGATACGCAGCCACGCCCGCTCCGACCTCGACCTGCTGGCGGACGGTCAGGCTACGGAAGGGTCGCACAACCTGGAAGGTTCGGCCGATCCCGCGCCGTGCCCGCGCGTGGGCCGGTAGGCGGGTCACGTCCACATCGGCGAAGCGGACCGTGCCGGCAGTCGGCCGCAGGTGGCCAGACACGCAGTTGAACAGCGTCGTCTTGCCGGCCCCGTTCGGCCCGATCAGGCCGACGACCTCGCCCTCGCTCACCCGGAAGGTCGCGTCGTCCACGGCGCGGTTGCCGCCGAAGTCGCGGGTGAGGCTCTCCACCTTGAGCAACGGCTGCACGACCTCAGACCCCGCCTCGCCCGCCGGCCGGCCGGCCGGCGGAGCCGGCGTCCTGGGTTCGCACTTCCCGCGCTAGCGGCCCTCTCGCGGCCCGTCGGCTGAACAGGTTCCGCAGGATCGAGCCGTGACCGAGCAAGCCGCCCGGCTGGAAGCGGATGACCAGCGCCAGGGCGAGGCCGTAGACGACCAGCCGCCAGTCGGCGAGCGGCCGCAGCACCTCCGGCAGCGAGCGCAGGATGACCGCCGCGACGAGCGGGCCGACGAGCGTGCCCTCGCCCCCGAGGATCACCATCGAGAGGATCGTGACCGACTCGACGAAGCCGAACGAGCTCGGAAAGACGCTGCCGATGAACCGCGCGTACAGCGCACCCGCTATCCCGGCGTAGGCGCCGGCCAGGACGAATGCCCAGATCTTCGTCGCGGCCACCGAGATGCCGGTCGCCGCCGCGGCGGCCTCGTCGTCGCGGATCGCGACCATCCGCAGCCCGAACCAGGTGCGGAGCAGGCACCAGTTGCTGACGAACGTGAACGCGGCCAGGCCGATGGCGATTGCCATGACCTCGTGCGACGAGAGCGTCCGCCCAGCGAGTGCCGGTAGGGGGATGCCGACGATACCGGAGGACGCACCGAAGTAGTCGACGTACTGGAAGATCGCAACGACCACGAAGTTGACCCCCATCGTCGTCAGCACCAGAAAGTCGTGTCGCACGCGGAGGGCGGGCAGGGCGAGCAAGCCGCCGGCGGTCGCGGTGATCGCCGCTGCCAGCGGGATGTCGAGCGGGAAGGTGACGTTGTGCCGGGTGGCGGCTATCGCCGCCGCGTAGGCGCCAACCCCAAACAGGGCGCCCTGGGCCAGCGAGACCTGCCCGGCGTAGCCGGTGACTAGGTTGAGCGACAGCGCCAGCACGACCCAGATCGCCGCCAGGGTGATGATCGAGACGAGGTACTCGCTCATGCCGACCGCCGGCCGATCAGTCCTTCGGGGCGGAGCATCAGGACCGCGATCAGAACCAGGAAGGCGATCGCATCACGCGGCAGGAGCGTGCCGATGTAGCGCGTGGCCAGGACCTCGACCGTCGCCAGGACCAGGCTGGCCAGCGCTGCGCCGGGCACGCTGCCCAGGCCGCCCAGGACGACGATCACGAACGCCTTGTAGGAGATGACCCCGCCGGCGATCGCCTGGACGGTGTTGGTGTAGACGGCCCAGAGCATCGCCGCCGCGCCGGCCAGCGCCGACCCAATCAGGAAGTTCGCCGCGATGGCGGTGTCCAGATTGACGCCGGAGCTGGCCGCCATCAGCCGGTCCTGGGTAATCGCCCGCCAGGCCAGGCCGAGTCGCGTCCGACGGATCAGCAGGTAGACGCCGACGACCGCCAGGACGGTCAGGAGGATGATCGTGGCCTGGATCGAGGTGAACGCCAGCTCGCCTAGCCGCGGCGCGGGGATGCCGCTCTCGGCAGGCAGCGACTCCGGGCTCGGGCCGAGCAAGAACGGCCGTTGGAGCAGTGCCTCGATCGCGATGAACGCGCCGATGCTGGCCAGCAGTGGCACCGAGCGCGGGCTGTCCAGTAGTGGCCGGTAGAGCCCGTAGTAGATCGCCAGGCCGGCGACGGCCGAGGCGAGCATCGCCGCCAGCAGCGAAAGCCAGAAGCCCCCGCTCGAGCGGTAGGCCAGCAGCGCGGCGAAGCCGCCGATGGCGTAGACCCCGGCGTGGGCGATGTGCAGCACCCGTAAGACGCCGTAGATCGTGGTCAGCCCGACCGCGACGAGGGCGTAGATGCTGGTGGTGACAATGACGTTGGCGAGGAGGTCCATGGCGGTGCGGGTCAGTGGTCGATGGAGCTACCGCGTGATCCGGCTCCAGGGGACGGTGGCGAAGCTGGTCCACTGGCCGTTCCTGCCGACCTGGAGGGCAAGGGCGCGGACGAAGTCGCGCTCGGCGCTGACTTCTTCGACGGGCCCGGTCACCAGATCCTCGAGATTCTTCAGTTGGGCGATCGCCTCGCGGATGGCCCGGCCCTCGAGCGAGCTAGCCCGCCGCATCGCCTCGGCCGTGGCCAGGACCGCGTCGTAGGATCCGGCGGCCACGATATCGGGGTCGTTGCCGAAGCGGGCCTTGAAGTCGGCGATGAAAGCCTGGACGACCGGGCGATTGCTGCGGTCGTAGTCGGTTACCAGGTAGGCGCCCTCGGCGGCGTTGTCCCGCGCCAGCTCGAACACCTTGTACGAGTCGGCGGACGAGGCGAAGACGAACGGTGTGGTGATCCCCAGCTCCTTGGCCTGGGTCAGGATGTTGGCGGCGTTGGCGAAGAAGGCCGGCGAGTAGACGACGTCCGAATTCGCCGACCGCACGCGACCGAGCAGCGGGCGGAAGTCGTTCTCCTGTAGGGCGAACTTGTCCTCCGAAACCACTTCGAGTCCTTCTTTGGGCGCCTGTGCTTTGAAGGCCTCGGCGAGCTGGATCGTCGGGTCCAGGTCGGCGGCGACGATGCTGACCCGCTTCGGGCTGTTCGGGAGGTTCTCCTTGGTGAAGATCGCGGCCGCTGCGCCCTCGATGGCGGCCGCGGGGCCCGCGCGGAAGACGAACTCGCCGGCGGCGGTGATCCTCGGCGAGACGGCGTACGCCGAGAGCAGCGGGATGCTCGCCTGCTGGAAGATCGGCGCCGCGGCCGTCGTCGGCGGGCTGTACGCGCCGCTGACCACGGCGAGGGCTCGATCTTCCTGGACCAGCCGGCGGGCGAGGTTCGCCGCCTGGGCCGGGTCGCCGGCGTCGTCGTAGATCGCGAGCCTGAGCGGCCGCCCGTTGACCCCACCCGACAAGTTGACCCGGTCGGCGGCCAGCTCGGCGCCGTTGCGGGCATTGAGGCCGTCCGCCGCCATCGGCCCGGTCGTCGGCGAGAAGAACCCGACCGTGATTGGCTCGCCCGTCGCCGGCTTGGCGGCCGGCGGGGCCGCTGCTGCCGGGCTGGCCACCGGGCTCGCGGTGGCCGGCGAAGCGTCAGGCTTGGCCGCCGGGCTTGCCGCCGCCGCGGGCGACGCCACCGGGGATCCTGCCGCCGGAGATGCCGCCGCGGGCTTCGACGCCTCGGTCGCCTTGGCCGGCGGGCTGGTTGGCGCCGGTGTGGCGCCGCCGCCACACCCCGCGACGACGAGCAGTGCCGCCGCCAGGATCGTCAGGAGTCTCGCGGATCCTCGCACGAACGTTCTCCTTGCGCGAGCGTGATGCGGAGCGTGGGGTCAGATTGGGAGCATCATAGCCTAGCGGAGATCAACCCCTCGCCGCCTCGGCGAACGCGCCGGCCCGCACCAGCTCGCGCATGGCCTCCATATCGTCGGCGATGACCCGATCGGCGTCGAGGAACCCGATCGTTCCCCGAACAATGGCCTGGGCCCTGGCTACACCTCGGCCGGGCGTCCCCCCGCGCAGGTCGAGCGCCTGGGCAGCCAGCATCAGCTCGATCGCGACGACGGTCTCGGCCGTCTCGACGGCTCGCGCGGCCTGGCGCGCCGACAGCGGCGACATCGGGACGTGGTCCTCGGAGTTGGCGCAGGTCGGGATCGACTGGATCGAGCCGGGCACGAGCGTGCTGCGCAGTTCGGCCACCAGGGCCGCGGCGGTGTACTGGGCGATCATGAAGCCGTTGTGCAGCCCCTCGGCGCCCTCCGCGGGCGCGACCAAGAAGGCCGGCAGACCGCCGTTCAGCTTCTCGTCGATCAGCCGGGCAGCACGCCGCTCGCTCATCACCGCCACCGACGCCGTCGAGCTGGCGAGCAGGTCGAGCGCCTGGCCAGCCGCTTGCCCGTGGAAGTTGCCGGAGTTGCTGGTGACGCGACCGTCTTCAACGAAGAAGATCGGGTTGTCGTTGGCGGCGTTGATCTCGCGCCCGAGGACCGCGCCGACGAAGCCGAGCGCGTCGCGAGTGGCTCCGAGCACCTGGGGCACGCAGCGCAGGCTGAGCGCGTCGCGCAAACGGCCGGGCCGCGGCGGCTGGCACAGCTGCGAGTCGTCGGTGAGCGCGGCCAGGTGCTCGGCGGTGGCGACCGAGCCGGGGTGACCCTTCAGCAGGGCGAGCTGACGATCGAATGAGTCGTTGAGCGCTCCAAGCGCCTCGAGCGACATCGCCGCGGCGACCTCGGCCGTCTCGACCAGCCGCCAGGCGTCGCGATAGGCGAGCGCACCGATGCCGGTTGTCTGCTCGGTGCCGTTGATCAGCGCCAGCCCGTCGCGTCCTCGCAGGTCACAGAGGGGGATGCCGGCCCGGCTCATCGCCTCGGCGCCCGGTACAGCTCCCTTGTCCTCCCCGCCGAGCGATGCCCGGCCGAGGCCGATCAACGGCAACGCCATGTGAGCCAGCGGCGCCAGGTCGCCGCAGGCGCCGACCGAGCCCTGCTCCGGCACGACCGGCACGAGGCCGGCGTTGAGCATGCCGAGCAGCGCATCGAGCGTGTCCTGCCCGACGCCGGTCACGCCGGTCGCCAGGACATTCGCCCGGATCGCCATCATTGCCCGAACCTGGTCGTGTCGCATCGGACGGCCAACGCCGGCCGCGTGGCTCATCACCAGGTTTCGCTGCTGGGCGCGGTTGTCCTCGAGCGAGATCGGCCGCCCGTCGAGAGCACCGAACCCGGTGGTCAGGCCGTAGACGGGGGCGCCCTCGCGTACCAGGGTCCACATCCGCTCCCACGACGCCGCGACCCGCTGGCGGGCTACTGGGCTCAACGCGACCGGCTCGCCACGACGTGCGACCGCCTCTACCTGCTCCAGGGTCAGGCCCTGTCCGTCCAGCTCGGTCATCCTCTCCTCCAGCCCGTCGGCCGGGTCACTCGAGCGGGCCGATGACGCCGTCGGCCGCGGCAAGCAACGAGCCCTCACGGACCAACACCTCGGCGGCGGCCAGTTGCGGCGCGAGGTGGCAGTCCGGCCCGGGGCCGGTCACACGCATGCGCAGTCGGTTGCGGACGGCGCGGCTGGCCGGGGACGGCGCGAGCGGGGCGCGCAGGTCCAGCCCGTGGGTGGCGCAGACCGCCTCGATCGCGATGATCCGGGCCAGGTTGTCCAGGACGCGCCGGAGCTTGCGGGCAGCGTGCCAGCCCATCGACACGTGGTCCTCGTGCATCCCGGACGTCGGCAGCGAGTCGACGCTGGCCGGTGCGGCGAGGCGGCGATTCTCGGCGACAAGGGCCGCCGCGGTGTACTGGGCCAGCATCAGCCCGGAGTTGACGCCGGCCTCCGGCGCAAGGAAGGGGGGCAGCCCGCGCGAGCGGGTCGCGTCAAGAAGGCGGTCGGCGCGACGCTCGGCGAGCGCGCCGACCTCGGCGGCGGCGATAGCTAGGAAGTCGCCGGCCATGGCCAGCGGCTCGCCGTGGAAGTTGCCGGTCGACACGATCCGACCGTCCGGCAGGACGACCGGGTTGTCCACCACGGCGGTCAACTCGCGCTCGACCACCTGCGTGACGAACGCCAGCGTGTCGCGGGCGGCACCCATCACCTGCGGGGCACAGCGTAGCGAGTAGGCATCCTGGACGGCGTGGTCCGAATCGAGGTGCGAGGCGACGATCTCGGAGCCGGCCAGCAGGCGAGTCAGGTTCGCGGCGCTCTGGCCCTGACCCGGATGCGGTCGGATCGCGTGCAGCTCGGGCATGAATGGCGCGTCCGTCCCGAGCTGCGCCTCGACACTCAGCGCGCAGGCGACATCGCCGGTCCGGAAGAGCCGCAGCGCGTCGACGCAGGCCAGTACGAGCATGCCCAGCATCCCGTCGGTCCCGTTCAGCAGTGCCAGTCCTTCCTTGGCCTGCAGGCGGAGCGGCTGCAGACCGACCCGCGCAAGCGCAACGGACGAGTCGACCGATCCCCCATCGTCCTCCAGCACTACCCCTTCACCGATCAAGCAGAGGGCGGCGTGGGCGAGCGGCGCGAGGTCGCCGCTGGCTCCAAGAGACCCGTACTCCGGCACGAGTGGCATGATCCCCGCGTTGAGCAGATCGACCAGCGCGCGGCAGACCACGGGGCGAGTTCCGGAATACCCTTTCGCGAGCGTCGCGGCCCGGAGCAGGAGCATCGCCCGGACCACTTCGCGCTCGACCGGCGGCCCCATGCCGGCGGCGTGGGATCGCAGCAGTGCGTGCTGCAGATCGCAGCGAGCCTCTGGCTGGATCGCGGTGTTCGCCAGGGCACCGAAGCCGGTCGTGATCCCGTAGACCGGCCGGGCCGCCTGGGCCGCGGCGAGGACGTGGGCGTGGCTGCGCGCCATGCGCTCCTCCGCCTCGGGTGCCAGGCCCACCCGCGCGCCCCCGCGCGCCACCGCCACCACGTCCGCGAACGACAGCGGACCGCTGCCAAGGACCACGACGTGAGTCGCCGGGCTCACGATTCGCTGCTGCCAGGATGGCCCGGCCGCTCGACGCGATCAGCGCCGAGCCGCGAGTAATGACAGCCCCAGGATGTGCCGAAGGGCGCGCCCATCGTTCGAGCATCGTAAAGTAGAATGCCGTCGGGCAGCAAAGAGCCTCGAGTCGCCGGGGCGACTTGGACCGTTAGCCTGCGCTTCATCGGAGCGAGTTCCGCTCTTCGAGTCGCTCCGTGTCGATTGATCGAGCAAGTGGCCCAGCCTCGGCGTGCCACTACAACAGGCGCGCCGCGGCGGCCTTGAGCGCGCGGGCGATGGCCTCGGCGATCTCCTCGACGTGCTCGGCGTCGATGGTGAGCGGCGGGGTGATCATGACATGGTCGCCAAGCAGTCCGTCGGCACCGCCCTGGCCGGGGTAGATCGCCAGGCCGGCCCGGCGCGCTTCCTCGGTCAGCACGTGGGCCGCGCGCGCCTCGATTGGGAACGGCTCCCGGGTGGCCCGGTCGCGAACCAGCTCCAGACCCAGCATCAGGCCCAGGCCGCGGACGTCGCCGACGATCGGCGACGTCCGAAGCGTCTCCAGGCGCTCCAGCAGCTCCGCGCCGCGACGGCGGCAGTTGTCGATCAGCCGATGGCGCTCGACGTAGCGCAGGACGGCCAGACCAATCGCCGAGGACAGCGGGTTGCCCGAGTA
>JAUJPG010000096.1 GCA_030447245.1 Chloroflexota bacterium | reverse complement strand
CGGAGGCAGCAGGGCCTGCGCGAAGCGCTCGCCGCGCTGCTGCGTCGCGCCCAGCTTCATGTTCTCCATGACCGTCAGGCGCGCCAGGGCCTTGGTGAGCTGGAACGTCCGGACCATGCCCCGGCGCGCGACCTTGTGCGCGGACATGCCGGACATCTGCTGCCCGTTGAACGTCCACCTGCCGCTGTCGGGGCGGTCGAAGCCGGTGAGCAGGTTGAAGAACGTCGTCTTCCCGGCGCCGTTCGGTCCGATCAAGGCGGTGATCGCGCCGCGCTGGAACTCGACGTGGTCGACGTCGACGGCGGTCAGGCCGCCGAAGCGGCGGGTGACGTTGTCGACGACCAGGATCGGATCCGGCTTGGCGACGCCCGGCTCGGCCGCCACGCCGTTGAACGGCGCCGACATCACGTTAGCGGGCATCGAGCGCTATCTCCTGGGGGTCGCCGAAGATGCCTTGCGGTCGGAAGATCATCAGCAGCATCAGGCCGAGGCCGACGAGCATGAAGCGGACCACGCCGACTTGTGTGCCGTCCATGATGAACGACGGAATGTAGCCGACCGCGACCGCCTGGCGCAGCGCGGTGTCGGTCAGCGACAGCAGCGCCCAGAAGATCATCGAGCCCAGGACCGGACCGAGCACGCGGGCGGCGCCCCCCAGGATGATGATCGCGTAGGCGTAGAAGGTCACCGGGGTCGAGTACGTGTCCGGCTGCACCGACTGCTGGCTCACGGCGTAGACGAAGCCGCCGAAGGTGCCGATGAGGCCGCCGAGGACGAGGCTTTGCATCTTGTAGAAGTAGACGTTCTTGCCGAGGCTGCGCGCCGCGTCCTCGTCCTCGCGGATGGATTTGAGCACGCGACCCCAGGGGCTGTGCATGACCACGTAGGTCATCAGCGAGAACAGCGCGACGAACCCCCAGCCGACCGTGATCACCCAGATGCTCCGCTGGCTGAACTGGACGAACCCGATGCCGTACGACCCGGGCGGGTAGGGGTTGATGGCGTAGAACTGGTCCGCGAAGCCGCTGAGCCCGAACGAGCCGCCGGTGATCCCTCGCATGGACACCGAGCGGGCGGTGAAGCGGACGATCTCGGAGGCGGCGATCGTGACGATCGCGAGGTAGTCGGCGCGCAGGCGTAGCGTCGGCACGCCGAGCAGGAGCGCGAGGGTCACCGACAGCACGACCCCCAGCCCGACGCCCCACCACAGCGAGATGCCGATCGTCGCGACGGTGACCGACAGCCCGTAGGCGCCCAGGGCCATGAAGGCGACCTGTCCGAAGTTCAGCAGCCCGGTGTAGCCGAAGTGCATGTTGAGGCCGATGGCGGCGAGGGCGAAGACGGCGGCGTCGGAGCCGAACGCGGCGCGCACGGCGCTGCCGATGATGCTCTCCCAGTTCATGAAGGGGTTCCTTCTTTCGCTGCGGTCAGGCGACGCGCTCGGCTTGGCCGAGGATGCCCTGTGGCCGCACCAGCAGGATCAGGATAAGCACGAGCAGGGCACCGACGTTCTTCAGCTCCGGTGAGATGACCAGCGTCGACAGCTGGATGAACAGGCCGACGACGAGGCTGCCGACCAGCGCCCCGTAGGCGGTTCCGAGTCCACCGAGGATGACCCCGGCGAACATCAGCAGCAGCAGCTGGAAGCCCATCTGCCAGCTGACCTGTTCGCCGAGGCCGAGCAGGACGCCGCCGAGGGCGGCCAGACCGCTGCCGAACATCCACACGAACAGGACGACCCGCTCGACGTTGATTCCCGACGACTCCGCGAGGTCGCGATTGTCTGAGACCGCGCGCATCGCCTTGCCGATCTTCGTACGTTGCAGCACCAGTCCGACCCCGCCGAGGACGAGCAAGGACAGCGCGATCGAGATGAGGTCCTTGGGGGCGATGCGGATCGGGCCCAGCACGAGCGCCGACTGCACGGCGTACTGGGCGTAGGGGCGCGTGCGGCCCTGGAAGAAGTACAGGAACGTGTAGCGCAACAGGATCGACAGGCCGATCGAGATCACCAACATGGCGATCAGGCCGGTCCCACGGTGGCGCAGCGGAGCCCACAGTCCTTTGTCGAGGACAGCGCCGGCGATGGCGCCGACAGCGATCGCGAGGATCGTGGCAGGGATGATGTGGATGCCGAAGCTGACGTTGATGATCCACGCCGCGATCGCGCCGAACGTCACGAGCTCGCCGTGGGCGAAGTTCACCAGGCCGGTCGTGCCGAAGATCAGGGACAGGCCCACGGCGGTCATCGCGATGATGAGACCGAACTTGATGCCCTCGACGCCCAGCTGCAACGCCCGACCGCCGAAGCGTGCGAACTTGCCGCCGGCCGACTCCCCCTCGCCGAGCGGGTACAGCAAGGGCCGCGACTGCCCGGGACTGATGCTGAACTCCAGCGTCGCGCGGTCCGGGTTGGTCAGCTGCACGCCCTCGGGCAGCGACTCCACATTGAGGGTCGCGGTGTACTTGCCCGGCCCCGGCAGCTCAAGCGCGTAGCTGCCGTCCTCCTCGGTGACAGCGGTCCCGACCTCCTGCCCGTCGGCGGTCATGACGACGATCTCGACGCCCGCTACGGGGACCGGCTCGCCTTCCTCGGGGCGCTGCAGAATAGTGCCGCGAATCGCTTCGCCCCCTTCCTCCTCCTGCTCCTGCGCGTGGACCGCCCCCCCGGCGAGCAGCAGCAGCCCGGCAAGCACGACCAGCAGGGCCGTTCGCAGGACCGTTCGAGTCAGGCGCACGGTTCTCCTCGTCTGTCGTTCCCTGAACCCGGCGCGCGCGCCTGGCTCCACCGCGGGCGGCAGGAGGCTGGCCGCCGACGCGCGTCCGCCCGCACTGGCCACAAGCCGGCGAGCTGGTGCCAGCCACGGCAGGTGGGCAGGCAGGATCATGGTAACCGACCCGCTGTCGTCGCGGCATGCGTCCCCCAGT
>JAUJPG010000041.1:35222-36615 GCA_030447245.1 Chloroflexota bacterium | reverse complement strand
CGGTCGAGCCCTGACGGACCATCAGCCACATCCCCAGCCGCAGCTTCTCCTCGGCCTCATCCGCCAGCGTCGTCTCATGGTCGCTCTCGATCCCGGCCGCCACGTAGCCGCGGAGATCCTTGCCTCGCACTCGCGGCGCGTGCCCGTCGATCGGCACCCCCAGCCGGTGGCCCAGCTCCAGCTTGGCCAGCACCTCCGGGTCGGCGTTCAGCACCCCTGGGAAGTTCATCACCTCGGCTATCCCGACCACCCGCTCCTCGGCCAGCAGCGGCGCCATCTCCTCGGCCCGCATCACGTGCCCGCCCATCTCCATCGACGAGGCCGGCACGCACGATGGCACGTTGACGAACACGTTCAACGGCAGCCCGGCCGTCGCCGCGAGCAGCAGCCGGATCCCCTCAGGCCCCAGCACGTTGCCGATCTCGTGCGGGTCGACCACCACGCTTGTCGTCCCGCACGGCACCACGGCCCGCGCGAACTCGCCCGGGGCGAGCAACGTGCTCTCGATGTGCAGGTGCCCGTCGATCAACCCTGGCAGGACGAACGCCCCGCCCAGCTCGAGCTCCTCCGGCCCTTCGTACTCTCCTAGCCCAACGACCACCCCGTCCCGGACCGCCACGTCAGTCGCCTGAACCTCGTTCGTGAAGACGTTGACAACACGCCCACCCTTGAGCACCAGGTCCGGCGGCTCCAAGCCCCGTCCCGCCAGAATCCGCTCCCGCAGCCCCATCGCCTCCTCCTGGAACGCTACAGCGTAGCTCGTGGCGTGCGGGCAGTGAGCCGGTCGGCCAGCGGCACCGCTCAACACCCGAGCGCTATCGCCCGCCTAGCGCAGCAGTGCCGCGCGGGCGATCTTGCCCACTCGTCCACAGGAGCAGTCGTCCGCCTCGGCATGCTCCGCCACGTCCCGCAGAGCCATCCACAGCCGCCCTACCTGCGTCACCAGCCGGTCGGCGTGGGACCGGGCAAACGCGGCCGCCGCCCGCTCGTCGCCCTGCGCCGATACCGCCAGCCACGCCTCCGCGACCGCCGCCACCTCCGTCTCGCTCAGCGGCGTGGCGCTCCGTGGCGGGCCGGCCTCGTGCATCGACCGTTGCTCACTCATGACTACTGCTCCTCCTGGCAGGGGGGATCGCACGGCTGAGGCTGAAACGTCGTGCCGCTTCGCCGGGCATTCTACGTCACGGCTTCCGGATGTTCTGAAAGCGGGCCGCCGGCACCGCTGAAATACACCCGAAACGGCGAGCCGCTTGCCACCCGGCGCGCGCGGGAGTACAGGAAGGAGCGGGGGCGCTGCGATGGCGAGCACGCGCCACGGTGGCCCGGTTAGACTGCAATCCTCGGGAACTCTCGGGAGCTTAGCGGACGTCGAGCCATCGGAGGCCACGTCGCC
>JAUJPG010000041.1:0-35122 GCA_030447245.1 Chloroflexota bacterium | reverse complement strand
AGGCCACGTCGCCGAGCAGGCCGAGGTCTCGCGGCTGCTGCGAGAGACGGTTCTTCGTAGGGACGCCCTGACGTAGCGAGCCAGACCAACCATGTCCTCGCAGGCCGCGACCGAGTCCTCGACCGTGAAGCGCGCCGCTGGGTCCGAACGTCGCGCAGCCCTGGCGGAGCGAGTCGATCGCGCCACCGAGCTGCCGATGCTGGCCCTGGCGGTCGTGTTTCTGCTGGTGGTGGCCACCCCCGAGTTCGTCGATGTGTCCGCATCAGTCGACGCTACGCTGGAGACGGCTACGCAGGCCATCTGGATCGTCTTCGCGGTCGAGCTCGCCGTCAAGACATATCTCGCACCCGATCGGCGGCACTACCTGACTGCCCATTGGCTGGACGTCGCCGCGGTCGTTCTGCCGTTCCTCCGTCCGCTCAGGATCATCGCGGTGGGCGGCCGTTTCTGGCGCCATGCGAGCACCCTGCTCCGGCGTCGCACGCTTGCCCTGGTCGGGACGGCCGGCCTGCTGTCGGTGTGGATCGGAGCGGGACTGATGTACGCCGCCGAGCGAGGTGGAGATGGGCCGATCCAGACGTTCCCCGATGCGCTCTTGTGGGCCGCCGCAACGATCACGACCGTGGGTTACGGCGATGTGTATCCTAAGACGCCGGCCGGACGGGTCATCGCCGTCGCTCTGATGCTCGTCGGGATCAGCCTGTTCGGATTGCTGACGGCGCGGGTCGCCGCCTTCTTCGTCGAAGACGATGCACAGCAAGCAGACGGCTCGACGCGTGAGATCCTCGAGCGGCTGGAGCGAATCGAGCGGCACATCGCTCCTGGCGGGTCTGATGCTATCGACGAGTCAGCGCATCGAGCTGAGGGTGGCGGGCAGGTTGCCGGGATCCGTCGGGATTCCCGGTAGACCATGCGCGCAACCCCCGTGGGACTGGCGCTGCTCCTGACAGCCTGCCAGGTAGCGCCAGCCGAGCCCCGTCCCGCCGCTAGTCCGATGACCGAGCGCCCCACGGCTACCCAGGCCCCTGATCGCCCAACGGCCACGCCCCGTCCCGTCCGCCCACCAATACTCCAGTCCCGAAACCCACAGCCGAGCCGCGGCCGACGAACACGCCCAGTCCGGAGCCCGCGGCGAAGCCAACGGCCACTGAACGTCCGGCGCCTACCAATACACCCATTCCCGCCCCGGCTGCTGTGTCTACCAAGCCTGCTGTGCCGGCAGCAGCACCGAAACCCGCCGCTGAGCCCCAGGCCGGTAACTGTAGCCCGTCCTACCCAGATTTCTGCATCCCGCCCCCGCCGCCCGACCTCAACTGCAATAACCCTCAGATCGGCGGTCGGAAGCGGTTCACGGTACGCCAACCCGACCCGCACGGCTTCGATCGGAACAGGGATGGGGTCGGGTGCGAGTAGCGAGGCCGAAGCGGCGCGGTACCGCGCCCCATGGCGAATGAGGAGGACACAATGTGGTGGTCGTTTAGGAAGTCGAAGAAGCTTGGCAAGGGCGTAAGGCTCACGGTCAGCAAGAGCGGCCCATCCATGAGCGTCGGCCGGAGGGGCGCCCGCGTCTCCATCGGCCGCCGCGGCGCCCGATCCAGCTTCAAGCTGGGACCGTTCCGCTTCGGAGGCAAGCTCTGGTAGAGACGATGGTCGACATCCAGGCCGCCGGCTTCCGACGGAGCCAACGGTAACCATGCCTCGCCGCGTGCCGAAGCGTCACGAGCGTCCCCGCGGGGCCGGGTCGAGCAGCCAGAAGCCGAATGGGCGCTGGCTGTCCCAGCGCCCGCGGGACCCGCTGGGCCGTCTCCTGGCCGCGTCGTTCGCCACCCGCACGGATGCCAAAGGTTGGCTCGACGCCTAGCTCGCGCACTTGGGCCGCGGGCTGGCGGTGGAGCTGCCCGAGGATCCGACCCTCGGCGAGTTCCTCGACAGCTGGTATCTCAACTGCGTGGGCGGCTGGCGCTCCGGCGCCGTGCGCGCCTACTAAGCGTTCAAGGACGTGCGAGCGGCCGCCGGGGTGGGCGCGCCCGAGCACACCCCGCACATCCTGCGTTACACCTACGCCAGCCTCGCCCTCGAGCCGATCACCAACGTCTCGCGGATCCTCGGCCACGCGACGCCGGCCATTACGCTCCAGGTGTATTCCCACTTCCTATCGCAGGGGCTTGAGGAGACCGCGCGCACGATGGCCGGGGTGCTGCCCTGACCCTCTTCCAAACCGGTGGCCGGGGGCCTAGAATGAGGCCGTCGGGAGGGAACTTCGGTACATTGGCAACGGCTCGGCCTTTCGGACCCGCGAGCGGAGCGCGAGAGCATGGCAACCGTAACGGCTGAACGCGGCAGCTTCTTCGAGAAGAGGTTCGGTCTGGCAGCTCGCAAGACCGACGTCGGCACCGAGGTCCGAGCCGGGCTTACCACGTTCATGGTGATGTCCTACATCGTCGTCGTCAACGCCGTCGTCATCACCGCCGGGGCGACCGTCGCCGGCCAGGACGTCTCATTTCCGGCCGTCGTCACCAGCACCTGCCTGGTCGCCGGCATCATGACCCTGGCGATGGGTCTGGGCGCCAACCTCCCGTTCGCCATGGCCCCCGGCATGGGCATCAACGCCGTCGTCGCCTTCCAGCTCATGGTCGGCCTCCAATACACCTTTGCCGAGGCGATGGGCGTCATCCTGCTGGAAGGGATCTTTATCACCGTGCTCGTGCTGACCGGCCTCCGCCAACGCGTCCTGCACGCCCTGCCGCTGTCGCTCAAGCTGTCGATCGGCGCCGGCATCGGCCTGTTCCTGTTCGCCATTGGCGCGTATGAGGCCGGGCTGTACGTCGTGCCGCTCGGGGCCACCCAGGGCGGCACGGTCGCGCCACCAACCGCCGGCGCCCTCGGCAACTTTGCCTCGCCACCGGTCGCCTACGCCATCTTCGGGCTGCTCCTCACCGCCACCCTGCTGCATCTGCGCGTCAAGGGCGCCATCCTGCTCGGGATCGTCATCACCACCCTTGTCGGGCTCGTCGTTCAGACCGCGCTCGGCGCGTCGCTCTCCGTCCTTCCCAACAAGCTGGTCTGGCCGGCCCAGCTCATCAGCACGCCGGACTTCCGCTACCTCGGCATCGGCGTCGCCGGTCTGGGCTTCCTGACGAAGGGCGGCCCGATGCTCCTGCTCGCCGGCCTCCTGGCAACGCTGTCGCTGATGCTCAGCGACTTCTTCGACACCGCCGGTACCTTCACCGCCGTCGGCACCGAGGCCGGTCTGACCGACGACCAGGGCAACCTTCGCGAGCACGAGGATCGCGCGTACCTCGTCGACTCGCTCGGCGCCGTCGCCGGCGGCCTGGCCGGCTCGTCCAGCGCGACCACCTACATCGAGAGCGGCGCCGGCGTGGTCGAGGGTGGCCGGACTGGGCTGACCGCCGTCGTCGCCGCGATCCCCTTCTTCCTGGCCATGTGGTTCGGCAACCTGTTCGCCATCGTCCCCCAGGAGGCGACGGCCGGCGCCTTGATGATCGTCGGGCTGCTGATGCTCGCCGCTGTCGGCGCCGAGATTCCCTGGCGCGACTTTGCCTTCGGTCTACCGGCCGTGTTCACGGTCATGCTGATGCCATTGACCTGGAGCATCACCAACGGCATTGGCGCCGGCGTGATCCTGTACACCCTGCTCAACGCCCGCCGCGCCGGCCCGATCCTCTGGGCTATCTCGCTCGGCTTCCTCGCCTATTTCCTGATCGGCACCAGGTAAGCGCGCGAGGCGGGATGGCACACGCCCTGCGATACCCTGGACGCGTGCCACACGACCACCGCCCGCGACCCAGCGGCCCTGGAGACGACCATGGATCCACCCCGTTGGCCTGAAGACGGCCCTACTGCCACGTCCGGCGCTCCGCCGAGTGGCGCAGCCGATGCTCCAGCCAACAGCGTCGCCGCTGCCGTTGCGGATGAGCCGCCGCTCGACGTCCAGACCGTCGCTATCAAGCTCCCGGCTGCCGAGATCGCTCGCGCCGCGCTCGTGCTCGTCGCGCTTGGGCTCGGCCTTTTCCTGCTCTGGACCGTCCACAAGGTTGTGTTCCTGCTCTTCCTCGGCATCCTGCTCGCCACGGCGATCGAGCCGCTCGTCAACCGGCTGCGCCGCGGGCCGTTCAGCCGAGGCTCCGGCGTCCTCGTCGTCTACACCGGGATCGTCCTCGTCCTCGGCCTGCCGTTGATGCTCTTCGCACCAGGCCTGTTCGCCCAGGTCGACCGCTCGGTTTCGGCGATCCCCGAGAGCATCGCCAATCTCCGCCCGTCCGCCGAGCAGCTTCGGCCCCAGGCCCTCAAGGACATCGCCATCAGCGGCATCGATCGCGTGGCTGATTCCGTCCGCAACCCGGCCGCGCCTGAGCCTGAAAACCTGCTCGAGCTCGCCGCGGCCACGGCCGAAGGCATTCTCGAGTTCATCACCGTCTTCTTTCTCGCCTTCTACTGGCTGATCGAGCGGGCGACGATCAAGCGCGCGGTGCTCAGACTGGTCCCACGGCGGCGCGCCAAAGACGTCAACGCCGTCTGGCTTGAAGTCGAGCAGAAGCTCGGCGGCTGGGTGCGCGGCCAGATCCTGGTCATGGCCGTGATGGGCACTATGGCGGGCATCGGGTTCTACTTCATCGGTCTGCCGAACCCGTTCCTGCTCGCCATCTTCGCCGCCCTGGGAGAGCTCATCCCGATCATCGGGCCGCTCCTCGGGTTCGCGCCAGCGGTGATCGTCGCCCTGATGATTGACCCATACACGGCGCTGATTGTGCTGGCCTACGCGCTGGTCATCCAGCAGCTTGAGAGCAACATCCTGGTGCCTCGCGTGATGGGCCACACCGTCGGTGTCAGTCCGCTGACGGTCGTCCTCGGCATCCTTATCGGATCGATCCTCTACGGCCTGCCCGGCGCCTTCCTGGCCATCCCGGTCTCCGGTGCGGTCCAGGTCATCGTCGTCCACGTGCTGGGCATGGAGGAGTCGGCCCAGGCCGAGGCCCACGTGCCTGGCCCCTCGCGCGCGGCCGCCCAGGAGTCGGCTCCGCCGGCCGAGCCGCGCAAGCCGGACGCCGACACTCCGATTCCGGCCCCGGTTGCCGGTAGCCCCAGCGGGTCGTCTGCCTGATGCATGGCGGGAGCGGCGCGCCCGGACCCATCCCGGGGCCAGACTTCACCAACCCTGGCACGGATCGGGGCGAGCCGCCCGCCACGCCGCTCCTTGCCATCCTGGACGATCCAGCGGCCTTCGAGCAGCGTGCCGCCGAGCTCCGCCGTCTGAGACCCCGCTTCCCCGAGCGTGGCCGTCCTGCCGCGGCGCTGCTTGACGCTCTGGTCTGGTTCTTCAAGCTCCCGGCGCGCCAGACCTTGCTCGAAGCGACCGCCACTGCGCGCCGCCCGATGGCCGACGTCGAGGAGGAGGAGGCCCGCCTGGTCGGCGAGGAGCTGGATCGCGCCCGTGAGTCGCTCGCCGACTTCGAGGTCGGGCTGAGTCTGGCGCGCGCGGCGAGCCCGGGCGAGTTGACCCTCGATTCCAGCAAGCCCGAGCTGGACCGCATCGCCGGAGCGCTGATCGCCAACCTCGTCGCGAACGACTTTGCCACAGCCCGCACCGAAGAGCTGGCCGCCGAACACTACCTCTACCACATCGCCGTCGATTGGTCCCGCCTCGACGACTTCGCCGCCCGTCTCGAGCTGCCGCCACTCTCCAGCCCCGACTGATCTCGACCGACCAACCTCCGTCAAGAACCCCCGGAGAAAAGATCCGGCAGAAGAGGTTCGGCAGCTGCCGCCGACGGCTTCCTCGACCACCCGTCCGCGCCCTCGAGCCCAACCATGGCACCCTATCCATCACCAGGCCATCACCCTTGACCGCCCCTCCCGCTACTGCGGCCGAGCGTCGGGACGTCGTGGTCGTCGGTGCCGGCCCAGCCGGCAGCGTGACCGCGGCGCTTCTCGCCGAGGCCGGGCACGACGTCTTGCTGCTGGACCGCGCCCGCTTCCCACGCGCCAAGCCCTGCTCCGAGTACACCGGCCCCGGCAGCGAAGCGGTTCTCGCCCGCCTCGGAGTGCTGCCCCTCGTCGGCCACGGCATCGGCCAGCGCCTGCGCGGCATGGAGATCCACGCCCCGAACGGCGCTCGCCACCTGCTCCAGTACCGTGACCATGCAGGCCCGCGCTCCGGCCTGTCGTTGCCGCGCGCCGACCTGGATGCCGCCCTGCTGCGAACTGCCAGCGCGCGTGGCGCCGAGATCCGCGAAGGCTTCCGCGTTGGGGCGCTCCAGCTGGCCGACGTCTCGGATCACGTTGACAACGGGCCGCCGCCCAGCGTGCCTGCCGTCCACGGCGTCGTCGGACGCGACGCCAAGGGGGGCA
Organism: Chloroflexota bacterium; assembly: GCA_030447245.1. Classification (GTDB taxonomy): domain Bacteria; phylum Chloroflexota; class UBA6077; order UBA6077; family JACCZL01; genus JAUJPG01. The sequence goes on along the minus strand of JAUJPG010000041.1, from coordinate 28,753 downwards.
CGCACGCCATCTCGGCCCGCCTCGTCGTCGGCGCGGATGGCCGTCACTCGATCGTCACGCGGGCCCTGGGCCTCGGCAGGCCGGTCCGCTGGCCCCGCCGCCTTGGGCTCGTCAGCCACTATCGCGATGTCCCCTGGCCAATCGACCATGGCGAGATGCGCGTCAGCCAGCACGGCTACATCGGCGTCGCTCCACTCGGCAACGGCGTGCTGACCGTCGGGCTCGTCCGACCGCTGCCGCCACGCGCCCGTTCCCTCGGCTCGCCCGCTGCCGCGCTTGACCAGGCCCTCCGTGAGTACCCGGACCTCGCCGCCCGCCTCGCCCGCGGTCGGCGGGTACGACCAGTCCACGGCGTCGGTCCGATGGCCCACGCCGTCCGTGCCTGCGGCGGGGACGGCTACCTTCTGGTCGGCGATGCCGCCGGCTTCCTGGACCCGTTCACCGGCGAGGGCATCCACCGCGCCCTCCGCGGCGCCGAGATTGCCGCCGCCGCGGCCGATCGCGCGCTGCGCGCCGGCTCGGACGCGGCCGCCATCGGCGCCGAGTACGCCCAGACGCGCCGCGCACTGTTCGGCGCCAAGGAGCGCCTGACCGCGATCATCCAGCTGTTCGTCCACGCCCCCGCGCTGATGAACTACGTCGTCGAGCGCCTGAACCAGCGGCCGGTGCTCGCCGCCCAGTTCGCCAACGTCCTGGGCGACCTCGAGCCGCCCGCCCGGGCGCTTCGGCCAGCCTACCTCTGGGCGCTGCTGAAGCCATGATGTCGAATGCCCGGCTCCTCGTTCTCACCGCCGCGACTGCCAGCCGCTCCTCATGACCGCTCGCCACCGCGTCGTCATCACCGGTCTTGGCGCCGTCACCCCGATCGGCTGTGGCGCAGCCGGCCTCTGGAGCGGAGTCGAGCGAGGCCAATCCGCCGTGCGCGTCGTCACCCGCTTCGACGCCAGCGCCTTCCGCTCGCGCCTGGCAGCCGAGATCGACGGTTTCGACCCTCTCGACCACATGGACGCCCGACGCGCGCGTCGGCTCGATCAATTCTCGCAGCTCGCCCTGGCCGCCAGCCTGGACGCCATGCGCGACGCTGGCCTGAACCCGCGGGACGGTCGGCCTGACCGGCTCGGCGGGCACGATTTCGAGGCGGTTGGCTGCTACCTTGGCAGCGCACTCGGCGGCGTCGCCTTCGGCGAGGCACAGCACGGGGCGTTCCTCGGAGGCGGGCTGGGCGCCGTCAGCCCCTGGCTCGCGCTGGCCGTCTTCGGCGGCGCCGCGGCCAGCAACGTCGCCATCGAGCTTGGCCTCCGCGGGCCGAGCCTGGCCAACAGCAATAGCTGCGCCTCCGGGGCGGTCGCCATCGGCGAGGCGTTCCGGCTCGTGTGCGCTGGCGAGGCGACCATGATGCTGGCCGGCGGCGTCGAGGCGCCCCTCGCCCCGCTCACCTTCGGCGCGTTCGCTCTGATCAAGGCGATGTCGACCTCCGATGAGGACCCGCCGCGCGCCAGCCGTCCCTTCGATCAGGCGCGCGACGGCTTCGTCATGGGCGAGGGCGCCGCGGTCCTCGTCCTGGAGCAGCTCGAGTTGGCCCGCGCGCGCAATGCCCGAATCTACGCCGAGATCCGCGGCTTCGGCACGACCAACGACGCCCACCACATGACCATCCCACTGGCCGATGGCCGCGAGGCCGCCCGGGCCATCCGCCGCGCCCTGGCCGACGCCCGGCTCGGCCCCGGCGACGTCGAGTACGTCAACGCCCATGCCAGCGCCACCCCGCTCGGCGACAGCGCCGAGGCCGCAGCCATCCGGACGGCCCTCGGCGATCACGCCCTCCGCGTCCCGGTCAGCGGCACCAAGGGCCTCTACGGCCACCCGCTCGGTGCCTCGGGAGCGATCGAGACCGCGATCTGCGCCCTCGCCCTCGACCACGGCGTCCTCCCAGGTACCACCAACCTCGACCGGCCCGACCCCGACTGCGGCCTCAACCTCCTCGGCCCCTCCGGCCTCGTCCGTCGCGTCGGCGTCGCCCTTACCAACGCCTTCGGCTTCGGCGGCGCCAACGCCGCCCTGGTCCTCACCAGTCCAGAGTAGATTCCCCTCGTGGGAGCGCCGTCGTCGGCTTCTCAGCGCTGGCCAGTAGCCCGAGTCCGCCAAGCGACTCGTCGACGCGGCACGCCACGAACCCAGCCCGTTCCAGCGTGGCCGCCAGCGACGCGGCGCTGAACCGCCCGTGGACGCGGCTGAATGGGCGCCACAACGCGACCGACACCAGGTGGCGCGGGTTCCGCCCCAGACGCAGCACGCCGCGCACGGTTGCTGCCCGGCGGTTCGGCTCCATCAGCACCAGCCGGCCTCCAACGCGCAGCACCCGCAGCATCTCTGAGAGCGCCACCTCTCGATCGCGCATCAGATACAGGAAGCTGTGGCCGGTCACCGCGTCCAGGCTCCCGGTCCGAAACGGCAGGCAGACCACATCGCCCTGGACCCAGCTAATCCGGCCCGATCCCGTCGCGCGGGCCTGCCGCCCACGGGCCTCGCCAAGCATCCGCCGAGCAACGTCCATCCCGACGATCGTCCCGTCGGGCCGTCCGCGGGCCAGCTCGAACGTCGAGACGCCCGGCCCGCACCCCAGGTCGGCTACTCGGACACCGGGCAGATCCGGTACCTGTTCGGCGAGCTGTGCACAGCTCGACCGCCAGACCGGCTGGGCCGTGAACCACCCGTACACGTTGGCCCCGAGATTGAACAGCCAGGTACTATCCAGCCGCATTCCCTCATCCGAGGCCCGCTCGTCTACGCCAGCTACGGTCTACTTGTTGAGGTGTCGCACGACCAGCCCCAGTAGCGCGTCGAGGTCGAACGGCTTCGCGATGAACGCATCCGGAATGCAGCCGTCCATGTGGTGAGCTCCCGCCGCGCTCATCACGATCACCGGCACGTCGCGCGTCCGCGCGTCCGCCTTGAGTTGACGGCACAGCTCGGCACCACTCAGCACCGGCATCATCACGTCCGTCAGCACCAAATCGGGTCGGGTGTCGCGGACTATCTCCAGCGCCTGGGCACCATTGTAGGCGCAGATCGTCCGGTACCCTTCGTCCCCCAGCAGATTCGCGATGATGTCCAGGATGGGCTCTTCGTCCTCGACAAGCAAGATCGTGATCATGGCCGTGGTAAGCTCGCTGCGTCTGCCCGCTCCTGCTGCATCTGGGAAATCGTGCAAGAACCGAACCACTCTGCAATGCAGAGGCCTCGCGGCGTCTCAGACTTCCTGGCCGCAGATCGCGTCGTACAGTCCCTGCAGCTCGTCGTCAGAGTAGAAGTGGATCACCAGCTTGCCGCCGCGACGCCCATGGAACAATTGGACTTTGGTCCCGAGCGCCTGGCGAAAGCGATCCTCGGCCGCTGCGACGTCCGGCGGGACCGCGCGTCCCTGCCGATCGCGCGGCGCCTCAGCCGGCCCGGCGTTCAAGCGGCGGGCCAGCTCCTCGGCCTGCCGGACGGACAGACCCTGCTCTGTGACAGCCCGCAGCAACGTCTGCCGATCGGCCGGCGCCGCGCAGGCAAGGATCGCCCGCGCGTGACCCTCGCTGATCGCACTTGCCGCCAGGGCATCGCGCGCCTCTGTCGGCAGGTGCAGCAACCGCAACGCGTTCGCGACGGTGGTTCGGTTGCGGCCGACGCGCTCGGCCACCAATTCCTGAGTCAGGCCGTGTTCGTCGATCAGCTGTCGATACGCCTGGGCCGCTTCCAGCGGATGCAGATCCTGACGCTGGAGGTTCTCAACCAGCGCCAGCTCCAGCCGCTGGCGCGGCGTCGCGTCCTTGACGACCACGGGCACGGTCCGCAGCCCGGCGTCGCGGGCCGCCCGCCAGCGCCGCTCACCAGCGACCAGCGTGTAACCCTCGCCGGCAGCGCCCCCGCTGTCCGCGCGCGCCACGATCAGCGGCTGCAGGACGCCGTGCTGGCGGATTGACTCGACCAGCTCGCCCAGCGCCACCGGGTCGAGCAGGTAGCGCGGCTGCTGGGGGTTCGGCGCGATCCGATCCACATCCACTTCGAGCGGGTTGCCGCCGGCCTGCGGGATCAGCGCCTCCAGTCACGCCCCAGCCCGCCGCGCCTGCGCCCCGTTTCGCGCTCACGTCTGGCCCCTCATTGCTTGATGCCCTGCTCCTGACCCCCGGCGCCTGATCCCGCGCAACCGGGTCCGTCATCTCGTCGGCGAACTGGGCGTAGGCCTGCGCCCTGCGCGACGCCGATCGTACGCTCGTATCGGCTGCCCGTAGCTCGGCGCCTCGCCGAGCCGCACCGACCGCGGGATCACGCTCGCGAACGTCGACGACGGAAGTGCCGCACCTCGTCGGCCACCTGTTGGCTGAGGTTCGTCCGCGGATCGTACATCGTCAGCAAGATCCCCAGCAGGACCAGCCGCGGATTGAAGCTCGCCCGCACCGAGTCCAGCGTCTCGACCACCTGGCCCAACCCTTCGAGCGCCAGGTACTCGCACTGGACTGCACCACCACGCCGTGTGAGGCGGCCAATGCGTTGAGCGTCAGGATTCCGAACGACGGCGGCGTGTCGATCAGCGCCACCTCGTAACGATCTGTTGCGGGCCAAGTGCCGCGTCAGCCGCTGCTCGCGGTCCGGCTTCCACCAGCTCGACCTGTGCGCCGGCCAACGCCTGACCGGACGGCGCCAGGTCCAACCCATCAACCCCGCTCGGGACGATGACCTCGTCGAGCGGGACGTCGGCCAGCAGCGCGTCGTAGGTCGAAGCGGTCTCCGCCGTCGCGGCCTCTGGAGTATCCGCCCGCGACCCAATTGGGCCGCGGCCCAGCGCACTTGTTGCATTCGCCTGGGGGTCCAGGTCGACGAGGAGCACGCGGGAGCGCGCCGCCAGCTCCGCGCCCAGGTTGACCGCCGTCGTCGTCTTGCCAACGCCGCCCTTCTGGTTGGCCACGGTGATCACCCGCACGGCCGCTCCTCAACCACTCGTTGGCTACCGCTCAGTCGTCGCGCCGCTTGCCGCGCCGCAGACGTTCGTCGACCTGCTCGCGGCTCGGGATTCCCTGCCATGCTCGCTTCTCCAGGACGAACGACGCCGCGCAGTTGGCGTAATCGGCGCTCGCCATCGCGTCGCCGGGTCCGCCGGCAGGTCAGGAAGGCGGCCGCGAAGACATCGCCAGCCCCGGTCGGGTCCACCTCGCGCGCAGGTTTGAACGCCGGCGACCGCCGCGGCTCGGCTCGGCGCTCGTACACGGTCGCCCCGCGGCGGTGTTCGGTGACTACCATGAGCCGCGCCAGTTCGGCATAGCGCTGGATCACACCCAGTCCGCACGTCCTCCTCGCTGAAGATCGTCACGTCGGCGCGCCGAAGGACAAAGTCGGCCAGCTCCCAGGGCACCGCCCGCACCCGGCCCTGCTCGTCCCAGGCCCGCATCCAACCCTGCGGCGTGACGCCCAGCAGCGCCGACGGAAAGGCCGCACCAGGTCTGTTGCGACATCCTGCGCAATCGGCGCCAGGTGCACCGTCGGGGTGCCGCGCCATTCCGACGGCACGTGGGCATAGCAGAGCAGCTCGGCCTGATCCCGGATTGCTGCCGGCGCTCGCCGATGGCTCGTACGTGTTCACGAAGCGGGTCGTACCCGGGGCCGGGCAAGCGGGCGACGCGGACGGGCGTCGCGGCCACGCGCAGGTTGTGGCGCCCGATCAGCGTGTCGATGATCGCTGGCTCGAAATCCGCGCTGGTCACCACCCCAACCCGCTGGCCCAGGCTGCTGGCCGTCAGCGCTGCGTACGTCGCTGTGCCCCCCAGCAGCGCCGGGCTGAGCCCGCTTCGCCCGGATACGCCGTTCGCCCGGCGCGTCCACCCCGACCGGGCCTGGCCGGCTGATCTGTCTTGCTCTCGTGTTCGTCGCCGCCGATCTCGTCCAGGCAGACGTGCCCGACGACCAGGTAATCGACGTCGGAGCCATCAGCCACCAGCCGAGGGAGCCCTCGAACTGCTCGGGATGACACACAGGGTCGGCATGACGCCGAAGGCGCGCGAACCTCTCACGCCCAACACCTCGCCGGCCTCTGACGGCTGGCCGCTCGTCTCACTCAACGCTGTAGCCGCCGAAGCGCTGCGCCTGCTTTGGCGAGACGACGACCCGGCGACTGTCACCCTCGCCGATGCTGTGGGTCTGGACGGCCGGGTGGTCCTGGAGCGCCAGGTGCACGATCCGCCGCTCGCCAGGCGCCATCGGGTCCATGAAGATTGGCTGACGGTAGCGCGCGGCCCGCTCGGCCGCCCGCAACGCCAGGTCGTTGAGCAGGTTGGCCCGTCGCTCGCGGTACCCCTCGACGTCGACGATCACCCGGGCCCGCCGACCCGCCCGCCGACCGACCATCAGCCCGAGCAGGAACTGTAACGCCCCGAGCGTGTCGCCGTGGCGGCCGATCAGGATGCCGCCGAATTCCCCGTGGATGCTAAGCTGGATCGTCGGCAACCCGTCGTCAACCGCGACGTCGTCAACCTCGACCTCGCTCGGCAGGTCCATCCGGTCCAGCAGCTCGACCAGGATCTCTTCGGCAAGCGTGGCGATTGCCTCAGCATCGGCGGCGGTCGCCCGTCCGGCCGCCTCAGCACCGTCCGGGCCGTTGCCTCCCGGAGCTGCCGCCCGAGGCTGTGCCCGTGCGGGCGGCGCTGTCCGCGCCGGCCTGCCCCGTGGCTGCTCGTCGACCTCGTCGCCGAGCTCGTCTTCCTCGATCTCCTCGTCGTCACCAAGCTCGTCGTCGGCGTCGTCGAGCTCCTCGTCCTCCAGATCTTCCAGATCTTCGCGGGCGGTCACCACCACCCGCGCCTGGCCAGCGCTGCCGCCCTCCGACAGCACCGTAACCTCGACCTCGTCGCGCTCCAGCCCGATCTCGTCGAGCGCACGTTCCAGCGCCTCGTCGACGGTGCGGCCGGTCCCCTCAACGCTTTCCACCACGCTTCCCTTTCTTCCTGCGGCTGCCGCTCGGCGGGCGGGCAGGCGGCGGGTTGATCCGCCCATCAACGTCGTCGTCCGACGCTGCCGGCAGCGATCGATCGCTCGCTGCCGTGCCGTTCGTCCCGCGCCCCGCGCCCCCGCCGAACCGACCCAGCATCGCGCCCGCGCCGCCCGCGCCGGCCAGCAGCGCCGCCGGCTTGATCGGGTCCCAGCTGACAGTCAGGCCCATCCGCACGATCTCGAAGATGTTGCTCACCACCCAGTACAGCACCAGGCCAGCCGGGAAGTTGAAGCTGAAGACGAACAGCATGATCGGCATGAAGTAGACCGTCATCCGCTGCATCATCTGTTGCTGCGGATCGTCCGAGCTGCCCATCGTCGGCGTCATCTTGCCGTACGCGAACTGCGTGATCAGCATCACGATCGGCAAGATCCCCGGGACCGGAAGATCGCCAGGCAACGTGAAGGGGATGTCTGGTTGGGAAAGGTCGCCGACCCAGAGCCAGCTCTCTTTGAAATGGTCGTCGTTCGCGCCCAGGTTGATCAGCGCCTGGTACAGGCCGATGAGCACGATCATCATTGGCAGCATCGGCAGGCAGCCGGCCGCCGGGTTGACCCCGTGCTCCTTGTACAGCCGCATCTGCTCCTGGGCCATCCGCTCGCGATCCTTGCCGTGCTTCTTGCGGAGCTGCGTCAGCTCCGGCTGGATCGCCTGCATCGCCTTCATGCTCTTGGTCTGCATCAGGCTCAACGGCACCAGGAGCAGCTTGAGAACGATCGTGAACAGGATGATCGCCGTCCCGCCGCTCCCGGTCGCGACGGCCAGCGCGACCAGACCGCCCTCGAGCGCGCCGAGCAGCGGGTTCCAGATTGGCAAGAAGATGTCTAAGGGGTTCACGCAGGATCCTCTCTAGCCAGCGCGCAGCCTAGCGCACCGGGTCGTAGCCGCCCGGGTTGAAGGGGTGGCAGCGGGCCAGGCGGCGCAGGCTCATCAGGCCGCCGCGCAGGGCACCATAACGGTCGATCGCCTCGTACGCATAGCGCGAGCACGACGGCCCGAAGCGACAGGCCGGCGGCAGTAGCCGCGAGAGGGTGTACTGGTAGAGCCGAATCCAGAACAGCGCGACGAGCGTGGCCAGCGCACGCCTTTCCGCGGGCAGCGGGCGAGTATCGTTAGTGGCCACTGCCCACCGCCTGCTGCCTATTGGACAGAACTCGCGCCCGACGCAGAAGACCTTCGGTCGCGCCGCGGAGTGTCGGCCAGTCGGCTTCGGCACTCGGCGGCCGGGCGATGAACACCAGATCGTGGCCCGGACGCAGTTCGGGCAGGCGCAGGCGGACAGCCTCCCTCACTCGCCGACGAACCCGATTCCGCACCACCGCCCCTCCCACACGCTTGCCGACCGAGATACCAACCCGAGGCGCCAGATTGTCGTTCGGCGCCGCGTACAGCACCAGCAGCGGGTGTGCCCATGACCGTTTGGCGGCGCGCACCCGCTGGAAGTCGGCGCTGCGTCGGAGGCGTGAGGCGCGCTGCATACCCCATCGGCCGCCATCCCTGGCCGCGGGCCGGTCCGGCGCGCTAAACGACGGTCAGTCGCTTGCGCCCGCGGAGGCGCCGACGACGGATGACGTTGCGGCCGCCGGGGCTGCTCATGCGCTTGAGGAAACCATGCTCGCGCTTGCGCGGCACCCGCTTCGGCTGATACGTCCGCTTCGACACCTCGGGCCCCCGTTACCGGCCGCCCGGTGGCGACCACGTCACTTCCTGGTGGCCGAATTGTACCGACGCCGGAAACAGAGCGTCAACACGACGCCGAACGAGCCCTGGGAAGCCGTCCAGCCCAGCGTACCTACAGCTCGACCGTGTCCAGATCGTCGGCCAGGTCGACCGGCCCGCCGAACGCGGCCCGCGCCTCCCCCAGGATCGCGTCTGCCAGCCCATCATCCGGCACGTGGATCAAGATCAATCGGCCCACCGCGGCTCCGCGCGCCGCGCGCCCGGCATCGCCACCGGTCGAGTGTCCCGATCGGCGCACCGCCTCCGCCCGCGCGTCCAATCCACCCGCTTCGTGAAACAGCACGTCAACCCCCTGCGCTGCGCGGACCAGCCGCTCGCAGGGGCGGGTGTCCCCGCTGTACGCCAGTCGGACATCGCCCAGTTCCAGCACGCATCCCAGCGCCCCGCCATTCGGCGGCGCGTGATCGACCAGGAACGGAATCAGCCGCGCCTCACCCGCCACGTCAACCGAGATCCCGTCTTCCAGCCCGACCCAGTGGAGCCGGCCCTCGAACATCTCGATCACCGAGGTCGCCGCCATCGCCTCGAATAATCGGTGGATCGCCTCCAGGATCCGCGGTTCGGCGTAGACCCGCGTCTCCCCGCTGGGCGGGCCGCCTCGCTCACGCCGCGTCCGCGACGCGCACCAGAGCAGCAACGGCTCCAGACCGCCCGCGTGGTCATTGTGCTGATGGCTGACGAAGATGTCGCGGACCTCGCGCGGATCACGGCCCAGGTGAACTAGGCGACGCACCACGTCCATCCCGTTGCCCGTATCCAGCAGGATCGGTCGGCCCGAGCCGTCCGCGTGCTCGACCAGCAGGCACGCCTGGTGCCGCCGCTCATTCGCCGCCCCGCCAGTCCCCAGCAAGCGCACCCGCCAGCCGCCGACCCTCACAACCCACCCCGTCGCCGCCCGCCGACCAGTTTCACCAGGCGCATGCTCAGCATCTCCCTCGATGGTTCCAGGCGATTATCGCCGACGCCGCATCCGTCGCGTCAGGGACGGCCGAGGCGCTCGGCACGTGTTCCACGTGAAACGGATCCCCGTCCGCTCGGCCCGAATACGGTTCGCCCCGATGGCATGCGCTAGCCCTGTGTTGCACGTGAAACGGGTTCCCGTTCGGCACGGCCCCCGTTTGACACCTTCTTCGACCGCCGATAGCATCCGAGCGGCGGCACGAGTGCATTCGTGTTGTCTCGGTACCCGGCCTTCGTAAGGAGTGCACGATGAACGGCCTGGCGACCTTCAAGACCCTCGATCTCTCCCAGAACTGGGACACCCACACTCCAGGTTTCGCCCGCTACGACGGCCCGCAGATAAGATGGATCAAGCGCGTCGCCTTCGAGGGCGTCGGCGGCATGGAGATCACCTCCACGCTGCACGTCGGCACCCACCTGGACGCCCCGCGCCACTTCGTCACCAACGGCAAGGGTATCGGCGAGCTGCCGATCGATTTCCTCATCGGCCCCGCGTGCATAGTCGACCTCCAGAAAATGGGGCTGCGCGACTACGATGTCTACGGCCCCGAGCACTTCGAGCGCTGGGAGCAGGACACCGGAATCAGCATCGAGCGTGGCGACATCCTCGTCATCCACACCGGCTACCATCGTCACTACCCGTCAAACTGGACCGCGATCTGCGGTCCGATCGAGCCGGACGAGACCCGCTACTTCGTCAAGCACCCTGGCCCGACCCGCGCCTTCGCCGAGTGGGTCATCGCCCGCGGCGTCCGCTGGCTCGCCCTTGACGTCGGCAGCGCCGACCACCCGATGAACACCATCATTCGCAAGGTCCGGCCCGACCTTGCCAAGAAATGCGCCGAGTACCACGGCAAGCCACTCGAAGAGATCTGGCCCGACGACGACATCCAGGTCATGCACGTCGACCTCTTCCCGCACGACATCATCCACATCGAGAACGCCGGCGGTGAGATCGACCAGGTTCTCGACCAGCGCGTCACCGTCGGCTGCTTTCCCTGGCGCTTCATGGGCGGCGAAGCCGCCTTCTGCCGCTTCGTCGCCTTCTTGCCAGGCTGACGCTGGAGTGCGATGGTGGCGTCAAGCACGACCGACCACCGATTGCAAGTAGGCCTCGAGTCGCCGCGGTTGACGCTTGGAGACGTGTCGCGGGCAGGCCGAGGGAGGGCCGTCCTGCGCGGCACTGTGCGAGCCTCCTGGAGCTACGAGCTCATCCATGCTTCAGCCGATGAGAATAGGACAGTGGTTGAACTGCTCAGCAAGCAGGCCGAGATCGGCAGCGTAGTCCTCCGTGCTGACGCGCGACAGGTCCGTCGGAGTGCTGGCTCTATAGGTCCGCGCGGGGCGGTCGCGTAGACGGGCCGTCCCCCTCGCGGCCAGTTCGCGCATCCAGAAGGTCCAGACCGAGGCGGAGCCTGCCGGCCGCGCGGGCCACCCGCCGCGTCAGCTCCTCCAGGTGGTGGAAGCGCCCTGCCAGTTCGTCCACACCGTCCCTCGTCATCCTGTACCCATCAGCTCGCGTCGCCGAGTCTCGACCGTCCGCGCACCACCGCCGCACACGTCGTCGAAGACTGCCCAATCCGCCCGAGTGTAGCGCCGGCTGCCGCGGCAGCCTGTGCTAGCATGGCCCCGCAACGGCGGACGCACGCAACCACCGATGCGCCGCGGGCAGGCCGACCGAGACTGGGATGGAGCGAACCGACTTCCTGATCGTGGGCGGAGGTCTGGCCGGCGTCTCCGCGGCCGAGGCAATCCGCTCCCTGAGCGCCCGCCGAATCGTCACGCTGCTCTCTGCCGAGGTCGACCCGCCCCACGACCGTCCCCCGCTCTCCAAGGAGTTCCTCCGCGGCGAGCGCACCCGCGATCAGGTTCTGCTCCACCCCATTGACTTCTACGCCGCAAGCGGCATCTGCCTGCTGCTCGGTCGGCCGGCCCTCTCGCTCAACCTCGCCGACCGCGAGCTGCTGCTGGCCGATGGAGACTCGATCCGTTACCGTCGCCTCCTATTGGCCACGGGCGGCCGGCCGCGCAAGCTCAACGTCCCCGGCGAGGCGCTGGCCGGTGTTTGCGAGCTGCGAACGCTCGCCGAAGCCGAGCGCATCGTTGCCGCCGCTGCTACCGCCAGTTGCCCCGTCGTCGTCGGCGCCGGCTTCCTCGGCATGGAGGTCGCCGCCTCGCTCGCCACGCGTGGTCTGCCGGTCACCGTCGTCAACATGGACGCCCAGATCTGGCCCGGCAGCCTGCCGCCCGCGGTTGCCGCGCTGGTCCAGCGCGACTGCGAGGCGCGCGGTGTCCGCTTCCTCCACGACACCCGCGTGACCGCCTTCGACGGCAAAGATCGCCTGGAGGTCGTCTGCACCAGTGGCGGCGATGTCGCGGCCGATCTGGCCGTCGTCGGGGCCGGCATCCAGCTCAACACCGAGCTGGCCGCCACGGCCGGACTGGCCGTCGACGGCGGCATCGTCGTCGACGGCCAGCTCCGCACGTCCTCCCCGAACGTCTTCGCCGCCGGCGATGTCGCCAGCTTCCCGGACCCGAGCGGGCCAACGGCGACGGGTGATTCGACCACGAGGCCGGCCTCGGCTCTCCCGCTCGCGGGCCATCGGCACGTCGAGCATTGGGACAACGCCATCGCCCAGGGGCGCGTCGCCGGCCTGAACATGGCTGGCCAGCACGTCCGCTTCGAGCACGTCCCGTACTTCTGGTCGGACCTGTTCAATCTGACGATCAACGTCGTCGGCTTCCTGGATGGCGCCGACGAGACGCTGCTGCGCGGTTCTCCCGAAGAGCGCCGCTTCACCCTGCTGGCCCTCCGCGATGGCGCGCTCCGCGGCGCCCTGATGGTCAACCGTGCCCGCGACCGCCGCCCGCTCACCGAGTTGATCCGCCATCGAGTAACCCTCGCCGAGCACCGCGACAAGCTGGTCGATCCAACGTTCGAGCTGAAGACCCTCGCACCGCGATGAACCGGACCGACCGGCTGATGGCGATCCTCCTGGAGTTTCAGGCGCGCGGCGAGCTGCGGGCCGAAGACCTGGCGCGCCGTTTCGAGATCAGCGTCCGCACCGTCTACCGCGACATCCAGGCCCTCTCCGAGGGCGGCGTCCCGGTCGTCGCCACGCCCGGCAAGGGCTACCGCCTGATGGACGGCTATTTCCTGCCCCCGCTCAGCTTCACCGAATCCAAGGCCGCGCTGTTGATGCTCGGCGGCGAGTTCGTCCGTGACCGCGTCGACGCCGAGCTGCGCCGTGCCGCCGACGACGCACGTGCCAAGCTCGCCGGCATCCTGCCGCCAAGCCGGCGCGAGGATGTCGCCCGCTGGCGGCGCGAGATTGCTTTCCCTACCTTCGGACGCCTCGCCGACGACCCGGGCCTGCCCCGACTCCGATCGGCCATCCAGCAGCGCCGCGTCGTCCGCCTCCTCTACCACGCTTACCGGCGGGACGCGCCCGACGAGCGTGACGTCGAGCCGTACAGGCTCGTCAACCTCTTCGAAGCCTGGCACCTCGCCGCCTACTGCCGCCTGCGCCAGGCCCCGCGCTTCTTTCGCCTCGATCGTATCGACCGGCTCGACGTCCTCGACGAGCGCTTCACCCCCGCCGAGCGCCACGCCGTCGATCCCGATCACGGCGAGCCGATCCGCCACCTGCCGGTCGCCCGGATTCGCTTCGACTCGGCCGTCGTCCGCTGGGTCCGCGAACGCCAGGCCTGGACCTTCCTCTGCGAGGAGCAGGACGCGGCCGGGCCGATCTTCGTCTACGCCCTGCGCGACGAGTCCGCGCTCCTGAGCTGGATTCTGTCCTGGGGCTCCGCCGCCAACGTCCTCGGCCCTCTCCACCTACGCGCCCGCCTCACCCAGGAAGCCCGCGCCATCCTCTTCCGCCACGCCGGTGACACGAATCTGGACGATCCCTCGAACATCCATTCGGCTCCTGCCATAACGGTGTCAGCAGCCCTCCCGTAAGCTGGCATCCTGGTCGGCGCACGCGGCCGGTCAGCATCTACACCAGGGAGGCGCATCGTGATCAAGGGACTGACCTACGCCATCGTTACCACCGACGACATGCCCAGAGCGCGCCGCTTCTTCACCGAGCAGCGCGGACTGAACACCGAGGATGATTACGAGGACGAGTTCAGCCAGTTCACCACGCGCGAGGGCACCACGTGGGCGGTTATGAACACACCCGCGCCCCGCACCCCGGGCGACGTGATGCTGTTCCTGCAGGTGGACGATGTCGACGCCGCCTACCGCGTCTGGAAGGAGCGCGGCGTCGAGATGGTGACCGAGCCTCACGACGAGCCGTTCGGCCGCACCTTCGCCTTCCGCGACTCCGACGGCCGAATTCTTCACGCCTGGGTCCCCGCCCAGCCCGCTCCAGCGTGAAGACACCAGCAGCGTCGGCGAGGTGTGGGTGGGCGCTTTTCAGGGGAACGAAGCCAATGCATGGCAGGGTGAGCCGAGTTCAATGAAGCCCCGCCCAACGAAGCCGAAGCGAGCATCCGGCCCCACCGCCGAGCTCCAGAACATCCCCAACATCGGTCCGGCCATGGCCCGAGACCTCCTCCGTCTCGGGATTACCAGGTCGGACGACCTCGTCCACCGCGACCCCGAGCAGTTGTATGACGAGCTCTGCCGTATCGACGGCACCCGGCACGACCCCTGCGTCCTCGACACCTTCACCGCCGCTATCGACTTCGCCCGTGGCGGCCCGCCTCGCCCCTGGTGGCACTTCACTCCCGAGCGCAAAGCCCGCGACAAGGCTCGACAGGAGACGCCTCGATGAAGCTTGGCTACACCATCCTCTACGTCAAGGACGTCCCACAGGCCGTTGCCTACGTCCGCGATCTCGACAGCGTCCTCGTAGAGATTGCGAGCCAGATGTAGCGACGCGGCTCGAGCCCGAGCGCCTCCTCCGACCAACAGCGGACACCCCTGGTTCCGCGCCACGAGCTCACGTCGTCCAGTCTAACGAGTTCGAGGAGGGCACCTGCATGCAACTGGTGAACATCACACTCGACGCCGCCGACCCGGTCCGGCTGGCCGCCTTCTGGTCCGAAGCAATCGGGCGGGATGTCGCCGAGGCCAGCCCCTACTTCGCGATGCTGAAGCCCGACGAACATGGCGTCCGCATGCTCTTCATCAAGGTCCCCGAAGCGAAGACCGCCAAGAACCGGATGCACCTCGATTTTCACGCTGCTGACCGCGGGGCCGAGATCGCCCGCCTCGTCAATCTCGGCGCCACCCGACACGACACCCACAACGAGTACGCTACTGAATGGACCGTCCTCACCGACCCCGAGGGCAACGAGTTCTGCGTCACCCAGCACTAGACCGCTAACGTCCGGGCCTCGACTGACAACCGCCCCATGCGCATCGTCGCCCCCCATCCCGACGACGAAGAAACCATCCGCCAGATAGGCGCCCTGCTGGTCGAAGGCTTCGCCGAGCACTGGCCGAACGCCTGGCCTACGCTGCACGTCGCCCTGGCCGAGGTCCGCGAGTCGTTCGGCCCTGACCGCGTCAGCCGCGTCGCGCTGGCCGACGATGGCACCGTTGTCGGCTGGGTCGGCGGCATCGGCACCTACGACGGCAACGTCTGGGAGCTGCACCCACTCGTCGTCGGCCCGGCCCACCGTCGACAGGGCATTGGCCGCGCCCTCCTCGCCGACCTCGAGTCGCAAGTCGCGGCGCGCGGCGGCCACACTCTCTGGCTTGGCGCCGACGACGAGGCCGGCCAGACCTCCCTCGCCGGCCTCGATCTGTACCCCGACCCGCTCGCCCACCTCGCTCGGATCCGCAACCTCGGCGGCCACCCCTACGAGTTCTACCAACGCCTCGGCTTCACCATCGTCGGCGTCATGCCCGACGCCAACGGCCCCGGCAAGCCCGACATCTTCCTCGCCAAGCGCGTCCAAAGCCGTCCCGAGCCCGTGTGAGATCGCACGTGCCCACGCGGTCGCGTCCGCGTCGCCGGCAGCTCGGGACGCTTGCTCAGTAGGCGAGGCGGTGCAGGGTGCGCGCCAACACCCGGACGCCGGGGACGACGCGCTCGATCTCGGTGTGCTCCGCGGGGGTGTGGCTGCGGCCGTCCCGGCTGGGCACGAAGATCATGCCGGTCGGGAGATGCTGGGCCATGAGCTGGCTGTCGTGGCCGGCTCCACTCGGCATCACCAGATAACGCAGTCCCTCGGCACGCGCTGATGCCTCGACGAGATCGCGGATCGCGGGCGTCATCGGCACCGGCTCATGGTCGGTCAGTTGCTCCAGATCGAGGCCGAGCCCGCGTCGGTCGGCCACCTCGCGCAGGATCGACTCGATCGTCCTGAGAAGCGCTCGCCGCCCAGCAACGTCCGAATGGCGCGTGTCGATGGAGAAGGTACAAGCGCCCGGGACGATGTTCACCGCGCCGGGGCTGACCGCGAGCGTCCCGATCGTCGCCACGGCAGGCCGGCCGATCCCCGCGGCCGCCGACGTGATCCGCTCGATCATCTCGGCGGCACCAGCCACCGCGTCGCGGCGTAGGTCCATCGGCGTCGTGCCGGCGTGATCCTGTTGACCGCTCACCCGGACGCGGTAGTGCCGCTGCCCGGTGATCGTGTCGACCACCCCGACGTCATAGCCTTCGTCGTTGAGGATTCGGCCCTGTTCGATGTGCAGCTCGACGAAGGCCTCGACGTCGGCGCGCTGCGCCGACGGAATCCCGGCCGGGTCGAACCCACGCTCGCGCATGGCCTGGCCGATGGTCACGCCATCCGCGTCGGTGAGCGACTCGACCTCGTCAGGCGCGATCCGGCCGAGCAGGGCGCGCGAGCCCCAGAAGTCGCTGTGGAAGCGGCTGCCCTCCTCCTCGCAGATGACGTACACCTCGAGCGTCGTCCGCGGATGGCCGAACGCGGTCTTGAGCGCGCCGACGGCGGCGATCGCCGCGTGGATGCCGAGCGCGCCATCATACTTGCCGCCTTGTTTGACGGTGTCGATGTGCGAACCGGTCAGGACGACGCGGTCGCTCTCGGTGCCGGCCAGCCGGCCGAACAGGTTGCCGACGGCGTCGCGCCGTGTCTCCAGGCCGATCTCCGCCAGCCAGCTTTCGACGAGCGCCATCCCAGTTTCCCAGGACGGGGTGTACAGCGCGCGATACAGCCCGCCCTCCGGGTGCTCGCCGATCGCGCCAAGCTCGTCGATGTGGCGCTGGATCGTCGCGGCGTCCACGTCGATCGGAAACTGACCGGTCAGGTCGGCAGGGTCGGGCATGGGCGTGTCCTCATGTCGTAGTCTCGGCGTGGGCGTCAGCCCACGTTCAGCGGAGTCGACGGTCGAAGGGATCGATTGTGCCGCCGCTCCCGCCTGCGAGAACCCGCGGGGGTTGCGAGGCCCCCTCATGCCAGGCGGATCACCACCCCCTCATCCGGCCCAAGCGCGAGCGGCCGCATGCTGCTCTCCCCGTCGGAGCGATTCGGGTCGGTCGAAAGCTCGAGCCGGCCCGTTTGGCCCAGAGCGCCTGCGTCCAGGTCCAACGGCCCGCCTGTAAAGTTCAGCGCCACCAGCAGCCGCTCCTCCTCGACGGCGCGGAGAAAGGCGAACACCCCCTCAGGCGCCGAACCCAGCGGCCGGTAGCTCCCGTGGAGCAGCGCCGGCGACGCCTTGCGGTACCAGATCAACCGCCGGTACAGGCTCAGCATCGAGGCCGGGTCGTCCCGCTGGGCCGCCACGCTCACCCGTTCCGCGTCCGACCCGATCGGCAGCCACGGCTCGCCGGTCGTGAAACCGGCCGTCGGCGAGTCATCCCAGCGCATCGGCGTCCGTTCCGGATCCCGCCCGGCGATGTCGGTCGCCCGCTCTGGCGGCACCGGCACGTCGGTCATCCCGATCTCCTCGCCCTGGTACAGCAGGGGAGTCCCGCGCAGCGTCAGAAGCAGCATCGCCGCCACCCGTGCCCGGGCCGGCCCCTTGCCCGCCCGCGACGCGCCCGCGTGCTCGTCATAACGGCTCGCCACCCGCGAGTGATCGTGGTTGTTCAGGAAGTAGTCCGGCCAGGCGCCGGGCGGCAACGCCGCCTCGAACCCGTCCACCACCGCCCGAAAGCCGGTCGCCAGCCACGGCTGCCGTAGGAACAAGAAGTTCTGGACCAGGTGGAACTCGTCGCCCGCCTCGCCGTAATACCGCACCAGGCTCGCCAGGTCGTTCAGGTACGTTTCGCTCATCATCATCCGCTCGCCCGGCGCCGCCCCGTAGCCGTCCAGCGTTCGCCGGAAGCGACGCAGGATCGCGTGCACTTCTGGCCAGTTCTCGTCCCGCCGCGGCTCCGCCTCACCGGTCTCCACCAGTGGGTTGTCTCGCAGCTCCGGGTCCGTCGCGATCCGGTGCGCCGCGTCCACCCGGAAGCCGTCCACCCCGCGGTCCAGCCAGAACCGCATCACCCCGTCCATCGCCTCGCGCACTTCGGGGTTCCACCAGTTCAGGTCTGGCTGCTCCGGCAGGAACGAATGAAAGTAGTACTGCCCGGTCGCCTCGTCCAGCGTCCAGGCCCGTCCCACGCGCGGGAATTCGCTCATCCAGTTGTTCGGCGGCGAGCCATCCGGCTTCGGGTCGGCCCAGACGTACCAGTGCCGCTTCGGGTTGTTCCGACTCGACCGCGATTCCACGAACCACCGGTGCCGGTCCGAGCTATGGTTTGCCACCAGGTCGACCACCACCCGGATCCCCCGTGCGTGCGCCTCCCGCACCAGCCTGTCGAACTCCTCCAGCGTCCCGAACAGCGGGTCCACCCCACAATAGTCCGCCACGTCGTACCCGAAGTCGGCCATCGGCGACGGATAGAACGGCGACAGCCAGATCGCGTCCGCCCCCAGCGACTCCGGCGTCCCGTCGTTCAAGTAGTCCAGCCGCGCCGTCACTCCCTCCAGATCCCCGACCCCGTTCCCATCCGAGTCCTGAAAGGAGCGCGGGTAAATCTGGTAGATCACCCCCCGCTGCCACCACGGCGGGGTCTGGGGTCTGGGGGCTGAGGTCTGGGGCATGCAAGGCTCCCGATCCATTCGGTACCCGCAGTGTAGCGAACCTCCCGCGCGCCCCATCGCCCGCGCCGCCCCCGCGGCCAGTGCTGCCCCTGGCCTTCGACGACGTTACGCAGCCCGGCCATTGCTCCGATCGTCGCCCGATCGATACCATTGGACAGTGATCCTGCCGTTCGAGCTAGCCCCCGGCAACCTGCCGCCTCGGCATCCCGATCGACGAGCGCTTGCTCGTCCACTGGGGACCCGATCCTGACGCGGCCGATCAGCCCACTCGGGTCCAGCCCGCTAGCGACGGTCAGAGCCTCGGCATCGCAAGGGACAAGCCCCCCGCCGCGCGGCCCTGCTACAACGTGCCGGTGAACAGACGACACCTTCGGCTGGCGCTTGGGTTCGGCGTCAGCGCCGTCTTCGTCGCGTTGTTGCTGCGCACCGTGGACCTGAGCGATCTGGCGGCTGCGATGGCGGCCGCCGACTTCCGCCTGGTCGTGCCCTCGATCGCCCTGTACTTCGCGGGCCTCTGGGTGCGAAGCCTGCGCTGGGGCCTCCTGGTGCCGCGCGGCAGCGCATCCACCGGAACCCTGTTTCGCGCGTTGGTCGTGGGCTTCACCGTCAACAACCTGCTGCCCGCCCGCCTGGGCGAGGTCGCCCGCGCGTACCTCCTCGGACGCTGGTGCGGTGTGGCGTACGGCACGACGCTCGCCAGCATTGTCGTGGAGCGGATCCTAGACGGCCTCGCCCTGGCCGCGCTCCTGCTTGCGGCGCTGCTCGTCGTCCCTGACGCCCCGCCGTACCTCCTGGTCCTCGGCCTGACCGTCGGCGGGGCGTTCGCCGCGGGTGCGACCCTGCTGCTGTTGGCCACCTGGCGTTTGGAAAGCATCGCCATCCTGGGGCGGCGCCTGGCGGGCGTGCTCCCGCCACGGGTGGCGGCGCTGAGCGAGCGCCTGGCAACCAGCTTCGCGCGGGGTCTCAAGCTGGTTCGAGGGTGGCGCCTGCTGGCGCGCCTGGCCGTCCTCTCAGTGTTGGCGTGGACCTGTGAGCTGGCCCTGTTCTACGTCCTCATGCTCGGGTTCCCGTTGCCGGCGTCCGTGCCGCTCGCCGTCGTGGGAGGCGCGGCGGCAAACTTCGCAACTCTGGTGCCGTCGTCCCCGGGCTACGTCGGGACGTTCGACGCGGTGCTGGTCAAGGTCCTGGTGGACGTCAGTGCTGGAAGCGTGACCCCCGAACAAGCCACCGCCTACGCGCTGGTAGTGCACGCCACGCTGCTCGTGCCCGTCATCCTGCTTGGTGCCCTGATCCTCTGGCGGTCCAACGTCTCGCTGAAGCAGATCGCCCGAGCGAGCACCCGGCCTATACCAGCAGCGTTCGCCAGAGGCGCCGATGGCTGAGGTGGCCGTGATTGGGGCGGGGGCGCTGGGCCTGGCCGCCGCGCGGCGGCTCGTGATCGGCGGCGCCCAGGTGACTGTCTTTGAGCGCGGCCCCCAAGCCGGCGGCCTGGCGGCCGGCTTCCGCGTTGGCCCGAGCTGGCTCGACAGGTTCTACCACCACATCTTCCGCACCGACCGCCGCCTGATCGAGCTGCTCGGCGACCTGGGGCTCGGCGACCGGCTCACCTGGGGCCGACCGCCCACGGCCAGCCTGCGTGACGGCCAGATCCGCCGACTCGACGGCCCGCTGGAGGTGCTCACCTATTCCCCGCTGTCGCCGCCGGCCCGCGTCCGCCTGGGCCTGGTCGTCGCCCTGATCAAGGCGATTCCCGATCCCGAGCGCCTCGAAGGCCAGACCGCCGCCGCCTGGCTGCGCAGATGGATGCGCGACGAAGCCACTGAGGACGTCGGGAAGCCGCTGCTCGTCGGCAAGTTCGGCCGTGAGGGCGACAAGATCGGCATGCCCTGGTTCTGGGCCAGAGTCCACGACCGCACCACCAGCCTCGGCTACCTGCGCGGGGGCTTCCAGCTCTTCTACGACGCCCTGGCCGACGACGTCCGCCGCCGCGGGGGCCGCGTCGAGCTGAGCTGTCCGATCACGTCGATCGAACAACGCGGCAACCGCCCCTACGTCGAGACTCCCAATGGTGGGGCCAGCTTCGACCAGGTTCTCTGCTCGCTCCCAACCCGCCTGTTCGTGCGTCTGGCGTCGGGCCTCCCCGACGACTACGTGGCTCGCTTCTCCCGAGCCGGCGACCACTACTCGGCCCACTGCGTCATCCTCGAGCTGGACCGTCAGCTCCAATCGGCTTACTGGCTCAACGTCACCGACCCCGGCTATCCGTTCCTGGCCCTCGTCGAGCACACCAACTGGCTGCCAGTCGGCGACTACGCCGGCCGCCACCTCGTCTACCTCGGCAACTACCTCCCGCCCGACGACGAGCTGTTCACCCTCTCCGACGAGGCTGTCTTAGACCGCTTTCTGCCCCACCTCGCCCGGATCAACCCGCGCTTCGACCGAAGCTGGGTCCGCCAGGCCCACGTCTTCGCGGCCCCCTACGCTCAGCCAATCGTCCGCGTCGGCTACCGCGAGTCCCTGGCGCCCCACCGCACCCCGCTCGCCGGCGTCTGGCTTGCCAACATGGGCCACGTCTACCCCCACGACCGCGGCCAGAACTACAGCGCCCTCCTCGGCGAGTCCATCGCCGACCGCGTCCTCGCCGAGCTCGGCACCTGAGTCACGTCCGGTCGGCCCTGGCCGAGTTCGGGCGTGTGCCCGCCGGCCGGCCCTGGCCGAGTTCGGACGTGTGCCCGCCGGCCGGCCCGGTCGGGGATAATGACGCCGGGGTAGTTCGGAGACGAGGGGAGCCATGAAAGCCGCGATTCACCAGGCTCAGGCGCCGAGCCACGAGCCGGAGATGCCCGACGAGGAAACAGGTCTTCCGCTGATCGTCAAGCTTCGGCCCGTCATCAATCTGTCGGAAGATCAATTCTTCGAGCTCTGCCAGATCAACGGCGACATTCGGATCGAGCGCAATGCGGAGGGAGAGCTGCTGATCATGCCGCCGGAGGGCAGCCACACGGGCTCACGGAGCGCGAGGATCACGGTGCGCCTGGGGATGTGGGCGGAGCAGGACGGCACAGGTATCTACTTCGGGTCCTCGGCTGGGTTCACCCTGCCGAACAACGCGGTGCGTTCTCCGGACGCGTCCTGGATCCAGAGTTCCCGCTGGGAACAGCTCCCGGTCGAGCAGCGGCAGGTCTTCGCCCCGATTTGTCCCGACTTCGTCCTGGAGCTCCGGTCCCCCAGCGACACGCTTGCAGACCTGCGTGCCAAGATGCAGGAGTACCTCGACAACGGCGCCCGCCTCGGCTGGCTGATCGACCCGGAGCCCAGGCAGGTCTACGTCTACCGCCCCGAGACTCCGGTCGAGCGCCTGGACAGCCCGGAGGCCATCTCCGGCGACCCGATCCTGCCCGGCTTCGTCCTGGACATGTCGGAGATCTGGTAAGTCCCGCCGCCGCTCGGTCAATCGTCGCCTGACCGGTCATCGGCTCGTACCACGTCGGATGCGTCGGTGACTGGACACCCTGCCGCCATCATCGGCCGGCCCTCTGCCGTCACGTCGGGTCAGACGGATGGACGCGGGACGATCAGTGCGTCGACGACCCGGACGCCTTGCCCGTCCGGGAGCACGATGATCGGGTTGAGGTCGAGGCCGACCAGACGCTGGCGGTTTGCGTACCCGATCCGCGACAGGCGTACGAGCGTGGAAACGAGCGCCGCGCGATCGGCCGGTGGACTCCCGCGGAAGCCGGCCAGGAGCGCGTCCAGGCCGCGCACTTCGGTCACCATCTCTTGCGCGTCATCCTCGGAGATCGGGCAGAGCCGCAGGCTCGTGGCCGCGAGTGCTTCGGCCCGGGTGCCGCCCAGGCCAAGCAGGAGCACCGGCCCAAACTGCGCATCCTCACTGATGCCGGCGATCACCTCGATCCCGGCCAGCATGCGCTGGACCAGGACGCCGTCAACGCGAGCGTCTGGTCGGTGGCGGCTGAGATTCGCCAGGACGTCGCGGCAGGCGGCGCGCAGCCCGGCCTCGTCGGCAATGCCAACCCGAACCGCGCCGGCCTCGGTCTTGTGAAGGACGTCGTTCGACGCGGCCTTGACGACCAGCGGGTAGCCCAGTGTCCGCGCGGCCTCGACCGCTTCCGCTTCGTTGCCACAGAGCGTGCCGCGCTCGACTGGCAGGCCGGCCTCACTCAGCAGGGCGAGGCTGGTGACCTCGGCGAGCGGACCGCTCCCATCTTCGGGGATCGGTAGCGCTGCACCCGTCACCGCGACCTGCCACGGTGCCACGCGGTCGGCCAGGCGACGACGGACTCGGCTGTAGTCCACCAACGCCCGCAGGCCGCGCGCGGCGCGGCCGGGCAGGTGAAAGACCGGCACGTCGCTCGCGAGCAGGTCGGGGAGGCCCTCCGTGTCATACAGGCTGCCGGTCCAGATGTACGCCAACGGCTTATCGGTCGCCGCGGCAGCGTCGACGACCCGCTGGACGACCCGCGACGAGCCGGCCGGCGCGACGGCGACCACCTCAACCGCGGGATCGCCGGCGATCAGGGCGAGGCTCTCGCTGAACGTCTCACGCAGGAAGTGACCGGTGACGTCGGCCGGATTGGTCGCGGCACCCCGGCCCTCGAGGATCTCCGCCAGGCGATCGACGGTCCCCGGGGTGAGCGGCGGCACGACCAGTCGCTGCTCGCCAATCTTGTCGCCGAGCAATCCGGTGATCCCGCCAGAGTGTGAGATAACGCCGACCCGGTCGCCGCGCGGCAGGGGTGCGTAGGCCAGGAGTCGAGTGAACTCGGCAAGCTCGTCGTAGTCGTCGGCGCGGACGACGCCGCGCTGGCGGAAGATCGCGTCCTGCACGGCGTCGCTGCCGGTCAGCGCGGCGGTATGGGTGGCGGCGGCCTTTCGGCCGACCTCGGACCGCCCGACCTTCAACAGCACGATCGGCTTGCCGAGCGCGAGCGCCTCGTCGACGCACGCCAGGAAACCGTCCGGGTCGCGCAAGCCCTCGACAAAGGCGGCGATCGCCCGAACCTCGGGTTCGCGCAGCATCGCCCGGATCAGCTCCGAGAGCTCGACATCGACCTCGTTGCCGGTCGACAGGACGTACCGCAGGCCGATGCGACGGTCGCGGAAGGCGGTGAGCAAGGGGCCGAAGGCACTTGCCCCGCTCTGGGAGATCAGTCCGATCGGACCAACCGGTGGCACGTCGGCGGCGCTGATCGGGGTCGAGGCCGTTGCCCAGATGCCCTCGCCGACGTTCGCCAACCCCAGGCAGTTCGGGCCGAGGACACGCAGACCGGTCCGACGGGCGAGGTCGGCAACTGCAGCCTGCCGCGCCGCGCCGTCGCCGCCAACCTCGGCGAAGTCCGCGCTGATCACGACCGCCGAACGCACGCCGGCCGCCACGCACTGCTCGAGCGCGTCGAGGACCCGTGACGCGGGGATGATCACCGCTGCCAGGTCGACCGCCTCCGGCACGTCGCCGATGCTCGGGTAGCAGCGCAGCCCGAAGACGGTCTCCCGGGCGGGGTTCACCGGGTAGATCCGACCCGCGAAGCCGGTCGCCTGAAGGTTGCTGACGAAGCGCCCGCCGTACTGCGGCCGCTCGGTTGCGCCAATGACCGCGATCGAGGCCGGGTGCAGGAGCGCCCGCAAGCGTGGGGGGGTTGGCTCCACGCGCACCGCGTCAGGGCTGCCGGCGGGCTCGAGGCTGGCCATCGGGTCCTACTCGCCGATCGCGGCGAGGGCCTGGCGCTTGCGCTCCTCGAGCTGAGCGATAGCCTCGGCTCGCTGGACGACGATCCGGGCACGCTCGACGACCGGGATATCGATCATCTTGCCGTCAAGCCCGACCGATGCCCGACCGGCCGCCTCGGCCTCCTCATAGACGTCGATGACCCGGCGCGCGTACTCAACCTCGGCCGTCGTCGGCGAGAAGGCCTCGTTCAGGATCGGCATCTGGGTCGGGTGGATGCCGCTCGCGCCCTTGAAGCCCATCTTGCTCGCGGCCGTCGCCGACCGCCTCAGCCCTTCAAGATCGGCGTAATCGGCGAGCGTGCTGGTAAGGCCCTGCGGCTGGAGGCCGGCCATCCGCGCGGCGACGATCGTCATCCCCTTGCCGTACGCCTGCTCCGCCCCCTCAGGCGTCGGCTCGACGGCGATGTCGCGGGTGAAGTCCTCCGGTCCGAGATTGAGCGTGACCGACCGCGGGCTCGCGCAGGCGATGGCCGCCATGTGCTGCACGCCGAGCGCCGACTCCACGGAGATCGCGATCTCGATCGACCCGACCGGCAGGCCGCGGGCCTGCTCGCGCTCGGCCAGGAGCCGGTCGAGGATCTGGACCTCGATCGGCGACTCGGCCTTCGGGAAGGCGATGCCGACGAGCCCGGGCCATACCGATGCGTCGAGGTCGAGCACCGCCAGGTCGAACGGCTTGTTGATCCGCGCCAGGACGTCGGCGCCGCCTCGGCCGGCGGCCAGGAGCGCCTCTTGAACGTACGGTCGGGCATTCGCCTTTTCCGCCGGCGGGATGCTGTCCTCGAGGTCGAGGACGATCGCGTCGGCGCCGCGGCGGTAGGCCTGCTCGACGAACTTTGGCACGTTGACCGGCATGATCAGCGACGAGCGCCGGACAAGCATGCTGGTTCGCGCAAACTGGGCGTCGCGAGAAGGAATCTCGAACCACCCGTCGCTGTTGCCGGTGTGGATGAACGCCATACGTCAGGCCTCCTGGCGGCGAGCCGGTCGGCAGCCCACCGATGGTTTCAATGCCGTCTCGGTCTCATCCTAGATCTCCTCGCCGGCGATCAGCTCGCGCTGAATGTCCGGGCGGAATCGGCGGAGGAGCGGCGGTACGACCAGCACGGCGAGCGCGAGCGCGAGGAGCGTCACGGCGATTGGCCGGGTGACGAAGATCTCGAGGCTGCCGCGCGAGATCAGCAGCGACTGGCGGAGGGAGGTTTCGAGCTGCTGGCCAAGCACCAGCGCCAGCACGGCCGGCGCGGCCGGAAAGTCCAGCTTGCGCATACCGTAGCCGAGCACACCCATCGCGAACATGATCCAGATGTCGAAGGTGCTGTAGTTGACGCTGTACACGCCGACGATGCAGAGCACCAGGATGACCGATGCCAGGATTGAGTAGGGCATCCGGAGCGCCCAGACAAAGGCCGGCACGAACGCGATGTTCAGGATCAGCAGGGCCACGTTGCCGATGTACATGCTGGCAATCAAGCTCCAGACAAAGTCGGGGCGCTGCTGAAAGAGCAGCGGCCCCGGCGTGATCCCAAGCATGATGAGCGCACCGAGCATGACCGCGGTCGTGCCCGAGCCGGGCAGTCCGAGGGTCAACAGCGGGATCATCGCCCCGCCAGTCGAGGCGTTGTTGGCCGCCTCCGGTGAAGCGACGCCCTCGATGATGCCGGTGCCGAGCTGACTGCGTCGGCGGGCGAAACGCTTTTCGAGCCCGTAGGCGATGAACGTCGCGACCGTCGCCCCGGCGCCTGGCAGGACACCGAGCAAGAAGCCGGCCACGCTGCCGCGAGCAATCGGCGACAGGCTGCGTTTCCAGTCTTCGAGCGTCGGGATCAGCGTGCGCAGCGGCGCCTTCATCGGCTTGAGGTCGATCAGCCGCTCGATGCTCACCAGCACTTCGCCGACGCCGAACAGCCCCACCGCGACCGGCAGGAAGTCGATCCCGTCGAGCAGCTCCACGCTGCCGTAGGTGTAGCGGCCGCCGCCGGAGATCGCGTCCAGCCCGACCATCGCTAGCATCAGCCCAAACAATCCGCTCAGGATGCCTCGAATCTGTGATCGCCCGACCAGCGTCGTGACCGCGGTCAGCCCGAGCACCAGCAGACCCACGTACTCGGGCGGGCCGAACGCCAGCGCTGCCCTGGCGATCGGCGGCGCCAGCAGCATCAGCATGACGATGCTGAACGTCCCGGCGATGAACGAGGCGAACGCCGCCATTCCGAGCGCCGGCCCGGCCCGGCCCTTCAGAGCCATCTGGTAGCCGTCCAGCGTCGTCATCACCGAGGACGACTCGCCCGGCACGTTGACCAGCACCGAGGTGATCGTGCCGCCGTACATCGCGCCGTAGTACAGGCCGGCCATCAGGATCATCGCCGTTGTCGGGTCCATCCCGAACGACAGTGGGATCAGGATCGCCACGCCGGCCGGTGGGCCGATCCCAGGCAGCGCGCCGATCAACGTGCCGGCGATGCAGCCGAGCAAGACGTAGAAGATGTTGATCGGCGTCAGGGCCGTCGCGAAACCTTGCGCCAGACCCTGGACGATGTCCACCTGGACGCTCTCCTCAGAAGCCGAGCACGCCGCGCGGCAGCGGGACGCGCAGCCAGGTGCTGAACAGCAGGTACGTCCCGATCGACGTGAAGGCCGACACGCCGACGATGACCGGCAGACGATGTCGCCCGAGCATGGCCATCGTCACCAGCATGAGCAGAGCCATCGACAGCACGTAGCCGAGCCTGTCAAAGAGCAAGATGCTGAAGGCCAGAACGCCGACCGTCACGCCGATGTTGAGCCAGCCAGGCCGGTCCGGCCAGCTGCTGTCCAGCTCCTCGCGGTTGCGGAGCGTGTTGATGAAGAGCAGGGCAGCCAGCACCGTGAACAGACCTCCCACCCAGCGCGGGAAGAAGCCCGGCCCCGGTGTGATGCGCTGGAAGTAGGGGAGCTCGAAGGCTACGACCGTGAAGTACGCGCCGAAGACAACCAGCAGCACGGCGACGACGAGCAGACTTCGCCTCACGACTAGCCCGACCGCTTCACCAGCTCGGTCAGCTCCCGCATCTTCTCGCGGGTCTCCTGCAGATAGGTCGTGTAGTCGCGGCTGTTGCGGTAGTCCAGCGTCATCGCGTTCTTCTGGGTGTACTCCTGCCAGACCTGGGTCTCGGTGACCCGCTTGAAGAGACCCTCGTAGAACGCGACCGCGTCGGCCGGCATAGCGGGCGGCCCGACGACGCCACGCCCGAGCTGCATGACCGCTCGGGGATAGCCGAGCTCGATCATCGTCGGCGTGTCCTCCAGTGTGCTCAGCCGCTCGCGGCTCATCGTCGCGAGTGGGCGCAGGCTCCCGGCCTCGATCTGCGGGTAGAACTCGTTCGGGTTCGACGCGGCGACGTCGATGTGTCCCCCGAGGATGGCGGCGTTGACCTCGCCTCCGCTGTTGAAAGGGACGTACTCGATGTCGATGCCAGCGGCGTCCTCGAGGAGGATGAAGACCAGCCGCTCGGTCCCGCTCGCGCCGGTGCCCCCGGCCGTCAGCTTGCCTGGATTGGCCTTGCCGAAGTCGATCAGATCCTTCATCGACTGGAACTGGGACGACGTTTGCGTGGCAATCAACGTCTCGTCGACCGCCGTCAGCGCGATCGGCGTCAGATCCTCGAAGTCGATCGGAGAGTTACCGTCCAGCTTGTTGTTGATCAACCCGGAGTCGACCCCGGTGCCCAGGACCAGCCGCTCCCCGCGCTTCTCCACGATGTAGGCCAGCCCGACCGCGCCGCTGGCTCCCGGCTTGTTGACGATGTTCATCGGCTGGGGCAGCAGCCTGGCGTCCTGAATGGCCTTGTTCATCTCGAGCGCGGTGATGCTGCTGCCGCCGCCAGGCGCGTACGGCACGACGAACTCGATCGGCCCGGTCGGCTGCCAACCGGAGGCCACGGCCGGCGCGGCCGCGGCCGGCGAGCTGGCGGCGGCCGGCGAGGCGGCCGCGGCTGGCGAGCTAGCGGCGGCCGGCGAAGCAGCCGCGGCCGGTGAGCTGGCGGGGGCCGCTGCCTTCGGGGCCTCGGTCGGCTTCGTTGCCGGAGTGCTGGCCGGCATCTGATTGGCACCGCCGCACGCGGCCAGCACCATCGTGGTGCTCGTGCCACACACGATCTGTAAGAAGCGGCGTCGACTGGTCGTCATCGAGTCCTCCCGTTGGTTCTCTGCAAGCTGCCGTTGACTGGCCGCGGCCACACATCCTGCAACCCGGGGATCACTCCTAACCGCTCCGATCTACTT
>JAUJPG010000095.1 GCA_030447245.1 Chloroflexota bacterium | reverse complement strand
CGCTACTCGAGGAAGCTCGCGGCGGCTGCGGCGGTGGCCGCGGACGACTTGTTCAGGCTGCGGGTCGCCCTCAGCTCGCTGCTCGTAGGCCACCAGTTGGCGCGGCAGCCCTGGAGACTGATCGACTGCTGTTGCATCACGGGAGCCTTCGTGCCTCGTTCGGGACAGTTGCGGTCGCCGTGCCCGATCCGATGGCCCATCTCGTGATTGACGAGCATCCGGCGGTAGTTCCGGCGCGAGTCGGGCCAGTGGGGCACACCGCGCTGCCAACGACGTAGGTTGACGACGACCTTCTCCCCTATGCGGCATGAGTATCTCCGCGTTTGCAGGTAGCAGAGCCGCTGCACCTGGCGGGGCTTAGCCAGGATGACGCGCGTGTTTCCGCCCCCGTCCACCCGCTTGAATGCGACCGCTCCAGAGCGCGTCCAGCTTCGGTCGTCGACCAGGATGCCCTCGACCTCCGCGGCGAAGCGCTTCCGGCGGATGTCGATCGACCGCTGCACCTGCACCTCGAAGCGGTAGGTCGCGCCGGACCCGACCCGCTTGCTCTCGCCGTCGACCGTGACGTAGTCCGCGGCGGACGCGACCGGGGCAGCCTGGGCGGCACCCGCGCCGAGGGCCAGGCCAGCGGCCGCCGCCCCGAGAATCTTGGACCGCACCATCCCCGCACCTTAGAGGGCGTCACGGGGACGTGGCATCTCTTGAGGCTCAAGCCGTTCTCGGATCCTCGAGTAGCGCGCGAGCGCGGAGGGCTCTCGCTACGGATACGGAACGTCGTCCTCGAGCGCGTAGTGGCTGACGCCGGTTGTACCCCGGGGAGGCCAGAGTCGGGGGTCAGACCGACCGATGGCAAGTTCGGCGATTCGAGGGGCTCGAAGGTCCCCGGAGGCTCTAGGCCGGTGGAGCGGAGCCCGGGCGCGGCTGCGACTCGGGGACAGTCGGTTGTGTGGGCGCTTGAGCGCTCCCGCCGGGTTGCAGCGACGCAGCTTCTCCAGTCGGCGCCCCCTCGCCCTTCAAGCCTCTGAGGTTGAAGTAGAGGACGGCTGACGCGAGCGCCACAAGCGGCGCGGTGAGGACACTCGCGACGAAGTCCGCGATGAGACGGCCCGCGGTCCCTGCCGCGCCGCCGATGGCACCCAGAACAGCCGAAACGACGACGAGTATCAGGAAGAAGAGAACGATCACGGCGAGCACCTGCCATCCATGCCCCCGCACGAGCTCGCGGCTGCGCCCGAAGGCGGCAATGACGCCCGGCCGTTCGAGGACGATCACCGGGGAGATCACTGCCCAGATGGTGAGTAGGAAGAGGCCCGGAATGATCAGCAGGATGAAGCCGAGCGCGATCCCGAGCCCCGCCAGGAGGCCCGCGGCAATCAGCGGGACGACCGCCCCCGTGACCGCTCGGAGCAGCTCGCCGACAGAGAAGTCCCGCCTACCGTCCTGGACATCGTTTACCAGAGCGACGACCATGCCCTGGAAGAACGTCGTGGCTACGATCTGCACGACGAGCGCGACGAGGACCAGGATCGGGCTCACGGCCACGAGGAGCGCGCCGAGTACTGCCTCGATCAGGAACACGGCCGCCGCCGCCGGCAGCAGGACAGCCGCGTGGTCACGGTAGATCTTGAAGACGCCGTCAATGACGTGCCCGATGTCGAGTCGTGAGTTCATGAGGCCAACCTAACCGATCAGTCGGCTACCTCGATAGGACAGCTTCACCTGGACTACAAAGACCCAGGTCCGCTCTAGGACTCCTTCGCGCAGGCGCGGCTAAGTGACGATCAAGGCCGCACCGCGCAAACTTACGCCCGCGTGCCTACCGCGAGCAGGTACTCCTTCTCAAAGCGCGCTCGATCGGGCGTGCCGCGATTCCACTCGTCGCAGAACCGATCCAGTGCCTCGTCGAACTCCGCTTCGCGCCCGTTCGTGCGCGCGTTTGCCTGGGCGGCGATGGTCGGACCGTATCGTGCCTTGAAGTGCTCGCCGTAGTCGCGAGGGCGCTCGAAGGCCGTGACCTCCAGCAGGTCGCGCTCCAGCGTCCGCCAGTCGACGCGATCCCCGAACAGCTCGTCGATGTGGTCCTCGCTGCCCCAGAGCGGCGGCGGTTGCGCGCCCGGTGGCGGCGGCGGGGCGAACGGTCCCATTGTCCGGAACAGTGCACCGATCATGCCCTCTGGTGTCCAGCACAGCAGCCCGATCGTGCCACCAGGACGGCAAACGCGGACCAGTTCGTCGGCAACAGCCTGGTGGTGGGGCGCAAACATCGCGCCGATCGATGACATGACTACGTCGAACGACTCGTCGTCGAACGGCAGCTTCTCGGCATCGGCTTCCACCCACTCGAGCTCGAGTCCGTGCGCCTCCGCGTGGCGACGGCCCGCCTCGAGCAACTCGGGCGTGAGGTCGCTGGCCGTGACGCTGGCGCCGCGTTGCGCCGCGGGAATCGAGGCGTTTCCGGTGCCCGCGGCGACGTCGAGGACGCGCATGCCGGAGCCGATGCCGCAGGCTTCCACAAGCCGTGGCCCCAGCGGCAGCAGAAACGTCTCGACCATCGAGGCGTAGTCGCCCGATGCCCACATCGCGCGATGGCGCGCCTTTAGATCGGAATCCGGCACTGTGGAGGACAAGGCACTCTCCTTCCGATTGACATGCCGAACCTACCGCCGCCCCGACGCGGTGTCCAGCAACGGTGCTTGCCGTTCCCAGTTGCCGCAAAACTCGACGGGACGCTTCAGTCGCGCGCGGGCCGAGGGCCACCTGCAGCAATCTGGCGACTGGGCCGAGGAGCATCGGACAGAGGCATCGCTTACCCGAGAGGGCGTTCAGCCGCCTTGTGGGCTGCAGTGTGCGGTCCAAAGAGACCGGTCGGTTTCCTGCAGCAAACCCCCGTCTAGCGGCGACTGCCGTAGCGGACTGCCGGCGCGTTGACGATCCTGACGTAGCGGTATCAGTGGTGATACCATTGTGCGATGGCCATGACGCTGCGCCTCACTGACCACGAGACCGATGCCCTGCGTCAGCGT
>JAUJPG010000094.1 GCA_030447245.1 Chloroflexota bacterium | reverse complement strand
TCAGGCAGGGGCCGGCGCCAGCTCCAACGAGATGGTTCGCGCGGCGGATGACCTGAAGGAGCAGCTCGCCCAGCTTCCCGCCGACGGCGTCAACGTCTCGCTGACCGGCGCGTCAGGCATGTGGTCGGACTTCAACGAGGCCAACAAGACCGCGATGATGAAGTCCGAGCTGATCTCGTGGCCCGTGACGCTCGGGATCCTCATGCTGGCCTTCGGGTCGCTCGTAGCTGCGGGCCTGCCGTTGATGTTGACCATCCTCGGCTTGGTGGCTTCTGCCGGGTCGCTCTACGTCGGCACGCAGCTGCTGGACATCTCCATCTGGGCGATGAACTTCGCGCTGATGTTCGCGCTCGCGCTGGGCATCGACTACGCGCTGTTCATCGTCTACCGCTTCCGCGGCGCGTTCTTCGGGTCGAAGCAACCCGCCGACCTGGCCGTCGCGGAGACAATGGACACCGCCGGGAAGGCCGTCCTGTTCTCCGGCCTGACGGTGCTCATCTCGCTGTCGGCGGTGATGCTCGTCCCCTCGCCGGCGTTCCGGTCGATGGCCCTTGGCATCATGCTCTCGGTCGTCTTCATCCTGGCGGCGACGCTCACGCTGCTGCCCGCCGTGCTGGCCAAGCTCGGGCCGCGCGTGGACAAGCTGGCGCTGCCGTGGGTGCACTCCGGCGAGCACCGCTCCCCGAAGTTCGCCGACTGGGCGGAGCGCCTGTGGCGCCGGCCTCTGGCCTACGGCGCCGTCGCCGTGGCCGCGCTGGTGGCCCTGAGCATCCCCGTGTTCGGGCTGCAGACCGGCATGCCGTCGATCAAGGTGGTCCCTGAGGACGACGGCTCGCGCGTCGCCTACGCCCAGGTCCAGGACGCCTTCGGCAAGGGCGCGCCGGGCGCGCTGCAGGTCGTCGCCGCGAAGTCCGACGCCGACCGGGTCACCGCGCTGGCGAAGGCCGACGACGGCGTCGCACAGGTCATGCCGGCCAGGCCGGGCCGCGGCGACAGGGTGATGCTGCAGGTGATCCCGAAGGACGACCCGTCCGACAAGGCGGTCGGCGCCACGATCGAGCGCCTGCGCTCCGACCTGCCCGACAGCGCGCTCGTCGGCGGCGCCGTCGCCGAGAATCACGACCTCGAGGCCGCGCTCTCCGACAAGACCGCACTCGTGATCGGCGTCGTGCTCGCGCTCGGCTTCCTGTTGCTGCTGGTCGCGCTGCAGGCTCCCATCCTCGCCGCCGTCGGCGTGATCACGAACCTGCTCGCCGTCGGCGCCGCGTTCGGCGTGGCGCGGCTGATCTTCCAGGAGGGCAACCTGGCCGGGATCCTGGGCTTCGAGTCTCAGGGCTTCCTCAACGCATGGGCGCCCGTGTTCTTCTTCGCGATGGTCTTCGCCATCTCGATGGACTACACGGTGTTCCTGCTCTCGTCCGCGAAGGAGCACTGGGACCGCAGCCAGAACCCCCGTGAGGCCATGGTCGGGGGCGTGGCGCATACCGGTCGCGTCGTGTTCGCGGCCGCCGCGGTCATGGTCGCGGTGTTCTTCACCTTCGCCCTGTCCGGGCCGCTGCCACCGAAGGAGATGGGCGTGATCCTCGGGATCGCCGTGCTGCTCGACGCGGCGCTGGTGCGGCTGCTGCTCGTGCCGGTCGCCCTGCGGCTGCTCGGCAAGTGGGCCTGGTGGCTGCCCAAGCCGCTGGACCGCGTCCTGCCCGACGTCCGCTTCGGCCACGCCTAGCCACTCACCACACACCGATCAAGGGAGACGACGAGATGTTGTTGGGACGCAAGAAAACGGCTGCCGCGGCGCTGACCGACGTCCAGAAGCGCCTGGAGTCCGGGGAGATCGAGCTCGTCGACGTGCGCGAGCCGGCCGAGTGGCAGGAGGGGCACGTGCCGGGCGCCCGCCACATCCCGCTCGGTGAGCTGGCCTCGCGGGCAGCGGAGCTTCCCGGAGGTCGCCCGGTCGGCTTCATGTGCGCCTCCGGCAACCGCAGCACGGTCGCCACCGGGATCGCCAAGCAGCACGGTGTCGACGCCTTCAACGTCGACGGCGGGCTACAGGCCTGGCACCGCGCGGGCCTGCCGCTCACCACCCGTGACCGGCAGGAGAGCCGATGATCTTCCGACAACTGACACACGACGACCTCGGATGCGCCTCCTACCTGATCGGCGACGAGAAGGCCGGCGTCGCCGCCGTGGTCGACCCGATGCTCCAGATCGACGACTACCTGCGACTGGCGCGCTACTTCGGCGTCAGCATCGAGCACATCCTCGAGACGCACAACCACGCCGACCACGTCTCCGGCCACGGTCGGCTCGCGGCCGCGACCGGCGCGAGGATCCACATCCACCGCGACGCGGCGCCCGACTACGACCACGAGCCGTTCGACGACGGCTGGGAGCTCGAGCTCGGAAGCGTCCGCGTGCGGGCGCTGCACACCCCGGGCCACCGTCCCGAGCACACCGCCTTCGCGCTGATCGACACCGCGCGCGGCGAGGATCCTTGGGCGGTCCTGTCGGGCGACAGCCTGTTCGTCGGTGACATCGCGCGGCCCGATCTCGCGGTCGACAAGCGCGAGGGTGCGCGCGGCATCCACGCCTCGTTGCGCGACGCGCTGCTGTCGCTGCCGGTGACCTGCGAGGTATGGCCGGGGCATCTCGGCGGCTCGCTGTGCGGCGGGCCGGGCATGGACATGAAGGTCTCCTCGACGATCGGCTTCGAGGCCGAGCACCAGGAGCTCCTGCGCGTCGAGGATCCGGAGGAGTTCGTCGAGCGCACGACCGCCGCGCTGGCGCCGCAGCCGCCGAACTTCCGCAACATCGTCGGGAACAACTCGGTGCTCGCCATCGCCGCGCTGGCCTCGATCATCCCCCTGGTCGGGGGCCACTTCGACCTCTCGGTCGGCTCGGTGCTCGGCATCACGTCCATCGCCACCGCGGCCGCCATGTCGCGCTTCGACCTCAGCATGCCGATGGCCGTCCTGGTGGGGATCGGTCTCGGGGCTCTGATCGGGCTGATCAACGGCCTGCTCATCGCCAGGGTCGGGGTCAACGCCTTCATCA
>JAUJPG010000040.1:4568-36941 GCA_030447245.1 Chloroflexota bacterium | reverse complement strand
ACGGTTGTCGCTGCCTGGGGCTGGGGACGGTCGCGGCGGGCGGTGCTGACTCCCGCGACGCTGATCCCGCTGATGCTCGCGGCCCAGATCGGCCTGGGTGCATGGGTCGTCTGGCTGGAGACACCGGCCGTGCCGGTGATGATCCACCTGACCTTCGCGATGATCATCCTCGGCATGCTGAACTGGATCACGGCCCTGGCTGGCCCAGAGCTGACAGGCCCGGGAACACCTGCCCGCTCCACCACGAGGCCGTCACGCTTTCCCGCGCTCGTCTACGGCACCACCGCCGCGGTGTTCCTGCTGTTGCTGGTCGGCGCGTACGTCCGAGCCAGCGGCGCCGGCTGGGCCTGTGTTGGCTTCCCTGACTGCAACGGCCAGGCGCTCCCGTTCGGCAGCGGCCCTGCCGTCGATCTGCACCTGACCCACCGCCTGCTGGCCTTTGTGGTCGGCGGTCTGGCGTTCGCCACGGCCTGGCAAGCCCGGCGCGTTTTGCCCGGGGTCGCGCGCCTGGCCAACGTGCTGGCCGGTCTCGTCCTGGTCCAGATCGGGATTGGCGCCGTCGCCGTACTCGGCGGCCCCGGCTGGGTGGTCCAGAGCGCGCACGTGGCTGGGGCGGCTGCGGTCTGGTCGATGGCCGTCGCGCTGGCCGGTCGGACCTGGCGGACGGGCCGAACAGAGGACAGCCAATCCGTGGCTGACGACCGATCCACCGCCGAGGAGCGCCCCGCCGGGGTGACGGTGGGCGCCCGACGTTCAGCCCGCGAGACCGCCGCGGCGTACGTCCAGCTCACCAAGCCCCGCGTGATGGGCTTGCTGCTGATCACGACGCTGGCGGCGATGCTGATGGCGGAGCGGGGCTTTCCGCCGTTGCCGCTGATCCTGTTCACCCTACTTGGCGGGGCGCTCGCGGCGGGGGGGGCGGGGGCGATCAACCACTACATCGACCGCGACGTGGACGAGCTGATGGGTCGGACGGCAACCAGGCCGATTCCGTGCGGGCTTCTCCCACCGCGCAATGCGCTGACCTTCGGCATCGTCCTCGGCGCGTCCTCGTTCGCGCTGATGGCCCTGACGGTCAACCTGCTCGCGGCGTCGTTGTCGCTGCTGGCGCTGCTGTTCTACGTGTTCGTGTACAGCCTGTGGCTGAAGCGGCTGACGTCGATCAACATCGTGATCGGCGGCGCCGCTGGCGCGGTCCCACCGGTCGTCGGGGTGGCGGCGGTAACCAACGAGATCTCGCCGCTGGCGATGTTCCTGTTCACCATCATCTTCATCTGGACGCCGCCGCACTTCTGGGCGCTCTCGTTGCTGATGCGCCGCCAGTACGCGGCGGCTGGCATCCCGATGCTGCCGATCGTCCGTGGCGATGACGAGACGCGACGCCAGATCCTGTGGTACTCGCTGGCGATGGTCGCCCTGACGATTGTGGTGTTCTGGGCCGGGCTACTCGGCGCGTTGTACCTCGTCGCGGCGCTGGTCCTCGGCGGGCTGTTCGTCTGGTATGCCGTCCGCCTGCTGTGCGAGGCGACCGACCCTGCCGCCCGTCGCCTGTTCCGCTATTCGATGCTGTACCTGGCACTGCTGTTTACCGCGATGGTCGTCGATCGCCAGGTGCTCGGCTGAGCGCCCCGGAAGACGAGTGGCCGGAAGATCAGATCACCTCGCCCGAGCCCGGTCGTTCGTCGGTGGTCGTGCGTCCTTCGTCGGCCTTCTGGCCGCGGCGCTCCTGTTAGGAGCCTGCCGGCCGGCCAGCACGCTGCCGGTCCTGTTCGCCGCGCCCGAGTTCTCGCTGGTTGACCAGCGAGGCCGACCGGTGTCGTCGACCGAGCTGGCCGGCAAGGTTGTCGTCGCCAACTTCGTCTTCACCACCTGCACCGATATCTGCCCCCTGCTGAGTGGGACGATGAGCCAGGTGCAGACTGGGCTTCGGCAGGCCGGCCTGCTCGGCAGCAAGGCGGTGATCCTGTCGTTCTCGGTTGACCCCGAGCACGACACCCCGCCGGTCCTGGCCGAGTACGCCGAGCGCTTCGGCGCCGACCCGGATGGCTGGCGGTTTCTCACCGGTGATCGCGCGCAGATCGACGGCCTGCTGATGACCGGCTACAAGCTTGGCGTCCCGCCGCGTGTGCCCGGCCGCGAGATCGTCCACACCAATCGCTTCGTCGTCGTCGACACTCGCGGCCAGGTGCGCTGGATTCCGCGTGCTGACGAGCTCGACGCCGGCCAGGTGGTCGAGGAAGTCAAGAAGCTCGCCGCCTGATCCGACGCAGGCACGCCAACGGGGTAGCATAGGCAGCATCACGGCGGCGTACGAGCGACGCATCCGACGCCAGTGCGGAGATTCCGCCGGCGGGCGTCGTACTCGTCGACCCTACAGGGGTCTTCCTCGGGCGCGCGCGGAGGGGACATGACGACCAACGGACTCGGAACCACCGAGGGCTCGGCGCCCCCCTACGCGCTCGGCCCCGACCATGCGGCCGACCGCGACCGGGCCGACCCTCTGGCCCGCTTCCGTGAGCGGTTCTACACGCAGCCTGACCGGATCTACCTGGATGGCAACTCGCTCGGTCTGGCGTCGCGTGACGCCGAGGCGGCGGTGCTGGCCGCGCTCGACGACTGGAAGCGGTTCGGCATCGACGGCTGGCTCGGCGGCGAGCGTCCCTGGTTCTACCTGGCCGAGGAGCTCGGCGCGCTCGAGGCCGAGCTGGTCGGCGCGAGCCCCGACGAGCTGGTCGTGACCGGTTCGACGACGGTGAACCTCCACAGCTTGGTGTCGACCTTCTACCGCCCGAGCGGCGCGCGGACCAGGATCCTGGCCGACGAGCTGACCTTCCCCTCGGACGTCTACGCCCTGGCCAGCCAGGTCCGCCTGCGCGGCTACCACCCTGACGAGCACCTGGTCCTGGTCCGCAGCCGCGACGGCCGGACGCTGGACGAGTCGGACGTGGTCGAGGCCATGACCGACGAGATCGCGCTCGTCGTCCTGCCCACCGTGCTCTACCGAAGCGGCCAGCTCCTCGACGTCGAGCGCGTGACGCGCGCGGCCCGCGAGCGAGGCATCCCGATCGGCTGGGACTGTGCCCACTCGGTCGGCGCCGTGCCACATCGGCTGCACGAGTGGGGTGTCGACTTCGCCTT
This sequence comes from Chloroflexota bacterium, assembly GCA_030447245.1. Classification (GTDB taxonomy): domain Bacteria; phylum Chloroflexota; class UBA6077; order UBA6077; family JACCZL01; genus JAUJPG01. Next base: position 33,803 of record JAUJPG010000040.1, on the reverse strand, counting down.
CTGGTGCACCTACAAGTACCTCAACGGCGGTCCCGGGGCGGTCGGCAGCCTATTCGTGCACGAGCGCCACTTCGGGACCATGCCGGCTCTGGCCGGCTGGTGGGGCCACCACAAGGACCGGCAGTTCGACATGACGCTCGACTTCGAGCCGGCGCCCGGGGCCGGCGCCTGGCAGATCGGCACGCCGCCGGTCCTCGGCGCGGCCGCGCTGTACGGCTCGCTCGCGATGTTCCGCGAGGCCGGCCTGGAGCGCGTCCGCGCCAAGTCGCTCGACCAGACGGGCTACCTGATGTACCTGATCGACGAGCTGCTCAGCCCGCTCGGCTTCGCGGTCGGTACCCCGCGCGAGGCGTGGCGGCGCGGCGGCCACGTCGCCCTGGAGCACCCGGACGCGGTCCGGATCGCCAGGGCGCTCAAGCAGCGCGGCGCGATCCCCGACTTCGGTCGCCAAACGTAATCCGCCTGGCGCCAATCGCGCTCTACGTACCGCCGATCCTCCGCCGTCACCGGCACCAATCGCGCTCTACACCATCGTGGAGCTACGCCGAGGAGGCTGCTCTCACGCATCTCGATCGCGGACATCCGAGGGCGCCGAATCTGGGTGTCGCTGGTGCTCGACTTCCTGGCCGCGAGATCGAACTGGCGGAGGAAGACGTCCTGGCGTGCCACGGCGCCGAGATGCACGAGCAGTTCAGCGCCGCGCGAGACGGTGGCATAGCGACGTGGTGTTCAATCCGATGAAGCACAGTATCGCCGTGCTGAGCACGCCGACGCCGACGCATCTCGCGCACGCGATCCGCACGCTCGTGGGCGCGCTGGCCGATGCGGGACGGCCCCTTCATTGGAGCGCTCTCAGGGCTCGGGGAATACGCCGACTGTTCGAGGCGCGGGTCCGGGCCTCCGACCGCCTTGCTCGCCAATTGCGCGTAGCGTTCGTCCAGCTCGACGCCGATTGAGCGACGGCCCTGGTTTTTCGCCGCCAGGCAGGTAGTTCCTGATCCCACGAATGGGTCCAGGATCAGGTCCTCTCGATAGGAATAGAGCAGAATCAGCCGCTTCGGAAGCTCCTCAGGGTACGGCGCGGGGTGACCGGCGCGCGTCGGGTTGGCTCCAGGAAACGTCCAGAGCCCCAGGCTCCAGTCCATGAAGTCTTTGGCGTCGATCTCCCAGGTCTTGCCCCGGTCCGACCGTTTCCAGGTCCGCTTGTAAAAGACCGGGATCATCTCGACCGGCGCGGTCACAAAGGGTGCTGACGGCTTACGCCAGCTTCCCCACGCCGTGCGGCGCGAGATGTTCTGCTCATTCCAGACGATCGTGGTGTGGTACTTCCAGCCCGCCCGCGTGAACGCCTGCACGTAATCCGCGTAGACCGGCCGCTTTCCCCCTTTGTTCGTGTCGAGGGGGATGTTGATGCAGGCGCGCGCGCCTACACTCGATACGCGGAGCAGCGTGCTGGCCCAGGTCTCCACCCAGTTCAGATATGCCTGGTAGGGAACATCGTCCTTGTAGCCGTTGTAGGCCATGTCAAGGTTGTACGGGGGCGATGTCACGGTCAGATCGACCGATTCGTCGTCGATAAACGGCAGGTAGGTAGAGTCCGCGTTGTAGATGGTGACCAGCTCGTCTCGATGGAGGGGGTCGATCGTCTCCAAGGGCTCACCCGCACCGAAGTTCTCGATTGTAGCGGCGCCCGGCGCGAATACCGCGACGTCTGGGCCTGCGAGCATCGCGCTGGCGGCATCCACCTGGCCTGCGGGGGACGGCTTCGTCGTGAAGCCCTGCTTGGCGACATTCAGATCGCGGTCCGGATCGCACTTGAGCTTGTCCATCAACGCCGGGAGCTCGAACGCGTTTCCACCGAATCAGACGCCAATGTCGCGGAGCGCCTGGACCACCCTGACGTCGCGGGCGGCCGACCCGAACGCCATCGAGACGCCCCGGAGCGAGATCGCGGCGTCGGTCTCGGCGAGGTCAGGTCGCGGCGGTGGGGCAATGATGGCCGCGGACAGCTCTCCCGGCGAGGCTGGCGCCCATTGTACCGCCGTCCGGCTGGCCTGTCGTCGTGCGATCTGGGGGAGTCGGGCCAGAGTCAACCGGACCTCCGCCGCTTGACGGCCGGCTGCCCCTGTGGGATAAGACCGCCGCCACCATCCCGCCGGCCGGTGATCCCTGATGCCCGTCTCGGTCGTCAACTCCGCGCTCATCTACGACGCGCTCAAGGCGGCAGACGTGCGGCTGATCTCGGCCTTGCCCGAGACGTGGCTGGTTCACCTGATCCGCATGGCCGACGACGATCCTGAGGTGAACCTGGTTCGGCTGGCCAGGGAGGAGGAGGCGATCGGCATTTCGGCCGGCGCCCACTTCGCCGGGTGCAAGTCGGCGCTGCTGATGCAGAACCACGGGTTCCTGGCCAGCGTCAACGGCATCGTCTCGCTGGCCCTGCTGTACAAGATCCCGTTGCTGATGCTCGTCAGCTATCGTGGCGACCTGGGCGAACGAGACCCCTGGCAGACGATGGGCGGGCTCAAGACGCGGCCGGTCCTCGAGGCGCTCGGCATCCCCTACTACCTGCTCGACGATCCGGCGGCCGCCGCCATGCGGATCAAGGAGGCGCAGACGCTGGCCGAGAGCGCGCTCGTCCCGGTCGCGCTGCTGATGACCCGCGCACTGATGTGGGAAGACTGAGGCAATGACCGAGAGTCGGGGCGGGACCGAGGGTGGGGCGATGCGACGGATCGACGCACTCGAGGCGATCTACCCCGCGCTCCGCGACACGCTCGTCGTCACGATCATGGGCGGCGTTGCTGCTGAGCTCTACTCGCTCGGCCACCGGCCCAACTTCTTCTACAACGAACACGCGATGGGCCTGGCCTCCTCGATCGGCCTTGGCCTGGCGCTCTGTCTGCCGGATGAGAAGATCGTCGTGCTGGACGGCGACGGTTCGTGCCTGATGAACCTGGGTGGACTGACGACGACCTCACGCTACCTGCCGCCAAACCTCGCCCACATCATCTTCGACAACGAGAGCCTGATGTCGGTCGGCGGTTTCCCAACCGCCACGTCGACCGGGGCCGACCTGGCCGGCATCGCCCGCGCGGCCGGCTACCCAAGCGCCGTCACCGTGCGCACCGTCGACGACTTCCGCGACGAGGCCACTCGCGCGATCGACGGCACCCAGCTTGCCTGCATCGTCGCCAAGGTCGAAGCCCGCAACCCAACGTCGTTCTACATGGACGTCCACATCCTGGAGAATCGCTTCGAGTTCGCCCGCGCCGCTCGCGCCCGCGCCGGCCGGCCGGTCGAGCCCGCGCCTCCCCAGCAGGTTGGCACCGCCGGCGAGACGCAGACCACGCGCGGGTAAGCGCCCGGATGCGCCTGCACGACTTCCTGGACTACTGGGCCCGCGAGCAGCCGAATGGCGAGTTCGCGGTCCAGGATGACCGCTGCCTGACCTACGCGCAGGCGCAGGCCACTGCCAATCGGTTGGCGAACGCGCTCGTCGGGGCGGGCCTCGGTGTTGGCGACCGCGTGGCGGTCCTCGCCAAGAACTCCATCGAGTACGTCCTCGTACTGTTCGGCGCATCCAAAGTCGGCGTGGTTCCCGTGCTGATGAACTATCGGCTCGCACCGCCAGAGTGGGTGTTCGTCGTCGACGACGCTCACGCCAGGATGCTGCTCGTCGGCTCAGCCTTCGTCGAGTCGGTCGAGAGCGAGCGCGACGATCTGCCGAGCGTTGAGCAGTTCGTGGCCCTGGACGGGCCTGCGCCAGTCGGTTGGCAGGCGTACAGCGTATGGATCGAGAGCTTTTCGGCCGACCCGCCGGAGTGCGCGACCGCGCCCGACGACGACGCCTACCAGATGTACACCAGCGGGACGACCGGCCGTCCCAAAGGCGCCGTGTTGACCCACCGCGCGGTGACGACCAACGTTCACCAGATCGCCCACGCCATCCGCGGCCAGCCCGGTGAGCGCAGCCTGGTCGTTGCGCCAATGTTCCACGCCGGCGTCGTCTTCAGCACACTGAGCCCGCTGTCCTGGGGCGGGTCGCTCCGGATCCACCAGGATTTTGACGCCGCGGAGGTCGTGCGCGCTCTGGATGAAGACCGCATCGGCTTTGTGGTGCTCGTGGCGGCGATGATCCAGGCCTGCCTGACCACCGTCCAGGGCGCCGCGTCGCGCCGCTTCGCGGACCTGCGCCTGATCCTCTACGGCGCGTCGCCAATTGCCGAGCCGACCCTCCGCCGCGCGCTCGACGTTTTCGGCTGCGACTTCGTCCAGGCCTACGGCATGACCGAGGCAACGGTGGCGCTGAGCTTCCTGCTCCCCGACGACCACCGACGCGCGCTGGCCGATCGGCCGAATCTTCTGCTCTCCGGTGGTCGCACGGTCCTGGGAACCGAGCTGCGGGTCGTCGACGAGCACGACCGCTCGCTGCCAGCCGGTCAGATCGGCGAGATTGTCGCCCGCGGTCCCCAGCTCATGCGCGGTTACTGGAACCGTGGGGAGGAGTCGGCGGCGGCGCTCCGCGGCGGCTGGCTCCATACCGGCGACGCTGGCGTGCTGGACGACGCTGGCTACGTCTACGTCCAGGATCGGGTCAAAGACATGATCGTCACCGGCGGCGAGAACGTCTACCCGCGCGCCGTCGAGGACGTCCTGTTCGAGCACCCCGCGGTTGCCGACGCGGCGGTCATCGGCGTACCGGACGCGCGCTGGGGCGAAGCCGTCAAGGCCATCGTCGTCCGCCGCGATGGGCCGCTTGCGACCTCCGAGGAATTGATCAGCTTCTGTCGAGACAAACTTGGCGGCTTCGAGATCCCCCGCTCGATCGACTTCGTCGAGTCGCTCCCGCGCACGCCAACCGGCAAGGTCCTCAAGCGGGTCCTCCGCGAGCCCTTCTGGGCCGGCCACGGTCGTCGTGTCGGCGGCGCATAAGACGCACCCGCCGCCGATCTGACCAGGGGCCCGGACGCCAGAGTGCTCCGGCTCGGTCTATCGAGCCGGGGCACTCCGCGTCAGGCCGGAACGCTTAGTAGCGAGAGGGCCGGCTCGCACCGCGCTCGCGCGAGAAGCAGTCCGAGCAGTAGACCGGCTTGTCGCCGCGCGGCTGGAACGGCACCTGAGCCGGGTTGCCGCACGAGGAGCAGGTCACCGAGAACATCTCGCGCTCGCGACGTGGTCCGCTGCTATAGCCGCCGGAGCTGTAGCCACCGCCGCCGGCACTGTAGCCGCCGCCGGCACTGTAGCCGCCACCGGAGCTGTAACCGCCGCTGTCGCCGCGCTCGGACTTGCGAGCGGCACGGCAATCCGCGCAACGGGAGGGGGCGTGGTCGAAGCCCTTCGAGGCGAAGAACTCTTGCTCACCACTGGAAAAAACGAAGGCCTGGCCGCAGTCGCGGCAGGTCATGGGCTTGTCGGCGTAACTCAACGCTGACTCCTAGAGAGAGCTTGGCGGTTCCGTCAGCGCGAGTGCCGAGAGGAAACAAGAGCGGCTAAACAGTGCCGCGCGATGCTACCCAGCCCGAATGGCCGGCCAGCGAAACAAACCAGCAGTCGGAGTATACCACAGGCTGGTCACTTCTGTCTGCTTCAGCACCACCGCAGAGCACCCATGCCCTTGCGCAACCATCTGAGTCGGATAAGCGAGAGTGCCACGCTTCAGCCACGGCGGTCGGCGCGGCGACCCCAGGCCTCCGCGGCGGCCGCCACCTCGGGCGAGGCGAGGCACTCTCGCAGGAGAGGCCGTGACTCCTCGTACACCGTCTCGATCGGGGCGTCGTAGGCGCGGGCCAGCAGACGCTTGGAAGCGATCGCCGCGGTGCGCGGAGTGGATAGATGGGTGTGGATGATCTCCTCCAGGCCGGCCTGCCAGCGCTCGGCGGGGACAACGTAATCGACCAGCCCAAGGCGCAGCGCCTCCTCGGCACCCACCAACTCGCCGGACAGGATCAGGCGGCGCGCCTGGCCTAAGCCGATCAGGCGCGGCAGGCGGAACGGTGCCATGCCCGGGAACAGTCCTTCGTGGACGGCCGGCAGACCCAGTCGACACTCCGAGCTGGCGACGCGGAGGTCGCAGGCAATCGCGAGCTGGAGGCCGCCGCCGAGGCAGTGGCCGTGCAACGCGGCGACGACGATCGCGTCGAGGCGCTCCAGGGCGAGAAAGGCTCGCTCCTGGCCCTCATAAAAGCCCGGCGGCATGCCTTCGCCGCCCAACATGTCCAGGTCGAGCCCAGCACAGAAGGCGCGCCCGGCCCCCGCTACCAGGACCACGCGCAGGCCTGACTCGGCCGCGGCGGCCTCCACCGCCCGGTTGAGCCCGTCGATCCAGGCGAGATTCATCGCGTTAAGTTGCTCGGGCCGGTTGAGCGTGATCCGCGCCACCTGCCCGTCAACCTCGATCAGTACGGCGTCTCGGTCCATCGGCTCCCCCGCGCCTGACGTCCTGCTCGTGCAGGGTCGACAGCAACTCCGGCCGATCTTAGCACCGCGCCAGACCGACACCGCCCCCGTGGCCCGACCTAGCGAGCCGCCACGAACGAAAGGTCGCGCGTGTTCCGCCCGCGTCTGGTAGACTTCAGGACGGCGAGACGCGCAAGCTGTCCACCAGCGTGTGGTGGGCTGCTGCCAGGCCGATCGGACCCTCGGGACCGGTAAGGGCGGCAGGGTCCAGTGCACAACGGCGGCGTGGACACCACCGCGGCGTCCGTCCGGCGGCCCGTGCCACGAGGGCGCGGAAGGGGTTCCGCCCTGCCGGCTCGAAACTCGCACTCGAGTCGCCCCGCGAGTCTATCCGTGCGCTACGCACACGCGATGACGCGTTGGCGACGATCAGGCATGCTCGGTCGTTCATGATGAGCGGCCGCGACATGACCGCCATCATCCATCAGTCAGGTGTGACATGAAAAGCAACACGTCGCAGACGTTTCAAAAGCATATCGCGCTGGTTGCCCACGACGAGCGGAAGCTCGATCTCCTGTCCTGGGCAACCTACAACCGCGGCACCCTCGCCGAGCACCGCCTGTATGCCACCGGTACCACCGGGAGCCTGCTGGAGCGTGAGGCCGGGCTGGACGTCGTCAAGCTCAAGAGCGGGCCTTGGGGCGGGGATCAGCAGGTCGGCGCAAAGATCGCCGACGGCGAGATCGACTTCTTGATCTTCTTCTGGGACCCTCACGAGCTGTACGCACACGATTCCGACGTCAAGGCGCTCCTGCGTCTGGCGGCCGTCTGGAACATTCCCGTGGCATGTAACCGCGCCTCGGCCGACTTCATGATCTCGTCGCCGCTGATGACGCGGGAATATGACCGGATCGTGCCCGACTATGAGGGATACCTGGACACCCGGGGCGCTGGGTCAGCGAGCCCGGCGATGCCGAGCGCGCCGCCACAGGCGACGACAACTCGGACCGCCGACGCGTACGACGGCTACTCGCTGACGGCGACCGACCGGATGAGCTGATCGGCGCTCGCGGAGCCAGACCTCAGGACGTGCACCACCTCAGCAGGGTGGACCCGGGCGTCGTTGGCCGATCGTCGTCGCGGGACGTCGGCGTACCCGCGCGACTTGTGCCTTCAACCGTCCAATCCGAGCAGCCAGGCCGGGTTCCGCTTCACCATCATCTCCAGGTCCTGCTCCCGGACGCCGCGGTCCAGGAGCAGGCCGATCATGTCCCGCATGCCGTCCACCGGCTGTGGGTGGAGTTTCCGCCCCCGCTGGCCGAGGTCACTGGCCAGCACGGTGTGCTCTGGCCCGAGCGCGACGATCCATTCGACCAGACGCTCGACCGGCCAGGTATAGAAATCGTGTTGGGGGTGGTGGTAGGCCACCGAATGCTCGATGTAGGCGCCGAGCCGGACCAGCTCCCGCACCTGCTCGATCGTCGCTTCGAGCACGAAACCCGGGTGGTTGACGAGCATCCGCCGCACGCCGGCCTCGCGCGCGGCGCGGAGCAGTGGAACGACCTCGTCGAATGCGAGGTGGCCGGGCGATAGCGCAACGTCCGCTTCGGCGATCAAGCCCAGGATCTCGCGGACACTTGGCAGCACCCGCCCGCGCTCGTCCAGGACCGGGATCGGCACCTCTGGACGCTCTGGCCGGTCCTGTTTCGGGAACTTCAAATTCGGCTGCGCCTGGCTATGGCGAATATGGTTGGCCGATGAGATCGTCGGGAACCAGACCATCCGACCGCCCAGTCGGATCGTCAGCTCGACGGCGTACGGGTTGAGCCCGCCAACGTAGCTGTTGAGCACGATCCCGCCGAACACCTGGACTCGGAGATCCTTGAGGATCGGCTGGAGGGCGACGACGTCCGGAGCGGTCGAGTGATGGTGGTCCTTCAGCAGGATCGCCCACATTCGCGCCTCGTGTGCCTGACGCGCCGCCTCGAGCTGGTCAATCTGACGCGGGAAGAGCGACGGGGACGGGTGGACGTGCAAGTCCACGGCCCCGTCGATCAAGCCCGTGACGGCATCAGTCCGGCGTGGCTCGCCCAACGGCCGCCTATCGATCGGACTCGACGTTGTTCCGCTCGGAGAGCGGCAGTCGCAGCTCGACGGCCTGGGGAATCAGGCAGTCGGTCGCGCTGCACGCCTGGTAGCGGACCGTCACGACGACCTCTCGATCGCCCACCTTCTCGGTGAACGTCAGCGGCATCGACAGCTGCACCGTGCCGTCGTAGACCAGGAAGTGCTCGTCCAGGCCTTCGACCGTGAACGGACGCGGCGTCGGTCCTTCCATCGCACCCACGGCGAGGCCCTCGATGGGAGCCACGTCGATCGCGAGCGCAACGTAGCCGTCTGGGACCGGCTCGGCGTAGACGTGCAGGCCGGACTCGATGGCGAGCTCCACCGTCAAGCGCAACCGCTGGTAGGCTCGGTAGCCGTCCGAGTCGAGGTAAGCGCGGAGCTGCAGGCCGGGCGCGCTGGCGCGCGTCTCGGGGCCGTGCTCCGAGCTCCTGATCCCAAAGCCCTGCTCCAGGATCGCCACGCCAGTCTCCCGCTCCCGATAGCTGTCCAGGAACCGCCGGTCGGTCACGATGCCCTGCTCGTCGAGGAGAAAGGTCCCTGGATAGGGCACGCCTACGACAGAGTCGCGCCGCTCGATTCCGTAGTGCGCGTGGTGGTCCTGTACCTGCTCGTTGAGCAGGCCAAGCTCGCGGATCGCGTGGCTGCCCTCGTCGGAGAGCAGCGTGTAGGTGATGCCGTGCTTCTCGGCGAACGCGCCAAGCACCTCAGTCGAGTCGTAACTGATCGCGAAGACGGCAATCCCATTCCGCTCGTAATCGGGGAGTGCTCGCTGCAGCTCGACGAGCTGCGTCTTGCAGAACGGTCACCACCTGGCGCTACGGTGGAACACGATCGCCGCCTTCCGCGCGCCCCGCGCGGCGTGGAGGTCGACGATGCGCCCGTGCTGGTCAGGCAATCGCACGTCCGGGAAGCGGGCGCCGATGGGCGGTCCGATACGGGTGAAGTCCGTGGCCGGGAAGCTGGCGTGCTGGGTGGACGTCGACATACCCTCTCCCACAGGCCTGGAGGCTGCAACCCGCCACGCGGATCATCCGCCCGGCCCCGTACGCCAACCAGGATAGCGTGTGCCGCGTGCTGGGAGCAGAAAACCGCGGCGGGAATCGGGAGGCCGTATGGGCGAGCGGGCGTGGACGGAGTCGACCGAGGCGAGCGGGAGCACGCCACCACTACCCATGGAGGTCCCGGAAATCGAGGCGAGCGGCACAGTGGCCCGCCTCTATGACGAGATTCGGGCGGCGCTGCGATCACCCAACGTCAACCTTGTCTACCGGCTGCTGGTGCGCTACCCAGACTACCTGGTCGCCGCCTGGGCGCAGATCGGGCCGAACCTGGCCAGCCGCTACGTCGAGCGTGAGGCCGAACGTCTGCGCGCGCTCGCCGCGCCAGACGTCGGCACGGCCGCCGCCCACTTCCGGCACGAGCTGCTTGCGCTCGGCCTCACCGAGGACGACCTGGCCGAGATCCGCGGGATCGTCGACCTCTTCAACTACGCCAACCCGAAGAACCTGATCTGCGTCAGCGCGCTGCGGATGGCGCTGGATGACCAACCCATCCCTGGCACGCGGGACGTCGAGGGCGGCCAGCCAGTCCCTTCAGAACCGCTCCCGCGGGTGGACGTCAAGATGCCAGACCCCCAGTCGGTGACAGGCGAAGCGCGCGTGGTGCTCGACGAGGTGCTCCGCGCTCATCAGACCGGCAATGCCCTGCCGAGTGTCTACCGCGCGCTGGCGCATCGGCCGGCCTTCTTGCGCGCAGCCTGGGATGCGCTCCGCACGTTCGTCGAGCGCCCCGAGCTCGCGGACCGAGCCCGGCATCTGGTCGCCGAAGCCGAGCGGTCGGCGCTGGCGTTGCCGCATCCGGTCGACCTGTCCGCGACCGAGACCGAACGCCTGGTTGGGGCCGACGGTAGAGCCGTTATCGAGGAAGTCATGCGACGATTTCAGACGGCGATGATTGCGCCAATGACGGTCGAGATCCACACGCTCAAGGCGCTCCTGGACGGCCAGGATGCCGCCCGATCCTCGCCGCTCGCCTGGCGTGGCTGAGATCGGCTGGGCGCTCCCGCTGGGTCACGGCACGGTTCAGCGGTCAGTGGCCGGCCTCATCGCTCCAGACCAGCAGGCGGGCGCGAAGAGCCAGGAATGCTCGATCTAGGGTGAAGCCGATGATCGAGATCACGACGATCGCAACGTACATATCGGCCGTCCGGAGCAGCCGCCAGCCGACGACCATCTGGTGACCAAGGCCGTCCGAGCCGGCGATCATCTCGCCCAGGAACGTCCCGACGAGTGCGCCGATCAGCCCGATCCGTGCCCCGGTCAGGATGCCCGGCAGGGCCGCCGGCAGCACGACCTTGAAGAAGGTTGATCGCTCTGTCGTGCCCAGCGCGCGCGCCGACCAGAGCAGCCGCGGGTCGACCTGTGAGGCCGCGGCGGTCGTAGCCAGGAGGATCGGGAACAACGCCTCACTGAAGCTGAGCGCGACCTTGGAGGCCGTGCCGAAGCCCAGGATGATCAGCATCGCCGGGTAGATCGCCACCTTCGGCGTTGGGAACAGGTACGCCACCAGAGGCCGAAGCGCCAGCCGGGTCGGGCGGCTCCGCCCGATCAGCAGACCTAGCCCGATGCCGACGAGCAGCGCCAGGCCGTAGCCGGACAGCACCCGCTGGATCGTGATCAGGGTGTTGACCCCCAATTCGCCACTCTAGAGGAGCAGAAGCGCCCGTTCCAGAACCCGCGGCGGCGGGGGCAGCACGAACGGGGTGAGCGCCCCGGACGCCGTCAGAAGCTGCCAGACGCCGACGATCAGGACCACCGGGTAGACCCGCATGGCGACCCAACCGAGAGCCCCGCGCAGGCGCCGACTCCCAGCCACCCCCCTCTCGGGGACGGCCCCGGATTGGGCTGGTCCGGGCAGCATTGACGCGGCCGGGGGTGGCACGCTCACACCTGCCCCTCCATCCAGGGCAGCAGCCAACCAATCAGGCGCACGTACGCCACGTCGAGCAGGAAACCGGCCGTCGCGATCACGATGCTGCACGCCCAGACAAGGTGGTACTGGCCGTTGTCGAGTAGGGTGAACAGGTACGCCCCCACCCCGGACTGACGGATCAGCAGCTCTGAGGCGAGCAGGGTGAAGATCGAGATGGCGATCGCCAGCCGTAGCCCGGACAAGATCTGCGCGAGGGCGGCCGGCAGCACGACCTTCAGCAACGCCGCGGCCCGGCCGGTTCCCAGCGCGCGGGCCGACCACAACAGGTGCGGGTTGATCCCCCTGGCGCCGTGATACGACGAGATGACGATTGGAATCAGGCAGCCCAGGATGATGATGCCGACGCGCGAGACGTCGCCGGCTCCGAACCACAACACCAGGATCAGGATCAGGGCTGCGCGCGGGATCGGGTAGCTGATCGTCAAGATCGGGTCGATCAGGTCGAAGGCGAGTTGTGAGCGCCCCATCAGCGCCCCGAGCGGGACGCCGATCAGGATCGCAAGTGCGAAGCCAAGCGCCCAGCGGAAGGCGGAGGCGCCTACATTCGGCAGGAACACCGGGTCGGCGAACAGCCCCGGAATCAGGATCAGCACCTCGGACACCGGTGGGACGACGCCGCCATTCAGCCAGCCGACCCGTGGCGCCAGCTCCCACAGCCCGAGCACACCGGTGACGGTCGCGAACGGCAGGAGGAGCTCCGAAAGCTGTCCGGCCGTGCCGAGTGGGCGCTCGTCCAGCGACGGGCTAGTGGCCGTCGCCACGACCACGCTCGCCGTCGGTCTTCTGCTCGTGGCGCAGGAGCTCCCAGATATCACGATGGAGCCGAGCGTACGTTGGCGCCTGGATGATCGCATCGCGGTCACGCGGCCGGGGCAGATCGACCGGGATGACCGCCTTGACCGTCGCGGGACGCGCCGAGAAGACGTAGATCCGATCCGAGAGGAAGATCGCCTCTTCAACGGAGTGGGTCACGAACAGGATCGTCTTACCGGTTCGCTCCCAAATACCGTTCAGCTCGATCTGCAAGATTGCTCGCGTCTGGGCGTCCAGCGAGCCGAATGGCTCATCCATCAGGAGGACATCGGGATCGGTCGCGAGCGTGCGGGCGATCGCCACCCGCTGTTGCATCCCGCCTGATAGCTCCTTCGGGTAGAGCCCTTCGACGCCGCGCAGGTTGACCATCTCGAGGTACATGCGCGCTACGGCGCGCTGCCGATCCCGCGGCAGCCCCTGCTCGGCCAGCCCATAGGTGACGTTGCCGAGGACTGTCTTCCAGGGGAACAGCGCCGACTCCTGGAACACGATCCCCCGCTCCGGACCCGGTGCCCGGACTGGCCGGCCGTCGACCGTCACGCCGCCGGCCGTCGGCTCGACGAACCCGCCAACGATGTACAGGAACGTCGACTTGCCGCAACCGGACGGCCCGACGATCGAGACAAACTCGCCCGGCGCGGCGTCCAGGTGGACTCCGTCGATGGCCGCGCGCTGGACACCCTGTCGACTGGTGAAGACCTTGCGCACGCCCCGCGCGGCGACCTTCACGGCGGCAGGTGCCTCGACCGATCTACCCGTTACCACGGCCATGATCGTCGAGCGTGTGACAGCGTGCTACTCCGCCGGCGGCAGGAGCTCGGGGATGATGTGGTCAGTCACCTTCAGCTCCTTCTTGATCCCGCCCTCCTTGCGGAGGAAGTCCCAGTTCTTCTGGAGACCCTCGACGTTCAGCGCGCCGTTGCGCGGGCGGAAGAAGTCATTCTCGCTCAGCAAGTAGCGTTGCAGCACCTCGGCCGGCAGCTTGGTCGCCTTGGAGCTGGCCTCGATGACCGCCTCGCGGTTAGCTGGATCCTCGGTGTACTTCGCAACGGTCGTCCAATCCTCGACAAACTTCCGGACGGTCGTCGGGTTCTGCTTGACGAAGTCGCGGCTGAAGCCCTGGAGGAGCTGGACGAACTCCGGCTGAACGTCAGTCAGCTTGAACAGTGGCTTGAACTGGCCGGTCGCCATCGCCGCTCCGTAGAACGGCTGCGGGAAGTTGCCGGCGTCGATCTTGCCGGACGCGAGAGCCTCGGTCATGAGCGAGAACGTGACCTCGACCGTCTTGTAGTCCCGCGCGTCTTCAAGGCCGGCGTCGTTACGCAGCTTGTACTTGGCGATGTAGTCCGTCGAGCCACCGATCGCACTCGAGCCCATGTTCTTCCCACGCATATCGGCAACGGAATTGATCCCGGAGTCGGTCTTCACCAGCCAGGTCGATGAAAAGTTCGGCGCCCGCTCCTCGATGAACTCACCGGTGATCACGATGTCAGCGCCCTGGTCGAGCCCGTTCGCGACGGATAGCGAGCCGACGGTGGCCGCGTCGAGTGTGCCGGCCGCCAGGCCCTGAACGCCGAGCGCCGTGCCGGCGAACTGGTTCCACTCGATCGAGTACCAGGTGCTCAGGTTTGGCGCTAGCTCTGGGCGCGCCTGCATCACGTACTTGATCTCCTCGGCCGGGATGCCCCACCCCATCCGGATCTTGACCGGCTGAGCCGGTGGCTGCTCCTCTGCCTTGGTCGCCGGGCCCGCGGTCGGGGCCGGCGCGGCGGTGCAGCCCCACCAGGAAAGGGACACCACAAGCGCTACCACCAGGCTGCTCAGCTTTGCCGCGATTGGCTTCGCGTTCACGTCGTACCTCCGTCCCTGCCGGCGTCCGGCGCACATCCACGCCCCACGCGCACAGCATAGGAGCGGGCCTCCACGCCGCGCAAGCGGAGCCGGCACCATTCGCGGCTCCCAGCCAGGACGCGACGCCCGCGGGCGCCACGGGGTTAGCGTCGGGGGCGTTCGCCCAGGGTGACCTGCACGTCACGAGGCTGCCCGTCGCGCACGATCGTCAACGTCACGGTGTCGCCGGCTCGCTTGTTGGCTTCAAGGTATGCGACGAAGTCTTCGGGGCGCCGCACCGGCTGGCCGTCGATAGCCGTGATGATGTCGCCGCCAACGGCAACCTGGCGGGAACGCGCGTTCTCCGAGCCAGAGCCGCCCCGCAGACCGGCCCGGCCTCCGCCGCTGTTCGGCTCGACCGATTGGATGAGCAATCCCTGCCGAACCGGCAAGTTCAAACTCTGCGCCAGCGTCTCGGTGATCTCGGCGCTCGCGATACCGACGTACGGGTGCGGATACGACCCCTTGCTGATCAGGTCCGGCAAGACTCTCTTGGCGTTGTTGATCGGAATGGCGAAGTTCAGGCCAGCCTGACCGCCGCTAGGTTGGAGGCCCATCGTGTTGATCCCGATCACTTCGCCGCGCGCGTTCATCAGCGGCCCGCCGGAGTTGCCCGGGTTGATCGACGCATCCGTCTGGATGGCATTGACCAGCACCCCATCCCCCTGGGGCTCGCTGACCACCGGACGACGGGCGCTGACGATCCCGCTGGTCACGGTCCCCTCGAGCCCGTACGGGTTGCCGATCGCAATCGCCTGCTCGCCGACCTGGATCTGGTCGGAATCGGCCAGGGTCACGGCACGCAGCTGCTCGCGCGGGACCTGCGCCCGCACGACCGCGAGGTCGAAGCGCGGGTCCCGACCGACGAGCTCGGCCGGGATCGTCACGCCGTTCGGGAGCGTGACTTCCAACTTGTCCGCCTCCTGGACGACGTGATTGTTGGTCAAGATGTGGCCCCGCTCGTCGAGCATGAAGCCCGAGCCGGTCCCCTGCGGCGTCGGCTCCGAGCGGAACCCGGGCTGGACGACCGAGCTGATCACCGTCACGACCGACGGACGAACGCTCTGGTACACGCGAATAGCCGCCTCGGCACCCTGGGCGGCGGGCGCCGCCTGCACGACGGGAGCGGCTTGGGCGGCGGGTGCCGAGGCGGGACCGGCCGCGGCCGGCTGCTGGGCAGCTGCCTGGGCGGGCGCCGAGGGGGGGCCTGCCGCGGCCGGCGGCTGCCCAGCCGCCGTCGGCGGGACGCCGGCCGTCGCCGCGTTCGGCGCCGTCTCGACCCGTTTGGACTCACCGGAGCGGATCGCGTCGCAGCCGCCAGCCAGGACCAGCGTGCTCGCCGAGCTGACCACGGCAATCAGGATCAGACGGAGTGTCTGCATCTGGTGGTTACCTCTCCCGTACTTCTCCGCCCCCGGACGTCCCGCGGTCAGCGACCGCGGGGTCCGAGCCGCGGCACGATCACATCTGCAGGAAGCCTGCCACGCGCGCCAGCGCGACACCACGATTTCCGCCGGGGATCCCAGTGTCCGGGTGTCAGGCCGGCGCGCGGCTTGTCCTGCCTCGCTCGACGAGACGCCGCCGAAGCAGGGCCCAGCTGCCGACCAGCCCACCCATCGCGACCACGCTGATGAGCGGGTCCGGCGGCAGGCGGTAGCGTGGGACGAAGCCGACCGTCGCCGCGCTCACGAGTATCAGCGCGAGCGCCGCGAACGCGACAATCAGCGCCGGCCGGTACGGCCCCACGGCTATCGAGAGGCCCAGGCCCAGGACGAACAGCGCGGCCAGGGGCGCCCAGGCGCGGGCTGGATGGTACAGGCCGTCCAGGACCGCCAGCCGCGCAAACGCCGCCTCCTGGTCTGGACTGGCCGGGCCAACGAAGCGGGCGAAGGGCCCGCGCCAGCCTCGGCTCGTCCAGAGATCCCAATGATCGCGGAGGTCCTCCTCGCGGCCCTGGAAGATCTCGACAAAATCCTCGAGGGTGTTCCGCACGTACGCCTCCGGCCGCGAGACGATCGCGCGGAGGGCGATCTCCCGCATCACCGCGTCGGCCTGGGCCTGGGACATCCGCGTCTCTTCCATGATTCGGTTGTGGATGCCCAGGCCGGTCACGTCGAGCTGTGGCTTGACGAGTTTGTCTTCCAGGGCCTTCTGAACGATCTTGCGGGCAGTCGCCTTCTTCGGGTCGGCGTCCAATGCGACGACCATCGGGTCCTCGAACGAGAAGTCCGGGCGATGGATGATCGCGGTGTACGTGATCAAGTTCTGCCCAGCCGCGCCGGCCGTCGTGAACGCGCCGTGGACGAACCAATTGCGGGCCATCCAGGGCACCACGACCAGCGCGCAGGCCCCGAACATCAGCGCCGTCTTGGTGAGCGCAGGCCGCCAGGCACGCTCGACGGCCAGCAGGGCCGGCGGGATCGCCAGCAGCAGCACCTGGCCGGCTGAACGCGTCAGCATTGCCAGCCCCACCGCGAGCCCGGCGGCTACCCACGGCCAGGCCGCGCGCCGACGCAGTCCGAGAACGATCAAGAACACGGCCAGTGTGTGGCTGAAGGTGAACAGCGCCTCGCTCATCAGGAAGTGTTCCCAGCGCATCAGCGGGCCGGCCGCCGCCACGAGCAGTGCGGCGAGGACGCCGACCGGCCGACCGAAGGTCATCCGCCCGATCCCGTACGTCAGGGACACCGTGGCCGCCCCGAGCAGGTGCTGGACGACGATGATCGGCACAAAGCTCGGGCCGAAGATCACCTGTGACGCCAGGAGCAGCGCCGGGTACGCCGGCGGTCGCTTGAGCGACAGCGTGAAACCGCGCCCGTTCAGCAGATCATGGACCGGCTGGAAATATTGGAGCGAGTCGCCGCCGATGAAGACCGGCGCCCAGGCGACGTAGGCCAGCCGCGGCGCCGCCCCGAGCAGGAACAGCGTCGCGGCGATCACCAGGTCCGGATGGGCACGGAGACCGAAGATCGAGTGGGCGCGCGGCGCGGCGAGCAGGGTCGCCGTCGGCGTGGCGGATCGCGCAAGCTCCATGCCTACACCAGCCCCCTGGTCCAACCGAGCCGCCCACGCCGTATGCGTCGGCCCCGCGGCTCGGCGGACGCTGACCAGCTAAGATCGATCATGGATGCTGGCGGGAACGGTATCACGCTCGCCTGCGGTCGAGACGCGCCGGATGATACCAGACCCTCACGCTCCGTTATGCGTCCAGACCGGGACCAAGCGGGCGCGGCCGCGCTCACATCGTCGCCGCCGCCAGACGCGTCAAACGCCTGGAACGCATTCTGCGACGAATCGGCGCGGACGATAGCAGGCAGGCTCGTAGTGCGGCAGGATCTTCTTTGGAGGCTGAGATGGCGCTAGACGCGTGGAAGTCGATGACGAGCTTCTTGGACGACGAAGAGCAGGGGCTGTCGGGCTGGCTCGACGGGCTGTCGGAACGCCTCCAGGCTGGCTTGACCGAAGCGATGGAGACCGGCGGGCCGTCTGCGCAGGCCGCCAAGGACTTCCTGAATGGAACGTGGCTGGGCCACCCGCTCCATCCAGCTCTGGTTTTCCTGCCGCTCGGCGCTTGGTCGACCGCTGCCGTCCTGGATGTGCTGGGCGAGCAGCGCGCCGCGGACGCCTCGATCGGGCTAGGCATTCTATCGTCGCTGCCGACGGCCGCCGCCGGGCTCGCCCAGTGGCACGACATCCAGTCCAAGCCGCGGCGCGTCGGCATGGCCCATGCCCTGCTGAACACCATTGCGCTCGGGTGCTACGCCGGCTCGTGGGCGGCACGCGCGGCCGGCCACCGCAAGCTAGGCATCAGTCTGTCGACGCTCGGACTGGGGACGACCGGTGTCTCGGGGTACCTGGGTGGGGAGCTCGCGTACAACCTTGGAGTCGGCGTCAGCCGGACCGCGTGGAGCACCGAGGTTGAAGGCGCCAGCCCGGCGATCTCGGAGTTCCAGGTCGCCGCTCCTGCCAGTAGCCTCGTCGAGGGGGAGCTCTCCGCGGGAGAGATCGAGGTCGACGGGCAGAAGATCCCGCTGGTCCTACTCAAGCGCGGCAACCAGGTCCTGGCGTTGAACGGCACCTGCACCCACGCTGGGGGACCGCTGGCCGAGGGCAAGCTCGTGGATGGCGACTGCGTCCAGTGTCCCTGGCACGGCTCGATCTTCAACATGCACGACGGCACGGTGGTGCAGTCGCCGGCGACTGCGCCCCAGCCACACTTCGAGGCGCGGGTGCGCGATGGCAACGTCGAAGTGCGGGCGGTGCGCGAGGGCTGAGCAAGCCGAGACTGGCCGTCGTTTTGGGTAGCGGCTGGCTTGCTGGCACGTTCCCTGCGAGCGGGCAAGAGGAGCAATGAACGGCGTGGGGAGGTGTGCACAGTGCAAGTAGCGGAATCTCGTCCGGCCCGGTTGCGTGCCGAGTGGCTGGCCCGATCATCGTTGATCGTAGCAACGATGGTGGTATCCGGCTGCACGCCGGGCGCCGCCCCGAGCGCACCGACTGTCGGCGCCGCGGCGACGCAGGTTGTTGCGGCAGCCTCGCCCGCCGCCGCCGGCGCCTCACCCGCGGTGGCGACTGCCGCCGCTGTCGCATCGCCTGGCGCGACCCAGATCGCGGCGGGCGCGTCTCCGGTGGCGACTCAGGTGGCGGCAGTGGCCTCACCGGTCGCTACCCAGGTTGCCGCGGCGGCCTCCCCGCTCGCGACGCAGATCACCGCGGCATCTCCGATTCGGTTCGCGGGGATCAGTCTGAACCCGGCGGACACGACGATTACGGTTCAGAATGCTGGCACGCAGGCCGTAGACATGTCCAACTGGCAGCTACGGGTCGGCAGCGCGTCCGCGACGATGCCGCCGAACACCAGCGCGGCACCCGGGGACACTGTTGTGATCCACACCGCGACTGGGACGAGCACTGGGCGCGACGTCTACCTCGGAGCTCAGGCCGCGTCGCTTATCGCCGGCCTCCAGCCTGGCGCGACGATCCAAATGCTCAATGCCCAGGGCGCTGTTCAGGCCGAGTTCGTCATCCCACGCCCATAGGCCGCTCGGTGGGCTAGAAAGCGTCCGAGCGTACCCACGGGCACCGGAATGGTAGACGGGCCGCACCGCCTCGCTTCATCCTTTAGGCGCCATGGACGATGACAGCTGGACGATACATACCCACCCCAACCGCGAGGTGATCGCCCTCGAGAGTGTAGCCTGGAAGATCAACCAGGAAGTTGTCGTGCTGCTCGGCTGGAGCGCTGCGATCCTGATGCAAGTGGCGCACCCGCTCGTCGCCGCGGGAGTGACCGAGCACAGCCTCTTCCTTACCGACCCGGGCGGGCGACCGCGACGGCTGAAGCGGACGCTCGACACGATGCTGGACCTGACGTTTGGCACACCCGAACACGTCGAGCGCGCGGCTCGCACGATCAATGCCATCCACGATCGAGTCCACGGCACCGTGGGGGAGACCGTCGGCGCCTGGACGGATGGCACGGCGTACTCCGCGCACGATCCGGAGCTGTTACGCTGGGTTCACTCGACAGTTCTGGACGTGTTCCCGCGGACGTACGAGCTCTACGTCGGGCCGCTGACGGTCGAGGAGAAGGACCGCTATTGCCAGGAGGGGAGTAGGGTGGAGCCGCTGCTCGGCCTGCCACGCGGCTACCTGCCGGCCAGCACCGCGGAGCTCCGTGCGTACATAACCGCCACGCTGGGGAGCAGCGAGATCGCGGTTGGCGAAACCGCCCGCGTCCTGGCCCGCGAGATCATTCATCCCGTGCTGCCGCGAGCCGCCCAGCCACTGGTCTGGCTGACCCAGCTTCCGACGATCGGCCTCCTGCCGCCGATCCTCCGACGCGCGTACGGGCTGCGCTGGACGCGGCGCCACGAAGACGCATTACGCCTTTCGGCCGCGGTGACCCGCGCCTTGCTGGCGCGCACCCCCTCCTCCGTGCGCCACTGGCCAGCCGCCCGCGCAGCGATCACCCGGGCCCGCGACGCCGTCGACCCTCGCGCCGCATAGCGGCCCGAACCTGGCGCGCGGAATGGCGGAGCGTCTCGATCGGTCGGGACAAGCAGCTGCGCGTCACACGATCGTGACCGCATGGCACGCGCGGACGGTCGTGGTCTGGCTGGGCGGCGCGGGCGATCCAGGTGGACGGCGGCGAGCGCCTGGTCTGAGGTTCGGACATCCCGAACGTCGAGCGCAACTGCACCTATCGGCAGGCGCTCCACTACCTGCGCATCGTCGGCGAGTCCATCCTCTCGTCCGCGGACCTCGATGGCGTCTTGGGCGTCAATGTCCCGCGGTTGCTGAGGGCGTCGAACTGACGCATCAGTTGCACGCTCGCCGCGCACCCGGCCGCGTGACGGCGGGCGGAAGCGTGCCTCGTCTTCTGCAACGTCGTGGGCTAGAAATTGGGCGGGGGTGCGGACCCACCCCCGGGAGGATCCTATGCGGTATGCGTTCACGAATGCGCTGGCGATCGACGGGTTAGGCAGCCAGACGCCCGGAGCGACAATCCTCGTCCGCGATACCCGGATCGAGGCGGTCGGTACGGATTTCGAGGTTCCGTCAGAGGTCGAGCAACGCTGGGACCTGGGCGGCCGGGCGATCCTGCCTGGGCTGTTCGATTGTCACACCCACCACGTGGGCGGCGATGTGCAGCCAGTCGGTGGCTACGCCTATGCGCGCCGGCTCGAC
Source organism: Chloroflexota bacterium (assembly GCA_030447245.1). Lineage (GTDB taxonomy): Bacteria > Chloroflexota > UBA6077 > UBA6077 > JACCZL01 > JAUJPG01. Next base: position 12,893 of record JAUJPG010000040.1, on the reverse strand, counting down.
GAGGCGCCCGGGATGCACGCCTTGCGCGGCGTCGAGGCGGCCCGCCGGACCCTGCTGGCGGGCTTCACAACGGTCCGCGACCTCGGCGGGGCCGGCTGGGTCGACCTGAATCTCCGCGACGCAATCGAGAGTGGGCTCGTCCCAGGCCCACGGATGGTCGTGGCCGGCCTGGGAATCACCCCGACCGGTGGGCACGCCTTCCCGCGCGCGATGAACGCCGACGGCCGTGAGGGGCTGATCAAGGCGGTGCGCGAGCATGTCCAGCGTGGCGTCGACTGGATCAAGCTCCTGGGTGTCACCGGTGGGACCGCCACTCCGGACATCGATCCGATGGCCGCGCAGTACCACCCCGAAGAAGTTGAGGCCGCCGTATCGGAGGGACAACGCTGGGCGAAGCCGACCGCCGCCCACGCGCACGGCCTCGGAGGCATCCGCAACGCCGTTGGGGCGGGCGCCCGGACGATCGAGCATGGCACCGAGCTGGACCAAGCGACCGCGCACCAGATGGCCGAGCGCGACATCTTCTTGTGCCCAACGCTGCTCGGCAGCTACTACACCGAACGGCTGCTCGAGGAAGGTCGGCTACCCCAGAACTCGCTCGAGCGGCGTCGCGAGCTAGAGCAGAAGGGCTATAAGATCCCCGACCTGGCCTCCGGCCTGCGCCGCGTCGCGCTGGCCAAGCGCTCCGGCGTCAAGCTGCTCACCGGCGGCGACTGCGGCGGCAATGCCGTCGCCGTGTTCGGAACTTCAGGCACCGAGCTGGTGATGCTCGCGCGGGCGGGTCTGTCGCCGATGGAGGCCATCGTGGCGGCAACGAGCCACGCCGCCGAGGCGCTCGCTCTCTCCGACGTGACCGGCTCGCTTCGCGCCGGCCTGGCCGCCGACCTGATCGTCGTCAACGGTAACCCGCTCGAAGAGATCGAGGCGCTGAGTCCGCTCGACGGCGACAGGATCGCAACCGTCGTCAAGGGCGGACGGATCGTCAAGTGGGAAGGCGAAGCGAGAATCTGAGACTCCACCGCGCTGACCTGAAGATCGTGTCGTGCTTCGCTTCGCTCGGGATGACACAGCGTGTTGATCGCGGAGGATGAGATGTCCGAGGAACAGCTGCTAGCCGAGCTGTCGGCCGACCGCGCCTGGCAGACGATCGAGACAATTGTTCATCAGTTTCCGTCGCGCCTGGCGGGGTCGGATTCGGCCTGGAACGCCGCCGGCTTCATGCACGACCAACTCCGAGCCAGCGGTGTCACGGCGGAGCTGATGGAGTATCCCGGGCTGGTGAGCTTCCCGGGCCGGGCTCAGCTAGAGATCGTCAGTCCGAAGCAACGGACGATCCCGGCCACGATCCTGGCCCATAGCGCCCCGACCGGGCCAGAGTGGGTCGAGGCCGACCTCGTGGACGTGAACACCGGGAGCTGGGAGCGCTGTGAGGCCGCGGGAATCGCGGGCCGAGTGACTCTGTCTGAGCTCTCCTACGCACCGCCACGCCAGGAAAAGGCCCGCATCATGTCGCACATGGGGGCGGCCGGGGCGATCATGCTCAACTGGGGCTACGACGACAGCACGTTGCTACCGTACGGCTCGGTGAAGCCGGCCTGGGGCAACCCCGACCGACTGACAATGCGGACCGAGATGCCGACCATTCCGTGCCTCGGCGTGTCCCGTGCCGATGGTCTGGCGCTGCGAGCGCTGTGCGAGCGCGGGACGGTCCGCCTGCGGCTGCGGGCCGAATGCTCCGACGAATGGCGCACCCTGCGCCAGGCGATCGGACGGATCGGCGACGGCGACGACCTCGTCATCCTGGGCGGCCACATGGATGCTTGGTACGGCCAGTCAGCCACGGACAATGCGGCGGGCAACGCCTGTTTCATCGAGCTGGCGCGCGCCTTCCAGCGCTATGCGGGAGAGCTGCGGCGGCGCCTGGTCATCGGCTTCTGGGTCGGTCACGAGACCGGCACGATGATCGGCTCCAGCACGTTCGTCGATCGTAATTGGGAGGACCTGCGCGACAACGCCGTCGGCTACGTTCAGATCGATCAACCGGCCCTGTTCGGCACGACTCTCTGGGAGAGCCGTGGCGACGTCGAGCTGCGCGACTACCACACCGCGATCGAGCGCCGACTGCTCGGCGAGATGCCGCTGGAGTGGGGACGGCTGACCAAGATCGGCGACACGTCGTTCTTCGGCGTCGGGATCCCGTCCATCGCCAGTCGAACCGCTTTCACCAAAGCCGAGATTCGGGCGATGGGGATGGGCAACCTCGGCTGGTGGCATCACACCGACGAGAACACGATGGAGCGGCTCGACAGAGAGCTGCTCGGGACGCACCTCCGAGTCTACGCTGCCTACCTGTGGGGGCTGCTGACCTTGCCGATTTTGCCGGCCCGCTTCACGCCAACGGTCCGCCAGATGACCGACCGTCTGGACACGCTGCTCGACGAGCCCGCCGCCGCGAGCATCGACCTGGCGGGCGCCTCGCGGGTCGCGGCCGAGGCGCTGCGAGCCGTCCAGCGGCTGGACGCGGCGGCCGACGCCCGTTCGGGTGAGGTGCCCAACGAGGTGGCGACGACTCTCAATGCTGCGCTCAAGGGGCTCAGCCGCGTGCTGATCCCGCTCGGCGGGACGGTTGTCGGACGATACGGCCACGATCCCTACGGACTCTCGGCACAGGCCACGGTCCTGCCCGGCCTGTACGACCTGCCCCGCGTGAGCACCCTGCCGCCGACGTCCGACGAGCGATACCTGCTCCTGACCGAGCTCGTGCGCCAGCGGAACCGCCTCGCCGACGGCATGCAGCAGGCCCGCGACCTGGCCGATCGGACGCTCGCGTCGCTCGCGGTGTGACGTCGACCGCCGTCAATTTGGGCTATCGTCTGGAACTATCAGCAAACAGCGGGAGGAACGAGCCATGGCCCTGGCACCACAGCTTGCCTCATTCGAGCAGGAGCTTCGCGACGCGATCGACCCGACCGAGCTTCAGCGACACCTCGAGGTCTTTAACCGGCTCCAGCGGCTTGACGGGACCGAGGACGAGCGTACGTCGGTTGAGTACATCGCCGCGGAGATGGAGAAGGCCGGGGTCAGGTGCGACGTCCTCGAGTACGAGACGTTCGTATCGCGGCCAGGGCCGGGGCGCCTGGAGGTGATCGCGCCCGAGCGGTTCGAGCTACCGACCCGCACGCGCGCCTTTTCACCCAGCACGCCGCCCGGCGGGCTGGAAGTCGAGGTGGTCTGGGTCGGCTCGGACAGCCAGAATCGCGGTGGCATGATCTTCACTCACGCCGGCCGTGAGGAGGACTTCAAGAGCGCCGACCTGCGCGGCAAGGCCGTCCTGACGACCGGCGGACGGCCTGACGGCGTGATGTACGCCCAGCAAGCCGGCGCAGTGGCCCTGATCGACGTCTGGCCGAGCGACGAGGACGTCCTCCACGAGATGACTGTCAGCAGCATCTGGGGCACCCCCACGCCGGAGAGCGCCTCGCGGCTGGTGCGGATACCGGTCATGACCGTCCGCCACCGCGATGGCCAGCGGGTCCGGAAGCTGCTCGAGCAGGGGGCAACCGTCAAGATCAAGCTCGAGGGCGAGGTCTTTACCGGCCCCGAGAGGATCACCCAGCCGATCGCGACCATCCCGGGGACGGTCGAGCAGGACCGTTTCCTGCTGGTCGGGGCCCACATCGACTCCTGGTACGAAGGAGTGACCGACAACGGCACCGCGAACGCCGTGCTGCTCGAAGTGGCCCGCATCCTGGCCACCCGGCGCGAGGGGCTGCGGCGCGGGGTCAAGTTCGGATGGTGGTCCGGCCACTCCCAGGGCCGCTACGCCGGTTCAGCCTGGTACGCGGATGCGTACTGGGAGGAGCTGCACCGCGGCTGTGTCGGTTACCTGAACATCGACGGGCCTGGCTGCCGTGGTGCGAGTGTCTTCGACTGCCGCTACACCATGGCCGAGATGCAATCCATGGTCGACCAGACGGTCGACGACTTGATCCATGCCCCCGCCAACGTTCGCCGCCCATTCAAAGCGGCCGACCAGTCGTTCTGGGGCTTGGGCGTCTCCTCGTTCTCGGTCTACCGGATGCTGCCGGAGGACCACCCGGACCGGGCGATCGTCGGGGGTTGCTCCGGCGCGTGGTGGTGGCACAGCCCCGAGGACCTGATCGACAAGGTGGACCTCGATCTGCTGACCTCGGACACTGGGATCTACGCCACGTTGGTAGCGCGAATGTGTGGCGGCCGAGTGCTGCCGTACGAGACGGCGCCCATGGCGCGCGACTTCGTATCCAAGCTGACCGAGTACCAGGATGCCGCGCACGGCGGACTCGACTTGAGCGTTGCCCTCGAACGGGCCCGCTCGCTCGAGGGCAATCTCGGGGAGCTCGATCGCGCCCGCGACCGCCTGGCCGACGGCTCCGACGACGCCCGCGCAGAGACCCTGAACGCCGGCCTCCTCTCGTTGACGCGGGCCCTGAACCCGGTCCTCTACACCGAGGCCGGCGAGTTCGAGCAAGACCCAGCGATCCAACTCCCAATGCTGCCGGGCCTGCGGCGTGCCAAGAACCTGCCGGAGCACGAGCGCGGCACTCAGGAGCGCCTCTTCCTCGAAACGGCGCTCCTCCGCCAGCGGAACCGGGTCAACCATGCCCTCCGGCGAGCCAATGAGGAAGTCGAGGCGCTCCTGGGACGGCTGTAAACCCGGACTTGCCGAGGATGAGCGGGGCCATGGTGGGGATCGAGCACGCCATGGGCTTTCGGAGGCAGGCTCGCCAGGACGGTCTACCACTTCGGTGGATCTTGCCAGGGCGACGTCGCCAGAAGCTGTCCTGGCTCGCGCTCCCCGCGCGGGCTTTGGGCTGGGAACGATCCAAGCGCGGGTAGCTCGTTCGCTCGGCTTCTCCGTTCGACGCGATCCTCTACCGGATCATCCTGCCCATGCTTTGATCGAGGGCGCCAACGACAAGGCGAAATGCCGTCGCCTCGTCAGAGAGACCCGGCTCCTGATCCCGCCAGCGCGTCCGAGCTGACGCTTCCTGTTCCCGCCAAGGCGGTAACGGAAAAAAGCAGCCCCTCGCTTGAGGGCGGGCGTGAGGATGTGATTGCGTCGGTCAACGGCACGGAGGTATAAGCGTTCAGATGGCAGCTTGGGGGCCAAGTGGCCGCGGAGCACGAGCAGACCCCACCACACACCTATACTGGTGGGAGAGCCGGAAACGCGTGATCCTGGTCGGTGGCGCACGCAATTCGGGAGGACCATGTACATGCAGACGATCGTTGGAATGGCCACCATCGGGCAGACGCCGCGGATCGACGTGGTCCCGGCCATGGAGCGGATCCTTGGGCCGGAGGTCAGGACGGTCCAGGCCGGAGCACTGGACGGGCTGAGCGCCAGCGACATCGCGGCGCTGGCGCCGGCCGACGGCGAGCAGCCGATCATCACCCGCCTGCGCGACGGATCGTCAACCCTGCTGTCGCACCGGGCGATCCTGCCGCGGATGCAGCGGTGCGTGGATGACCTGACGGCCCAGGGTGCCAAATTCGTGGTCATGCTGTGCGGGGCCGACTGGTCAGCGGTGAGGTCAGACACGCTGATCGTCAACCCTGGCAAGCTCTTTCCCAACATCGTTACGGCGCTCGCGGCTGGGCGGCGGCTCGGGATCATCAAGCCAGACGGTGGCCAGGTTGAGGGCGAGACGCGCCGCTACGCTGGTCTGGGGATCGACGCGCGGGTGACCTCGGCGAGCCCGTACCTGGGCGACGCGCGGATCGACGCCGCTCGCGCGGCAGCGGAGCAGCTCCGCGCTCAGGACGTCGAGCTGGTCTGGATGACCTGCGTCGGGATGGACGAGCGAATGCGCGAGGCGGTCCAGAACGTCGTGGAACGCCCCGTCATCCTCGCCCAGGCGTTGCTCGGGCGCGTGGTCGCGGAGGTCGCCACTGGCGTCGCCATCCGGGAGGCCGTCGCCATTCCGGCCTGAACGCTAGGCGCGCCAGAGCTTGTTGGTATAGGTCAGCGAGTCTCGGATTCCCATCGGGGGCAGGCCGTTGATCGCCTTGTTGAGGGCGACGATCTCGGTCCAGTAGTAGACCCAGATGATCGGCAGGTCGTCATACATGATCTGCTGGATGCGGTGGTAGATCTCGACCCGCTTCTGTTGGTCCGACTCGCCGCGCCCCTGGGCCATCAGTCGGTCCACTTCGGGGTTCGAGTACATGTAGTGGTTATTGCCGCCGTCGGTGGTGTACTCGGGGGTCTTGTCAGGGTCCGGCGCGGTGATCCGCCAGCCGGTTCGGGCATCGTAGTCGCCCGGCCGCTGATTACCGCGCTGCAAGTAGACGTTGAACTCGACGATGTCGATCTGGATGTCGACGCCGATCCGCTTCCAGTCCTGTTGCAGCGCGAGCGCCATCTGTTCGCGGGTCGGGTTGCCTTTGTCGACCATGAAGCCGAACGACATCTTCTTGCCGTCCTTCTCCGCGATGCCGTCGGCGCCCGGTATCCAGCCGGCCTCGGCGAGCAACTGCTTGGCCCTTTCGGGATCGTACGGGTACGGCTTGAGCTCCTTATTCTGGAACTCGCCGAACGCTGCTCCGTACGGCCCGGCCGCGACCGGCGCCTCGCCGCGGAGGATACGCTCCACCATCAGCTGGCGGTTGGAGCCGAGGGTCAGAGCCAGGCGAACGCGCTTGTCGGTGAACGGCTCGCGGGCGTTATTCAGGCAGAAGTAGAAGGTGTTCGGCTGTTCTACGGTCAGGAAGTCCAGGTTCTGCTGATTCCTCAGGGTGTCCTTGTTGGCCGGCTCGATCAGCGCCAGGTCGAGCTCACCGGTGCGGAGCTGGGCCACCTGGGTGTTGATCTCCGGGACGATCTTGAACACGAGCCCGTCGAGGTTCGGCGGCCCCTCGTAGTAGTCAGGGTTCGCCTCCATCGAGACGTAGCTGCCCTTGACGATCTCTTTGACCTTGAAGGGGCCGGTGCCGATCGGGCGCTGGACGTACTCAGACAGCGTGTTCAGGTCCTGGCCGTCGAGCAGGTGCTTGGGCGCCATCGCGATGTTGTAGCCGAGCTGGATCGGCAGCGACGCGTACGGCTGGTCGAGGATCACCTTGACGGTCGAGTCGTCGACCACCTGCACTTCCTTCAGGCCGGTCAGGTTGGTCCGGAACAGCGCGTTGACGTTCGGATTGACGATGTTCTCGAGTGTGAACTTCACGTCGGCGGCGGTAAATGGCCGGCCGTCGTGCCACTCCACGTTCTGGCGCAGCTTGAAGGTCCAGGACAGGTTGTCCGCGGCTGGCTCCCAGGAGGTCGCCAGGTCCGGCACGACCTTCATCGTGCCGGGCTCGTACTTGGTGAGCGTATTCCAGAGCGGCTTGGCGGTCATGACCGTCGCGAACTGACCCGGCCAGGTGAACGGGTTGAGGGTGGGGTCGGAGATGATCGCCAGCGACATCTGGCCGCCGCGCTTGGGCTGGCCCTCGGCGGGCTTCGCCTCGGCGGCCGGCTTCGCCTCGGCGGCCGGCTTGGCCGCCGGTGCCGAGGTGGGCGCGCCGGCGGCCGGCTTTGCCTCCGCCGGCTTCGTGTCCACCGGCTTGGCCGGGGACTGCGACGCGGCGGGCGCACAGGCCGCCAGCAGCGACGTGGCCGCCAGCAGGGTGGCACCTCGAAGGAAGGTACGACGAGTCACAGGTGCCGCGGGGACCTCATTCATGGCGTGACTGTCCTTTCCGCTCGCTGGTCTTCGAGGCGTGGCGGACGGTAGCTGGCTACCGGCGCGACTGGAATGGGTCGAGCGCATCCCGCAGCCCGTCACCCAGGCTGTTGAACGCGAGCACGGCAAGCAAGATCATCGCCCCAGGATACAGGGCGAGGTCCGGCTTATTCCAGATAAAGTTTTGTGCCCCGCTGAGCATGTTGCCCCAGGTCGGCGTGGGCGGCTGGATGCCGAGCCCGAGGTACGAGAGCGCCGACTCGGTCAGAATGGCGTTCGCCACCCCGAGCGACGCGGCAACGATGATCGACGGCAGCGCCTGCGGCAAAACATGGCGGGCGATCATCCGTCCGTCGCCCGCGCCGAGCGCGCGGGCCGCCGTCACGAACTCTTGCGGTTTCGTGCGCAGCACTTCGCTTCGGACCACCCGCGCGACCACCATCCACTGGGTCAGCCCGATCACCAGCACCACGTTCACCGCGCTCGGGCCGAACACCGCCAGGACGATCAGGGCCAGAAAAAAGGTTGGCACGACCAGCATACCGTCGGTGACCCGCATCGAGATTACCTCGACCCAGCCGCCGAAATACCCGGCCGCCGCGCCGACGCAGGTTCC
>JAUJPG010000040.1:1400-4468 GCA_030447245.1 Chloroflexota bacterium | reverse complement strand
GCCAGGGCGAGCCGATTGCGCCGGAAGGCGTTCCAGATCAGGAGGCGCGCCGGCGTGTAGCTTCGCACTCGGCGGGCCGGGCCCGGCATTGGGGCCGCCGACGTTGGCGAGGTCTGAGTCACCACGGCATCGTACCCGCCGTGATCATGACGGCGGCTCAACCCCCGAGCCGGATGCGCGGGTCAAGCAACCCGTACACCAGGTCGGCCAGCAAGTTGCAGATGACGACGAAGATGGCGATGACCACCGTGATCCCCATAACCAGCGGGTAATCGCGGGTGAAGGCTGCTTCGACGGCCAGCCGTCCCATGCCCGGCCAGGCGAACACGGACTCAGTGATCGCCGCGCCTCCGAGAACGCGCGGGACCAGCACCGCGACGACCGTGACGAATGGGATCAGCGCGTTCCGCAGCACGTGGCGGAACAGGACCAGCCGCTCGCCGAGACCCTTGGCACGCGCGGTCCGCACGTAGTCCTGGCGGATCACCTCGAGCGTCCCCGAGCGTGCGTAGCGGGTCAGTTGGGCCAGCGGCAGCGTGGCGAGCACCAAGGCCGGCATGAGCAGGTGGCGGAGCCGATCGCCAATCGAGAACGGGGCGCCGATGGTGAACATGCCTGATGAGGGGAGCAGGTTCAGGGTGACCGAAAACAGGATGATCAGCATGATTCCGAGCCAGAAGACCGGCACCGACACGCCGACGAAGGCGACGAAGGTCGCCAGGTAGTCCCACACCGAGTAGCGCCGAATCGCGGACACCATCCCCAGCGGGATCGACAGCGCGATCGCAGCCAGCAGAGCGACACCACCGAGCAAGATCGTCGCCTGCATGCGCTCGAGGATCAGGCTCCAGACCGGCAGGCTGTACTGGTACGACGTCCCCATCCGGCCCTGGAGCAAGTTCGTGATCCAGCGGCCGTACTGGACCGGCAGGGGGTCGTTGAGGCCGAGCCGTTCCGAAATGTCTCTGGCGAGCCGAGGGTCGACGTCCGGGTTGTTGAGGATCGACGGACCGCCCGGGGCCGAGTGGACGATCCCGAAGATGACCGCGCTGACGATCAGGACGAGGATCGCCGATTGGGCGAGGCGGCTGAGCAAGTATCCCGTCACGAGAACTCCTGGCGAGGGGACGGACCCGGCGCGACGGCGTCAAGTCTAGCAAAGGCTGACCGAACGCCAACACCGCTCACTCTATGGCTGGCAGACGGAGTGTCGGCGGCGGCAGAATGCCCCCAGGCCGTTGGCCGGACTCGGCCGGCGAGTACTTCAGCGAGGCCGATGATGATCGCCGACTGGTCGTGCTCGCTCATCGAGGTTGCCACCCACAGCCGGCTGGACACCAGCTACGGTCCGGCTGAGGCCACCCGCCCGCACGTTATGGTGCGGCTCACCGACGGCGATGGACGGAGCGGCCTGGGCGAGGCGTCACCGCTCCCCTTCTTCACCGGTGAGACGGCGACGTCGATCAAGCTCCAGTTAGAGCAGGTCTTTCTGCCGGCGCTGATCGGTCGCGACCCTTTCGACCATGACGAGGCCATGGCCGTGCTGGACCGCTTGCTGCCGGAGAACCGGAGTGCCATGTGCGCGGTGGACATGGCGCTCTACGACCTGCGCGGCCAGCTGTCTGGAGCGCCGGTCTACCGACAGCTTGGCGGGCTGCGGCGACCGGAGGGCTTTCGCGTTACCCGGGCGATCGGGCTGCTTTCGTTGGACAAGACGGTCCAGATGGCGCAGCACTGGGTCGAACGCGGATTTCGCACCCTCAAGCTGAAGATCGGCCTCGACCCGGCCGAGGACATTGATCGGATCCTCGCCGTGCGGCGAGCGGTGCCGGCCGACGTGCGGCTCCGCGTGGATGCCAATCAGGGCTACGACCTGCCATCCGCGATGCGGGTGCTGCGAGCGCTCGCGGACGCCGTCGAGTACTGTGAGCAGCCGCTACCCGCCCGGGACCTGGGCGGGCTTCGCGCCTTGCGCGCCGAGACCGGCGTCCGGATCACCGTCGACGAGAGCGTCCACACCATGCGCGACCTGCTGCGGGTTCTCGACGCTCAGGCCGCGGACGCGCTGGTCGTCAAGCTGATCAAGTGCGGCGGCTTGCGGGCGGCCGAGCATCTTGCGGCCGTGGCCACCAGCGCCGGGATGCCGGTCATGGTGGTAAGTCCCTTCGAGACGCACGTCGGCGCGGCGGCCGGCGTCCACCTGGCGATGACCCTTCCGCCGTCGCCCTTTGCCCAGGAGCTTTCGATCTTCGCCGTCGAGCCGCGGGGCCCGAGAACCGAGTCTAGCATCGAAACGGCTGGGGATCGGGTGCTGCCACCGAAAGCGGCCGGCCTCGGCGCCTCGTACGCCGAGCATGAATCGTAGCCACGCGATCGGGGCCGTTGAGCCGGCGAGGCGAGCCGTTGGTGGCCGCCCGTCGGCCGATGGAGCCTGAGAGACAGTCATGCATAGCGAGGCATTCCAGGCCCCGGATCCCGGCGTCCTGGACTTCTACAGCCGCCATCCGATCAATGTGGAGCAGATCCTGGCCGCGCTTCGCGAGCGGGGCACAGCGCTCGACGGGCTGCGCCCGGAGGACCTCTTCGACCTCGATCAGGACCACTACGGCGGCCTGGCAGCGGTCGACGTCCTGGCCACACGGGCGCGGATCGGGCCGGAGAGTCGGGTCCTCGACCTGTGTGCCGGGCTGGGGGGGCCGGCACGGTATCTCGCTCACCGGCTCGGCTGCCGGGTGACCGCGCTGGACCTCAACCCCACCCGCTGCGTCGGCGCCCACCATCTGAACGGGCTGGTCGGCTTATCTCAGGTGGTCCAGGTGGCCCGTGGCAACGCGACGACGCTTCCGTTCCAGAGCGAGAGCTTCAACGCCTGCATCAGCCAGGAGGCGTTTCTGCACATCCCGCGCAAGGCCGCCCTACTTCGCGAGTGCCGCCGCGTCCTGAAGCCTGGCGGCACGCTGACGTTCACCGACTGGATCGCCGGGCGGGCGCTGGCCGAGGCCGATCGGCAGGAGCTCCGGAGGAGCTTCGCGGCCCAGGAGATCGAGACAGCCGATGGGTACCGCCAC
>JAUJPG010000040.1:0-1300 GCA_030447245.1 Chloroflexota bacterium | reverse complement strand
ATCCGCAGCGCCTGCCGATAGGCCGGGCCCTGGACGCCCCAGACACCCTTGAGCGTGATCTGACGCTGGACGACCCTGTCACTGACGAAGCCGGGCACCTCGCGTCCGCCCTTGAGGCCGGCCAGGACGACGGTCCCACCGGGCCGCACCATCTCCAGCGCGTCGACGACCGGTCGGGTGGCGTAGGCCGAGACGTCGACGACGACGTCGGCCAGCCGACCCGCGGTCAGTGTCCGCACGCGCTCGACGGCGTCGTCGCGGTCGACTTCGACGGTATGGTCCGCCCCGAGCTCGCGGGCCAGGCTGAGCTTGTGCTCGGCCGTGGCGACGTCGGTGACGATGATCGTGCCCGCGCCGGCCGCCCGCAGCGCGACGACGCAGCACAACCCACGCTGGCCCGCGCCCAGCACGACGACGGTGTCGCCGAGGCTGGTCCCCGGCACCTGGACGGCCCAGGCCACCCCGGCCCCCAGCGGATTGAACAGCGCGGCCAGGTCGGCCGGCAGGCCGGCCGCCACCGGGTGCAGGATGCTGTCAGGGTGCAGGTAGAGGTACTCGGCGTGCCCGCCCCACAGTCCCGGCGGGACGTCCGTCGCGGCGAACGAGTACAGGTTCGGCCGCCGCCCGTCACAGCCGCTGTAGCGCCCGGCTCGGCAGGCCTGGCAGTGCCCGCAGGGAAAGAACGGCTCGACGGCCACGCGGTCCCCGGGCGCCACGCGCCAGCGCTCCGCGGCCGCCGCGCCCACCTCCACGACCACGCCCACTGGCTCGTGGCCTAACACCGCGGGGTAGGGCTGCCCGAGCGACCTGGCCGCGCCATGGTATTGCTCGACGTCGGTCCCACAGATCCCGCTCGCCTCAACGCGCAGGAGCCCCTCCTCTGGGCCGATCGTCGGCCGGGGGAGCTCACGGATCTCCAGGCGTCGGTCGTCAACCAGGACCGCGGCGCGGATCATCTCGGCCACGTCACTACCTCCCTCCACACACTTGCATCGTCCCGTCAGGAGAGCGCCAGAAGACTCCGAGCTGTCGTTGGGGCGCCATCGCCCCAGGGTCCGGGCAGACTCCTCAACCCGAGGGGTGCGCCTGCCGCGGCGGAAGCAACGCTCGTCCAGCATAGCGGACTCGCGTGAGATGTAGTACCACTGTGGGCAGGTCCCGCCGTTCGGCGACGACACCCCGCCGCCGAGCCGCTGGCGCCGCGCGTGCCTGGCGCTGGGTGGCGAGAGCCGCGGCCCGTGCGCAGCGCGGCCGGAGGTTAGACGTGGCGCGGATGTTCCCCGAGAGGTTTCCGGACAGC
>JAUJPG010000093.1 GCA_030447245.1 Chloroflexota bacterium | reverse complement strand
GACGACCTCCCCTCGCCCCGCCGATCTGCTCGGCCTCCGTCGCGCTCCCGGTCGCCGCGACGCAGATCTCGTAGCGCGCGTTCGACTCGGACTGCCGATAGATCCAGCAGGCATGCATCGGCAGCTTGCCGACCGGTCCCTCGCCGTCGACCGGGTACCCTTCTCGGCTGGCGGTACCCATCAGGAAGTGGCCGCCGGGCAGCAGGACCATCCCATCGGTTGAGTCGCGCGCCGCCCCTGGCGCGAAGACCGATGAGTCCGCTAGCCCCGCGGGCGCGCCGCGGCCGGCCGAGGCGCAACACGCCGGGGTGCCGCCTGACCGCTCGGCTCGGCGCTCCGCGATGGCTTCGTCAGTCATAGAGCCTCCACGCCCGATGGGTCTAGTCTCGTCTCGATCGGTTGTCCGGACTCGTATGGTCGGCCGGCCCGCGGTCGTCAGGCAAGCGGCGCACTCTGGCTATCGCAGGTGGGTCAGTTTCGGGTCGAGCGCGTCGCGTAGGGCGTCGGACAGGAAGTTGAGCCCGAGCAGCAGAAGACTCAAGGCGATCCCTGGGAAGATGGCGTACCACGGCGCCTGACGCAGGTACGCCCGGCTGGTGTTCAGCATCGAGCCCCAGGACGGCTCCGGCGGCTGGGCGCCCAGGCCGAGAAAGCTCAGGCCCGCCTCCAGCAGCACGGCGTACGCCATCGCAAGGCTCAACTGAACCAGCAGTGGCGACACGGTGTTCGGGAAGATGTGCTTCATCACGATCCGTCCATCGCCGGCCCCCAGGCAGCGTGCCGCCTGGACGTAGTCGCGCTGCTTCTCGCCCAGCACCGAGGCGCGGGTGATCCGCGAGAACTGCGGGATGCTGACGATCGCCAGCGCAATCGCCGCGTTCGTCACGCCCGGCCCGAGCACCGTCGCCACCGCGATGCCGAGCAAGATCGCGGGAAAGGCCAGCAGAGCGTCCCAGGTGCGCATGATGACCGCGTCGGGCCAACCGCCGCGGTACCCGGCGAGCAGCCCACTGCTGACGCCCACCAGGCCGCCGATCGCGACGGCCAGGACGCCTACGAACAGCGAGATGCGCGCGCCGTAGACGATCCGGCTGAAGAGGTCGCGCCCGAACTCGTCAGTTCCGACCGGAAAGCGGCCCGACGGGACCGCGAGCTCCGAGCCCGGGTTCTGGGTCAGCGGGTCGTGCGGGGCGATCAGTGGGGCCAACACGGCCGTCAGCACCAGCAGGGCCATCACGAGCATCCCGAGCACGCCCGAGGGGCTGCGCAGCAGGCGTCGAAACGTCCGCTGGTACAGCCCTTCCGACGGCCGCGCGCGCCGCTCGGCGGCAACGCCGTGCAGCGTGACGGCCGATGACTGCGAGGCCGACATACCCTACCCCCTCCCCGACGAGAGCCGAATCCGGGGGTCGAGCACGCCGTACAGCAGGTCGACGAGCAGGTTGATCAGGATGAACGTCACGACGAGCAAGAGCAGCGCGCCCTGAACGAGCAGGTAGTCGCGGTTGAGCACGGCCTGGAGGATCATCCGCCCGACACCCGGCCAGGCAAACACGCTCTCGACAATGACGGCCCCGCCAAGCAGGCGCCCGAACTGGATGCCGAGAACGGTGACGATCGGGATCAGCGCGTTGCGCAGCGCGTGTCGCCCGACGACCTGCTGGCCGGACAGCCCCTTGGCGCGGGCCGTTCGGACGTAGTCTTCGTGGAGCACCTCTATCATCGCCGCCCGTGTGAAGCGCGAGAGCGCCGCGCCAATCGGCAGGCCCAGCGTGACGGCCGGCAGGATCAGCGATTTCCAGGCGACGCCCGGATTGCTCAGGAACTCGATCCGCCCGCCTGGCGGAAGCCAGTTCAGGATCAAGGCGAACAGGATGATCAGCAGGATGCCGAGCCAGAAGTTCGGAACTCCCAACGCCATGCCGTTAAGGAACGTGACCACCCAGTCGGGCAAGCTCTGGCGCTTGACCGCCGAGAGGATGCCGGTGGGCAGCGCGAAGAGGATCGCGATGGTCAGCGCCGCCAGCGCCAGCTCCACCGTCGCCGGCAGCGCGTTCCGGATCAACTGGGTGACCGGCAGGCGGCTGATGTAGGACTTGCCAAGGTCGCCCTGCAAGACGTGCCCGGCCCACAGCGCGTACTGGACTGGGAGCGGGGCGTCCAGGCCCATGTCCCGCCGAACCGCCTGGACCACTTCTGGCGTCGCGTCCGGCCCGGCCAGCAACAGGGCGGGATCGCCTGGCACGAGGTGGACGAGCAGGAAGACCGCGACCGAGGCGAGCAGCAGGACCGGCACCGACTGGGCGACGCGACGCAGGATGTAGGTGCTCATCGCCGCAGTCCTCCCGCCGCCAGGCGGGCGACATCATAGTCACGGCCGTGCGGTGGATCAAACGCCCGCGCCTCCCGGCGAGTGTAGGACGGTACTACCTGGGCCATCGCGGATTACTGGGTTGTGAACGCGGCTCGAAGCTGCGCGTTGCGATCGGCGTGCTCGGTGCCGTCGACCTCGACGACGACGCGCTTGATCGTGCCGGTGAAGCGGAATGGCGACCTGTAGTCATCCGTCACCGGCAGCCCGTCGTCGTAACCGCAGCACAATCCCTCGCCGGAGGTCTCGATGACGGCCGGTACGGTCCGCGGGATCTCGCCCTCCGCGACGATCCGGTCGCCGATCTGCAGTACCCCGACCCCGCGATGCTGCCCGGTCCGGGTGAACCGGAAGCGTAGCGTCACCGCCCCACTCGGCACTTCCTGCTCCGACCTGATCCGGTACGCCTCCAGACCGAGGTAGTTGTGCACGTAGTGGAGCCGTCTGTCCTGCACGTAGAAGGAATAGCCGGCGAACCAACTGCCGTGGGCGAGCAGCACGCCCTCCGCCCCGTCGTCCGGGATTTCCACCTCGGCAGTGATGATGTGCGAGCGATCCTTGAGGTTGACCGCCGTGTACTCGAACTGCGGTGCGCCGCCCGGGTAGTAGACGTAGCGGTGTGTCGG
Source organism: Chloroflexota bacterium (assembly GCA_030447245.1). Taxonomy (GTDB): domain Bacteria; phylum Chloroflexota; class UBA6077; order UBA6077; family JACCZL01; genus JAUJPG01. The sequence continues at coordinate 101 of JAUJPG010000093.1, read as the reverse complement.
GCGGGCGGCCAACGGCTTTGGCTCGGCCATCCGCGCCTCCATGCGCGCGTCGAGCGGCAGGACGTTGTACCTCCCGGCCTCGGCCCACCAGCGGTCGATCA
>JAUJPG010000092.1 GCA_030447245.1 Chloroflexota bacterium | reverse complement strand
CGAGACTCGGCCAGAGGCTCCTTTACACATAGCGGCAGTATCGATGGCGGACGGGGCCCCAGGTGGCTCCCGAGCAGGGGCGGCGACCTGACCACAGCTCCGGGTACACGACTTTGCAGCTTCGATGGCTGGTCCTCTACTCTGAGATCTCACTTGGAGTGCCGGGAGCCGTAGATGCAAGGTCAACACGAGAAGCTGTCATTGTTGGTCGATCCACGGCATGCCGCGCTGCTTGTCGTAGACGTGCAGCGCTATTTCACGCGCGAGCGCCCGGCGCCGATGTATCCAGCGGTCGAGGTCGTGCTCGATCGGCTGAGGCGATTCGTCGACGAGTGCCGGGCGCGAGGCGTGCTGGTCGTCCGCATCCAGAATGTGATCTCCGACGAGTCGGCCCTGGGTGTCTGGCGGCGGCACTTCGGTGAGCGTTGGGCAACGCCGTCGCCGCTTGCGCCCGATCAGCCGAGCGTCCAGTTCCACCCGGGCTTCGAGCCCCAACCTGGCGACCTTGTCCTCACCAAGCCGCGTTACAGCTCGTTCTATGGCACGCCGCTGGCCTCGATGCTCCGCAGTCGCGAGATCCAGACGGTGATCGTGGGGGGCCTGACGACCGACGTCTGCGTCGGTGGCACCGCGCGTGACGCCTTCCAGCACGAATTCGACGTCGTGACGCTGAACGATTGCACCGCCGAGCTCACCCAGGCCCGCCACGAGTCCGGCTTGGCGACCCTCGCCGCGAACTTCGGGATCGTGTGCTCGTCGACCGACGTGCTGGCCGCCTGGAATGCTCAACTCGTGCCAACGATCGCGTCGTGACGCCGCGCCGCGGGTGCTAGGCGGCACCTCCCCCGAAACACGTGGATCCGGGGCTGGATAGGATCGTGGGATGGCCACCCGCAAGCGGGCGCTGCTCACGCCCACCGACGATTGGCACCAGCTCCAGTTCCAACTCGACTGGCCGGAGCAGGGCAAGTACGAGCTGATCCGCCCCGTGGTCGTCTTCGGCGCCCCGCCGGTGGAGCGCGCCCGGCAGACTGGGGTTTCGGCGCGGACGATCTATCGCCGGGTGGAGCGCTTCGACCAGCTGGGGATGCAGAGCCTCTTCGAGGCCGAGCCCGTCGAGGATCGGCGAGCGTTACCCCCGGCGATCCGTCAGGCGATCGTTCAGCTCAAGGCCGAGTACCCGGCCTTCCGTCCCAACGAGCTGGCCACGATCTGCGAGGTCCGCTTCGAGCGACGGCCCAGCCGCGCGACGATCAGGAAGCTTCTGGCGGCCGAGACTCCACCGGCCGCCGTCCCGCGTCGGTTCTCGCGCTACGTCGAGATGGCTGGTCCACGTGACCGTCGCGGCGCGATCGTTCGGCTGCATGCGGAGGGTTGGAACATCGCCAGCATCGCCGGCTATCTAGAGACCAGCCGCCCGACCGTCTACGCCACCCTGAAGCACTGGATCGAGGAAGGCGTCCGCGGCCTGGCGGACAAGCCGCCGATGCCCCAGCAGCCGGCGACGAAGACGACCCTGTGGGCCATGAACGAGGTGCGCAAGCTCCAGCAGAACCCGGAGCTGGGTGCCTTCCGCATCCATGCGGCCCTCGAGCAGCTCGGTATCCGCCTGAGCACCAGGACGTGCGGGCGGATCCTGGCCCGCAATCGCAAGCTGTATGGGCTGCGCGGGCCTGAGGCCACGCCGCGTGAGCCGAAGGCGATGCCCTTCAAGGCCGATCGTCGTCATCAGTACTGGACGGTCGACGTCCGCTACCTCGACCACCAGCTCGGCGATGGCAACATCTACAGCATCACGATCCTCGACAACTACAGCCGCTTCATCGTCGGCAGCCTCGTGTCTCGTACCCAGGACCAGCGCGCTTTCCTCCAGGTCTTGCTCTCGGCCGTCACCGAGTACGGGGCTCCCGAGGCGTTGGTGAGCGATGGCGGGGGCATCTTCCGGGCAAAGCGGGCCATGGCAATCTACGCCGCCCTCGGGATCCAGAAGGAGCAGATCGCCCGGCGCCAGCCCTGGCAGTCCTATATCGAGACCGGCTTCAACGTCCAGCGCCGGATGGCCGATTACCACTTCAGCCGGGCAACTACCTGGGAGGAGCTGCTCGAGCGGCACGCGGCCTGGGTTCACGACTACAACAGCCAAAAGCATTGGGCGCACCTGAAGCGCCAGGACGGCCGACGCAGCCCGGCCAAGGTCCTCCAGTGGGTCACGGGGCGCGTCTTCGATGACCGGAACCTGGCGCGCATCTTCGCGCCGCTCCTCACCAGCCGTCGCGTCGACCAGCAGGGCTACGTTCGGTTCCGCAACTGGCGGCTGTATGGGGAACGCGGCCTGGCCGATCAGCCGGCGTGCGTGTGGATCACCGAGGAGGAGGTCACGATCCAGTTCGCCGAGGAACCGCTGACCAGCTACGACGTCACCTACCAGCGGGATCGGCAGCACTTCCGTCAGGTGACGCCCAAGCGGATCTTCGAGTCCCGCTACCCGTCGCCCCAGCCTCCGCTCCCGGAACTGAACCGCGAAGACTGGCGTCTGGCGATCGAGTTGCCAAGGCGACGGCGACACCGGCGCTCACGTCCGACCCTAATTCAGGCCGTGCTGTTCACCCCGGATGACGTAGCCATCGGCCGCTAGCGCCTTCAATTGACAGCGATAGTGACGCTATGTGTAAAGGAGGCTGTGGCCAGGTCTGCCTACGACAAGCTGGGACGGGACCAGCCCCAGGCTGCAGGGTCTACCCTTCGCAGGGCCTACCTGCTGACCTTTAGCCCCTTGGCTCGCTTCACCCTGGGCCAACCTGACAACGTCCTCAACTTCCGCAAGATCATGGACGAGGGACGAGCCTTCATCATCAACCTGGGCAACATCGGAGATCCCGAGACCCGAAAGCTTCTGGGTGCGATGTTGATGGTCCAGATCGAGCAGGCAGCTCTGTCCCGCTCCGACCTGCTGCCCGCTCAGCGGACTCCCTGCACCCTGCTGGTGGACGAGTGGCCGAGCTTCGCGGCCCAGGAGTCGACCATCAGCCACATCCTCTCCCAGACCAGGAAGTTGAGGTATACCCGTAAGTTGTGGATCGGGGGCATGAAGAAGGCAGCGTATCCTTCA
>JAUJPG010000039.1 GCA_030447245.1 Chloroflexota bacterium | reverse complement strand
GCCGACCGTGAGCGCCCTGGCAGACGTGGCGCGAGAGGCGGACGGTGCCGACCTCCGGGGGCTTGGGGGCGACCTCTTCCACGCCGGGGGCGGCCTGCTGGTGCTGATCGTGATCACGGTGCTCAATGTGTACAAGCCGCGGGGCATGACCCCGTACGGGTGGCGTAAGCAGTACGAGCAGCGTACGGTGTCGCAGTCATAATGCAGCGACTCCTGCTCGGCGTGACCAGCACAGCCGACAGAGGCAGGGGCCAGGGAATTCGGCGTGGTCGTGGTCGGGGTCGACGCGCACAAGCACAGTCACTCGCTGGTCGCTGTCGACGCAGTGGGCCGCGGGTGAAGGGCGACCGCAACCTCAGGCGCGCTTGACGAGGGGGACGGCGAGGAAGGCGGCGAGCAGGCCTCCGAGGGCGGCCATGGCGGCCATGGCCGGGTAGCCGCCGAGGCCGATGACCAGGCCGCCGAACGCCGAGCCGACGACGACGCCGGCCTGGTTGGTGAGCGAGACCAGGCCGAGAACGGCTCCGCGATGGCGCGCCGACAGCTCGGTGCCGAGCGCCAAAAAGGCCGGCCGGCTGGCCGCGTTTGCCAGCCCGAACAGCGTGCCGCCGACGATCGAGGCGACGAGACCGGCCGGCACGCCGAACAGGACCAGCCCGACCGCACCGGCCAGGAGCTGGGCGACGACAAAGATCGCCGCCTTGCCGCGACGGTCCCCCAGCCAGCCGCCGAGCAGGTTGCCGACGATCGCCCCGCCGGCCACCAGGGCGAGCGCCGGCGCGACCTCGACAGCCCCCAGGCCGTAGCTCAACATCAGAAACGACGGCAGATAGAGGGTCGTCGCGTTGAAGATCGACCGCTCCAGGACATTGGCCGCAAGAACGTTGCCGAGCAGCGGCACGTCGAGCACGGCTCGGTACGTCACCACGATGCTGACCCCGCCACCGGCGGCTCGCGTCGCCGGGAACCCGAATCGGAGCAGAATGGCCAGCCCGATCAGGATCAGGCCGGTCGCCGCAAATGCCCCGCGCCAGCCGAGCAGGCCGCCGATCGCCCCGACCAGCGGCACACCGGCCACGGCCGAAAGGCTGAAGCCCATGTTCAGCCAGCCCATCGCCATGCCGCGCCGCTCGGCAGGGAAGAGGTCGCCGACTGCCGCCAGCAGGCTGGCCGGCCCGAACGCCCCAAACACGCCAGCGAGCACGCGCGTAGCCAGCAGCGTCGTGAAGTCGACTGCGAAGGCCGAGCCGAGCGTCGATGCCCCGATCCCGCCGAGCGCCAGGACGATCAACGGCCGTCTTCCAAGCCGGTCGGAGAGCAAGCCGGTGAACGGCGCCCCCAATGCCCAGGGCAGTGCCAGTGCGGTGGCGAGCAGTCCAGCCTGACCGAGCGAGATGCCGAGGTCGACGGACAGGTCGACGAGCAGCGGCCCGAGCATGGCTACCGCCGTGGCGAAGCCAAACACCGCCGCGGTAATCAGCGCCAGAGTGGCCGCGCCGGCCTGCTGATCCCGGCCCCCGCGAGCGGCATCCCCGTCTCGTGGATCGACCCCGCCTCGGGCGGTGCCGGCGAGCCGTGAGGAACCTTCAGCCCGCGGGGCTGCGACGTTCTCGGAGGTCCATCCCACGGGTTGGTCAGCGGCCACTCTCGTAGTGTACCGCCCGACATTCAAGCCAACGTTCCAGCCGACATTCCGGTGCGCCACGCGTCCTCAATGCGCGCGTCCCTGATCGGCGGCTTCGGCGAGCGATCCGCACGGCCTATTGACCGGTCGGCGCGGGCGCGCGTAAAATGCTTAGGAAACATCGAACAACTAGACGAGAGCAAGGTGACCGCGTGAGCGAGCGTGGGCGCCGCGCCGCCCTGTTGGCCGAGATCCTCGGGCTGGAGCCGGCAATGCATCGAGCGATGGGGCCGGCCCGCGCCAAAGACTGGGTCGACGTCGATCTGACGATGTCGCAGCTCAAGATCCTGTTCGTCCTCCACAGCTCGATGATCCCGGGCGGCGCGGACGGGCTGCGGGTCAGCGAAGTCGCTCGCCTGCTCGGAGTGACCCTGCCGACGATCACGGCCGTGACGGACAAACTCGTCGAGCGCGGGCTGGCCCGCCGCGACGAGGATCCGGCCGATCGCCGCCAGACGGTTTGTCGGCTGACCTCGGGGGGCGAGCAGCTGATCGACCGGCTGATGGCGGGCCACCGGGCGCACACCGAGGCGCTGCTCGGCTACCTGTCGGCAGACGACCTGGCCATTGTCCTGGAGAGCATGCGCCTGCTGATCGGCGCCGCGGAGAGCATGCACACGGGAGCGATGCCTTCAGAGTTTGGCGTGCAAGATTCCAGGCCTCAGGGGCCCGCCGAACCCGCGGTGATGAACGCGGAACGTTAGACCTTGAGCGCGTAGCATGGGTCTGACTCGTCTCGCCGTCTATCGCCCGTTGGTGCTGCTCGTCGCGGTTGCCTCGATCGTGATGTTCGGCGTGGTCAGCTACACCCGCCTGGGCCTGGACCAGGTGCCCGAGGTCAAGATCCCGATCGTCACCGTGCTGGCGTCGTATCCCGGCGCCGGCCCGCGTGAGGTCGAGGAGCAGGTCACCCGCAAGGTCGAGGATGCCGCGGCCGGGCTGAGCGACGTCGAGGAGATCACCTCGGTATCGAGCCAGAGCCTGTCGACCGTCAGCATCAAGTTCCGCGAGAGCGTTGACGTCGACCTGGTTGCCCTCGACGTCGAGCGGACCGTCAACAACTTGCGGCGTGAGCTGCCAACCGAGGTGGAGGCGCCGTCCGTCCGCAAGGTTGACCTGAACGATCAGCCGATCCTGTACCTGGCGCTAGTCAGCACCGGCTCGCGCGACCCGACTGAGCTGTTCCGCATCGTCGACGAACAGATCCGTCCCAGGTTCGAGACACTCGAGGGGATCAGCGCGGCGCGCGTGCTGGGCGGCCGCAAACCAGAGGTCCAGGTGGCGCTGGACCCGGACCGCCTGCGGTCGTTCCGCCTGAGCGTTTCGGACGTCACCCAGGCGATCAGCAGCCAGTACCAGACCGTGACCGGTGGGACGGTCCGCGGCGGCCTGACCGACGCGAGTCGGGAGTTCACGGTCCGCATCGAGGGGCGCGATCGCGACGTCTCGGCACTCGGCGGCCTGGCGGTCACCGGACGCAACGGCACGTCGGTCGAGCTACGCCAGGTTGCCGACATCAGCTCGGCCGGCGCCGAGCAGTCGGCGATCGTTCGGCTCAATGGTCGCGACGCGATTGGCATCCTGATCTCCAAGCAGGGCGCGGCGAACATCACCCAGGCCGCCGACCGCGTGCTCGGAGAGATCGAGGCGGTCAACGCCGGCCTGCCACCCGACCTTCGGGTCGAGACGATCGTCGACCGGAGCACGTTCATCCGCAGCTCTGTCCGCGACGTCCAGAGAGAGCTTGGTGTGGCGGCGCTGCTGACCGGCGGCGTGCTGCTTCTGTTCCTCCACACGCTGCGGGCGACGATGATTGTGCTCGTCGCGATCCCGACCTGCATCCTGGCCACCTTCATCGTCATGCAGCTGACCGGGCTCACGCTCAACATCTTGAGCTTGCTGGGGTTGACGACGAGCATCGGCATCCTGGTTGACGACTCGATCGTCGTCCTGGAGAACATCTTTCGCAAGCTCGAGGAGGGTCAGGATCCGAAGACGGCCGCGGTGGAGGGCCGAAGCGAGATCGGCCTGGCCGCGATCGCGATCACACTCGTCGACGTGGTCGTCTACACCCCGATCATCTTCGTGACCGGAACGACCGGCGGGTTCCTGCGGAACTTCGCGATCGTCGTCGCGTCCGCCACGCTGGTGTCGTTGCTCGTGTCGTTTACCCTGACGCCAATGCTAGCCTCGCGCTGGCTCAAAGCGGGCGGCAAACCGAGCCTGATTTCACGCCTGGCAGGCTCCTGGGAACCGCTCTACCGACTCGCCGAGCGCGGCTACGGACGCTTCCTGGGCTGGTCGCTTGGCCGCTGGTGGCACAAGCTGGCGATCGTCCTGGGCGCGGTCGCCCTCCTCATCGGGAGCGCCATGTTCCTGGTGCCGCGGATCGGGACCGAGTTCGTCCCGAACCTGGACAGTCCGTTCATCACGCTCAACGGCGAGATGCCTGGCGGCTCGACGCTCGAGGCCACCGACCGCGCCGCTCGGCTCTGGGAACAGCGCCTGCTGGACAAGGAGTACTTTCCGGAGATCCATCAGGTCTACATGACCATCGGGGCCGGCTCGACCGATCTGGAGCGCGGCTCACGCTATATCAGCGCGATCGCCGAGCTGGAGCCGCGGGCGGAGCGGACCCGGACGAGCAGCCAGATCCAGCGCGAGGCGCTGCGGGCCGCCGCCGGTATCGCCGGCCTGACGACCAGCATTGGTGGTAACCGCCCGGGCGGGACCGGCCAGGCGATCCAGGTCCGGCTCGTCGGCCGCGACATCGAGGAGCTGACGCGGACCAGCGAGCAGGTCCGTGAGCGGCTGGCAGCGAAGCCGGAGCTGGCCGACGTGACCAACAGCACCGGCGCGCTGGCGCCGCAGGTGACGCTGCGGGTCGACCAGGAGCGGCTCCGCGACCTGGGTTTGTCGACGCAACAGGTCGGCACGGCCGTCCGGATCGCCTACCAGGGCATCGTGCCGGCCAAGTGGCCGCGGGCGGACGGCACCGAGGCCGACATCCGAGTGAGACTTCCCGAGTCGGCCCGCCGCGACGTCGACGCCTTGCAGGACCTCCCGCTGCTGTCGTCCAGCGGCTCGATCGTGACCCTCGGCCAGGTTGCCGACCTGGAGCGCCAGGCCATCCCGGCACGGATCAATCGGTTCAAGCGTCAGCGGGTGGCGATCATTGGCGCCGAACCCCAGGGCGTCCCGTTAGGGTCCGCGTCGAGCGTGGTGACCGAGGAGCTGAGCGCGATGTCCTTGCCCGGCGGCATCCGCTGGGAGCTGGCCGGCCAGAGCCAGGAGCAGCGCGAGTCGTTCACCAACCTCGGGATCGCCCTGGCGATCTCGGTGCTGCTCGTCTACCTGGTCTTGACGGCACTGTACGAGAGCGTGATCCTGCCGTTGACCGTCCTGCTGTCCTTGCCGCTGGCGTTGATCGGCGCCCTGGCGGGTCTGCTGGTGTTCAAGAACACGCTGAACATCCTGTCGATGATCGGGGTGATCGCCCTGTTTGGGCTGGTCGGCAAGAACGCGATCCTGCTGGTCGACTACACCCAGATCCTACGCCGGCGCGGGATGCCGCGCGACGAGGCCCTCCGAACGGCCGGGCCGGCGCGCCTGCGGCCGATCGTCATGACGTCGGCGACCTTGATCTGCAGTCTGCTGCCGGTCGCGATCTCGCCGGGCGAGGGCGGCGAGCTGCGGGCGCCGCTCGCGGCCGTCATCATCGGCGGCATGCTCAGCTCGACGGTGCTGACCCTGGTGTTCGTGCCGGTCATCTACACCTACTTCGACACGTTCCAGGCCTGGATCACGCACCCGCGCCTCCCGCGCTTCGGCCGCCGGCCGGTGCCGGCGGGCCTCGCATCGACCGCCGAGGCCACGGTGCCCGGTCCGGAGCACGGGCGACAGACTGCACTGATCCGCGCGGCAGGCGACGGCCGGGGCAACGGTCGGGGCGGACACGAGCGCGAGGTGTCGGCCGCGCCGAACGAGGCCGGGATGCGCGGTGAGCGGAGGTAGATCGTGTTGCAGCCCGCCAGGAACACCGCTTGGCCTAGATAGCCTTCTCCCTGAGGTCAGTAACGCCGAGGCTGGAATGGGTTCAGCAGCCACACGCCGGTGCGGGCCAGATTGGCGGTGTCGCGGGTGACCAGGGCCGACCGGTGCACGCTTGCCGTCGCGGACATTAGGCCGTCAATCGTTGGGAGAGGATGTTGGTGCCGAGGAGGAAGCTTACGGCTCGATGTCCCGCGGGAGGTCCGCGCGGCGCTCCAGATCCAGGGCACTGAGGTCCGGGCCCGAGAGCAAGTAGTCCTTGCAGTCCGACTTGTCCTCAGTCAGACGCTGGAGCTCCGTCGCCGAGACGGCGCCAACGACTTCCTCGCCGCGCCGGGTCATGACCTGAGGCCCGTCGTCGAGCGCGCCGCGGACGAGCTGGCTGAACTTCTGCTTGGTCTCCTCGAGTTGCCAGGTCACGGGCATGCTCCCGGCGCGTCGGTCTAGACAGAGCATACTCGAGCCACGCAGCCTCCAGCGAGGCTTGCGGGAGGTTGCCGACCGGGGTGTCCTGCGGCAGCTTCGCGTCGGCATCGTGGGCACCATGGCCGGGAGGGGCTCGCGCGCGGCAGTACGCCCGGGCGTCTCTGGGTCGCTCGGGGAGCGGCGCGGATCGACGGTGCGTCCGAGTGGGGGTTGTTCTGGCGGATCGTCCTCCCGCTATCAACCGGGGCAATCGGGGCGCTGGGGATCTTCGCGTTCATGCAGGCCTGGGCGGCGTTCATCTGGCCGCTGCTGATGACGTCCTCGAACGAGATGTCAACGATGGAGCTTGGCCTCGGCCTGTTCCAGAACCGCTTCACCGTCGACTACGGCCTTGTCACCGCCGGCTCGTGCCTGAGCTTCTTCGCCGTCCGGGCTGCGTTCCTGTTCTTCCGACGCCAGATCATCCAGGGCATCACCCTGACCGGCATGAAGTAGCTACCGGACTAGGCGCGGAGTCTCTACAGTGCGCAGAGCAGGCATCTGGGTCAGTGCGCCAAAGCACCCTCCTGCGTCGCGTCCCTACAGCGCGAAGGCATCGGTCACGACGAGGAAGCTCCGATGCTGCACCATGTCCATGAGCAGCCTGAGCCTGAGCGTGTGCTTGTCAGTGCGGATCGTATCCCTGGCTTCGACCTTCCCCCCGGCGGCGCGGATCAGCTCCCCCGCGGCCCTGAGCTCACGGACGTAGGGCACGTAGAGGTGCCGCTTGACGATCTGGTGCAGCTTGTGCGGGAACCGCCAGAGGGATGGATCGTAGAGCCACCGATCGATCACCCTCAACCGGCTGAAGTGGTAGAACAGGAGCGGGCCGCCGCATGTCGGAACGTGGGGGATGCATGCGATGCTAGTGTCGGATGTACGCCGGTCTACCTCCGCGGGTACGTGTGAGCTCCAGGCGGAGGTGCACAGTCGCGCTCTGGACCGGCCGTTCGTGCTCTGGTACCGCTTCCCCGCCGAGTACGAGCCGCTCATCATCTCGCCGAGCGGCAATCCGTTTGTGCCCGCGCTCCTGGTCGTGGCGATGCGGCTCGGCGAGCCATTGGAGATTCGCGCCCCGGTGTCCCAGAAACTGCTGCGCTCGACGGCAGAGATCCAGCACATCTATCGCTCCTGGGACTCGCGCCTGGCTCACGTCTCGATCGAGGCTCCCCCTGAGCGGAGTGAGCTGCCCGATACGGCCTCGGAACGACGGTCAGCCCTCTTTCTCTCGCTCGGCGTGGATTCCTTCTATAGCCTCCTCAAGAACGTCCGAGATCACCCGAACGACGATGAGACGATGACGCACCTCATCCATGTCCATGGTTTTGACATCCGAGTCGGCACGGGTCCGAATGACGTTCTCTCCGAGGTCTTGAACAATGTGGCAAGGGTGGCCGACGAGTTCGGCAAGGTCCCGGTGCCGGTGTCGACGAACGTCAAGGAGCTCATGGATCGCTTCGTGGATTGGAGCCTTTTCGCTCACGGCGCAGCCCTGGCGAGCGTGGGGCTGGCGCTCGAAGGCGTGTTCCGGGCGGTTCACATCGCGGCAGGTCCCAGCTACGCGAATCCTCATCCGTGTGGATCGCATCCACTCCTCGATCCGCTCTGGTCGACCGAGCGCGTCTCGTTCATCTACGACGGGGCCGAAGCTGGGAGAGGACAAGCTGCGGCTGGTCTCTCCGAGTGTCCCACAGCCCTTGGAACGCTCCGCGTGTCGCCCGGTCAAGATCCGCCTCGAGAGTACAACTGTGGCCGATGCTGGAAGTGCTTGAAACTGATGATTTCCCTGCAAACGCTTGGGGCTTTGTCCCGCTGCAGCACGCTGCCGCATCAGATCGAGCTGGAGCACGTGCGCGCCATGGAACCCGAACCTCCGATGCAGGTGAGGTACTACCAGGGCTCGCGGAGCAGGTACGAGCATCGGGCGGTGATCGAGGCTTGCAGGCCCTCCTCGAAAGCCGCTTCGCGGAAGCCATTGCGCGTCAACCACGGAGCATTCCCGAGATCGACAACCTGCGTCACCGACTCGACCCGCTCGAGGCCGACCTGGCGCGATACAAGGCGGCAGTTGACGAGCGGACGGCGTGGGCCGAGCGGATGGTGGCCGAGGCCGGCGGCGCGGCGAGGTCATCCAGGCGCTGGAGGCCGAGCGCGCGCTGCTCCAGGCGGCGCTGGAGGAGCGGACGGGCTGGGCCGAGCGAACGGTGGCCGAGGCCGAGCGGCGCGGCGAGGTCATCCAGGCGCTGGAGGCCGAGCGCGCGCTGCTCCAGGCGGCGCTGGAGGAGCGGACGGGCTGGGCCGAGCGAACGGTGGACGAGGCCGAGCGGCGCGGCGAGGTCATCCAGGCGCTGGAGGCCGAGCGCGCGCTGCTCCAGGCGGCGCTGGAGGAGCGGACGGGCTGGGCCGAGGCCGAACGGTGGCCGGGCCGAGCGGCGCGGCGAGGTCATCCAGGCGCTGGAGGCCGAGCGCGCGCTGCTCGAGGCGGCGCTGGAGGAGCGGACGGCCTGGGCCGAGCAGGCATTGGCCGGGCCGAGCGGCGCGGCGAGGTCATCCAGGAGGCTCGCGGCGGCCCTCCGCGAGCGCGACGCCGCCATCAGCCGACTGGAGGGCCAGGCGGCGAAGCTGCAGGGCGCTGTTCCAGGGGCATGGGCCTCCCGCGTCCTGGTGGCTCTCCACCCTACCGCCGAACCCGCGCCTGGCTCACGGAACGGTCCCAAGCCCTGCCTCGGTAGCGACAGCCAGATCGCTGGACCGCGGGGATGGGGCAGAGGAAGGAAGCTATCCTCCAAGCGCCTCGTAGTACGGGTCATCGGGCGGAGTCGTAGTACGGTCTGGCCAGGACGATGCTCGATGGCGGACTTGTAGAGCCGTCGAGTGCGCGGCGCGGGACCATCGGTGAGCGGCTCGCGGCAGGCCGCGTCGAGGAAGTCGCCGATCTGAGGGATCATGCTCCAGACGGGCAAGGCGGTCTGGCCAGGGCGCTGATACGGATCAACCTCCGCGCGGGCGGCTGCCAGGCCCTGGGAAGCGGCGGCACGGAGTCCACGAAGCGCTGGAGCTCGGCATTCGTGGCCTCGTCCACCGAGAACAGGGTCCAGGGATACGCGTAGGCCGCGCCGCGTTCGCCGTACAGCTCGATCTGGCTCCGCTCGAGCTGGTGGCTGACGGCGGCCGAGACCTCGGCCATCGCCCCATCCTCGAAGGACACAATGGCCAGCGCGGTGTCCTCGATCGAGACGCGGCCCGGCGGCGCGCTCGCGTGGAATCGGGTGGACGAACGTGCCGATGCGCCCGTACACCTCGGCCCGGATCGGCGCCCAGGATCAGAGTGCCTGGTCCAGGATGTGGATCGCCTGGCCGGTCGCGGCGCCGCCTCCTTCGCGCGCCCAGGTGCCGCGCCACCACAGCTCGTAGTACGATGGCGGCGGTACCATTGCGTGTCGGCCTTGCAGAAGAAGACCCGCCCAGAGCGCGCCTGAGCGTACCAGGGCGTGCAGCCGCCGCTGCTCGTCGGCGAAGCGGCCCTGGGAGACGACGGCCAGGCGGCGACCCGCGATCCCCGCGCCGCGTCGAGCAGCGCGTCGGCCTCGCGCAGGCTTGTGGCCAACGGCTTCTCGCACAGGACGTGGCGGCCAGCCTCGAAGCGCGCGGCCAGCGCGACCGCGTGGTGCAGGAACGGCGGCGTCGTCACGATTACGGCGTCGACGGCTTGGTCTTCGATCAGCGCACGGTAATCTTCGTACCCCGGTCGGCCGCTGGTCGGCGAGATCGCGGAGCCGCGCGGCCGTGTCCGCATCGCCGGCCACAGGTTGGGTCGGCCGCGGCGGCGACCGCCTGCTCGCGCAGGTAGCTGGCGGCTCCGTCGACGCTCTCGGGCGAGCGGCTGGCCAGCGCGACGACACGAGCCTCGGTCGGGAAGCGGAGCAGCGCCCGCAGGTGATTCCGGGCGATCACCCCGCAGCCGACGATGCCGATGCCCAAGGGCGCCCGATCCGCCATCAGGTCCCTCCAATCCGCCCGCCGCGGATCGTTGGCCGCGCGGCACGACGGTCGGTATAGTGCCCGAGAGGGTCGGGCGACATGGAAACCCTGCGGACGAAGAACACGGGCAGCCCGGGCCGAGCGGCCCACGGCCCGCGGCGGCGGCCAGCCCCGCCGAACCTCTGGATCCTGCTCGGCATCACCGTACTGTCGCTGGCGATCACCGTGCTGGTGCTGATCCTCACGGCGATCGGCGGGTAGCCCCGGCCCGGCGAGGCGATCCAGGGCCAGGCTTCAGAGCGGGCGGCGGGCAGGCTGAAGCTCTGGCCGGTCGGCCGCCCGGGCGGGCGGGTGGCGAGCCAGACGATGAGCTCGGCCACCTCCTCGGGCGGCAAGCCCGCTCGCTCTCGGCGAACGGCGGTGGCTGGCCCAGGGTGAAGCGGTCCTCGGTGAGCCGCGTCGGGATAGGCCGGGCACGACCTCGTTGACGTCGATGTGGTGCTGCCAGACCTCCTGTGACGAACAGCGCGTCAGCATCCAGGCCGGCCTTCGCGGCGTTGTACGAGATGTTGCCGGTGCCCAGGACGTGGCCCATGCCCGAGCCGACGACGACGATTTTGCCGCCGCCCGCGATCATCGACGGCAGCGCCGCCGGCAGCAGTAGTAGACGCCGACCAGGTTGACCGAGATGGTATGGGTCCAGCGTGCGGATCGCTCTCCCAGGCTCGACCGATCCTCGCCGCCGCCCGGCGTTGTTGACCAGGACGTCGAGCCGCGCCCCAGCTCGCCGATGGTTCGCTCGACCATCCTCTGACGAGCGTCGTACGATGCCACGTCGCAGGCGACCGCGAGCGCGCGGCGGCCGACCCCGCGCACTTCCTCGGCGACGCGCTCGACCTCCTCCTCGCTGCGCGCGGCGACCGCGACGTCCGCGCCGCTCTGGGCTAACACGAGGGCCGTCGACCGACCGATTCCTCGGCCGCCGCCCGGTCACCAGGGCCACCGTGCCCGCGAGCGCCATGCCAGTACCCTCCTCGCCTCGCACGGTAGCACACCGATCAGTTCGGCCAAGGCGCCGTTGTCTGCGCCGGGCGGCTGACGCCACGCGCCTCGCGAAGCGCGATTCCTTGACACGTCGCGGACCCGCGCAGATAATGCGCCTGGCCCGCTGGTTTCGGCGTCGAAGCCCCGCGCGGTGCGGCCCGGCGGTAGGCGCGGGGGAGGATGGAGCGGGGCGCTGGGGGTCACTGTTGGACGCCGTTTGGCTGCGTGCTCGCGGCGCCACGGTTCGGTGGCGTGCTTCGTCGCGCAGCCGCCGCGCGGTTGATGCTTCAACGAGGAGGATCGCGCATGGGTACCCGAGGAAGCGGGCACGGTATTCGAGTCCCACCACTCTGACCCGAACGGTCGTCGGCTGACACGCCGCGCCGTTCTCCGCTTGGGCCTGATCGCCGTCGGCGCGGTGCCCCTGGCTGCCGCCTGCGCGCCCCAGGCTCCGTCCGCCCCGGCACCGGCTCCGAAGACGGACGCCAAGCCCGGCCGAGACGAAGCCCGGCCGCGCCCCGGCCGCCCAGCGCTCGCCACCCGCTGACCCGGCGCCCAGATCGGCGGCGCCCAGCCAACGGCGATCCCGACCACGGCCGGCGCGCTCGCCAGCCGGCCGAGTTCAAGGCCCCGAAGACCAAGGCGAGCGCGCCCACGACGCTCACGTTCTGGCAGTACGTCCCCTTCCACGTCGACGTCCCGAAGCTGATCGCCGAGGAGTATAAAAAACGCTACGACCCGAACGTCTCGCTCGAGATCACGGCCTACCCTGGGCTGAACGAGCAGAAGACCGCGGTCAAGGCGGCGCTGGCATCAGCCAGCCCGACGCCCGGACATCATCGCCGTCGAGGCGGGGGCCGACGCCGCCGACTACTACGTTGGCGACGGTGTGCTCGACTTCTCGAAGGTCTTTGCCGAAGATCCCGAGTATCAGAAGGGCTTCTGGCCGAACGCGTTGCAGCTAACGACGATCAACGGCGCGACTGTTTCGGTCCCGGCGGTCACCAATACCGTGATCATCTACTACAACAAGAAGATGTTCGCCGACAACGGCGTTCAGGTGCCGGGACACGCTGGACGACCTGAAGAAAATGAGCGCTGTCTTCAACGGCAAGGGGATCGCCCCGATCGTCTACTTGGGCCGGACAGGACCGCAACTTCCCGATGTTCCCGTTCTACATCATGGCCGGAGGGCTCAAGGCCGACGTCCTGATGCGCCGAGGCCGATCTCGGGCAGAAGCCCTGGACCAGCCGGGCCTGATTCAGGCCACCGAGCTGGCCGAGTCGGTCGTGACGTCGGACCTGCTGGCCAAAGGGGCGCTCGGCATCAAGGAGCCCGACGCCATCTCGATCTTCGCCCGGCGGCAAGTCGGCGATGTTCTGGGGCGGCCAGTGGATGCGCAAGTCGATCCGTGAGGCCCTGCCGCCGGATTTCGATATGGGTATCTTCCCGTTTCCGGCCGTCGTCGCGGGCGGCCCGAAGAAGCGGTCCTGAGCTCGGTCGGCATTACCCTGACGGTAAACAAGAACAGCAAGGATCCCGAGCTCGCCTTCGAGATGATCAAGGCGATCCCCGCGGCGCGTGGGGCAAGATCGAGTACACCCGCAACCTCGGCCTGTCGCCGAACGGGCCGATCAGCGCTGAAGCGATTGCGTACCAGATGCAGGCCCTCAAGGACCCAATCTGCTCCCGGAGTTCCTAAAGCTCCAGCCCCGCGGCACGTCCCGGGTGTTGTTCACCCCGCAGGTGCAGGAGGCGCTCTACCAGGGCATGCAGGCCATCTTCGCGGCCAGAAGAAGGGCAAGCAAGTGATGGAAGAGGTCGAGGCCGCCTCCAAGCGGGCCGGCGAGCGCAAGTTCACCGTTGGCTGAGGCTCGGGCACTGGCGCGGCCAGCCGCTCGGCCCGACGCCGCGGAGACCTCCACCGTCACCTCGTCGGCTACGCCTTCGTCGGGCGGCGGTGGCGGTTCTGTGCGCGTTCATCGTCTACCCGATCTTCTACTCGGTCTGGCTGAGCTTCCACGAGTGGAACGGCCTCAGGGTCCCGGTGGGGGCGTTCGTCGGCCTGGACAACTACATCCAACTGGCCGAGGACGATCTTCTGGAAGGCGGCGTTCAACTCGGTCCTGTTCGTCGTGGCGCGCACGCCGCTCGAGGTCGGCCTCGGCTTCGGCCTGGCCTTGCTGCTCAATCGCGAGCTGCCCGGCCGTTCGCTCCTGCGGACGCTGTTCTTCGTCCCAGTGGTGATGTCGCTGATCGTCGTGACGATCATCTTCCAGCGGATCTACGAGCCGAACAGCGGGCTGCTGAACACGTTCCTGCGCGACGTTGGGCTGGGAGCGCTGGCGCAGTCGTGGCTGGGCGACCCGTCCACCGCCTTCCCGGCAGTGATCGCCGTCTCGGTCTGGAAGAACGTCGGCTTTAGCCTCGTCATCCTGCTGGCCGGATTGCAGAGCCTGCCGCAGGAGGTGATCGAGGCGGCCCGCGTCGACGGGGCGAATGGCCGACAGCTCATCTTGAAGGTGATCACGCCGCTGATGCGTCCGATCCTGGGGATCACGGCCGTGCTGTCGATCATCTCGGGGCTCAAGGTCTTCGATCTGATCTTCATCATGACTCGCGGCGGGCCAACCTTCTCGACCGAGGTGTTCGCGACGATGCTCTACCGCCACGCCTTCGATCTCAACGAGATGGGCATCGCGTCGTCGATCGCGGTGATCATGGTCGTCGTCATCATGGGCACGGCCTGGCTGCAGACGGTGTTGTTGCATGAGCGGTGAGGCGCTGGGCGGAGGGAACCGCCGTGAGCGCGATTGACGCCACGGCCAACTGGTCCACGTCGCCCGGAGCGGTCAGCGGGCCGAAGCGGTGGAGCGGTGACGCCGCGGCCTGGGCGGTCCTGATCCCGACCCTGGTCATCTCGATCGGGCCGTTCCTGTACATGGTCAGCCTCTCGCTGATGGACAACCCGCAGCTCTTCGGCGGCAGATCCTGGCCTGGCCGATCCACCCCGGACAACTATCCGCGGGCCTGGGTCGCGACCAAGATCGGCCCGGCTGTACTGGAACAGCATCTACATATCGGCCGTGTCGATGGTCATCGCCGTCCTGATCTCGGCGCTGGCTGGAGTACCAGGCTCGGCCGGCTGCGGTTCTTTGGCCGCGGGGCGATCTACGCCCTGATCCTGATCGGGTTGACGATCCCGCTCCAGATCTCCCTGATCCCGCTGTTCGCCAACCTCAAGGTGCTCGGCCTGCTGAACACGCCGCTGGCCTTGATCGGGCCCTACACGGGGTTCGGCCTGGCCTTCGGAACCTACATCATGAAAGGCTTTTCGAGGAGCTGCCGAAGGGGACTGGAGGAGGCCGCGCGGATCGACGGGGCCAACGACTTCCAGAATCTTCTGGACGATCATGCTCCACTGACGGCGGCCGGCCCTGGCGACGGTCGCGATCTTCCTGTTCCTGCAGAACTGGAACGAGTTCCTGTTCGCGCTGACGTTCATCACCGACGAGGGGATGCGGACGATGCCGACTGGCATTTACACCCTGATCTCGTCCGAGTTCTACGGCAACTACCCGCTGCTGGCGGCGGCGCTGGTCCTGTTTTCGCTGCCGGTGCTGATCCTCTACTTTGTGTTCCAGCAGCAGTTCATCGAGGGTCTGACCGCCGGGGCACTCAAGCAGTAGGCTCTCCTCACGCCCGAGCTGGTGTAGCGGCGCGCGGCAGGTCTTGCGGGTCAGCGGACGCGTAGCAGGGCGTGACGCTCATGCGGCACTTTCGGCAGCGGCGCGGCGGGGGCACTCCACGCTATGCTGTACGCTGCGACGCGCGAGGTGGCGCCGACGGCGATGCCCACGCGCGGGGGGTCAACGTTTGCTGACGCGGGAGCTCGGCAGCCGTCGAGGTCCCGGACGGACGAACAGCCTGGAGGGGTGCGATGCGCGACGAAGGGGCGATGCGACCAGGAGTGTCTCGCTCGAGGATCACCCGACGCCGGTTTCTCCGCCGCGTCGGGACACTCGGCGGCCTGACCGTGGCGGGGGTGCTGGCCGCCTGCAACGTGCCAACTGCCACGGCCCCGACGCCAGCGCCGGCCAAGCCAGCGGATGCGCCGAAGCCGGCCGCTACGGCGGCCCCGGCCGCGCAGCCGGCAACAGCCGCGCCGGCGCAGAGCGGGCCGGCGACGGTCGCCGGCAGCGGGTTCAAGTGGGACCGCTTCAAGGGCACCACGGTGCGGATGATCTGGCAGGACAACCCGGCGACGATCGGCGGTCTGCAGCCGCACTTCGGCGAGTTCGAGCAGCTGACCGGGATGAAGCTGGTCTACGAGGGGTATGGGACAGCCCAGGAGCGCCAGAAGAAGAACATCGAGCTGGTCGCCAAGGAGGCGAGCCTCGACACCTACGGGATGCAGGTCTCCCAGGAAGGGCGCCAGTTCTGGGAGAACGGCTGGATCGAGCCGCTCGACAAGTACATCGCCGACAAGGAGCTGACCAACCCCGAGTGGGACCTCGAGGACTTCGGGGCTGGCGCGCGCACGGCCCAGCAGATTCCAGCCGAGGGCGCGCCGCCGAACGCCGTCACGCTGCTGACGGCCCAGTGTCAGATCTTCTGCTACCGCGAGGATCTGTTCGTCGAAGCCGGCATCCAGCCGCCGAAGACCCACCAGGAGATGTTCGAGGCGGCCAAGGCGTTGAACCGGCCAGACAAGGGATACAACGGGATCGTCATGCGCGGCGGCGGCAAATGGGCGACGACCCAGATCGGGACCTACCTGTACGGGATGGGCGGGCGTTGGATTGGCGACGACGGCCGGCTGGCGGTTGATACCCCCGAGATGGGCAAGACGCTCGAGTTCTACGGCGGCATGCTCCGCGACTACGGCCCGCCGGGCGTCGGCAACATGGACGACCGCGCGGCGCCCGCTTCCTTCCAGCAGGGCCAGGCGGCGATGTTCACCGACTTGAATCACTGGGCGACCCGGTTCAACGATCCTGCCCAATCGCCGAAGATCGCCGGTCAGGTGCGCGCGAGCTACATCCCGCGCGGATCGGTCGACGGGCCGGTGCCTGGCGGCTACTGGATCATGTTGCCGGTCCAGAACGCGGCGATCTCGCCGTTCAGCCGCAACAAGGAGGCGACCTGGCTCTGGCTCCAGTGGATGACCAACAAGCAGAACTTCGTGCGGCGCGGCCTGGCCGGCAACTCCAGCCCGCGCCTGTCGACCTACCAGGACAAGCAGTACCTCGAATCGCCCGAGCTGAAGGCGACCCAGGGTCTGCTCGAGGTCACACTCGGCGCGATCCAGTACGGCCGCAACTGGGTCAGCCCGCCGATCCTGGCCGTCGACGAGTTCCGCGACATCATGGCCAAGGCGGTCGACACCATCGTGATCGGCAGCGGCCAGTCGCTGGATTCGGTGCTGAAGGAGGTCCAGAGCCAGGCCGATGCCCTGCTCGATCGGACCGAGCCGCCGAATCGGAAGCTCGTGGACTGGAGCAAGTTGGGCTAGGAGGACCCTGGATCGTGGCCCGCGCCCTGCCTAGATCAGCCGGTCCCGCGCGGCGCTCGGCGCTCGACGCTGTCGAAGCGTTCGTCGAGCGCCGCCTGCCGCTGCTGTTTCCGGCCCCGGCGGTCGTGGCGATGCTTGCCATCGTGGCGGCACCGGTTCTCTACATCGCCTGGCTAAGCCTGTACGACTGGTCGCTGACCAGCGCGCGGCCGATGCGCTTCATCGGGCTGGACAACTACGTCGAGCTGCTCGCTCGGGATGGCCGCTTCCGGAACAGCGTCTGGGTGACGGGGGTGTTCACCGTCATCTCGGTCGCGCTCCAGATGATGCTCGGGATGGGCATCGCGCTCCTGCTGAACCGAAACTTCCGGGGCAAGACCGTCGCCCGCACGGCGATCTTGCTGCCGATGATCGCGACGCCGGCGGCGATGGCGCTGGTCTGGCGGGTCATGTTCAACCCGCAGCTCGGGGTGCTCAACGAGCTGATGCGGACCGTTGGCCACCCGGGCTTCCTGTGGGTGGCGCACCCCTCGACGGCGCTGGCGTCGCTGATCGCGACCGAGGTGCTGCGCGAGACGCCGATGACGGTGATCATCCTGTTGGCCGGGCTCCAATCGCTGCCCCTGGAGCCGTACGAGGCCGCTCGCATCGACGGGGCCAGCCGCTGGCAGAGCTTCCGCCACATCACCCTGCCGCTGCTGCGGTCGTCGATCATGGTGGCGTTGATCTTCCGCGCGATCTTCACCCTCAAAGTCTTCGACGTGATCTACGTCATCACCCAGGGCGGACCGGCCGGCTCGACCGAGAACTTCCCGATCTTCGCCTATTTGCAGGCGTTCTCGTACTGGCGGATGGGCTACGCGGCGGCGACGGCGATGCTGTTTTTCCTGTTGGTCCTGGCCGTCGTGTTGCCGATGATCGCCTGGCGTCGAAAGTCGTGGGAGTATTGAGATGGGGGTGCTGAGCCCGGCCCGTGTCGCGCCCCGTGCGACAACCCGGCCGGTGGGGCGGACGCTCCGCCGCGGCCTCCGGGGGGCACTGTTCTACGCCGTCCTGACCGCGGTCATGGCGCCGTTCCTGTTCCCGGTCGTCTACATGATGGTCACGGCGCTCAAGCCGGGGGCGCTGCCGATGGCCTACCCCTCGGTCTGGCGCTTCGAGCCGAGCCTGGAGCACTTCGCCAAGGTGCTCGCGCAGCAGCAGTTGGCGGCCCAGTTGTGGAACAGTCTGGTGGTCGCGGTCGGCGCGGTCGGACTGGGGCTGGTGCTCGGCCTGCCGGCGGCATACAGCATCGCCCGCTATCGCCAGGACCAGCTAGCGACCTGGCTGCTGGTGGTGCGGATGGTCCCGTACTTCGGGGCGCTGATCCCGATGTACATCATCTTCCGCCAGGTCGGATTGACCAACAACCTGTTCGGCCTGATCCTGTCTCACCTGGTCATCACCGTCCCGCTGACCATCTGGATCATGATCGGCTTCATCGAGGACATCCCGCGCGAGCTGGAGGAGGCGGCGCTGATCGACGGCTGCAGTCGGGTCCGGGCGTTCCTGGCGGTGGCGCTACCGCTGGTGACGCCGGGGATGATCGCGGCGGCCGTCTTGAACTTCATCTTTTCCTGGAACAACTTTCAGATGGCGCTGATCCTGGGTGGCAACGACACAAAGACCGCGCCGGTGGCGGTGCTCTCGTACATTGGCCAGGAGGCGCTGGACTGGGGGGCGATGATGGCCGCGGCGACGCTGGTCAGCCTGCCGACGTTCCTGTTCGTCCTGCTCGTCCAGAAGTACCTGGTCCAGGGCCTCACCACCGGCGGACTCAAGGGATGAGGCCTGAGGGGCGCGCGTGAAGCCGACTAATGTCCTGTTCATCAGCTCGGACCAGCACAGCCGGCGCGTGTTTGGCGCCTACGGGAACTCGGTCGTCAAGACGCCGAACCTGGACGCGCTGGCCGCGCGGGGGACGCGCTTCGCGAACGCGTACTGCCCCACCCCGATCTGCGTCCCCTCGCGGGCCAGTCTGGCGACCGGCCGCTACGCCCACACGATCGACTCGTGGGACAACGCCACGCCGTACGTCGGAACCGAGGCGCCAAGCTGGGGCCATCGGCTCACCGAACAGGGGCACCCGGTCACGACGATCGGCAAGCTCCATTACCGTAAGCCGGACGACCCGAGCGGCTTCCCGGACCAGCGGCTGCCGATGCACGTCCTCGACGGCGAGGGCGACCTTTTCGGCTGCCTTCGCGGCGACATGCCGCCACGGGACCAGCGTCGCTATGTGCTCGAAGCCGGGGCGGGAGAGGTCGAGTACACCAGGTACGACCGCGCGATCGCGGCCGAGGCGGCTCGCTGGCTCGGCAAGGCGCCGGACAACGGCAGGCCGTGGGCGCTGTTCGTCTCCTTCCTCTATCCGCACCTCCCGCTGGTGGTGCCGGACCAGTACTTCAACCTGTATCACCCGGACGACCTGCCGCTGCCGGTCCAATGGCGGCCCGAGGAGTGGCCGCGCCACCCGGCGCTCGACTTCAAGCGCCGCGTAGGGATGCTGGAGGAGCCGTTGGACGAGCCAACGGTCCGCAATGCGCTGCGCGCCTACTACGGGATGGTCTCCTTCCTGGACGAGCAGGTGGGCCTGGTGCTCGGGGCGCTCGAAGCGTCCGGCCTGGCCGAGCAGACCCGAATCGTCTACACGACGGATCATGGCGACACGATGGGCGAGCACGGGCTGTGGTGGAAGAACACGATGTACGAAGGCTCGGCCGGCGTCCCGATGATCGTGGCCGGGCCAGACGTGCCGGTCGGCAAGGTCTCGAGCACGAACGTGTCGCTCGTCGACGGCTTCCCGAGCATCGTCGAGGCGGTCGGCGCCGAGCCGGCGCCAGAGGACGCCGAGCTACCGGGCGCGTCGCTGTTCACGCTTGCGGGCGAGGACGATCGGCCACGGACCGTCTTCAGCGAGTACCACGCCAGCGCTTCGCCGAGCGGGATCTTCATGCTCCGCAACGCGCGCTACAAGTACGTCGAGTACGTCGGCCACCGGCCGCAGCTTTTCGACATGCAGGCCGACCCTGACGAGACGCGCGACCTGGGTCAGGACCCCGCCTGTGCCGAGGTTCGCGCCGCCTGTGCCCGCGAGCTGCGCGGGATCTGCGATCCGGAGGAGGTTGACCGCCGCGCCCGCGCTGACCAGCGCCGCCGGGTCGACGCGGCCGGCGGCCCCGAGGCGGTCATCAAGGCCGGCGTCAAGGTTCCGTACACGCCGGCTCCGGACGAGTTCGACCCGGCGCCGGTCGAGGCCCGGGAGCGGGCCAGGAGCGCCGGGCGATGAGCCCTGCCCACCGCTTGAGCGCCCTGGTGGCGACTACGCAACCGCTGACGTCACCGTGCCGGATCACAAGCCTGGAGAGGTGACCACCCGTTGAAACCCACGAATGTTCTCTTCATCAACTCCGATCAGCACTCGAAGCGGGTGTTCGGCGCCTATGGCAACGGAGTCGTCAGAACGCCGAACCTGGACACGCTAGCTGCGCGCGGGACGCGCTTTGAGAACGCGTATTGCCCAACCCCGATCTGCGTTCCCTCGCGGGCCAGTCTGGCGACCGGGCGGTACGCCCACACGATCGACTCCTGGGACAACGGAACCCCGTACGTCGGGACCGAGGCCCCGAGCTGGGGGCATCGGCTGACGAGCCAGGGCCACAAGGTGACCACCATCGGCAAGCTCCACTACCGCAAGGTGGGCGACCCGAGCGGCTTCCCGGACCAGCGCCTGCCGGTCCACGTCCTGGACGGCGTCGGCGACGTCTACGGCTGCCTGCGCGACGCGATGCCGACCCGCCCGCAGAGCCGGACCCAGGTCATCGAGGCGGGCGCGGGCGAGTCCGAGTACACCAGGTACGACCGCGCCATCGCTCGCGAGAGTGTGAAGTGGCTGCGCGAGGATGCCCAGGGGCAGGACAAACCCTGGGCGCTGTTCGCCTCGTTCGTTCATCCTCACTTCCCGCTCATCGTTCCAGACCAGTACTTCAACCTGTACCATCCGGACGACCTGCCGATGCCGGTGCAGTGGAGCCCGGACGCATGGTCGCAGCACCCCTTCCATCGCTGGCAGCGCGCTAAGCAGGCGCTCGACGAGCCGTTCGACGAGCCAACCATTCGGACTGCCGTCCGGGCCTACTATGGGATGGTCTCGTTCCTGGACGAGCAGATTGGACTGGTGCTCCAGGCGCTCGAAGACTCCGGTCAGGCCGAGAACACCCGAATCATCTACACCACCGACCACGGTGAGCAGCTTGGCGAGCACGGCATGTGGTGGAAGAGCTCGATGTACGAGGGGGCGGTCGGCGTGCCGTTTCTCGTCGCCGGTCCGGACGTTCCCGCGGGCAAGGTCTCGAACACGAACGTCAACCTGACCGACTGCTTCCCGGCGATCGTCGAGGCAGTCGGCGCCGCGCCCGCGCCGGAGGACGCTGAGCTACCGGGCGAATCGGCCTTCGCGCTGGCCCAACAGGGCGACAAGCGGCGGGTCGTTTTCAGCGAGTACCACGCGATCCTGTCGCCGACGGCGATGTACATGGTCCGCGACGAGCGCTACAAGTACGTCCACTACGTCGGCATGCCCCCGCAGTTGTTCGACCTCGAGGACGATCCGCTGGAGACGCGGGACCTGGGTCAGGACCCGGCCTACGCGGAGACCCGCGCGGCCCTCGAGCGCGAGCTTCGGGCGATCTGCGACCCCGAGGCGACCGACCGTCGCGCCAAGGCCGATCAGCAGCGGCGCGTCGCCGAGGCCGGCGGCCCTGACGCGGTGCTGGCGATGGGCGTCAAGATCCCATACACACCCGCCCCCGAGGAGTTCGAGCCAGCGCCGGTCGAGGCCCGCGAGCGCGCCAAAGCGCAGCGGAGCTGATGCACCAGGCCGAGTCAGGCTCCGGCAAACACACGTGCACGCGGGAGCGGCTCGCCCTCTTGCTGCCGCGCGGCCACGAGCCCTTCGATGAGCTCCTTGCCTCGCCGAAGCACCTCTTCGTAGGTCGCGCCGTGCGAGTGCATGAGGTCGCCCCACTCCGGCAGGATGGCAATGTAGAACTGATCCTCCTCCGACCATTCGATGACGATCGAGTAGCGTGGGTGCTCGTTCATGGAGGCCTCCGTCGTACTTCGAGAGCCCCTCGCATGGGCTGGCGCACGTCACGGTCCTGCTAACGATGGGCGTCCGCACCGTCCGGGGCGGCCAGGTTGACCTCGACGCTCGGCACCAGCGAGTGTTTCCAGATCTCGTGGCTTCCTGTCTTACGGACCGGGCTCCGGCCCGCCTGGAGGAGGTCAGCTCGGAGCTGCCGGAGTTTGCGCGGCATCGGGTTCCCTTCACACGATAGTATCCCGGTACTACGCAGGGGCGGTCCAAAGTCACTCTGGGGGAACCGTGCATGATGCACCCGAACTACCGGGCCGATAGTCCGCTGAACATCGTCCTGGTCGTCTTCGACACGCTGCGGTTCGACGCGGTTGGCTGCAACGGAACGCCGCCGCCGTGGGCGGACTGGGCGCCCGTCGCTACGCCGAACCTGGACGCGTTCGCCCGCGAGTCGGTGCGGTTCACGCGGGCGTACCCGGAGTCGCTGCCGACGCTGCCGGCGCGGCGGGCGTTGTACACCGGCCAGCGGACCTACCCGTTTCACAACGGCGACTTCAAGCTGAAAGGCGACTTTCCGGGCGTCGCGCCCGGCTGGGGGCCGATCCCGGAAGAGCAGCACACGCTGTCCGAGATCCTCGGCTCGGCTGGCTACCGGACCGGCCTGGTCTCCGATCTGTACCACCAGTTCAAGCCCTCCAAGAACTTCTGGCGCGGCTTCGATCAGTGGACCTTCATCCGTGGCCAGGAGACCGATCCGTCGCGCAGCGGACCGGTCCCAACTGCTGAAGAGATCGACCACTATGTCCCGCGCGAGCTGCGCGAGGCGCGGCTCGCCTCGCGGCCGTGGGGGCGACTGCCGAGCGGCGTCGACTGGTTCTCCAGCCGCATCCTGCTCAACATGCGTGACCGCGTCCGCGAGGAGCTGTGGTTCAACGCCCAGGTGTTCCAGGAAGCCGGGCGCTGGCTGGAGCAGAACCTGGACGCCGAGCGGTTCTTCCTGACCGTCGAGTCGTTCGACCCGCACGAGCCGTGGTTCGTCCCGGAGCACTACCGCCGGCCGTACGATCCGACGAATGGCCAGGACCAGGTCGTCTCGCCCTACACCGAGGTGCCGGACCTCGGCTCGGACCTGGTCCGCCGCACCCGGGCCAACTATAGCGGCCTGGTCACGATGTGCGACCGCTGGTTCGGACACCTGCTTGAGACGCTGCGGACCCAAGGCCGTCTGGACAATACGCTGGTGATCGTCGCGTCGGACCATGGCCACAGCATCTGGGAGCGGCGGGGCTACATTGGCAAGCGCGGCTATCCGTCCGAGCCAGAGACGATGCACGTCCCGATGCTGGTCCGCCACCCCGGGGGCCTCGGGGCCGGGACCGTCTGCGACGGCTGGGTCCAGCACCACGACGTGTCGGCTACGATCCTCGAGGCGGCTGGCGTGCCGCCGCCCGCGCCGATCGACGGCCGCTCGTTCCTGACCACTGCGTTCCAGGGTGGCGGGCCGATCCGCGACCACGTGACCGTCGGCTGGGCCACGGCGATGACCGTCGTCAACGAGCAATGGTGGTTCAACTGCAAGGTCGACGGCAGCGGGGCGTTCCTGCACGATATGACCCGGCCCGACCCGTTCGCCGAGAACCTCGCCCTCGACGAGCCCGGGACGGTCCACGAGCTATTCGAGCTCGGCAAGGCCGATGGCGGCGGCTCCTTTCCCGAGTACCTGCTGGACCGCGCGGCACACGACGCCGATGCTCCCGGGTGCAGCCCGATCGCGATGGCGCAGTAGGCCAATGCGCGAGCAGCGAGAGAGCGACAGCTTGGTCGGCCCGCACGGCGGAGCGGTTCGGCCGCCGGCGATCGGGACGCAGGGCGTCGTGGCATCGGCGCACGGGCTGGCAACGCTCGCCGGGCTGCGCTGTTTGCTGGACGGCGGCAACGCCGTCGACGCCGGGGTGGCGGTCGCAGCGACGCTGAGCGTGGTTGAGCCGTTCATGTCGGGGCCGGCCGGTGGGGGCGGCTACCTGCTCTTCTATGAGGCGGCCGAGGGCCGGCTACACGCCCTGAACTACCTCGGCCACGCGCCGCGCGCGGCCGAGCCGACGCTCTGGTCAGACCAGGAGGATCTCCACGACGACCCGCGCGCGTCGACCGTGCCGGGGCCGCTGGCCGGCTGGCTGGCGGCGCTCGAGCGGTTCGGGACGATGGACCGTGGGCGGGTGTTTCGCGACGCGATCGACAACGCCGAGCGCGGCTGGCCGCTCTCCCCGTTCGGCGGTCGGACGCTGGAGGAGCAGGCCGAGCGGCTCGGTCGCTTCGCGTCGTCGCGCCGAGTGTTCCTGCCGGGCGGTCGCATTCCGCGGGTCGGCGAGATCGTGCCGCAGCCGGAGCTGGCGCAGAGCTACCGCGAGGTCGTCGAAGGCGGGCGCGACGCGTTTTACCGTGGTCAGCTCGGCGAGCGGTTCGTGCGCGGCGTGCAGGAAGCGGGCGGCATCCTGACGATGGAGGACCTGGCCGACTTCGAGGTTGAATGGCGCGAGCCGATCGGCGTGGACTACCGAGGCCACCGCGTCTCGACGCTGCCGCCGGAGTGCTCCGGCGTGCAGTATCTCGAGTCGCTCAAGATCCTCGAAGCGTTCGACGTGGCGGGCTTCGAGCACAACTCCGCGGAGTACCTGCACCTGGTGCTCGAGACGATCAAGCTGGCGAGTGCCGACCGCGCGCGCTTCGCGATGGACCGCGACGTCCCGGTGGAGCTGCTGCTGGATCCCCGCTACGTCGGTGAGCGGCGAGCGCTGATCGACCGCGAGCGCGCGGCGCCGAGCGAGGGCGAGCGTTACCGACGTGACAAGCTCGGCGCCGTTGGCCCCGGCGACCCGCTGCGGTACCGGCGCGACAACACGACCCACTTCGAAGTCGTCGACCGCGACCAGAACGTCGTCGCGGTGACCCAGAGCCACGGCGGTCTCTGGGGCGGCGGGCTGGTCGCCGGCGACACCGGCATGACGGTCAACAACTTTCTGTACTGGCAGGACATCAATCTCGAGAGCCCCAACCGGCTGCGGCCTGGCGCCCGCGGCGAGATGCCGATGGCCCCGTGCATCGTGACGCGCGACGGCAGGCCGGTCCTCGGCATCGGCACGCCGGGCAGCTACGGCATCCTCCAGACGACGCTGCAGATGCTACTCAACCACCTCGATTTCGGGATGAACGTCCAGGCGGCGATCGAAGCGCCGCGAGTGCGCGCCTTCGAGGGCACGCTGGTCGACGTCGAGGGCCGCGTCTCGCCCGAGGCGCGGGCCGGGCTGACCGAGCGCGGACACGAGGTCAACGTGCTGCCAGACTGGAGCTGGACGGTCGGTGGCGGCCAAGGCGTGGCGATCAATCAGGAGACCGGCGTCCTGACTGGCGGCGCCGACCCGCGCCGCGACGGCACGGCGATCGGATGGTAGACGCGGGGGAGCGATGAAGATCACTGAGGTTCGGGCCGCGGTCCCGCGCGGGACGAACGAGCCGCGCGACTGGCGAACGGCGATGGCCCAGATCGCGGTCACCGTCGAGACGGACGAGGGACTGAGTGGTGTAGGTGTTGGCGGCGGCGGGCCGTCAGGCATCCACATCATCGACACGGTCCTGCGCCCGGTCCTGGTCGGCCAGGAGATCGGCGAGGACAGCGACCAGGCCCTGGCGGACATCGAGCGCCTCTGGGAGCGGATGTACCGGGCGATCCTGCCGTTCGGGCGCAAGGGGCTGGCCTACATGGCGCTCTCCGGGGTGGACCTGGCGCTCTGGGACCTGGTCGGCAAGCGGGCCGGCCAGCCAGTCTACGAGCTGCTGGGCGGACTCAGGCACTCCGAGATCCCGGTCTACGCGTCAATCGACGCGGTGGTGAACGACGAGGTGGAGCGCGGCTTCAAACACGTCAAGCTTCACCTGAACCGTCATTCTGGCGACGTTCCAGAATCGATTGAGGCAGTCCTGGTCGCACGCGAGCGGGTCGGGGCGGACGTGAAGCTGTACACCGACATGTTCTTCCGCTACGACCTGGAGTCGACACTCCGGATGGCCGACGCGATCTTCCCCTACGGCGTGGAGTGGATCGAGGAGCCGCTGTCGCCGGACGACCTGGACGGCTACGCCGAGCTGGTCCGCCGCTCGCCGATCCCAATCGCCGGGGGCGAGCACGAGTACGGAGTGCACGGCTTCCGCGAAATCCTCGACCGTCGGGCCCACGCAATTTTGCAGCCGGACGCGAGCTGGTGCGGCGGAATGACCCAGCTCCGCAAGATCTACGGGCTCGCCGCCGAGCGCGGGGTGTGGGTAGTCCCGCACCGCGGCGCCGAGGTCTGGGGCCTGCACGCCGTCGCGGCGCTCGGCGACCGCCCGCTGGCCGAGAGCGGCCGACCCTGGGTGACGTGGCTGCGCGGCGAGCCGCCGATCAAAGACGGCTTCGTGCGGCCGAGCGACGCGCCAGGCTTCGGCGTGGAGCTGGACCCGGCCAGCGTAGGGTGAGCGGCGAGCCGACCCCACGGCCGGACGCGCGGAAAGGCGAGCGTCGACGGCGTGCTCTGTCGGCCTGGCGACGGGTCATGGCCGACCGCGTCCAACTGGGGCTGATTGGGGCGATCAAGCACCCGCGGGCGTATCATGGACGCGCTTTTGTCGCGCACCTGGACGCTCTGCTCGCCGCGGTCTGCGATCCAGACCCGGAGGCCGCCGGCGCGCTGGCCGAGCAGGCTGGAGCGCAAGCGCTGGGCGACGTCGCGGCGATGGCGGGGGCGCGGTGAAGATCGTCGACGTCCGTGTGCTGGGGGCGCGGGTGAGTCACCGCGGGGATTGGGTGTTCGTTCGGGTCGAGACGGACGAGGGGATCGTCGGGCTGGGCGAGGCGTCCCACAGCGGCGACGATGGCCTGCTGGCTCGCCTGGTGAAGCATCGGCTGGGACCGACGCTGGTGGGGCAGGACCCGAGTGGGGTCGAGCCGCTCTGGCGTGAGCTGGCCAGGGTTGCCGCGACCGGCGCGGTGCCGTGGGGGAACGGTCTGAGCCGCCTCGCCGCGACGGCCATCAGCGGGCTCGAGCAGGCGCTCTGGGACCTGAATGGCAGGGCGCTCGGCGTGCCGGTGCATCGCCTGCTCGGCGGCGCGCTGCGCGACCGACTGCGACTGTACGCGAACGTCAACCGCGCCGTGACCGACCGCGCGCCGGCTGGCTTTGCCGAGGCGGCGCGTCGCGCGGTTGCCGAGGGGTTTGGCGCGGTCAAGCTGGCTCCGTTCGACGGGGTTGCGTGGACGCTTGACGGCCTCGAGGCACGCCGGCTCATCGCGGCCGGGATCGAGCGGGTGCGGGTCGTGCGCGAGGCGATCGGCCCGGATGCCGAGCTGCGAGTCGACTGTCACTGGCGGCTGACCCGCGAGCAGGCGATCTGGGTGGCGCGCGAGCTGGCGCCGTTGCGGCTGGCCTGGCTCGAGGACCCGGTTGACCTGGCCGCCGATCCGGAGGGACTGGCCGCGGTCGCGGCGGCGACGGACGTCCCAACCGCGGCCGGCGAGGAGCGGCTCGGGCGGGCCGCCTTTCGGCCGCTGGTCGAGCGCAAGGCGGCCGGCACGATCATGCCGGACGTCAAACACTGCGGCGGGCTCTGGGAAGGGCGCAAGATCGCCGCGCTGGCCGAGACCGCCCAGGTGTGGGTCTCGCCCCACAACCCGTCCGGGCCGATCGCGACCCTTGCCAGCGCCCACCTGTCCGCGACCCTCCCGAACTTCTCGGTGCTCGAATTCGCCTGGGGCGAAGTCCGCTGGCGCGCAGCCCTGACCCGCCCCGAGGAGCCGATCAGAGACGGCCACCTGCTCATCCCTCAGACGCCCGGCCTGGGCGCCGTGCTGGATGACGCCCTCCTGGCCGAGCATGGCTTCGACCCGCTCGCGGAGTGACTCGCGGTTCCCACCGGGAATAGGGCACGGGGCCCGGCGAGCTCATCCAAGAGGGACGGACGTTCATCCTCGCAATCTCGCGTACCGCTCAGGTGAAGAGCGTGAGCACGCCCGTGGCCACCAGCGCGACGGCCCACAGCGCGTCGACGTTGACCCAGGCCTTGCGCAGCACCACCACCCCGAGTCGCGTGTAGACTGCCACGGCGACCGCCGCCATCGCGGCCAGCATCGCGAGCGTGTGGACGAAGACGGCCGCGACGTTCTGGACGATCGACGCGCCGGCCAGCGCCCCCGCGGGCAGGGCGTGGCCGCCCACGTCCTCGGCATGGGCCGGCGCCGGCATACCCAGCAGAAACGGGAAGAGCATCAATCCGGCGCCGTGGGCGCTCGACATCAGAAACGACCAGAGCACCAGGTCCGTCCGGCTGACGCGCATGCCGACCCAGCGCGGGTGCGAGCGCGGCTTGAGCAGCTTGAAGATCCCGAACGCGACGAGGACGAGCGCACCAGTCGCGCGCAGCAGGTCGCGCGTGGCGAAGAGCTCCGCCATGCCGACCGCCGCCACGGCCACGGCGACGGATAACTCGTGGCCAAGTGCGATCGGCACGAGGGCCTGCAGGACGGCGGACAGCCTCCGCTCCTGCAGGCCCAGCGCCACCGCGAAGAGCCACCCCATCGCGGGATTGAGGCCGTGGTAGACCCCCAGCAAGGCGAGGGCCAGCCACGGCCAGCTATCGGTCAAGGCCAGGCGTCGATCACGGGAAGCAGTACGAGTCGGACGAGGCGTCGCCACCCTCGAGCCGAACCTGGTGCGGCCGCTCGCCCTCGAACTCGAGGAACAGGTCCGGATCGATGCGCAGGCCGCCGGCCGGGTCCGCATCGATCTTCGCGAGCCAGCCGCGGATCCCCTTCGGATAGAAGATCGGGTCCCACGAGCCGTAGAGCGAGTTGGTCACGTAGGCGCGCCGCCCGTCGCGACTGACCTCGACCATCTGCGGACCGCCGTTCAGCGCCCCGTTCTTCGGATGCGCCGCGCGCGAGACGATCCCGCCCATGCGGACCGAGCCCGTCTTCTTCGGACTGAACGGATCGGAGACGTCCCACTGCTGGAACTCACCGGTCCCCCAGCAGGAGATGTACAGGAACCGGTCATCCAAACTGAGGTTGATGTCGGTGATTAGCGGCGGCACCGCGCCGAACGGCTTGAGCGCGTCCGGGAGCTGCTCCGGCGGGGCCGGCTCGGCCGGTACCTCGATGACTTTCTGCACCTGCCAGCTCCCGTTCGAGCGGTGCCAGGCCCAGATCGAGGCCGACAGGTCCTTGAGCGAGACGACCACGCCGACGAACCCGTATTCCTTGTTCGGATCGTGCGACGGACGCAGCTCGAGCACCATCTGCTGCTCGGCGCCGAGGTCGAGCGCCTGAACGTGGCGGCGTCGGCGCAGGTCCCAGATGTGGAGCTGGTGCCCGTACTTGCCCTGCATCAGCAGGTCCGGGTTCAGCCCCGCCTCGACCATGTTGGGGGTGCCCCACTCGCTGCTGATCATCACGTCACGGCCGAGGTGCCACCAGAAGTCGTAGGCCAGGTGCTGCGGCCCGCGCTCCTGCTCCCACGCCCCAACCACGTCGAAGGTCTCATGGTCGAGCAGGAAGATTCCGCCCGGACCGCCGCCGTCGGGCGCGCCAAGGGCGCTGAAGTAGATGGCGTCCGGCCCGCAGTGGCTGGTGTGCGGGCGGCTGTAGCCGGTCTTGCGCGCGAGCTCCTCGGGCTCGATCACCTTGACGATCTTCGGCTGCCGCGGATCGGTTTGGTGTCCACGATGTAGATGCGCGAGGCGCAGCCCGGCACGATCAGGTAGCGCCGCTCGACGTGCGGGTGCGGCGCGGTGGGGCAGAGCGCCGAGCTGCAGGCGTTCCAGCCGAAATGGTGCAGCTCGTCGCCAACGTTCGGCATCTCCAGCCGACCGACGATCTGGCCGTAGTCGGACGACCCGGGATCGATGTCGACCGCGCACAGCGCGTCGGGCTTGCCGCCGCCGTCCGGGTTCAGGGTCACGACGTAGGCCAGCCGCTCACGTGGCGCCTCCATCGCCGCCTTCGCCGTGGGGTAGAAACTCGGATCCGGCTTCCAGGTGCCGATCGTTGCCATGGCTCCGCTCCTCCTCGGGTGCGCTCGATCAGGGTCTGCGCTCACCCCCTCGGCTGGAGCACCCGGCCCGGTGCCTCGCTCCCGCGATCAAGCTCGATACGCGCTCACCCGCCTCTCCTGCTTGAGATGGTGTTCAGTCTGTCCACGGCGGACTGCCCGATCCGTCAAACCCTTCCGTCAAGCTCGTCCGCCAGGCCCCCCGAGACGTCGTTGGAGCCCCCATTCCCATGGATGGCTCGTGCTTCGACGAGCCTCGGGGCATCCAGCCGGCCGCCGAGGACGGCGTGCCGGTCCGATGCGCGGGGTGGGCTCCAGACGGAGTGCTTTCCCGCTACTTTCATTCAGGGAGGGTTCGATGTTCTACGAGCTGAGGCAGTATCGGACGCGGCCAGGCCAGCGCGAAGCGTGGGTCCGCTACATGGAGGAGGTGATCATTCCGTTCCAGGTGTCCAAGGGGATGGTCATCCTGGGAAGCTGGGTGGGCGAGCAGGAGGACGACCTGTACGTCTGGATCCGCCGCTTCGAGAGCGAGCACGGAGCGCGAGCAGCTCAAGAGCCGCGGCCGTCTATCAGACCGACTTCTGGAAGAACGAAATCACTCCGCGCGTGGACGAGATGCTCGACCGCGACAAGATCGTCGTAACCCGCCTGGAGGCCACGCCCAAGTCGGTCATGCGGTAGGCCAGCGGCGTCCCGCGGATCGTTGCGGTGGGACGAACTCGGCAGGTCCCCCACCCCGCGGCGGAGAGGGACCTGCGCGATTCAGGAGGGCAGGTCGCCGTCGGCGGTGCCGCAGACGGTCTCGACGATCAGGCGGGTGACGACGTAGGGGTCCATGTTGGCGTTCGGGCGCCGATCCTCGATGTACCCGGCTTCTTGTCGATGGCCACCTGCCAGGGGATTCGGATCGAGGCGCCGCGGTGCGAGACGCCGTAGTTGAACTCTGTGTAGGCGGCGGTCTCATGGTGGCCGGTGAGGCGCTCCTGGATCTCGTGGTGGCTGGTCGACCCGGCCCCGTAGTTGGCGATGTGGAGGTCGTGGCGCTTGCCCAGCGCCTCGGCCGCGGCGATGCAGGCGTCGTAGCTTTCTCGCATCTCCTTGGTCGAGAGTTGGTGTGACAGCCCGGCGCCGTTCCAATCGCCCTTCACGGCTTCGGATCGAGACGGACCGAGACGCTGTTGCCCGGACGTGGTCGGGAAGTCCTCGGCGGTGCGGTAGAGCAGCCAGCGCGCGACCCAGAGCTGATCCGCCACCTCTGGCGCGGCGGCCAGGCCGACCTGGACTTCCCACTGGCCCGGGCATCACTTCGGCGTTGATTCCTGAGACCCTCGGGCGGCCTTGAGGCAGTTTTCCAGATGTGCCTCGACGGCCGGCCGACCGAACACCTCGTCCGCGCCGACGCCGCAGTAGTAGCCGCCTTGCGGAAGCGGGAAGCCGTTGTCAGGCCAGCCGAGCGGCTTGATGCCGTCGAAGAAGGTGTACTCCTGCTCCAACCCGAACCAGGTGACGTGGTGCTTGTACTTCTCGGTGATCTCCCGACACGCCGCGCGGGTGTTTGAGGGTGGGGTTCGCCGTTGACCAGGAACACCTCGCTCGCGACGAGCTTGTGCGGCTCGCCGCGGATCAGATCGTCGCACACGAAGGCCGGCTTGAGCACGCAGTCGGACCGGTCGCCGGTGGCCTGCTGGGTGCTCGAGCCGTCAAAGGCCCAGATCGGCGGCTTCTCGCCGATCGGAACGATCTTCGCCTTCGACCTCAGCTTGTTCGTCGGCTGGGTGCCGTCGGTCCAGATGTATTCGGCCTTGTAGAAATCATACGTCTCCGCCATAGCGCGCGTGCTCCTCCTGGATAACGATCGCTCCGAGCAATTCCCCAACCGTGTTGACCGCGGAGGATACCTGCCAGGATGCAATTGGAGCAATAGCGGCGACCACGGACCGAGACATCGGCCCAGCGGCGCAGTGCGGCGCGAACGCCATCAGCGTGCCGCGACGTCAATCGTCCTGCCGCTACCCATCATCGGGTCGAGTACGGAGTCGCCCACGAACGACGGCCGACCGATCAGCCGCCCCGGGTCGATCGTTCCAGGAAGCCTGCTGGGTGCCCGCCCCGACGGTGCGGCGCGCTGCGGAACGTCCAGAGGTCGTCCGTCCAGGCGAAGCCACTCGTCATGCGGGTTCGCCACCCCGATGTTGCCGCGCCGCTACGCGACGGTACTGACAAGATCGACGAAACCCTGTGCCGCTGCTCTGAATCCAGGGATTTCGTCGGTCTTGTCGGTCATGTCGCGCACGCCGTACAGAGCGGCGGCGTGCCCATACAACAAAGCCCGCGGCCAACGGATCAGCAGGCAGGCACAGCATCCGCCGGAACGCCCCGAGGAATCACTCTCAGCGTAGCATCAAGGACGACCAGGGCGTCCAGCGGGCGCCGCGCGCCAGACGATACGAGATCTCATATAGGCTTGACAATGTCACCTTCCGAATATCCGCGTCCAGCGAGCGCGGCCTGCGCCACCCTCAGTGGCTGATTGCCCACCCATTCGCTGCCGAAGGCGCATGCGCGCGGACCAGTCTACTTTGGCCCTCCTGACCGCAATGTGACACTGCCAAGTCGCTCAGGGGCCAGGCCGGCGGCGGGAGCGGCGAGGGTCGGGCGATGGTGCAATGCCGCTCGCAGGCGTTCTGGCCGAGCTTGCGGGCGGTGGTCAGCAGTGTGGCGAAGGTCGTGCCCTGCTCGGCGCCCTGCCGGAGGGTCGCCGCCCGGCGACCTTGTCGTGGATGATGATGGCCTGTTCGTCTCGTAGGAAATCCGAATCGGCGGAAGGGAGAGCCGTCACTATCTACGGAGGATCGTCGTTGCCTCCATGGCGGTGTTGTTCCCCTCGTTACTCTCACTAATGGTGTTGTCCCAGGTCC
Organism: Chloroflexota bacterium; assembly: GCA_030447245.1. Taxonomy (GTDB): domain Bacteria; phylum Chloroflexota; class UBA6077; order UBA6077; family JACCZL01; genus JAUJPG01. Next base: position 14,449 of record JAUJPG010000039.1, on the reverse strand, counting down.
ACTATCGCCGTGTTCGTGACGATAATGGAGGGCGGAGCGTAGTAGTAGTAGTAGTAATACGGCACGTTGGCGTATCTCACATCAAAGGTGATCGTGGCGCTCCGCCCCCCGCGATCACGCCGCCCGTGCAGCGCACCTCCGGGCGGGGCGCGATCGTGGCCGTGCAGATGAAACCGCCGTCAGCGCGAATGATCGTGGCCTCGCTCGCCCCACGGGGCCAACTGGTCCAGCACCAGCACCCCGGCCGCCGTGCCCGCGCCGGAGTTGCTCACCGTGAGGTATAGGTGACAAGCTGGAAAGCGGCCGGGTCAGGGTTGTCGGCCTTGGCAATCGTCAGGTCCGGGAGCGGCACCGGCGTGTTGATCGTCAGGTCCGGGAGCGGCACCGGCGTGTTGGCCGGCGTGGGCGTCGCCATCGGTGCCGTCACGACGATTGAGACCGGCATCTGCGTGCTGGTGGCGGTCGGCGCCGAGATTGTCGTCGCTGACGCTGGCCCTGCCAGCGTCCCGGTGGCGGTCGGCGCCGACGCGGTGAACACCTCATGATCATCCCCTGGCCGGTTGGGCTGCTCGGGCATCTCGCGGTCGGCCGTCGACAGGCCGCGGTTGATAGTCCCGCCGACATCGCAGGGCTCGACCAGCCCGATGGCCTGCGGCCGCTCGCCCGGCATGTCTCGCACTTCCAGACAGAGTAGGTCGTCCTGCTTCAGGCGCAGCCGCTCCAGCGGACGCCGAATCCACGAGACGTCCAGGATCACCCGCTCGATGGTCCCGCTGAGGTCCTCGGTCCAGAGCGCCAGGACGTCGCCGATCGGGCAGTGCTGCCCGCTAGGCTGCTCACAATCGACCGTGCCGTCGACCTCGAAGTCTCTGGTCAGGGCAACCGATGGGCGCTTGAGCCCGGGGGCTGCTAGGCCGAGCATCAGGGCAACCAGCGCCAGCGATCCCCAGATCAGGAGGCGGTTCCGCAGGCGGCTCAAAGGCTTGTCCCGCCTCCCCCAGGGTTGACTCGGGCGCGACGCTTGGTGGGTGTGGTAGCCCCACCCTATCCCGAGGGCGTTGCCACCAGCAATCAGCGCTACTTAACTAGCAATGGTGGGTGAAGGCGACGGTTGTGTCAAGCCCGTCCGGCTCCTGGTACACTGGCAGATTCATGGCCAGCGAAGCCTGGCTTCGACCGGTTGGGCCGGGAACACGCCTCGGCCGCCATGACGGGGGTTCGCCCTGAATCAGTCCCACACGCCGGGCCTCGGCCTCAAGCGATGACCGCTGCGGCGAGAGCACCGACGAACACGACTGTGTCGCGTCGCTGGCTGCTAGACGTCGGTCCTCTGACCTGCTTTGCGGCCCTCCTGTACTGCAAGCTGGTCTACTTCAGTGTGCTGCTGCCCGCGCAATCGTGGGAATGGTGGCTCACCGAGACGGACCCGATAACCGGGTGGCTACGCCCGTCGATTCACGTCCTCAGGGCCGCTGAGCTCCGGCCGCACATCTTCAGTGCGACGCTTGCTAGCCTGATCCTCCTGCTCACGCCGCTCCTCTCGCTGCCTCGTCGTTGGCGCTTCCCGGTGCTCCTTGCGCTTGACCTCGCCCTCACAACGCTGGGCATGGCTGAACTCGTCCACTTTCGCTTCCACGGCGACGTGATGTCGATGTCTGATGCAGCGCTGGTATCCCAGTTGTCCCTGGTCATCCCGAGTATCCTGCGGTATCTCCGGCCAGCCAACGCGCTGTGCTACGCCGACGTGGTCGCCGGGATACTCCTGTTACCCCTCTACCTGCGCGCCTGCAAGCAGATCCCCGATCTCGATGCCTGCGATACGAGGTACCTCCGCTTTGGACTGCTCCTGTCCGGTCTGCTGCTCGCCATTCCTACGGTGCAGCTGTCCCTTCAGGACGAACACGGAATCTTCGCGCATACGACCCTCCGCATCGAAGTCGCTTCGACGATCGGCGTCTTGCCCTACCACCTGCTCGATGCTGCGCTCAGCCTGCGGCCGGGCGGCCACAACATCGGACCGGAAGAGTTCCACCGTGTCCGCCGTTTCTTAGACGACGAGCGCACGAAGGAGGCGATCCCATCGGATTTATTCGGCGTCGCGCAGGGCCGGAACGTGATTCTCATAAGTGCCGAGTCCCTGCACGCCTTTCCGATCGGACTAGAGATCGATGGACAGCCGGTGGCCCCGAGACTCTCCGCATGGGCGAATGAAAGCCTCCACTTCGTAAACTTCCATGACCAGACCCACCTGGGAACGACATCTGACGGTGAATTTGCCTCGTTGCATTCCCTCCATGCATTATCCACTGGTGTGGTTTCCATCAGGTATTCCGCGAACCACTATCGGGCACTTCCGGCGATCCTCTTGGATCATGATTACGCGACATTGTCTGCCACCGCCGCGGCTGGCTACATCTGGAACATGAATCGCGTTCACCCTCGGTATGGTTTCGAGCGATCCTTCTTCAGAGAGAGCTATAAGATCCAGGAGTATTTCAGCGGACTATGGGCGTCGGACCAAGCGTTCTTCTCCCAGACGGCTCCGATCCTGGGGACGCAGGCGGAGCCGCTTCTCGCCTTTCTCCTCACCTCGGCGAATCATCACCCATACCGCATCCCAGAGAAATATCGTGCCCTGAAGCTCGGCGACTTGGAAGGCACACTGGTGGCTGATTACCTCCATTCTGTGCACCTTTTCGATCAGGCATTCGGCGAATTCGTTGATTCATTACGAGAGAGCGGCGTGCTCGATAGGTCCGTCGTCGTGCTGTACGGCGATCATCAGGGCTTCCTCGGAGAGACGCCCGAGCTTGCCCGCCTCCTCGGATTTCCGGAGTGGAGTGAGTACCACCATTTCCGGACGAGAAAGCAGGTGCCGCTTCTGATTCGGTTGCCTCATGGGGAGGCCGCCGGTGTACGGACCGTCGCCGGCGGTCACGTCGACATCACGCCAACCATCCTTGGTCTTCTTGGCATCCAGGATGCCAACAGCGTGATGCTCGGCCGGGACTTGACGCGGGCGGGCCCGTCCCTGGTCGTATTCAGGGACGGTAGCTTCACGGACGGGACGCACTACTTTCTGAACCGGTTCGGCCCGACCTCCGGCTCGAGCTGCTACGAGTCCGAGACCGGCCGGCCGTTCGACTGCCGCTCCCTCGAAAGTTGGCGGCGCCACGCCCGCGAGCGGCTCGAGATCTCGGATCTGATCATCCGAGGCGATCTGATCCCGTCCCTCGCGGCAGGTCGTGGCACGCAGGCCGGCCTGTCTGAACCGCGCGGACACATCGAGACAGGTGACCTCGATCGCGCAGCCTTTTCCGAGCAATTGCTCCGAGGGCCGTGATCCCGTCGATCCGCTCGCCAAGCTGCTCCCGATGTCACTTCTGCTCAAGGTCAGACACACGGATTTGGCGCAGGATGAAGTCATTTCCCGTAGCGTCCCGTCGCCAACAAGCAACGCGCATCGGTGTGCACCGTTGTTGCGGCAAGAGCTCACGCATTCGAGGTCCGTGGGCGGATGATCCAGGAAGGTGCGGCGTTCTGCCTCGGTCAGGAGCCGGTACCGCTTGCCGTGCACCGTCGAGTGATCCGCAACGGTCAGCAGGTTCCGCAGGTGCTGTTGGCCGGGGTAGTGCTTCTTGCTCGGGTCGTTCATGAAATGCGACTTCACGACGGCAGCGATGGTGGCGCGGTTCGTATGCGGAGCCACTACCTGAACGCCCGTATGATCTCGTTGGTTGACACCCACTCCTGACCTCGGCCATGCGTAAGCGCCATGACCTCCTGGATGAGTTCCCACACAACCAGGGCACTCAGATCTCCGCGGGCCTCGGAGTGGACGACTGTGGCAGCGAGCGATTTGACAGCCACGCGGTGAGGCTGCGTCCGCTCTGCTCTGTCAACCGGTGAGCGGTGGGCTTTTACGGTCCTCTACGCGTCTCGGGTAAAGAGCGATGGCCGACATCAGCCGGCGCTAGACTCGGACCTGCCCACAATTGGGGCCAGGTACTCTCGCCGCGCCTCACCCGTCGACCGACTCGCCCGGCACGCTGGGGCGAAGCGCCCCGTCGCGGACCTGGCCGAGGATCAGCCGGCACGCCCGGCAGGTCCAGTCGGTCGGATCGCTTGCCGCCGCTCCCTGCGCGTCCGCCGGTGGCTCGCCCAGCACTCAGGCTCCCGCTCGGGGTCGACGGGCACGCACCAGGAGCAGGCGCGGCGCTGCCGCGTCCATCGAATCCCACTCCACGGCCGTCCGCGCGGCGGCCTGGCCGCGCACGCGCGCACCGTCGGTGAACCAATCACTGGCAGCGGGTCCTGAAGCTGGTCAGCAAGGAGCGGGATGGGGCGAAGGTCCGCACGCACGACGACGTGGCCCGGACGCCCTATCGCCGCGGGCTGGCGACCCAGCAGCTGCCACGGACGGCTCGCACGCAGTTGGAGCAGCATGCCGCTCAGGGCCCGGGAGCTCTGCGTCGGAAGTTGGAGGCGGCCATCGCCCGACTCAGTCCCAGCGCGAGTCGCTCGTGGTGATCGCCTGAGCCGACACCCGCGGCAGCTTGTGGGTCATCATCGGCCCTCCTCCAACCAGCGTTCGAGCAAGCTCGAGCATCGAGGCAACGACACCCTTCCGATCGATTGAAGCATTGAGGCACACGTAGCAGGCGGCGGCCGCGGATGGAGAACCCCGCCCCGCGGCGCGGCGCGGTAGCACCACGCACCCTCGGTCGACATGAATTTGAGCTTCACCGCCCTGACCGCCCTGAGCTTCCGTGCGCCGACTGATCTGCCGCGAGATCCCGCCGTACTCCATGACGTGGCCGGCGAACAGGAAGAAGGGGATCGCCAGCAGGGTGAACGAGTTAGGCCCCGAGATCGAGGGCGGGACGATCGACAGCAGCGGGAACCCGGAGGCCCCCACCACCAGCGTCGCGGCCAGCCCGATCGCCACGGGAATCTGTCCAGGGTAGCACCTCGGTAGCGGTGACCCTGCGGTGGACGGAGCGAGACGCCTCCTGAATTCGAGGGTATCACATCGTCCCCGGCACCTCGACGTGCAGGTTGATCCGGTCCAACAGCGGCCCGCTTGGCTGCTTGCCGTAGTGCGAGACTAAACCGCGTCGCATGGCGCAAGTTCCCGTCACAACAGGTGAAAGGACGCGCTTCTGCTCACCGGCGCAGTCAGCGACGGAGCATCTCGCCGGCCTTGCCACTGATTACCGGGAGCTCGTCGACGAATTCCCTCGTGGACGCGGTCAGGTGAACAGCGTTATCGCGCCGGCCGTCACGAACGCCGCTGCCCAGAGCAGGTCGAGGTTGACCCAGGCTCGGCGCAGTACCCCAACCCCGAGCCTGTCGTAGACCAGGACCGCCACCGCGCCCATCACGACCAGCATCGCTAGGGTGTGGACCAGCACGGCGGCGACGTCTTGGACGACCGACGCGCCGCTCAGGGCGAGTCCGGGCAGATCGTGGCCGTGGCCCTCCTCTGGAAGGCGGCGCAGGACCGGGAACAGCATCAGCCCGGCCCCGTGCGCGCTCGACATCAGGAACGACCAGAGCACCAGGTCGCGCGACGTCACCTTCATCCCAACCCAGCGCGGATGCGATCGCGGCCGAGCGAACTTGAACAGCCCGAACAGGATCAGGGCACCGGCGCCGACCAGTCGGAGCGTCTCGGGCGCGGCCACCAGCTCGATCCCGCGCACCAGCAGCACCACCACCGCGATCGAGGCCTCGTGGCCGAGGGCGATCGGCACGAGGGCCTGCAGGACGGCGGCGCGCCGCCGCTCCTGCAGGCCCAACGCCACCGCGAAGAGCCAGCCCATCGCCGGGTTGACGCCGTGGTAGGCCCCCAGGACGGCGAGGGCCAGCCACGGCCACGGGTCCGCGAGGCTCACGGCCGGGATACGGTCAGGACGGGAAGCAGAACGAGTCCGATGACGAGTCCCCTCCCTCGAGGCGGATCTGGTGGGGGCGCTCCCCTCGAACTCGACGAAGAAGTCCGGGTCGACCCGCAGCCCGCCCTCGGGGCTCGCGTCGATCTTGGCCACCCAGCCGCGGATCCCGCCCGGGTAGAACTGCTCGTCCCAGGAGGCGTACAGCGAGTTGCGTGACGTAGACACGCCGGCCGTCGCGGCTGACCTCGACCATCTGCGGCCCGCCGTTGAGCGACCGGCCGTTCCCGTTGCCGCCCCGCGGGACGATCCCGCCGAGGCGGATCGAGCCGGTCTCCTTCGGGTTGAAGGGGTCCGAGACGTCGTACTGCCGGAACTCGCCGGTCCCCCAGCAGGAGACGTAGAGGAACCGGTCGTCCAGGCTCAGGTTAATGTCAGAGACCAGCGGCGGCACCGCCCCGAACGGCTGGAGCGCCGGCGGGAGCTGGTCCGCCTCGGCCGGCTCGGCCGGGATCTCGGCGACCTTCTGGATCTTCCAGGTGCCGTTGTCGCGGTGCCAGAGCCAGATCGAGGACGATAGGTCCTTGAGCGAGACGACCGCGTTGACGAAGCCGTAGGTCTTGTTCGGGTCGTGCGACGGCCGCAGCTCGAGCACCATCTGCTGCTCCGGGCCGAGGTCGAGCGCCTGGAGGTGGCGGCGCGTGCGGAGGTCCCAGACGTGGAGCTGGTGGCCGTACTTGCCGGCCAGCAGCAGCTCAGGGTTGACCCCGTTCTCGACCATCTCCGGCGTGCCCCACTCGCTGGTGATCACCGTGTCGTGCCCCAGGTGCCACCAGAAGTCGTAGGCCAGGTGCTGCGGCCCCCGGTCGGCCTCCCACGGTCCCTTGACGCTGAAGTTGTCGTGGTCGAGGACGAAGATCCCGCCCGGCCCGCCGTCGCCCTCCTTGCCGCCGAGCGCGCTGACGTAGATGCCATCCGGCCCGCAGTGGATCGTGTGCGGGCGGCTGTAGCCGGCGTTGCTGGTCAACTCGCTCGGCTCGATCACCTTGACGATCTTCGGCTGGCGCGGGTCGGGCTTGGTGTCGACGATGTGCAGCCTCGACGAGCGGAGCCCCGGCACGAGCAGGTAGCGCCGCTCGACGTGCGGGTGGGGCGCGGTCGGGCAGAGCGCCGAGCTGCAGGCGTTCCAGCCGAAGTGGTGCAGCTCGTCGCCGACGTTCGGCATGTCGACCCGGCCGACCACCTGGCCGTAGCTGGGCGAGCTAGACTCGACGTCGAGCACGCACAGCGCGTCTGGCTTACTCGTGCCATTGCCGCCGGTGTTCAGCGTGACGACGTAGGCGAGCTGCTCGGGTGGCGCCTCCATCGCCTGGCGCGCCGTGGGGTAAAACGTGGGATCCGGTTGCCACTGTGCCATCGGTCGTTTCCTGCTTTCTTGCATGCCGCGGTGCACTGGCTGGCGCGCCGCGAGCGGTCCGACAATCGAAGCCTCAGGTCCGAGTTTCCCGCCGATTACCTCCTTCCTACAGCAGCTCCGCGATGCGGGCAGCGGCGCGGGCGGCGCCGTTCTCCACGTCGCGGTACGCCACCGTCCGGCCGAGCTCTTGCACGATCGCTGCACCGATGACCTCGGGAGGCGCCTGGCGATAATCCATGCAGCGGCCCGCCCGGTAGCGGTCCAGGCGGTGGCGGACGTGGAAGTTCTGCTCGAAGTGGTGCTGCAGCGGGAAGTACAGGAAGGGCCGCTTGTTCGCCGTCAGCTCCATGGTCGTCGTCAGGCCGCCTTGGACGACCGCGACATCGCATACGGCCAGGTGGCGATACAGCTCGTGGACGTAGCCGCGCACCTCGAGTCCCTCCGCGTTCGGCAGCGATTGCGGGTCGATGCGCGGCCCCGCTATCACCACCATGCGCAGCTCCGGCACGCGACGCTTCGCTTCCGGGAACGAGGCGATCACCCGCCGCAGCAGGTGCCCGCCCACGCCCGAGCCGCCCACCGTGACGATGCACACCCTCTCATCCGGGCGATACCCCAGCTCGGCCCGCACCGCCTCCCGGTTGGCGAAGGCGGCCGAGTCGAAGCCAGTGACGTAGCCGGAGAAGTCGTAGTGCGCCTCCGTCCACTGCCGGACATGCGGGAGCCCGGGCCCGAAGCGGTCGGGCACGATGTCGTCCGGGTTGCCGACGAAGATCGCCCGGTCGCGGACGCGGGGGAAGCGGGCGATGTGCTCGATCATCTCGGCGTTGTAGTCGGCCGTCAGGTACGCCTCCCGCTTGCCGCCGTCGGGCATCGGCAGCCAGCCCACGAAGTCGGTCAGCCAGGCGTAGGCCGCCGTCTTGAGCTCCGGGTTCTCGTGCAAGTAGTAGTCGATCTCCCAGGCTTCGTCGCCGATCCACAGGTCGTACGGCTCGTCCGCCTCGCGCACGAGGTCGTGGAAGACCATGAAGTTGGCGACCAGAATCTCGTCCATGCGTCGCCAGGCCTGAAAGCAGTGCAGGTCGTGTTCGGCGGACTCCGAGTCAATGTGGGCGGCTTCGCTCGCCAGCTGAGTGCTGGCGGGGTGTACCCGTTCACCACGCCGCCTGAGGACTTCGGTGACGGGGTGCTGGGCCAGCCAGTCGATCTCCAGATGGGGGTGCAGCTTGCGCAGCTCGTCGGCAATCGCCATGTCGCGCTGAGCGTGACCCAGGCCGATGGGCGAGGAGATGAACAGTGCCCGCTTGTTGCGGCTCTTGCCGCGCGTCCAACCGGCCGGCGGCCTAGGATCGGGCTCCAGGAAGTCGCGCAGCAGCAGGTTCACGCGTATCGGATCGCGCGCGTGGGGCAGGTGACCGGAGCCCTGCATGGTGACGAGCGTGCCGCCCGTTCTCTCCGCCAGGGCGGCGCCGCGGGCGTGCGGCACGATGGCGTCTTCGTCGCCGTGGATGACGAGCACCGGGCAGCGCACGCGGGCGGCGAGGTCCCGCACGTCCTCGGGGCTGAGGGCTATCGCCTCGGCCGTGTCGATGAGCGTCTCAGGGGTAGTGTCGAGCCCCCAGCCCACACAATCCTCGATCTGCTTGGTGGAGTGCGACTCGCCGAAGGCCTGAGAGAAGAAGAACTCGAGGAAGCCGCGGTAGTCCTTGCGCCAGTAGTGCTTGTTGAACTTGGCCCAGCCCTCGTCAGTGTCGAGTGGATCGCCGAAGGGGTATTTGGCCCTTTCGGGGTTTGGCGGGGCGAGCGGGACGGAGGGCCCAATGAACGCCGCGACCGTCACGCGCTCGGGGTGCTCGGCGGCGAGCAGCAGCGCCCACAGCGCGCCTCGCGACAGCGACACCAGCGCGGCCCGGTCGCTGCCCGTCGCGTCCATGATCGCGAGCGCGTCAGCGGCGAACTCCCGCTCGGTGTACGCCTTCGGGCCCTTGGGCCGGTCAGACCGGCCGTTCCCCCGCCCGTCGAACGTGACGACGCGGAAGTGACGGGCAACATACGGAACCTGGGCCTTCCAGTGCCGCGCGTGCACGATCGACCAGGTTGGCAGCAAGAGGATCGTCTGGTCGCCCGCGCCGAACACCTCGTAGGCGAGCCTGACGCCGTCCCGCTCCACGTAGCCCGCCTGGTCCGGGTACCGCGCCCTCATCGTGGCCTCCCCGCCTGCGATCTATTCACGTCTGGTCCTACGCTGTTCCGACACGCCCGTCCGCCTCTGAGGCGACTCCGACCTCACGTTCGCGCTGCTCCAGCCAATCGCCAATCGCCTCCAGGATCTCGAAGAAGCGCCTTCCTCTTCCGTAGCGCCGGCCAGGTGCTGCGTCTCCATCCCCAGCCACAAGCTAAACACGGCGCTGGCCACCACGCCCGGCACCGAGATCCCGAGACGCGGCAGGTGCGTGGCGGCGATCTCCTCGAGCAGCGATCGCCAGCCGTTCAGCCGCTGTCGCACACGCTCGCCGATCACAGGGTTCGAGTAACCGTGCGCCGTCAGCTCCTGGAGCATCCGCATACCCGTCCGCCAGATCCTGGCGATAGAAGGCAACGGCGGTGCCACTTGGCACTGAGCGGCTCATTCGGGGCTTCGTACATCCGCTGCTGGCGGGCGAGGCGTTCGGCGTCGAGGTGGTCGAACAGCGCAAGCAGGAGCTCCCTGGAGCCAAAGTAATAATTGAGTAGTGCCAAGTTGGTGCCCGCCTCGGCGGCGATGGCGCGCGCCGAGAGGGCGCCGAAGCCGTCCCGCGCGAGCACACGCAGGGCGGCGGCCAGATGCGCTGGGACGTCGATGCATCCGACGACGCGCCCGGACCACCCACTTCGCGACTGTTCATGAACGCTCGTTTCATACGAACGTTTTAAATCGTGCGCGTATGGGTCGGCGTGTCAACAGCCCGCCCGCCTGGCAGTGGGTCAGTAAGAACGTCACCGATCGCGGGGCTGGCATGCTGGCGTCCACGTGCGGATGGAATCGAAGCTCGCGGATCTGGGGCTGGTGCCGATGGCTCCCACCATCAGTTCGGCCAAGGTACTGACCGTGCCGACCTCGACGTCATCGACCGCCACCTCGGCGGCGTCCACGGCCAGCGCGTGGACCGTCCGGATGCCGCGGTCGCCGGCCAAGCCGACCATCGGCAGCACCGTGCAGGTGGCGCAGGCTGCCGTCGAGCGACAGCTCGCCGAGGAAGAGTCTCCCGTCAGCCTACGCCGGGCGCGAGCACGACACTGACGGCGATCGGCATGCCGATCACGATGAACAGGGTGAGGCTGCCGAGCAGCAGAGCGGTCATCAGGTGAAGTCTTCAGCCACCACGCCGATTTCGTCCCGATTCGGCGCCTTGCCGAGATACTGGGCGAAGAGCTCGACCATCATCAGCGCGCAGCCGACCGGCAGGGCCGCGTACACCCAGATCACGCTGATCCCAAGCGCCGACAGTCGCTGGGCCGAGATCGGCCCGAGCACCTGGAAGCCAGTCCAGACGTAGATCGCGAGCAGGACGGCGAACCCGAGCTCGACGGCGACGAGCACGATCCGCCCGGCGACGGTGGGCAGGCGCCCGGCCAGACCGGTCAAGCCGTAGTGCTGGCCAGCCGCCAGTGCCAGCGCGGCTCCGAGGAACGAGACCCAGACCATCAGCGAGACCGCCAGCTCGTCGGCCCAGTAGATCGGGCTACGGAACACGTACCGATAGAACACCGCGATGTTGACGTCAACCAGCATGACGGCCAGCATCGCCCCGGCCACGATCCTGGTTCGCTCGTGGAGCCGCTCGGCCAGCGCCAGGAAAACCCCGCGCGGTGTCGCCGCCCCACGATCTCCTGCCCCGTCAGCAGCGCCCACCGGCCACGCCCCCGTCCTCGCGATCGGCGACTCGACGTGGCCGCCATACTACCCCCCGCCCCGAACGTCGTCAACTTCTGTGCAGCGTCTCCTCGGTGCTGCACTCGCGACGAGAACCCCTGGACAGGCGCAGCGGAGATGGCCAGGGGTCAGCCGACCGCGGCCGCCTGGAGGACGCCAGCCTGCTCGAGGGCATCCGCGATCTCGCGGCGCACCTCCTCCGAGAGCGGCAGTAGTGGGGCGCGGGCCGGGCCGACCTTGCGGCCGCGCAGCTCAACCGCGGCCTTGGACCGCGAGGACATGTCGGGGTGATTGACCGCCGTCCAGACCGGCACGATCCGCTCGTGGAGCGAGCGCGCCGTCGCGTGGTCGCCGCGCTGGCAGGCGTCCCAGAGGGCGACCGCCAAGTCGGGCACGATCGTTAGTACGGCCGCGATCGCGCCGACGGCACCGAGCATGAACGAGGGGTAGAGCAAATCGTCGACGGCGCTGAGCACCTGCAGGCGGCCGCGATTCGACCGCAGCAGCTCGGCGAGCTTGTGGATGTCGCCGCCACTCTGCTTGACCGCGATCACTTCGGGGATCTCGCTCAGTCGGAGCAGGGTCTCCGGCGAGACCGTGTTCCAGGGCACGACGTTGTAGATGACGATCGGCAGCCCGACGGCCTCGCCGATCTCCTTGTAATAGGCGTAGGTGCCCTCGGGGCCGGGATTGAAGAGGTAGTGAACCGGGGTGATCTGCAGCGCGTCCACGCCGCGCACGCCCCGAAGTGCCCGGCCGTAGTGGATGACCTCGCGGGTCGAGTCGCGGATGATTCCGACGACGACCGGCACGCACCCGCGCGCCTCTTCGACCGCGATCTCGGCGCAGCGGACACTCTCCTCGACCGACAGGGTCTGGCCCTCGCCGGTGCTGCCGCAGAGCGTCAGACCGTGGACGCCTGTCTGGAGCAGGTAACGGATCTCGGCGCGGAGCGCGTCTTCGTCCAAATCCTGGGAACCGGGAACAAACGGGGTGACGAGCGGGGGGATGATGCCGATCAAGTGCAGGCTCACGGCAGCTGAGCTCCTTTCACGTCCAGGCACGACGGTCCGGCGACGGGTCAACCCGACCGCGCGAGTGCCTGGTGCGCATAGTATCGAACATCGAAGAACGCCACCCATCCACCCAGCGGTCCTCGTTGCCATCAATGTACGAGCCCGGGGCGGCGGGCGGCCCACCGAGATCCGGACGCTGAGGACGCACCGGCCGGATCCCGGCAGGCGGGACGGCATGCATCGCGACAAGCCAGCGTTCAGGACCGCCGATCAGACGCCGGCGCGCGCTCGCCGCAGTGGGCAGGATCAGTCTCGCCACCGCGTAGCCCCGCTGGGTGCCGTACCGGTGACAGGCCGCCTTCCGCGTCTCCAGGCTGATGCCATCCTGCTCCTGGCAGGCACTCGAAACGCGGACGTAAATCACTGCGCGTGGCTGGGGATTCCTTACACTGGCCATTGCAGGCCTCTCCATCGGTCAGATCTGCCACGCCCCGTGCCGCTCCAACCGTGCCGGGGCTCCTCATCTGCCGAAGCAACGACACGAGCGTCGAGCGAACCGAGCACTCCTCGGCGATTGGCCAGGCAGCCACATCATGCGGCGCATGATCGACCCGCCGCGCACTGGGGACAGTGCGAACTACGGCCCGCCCGCGGCTTGAGCGCGATGCCGGCGCCACCTTCCGCCTCGCCGAGCGCCAACCCGGCGAGGCGGCTTCACGTTCAGAGCGGGCCGCCGCCCCCCGTCACCGCTGCAGTCAAGCGAGGCGAGGCCCCGCCGATCGGCGCCTGCTGCAAGGCGATCCAGCAGCCTACCAGGTGGGTGAACCGGGTATCACTCCGACCCGTGCGCTGTGGTCCCATCAGATTCTCGCACCGGCCAAGCCCCCGAACTGGCTTAGGTGAGATACGAGCGGAACACTTCGGTGCCGATGAACTCCGGCTCCCCCTCGATGAGTGTCAGCAGTTGCCGGTACCACTCATTCGTCTCCGGCCGATCCGAGTTCTGCTGGGCGCGCTCCCGACTTTCGAACAGCACAACCATAATGCAGCCGTCCGCGGATTCCAGCTCACGCAAGATGTAGACCCTTTGAAGCCGGGTGCGATCGGCGCCTGCTCCCGCTGCCAGCGCTCATCCAGCGCGCGGAGTCGGTCCCAGGCCTCGGGCTTGACCCTACAGCGGATCAGTTGTGCAAACATGGTGATCTCCTCGCTTCCGAGCTCAAATGGGTCCGCCGTGACCCGGGACTATGCTGGACGTCCTTCCAGCGGTCAATCTGCGTGCACCCGTCACATCAGGGTTGACAGGCCACTAACCAGCCGTCGCGCGCAGCCGGTCAAGCAGCCGGAGTTGGGCATCGATGGGTGTCTCGGCGAAGCCGAGGTCGAAGAAGACGTGGTCGATCTGAAGGCTCCGTGCGCGGGCGAGGTCCTCAGTGATCTGGTCCGCCGTGCCGCTGAAGGGGGGACGAGGGTCTGGCAAGGGCTGCTCGCTCACCTGGTTGTTCGCCCGCACCACGACCCGCAGCTGCTCTGAGTCGCGCCCCACCACCCGACCCGCGTCGTGGAAGCCGCCGATGGCCTGCTCCAGCATCTCCCATGTAAAGGCGATCGGGTTGAGGCCATCTGCAATGCGCGCGGCCCGTTCTACAGCCGCGGGAGCGACAGCACCGATGATGATCGGCGGCCCGCCCAGCTGGACCGGCTTCGGGCCGATCTGCGATTCTGGGATGCGGTAGGCGCGACCGTCGAAATGCACCGGGTCCGATCCCCACACCGCGCGCACCGCCGCAATCCACTCCTCGAAGCCCCGCCCACGGCGCGCTTGGGGCACACCCACCACCTCGAACTCGTCCTCACTCCACCCCTGCCCTAGGCCTGCGATCACGCGCCCACCACTCAGCTGGTCGAGCGTCGCCAGCCGCCGCGCCATCACCACCGGGGGATGGTAGAGCGCGTCAATCACGCTCGTGCCGAGCCGGATCCGCGTGGTCTTCGCTGCCGCATACGTCAGGGTCTCGATCGGGTCGTAGACTAAGGCGTACGGCTCGGGCCAGGCGAGCCCCGGCACACCGCCGTACGGGGTGCGCGGGGCGGTGGGCGTCAACACCCGCTCCTGCACCCACAGCGCCGCATAGCCCAACCGCTCGGCCTCCTCGGCGACACGCCCGATCGCCTCCCGTGAGGCAAACCGGCCGAACTGCGGTAACGC
>JAUJPG010000038.1:29208-39600 GCA_030447245.1 Chloroflexota bacterium | reverse complement strand
TGCGACGTACACCACGGCTCCCGATTGGACGGCCTCGAGGCCGTGCCACGGCCTGCCGGTCGCGATGCAGCACGCGGTCTCGAGCGCCTCGAACGTCTTGCCGCCGCCGGCCGGCCCGTAGAGCGCCGCCAGCCCGCCGGCCGGAATGTAGCGTTCGACGTGCCAGCGGGGCGGGGGCATCGACCGGATCTCCGCCGCGCTCCGGGGCCTGAACCGCTCGGTCTTCGCCGGCTCCTCGGCCTCGGTCGGCGGCTCGGACGACGGATCGACCGCGAACACGGCAGCCTTCAACTCGCCCGCGTCTGGTCGTCGGTCGACGGCCGCGAGGAACGCCGGCAGTCGCCCGCTGCCATTGGCATTGACGACCACGTCGGCTAGCTCGCGCCATGGCTCGCCCAGGCCGTCGATCGCCTGCGTGTCGACCGGAGTGCCGGCGATCAGGCGGGCGAGCACCCAAGGGGCCGACACCGCGCTCACCGCTCTGGTTCCGTCCCGCTTGCCGCGTCGACCGCGTGGTTGTGGTCACGGCCAGCCGAAATGGCAGGCCGCACGGGCCAGGTTCGACGACCTGCGGACGTCGGAGTGAGCGCGCGGTGGCGGATGGCACCGCGGTCGAGCCGGGGGACTCGGCCGCTCATGCTCGGCTCTCCCGCCCGGCCACCGTCTTGCCCACCACAGGATCCCGCTCGCTGTCGTAGACCCACTCGCTGGCGATGTGATCGCCCGGGCTGCCGCCATCACCGGCCAGCCACGCCAGCAGCACCTGCCGTTTGACGTAGTGCCGCCCGTTCAGCTCGACGTGGCCCGGCATGCAGCCGGCACGCACCCATTGATAGGCCACGCTCCGCGAGACGCCGGCCAGGTAAGCGGCCTCGCTGACCGCTATGAGCGGCTTCGGCCTGCGATCCCCGGTCATCGAGGCACCGCCGCATCAGAGGTCGGCTCGGCGTCCTCGGGCTTATCGGCTGGGAACGGCAGGTGGAGCGCCCGCCTGATGGCAACCTCCGCCTGCCAGACGATGGGCCGGCGCTCGGCTTCCGCCTGCCTCAGCAGGTGATCGTAGGTCTCTCGGTCAAGATCGAGCCGCAACGTCGGCACAGGCACCCTCCTAGCGCGTGATACTCACTAGGAGTGTGCGGGCCGCGCGGGGGACCGCAACCAGATCGCAGGGGGTCAGCCTGGTGCCACTTTGGGGCCGACCGCCGAGATCGTCACTGGAGCTCGGCCACGAGGGCATCCCAAGACGGGTAGCCGAAGGTCTTTCTCGCCCGCTTGAGCGTCCGCTCGTCTGGCATCGGGCCCTGGTCCTGCTTAGCGAACCACGCAGCCGCGGCTGGCTGCGTGGGATTCTGGCCGACCGCGCGGAGGGCGCGGACGGCGTTTCCCACCCAGTATCGGAACTGCTCCCGCGACTCGAAGATGCCGCGGCGCCGGCGCTCGTCCACCTGCACGTCGGTTGGAGGGCGGGCCACGCCTGCCTGCGCCGACCGGGCACGCGCTAGATGGTCGTGGACGGCCGCGTCCACGGCCTTGACGACAGGCTCGGTGAGGTCGGCCCGAGTGGTCAGTCGATCCAGCTCGGCATCATGGAACACCGCGACCAGGTCAGCCCCGGCATTCTCCAGTCTCCGCTGGCGATGCTCGTCGATCAACGCCTCCCGCAGCTTAGACCGTTCGTGACGCGTCGCCCACAGCTCGGGGTTCTCGCGGATGAACGCCTGCTGCTGCCGACACGCGGCCTCTGCCTCCGGTGATACCTTCTGGCTTCGGATACCTTCGGTGCGGCTGGACCATTCGGGCGAGCCGACGCGCAGATGAGCCTGCTGCAGACCGGCCAGCAGCTCGGGCCGCTTCCGGTAAAGCTCACGCAGTTCGTGCCGGTAGGGGAACTGCCAAACCTCGATCGCCTCGGGCGCCCAGCCTTCGCGCCGAAGTGCGTCCACGTCAGCAGATGGGTTATGAATGCCCCACAGCGTTAGATGCACGTCCTCCGGCCAGTCGCCCAGATTAGGCAGCGGCTTGAACTCGTGGAGGAGACGGTTGCGGGCTGCGCGACACTGGAGGCGCGACGGCAACTGACCCGGAGCGGAGGCGTCGTCCATGGCTTCCTCGGCCTGCTTTAGTCGCCAGTATTCGGCGTTGGCTATCTGCTCGCGGTCATAGCGCTGCCGTCCCTCCACCATACCCGCACGATAACTTGAGTGGTCCCACAACCGATGGTCAATGCATACGGGCGGCTTGGTGTACCGAGGCGGATCGTCGGGCGACGCGCCTCCATAGTTCCATGCAGGCGCGCCGCACGCGCAGAGCGGCGGCTGGGAAACGGCGTGTGAAGGGTCAACTGGGTCCACTCGGCCACCTCCACGGCGGTGTTGCCGGGACGGGCCTCGGCGTCTGTGACCGCCGAGCTCGACGGGCGCTAGCTAGGCGCGCACCCGCCCCTAAGCGGCAGTGTACAATCGCCTTGGAGCTCTGTGGGGGTCATGCAGGAAGGGGAGCCCTGACGAGCTGCCTCGCCTCGAGCGGCTTCTGGTGGAAGGACCGGTGATCTGCTCCTGCCGGTGTACTGCAACGAGTACTGCAATCGCGGCGGGATCGGGCGCTTCGGCGGGGCACTGAGCGGGATTCCTCAGAGACTGACCAGATAGGTACGGCACGCTGTCGGACGCTGAGGGACGGGCGAGGCAGATCTCAAAAACCGTCGAGGGCAACCTCGTGGGGGTTCGAGTCCCCCCTTCGGCACCGAGAGTTGGCCGGGTTTGGCGTGGGCTGGCTCCGCGGCGGTGGATCGGCCAGGGTCGGTGCCCACGCGAGGGGGAAGCGCCATGCAGGGTCGGTCAGGGTTGAACGGCCACGGGGATGATCGGCGGGAGGTGGCGAGCCCACGGTCGGCGTCGGGCGCGCGGCGCACCGTACTCGTGGTCGAGGACGACGAGGAGGTCAGCGGCCTGCTGGTGACACTGCTCAATGATCGTGGGTACGCCGCCGTGCCCGCCTACGACGGCCGGTCTGCCGTGCGGATGGCGCGTCAAATCGTGCCACACTTGATCACACTCGACCTTGCATTGCCCGGCACGGACGGCCACGCGGCCCTCGAGAGCCTCAAAGCCGATCCGACTACTCGGGACATCCCGATCGTCGTGATCTCAGCCTTCACCCAGATCCTGCCCGCCGGGGATCGGAAAAAGCTGGCGTACCTCCTCGGGAAGCCATTTGACGTGGCGGAAGTTCTGGAAATCGTCCAGGCGACCGTAGGCAATCCCTTCGTCTAGGGTCGAAAAAGGGCCAGACCCACTGCCGCGCCTGCGATTCGCAATGTCAGCGTATGCTGGATCCAACGCCCGGAGGGCTGCCGGGTCGACCGGTGAAGTAGTCAAATACGACGCGCGATACATCCCGGATGTAGCCGGCCGATCCTCGGGAATCTAAACCCTCGGTCATCACCACCAGGACGTACTGGCCGCCCGGAGTGAAGACTACTCCTGCATCGTGTCGTGCGCCCGGGACGTCGCCCCATTTGTGCGCCACCTTGGCGTACCAGGGGAGGCCCTCGGCGAGCCAGGAGTTTGCCTGCTGCTTCTCTAGAAGGCGGAGCACGCTCTCGGAGCCCTGGGCGTCGACGAGGCGCCCGCTAGCGACTACGTCCAGTAGTTGCCCAATGTCCTCCGGAGTCGTGACGTACGGTCCGGCACCGGCGTAGGCGTTCCCGGCTCGATAGTCCATCAGCCGCGTGCCGCGCAGCCCCAGGCTCGCCATGCTCTGATTGACGCTGTCGATCCCTACCAGGTCCAGCAGCATCATTGCCGCGATGTTGTCACTCTCCACGACCAACAACCGCAGAAGTTCGCGGACCGGAACGCCTTCGCCGACCCGTGCCTGCAGGACGCCCGAGCCTGCTACCCAGTGTTCGCGCCCGACAACGAGCTCCTGGTCCAGTGCGACCCGCCGAAGGCGAATTTGGCGCGTAACTTCCGCAAGGATCGGTAACTTGTAAAGGCTTGCCGCCGGAAACGAGCGCTCTCCATTGACCTGCGCAACCGCCCCAGTGGTTTGGTTCTTCACGTAAATACCGATGGTCCCGACGGTCGGCGCCTGTCTAAGAAGGATCTCCGCGAGCCGCGGGTCGTGGAAGGCTGGAGCGAACGTCGGTGGCGGGGCGTCTATCAGGTCGGGCCGCTCGAACGACTCGAGCCGCCTTGTTTCGCTGCGCGTCTCGATCAGCTTCCAGCCGAGAACGCCGAGGAACCCGCCGAGGAGTAGGAAGGCGATGAACGCCCCGACGAACGACCGACCCCGGCGCGAGCTCGCCGCCCCGCGAGAAGCGCGGCCGGAGGCGGAGGCACTCGCAGCGGGGTTTCTGCGTTTGACTCTGGCGCCGCGTGGGCTCGGGTCGACACGTCCGGCGCTTGCACGGCCTGGGACATATTCGCGCGGCGCGAAGGGCCGGGCGTGCGACAGCGAACGGCGGGCAAGCGTCTGGGACACGAAACCTCCGCGGCCCCTTTTGGGAACGTACTGGTCGACGTAGGATCGAGGCGCGTGCGTCCCCTTTTCCGCCACCTGGAGCCGCGGCAGTATACGGATCAGGACTGGGGCGCTTTCATTACAGATTCGCACCAATTGCATCACGAACGGCGGCGGTCACCGCGGAGCTGCTCGAGGTCCGCGCCGACAGCAGCTGGCTGAACACGGAAGCGCGCCAGCGTAAGTCGGTCGGGTGCCGGGGCCGTTACGGGATGATCAGGCGCTGACCGACCCTGAGCGAATTCCGATTCTCCAGGTTGTTGATCGAGGCTAGCGCCTCGATGGTCGTGCCGTGACGCCGCGCGATGCTCGCGAGTGTGTCCCCAGGCGCAACCGCGTAGTTCGGTTGGAGCACTCGGATTTCCGTTGAGACTGCGCCAGATCCGCTCGGACGGGCGTGGATGGGTTCTGCTGGGGCCGGCGCGCTGGGGGCGGCGCGCAACTCCTCGCTAGGCGGGTTGACCACGAGTTC
This sequence comes from Chloroflexota bacterium, assembly GCA_030447245.1. GTDB lineage: Bacteria > Chloroflexota > UBA6077 > UBA6077 > JACCZL01 > JAUJPG01. Next base: position 34,604 of record JAUJPG010000038.1, on the reverse strand, counting down.
CGCTTGCTCAGGCGGGGTCGGCAGACTCCAGAGGCGCCAGGTCAGCATGACGATCACCATTCCGACACAGATGCTGGCGAATGCAGTCAACATCCGTCGGTGCGTGCGAGTCAAGACGGCCCGAGTTGTGGGCGCCGGCTCAGGTGCTGTTGGCTGCGGCGACTCTCGACGTGGAACTTCGAAGCCCACGCGCGGGGTCCACGGTTCGGGTCGCGCGTCCTCTGCATCGGACGGCCGCCGCTGGCTTCGGCCGTCCGCGTTGATCACGACGACGCGCGGGTCGTCGGTCTCGGCCTGTGGCTCGGGTTCCACCGTCGGGTTAGGCCGCATCGGCATCTCGACCTTCCTGGGTGCGCCGCCGGTTGTACCATCGACCGCAGCAGAGTGTCAACGTCCGCTAAATGGAACGCTTTCAACCGGCTGCCAGCCGTACCGCTCCAGATCGAGTTGCTCGGGCGCGCTAAAGCGCACCCCTTCGGCTTCGAGCCGAAGTCGTTGGACTTCAGGGGCACCGAATGCCCACCCGCCGCTCAACCGACCCTCGCGGTTGACAACTCGGTGGGCCGGCACGTCGGACGGGCAACGGAAGAGCGCCCAGCCAACCTCGCGCGCCTTGCCGGGATGCCCAAGCGCCCTAGCGAGAGCGCCGTAGCTGATCACCCTCCCGACCGGCACGCAGCGAACAAGTCGGTACACGTCTTCGGCAAAGCGCGACATGCATACAGTGTAGCTGGCGGAGGTGGCCGCACATGCCTATCGTTGCGCCGAGGTCTTCGGCGGCCTATGGTTGTCCTGGAGGCAATGATGTCCCGCAGGATGTGCAGACGGACGGCGCTGCGCGCCGTCGCGACTACCAGTCTCACGCTCATCGCGGTGGCGTGTGGCCCGGCGGGGGCTTCACAATCCGGTTCCCCGCCGGCGGCCCAGGTCGACCGCCCTCAGCCGCGGCCAACGTTTGATCCAGTGCTAGCGAACTCTGAATTGGTCGTCGGCCGGAACCGGTTCGCTGTTGGGCTCATTGGCCAGGACAATCGGCCGATCACCGACGCCCGCGTGCTGCTCGGATTCTACCGGATCGAAGGCCAGCAGGGGACGAAGGTTGCCGAGGCCGAGGCTCAGTTCCGCTGGATTGAGGTCGAGCCGAAGGGGATGTGGGTGGCGCCGATCACGTTCACGGCACCCGGGCCTTGGGGCCTCGAGGTCACCGTCACCCGCCCAGGCGGGTCACCGGAATCCGCGCGGCTGAGCATTGACGTGCAAGAGCGGGGTCAAGCGCCGACGATCGGGAGCCCGGCGCCGCGCGCGCAAAGCCTGGCCGCGGAAGTCGATGCCGGCGGTCCGTGCTCGAACATCCCGCCGTGCGAGCTCCATGTCGCGAGCTTGGACCAGGTCCTGACCAATGGTAGGCCGACAGTTGTCACGTTCTCCACGCCCGGGTTCTGCGTGACGGCCACATGCGCCCCCGTGCTCGGGGTGGTGCTCGAAGCCCGGGGTCGCCAACCCGCGGGGATCAACTTCATCCATGTCGAGATCTACACGGACCCGCGCAACCAGGTCGTCGCAGACGCCGTCTCGCGTTGGAACCTTCCCAGCGAGCCCTGGACGTTTCTAGTCGACTCCAGCGGAATGGTCGCCGAACGCTACGAGGGCATCGTCACTCTGCCCGAGCTCGAGGCAGCGTTAGCGCAGCTCGCCTGAGTGGCGCTTAGTCATCGACATGGGTTACTAGTAGCCCGTCGCCTGCCTCCCGGTACGTCACGCCCACTGCCTCGCCCAGCACCATGTGCTCTCGCATGTGACCGGGGGTCATGCCGATGTCGCCTCCGGCGCGGAATGTGAGACGGCGGCCGTCCTCCGTCCGCATATCGAACGATCGCACGGCAGACAGCGATGGGGCGTCGACTTCGAGAAGTACCCCTCGCACGTGCCTGATGCCGTCGTCGCCGCGCGTCACTTCGCAGCCCCCGACCACCGCTCCCGCGCTCAGCCATGCTGAGAGCCACAGGGCGAGCACACGGGAGCGCCTCCGGTGCAGCGCCGCGAGGCCTATCGCTTCAGCTCCTTGATCCGCGCCGCCAGGGGCGGCACGATCTGCTTGTAATCGCCGACGACGCCGAAGCGGGCATGCTTGAAGATATTGGCGTCCGGATCCTTGTTGATCGCGACGATGTTGCGCGATCCAGAGCAACCGGCGATGTGCTGGACGGCGCCCGAAACGCCGACGGCGACGTACAGGTCTGGTGTGATCGTCACGCCGGTCAAGCCGACTTGGAGGCCGGGTGGCACCCATCCGGCGTCGGTCACGGCGCGGGTGGCACCGACGGCCGCGCCGAGCGACGCGGCCAGCTCCTCGACATAGTGCCAGTTCTCCGGCCCTCCGAGGCCGCGGCCTCCCGAGACAACTGCCTTGGCATTCTTGAGCGATGGGCCGGTGGTAGCCTCCTCGCGAACTGTTTCTACCACTCGGCTACGCACCGCCGCGCCAACCTCAACGGGAACGTGACGGACCTCGGCGTGATGAGAAGGATCGCTAACGGCGGGGCGGAAGGCCCTCGGCCGGAGCGTGGCCATTTGTGGCCGCGCCCGCGGGACCGTGAACTCGGCATTCGCCGATCCACCGTACACTGGCTTCGTCATCACTAAGACGCCATCTTCGACGCGCAGGGCGGTGCAGTCTGTCGTCAACCCGGTCCCGAGCCGAAATGCTAGCCGCGCTGCCAGCTCGCGCATGTCCGGAGTGTGGCCAAGGAGCAGAATATCGGGCGCTTCTTGCGTGACCAGCGGGGTCAACGCCTCCAGCGCCGCCTCAACCCCCGGCTCCCCGAGTGCGGGACTGTCCGCCAGCAGCACCACGTCCGCGCCCAACTCGCCGAGGGCGCTCGCCGCCTCGGCGACGCCGCTGCCAAGTACCGCCGCCGTGAGCGTCCCGCCCAGCACCTCCGCCAGGGTACGCCCGACGCCCAGGAGCTCGGCGCTTATTGGTGCCAGTCCGCCCCGCTCTGTTTCTGCAACGACCAGCACCCCATTGGCGGCCGGCATCATGTCCTCCCGAAGTACCTAACCGATGAACACGACAGCACAGGCACGCGCGCGGCGGTCGGCTCCCCTCACTCGGCACTAATGTAGCTAGATCAGCTTCGCCTCGCGCAGTTTCTGGGCCAACGCCGCGGCGATCTCCTCGGGGGTGTCTCCGTCCACGAGCTCGCAGGCCTGCTCGCGGCTCTCGATGTAGAGACGGCGGAGTTGCACCTTCGGCGCGGCGGAGCCGTCGTCCAGGCCCAGGTCGGCGGCGGTCCAGACAGGGATCTGAGTTCGACCGGCCATCATGATGCCGCGTAGCGGCGGATAGCGTGGTTCTCCGATCTCGCTCGATACGGCCATGACTGCAGGCAGTTGTGCCTCGATGACCTGCTGGCCGTCCTCGATCATGCGGTGAGCCTTCACACCCCCGTTCGTGGACTCGATAGCGATGACGGGGCTAATCGTCGGCAGGCCGAGGATCTCGCCAAGCCCGAGCGGTACCTGGCCGGCGTCGGTGTCGCTCGCCTGGCGGCCGCAGAGGATCAGGTCGTACTCGCCGACCTTCTCGATCGCCCGGGCGAGTGCCGTTGCCGTGGTGAAACTATCCCCCTCGCGCAGGTTCGGATCGTCAATGAGTACCGCCGCATCCGCGCCCATGGCGACCGCCCGCTTGAGCGTGTCGCGAGCTTCCTGGCCCCCCAGCGTGATCGCGGTGACCCTGCCCCCGTGCGCTTCCTTCAACTTCAAGGCGGCTTCCAGAGCATTGGCGTCGTAGCCGTTCATGACTGGCGCAACTCCGGGCGGCGGCACGACCTTTCCAGCGGCCTCGTCCACCTTGAAGTGGATCGGCGGGATGTCAGGATCGGGGACTTGCTTGATCGTCACGATGATGTTCATTCACAAGCTCCGGGAGCGCCGACGACGACGCGGTGTCTGCCGAGCGGGAGCTACTGCTGGCCCCAGCAGGCCACGCGGCATGATCTCCGCCGTCGAATTGCCCGTCGGACGGACCCACACAGCTCGCGGCCTGAGACGTCGAGATCATATCACAGGGGTCGGTTTCGCCTGGGGTGGCGAGCGCGATGCGTTCGCAACCAGGTGGGAGATCCGCCCAGAATAGGCCGCGGCCGGCGATCTGAAAAGCGGTGAGCGGCAAGGAAGCGCCCAACAGCCGCGCTGTCGAGGCGTCCAGTACGAGTAGGCCCTGCGTGCCGGGCGAGACTGGAAGCCATGGTTCGGCGGGACGGCCGTCGAGAAAGGCGCGGTAGTCAGATGTGTCTCCGCGGCCTGTCACGAGTATGCCGGTCCGTCTGGAGCTGTCGGGTCCGATGGCGTAGATGGTGTGCTCGGGCAGGACAACCATGGCTTGCCGAAACGACTCTGACGCGCGCCCACCGGTGATCACGGCGACCCGATCAGGCGGGGAAGCCCGGCCAAGCTCTTCCACAGCGCGCCAGAAGCGCCGCTCACCGCCGAGTGCGTCGAGGCTCGTCGCGTTCGGGGTCGTTGCGAACACCGCGGCATTGGTCAGGACGGCCAGCGTCGTGATCACCGCATGGGCCGAACCGCGGGGACGCGCTAATAAAGCGGCGATCGCACTGGCGAAGCCTAGCAGGGCGTCGGCCAGCAGCAGGGAGATGGCCGGCCAAATCAGCAGCAGGTACCCGGGCTGGCCGACGTGGAGGGTAAGGAACACGGCCAGTGCGGGGACGACCCAGAGCAGCAGGAACGCGGCGAGGCGCCAATCGTGGCGCACACGGGAGAACCAGCCCGGCATCCGCGCCGGGAGCGCGGCAGCGGCCACCCCCGCTCCGAGGAGACCCGCCACCGAGACGAAGGCAAGGTTTGACAGCGGGATGTCGTCGTCGCCCACAGGCGCAAGAGTCGGCCCGAGGGCGCGGCGTGCCAGGCGGGTCGTGGCCGCGACGAAGTCCGCCGGCCCACTGCTCGCCGAGAGAAGCGGTACCAGCCAGACCAGGACGCCGCAGGCCAGAAGTGAGCTGGATGCGGCGATGGTGTGCCGCGGGTGGCGGCGCACCCCGAAGGCCCAGAGCGGCAACAACAGGACGAGTGAGGTGGGTCGAAACCCTCCGACCAGGGCAAGCGCGATCCCAGACCAGAGCGCCGCGGGGCGGTCCTGCCGGACAACCGAGCGCCAGACGAGTAATGCCAGCAGGGTCGCCAGCGGGAGTTCGACCCCGTACGTGAGCCCAACCGCGCCGTAGTACCAGGCCAGCGGCGAAGTGGTGAGTAGCGCCGCCGCTGTGACGCCCAATCGAACTCCACCAAGCTCGCGGCCAAGCTGGAAAAGGAGCGCCACGGCCAGACCCCCGCCGACCGCGGACAGCAAGGTGAACGCCTCGGTGGCGCCCCCG
>JAUJPG010000038.1:0-29108 GCA_030447245.1 Chloroflexota bacterium | reverse complement strand
CCCCCGCCGACCGCGGACAGCAAGGTGAACGCCTCGGTGGCGCCCCCGGCGAGCGGGGCGAGCAGCCGGCCAATCGCGACGTACAGGGGGTAACCTGGCGGGTGGGGCTGGTGACCTTGCAGGTCGTAGGCTCGCGTTGCGAGCACGAACTGGGCAGCATCCCAATTGATCGGGACGTTCGGCGCCACCACGAGTCGCAGGAGAGTGGCCGCTAGGCTAAGGGTGCAGACGCCAACGCAGAGTGACGAAGGACGCCGCGCGCATAGGCACTCGCGGTTCGCCCTGCTGTACGATTCACCTGAGATCAGCTGGAGCATCGGCATGGCGCAGACGGACTCCAGTGGCGGGCTCACCAGCATGATCGATTGGCGGGCGGTCGGACTCGGGTTTCTGACCGCTGCGATGGTCGCGGTAACCCTCGGGGCCGTCGGAGGACGATTGGGTCTCGAAGGTCATCTGGGTACCGCTGCGTCGCTTGAGTTCCTGGCACTGTTCGCGGGTGGCTACGTCGCGGGTCGAGTGGCGGGGCGCGTCGGGGTAATTCAAGCAATGGCCGTGGCGATCATCTTCATCCTGATCGCCGCTTCGATCAAGGCCTGGGTCGAGATCGATCTCGCCAGTCGATTCGGTCCACACGTGCTTGGTCCGATGGACATGGGCGGCATGGTTCTCGGCGACCTGGTGCACCTCCTTGGTGCCGGGGCCGGCGGTTGGCTGGCTGACACTCATAGGCTGCGATCCGCGCGCGCCTGAGCCGATCTGTCGCGCTCGTTCACACCAGCAATCAACGAGCCGCGACCAGCCGAGAATCCCCGGGCCGACGCAAGGTTCGCCGGAAGAACTCCAGGACACGGCGTCGGTAGACACCACCGACCTCGTCGAGGCCGCGGCAGTGCTCCAGGCCACCGAGGACCCAGAGGTCCTTCGGTGGACCCGCTCGCGCGTAGAGCAACCGCGAGTGGTAGAGCGGGATCAGTCTGTCGCGTTCACCATGGATCAACAGCAGAGGCCGCGGAGCAATGCGGTCGACGACCTCGATCGGGTCAAAGGCTGTGATGGGGTAGCGCAGGCGTAGCGACGTCACCCAGCAACCAGCGTTTGCGACCATCGGCGCGACAAATGCCGGGTAGCCACGCACTCGCGCCGCCTGGGCGACAGCCCATTGGAGACGCGCAAACGAACTGTCCGCGCAAACGGACGCGATCCGCCGGTCCTCGGCGGCGGCGAGGATTGCGATCGCAGCGCCCATCGAGATCCCGTACACTCCGACCGGACCAAGCGCACGTCGTTCTAGTTCGTCGACGGCTGCCTGAACGTCCAACCGCTCTTCGTAACCGACCGTGGTCCGGCTTCCCCCACTGTCGCCGTGTCCCCGGCTATCGAGCAGCAACACATTGAACTCGGCCTGGAGGAACTGGGCCACCGGCAACATCGTATGCTTGTTGCCGCCATGCCCGTGGCAGCCGACCACCGTCGGTGCGGGTACCGGAGCACGAAACAGCCAGGCGTGGATTGCCAGGCCATCCCTCGAGCGGAGCGTCATCTCCTCGGTTGCGGACAGGCCCCACCGGTCCGGCTCGTCACGGAAGTCGCTACGGCTGCAGCGCGTGAGCTGGCGATGGCCGTACTCGCCAACCAAGGCGAACACGGTGACCGCGGCGACGCCGAACCCCGACGCGAAGGCCAGCGATCGCCGCGCACGCAGCGGAATCACACCGCCTGCTCCATCCCCCCGGACTCGGCCAATGTAGTAGCCCGGACGGCCCGAGCGGCGATGAACTCGGAGATCGCCGCGTTCAGCAGCGGCGCGTCGTGGTCCACCGTGGCAACATGGTAGGAGTTCTCCAACCAGAGCAGGCGTTTGTCTCGACTGCCGATCTTTCCCAGGATCGCCTCGGCGTTGCTCGGGCAAACGACGTGGTCGGCGCGCGCCTGAACAACAAGTGCAGGTTGGCGCACGTGAGGGAGCGCTTCGCGGACCACGTCGACCAGCGCGATGACCTGGGCAATGGAGGCGGTTCGGAAGCGCCGGTAGCCGACGATCCGATCCCAGGCATTGACGTCCTTGATGTCGGGCGCGCCCCATGCGCGCCAGCGAACGACGTGCTTGAGGAATCCAATGTAGCCCAGCCGCCAGTCGTGCAGCCGTATCGGAGCGCAGATCGGGACCACTCCGCCCACCGGCGCATCTGTGGCATGGCGGGCTGCGAGAAGGAGGGCGAGGGTCCCGCCCATTGAGAGGCCAACCAGGAAGACCACCCGGTAACGGCGCTGCACGTCTTCAAGGGCCATCTCGGCGTCGGCCAGCCAGTCGTGGTAACTGCACCTGAGGAGATCCTCGGGGTGAGTTCCATGGCCTCGTAGCAGTGGCGCTACCGATCCGACTCCGCGTGCAGCCAGGATCTCCGCCAGGGCGCGCAGCTCGAATGGTGAGCCGCTGAAGCCGTGCAGGAGCAGCGCGCCCACCTCGCCATCCACATCGAAGCGAAACGGCTCGGCGCCAGCCATTAACGGCCGGCTGCGCGGCTCGCTGCGCACCCGGCCGGCAGCACCTCGAGCTGATCCCGGCTCCGCGAGGATCAGCGCGGCCCACCGAGCGCGTCGAGCACGCCGAGGGCGAGGCGCCCCGCGTACTCGAGGTGCGCTGGATGGACCAGCTCGGCTCGGTCGGCGGGACTATGATAATTCGGGTCCTCGGAACGGTACAGGAAAAGTGCCGGGATGCCGACCCGCAGGAAGCTTGCGTGGTCGCTGGCTCCGTTCAGGCTATCACCGAGCGGTCGGGCCTCTTCGCCGAGCGATGCTGCGATCGGGAAGGCAACTCGAGTGAGCTCGTCGCTACCGCCAAGCCGCGGCGCGTCGCCGACGCCGACCATGTCGAGGTTGATCATTGCTCGCGTCGCGCTGCGTTCGGGCTCGCCCATCTCGCCAACCATGAAGGCGCTGCCGAGGAGCCCGATCTCCTCGGCGTCGAAGGCCACGAACCTAAGGGTGTACGGGGTTGGCCGCGCGGCGAGCACGCGCGCAAGCTCCAGCATGACCGCCGTGCCGGAGGCATTGTCGTTCGCGCCAGGCGTGCCCGGGACCGAATCCAGGTGGCCGCCGATGACGACGCTCTGGGCGCCACTATGCTTGGTGGCAACGACGTTCGCAGCGGTGCGTTGCTCAAGCCCGGCGTCGACTGACAGGCGGGCCGTGACTGACTCGCGCCGGACCGTTTGCGCCAGGGTCTGCCCTTCCTCCTCGGACAGGCCGACCGCGGGAATCGAGGCGATCGTGGCGAGATTGCCGGCGAAGTTACCAGGCTGATTATTGTAGATGATCGCTGCGAGGGCGCCCGCGGCAGCGACACTCTCAACCTTTTCGGAGAAGCGGATTGCGCCTCGACCGACCAGGGCGATCTTGCCGCGCACAGCGTCCGGCGAGAAGTCGCCGATTCGGCCAAGACCCGCGTCCACCAACTCCCCCTCCACGACTCCGCCAGGCGAGTAGATCAATGTACTCGTCCCCAACTCGCGCCCAAATGCCCCGCCGATGGTCAGCGCGGAGCCGCGATCGTCGTAGTAGGCGATCGGGAACGGCTGCAACTGTGCCTCGTACCCGAGCGCACGGAGCTGTCCCAGAACGTACTGCTGGGCGCGCCCCTGGGCATCGCTGCCAGCCGGGCGGCTGCCAATCTCGCGGGCCAGGACGTCGACGTGGAGCTTTGCATGGAGCCCACTAAACTCGACGGAGCTCGCAGGGCTCGGCTGATCGACGCCGACGGCGGGCGCCTGGGCCAACGGTGCAGCCGCGCTGGCGGCTGGTTCGGTCGCGACAGGTAGCCCCGATGCAGGAGTCTCGGTCGCGACACGAGTCGCCGCGGCGTCGGTTGGCGTTGCTAGCGTGGCGGCCGCGGGCTGTGGGGTCTGTAACGCGGATGTCGCAGCCGGTGCGCAGGCGAACGGCAGAGCCGCAAGGACAAGCAGCAGGTTGACGAAGGAGCGGCGGATCTCGGGCAAGAGAGCCTCCTGCCGTGATTGTACGGGTCACAGAGACCAGTGCCCACGGTTTCCACCGTGTAGTCTGGGGAAGGATGGCGCTGCTCTCGTGGCGGGAGCCTCAGAGTGTTACGCCGAATGGACCGAAGGATGACACTCAAGCTGTTCGGGATCACACAGGGATTGCTTGGGATGAAGAGCAAGGGCTCCGTACCAATCACGCCTTGGGCTCATCCGCCGTGGTGGCGTGGCCGACGTGATTGCTACATGGTCGGGCGCGTCGTGGTTTCTGGGAAATGGCGCTCCGCGAGGTCGAGCAGGTTGCGCGCCAGGACCGCGGTGGTGACGGGCCCGGTCCCACCTGGGACCGGACTGATCGCCCCGGCGACTTCGCGGACAGCCTCGAAGTCGACGTCGCCGACGAGCCGACCGTCCACTTCGTTGATGCCGAAGTCGATGATGGTGGCGCCGGGTTTGACCATGTCGCCCGAGATCAATGCTGGACGGCCGGCTGCCGCCACGAGAATGTCGGCCTGACGGGTGAAACGGGCGAGATCACGGGTCTGGCTGTGACACACGGTGACGGTGGCGTCCGCCTGGAGGAGAAGCTGAGCCAACGGCCGGCCGAGGATTGCGCTGCGGCCGACCACCACGGCGTGGCGTCCGGCCAGCGGGGTGCCGCCGGCCCTCAGGAGCTCCAGACCTGCGAGTGGCGTGCTCGGGACGATGGCTGGGCGTCCCTGGCATAGCAATCCTGTGTGAGTGGCGCTGATGCCCTCCACGTCCTTGGCCCCGGCGTGATCGGTCGTCAGATCCGAGACGAGCGCAAGATTCAATGGCGGCGGCAAGGGCAGCTGAACCAGGACGCCATGGACCGACGAGTCGTCCCCGAGAGCCGCGAGGCGCGCGGCGAGGGCGGATTCATCGGGTGCGTCAGGCAAGGACTCGAGGCGCACCTCAATGCCGCGTGCGGTGAACGCGCGATCAATCTGGCGGAGGTACGCTACTGACGCGGGATCGTCGCCGGCTCGTACGACCGCAAGGGTCGGCGGCGAGCCGCTTGCTACCGCGAAGCTCTGCGCGCGCAGTGCAACGTCGTTCCAGATCGAGCGCGCGACGGCGCCTCCGTCGAAAACTGTCGCCGTCACGGTGAGCGCCTAGCGCACGGAAGCCGTCGCGGCCTGGACGCCCTCGTGAACGATTTTGATCAGGCGGTCCATCTGGTCGTCAGGAATCATCAGTGGCGGGGCGAGCGCAATGACGTCGCCTCGGGCTCGGGTGTACAACCCACGCCGACGAAACTGGTCGATCACCCGAGTTCCCAGGTTGACCGACGCGTCGAACGGCTTGCGGCTCGCCTTGTCGGCCACCAACTCGATAGCGGCGATCATTCCAAGTCCACGGACTTCGCCAACGTTGGGGTGATCCTCGAGCTGCTTCAAGCCCTCGAGCATCCGCTCGCCGACCACCGCTGCACGGCCTACGAGATTCTCGCCAAGCATGAGGTCCAGGTTGGCCAGTCCGACGGCGCAGCACGTTGGATGGCCGGAGTAGGTATAGGCGTGCATCCAGCGGTTCGCGGGCGGGACGTCCAGGATTGCGCGCTGGACCCGATCGGAGAGCATGATGCCGCCGAGTGGCAGGGCGCCGCTGGTAATTCCCTTGGCGAAGCTCATGATGTCCGGCTGGACGCCCCAGTGGTCGAGCGCGAACATCTTGCCGGTCCGACCGAAGCCGGTGATCACCTCGTCCGCGATGAACAGAACCTCATACTGGTCGCAGATCTCGCGGACGCGGGGGAAATACTGCTGCGGCGGGACGATCACGCCGCCAGCACCCTGGACCGGCTCGGCGATGAACGCCGCAACCGAATCGGGCCCCTCGCGCTCGATCGTCTGCTCCAGTTCGTTGGCGCAGCCGAGATTGCAGTCGGGCTGGTCCGAGCAATACTTGCACTGGTAGCGGTAGGGGGCCGCGATCTGCAGGAAATTGGGCATCAGCGGCGCGAACATCTTGTGATAGGGAGCCATGCCCGTCGCGCTCATCGCGGCCATCGAGACTCCGTGATAGGCCCAGGTGCGGGCTATGACCTTGACCTTGTCCGGCTTGTCCTTCGCCTTCCAGAAGAAGCGAGCCGTCTTGAACGCGGATTCGTTCGACTCGGCTCCGCCGCTCGTGAAATACACCGAGTTCAGGTTTGGGTAGCTGATCTCGGCCAGCTTGGCGGCCAGTTTGATGGCCGGCACGTTGGCGAAGCCGGTGTAGTTGCTGGCGTATGCCAGCTCGTGCATCTGCGCCGCCGCGGCCTCTGCCAGCTCGGGACGACCATGACCGGCATTGACATTCCAGAGGGAGGACAGCCCATCGATGTACTCGTGACCCTCCGCGTCCGTCAAGATGGCGCCCCGGCCCTTGACGAAGATGATCGGAGCCTCATGATCGTCCGGGTGGTACAGCGGATGGATCAGGTGCTCGCGATCTTGCTGAACCAGCTCCGTCGGCGAAGGCGTCGCTAGGACCATGGCGTGGATCTCCCTGGCCGCACTCGCGGGTGGCCGCGATTGTAGCATGAGCGTCGCCGGGCACCTGTCGCGGTCCACGGCCGGGCATAGGCGCCTATAATCGAGCTGTGAGTGTCAAGTGTCCATGAGCAGGCCTCGATGATGAACGACGTCCTCCGCGCATTGCTGGGCGATGCGGCCGAGATAACTGATCGGAGTGGGCCGTGCGATCCGGTGCGCGCCGACCTAGGCCGCGAACAGCGTAAGGGCGTCCCCGAAGTCATCCTCGCTGACCGAAAGCGACCCGAGGACGCGCTGGCCGCGGCGCGGACGCTCGTTGAACACGGTGGTCGGGCCATCTTGAGTCGGGTGCCACCAAGCCTGGCCGACCGTCTCCGGTCGGAGCTGTCCGAGTGCCGCGTCGAGACGTATGCCGCCTCGGGCATGGTGGTGCTCAAGAGCGCAGGATTTGTCTCACCTCCTGCTGGCGGGGGCGTCGGGGTGCTGACCGCCGGCACGTCGGACGTGCCAATCGCCGAGGAGGCGCAGGTGGTTGCCAAGGAGATGGGCTGCCTGGTCGTATCGGCCTACGATGTCGGCGTCGCCGGATTGCACCGTCTGGCCGCGCCACTGGCGCGGTTACGCGAGCAGAACGTGGACGTTGTCGTCGTTGCGGCGGGGATGGACGGGGCTCTGCCGTCAGTCGTGTCAGGGCTGGTAGACGTGCCGGTTATCGGATTGCCGACCTCGGTGGGTTACGGCCTTGGCGGCGGCGGAGTGGCGGCCCTTCTGAGCATGCTTCAGACTTGTTCACCGGGGCTCGTGGTTGTGAACATCGACAACGGTGTCGGAGCCGGTGCTACCGCCGCGCTGATAGCGAACCGGGTTACTGCGGCCCGGCGCGGTGCCTCGTCGCCCCTGGCCGCCGCCGAGTGACCCACGGGCAACGCCTCGAGCGCCGGCCGCTCGTCGTCCAGAAAGTACGCTACGACGGCTCGCCGCACTATCGATGGGAAGGGGAGCTGCTCGAGCGTTGCGACGCCTGGTTATTGTTCCGCGCCGAGTTCCGGCTCGACTACCGGGATCTCGGCTACGTAGCGTTCGAACGCGGCGACGTCTTCTACGAGTGGTACTACTTCGATCGCTGGTACAACGTTTTCCAGGTCTACTCGGCCAGTGGCGAGCTGAAGGGCTGGTACTGCAACGTCACCGCGCCCGCGCAGGTTGCGAACGGGGTGCTGACCTTCGTCGACCTGGCGTTGGACGTGTGGGTCTATCCAGACCGGCGCTTCCTGGTGCTCGACCAGGAAGAGTTCGACGAACTGGAGCAGGGCACGTACCGACCAGATGACGCGCGTGAGGCGAAAGCGGCACTCGCTCAGCTGATCGGCCTGGCGCGCGCCGGTGGGTTGCCCGACCGCGCATTCGAGCGCGCTGACGATGGAAGCTGCCACCCGAGCGAACCAAGCTAGGAGGGGCTACGTCGCGCTGGCCACGGCAGTGCTCGGCGTGTCCTGCTCGGCGATCCTGATCCGATTGGCCGAGGCGCCGTTGATGACGATCGCGGCTCATCGGATGGGTGTCGCGGTCCTGATGCTGGCGCCGGGCGCGTGGCTCTACGGGCGCCGCGACATGGCAGTGCTTGGACGCGGCGACCTCGGCGCAATCGCCGCCTCGGGCGTGTTCCTGGCGCTGCATTTCGGTCTGTGGACGGTGTCACTGGGCTACACGTCCGTCGCGAGCTCGGTGGTGTTTGTCTGCATGCACCCGATCTTTCTGGCTCTGGCCGAGCTGATCGTGTACAAGCGACCGACGCCGTTCCTCGCCGTAGTGGGCATTGGACTGACCATGTTGGGAAGCCTGGTAATTGCGGGTGGGGACGTCCAGCTCGGTGTGGACGCGCTCTTCGGGGATCTGCTCGCGGGCGGGGGCGCCGTGGCGATGGTTGGCTACCTGATGATCGGGCAGCGGCTTCGACGTCGACTGAGCTTCATCACGTACAGCACGTTGGTGTACGCGGTGTGCTGGCTGGTCCTGAGCGCCGCGGCACTTCTTGGCGGGTCGTCTCTGCTCCAGTTTGGAGCGCGCGATCTACTGCTGGTTGTCGCGCTCGCGGCTGGGTCCACGATCGGCGGGCACACGATCTTCAACTGGGCGTTGCGCCACATTCGGGCGACGCTTGTCGGCGTGGTGATCGTCGCGGAGCCGCTCGGGGCAGCCCTGCTCGCCTGGTTGATCCTGGGTGAGCCGATTCCGCTGTGGACAGCGCTCGGGGGTGGTGTAATTTTGCTGGGGATCTACTGTACGGCTCGAGGGGTCTAGCATGTGCCGCCTCGCGTTCGCCGTGCTCGCAGCGGCGACGATCGCCACAGCGGGCTGGCGCCGTGGTGCGCTGAGTGTGGACGGTGCCTGGGCGGCCACGATAGTCGGGGCGACGACGCTCAGCTTTGGCGGCCGACCCGCGGCGAGCACACTCGTCGCCTTTTTCGTGTCCGGGAGCTTGTTGTCGCGCCGTCAGGCGGTTCCGGGTGAGGTGGCGCCAGCCAAGGGGCGCCGGCGGGACGCCGTGCAAGTTCTCGCGAATGGCGGAGTGGCGGCGCTTGGGGCTGCCGCGGCGGCACTAGGGGTCAAGCGCGGTCGTGGTGCATTGCTGGGCGCGCTCGCCGCGGCCGCGGCGGACACCTGGGCAAGCGAGATCGGAGTCAGGAGCGCGTCACCGCCACGCTCGGTACTGACCGGCCGAGTCGTTGAGCCGGGCAGCTCGGGAGGAACGAGTGGGCTAGGCTGGCTCGCGGCGGCCGGTGGTTCGCTGCTGGTCGGCGCGACGTATGCCCTTGGCCTCGAGGAACGAGGGCGGATTGCATGGGTCAGGATCCTGTCGGTGGCCCTGGTGGGCGGGCTGCTGGGATCGTTGGCTGACTCGCTCGTTGGCGCCGCGTTCCAGGCATCCTATCGCTGTACGACGTGCGGGGTTTCTACGGAGGCGCGCCAGCACGATTGTGGGATGGAATTGGTGCTCGTTCGCGGATGGCCGAGGGTCACCAACGACGTGGTGAACGTTGTCTGTACCAGCGTCGGCGGCCTTATCGGGGCGCTGGCGCTGGGACCGAAGCCGGAGGCCTAGGGTGAGGACAGCCTGTGCTACACTCGGGCGCGCGTTCGCACCCGCCGTGGTCCACGGGGAGCGCGCTGTGATCGGGAGGTCACCGGCATGGCAAAGGTCTATGTCACTCGGAGCATCTACCCAGAGGCGCTCGAGCTTCTGCAGCGGGGCCACGACGTCAAGGTGTGGGAGGAGGACCGCACCGTTCCGAGGGACGTGCTTCTCCGCGAGGTCGCGGATGCTGAGGCGGTCCTCACATTGCTGACCGAAAAGGTCGACGACGAATTCCTTGACGCCGCTCCGCACCTCAAGATCGTCGCCAACATGGCCGTTGGGTTCGACAACATTGACGTCGCAGTGTGCACCCGTCGCAAGGTGGTCGTCACCAACACGCCGGGCGTGCTGACCGAAACAACTGCCGACTTCGCCTTCTCGCTGCTCATGGCTGCCGCGCGCTTCGTCGTGCCAGGCATGGAGTACGTGCGGAACGGTAAGTGGACGACCTGGAGCCCCAATCTGTTCGTCGGGCGGGACGTCCACCACGCAACGCTTGGGATCGTCGGGTTGGGCCGCATCGGCCAGGAGATGGCGAAGCGCGGACGTGGTTTCGACATGGACATCCTCTACTACGACGTCTACCGGCGCGAAGATCTGGAGCGCGAGCATGGCTGGCGCTACGCGGACATGGACACCCTGCTCTCCGAATCCGACTTTGTCACGGTTCACGTCGATCTGAACGATCAGACCCGTAGGATGTTCTCAGTCGACGCGTTCAGCAAGATGAAGAAGACGGCCATCCTGATCAATGCCGCCCGTGGTCCGATCGTCGACACGGACGCGCTCTACGAGGCCGTCAAGTCGGGTGAGATCGGCGGGGCGGGCCTGGACGTGACCGACCCTGAACCATTGCCCGCGGACCATCCGATCCTCACGCTCGAGAACGTCGTGGTCTGCCCGCACATCGCCAGCGCCAGCCTCCAAACGCGCACCAAGATGACCATTCTCGCTGCCGAGAACATCGTTGCCGTGCTTGCCGGCGATCGGCCGAAGACTCCGGTGAACCCCGAGCTTGTCGGCGGCTAGTCGTGCCGAGCTGCCGCGCGGTCGGGCTCCCCGTGGGGCTGCTACTTGGGAACGCTTGTCCCTTGCCAGCTACCGGGGGCGGACGATCGCCATAACCACGTCGTAGTCAAGACCTGGGCTGGCTAGCTGACGGTCAACGTTGCGCCGAGTGCGGTCCGGGTACCAGATCATATTGGGTCGACCGAAGCGCCCGGCGTTCTTGGGGCTCCACTCGCCGCCTTCCGGGTTGTTAGGGTCGCCCAACAGCGTGTATTCGAAGAGCTTGCCCTCGCCGCTCGGCCAGGGTTGACCACCCACGAAATTCGAGGGTACGTCGTTGTCTACAAGCCAGACGGTCGTGCGCGCGTGCCAGACACCTGGCACCAATGGGTCTGGGCCGACGGCCGTCTCATACTTGAAAGCCGGGTAGCTCCAGACTTCCTCGCCGGCCAGCCGGAAGGTGAACACCATGCCCTTGCGCTCGCCGCCGATCCAGGCGATGAGAGCCTTGTGGAAGTCGGCCGGTGCGACGTCGCTGTCCTCGCTGCCGAGGGCCCACTGAGCAGCATCGGCGAAGTGGTACGAGCTCAGCATGCCCTTTTGATCGGCGACCGAGAACGAGATGCCGTTGACGACTCGTGTCTCGGTCGGTTCGGGCTCGAGCAACGCCGCTGCCGCCCAACCGTTACAGTGGCCGGCCCAGCTGAGCCCGGCGAACACCAATTCTGCCTGTTCCCACTCACGCGTCCGCGGATTTGGCCTCCCTAACGTTTCCGAGAACTGGTCGAATTTGGCGAGCGGGCCGCCGACGTCAAACAGTCTTGGGCCACCGGCCTGGTGATTGGCAGGCCACCACCAACCTGACCATGGGTAGCGCTCGGCGTCGCCTGAGGAGTAGGGCGGCGTCTCGGCCCGCGTCGCATCCTGTGGGGGCCTGCCGATCCTCTTGGCGTCGACAATTTCGGAGCGACCTTCTTCCGCTAGCCAGCGAAGCGCGCCGTGCTGGAACTGTTGGACGACCGAGTCCCTCCAGATAAACCGTCGTGTAAGTGGGTAGCCCAGCTTGGCAACCCCGCCGTGACGCTGGAACTCGTCCCAGAACGGGATGCCAGCCTCGTTGGCGACGCGGTAGCCGGCGCCGTGCTGGCCTGGGGCGGCCTGGCTGTAGAAGTGGCCGTTCGGGATGTGGATGTCGCCGACCGGCGCGGCGGGCTGGGCGGTCGCGACGACCGCGGACGCGAGCAGCGCCACCACAATGGCGATAAGCGCTACGACCGAGCGGGTCAACGGCTTCATGGTTGCCGAGATCATACCCCACGCGAAACAAAGAGGAGCGAGCGCCGGAGGAGAGTAAGCCAGATTCTGTTCTAGGCGACCATCTATCTGACCGCCCGGTCCGTTGCCGGACCCGGGCGAGCCCCCGATCACTCAGGGTGCCCCCTACCCCGGCCTTGGCGAGCAGCGTCATCGGCCGTGCTTGGGGTTGCAGCGGGGAGGATTACCCGTTTCACTCCCGACCGCGAGGGCCAGGACTCGTCTCTGTGGCTCTAACTGCCGGTTACCCGACCTCGGCTTGCGCCGAGCACCCCGCTCTGCGCTGTCTGGACTTTCCTCCCGCCCTGGCAAGCCAGGACAGGCGATCGCCCTTCCTCCGACGCGCGCACCACTAGTATACCAGGCTCAATCCCAGAGCTGTGCGCCGACCCACGTCAGGCAGGACGTACGCCGAGGCGTCGGACCTGACGCACGAGCGAGCGGCCCAGGACGACTACGGCAGGGATTATGAGGGGAATTGCCGCGAAGCAGACGGTGGGCTGCTCACCGCCCTGCTGCTGCTGTTGCAGCACTTGCTGTCCGAATCCCACCAACACAGCCGCGGCCTCCGGCACGTTCGCCTCCCGACTTCGGACTACTTCTTGAGCGTCAACGTCGCCGCTGGGATGAACGATCCCTGCCCGGCGTACGCCAGGATACTCACCTGTTGAGCGATCGCACCAGCGACTGCATGGAAGGCCTGGCTCTCCACCGACTCCGGATCGGTGATGACGACGGGCCGGCCCGTGTCTCCGCCAACGCGCACCATGGGCTGCAGGGGAACCTTGCCGAGAAATGGTACGCCGAACTGGCGCGCAATCCGCTCGCCGCCGCCTTTGCCGAAAATCTCGTGCCGGTCACTGCAGGTAGGGCAGATGAAGTAGCTCATATTCTCGACTACGCCGAGGACCGGCACTTCAAGCCTCTGGAACATCGCCATGCCCTTGGCGACGTCTTGCAGGGCGACATCCTGCGGGGTGGTGACAATCACCACGCCAGAGAGCGGGATCAATTGGGACAGGCTCAGCGGTGCATCGCCGGTCCCCGGCGGCAGGTCGATCACCAGGTAGTCAAGTTCGCCCCAATCAACGTCGCGCAGGAACTGCTGGATGGCCCCATGCACCATCGGACCGCGCCAGATCACCGGGTTGTCCTCGTCGGTAAAGAAGCCGATGGACATCAGCCTAATCCCGTAACTGCGTGTCGGGACGATCTTGCCGGCTTCCGCGTGCAGTTCGGGCTTGCGAGTCAGCCCCATCATTAGTGGGATATTTGGGCCGTAGATGTCCCCGTCAAGCAAACCGACGCGAGCGCCCGTCTCGGCAAGTGCAAGTGCCACGTTCACGCTGGTTGTCGACTTCCCGACGCCGCCCTTGCCGCTCGCGACCGCAATGACGTTCTTGACGCGGGGGATCAATTGCTCGTTGCTGCCGGCCCGACTCGACACCGTCTTAGCTTGCATGTCGACGGCGACTTCCCTGACCCACGGTAGACGGGAGACGGCGTCCTGGGTCCACTGCTTCATCTTGTCCTTGACCGGGCACGCTGGCGTGGTCAGCACCACGGCGAAGCTCACGCGGTCGCCTTCGATCTTCACATCCTGGATCATGCCAAGGCTAACAAGATCGCGGTGCAGATCAGGGTCCTGCACCGTGCCAAGCTCTCGCAGCACCTCCTGGCGCCGAGTGTCCATTGCCATCGTGTGCCCACTTCCTTTCGGACCCAGAACCAGTCATAGCCCGCGAGGGACCGCCGACGTCCGCGCCGACCGACACAGGAATTGTACCCGAGACACTTGTCGGGCCCGTGGAGATTGCTCGCGCTCAGCACTGAGCGACTTGTGGTGCTGGACGGCTTTCGTCCGCCGCCGCCCGCTGCATCAACGCTTCCCACTTCTTCCGGGGGGGCGCCATCAGCGTTCGCCCAAAAAGCGCGCCGAAGTGGAATGCCAAGGAGCGGGCCACATGGGTCGACTCGATAAACGTACCGGCCGCGCGCTCTGCCGAAGTGACGCCGAACGTCTCAAGCCCACATGGATCGATCAGCGCAAAGTGCTCGAGATTCGGATGGACGTTCACGGCGAAGCCATGCATCGTCACGCCGTGGGTGACAGCCACGCCGATCGCGGCGATCTTGCCGCTCGAGGCGAAGACGCCACGATTGTTCGCATCGCGGTGTGCTGCAACCCCGAAGTCCGCAAGAGACCGAATAATCATCTCTTCGAGTCCGCGCACGTACGCCGGTGCGTCGCCCGCGAGCCGACGTAGGCGCGCGATCGGGTAGCCGATGAGCTGGCCCGGCCCGTGGTAGGTGACCAGCCCGCCACGGTTGGTTTCCTTGACCGCGATCCCGAGCTCGTCGAGTCGAGCCTGGGTGGCATGGATGTGCGCGCGGCTGCCACGACGGCCGAGCGTGATCACCGACGGATGCTCTAGCAGGAGGAGGACGTCTGGGATGCGTTCGGCGTCGCGCTCCGCGACAAGGTGCCGCTGGAGCGCGAAGGCCACGTCATAGTCGATCCGGCCCAGATCCACTATCCAGGTAGGTTCGCCCAACGCGGTCGTCAGCCGCGCTGCCGCGCCTTCGGAAGATGGATCGCGCTGCCTTCGGATGCCCAGGCGGCCTCGGCGATTGACTCGGCCATCGTCGGATGGGCGTGGATGGTGTGAATGATGTCTTCGACGGTCGCTTCCAGGCGAATGCCGAGCGCTGCCTCGGGGATCATGTCGCTGGCACCGTGGCCGATGATGTGAACGCCAAGCAGCTCGCCGTATTTCGCGTCCGAAACGATCTTGACCATGCCTTCGGTCGCCCCGTAGGTCATGGCCCGGCCACTCGCAGCGAATGGAAACCTGCCGATTCGGACGTCGTAGCCGCCTTCGCGCGCGTTCTTCTCCGAGAGCCCTACCGACGCGACCTCGGGATGCGTATACGTGCAGGACGGAACTACCTTGTAGTCCATCGTCTTGTCCTGACCGGCGATGATCTCGACCGCGGTGATCCCCTGGTGCGAGGCGAGGTGGGCCAGGAGCTGTTTCCCGGTGACGTCGCCAATGGCGTAGACATTCGGCAGATTCGTCTGAAGATGTTCGTCTACCTGGACGAACCCGCGGTGATCGGTCTCAACGCCGATCGCGTCCAGGCCGAGGTTCTCGGTATTCGGCTTTCGGCCAACACCGATCAGCACGCACTCAGCTTCAATGCGCTGCTGCGCACCATCCTTGAGGGTCAGGATGCCCACCTTCTTGCCGTCGTCGCCATCCATAATCTGCTCGAGCTTCGCCTCATTGTGGACGTCGATGCCGCGGCGCGTGAGCGACTTCGCGAGTGTTTGACCCATCTCCTCATCCTCGAGCGGGAGCAGCGTCGGCATCATTTCCACTAATGTGATCTTGGAGCCGAAGGCGTTGAAGATGTCCGACCATTCGACGCCAATCGCCCCGCCGCCAATGACCAGCATGCTCGAAGGTACCTGCTGGAGCCGCAGCGCGCCGTCGCTGTCGATCACACCAGAACCGTCCGCGCCTGCAATCGGGACCGTTGCCGGCAAGGAGCCCGTGGCGATGATCACGTTCTTCGCAGAGATCGTCGTCTCCTCCTGGCCAGAGACCTGGACCTTCCCGCGCTCGACCAATCGCGCGGTTCCGGTGACAACCTGCACGCCGTTACTCTTGAGGAGACTGCCAACGCCGCCGACCAGCTGTCTCACCACCGCGTCGCGGCGCTGAACGACCTTCTCGTAGTTCAGCCGGACACCATCGACGTCGACGCCAAAGTCGGCGGCATGACTGATCGTCGTCATCACCTCGGCAGACCGGAGCATCGCCTTTGTGGGGATGCAACCCCAGTTCAGGCAAATTCCTCCGAGCGCATCCCGCTCGACCGCCGCGACCTTGAGGCCCATTTGGGCCGCGCGGATTGCCGCGACGTACCCGCCCGGACCCGTGCCGATTATGCAAACGTCGACGTCGTGATCCACCGATCTCACCTCATCCGGGCTCGCCCCGCGCTCGATTGTAGCCGCCAACCATGTGTGATTGCGTCAACGGAGATATCGTCGTGTCATTCCCGATGGGGCAAGAGATCTATCCCCGACGTGGCGCGAGCGTGCGATTCTTTGCTCCGCTCGGGTCGAGGTTGGGGTCCGGAGCGGGATGGAAAGGCTGAGGAGCGCGAACCAGCGTAGTCGAGATGGCACCCGAATTGTGCCGCGCACGACGTCCGCCCCCGGGGTGCGCTAGAGCTCCCCCACGACCGCGCCCATCTGGGAAGTGTCGTAACCGCCGAGCGCGACTACCTGGCGCGCGAAGTCCGGCCCGCGTATCACGTCCAGCATGGGCCGCAATAGTTCCGCCTCGTAGAAGTCGCGGGGGATGACCAGGTCGTAACGCTCCTTGAGGATGGGCACGAAGTCCAGCCCTAGGGCTCGGGCGGCGGCGAGGATGCCAAGGCCCACGTCGGCGGTTCCCCCTGCGATCGCGGCTGCGACCGCCAGGTGGGTAAATTCCTCGCGCCGGTAGCCCTCGATTCGAGACGGGTCCGTGTGCATCTGCTTGAGCTGGTAGTCGAGCAGGACTCGCGTGCCCGCCCCCCTCTGCCGATTGACGAAGCGGACGTCGGAGCGTAGCAGATCCTGGAGACCAGCAATGCCCCTTGGGTTGCCCGGCGCCACGATCAAACCTTGGTCGCGGTGGACCAGGTTCACCAGCACAACCGAGCGGTCGCCGAGTGCTCGCCGAACGTAAGGCAGGTTGTACTCACCGGATTCCTCGTCGAGGAGGTGCGAGCCTGCGAGATGCGCCTCGCCGCGTTGAAGAGCAATCAACCCTCCAAGGCTGCCGACGTTCGAGGACGAGAGGCTCAGTCCGGGTCGAAGCTTGCCCACTTCGCTCGACAAGAGGTCGAGCGTGAGATCGTGACTGCCAATCGCCACGATAGTTTGCTCGATGGTCTCGGGTGGGCGAAGCAGCTCCACCGTCACGTCGGCTCCGGCGTGGACGCCCTCCGACAGGCGGGGGATCAACGCGATCCCGTCCGCCCGCACAAGCGACATGATGACCCCGGCTCCACGCTGGAGCGGCGTGGCGACGATGCGTCCGCCGACCTTGCCGAGCTTGACGCGGAGGTATTCGTCCTCGCCCATGGGCGAAAGAACCTTGCGGGTCATCGTCGCCTGAATGGTCGGTCGCCGCGGCGCTGGTACCCCGAGCATGCGGTACAACAGTGGGCGAACGAACAACTCAGAAGTCAACACGGCCGAGACGGGGTAGCCGGGGATGCCGAGGATTGGCTTGCCGCGCGCCACACCAAGGATCAGCGGATGGCCAGGGCGGATGGCCACACCGTGGACCAGGAGCTCACCCAGCTCTCCGACGATGGTGGCCGTAAAGTCTTCCGATCCGGCCGATGAGCCGGCGTTGACGACCACCACGTCGTGTTCATCTAGTGCGCGGGAAATCCGCTCTTTGAGTACGGGGTAGACGTCAGGCGTGACCGGCAGGCGTCGCGCCGTGCCGCCCCACTGAGTCACCTGGCCGGC
Organism: Chloroflexota bacterium; assembly: GCA_030447245.1. Lineage (GTDB taxonomy): Bacteria > Chloroflexota > UBA6077 > UBA6077 > JACCZL01 > JAUJPG01. Next base: position 11,609 of record JAUJPG010000038.1, on the reverse strand, counting down.
CAGCATCAATGAGTTGAACTCAATGATGTCGCCAGGCTTGACGTCAGTCCCCGGCGAGACCAGTTCGCTGCCGGTCGGCAAGATCGCTACCCGCGGGCGCCGGCGCACGACAATCTCGGTGCAACCGCAGGCGGCCGCCGCGCCCAGGTCGACCGGATCGAGGACGCGGCCCGCGGGCAGCACGAGCTCAGTGGCGACGATGTCTTCGCCCATAGAGCGCACGTGCTGCCAGGGCGCAACCGGAGCCATGATCTCGATTTCGTCGCCAATCGTCTGGATGTGCTCGATCATGATGACCGCGTTCGCCGTGGACGGCAGTGGATCGCCCGTGTCGACCCAGGTCGCCTGCTCGCCAAGACGGAGCCGAACCGGCGTAGCCTCGGATGCGCCGAGCGTGTCCTCAGACCGCACCGCCGCCCCGTCCATCGCGGAGCCGTGGTAGTGCGGGGATGAGAGCGGCGCCCAGATCGGCGTGGCGGTGACTCGTCCGAGCGCCTCCGCGATGGGGACCGCTTCGGCGCCGGTTTGCTCCAGAATGTTCTGCACTGCGAGATTCGCCTCGAATCGGCGGCGCGCCTCGTCGAGTGGGATGTCTTCGAGGTAGACCTTACGCGGCATGGCTCAGAACAGGATGACCTCGACAGCTTCACCCGCGTTCAGGCCGCTGCGATCGAGATCGATGCGGACCATACCGTCCGACCTGACGAGGGTGTAGATCAGGTTCGATTTTCCGAAGACCGGCTCCGCCCAGAGCTCGCCGTCTCGTCGGTCCAGACGGACCTGGAAGTAATCTTGACGGCCCGGGGCGGATGCGACGTTCCGCGCCAGGTGGGCGGCGACGCCACGCCGCGGCGGCCGCTCGGGGCAGCCGCTCAGCGCATAAAGCGCTGGCGCCACGAACAGATCGAACGTGACTATGCAGGAGACCGGATTGCCTGGCAGCCCGAAGACCGGCTTGTCCTGGGCGTAGGCCAGGATTGTCGGCTTGCCCGGCTTCAGCGAGACCCCGTGGACGAGGACGCCAGGCTCGCCGAGCGCGGCGATCACCTGGGCCGTCATGTCACGTGTGCTGACCGAGCTGCCTGCCGAAAGGATCAGGACATCGCAGCGCTCCAGGCCGTCCCGCGCGGCCGCCTCCAGTCGCTCGTAGACGTCTGGTACGACTCCGAGGAGGACGGGCAGGTGCCCGGCTCGATCGACGAGCGTCGCGAGGGTGTAGCTATTGATGTCACGGATCTGTCCAGGCTGGGGGACTGACGCTGGCGCGACGATCTCGTCGCCGCCGGAGATGATGCCGACTGATAGGCGCCGAGCGACCTCTACGTCGGTGAGGCCGAAAGCCAACAAGCCGCCGACGTCCTGCGGGCGAAGGATGTGGCCGCGGCCCAGCAGCGGGTCACCGCGGCGAACATCCTCGCCGACGTCGATGACGTGCTCGCCCGCTGCGACCGGCCGCAGCACCTCGATCGTCGTCGCATCGACGTCCTGGGTGTGCTCAACCATGACGACGGCGTCCGCGCCGTCGGGGATCATCCCGCCGGTTGCGATTCGCACTGCTTCGCCGAGCGCAGGCGAAGACGTCGCCTCCCGTCCCATCAGGACTTCGCCGACCACGGTGAGGTACGCTGGCAGGGCTTCGCTCGCGCCGAAAGTATCGGCGGCGCGAACCGCGAAGCCGTCCATCGTCGAGCGACGGAATGTAGGCAGATCCTCTGGCGCACGAAGGTCCTGGGCCAGCACCCGGCCCAACCCATCTGCCGTCTGCACGCGCTCCACGCCGCGCGGGCCCTTCAGGCACGGCCGCAGCCGCTCGAAGGCATCCGCTGGGGTCAGCACGTTGAACAGCTCCTTGACGCCGCTGGCCTGCATCCGATCACCGTTCCGCGTGGCTGCAGGGATTCTAACAGGGAGCATGCTCGGGCCTGCCCCAGCTCGAGCACCGCACTCGGGCCACGGGCCGGACTGACTGACATCTGCCCCGTCCAGTTATGCTAAGGGGACCCGCCGAGTCGGCACGTTGAGTAGGTTCGGCGCGTCGGGTCGGCGAGTGACTCAGCCGAGGGCCGGCAGCGGACGGAGGTCCCCATGGTGCCCGCGCAGTTCGAGCGAGATGCTGAGGCGTTCAGTACAGCTCTGGAACGCGCTCGGTATCTGCATCGCGCGGGACTTCAGGTGACCCTAGACACCGCGCTGGCCTACGATCGGTTTCCTGACGTCGTTACTGTTACCGCCTACCACCGGGTGTATGACCTGCTAATCGAGCCGCCCGGGCATCAAGCATTGCTCGGCTTCGTGGCGACGAATGTGCTGGAGCACGCCGGCCGCGCGCTCGGGGAGCAGATCGCGGAGGATCAGGGGCGAGCCTCGATATTCTGGCTCGGGCAGGATGTCTCATACCGCGCCGCCGCGATCGTGCAGGCGAACGAGATGGACGTGGGGCGGCGCCACGCCCTTGACGAGCGGATTCGCGCGGAAACGGCGCGCTGCAATCCACTTCGCTGGGACCGCATCACGGCGATGAACGGCGCTTGCCGCGAGCTTGGCTTCCGTGATGTGGTGGAGCTCCGGGACGATCTGGGCCACACTGCCCCCGAGGACGAAGCGCTCGCCGAAACGTTCCTCCGAGACACCGCGGGTGCCTACGAGCAGGCACTACGCGACCAGCTAGTGCACCACAAGCTGGGCGACACCGACGTTTGGGAAGTCGACCTCGCCTGGGTCCTCCGCGGCCGCGATTACGACCGTCTGCTGCCATCTCGAATGCTTCTACCGACCATACACCGCTCGCTCGCCGACCTCGGAGTTCGACTCGAGGACCAGAGCAACGTCGGCCTCGACCTGGAAGCCCGCGCGACCAAGGCTCCCGGCGGCTTCTGCGCCCCGATCGCCGTGCCCGATCAAGTGATGGCCGTGATCGCGCCGCGGGGTGGGCTTCCCGACTATGGTGGGCTGCTGGAACAGGTCGGCCGCGCCGAGCAGTACGCCCTGGTCGATCGCACGCAGCCGTTCGCCGCGCGTCGCCTTGGCGATGGCGCCGTTGTGGAAGCGTACGCGTTGCTCCTGGGCAGGTTGCCCGAGAATGTGGCCTGGTTGCGCCGACAGCTCGAGATCGACGACCCACGTGAGCTGGCTCGGCTCGCGGCATTTGGGAGGCTGTACCGGCTTCGACGAGCGGCGTGCGAGGTGCTCTACGAGCGTGTGTTGTATCGCGAGCACGAACCGGATGCGCTTGCCGAGCAGTACGTCGAGCTGTTCGGAGAGGCGCTACGCGTAAGGGTCTTCCCGGAGGATCATTTGACTATTGGAGACAGCCGGCTGGATGCCCGAGATCGGCTGCGCGGTGCGGCGGTCGAGTCCTGTCTGCGCCACTTCCTGGAGCATGAGTACGAGGAAGAGTGGTTCCGCTCGCGACGGGCCGGCGGGTTCCTGCGCGATCGCTGGCGCGAGGGTCGGCGCTACAACGCCGAGGAGCTGGCGCGCTTCCTTGGCGCGGATGCTCTCACACTGGTCGAGGTAGCCGCTGAACTGCGCGCATCCCCGGGGACCGGTCCGTAGAAGTGTCTGGCCGAGCCGGCCGCGTGCCCTGACGGCGCGGTGCAGACGAAGCCCCCGCTGAGCGTTACTTGAACCGATAGGTGATGCGACCACGGTCGAGGTCGTAAGGCGACAACTCCATCTTGACTCGATCGCCGGGGAGGATGCGGATGAAGAACTTGCGCATCTTGCCGCTTACGTGCGCCAGCACACGATGTCCGTTGTCCATCTCCACTCGGAACGTCGCGTTCGGCAGCGAATCCACGACTGTACCCTCGACCTCGACGGCCTGCCCCTTCATCCACACCTCCTGACGTGCTGCCGGGGCGCGAACTCTGGACGATTCCGGAGCGGCGGCCGACGTGTGCCAGTTGATGGTACCGCAATCCAGGACCGCCCTCCCACGTCTCGGCAGCGACGCCTCAACCGGTGGTCTGCACTCCAGCCGCGATGCCGTTGACCGTCTGCAACATGATCGCCCGCAGCGCCTCGGCCTCCGGGCTGTCCTGCGTTCTGGCCTGAGCTGCGCGCCACTCAGCCAGGAGCCGCACCTGGATGCAGTGCAGTGGGTCGACGTACGGATTGCGAAGGGCCACTGAACGGCGCAGCCGGGGGGCGCGATTGAGGATCTGGTCGTCACCCGTCGCGACCAGAATCCCTCGGCAGGTGAGGTCATACTCAGCCGAGATCGTGTCGAGGACAGTCTCGCGGATGCGCGAGTCGCTCACCAGCCGGCCGTACACCCGCGTGATCTGAAGCGTCGCGGTCCCGAGGCTGATTTGTGCGTTGTCGAGTAGTGAACGGAAGAACGGCCAGTGCTCGTACATCGCCCGCAGGTGGGCTGCTCCCTCGTGGCCGTCCGAGGTAACGGCGGCGAGCCCCGATCCGAGACCGTACCAGCCGGGCAGATTGCAGCGGTTCTGGGTCCAGGCAAATACCCAGGGGATCGCCCGCAGATCTTCAATGCCGCCGGTTCCGCCGCGGCTGACTGGCCTAGATGCCAGATTGAGACCCGCGAGCGCGTCGATGGGCGTGGCTTCCTGGAAGAGCGTATACAGCCCGGGAAGGTCGTAAACGAGCCGCTGGTACGCGGCACGGCTTTCCTCGGCGATCCGCTCCATGATTCGTTCCCACTCGGGCTGTGGCGGTGCGCGACCGGCGGCGGCGTCGGGGTCCAGGCTGGCCCGCACCACGGCCCCGATGACTTGCTCCAGGTGGCGGTGCGCAACCGCCGGATTGGCGTAGCGAGCGAAGATCACCTCGCCCTGTTCGGTCACGTTCAGTCGGCCGCCGAGTGCACCGAGCGGCTGGGCCAGGATTGCGCGGTGCATCGACCCACCGCCTCGGCCGACGGCGCCGCCCCGGCCGTGGAAGAGCAACAGACGGATCTGCCGCCGCTGCGCGAGGTCGACGAGCTCGCGCTGCGCGGCGTAGAGCTGCCAGCTAGACGCGGCGTAACCGCCGTCCTTGTTGCTGTCGGAGTATCCAAGCATGATCTCCTGGTCGTCGTCCCAGCGGGCCAGGTTACGCCGATATTCAGGCAGCTCGAGCAATCGATCCATGATCTCGCTGGCCCGGCGCAGCTCCGCGATAGTTTCGAAAAGCGGGACGACTCGGATGCCCAGGCCCGTCTGGCGACCACCCGGAGGGTACAGCTCCTCCTGCTGCGCCAGAAGCAATACCTCCAGGAGGTGGCTCACCTCACGCGTCATGCTGACGATGTAGGTCGCACAGGTCTCGCGGCCGAGCTGACGCTGAGCGTCGCGCATGACGGCGAGTGTGTCCAGGACCTCTCGTGTTGAAGCGGAGAGCCTGGGCCTGCTCACGGGAAGCGGGCGTCCCGTGGCGAGCAACCTGCACAGCACCTCCTGGCGTCTGGCCTCGTCCAGCTCGACGTAGCGCTCGACCACGCCTGCGCCGATAAGGAGCTCATCAACGGCCTCGAGATGACGCCCGGAGTGCTGGCGCACCTGGAGCTCGAAAAGATGAAATCCGAAGGCTCGCACGCGGATCAGAAGGTCCCTGAGCGGACCGCGCGCCAGCCGACTCGCCCGAGCGGCCTCGAGGCTGCGTGACGTCAGTTCTAGATCGGCGATCAGCTCCTCGCTGCTCCCGTATCCCATCGCCGGCGGCTCGCCAGCGCGCAAGCTCGCAGCGCGCGTCATCCTCAGGCGTTCGCCCATAAAAGCGAATTTCTGGCGATAAGGCTGACTGGGATAGCGGGCAGCGACTTCGCGCCCGAGCGCCGGAAACAGCTCAGCCTCGGAGATCAATGAGCGCACGAGCTCCGGGCTCGCGGGCGACCATTTCTCGGCAAGGCTGGCCTGGCGACCCAGCCGCTCGATCGAGCTGATGTACAGGTCGAGGATAAAGTCGCGGTGGATGGCCATGGCCTCGCGGGTGACCGCCGGCGTCACGTGCGGGTTGCCGTCTCGATCGCCGCCGACCCATGATCCGAACTGGAGGATGTTCGGGATCTCGACATCCAGCGCGGGGTATCGCGCGTGGAACGCCGCTTCCAGGTCACGCTGCACCCGCGGAACAATCGCGTAGGCGCTCTTGCCGACGGTGGCCAGGACGCTAGCTACCTCGTCGAGCACCTGCTGGCGCCTCTGACGAACCTCGTCTGTTTGCCAGATGACACTGATCGTCTGGAGAAGCTCGCTTTCGATCGCCACCCGTTCGCCCGCGGTGAGCAATGGCTGGTCGCCGTCGCTGACCAATCCGCTGAGCGTGTCCAGATGCTCCAGGACGGTGCGTCTCCGCGCCTCCGTTGGGTGCGCGGTGAAAACTGGGGTGATCGCAAGGCGCTGGACGAACTCCGCGGCACGTCCGGGAGCGGAGTCGCTTGGAAGGACGGCAAACGCCTCGGCGATCGACTCTGAGCGAGGCCGGTCTGGCTCGGCCAGGTCGCGCGTCCGCAGGCTACGCAGCCGGTGGTGCTGCTCGACCGTATTGATCAGATGGAAGTAGATCGCGAATGCGCGCGCGACCGCCGACAACTGCTCAAGCGGAAGCCGATCGACTGCCGCTTGCAACGGGTCGAGGTCGATTGGCGAGGAGGTCCGCAGGTCGATCGCCAACTGGCGCAGCTCCTCGACCGTGGCGAGCAACTGGTCCCCGCCCTGTTCGCGGAGTACGGTACCGAGCAGCGACCCGAGGTACCGCACGTCCGAACGCAGCTCGTCGTCGGCAGGCTCACGGTCAATGCCCCCGGGTTGCGCCTCGTCAGTCATCGTGCCGGGCGACCGGGTCAGCTCGGCGCAGGCTCGCCGCTGGCGGCGAGCGTGTCGAGCAGGCGATATTCGAGCACCTGGCGCGCGGTGAAGCCCGTCGCCTGCACCGCGTGCTCGAACGTCGCGGCCAAGACTTCCTGGGGCAGCAGGCCGACCACCTCGCTGCCGGCGACGCCGACGCCGCGACCCGCCGCCAACGAGAGCACGGCCTCATAGGCGGCGTGAAGTGGCGTCTGCCGCGTGTCTAGCAGGTTCATCGAAACCTGTACGACCTCGGGATCGGATGTGGCCATGCCGCGCGCCTGAACGGCAGGAAGGCCGCCGCTCGAATGCCGGACCGACGCGGCGATCTCGCGCGCAAGCGCTAGATCCGACGTTCTGAGATTGACGTTGTAAGCGACCAGGAACGGCCGAGCGCCAACCGCGGTTGCGCCCGCCGAGCCGAGCCGGCGCGGACCGAAGTCCGGCGCGCGGTTTGGATCCCGGGTGATCGCGATTCGCAGACCCTCGTACTCACTCTTCCGAACGTTCGGGAGCCACCGACGCTCTGCTCGGGTTGCCGCCTCAGCGTACAGATAGACTGGTAGGTCAAGCTCATCAGCCATGCGGCGGGCGAGCTCGTGCGCAAGCGCGACGCACTCGGCCATGGTCACGCCGGATACTGGGATGAACGGCACGACGTCGATGGCGCCGATGCGCGGGTGCTCGCCACGATGCTCGCGCATGTCGATCAGGCTAGCCGCCTGGACGGAGCACCGGAAGGCGGCCTCCACTGTAGCTCTCGGGCTGCCAACGAAGGTCAGGACCATGCGGTTGTGGGCGGCATCGGCGTGCAGGTCGAGTACGCTCACGTCCGGCACGCTCGACGCGGCCGCGCGGATAGCGTCGATCACGGCCGGTCGCCGGCCTTCGCTGAAGTTGGGGACGCATTCGACAAGCTGCACGCCACGTTCCGCTCGACTGATCAGGTCGCGATTATACTGAGGCATCCGGCAGCGCCTCTCCGACCTCGAGCGCCGTGGTGTCGGCACATCGGTGAGAGGTGCTCGCCGGCACAGGTAGGTGAGCTCTTGCTGGAGGCAGTGTGGACCAGCCGGAACTGAGCAGGCTGCCGGTCGACGAGTTGCTCGACCGGTTGGCTTCGGGCGATCCGACACCTGGCGGCGGTGCGGCGGCCGCGTTGGCGGGTGCGCTTGCCGCCTCCTTGGTCTGCATGGCCTGCCACCTGACCCTCGGGCGCGAGAGATTCGCGGACGTAGAGAGTCAGGTACGCGAGATACTCGGTCGGGCTGAGGCATTGCGCGCCCGCTTGACCGAGGGGGTGACCGCCGACGCGGCTGCATACGCGGCCGTGATCGCCGCCCGAGGGCTGCCAAAGGCCGATCAGGCCGAGCAAACGCGTCGCCGTGAGGCGATCGAGCGAGCCACGCGCAAGGCCGCCAGTGTGCCTCTCGGCGTCGGGGAGTCATGCGCGTCTCTCCTGGACCTGTGTGAGTCGGCAGTGCGGACCACGAACCCTCACACTCTGAGCGATGTGGCCGTGGCCGCCCTCTTGGCGGGAGCAGGCGTCCAAGGCGCGGTCGCCAACGTCGAAGTCAACCTGGCAGCGATCCGGGACGACGCGTGGGTGGACTCCGCTCGCACTCGCGTGGCCTCGATCGCCGCCGATCCGGAGCGTGCGTCGCGTGTCGCGCAGCAGGCCCGCGAACGAATGTAGGGTCGCCGACTAGCCGGTGCTGGTTGTGCTGTACTCCGTGTCACGCCGCAGCCGAGCGACGGGAATAAGGAGCCGATCAGCGCGGGGCTCGCTCAGCCATTGGAGAACGACGGGTGCGTGCGCGTCGACGTTCCCGTCGGGGACCGCGGTGGCCGCTTCTAGCAGTTCGGCGGCGATGGCCAGCATCCGACGCGTATCGGACCAGTCGAAACTCGGCGCGATGCTGGTCGAAGCGAGAAGGTGGCCCGCGCGGATCAGGTGCGCCCGTCGGTTCCCGTCAGCCAGTGGGCGATCGATGGCGAGGAGCTCGCCGTCTGAGGGCAGTCCGAGCAGTGGTGAAGGACGCACCTCGAATGCCAGCAGCGTCCGAAGCAGGCGCCCCTGGCGGTCTACACCAAGATGATCCTCTTGCGCAGCGCTCGCCCGCATTCGCGCCCGCAGCGTCGCGATGGCCGCGGTCTTCTGACCACCAAGCAGCTGAAGCGCGGCGTCCACGGCGCGACGCTGCGCAACGCGGTCATTCAATCGACGTGCACACGCCTGGGGGTAGATCGCGCGCACCAGCACCAGCGCAGCGCGCGCAGCGCGCTCACTCGGGAATGGGCCGACATACACGGCGCCGTCCGCCACAACCTGACGGGCGAGCTGGAGGCGTGGCACGGCCGCCTGCGGCGCCCCACGGAGGTATGTGGCGCGCGGGCGGCTCTGGCGCTGAACGTTGAACGGCGGCTGATGTTGCCGGATCAAGCGGGCCTCCAGGAGCCGAGCTTCCAGATCCGACGGACAGACCTCGACCGCCACGGACGCGGCGCGCACGCCTAGCCCTTCCAGGTGGCGATTCAGCGGGAACGATCGACTCAAGTACTCGCCCAACCGCCGACGCAAGTCCACTGCCTTTCCGACGTACAACGGCACATCCGCTTGGTCCAGGACGGTGTACACGCCGGGAATGGCCGGGACGTCCGCGAGCCACGATCGGTCGCGCAATGCTCGTGACCGACTTTCAGAGCCCGCCCGCTCCATCAGCGAGAGCGCCCCGCCGCCAACCAGGACGGGAGATTCGTTATCGGTGGGCGTCAGCAGTTTGCAGGCAACGCGCGCGGCAGCATCCGCATCGCTGGGCGGATGGTTCGGTCGGGAGTGCGTAACGCCCAGGTGGCGGGCGAGGCTCCGCAGGCTAGGTTTCCGCGTGACGGGCTGGAGGACAGGTGCCAGGTCGTCCAGCTCCAGCCAACGGTTGGTTAGGTTCTCTACACCGATCCGCTGCAGCTCGACGGCCAGAAACTCGCGGATCCATGCCACTCCATACGCCACGATGGTGCTTTCGCCGAGGAACTCACGGAGCGGAGCCTCGGCCTGGGCCAGAGTGGGCGCTTCGTCGACCGCTTCCGGCAGGATCCTTGCCGCCGCGGCCACGTAGCCCGGTATCGCGCGCTCGGGGTTCAGGAGCAGGTCGAACCGCGCTGAGATCGTCCCGGACCGAACCCGCGAACCGGCGAGCCTTACGAGTCGATGGCGTTGTGGATCTGCGCCCGTCGCCGCGATCGCCACCGCCACCAGGTCCTCGGCCGTTGACCAGCGGCATTCACTGGACCGCCGGATCGTCCAGCCGCTAGCGGTCCGCGCAAGGCGAGGGTCATTCCCGAGGAGCCCGTCCAACAGTCGGCTCCAGCCCTCGCCGCTGATGGCACCAAACACGTGCGAGGCGAGCTCCGCTGAGGAGACAGGCCCATGGGACGCAGTCAGCAACGCCACGGCGCGATCGGCAAGGAACCCGAACTCTCCCGGCTGCTGGACCCGCGCCGAAGTGGGTGCCGGATGCACCGCGTCAGACCGCACGGTCGGACGATAGCAGATCCGGCTCAGGCGGAATGACAGGCGTGGCGCTGGGTGATGGTCGAGCTAGCTATACTGGGCCGCGCGTACGGTCGACGAGCGAGGCACGTGCGCCGGGCCGCCGGCCGTCGAGAGGAGCACATGATGCGATTGGCTATCCTCGCCTTCATTTCTGCTTGCCTGGTGTTTGGGCCCGCCGTCCCCGCGCTTGCTGCCGAATCCACCGGCGACCTGGCCAGGCCTGCCAAGACCGAGCACGACTCCTTTGCTGAGCTGACGAAATTGGCTGCCTTGCGCGGCATCGGCGAGCTCGGGGGCTTCGAGCTGCAGGCGGTACCAGGCAGTCAGGTTCCAAACGTGCGCCCGTTTCAATCGGCGCACTTTGACCTGTCCGGCACCGCGAAGTACGACGGCATCACGATCGATATCCTGGGAGATGGCGATCTTTCTCCGCCCGATCGACAACGCTCCGCGTTCAAGTTCGGTCCGATTACGGTCGAGATCATCATGCTCGGCGATCAGATCTACTCGCGGTCACGGTTCGATCGTACGTGGTCACGCGAGCTCATCGCCCAGCCTGGCACGGCGATTGGTCCGTTCAGCTCGGCTGGTCTTGAGAGCGCCGAGCGCAACGTTCGCTTGATTGGGAGCGAGGTGGTTGATGGTGTCCGGACCGAGCATTACACGACGACGCTGGAGGTCCGCGAGGCGCTCGAGCCGCTTATCGGGCAGGTTCCCAACGACGAGGCGCGATCCGTCTTAGAGACGTTGAAGGGCTCGATCGACGTCTGGGTCGGTACCTCCGACCGGATGATCCGCCAGGAGAGACTACTGCTCTCGCTCACCATCCCGGCCTTCGAGCCGGAGGGCGAAGTCATGGATGCGATCGTCGACATGACGGTTGCCTACTCACGGCTCGACGAGGAAGTCTCGATCGGCGAGCCGCGGCGGAACGACCCCACGCCGCTTCGCACGCCGCGCCCAAACGTCACCCCGGTCAGCGGTCCGCCTGGATCGCCCACCGGCCAGCGCGGACCAACTCGCGCGCCCGCGCAGATCCCGGGTCGCTAGTACGACCCAACGGTGAAGACGAGGGGTTGTCATTCCGAGCGGCCCCAGTCTGTCATCCCGAGCCCTCACGTGTCATCCCGAGCGGAGCGAGGGATCTCATGCTCGCTGGATCGTCAGCATGAGATCCCTCGCTCCGCTCGGGATGACAGACTGGGTGCCGCGCTCGGGATGACACGTCAGTGGACGGGGCTCCCGTCAGCTTCAGTGTGGCGCAG
>JAUJPG010000091.1 GCA_030447245.1 Chloroflexota bacterium | reverse complement strand
GCTGGCGAGCGGCGTTGGCCCTCGCTCCTGTCTCTACGCTGTGTGATCCAGCACGCGGCTGATCATCAGGCCGCCAAGCAGCGCCCAGAAGGGAGCCCCGACGCCAAGCACGGTGGCGTCAGCGGCAGCAATGGTCAGGGCGAAGAAGGCGCCCCAGGCGTGCCGCTCCTGGCCGACCGAGCTGCGAAGCGACGACATGAGAGTCGGTACCATCGCCAGTCCGGCGACCACGCTGATGACGGCCGGAGGTAGTGCCAGCATAAGCGTCGTGGCGCTCGCTCCGACGACGCCGACCATCGCGAACAGCACGCCGTCGATCACCGCGGCGGCGTAGCGGCCGTTCGGGTCGGGGTGAGCGGCGGGAGACGCGCAGATCGCGGTCATCGGCGCCGCCAGGTTGACCCCATGGCCGCCAAGCGGGGCCGTGGCCAACGACCAGAGTCCGGAAACCAGCGTGATCGCGTTGCTCGGTGGCTGGTAGCCCTGTGTCGAGAGAATCCCGATCCCCGGCGCGTTCTGCGACGTCAAGGCGAGGACGGTGAGTGGGAGGCTGAGCGACAAGACCGAGGCAAGCGAGAATGCGGGTGCGACAACCCCGGGGACTGCAAGCCCCAACGTGACCTGGTCCAGGCGGAACTGCCCGCCGGCTCCGGCGACGGCCATGCCGACTACGAGCGCCCCGAAGGTCGAGGTTCGCCAGCCGAGCCGTTGTAGCAGTACGAACGTCAGCAGCATCGCCACGACCAGCAGCGGCTCTCGCGGGAGCGGGGTGAAGATGCCGAGCGCGAAGCGGAATAGCAGGCCGGCCAGCATACCGGACACCACTTGGGGTGGGATGCTTGCCATCGCTCGCCCGAACCATCCGGTCAAGGCGAGGGCCACGATCAGCAGCCCCGATACGACGTATGCCCCGACTGCCTCCGGGAGCGAATAGCGCGGCAACATGGTAATGAGCAAAGCCACGCCGGCGATCGAGAAGGCGCCGCACATCGGTTGGCGATATGCGAGCGCGAGGACCACGCTGGCTGTCCCTCCGCCAAAGAGGACGGCGAACACCCAGGAGTTCAACTGCTCGGTCGTGAGACCCGCCGCTTCGGCTGCCTGGATCAGCAGGATGACCGGCCCGGTTACCCCGAGCAGCGCGGCGACGAGCCCCGCACTGACTGTCGACGGGGTAATGTATCGTGGTAAATCGCGCAAGTTCGCTCGGACGTCCGTGGGTCGCTCGAGCCCGGCGTTCACCGGCGGCGCCCGACGCTCTGGATGCACCGAACGATCAGATCGTCGTGCGTTCCGCGGTCTGGTGAACGATCCGACCGGCCTTGAAGACGGCGACCACGGTTCGCAGATTGCGCACGTCGTCGAGCGGGTTGGACCGGACTACCAGGACATCGCCCTGCTTGCCGGCCTCGAGCGTGCCGACGTGGTCCCGCACGCCGCAGGCCTCGGCGGCGACACGCGTGCATGCCTGGAGCGCCTGCATCGGGCTCATCCCGCCGGCGACAGCGACCTCTAGTCCCTGGTAGAGCTTGCCAAACTCGATGTCGAACGGGCCGGCGTCGGAGCTCACGACCAGCCGGGGAAGCATGCCAAGGTCCAGGAAGCGGCGGACATTGTCTGCGCGTGAGTCCATCACGGCGCCCCCCCGGTCGAGCGCCCCCTGCTGGTCCGCCGAAAGCGCGTCAGAACCAATTAGACTTTGACGCTCAAGCAATTCCCGATAGGCGACGTAACCGCTACCGGGCAGGGTCAGGCTCGCGAACATCCCCGAGTCGGCCAGCCGCCGAGCCACGTCGCCATCCCACCTGGCGCGGTGCGTCGGACCTTCCGCGACGTGCTGAATGAGGTCGGCCGGCTCGTTGAATTCAGCGTGTTCGATGCAGTCCAGGCGCGCCTCGACGGCGTTGGCGATCGACCGGGTCGCACGACAGTGCGCAGTGGTCAGTCGCCCGTAGTGGTGCGCGGCATCCACCGCCGACCGCAGTTCCGCGACGTCGTAGGATGGTAGGCCAGGATTGGTCCCGGCGGTGCCCCCACCACTGGCCATGATCTTGATGTGGTCAGCGCCTTCCTGGACCAATCGCCGGATCTGGCGGCGGATCTCTTCGACGCCGTCCGCGGCGCCCCCGCACCAGTGGAAGTGCCCGCCGGTCGGGGTGATCGGGCGCCCGGCGATCAGCATCCTCGGGCCGAGGAGCAGGCCATGATTCATGGCTTCACGGACCGCGAACATTATCCCGTGACGCGCGCCGTTGTCGCGCAGCGTGGTCACACCTGAACGGAGCATCACTCCGGCGTTGTGGACCGCCGCGACGGCCATGAACTCGTCATCGACGCCGATCTCCTGCTCGTAAGTCAGGCCTGCGCCGAGTAGCGTAAGGTGACAGTGGGCGTCGACGAGGCCGGGCAGCACCGTGTGCTCCGAGTAGTCGTGGACCGCCGCCTCGACCGACAATGCGTCCCGCCACGGCTCCACACTGGCGATCTTCCCGTCCTCGATCCGTAGGACCACGTTGGTCCGGGGCTCGACGGCGACGCCGTCGATCAGTTGTCCGGCGCGGATGAAGGTCGGTCTGGCCGCACGTGCCATCGATGCCTCCTCTAGCTCCAGTGCAGGCTGCAGCCGGCGAACGCACAGGTGGAGTGGCGCCGCTCGACGCTCACCGGCCGCTCCCACACACCGTCACCGATCAGCCTCGTGCGGTCGTCGCTACGCGGGCGGCGCCGGCCGATGTTGTGAGCGCGTCATAGGCGGTTCGAGCGAGCCGCCCGATCAGCTGGTTGGCAGCGGCGAAGCCGGGCATGCCGTCGGAAAGCTCGAGTGGCACTCGGTCGGTGTACGCCGCCAAGACGAACAACGGCCGGTCCACCCCGTAGACGATGCCGACGTCCATGAATCCACGCGCACCGGTTCCGGTCTTATGGGCGACCTTCGTGTTGAGCGGAAGCAGCGAGGGCAGACGGGTCTTGAGCTTCTGCCAGGTGAGGATGTCGAGTGCCAGTCGGCACAGCTCCGGTGTGCAATCAAGCTGGTGCGCGAACGCCGGATGGGTCGTCCCGTTCAGGATCAGTTCGAGAAGACGACCCTGGTCGGCGGGCGTCGTCGTCGTGACCGCTTCGAGCGGGTGGTCGGCCGACAATCTCGGGGGGATTCCAAAGCGGTGGATGGTGCTCCGAAGGCCGATCTGATGACAGAACGCGTTGATCGCGTCCAGGCCGACCAGGTCGACGACATGCCCCGTACAGGTGTTGTCGCTGACGATGATCATCATCACTAGCGCATCCTGGAACGTGATAGTAAAGCCTGGGGCGAGGTGCTGGAAGGTGCCGG
>JAUJPG010000090.1 GCA_030447245.1 Chloroflexota bacterium | reverse complement strand
GGCAAAGTAGGGTGTCCCGGGCCAGCGGCGGGCGGCCCACGGCGCCCCGAGGGCGAGGGCAAGCGTGGTGAGGCCGGCGTACCACATGCCGTGCACGAGCAGGTTGCTCCACTCCGGCACGGTCCACCCGCCGACCCCGACTTCGGACGCCGGATAGCCCCCTGCCAGGTTCGACAGGGCGTTGTACTCCAGCCGCGGCAGCAGCCCGGCCGCCGCCAGGCCGAAGCCAAGCAGGACCGGGATAGTGCCGTGCAGGAGCAGGCCGACGACTCGGGCGCGGACGCCGGAGCTCGTCGTTGGCGGCGCGAGCAGCGTTCGGTACGTGACGTAGCCGCTCTGCACGAGCAACGCGTAGTAAGCGCCTTGACCCGGCCAGGCGGCCAGGACCTGGCTCAGCGCTAGCCCGGCCAGACTCCACCAGCCGCCGCGGGCCAGCCGGCTGCTGGTCCTGATCGCTAGCTCGGTGCCCAGGAGCGCCAGCGGCAGCCAGGCGGCGAGGCTGGCGAACGCAAAGCAGCAGACGTTGTGGAGCTGGAAGAAGCCGCTCTGGCCGTACGCCGTCGCGGCCAGCAGGGCGCCGGCCACGCTCAGCCCGAGCACCCGACCCAGCGCGTACGCCGCCAGCTCGGCCAGCACAAGGTGCAGCACGAGGTAGCCCGTGGCGGCCGGTGCCAACGGCAGCAGGGTGAACAGCAGCATCGCCGGCAGGTAGGTCCAGCCGGAGAGCGGATCGGCCGCGAACGGGGTGCCGGAGAACTGGTGCGGGTTCCAGTGCGGGATCCGGCCCTCGCGCAAGCTCTCGCCGAGGAACGCGTACCATGGGTAGAACTGGGTCAGGCTGTCGAGCCCGACCACCGTCTCGCGGTGCAGCAACCCCGGCGTGGTCGCCGCGGCAAGGGCGGCGAGCGCGACGATGGCCGCTAGGTCGGCGTATCGACCACGCCAGGCGGCCGGCACCGACCGCCGGCGGGTGACGGTGACGACCGAGCTCGCCGCCGCGGTTAGCCCGAGGCCGGCAGCCCCACGCTGCTCGGAGCCTTCTCGCAGACGGCGTAGTGGTACCGGTTGTCGTGCCAGAGCCATGCGTATCTCCATGGTTGCGATTGGATGAGGTGGCCAAACTGGCCGATGCCCAGGACGCTGGCTCGCGACGGCTCGCGGTAGCTGCCAGGGGCCACCAGGCCGGCGAGCAGCCACATCGCCAGCAGCGGCACCGTGGCGCGCAGCGCCGAGCGCGGCTCGGCGATAAAGCAGCGCCCGCCCGGCCGCAGCACGCGGTGGGCCTCGGCGAGCACGTCCTGCCGCGCCGAGACGACGGTGAAGAGCCGCGAGGCGACCAAGGCGTCGACGGTGTCTGTTGGCTGTCGCAAGGCGAGGACGTCGCCACGCTCGAAGCGGCAGTTTCTGAGCCCGCGGGCTGCGGCGCGAGACCGTGCCCGCAGGAGCTGTCGGTCGGAACGGTCGACGCCGACAACGCGCAGGCGAGCGAAGCGCACGGCCAGCCGACGGGCGTAGAAGCCGGGGCCGCAGCCGAGCTCGACCAGCAGGCTCTCCGCCTTCGGAGCGCCGGCCGGCCAGAGTCCGGTGCTGATCTGGTCGGTGTCGTCCCGAAACAGGTGCTCACGACAGAAGGCGTACAGCCACGAGAACCGATCGAACAGGCTCTCCGGCTCGACGCGATCCCGACGAGCGTGCCGGTTCCAGAGCCCAACCGCCGTGGGCGAGAGCATGACCGCGATTCTCCCGACAACCTATCCAAGCGAGACCGCGACCGTCGCTGGCGTCCTCGCCTCGTTCGCGGAGACTGGGTGCACGATCCGCTTCTCACGCAGGATCGACTCGGCGGCCGCGACGTAGTCGCGCACGTCGCCCTGCATTGCGACCCACTCGAGGTAGCTTCCGACGCCGCGGGCAAGATCCACCTCCGGGGCGTAGCCAGCCGCCCGTGCCCGCGAGATGTCCGACGTCAGGTCTCGCATCTCGCCCGGCCGGAACTCGCCGCGGGCGAACGGCTCGATCGGGACACCGAGGATGTCCGACAGCATCTCGGCCGCCGCGCGGACGGTTGTCGCCCGGCCGCTCCCGACGTTGACGGGCAGGCCGTCGAGCCCGTCGGTCGTCGCCGCGAGGAGGTTGGCGCGGGCGACGTCGCCGACGTAGCAGAAGTCGCGGGTCTGCTCGCCGTCCTCGTAGAGCACCGGCGGCTCGCCGTTGAGCAGGCGGGTCGCGAAGATCGCGATGACGCCGGTGTACGGGTTGAAGATCGACTGGCGCGGGCCGTAGGTGCAGGAGTAGCGCAGCGCCACGGTCGGGATGCCGGTCTGACGCCCCCAGCTCAGAACCAGGCGCTCCTGGTCCACCTTGGTGATGGCGTACACCGTCTCTCCCCCGATCGGGGCTGCCTCCGGCGTCGGGACCGGTCTGGCGCGCTTGCCGCAGGTTGGGCAGCGGACTGCCCAGTCACCGGCCCGGAGCTGCTCTAGCGGGCGCGCCGTCGGGAACACCAGGCCGTGGTCGCGGCAGGCCACCGCCCCCTCGCTGTAGACCGCCTGCGACGACGCGACGACGACCTTCTTGATCGGCAGGTTCTCGTCGCGGATCACTTCCAGGAGCTGGGCCGTCCCGAAGCTGTTGACCGCGACGTACTTGCCCATCTCCGGCATGTACCCGCCGTAGGCGGCCTGGTGGAAGACAACGTCGACCCTGGCGAGCGCCTCGGCGACGACGGCGCGGTCGCGGATGTCACCCTCGCAGAGCTCGGCCGCGGGAGGCACCCAGGCCGGCGCGCCGCGAGGGTGGGTCTGGGGCTCGAAGCTGTCCAGGATCCGGACCGCCCAGCCGTCGCGCAGCAGCAGGTCGACCAGGTGCGAGCCGATCAGCCCGGCCCCGCCGGTCACTAGCGCCCGCGGGCGCCCGTTCGATGTCCACGTCATCTGTGCTTCCTCCCTCGGAAACCCGGCCCGCAGCCCCTCCCCGACACGGAGAGGGGCCGAGCGCCGGGTAGGTAGAACCTATGCCGCAATCCGCGCCGTCACCCGGTGGTAGCCGGTCGCTCCCTCGGGCACGATGCTCCGATTCTCGGCGATCTGCGGCGCGCCGGTCCCGTCCGTTCCCCGCACCACCAGCTGGTACTCGCCGGGCTGGGTCGGCAGCCATTGGTAGCTCCAGATCGCCCAGGACAGGGCCGTGCCCGAATGCTCCAGCCGCGCCTCCTGCCAGGTTTGCCCGACGTCGAAGCTGACCTCGCCGCGGCTCACCCCACGGTAGCCTCCGAAGACGACCACCCCCAGCGTAACAACAGAGACCACGAGGCACCGGGGGATGCAGTACGGGCGGAGGAAGAGCGAGCGAGG
>JAUJPG010000089.1 GCA_030447245.1 Chloroflexota bacterium | reverse complement strand
ATTATCGCTAGTCGCCGGCTGCGCAACAAAGCGACCTTTCTCGTTTCGGCTGACGTACTTGCGGTCAGGTCGCTTGCTCTTGCCCCCCTCGAGCACCAGGTTCGAGAGATGCCAGTCCGCTCGGCTCCTTGGCGTTTTCTTGGGAACTATCGAGGTCATGATCCTCGCTCTCAACAGCCGGCGTGGCCGAGGGGCCACCAGGGCCATGGTGAGGCTACTGTCTGACACGTGATTTGAGCGACTAAGGCCAAGCCCATCAGGCCGGTCGCCACCGCGGTGAGGCCGAAGGCTATCTTGAAGGCGCCGTTCTTTCGCTCGATCACGTCCTCGTTGTCATTATAGGCCTCCCGAATGCTATCGATGACGACGAGCTTCACGAGCCGAGGGTCAGTCGTCAACCATCGCTCGCGAAGGTCGATGGGATCGGGTGGCCGGTTGAACTTCTGTGGCCAGTACGCCACGGCGACGATCCCTCCGGCCACCAGGAACAGCACCACCGCACAGCCGACGGCCAGCCGGATCAAGAACGGGATCTGCGCCGTCCCTGCCAGAGCCAGTTGAGCATATGCCCTCACCGCCCTCCTTTGGCCACTGATCGGCCCGTACTATCGCGTGCTCTTCCATTCTGGTCAAGCAGAGGAAGCCCATCGCGGCGGAATGAGCTGCGTACCCTTGGGGCCCGGTAACGCCGAGGGAGATCGGGCGATCAGACCCCGGCCGCATCCACCAGGACACCCTCGCGGGCGACGATCCGGCCCGCCTTGATCATGGCCAGGCGCGGTGGGTGCGCGGCCACGGCCTCCGGCGCGCACTCCGCGTCGACGAGGACCAGGTCGGCCCGGGCACCTGGGACGATGCCGTACGGACCGAGGCCGAGCAGCCCGGCGCCGGCGAGGGTCGCACTGTCCAGGGCGCGTAGCAGCTCCCGATCGGTGCGCAGGGCGCCGCGGTAGCTCACCAGGAAGGTCCGCTCGAGCATGTCAGCGCGACCCCAGGGCCACCAGGCATCGTGAACGTTGTCCGAGCCGACAGCCACCCGCACGCCGGCCTCCCAGAGCTGGGTCACAGGCGGCGTCGCTCGGTGACCGGGCCCGTTCGTCACGATCGTCACCCCAGCCTGCGCCAGCCGCTCGATCAGGCGCGCCGCGTCGGTCGGCGGCAGCTCGCCGATCGCGAAGGCGTGGCTGACGGCGACCCGGCCCTGGAAGCCCTCGGCCACCGTCCAGGCGGCGATCCGCTCCAGCTCGAAGCCGCCAAGATGGCCGATGTCGTGGAGGTGAATGTCCAGCCCAACGTCGTGGCTGGCCGCCAGGCGGAACAGCACCCGCAGGTGTCCCTCGACGTCGCCGTCGAACCCACCGGGGTCGATGCCGCCGAGCACGTCCGCGCCGAGCGCGAGCGCCTCGTCCAGCAGCTCGTCGGTCCCCGGTGCTCGCAGCACCCCGTCCTGAGGAAAGGCGACGATCTGTATGTCGACCAGTCCGGCGCATCGCTCGCGCACCGCGAGCACCGCCTCGAGCGCCGACAGGCCGATGCTCGGCTTGACGTCGACGTGGCTACGTAACGCGGTCGTCCCGAAGGCGAGCGCCGACCGGACCAGCGCCGTGGCCCGCTCTTCGGTCGGACGACGGTCCTGGGCTGTGAGCACGCGGTCCGAAGCCGCCATCCGCCCGGCCAGGTCGGGCGCCTCTGGGAGCGGGACCCACCGCTCGCCCATCAGCGTCTTGTCCAGGTGGAGGTGGCTGTCGATCAGCCCCGGAAGCAGAGCCTTCCCGCCGGCGTCGAGCACCTCGGTTGCTGGCTCGGCCGCGAGATCGGGTCCGACGGCGGTGATCCGACCCGCCCCGACCCGGACGTCAACCAGTCGGCCGTCTGGGATGCGCGCCCCAAGGATCAGGAGATCAGCCGCCATGGCGAGCTACGACCGGAATGCTGGCATGACCCGCTCGGCCCACTCGCGCATGAAGCGGACCTTGTCGTCGAAGTGGACGCTCATCCAGAACTGGCGGGCGCCGGCGTCCACGGCACGCTCGAGCTTTCGGATGCAGTCGTCAGCCGTGCCCGCGACGGCGAAGCGGTCGGCCAGGTAGTCGACGAGCCCGAGCTCTCCAATCAGCTCGCGATTGGCGCTGTCCGGCTTGTCGTGCTGGTCGAAGTGGTAGCGGGCGCCGAGCGCGCGGACCTTCGTCATCAGCTCGGGCGGGATGTGCTTGCCCTCGGTCGTGAAGCGCGCGAGATGGCTGCCGGCCGAGGCGAGCGACATCAGGATGTGGTCGACCGCCGTGCGCCGGTCCTCGGCCAGGCTGGTCAACGGCAGCCACCACAGGTCGACCTCGGCGAGGTTCCGGCCGGCCTCCTCGGCGCCGATCCGGACCTGCTCGATCGAGTCGCGGACGATCTCCGGCAGCAGGCCGGTGTTGATCACCACCCCGTCGGCGATCTGGCCGGCCAGGCGGAGCGTCTTCGGGCCGGAGGCGGCAATGTAGAGCGGGACGTCGGCCCGCCCCCAGGTCAGTCGGGCGGGGCGACCCTGGTACTCGGCCGTGCCGTCGCGGAGCAGGCCCCGGAGGGCGAGCAGGTACTCCCGCATTTCAGCCAGCGTCGAGCCCTTCAGGCCGATGTTGTAGACGGCGCTGTCGCCGCTGCCGATGCCGAGCATCGTCCTGCCTGGCGCAAGCTCCTCGAGCGTGACCGCCGCCGAAGCCGCGACGGCCGGATGGCGGGTGAGCGGATTGATCACGCGCGGTCCGAAACGGATGCGTTCGGTGTTCAGCGCGCAGAGCGTGGCGGAGACGTAGACCTCGCGGTAGAGCGACTGTGAGTCGGCGACCCCGATGATCTCGAAGCCGGTCGCCTCGGCCGTCCTGACCCACTCCACGAATTCGGATGGCGCGTTGGGCAGGAAGGTGATCCCGAAGCGGACTGTCACGCGGGTACCTCCGGACGAGGACTCAGCGAGGGGGACTGAGGGAGGATACCCCGGACCGCTCGTGGGTCAGTTCTCATGCACAGAGCGGTTCGCAGGCTGAGCGGCGGCGGGGGACCGATCGATGGGTAAGCGCCGCGGCTGGTGGCGGCCAGCCACTCCATGATCCGGCGAGCGCTCCCGGGGTGGCGGTCAGCCAGGGCGCGGCGGACGAGGATGCGCTGGACGGACCCGGCCATGTTCAGCCAGGAGCCGCGAGGGTGGTTTCTGGGGACGAGCTATGCGCGACGTCCGTCCCCTCGCTCGACGGAAGGGACGCCGTGGCATGCCCGCTACACCACTGTTTGGTAACCCTCAAGAGAACTGACTCCCTAGCTTGCGGGATTTGGCGGCGGCTCTGGTGGTCAATGCCCTGACAGCACGGCCCACGGTCGGCTTCACGTCACTCGCTCGTTCGCCTGGGCCCGGTGCCACGGACACAACGAACAGGCAGATCGGATCACGCAATCCCGTTCAGGATCAGGTCGTGGAGGTCGCGGTTG
>JAUJPG010000088.1 GCA_030447245.1 Chloroflexota bacterium | reverse complement strand
GCGAGTGCCCGGCCGGTGACCGTGGTGACGAACAGCAGCAGCCACAGCGTGAGCACCTGCCCCTGTGCAAGGTCGCTGCTGACCAAGAGGTCTTCGAAGAGCCAGATGAGCAGCGCATAGAGCGTGACGACGTGAAAGATCAGCGGGACCTCGTCGAGCGTCGTCTTGCGCAGGAGCAGCTCGTCGCGGTCGTAGAGCCTCAGGAGCTTGTTGACCACGACGACGAGCGGCAGCGCGGCGAGCATCGTGAACCTCGGTCGGCTGTCTCCGCCCACCGCCAGGGCGAGGCCGAGGGCCAGGTAGGCGCTCCCCAGGTCGCTGGCAGCGAGCAGCCAGCGGTACAGGCGATCGCGATCCCGGATGAGCTGGGGGCTCTTGCCCTCGACGATCGCTGCCCACGCGAGCCGCCGGTTGAAGCTCCGACGGCCGGGTGGCGCGACCTGCCTCAACCGCCCATGGTGCTCGGTCTTCGGCCCCGAAGGGCGCGGTTCACTACTCAACGCAGAGTTCCTGATGAACGCGGTCCATGGGGCTTTCCAGGTACGACAGTAGCCAATCCGGCCGCCCGCGAAGCCCCTAGACGGTGCGACGGCGGACCGTCCGAGGGGCGCCTACCTCACTCGTGGCGAACCATAGGTCGCGCTGGCAGCCGGGGTTGCCTCTCGCGATCTCAGTCGAGCAGCTGGCGACGACGGCGACGCAGGAGAAGCACGCTCAGACCGGCCAGCAGCGCGATCGCGGCAACCACGGCCAGCAGTTTGGTGCCCGACGAGGAGCTGGCTCCGACGGCGGTAGCGACGCCTCCGACGTCCTCCGGCGGAGTGCTCGACCTCTCGATCTCCGACGTCGCCACGGAGCTCGGGGCCTTCTCGCCGGACCGTCGAGGGGCGTCCGACCTGGCGTCGCGCCCGCCGGTGCGCGGAGCGGCGCTCGCGCTTGGGGCGGTCTGATTGTCCGGGGCGTTGAGGAACCGGTTCAGATCCTCCTCGTCCGCGCCCCCCGCTCGCGCCAGAGCCTGGCTGGAGCGGCGGGCACCGGGTGAGAGCTGGGCGCCACGCGTCTCGCGCTTCCTGGCGGCCGCGCTGTCGTCGTCGGTCTCGTCGCCGCGATTCCCGCCTGGAGCAGGAATGCTCTCGCAGTACTGCTCGATCGCCGACTGACCCGGCCGAGCGGTGCACGACTGGGCCGAGGCGACAGGGGAAGCGAGCAGGATGGCCACCACGAGCGCCCCGAGCAGGCCGGTAAGGTTCCGCAACATCGTCTCAGTATGGCAACGGAAGCATCGGTGTCCGTGACGGTGTTCGCAAGGACACCGTCACTGTGGCGTGCTCACACCCCCTTGGAGGCATCTTCGGCGCGTCGGAGCGCGCACGCCTGGCGTGGATAACGCGAACGTCATCCGCTTCGACCGGTGGGTCGTCGCAGGTGCCACCGCCGTTCTCGTAGCTCTCTACGCCCTCCGGGGAGGTACGTATGACGTCGTTGCACGCCACCAGGCCGGCATCGTCCTCTGGGCCCTGCTGTTGGTGGCGTTCGCAGTCGGCGTTGCGGTACGCCGGGACGGGTCGCGCGGGACGCTCGTTCCCGCTGGCGCGCTGCTGGTCCTGACCGCCTGGACCGCCGTGAGCCTGACGTGGACGTCGAGTGACGAACGCACGCTCGTCGAGGTCGCCAGGGTCGGCCACTACGCCGGCCTGCTGCTGCTCGCCCGCGCGGTGCTGACCCGCACGAACTGGACCGCCGCGGCGGCGGGGGCCACGACCGCCGCCGCGCTGGTGTGCCTGCTGGCCCTGCTCAGCAGGCTCCAACCCGCGTGGTTCCCGGCGGACGAGGTCGAGCGGGTGTTCGAGGCGCGTCGCCTCGCGTATCCCTTCGGGTACTGGAACGCGCTCGCGGCATGGGCCGCGATGACGCTCCCCGCATGCCTGGCGTGGAGCGCGCACGCCGACCGCACGATCAGCCGTTGCCTCGCCGCCGCCGCGCTGCCGATATGCGCGTTGGCCGGGTATCTCACCTACTCGCGCGCCAGCCTGCTCGGCGTCGTTGTCGGCGTCCTGGCGGTTCTGTGGTTCAGCCGCAACCGCTGGACCGAGGCCTGGACCATCGGCGTCGCCCTGCTCGCCACGGCGTTCCTGGTCGCTGTCACGCGGTCCAACCCGGAGATAGCTCTGGGCACCGGCGGCGCGGGCGCCGGAGAGGTGGTGCTCGCGATCGGCCTGGCCTGCCTCGTCACGGCGGCGGCGCCGCTGCTCGCGGGGAGGCTCGGCTTCGATCATCGCCGCCTGCATCCCCGCCAGGCGCGGATCGCGCTGGCGCTCACCGCGGTAGTCGTGGGCGCACCGCTCGCGGTCCTGGCGATCGACAAGGGACCGGATGCGTGGCGGAACTTCCGCAACGAGTCCAGCACTGCGCTCGAGCGGGGCAACCGCAATCCGGCGGCGCGCCTGACCACGGTCAGCGGGCGCCGGTACGCGCTGTGGTCGGAGGCACTCAGCGCCGGATGGGACCGGCCCGTGCGCGGCATCGGTCCCGGGACCTTTGAGTTCTGGTGGAGCCAGAACGCGCCGATCAGCGGCTTCGAGCGCGACGCCCACTCGATCTACCTGGAGCAGTTCGCCGAGCTCGGCATCCTGGGCCTCGCGCTCTTGCTCACCTGTTTCGGGGCTTTGCTCGTCCTGGCGGCTCGGAGTCGACGGTTTCTCGCCGACGGCCGCGAGGTCGGCGTCCAGGCGGGCTGCATCGCGGCGTTCCTCGTCTTCCTCTTCCAGGCGGGGATCGACTGGATGTGGGAGGTCGCCGGAGTGGGAGTGCTCGGCTTGCTGATGGCCGCGATCGCCGGCGCGCCTTCCCTCCGTGAGGCCCGTGGGCGTATGCCGGCGATCGTCCGGGCCGGGGGCGTTCTGCTCGCCGTCGCGCTGATCGCGGCGCAGCTTCCCTCGCTGGCGTCCACCGAACGGGTTCGCGAGAGCCAGGAGGCCTTCAGCGGCGGTCGCTTCGACGAGGCGCTCCGGCTGGCCGACGCGGCGGTCCGTGCCGAGCCGTGGGCCGCGACGCCGCTCGCCCAGCGCGCGGCCGTCGAGGAGGCCGCCGGCAACCTCGAGGTGGCGTCCCGCGACCTCGAGCGAGCGGTGGCGCGCGAGCCGCTCAACTGGCGCTATCCGCTCGTCCTCTCCCGGGTCGAGGGCAACCAGGGCAACCCGCTGGTGGCCCTGGGCTGGTTCCGCCAGGCGAAGCGGCTTCGGCCCCGCTCAGGGTTCTATTGAGGCCCGGCAACCTCGTCGGGGTGACCGCCTGGAGGCCCCGCCACGCCGGCGACCGCCCGAGGGGGCGTTGTACCCTGGGACCGATGCCCACCTGTGTTCGCAGCTCCTCGATCCCCGCGAGCCGGTTGAGCCGCTTCGTCCTGCCGGCGACCCTGCTGGGGCTCTTCGGCGCCCCCTCCGCGGATGCGCGGACGGGTATGCGAACCGGGT
>JAUJPG010000037.1:35851-46840 GCA_030447245.1 Chloroflexota bacterium | reverse complement strand
CGTCCTCGGCGCCGGCCACCGCGACGCGGCCGACCCGTACAACTGATGGACCCTGGGCCCCCCCTGCTCTCCGTCCGCAACCACACGACGCACTTCTGCCCCGATGAGGGCGTGGTCAAGGCGGTCGACGGGGCCAGCTTCGACGTGCCGGCCGGCAAGACGCTCGGCATTGTCGGCGAGAGCGGCTGTGGCAAGAGCGTCACCGCCCGCTCGATCCTCCGCATCGTCGAGCGCCCGGGTCGGATCGTTGGCGGCGAGATTCTGCTTCAGCGGGCGTCGGGGCAAAACAGGACCAACGGGCATCCCGCGGCCTCAGGCTCCCCACCGATTGACCTTGCCAGGCTCGAGGCCGACGGCCGGCAGATGCGCGAGATCCGCGGTGGCGAGATCTCCCTTGTTTTCCAGGAGCCGATGACGTCGTTCAGCCCGGTCCACACGGTTGGCGACCAGATCATCGAGGCGGTCCTCCTGCACCGCAAGCAGAGCAAGCAGGAGGCGCGCCAACGAGCCATCGACCTGCTGCGGCTGGTGGGCATCCCGCGGCCCGAAGGCCGCGTGGACGAGTACGCCTACCAGCTCAGCGGAGGCCTGCGCCAGCGGGCCATGATCGCGATGGCGCTGGCGGCCGATCCGAGGCTCCTGATCGCCGACGAGCCGACGACCGCTCTGGACGTGACGACGCAGGCCCAGATCCTGGAGCTGCTGCGTGACCTCCAGCAGGAGACCGGCATGGCGATCATGCTCATCACCCACGACCTCGGTGTGATCGCCGAGATGGCCGATGAGGTCGTGGTGATGTACCTCGGGCGCGTGGTCGAGGAGGGGCCGGTCGACGATATCTTTCACGCCCCGAAGCACCCGTACACCCGCGCCCTGCTCCGCTCGATCCCGAGCGTCCAATCCGAAGCACGCACCAAGCTACCGACGATCAGCGGCTCGATCCCGCATCCGTACAACCGGCCAGTCGGCTGCCCGTTCCATCCGCGCTGCCCGGACTTCATGCCCGGCACCTGCGACACGGCCGAGCCGGCCCTGATGCAGGTCGACCGTCAGGCCGTGAGCTGCTTCCTCTACGGCGAAGGGACCCGCGAGCGGGTGGGCGACGGCAGTCGCGAGCCGGCGACAGGGCCCCCACCCGGCGACCGGGCCGGCACGGATGCGGTGACGTGAGCGTGGGCCACGCGATGGGCGGCGGGACGACGAACGGTGCCGCGATGAACGTCGCCCGCACCGCGACGGACGGCGCGAACGGGCAGGTGCTGCTCGACGTCGAGGGGCTCCGGAAATTCTATCCAATCCGCAAGGGCTTCCTGCGCAGGACGGTCGGCCAGGTCCGCGCGGTGGACGACGTCTCCTTCTTCATCACACGCGGCGAGACGCTCGCCCTAGTCGGCGAGAGCGGCTGCGGCAAGACGACGACGTCGCGCTGCATCCTGAGGGCGGTCGAGCCGTCGGCCGGCAAGATCCTGTTCCGGACCAAGGACGGCGGCGTGGTCGACATGGTTGGCCTGCCGCGCAAACAACTCCGGCCGCTGCGGCGCCAGATGCAGATGATCTTCCAGGACCCGTACTCCTCGCTCAACCCGCGGATGACGCTGCTGGACATCGTCGGCGAGCCGCTGCTGGTCAGTGGCGTCAAGAGCCAGCAAGAGCGGATCGACCGGGTCGAGCAGTTGATGCGGCTGGTCGGCCTGCGGCCGGAGTACATGCGGCGCTTCCCGCACGCGTTCAGCGGCGGCCAGCGCCAGCGCATCGGCATCGCTCGCGCCCTGGCGCTCAACCCGAGCCTCGTCGTGGCCGACGAGCCAGTCTCGGCGCTCGACGTCTCGGTCCAGGCCCAAATCCTCAACCTGCTGCTCGACCTCCAGGCGGAACTCGGCCTGACCTATCTGTTCGTCGCCCACGACCTGAGCGTGGTCAAGCACATCAGCGATCGCGTCGCGGTCATGTACGTCGGCAAGATTGTCGAGATGGCCAACCGCGACCAGATCTTTAGCGCCCCGAAGCACCCGTACACCTCTGCGCTGCTGTCCGCGGTACCGAAGCCGGACCCGCGGGCACGGTCCAAGAAGCTGCCGCTAGCGGGCGAGGTGGCCAACCCGGCCGCCCCGCCGAGCGGCTGCTACTTCCACCCGCGGTGCCCGTACATGATCGACGTCTGCAAGACGGACCCGCCGGCCTGGGAGGAGATCGTCCCTGGCCAGTGGGCGCGCTGTCACCGCGCGCGCGAGTTGGAGCTGCCGGGCATCGACCAATCGTAGGGGCGCCGGGCGTGCGCTCGGGTCCTCGGCCGGGCAACGCCGGCGCCAGCCCTGAGCTCCGATGGCCGTGATCGCCTTAGTCGCCACGGATGTTGGAGATCGACGTCCTGTTCGTGTCTCAGCCGGGTGCCCCGGCCGGCCCTGCCAGACCACTCTCCGAGGAGCTGCAGGTAGGCCTGGCCATTGCTCTGGTCACCCCTCCAGCTCCGGCGCCAGTTGCGCAGCACGCTGGCGCCACCTGCAAGCGTGCCGACCTGCTGGCCGAACGATCCCGAACATGAGTCCATCCGACCAGGCCGGGACGTCTGTACTCCGTGCGTCCACGAGACTCGTGCGCTTCCGCGAACGGCTGCGCCGATAGCTCGTTCCGAGTAGCGTTGGAAGCAGCGTGGGGTGGACGCTTCGGCGAAGCGCGCCGGTTCCTTGGGGCGTGACGAGAACTTGTGGGTTTCCGCCACATTGAGCCTGTGGGCGCTCAAGTGTCCAGGTAACGGGCCTGACGTCCGAGGTGGCTGTCACAGGTTCTGGTCTCACCCGGTTCCTTGACACTGGGCGCTCCGGCGGCGGACGATTCGGTCCGCGGCTTCTACGAGGCGTGGTGCCGCTGCGGTTCCTTGACACCCGGCGCTCCGGCGGCGGACGATAGCCAGCATGACTAAGCTGGTTGGGCTGGCTTCATCTGGCTGATCCTGGTGGGGGCGGGGGACAAGCGATGATCGCACGCGCGGGGACACGACCCGCCTTACGGGCAATGCTGCTGCTGGCGCTGATCTTGACGCCGCCGACGGCCGCTCGAGGCCAGGAAGCGGGCGAGATCCCGCTGCCGGCCGGCAGCGAGGCGCCCGCGCTGGCGGCGTGTCGACCGGCCCAGCCGGTCGTCCAGCCAACCCCGGGGCGCTCGTTCGTCGTCGATCGGGGCACGGACGAGTGCAACACGGTGGCATTGACGTTCGACGCCGGGGCAGACCGCGGCTACGCCGAGCTGATCCTGGATATTCTACGGGTCAATCGAATCGTGGCCTCCTTTGGCATGACCGGCCACTGGGCCGAGCGCAACGCGGACCTGGTCCAGCGGATGGCCGAAGAGGGCCACCAGCTCATCAACCACACCTGGAGCCACCGCTCGTTCACAGGCTTCTCCCCGAAGACGCGAGCGCTGGGAGTCATCGAGCGGCGAGTTGAGCTGGAGCAGACTGACGACTTCCTCCAGGGGATGACTGGACGGAGCAGCCGGCCGTATTTCCGGCCGCCCTACGGCGACCTCGATGGCGGTGCGCTCAAGGACGTCGCGGATGCTGGCTACGACTACACGATTATGTGGACCGTCGACTCGCTGGGCTGGAACCACCTGCCGGCGCGCGGGATCGTCGAGCGCTGCCTGAGTCGAGCCGGGCCAGGGGTGATCTACATGTTCCACGTCGGCGCCGAATCGGAGGATGCGTTGGCGCTCGGCCAGATCATCGAGGGCCTTCGCAGCCGCGGCCTCGACTTCGTGACCATCGCCGACCTACTCGGCCTGTAAGCCATCAGCCGTCAGCCGTCAGCGTTCAGCCACCAGCGTTCAGCCGTCAGCCGAGGCGCGCGGCCCCAGTCCGTCATCCCGAGCGGAGCGAGGATCTCATGGCCCCTGTATGGTCAGCATGAGATCCCTCGCTCCGCTCGGAAGGAGACGGACGGAGCAGCTCGGGATGACGGGGCAGCAGCTCGGGATGACGGAGGAGCAGCTCGGGATGACGGGGCAGCAGCTCGGGATGACGGGGCAGCAGCTCGGGATGACGGAGGAGCCGCTCGGGATGATAGACACGCTGCTCAGGATGACACGAGGCGGGTACCCTGGCATGATCGCCTATCTGAGGGCCGATCCGTTGTGACCATCTATAAGCTGCTGGCCGACTACACCGTCCTCGACCTGTCGCGGACGCTGCCGGGGCCATTCTGCAGCTGGCTGCTGGCGGGGCTTGGAGCGCGGGTGCTGAGTGTCGCCGAGCCGCGTCGCCGAGATGCGGAGCGGGCGGTGCCGGCGCTTGACGACGCCAGAGACCGGATCGTCTATCGCAACAAGCGGCGACTGACCCTGAACCTCAAGCAGGATGAGGGACGCGCGATCTTCTTCCGCATGCTCGAGCAGGCGGACGTGGTCCTGGAGGACTTCCGCCCAGGCGTGGCGGCCCGTCTGGGAGTCGACTACACGGCCGTCAGCGCGGCTCGGCCGAGCGTGGTGTACTGCTCGATCTCCGCGTTCGGGCAGGACGGGCCATACCGCGGGCTGCCGGCGCACGACATCAATTGCCTGGCTCTGGCCGGGCTGCTCGACCTAACCGGCAGGCCGGACGGGCCGCCGATCGTCCCCGGCACGCAGGTGGCCGACCTCGCGGCCGGCAGCGCCGCGGCTATCGCGATTCTGGCCGCGCTGCTGGCACGCGGGGCAAGCGGCCAGGGACGGTACGTCGACGTGGGGATGCTGGACGCGACGTTCACCTGGATGCTGATGCCGCTGGTCTTCCAGGTGGCCGGCCGGGCGCCCGCGCGAGGGGCCTGGACGCTCGGCGGCTCGGAGCCGTTCTATCGGGCCTACCGCTGCAAGGACGGGGCGTACTTCTCGGTCGGCTGCCTGGAGCCATGGCTCTGGCAGAACCTGCTCCGCGCGCTCGACATGCCCGAGCCGACGCACGAGCGGCTCGAAGCGCTGTTCAGGACCCGCACCCGTGACGAGTGGTGGGCCCTGCTGGCCGACGCCGGGGCGTGCGTAGCGCCGGTCAACACGCTGGACGAGGCGCTTGCCGACCCCCAGCTCCGGCACCGAGGCACGGTCCGCGACACCGCGGATGGCATCCAGCTCGGGCTACCGTTCACGCTAGCGGACAGCTCCGAAGCGCCCACCGAGCCCGGCGCGACGCGCGGCGCCGACACGGCTGCGATCCTGGCAGAGCTCGGCCTCGCCGACGAGGTCGAGCGGCTGCGCCGCGAGGGAGTGATTTGAGGGAGGACAGCATGGAGCAGATCGCGGTGATCGGCAGCGGGACGATGGGGCACGGAATCGCGCAGGTGGGGGCGATGGCCGGCCTCCGGGTCAAGCTCCAGGACGTCGACGAGAGTCGGCTCAGTGCCGCGCGCGCGCAGATCCACACCAGCCTCGCACGGCTCGTCCGCTCGGGCAAGCTCCCGGACGGCGCGCCGGTGGGGATCGTCGCCCGCATCGAGACGACCACTGAGCTGGCGCGCGCCGTGGACGGGGCGGAGGTGGTCATCGAGGCGGTGCCCGAGGTGCTCGACCTGAAGAACGAGCTGTTCCGCCAGCTTGACGCGCTGTGCCCGCCCGAGACCGTGCTGGCAACCAACACCTCCCAGCTCTCGATCACCGAGATCGCGGCCCCGACGACACGGCCCGAGCGGACCATCGGGCTCCACTTCTTCAACCCGCCGGTCGTGATGCGGCTGGTCGAGGTGATCCGCGGGATTCGGACCAGCGACGTGACGCTGGAACGCGGGCTCGAGCTGGTCCGCCGGCTCGGCAAGGAGTCGGTGGTCTGCAACCGCGACGCGGCAGGCTTTATCACCACGCGGGCGCTGGCTGCGCTGCGTCTGGAATGCCTGCGAGTCTACGAGGAGGGGATCGCCTCGATCGAGGACATCGACAAGGCGATCCGCCTGGGTCTCAGCCATCCGATGGGGCCGTTCGAGCTGACCGACCTGGTAGGCCTGGACGTCGCCCTCAACAACTCGCGCAACCTCGAGCAGGTCTACGGCGAGCGGTTCAAGCCACCCCAGAGCCTGTCGCTCCACGTCGCCGCCGGCCGCCTCGGCCGCAAGTCCGGCGCCGGCTGGTACGACTACCCCGCCGAGGGCGACACGCCACCAGCCTAGCCCGGCGGATGACTCACCACGGCATTTTCGTGGTCGGGGCGGGAACACGCGCGCATCGCGGGCTTGTCCACGTGTTCCGGTGAGTAGCCCCGACGGGCGCGCCATGCAAGAACGCACAGGCCTCCCTGAGACGATTCAGTCCTTGGGAGGCAGGAACGCCTCTGCTACACTGTCGGGCCTATGACGACCAGCGCGCCCGCAGGCTCGATGCGCGGTGATCCTGCCCTTGGCCCATGGTGGGAGGTCGCCTACGAGCGGCTCAAGGCGCACGACGTGCGGTTGATCGCGCACGTGCCCGACGCGGTGCTGTCGCCGCTGATTCGGCGCCTGGAGGAGGATCCGTTCTTCGTCGTCGTGCCGCTGACGCGCGAGGAGGAGGGCGTTGGGGTCGTGGCCGGCGGGTACCTGGGCGGGCTGCGCGGTGCGCTGCTGATGCAGAGCAGCGGGCTGGGCAACAGCGTGAACGCCCTCGGCGGACTGTCACTGCCGTACCAGATCCCGTTCCTGCTGGTCATCAGCCCGCGTGGGCGGCTGGCCGAGTTCAACCCAAGCCAGGTTCCGATGGGCCGCGCCGTCCCCAAGGTGCTCGACGCCCTCGGCATCGAGACGGTTACCCTGGAGCGCCGCGACGAGCTGGCCGAGCAGATCGACCAGGCCGCCAGGACGTGCTTCTCGACCAGCTTTCCGGTGGCACTGATCGTGTCGACGCTGCTCAGTGGCGGCAAGCGCGGATGAACCGACCGACGACGCATGACGAACGACGAACTGCCCCTCGCTTCGTTCTTCGGCGTCTGTCGTTCGTCGGGCGATAGCCGATGGAGAGCATTGCCGCGGTCCGTCTGCTGCGCGAGCGGCTGCGCGACGAGCTGGTGGTCACGAGCCTTGGGACGCCCTCGTTCTTCGTCAACGCAGCCGGGGATCGGCCGCTGAACTTCTATCTCTGGGCGGCGATGGGGATGGCCTCGTCAGTTGGCCTGGGACTGGCGCTTGCTCGGCCGGACCATCGGGTGGTGGTGGTCGACGGCGACGGCGCGGCCTTGATGAACCTGGGCGGCATGGTGACCGTTGGCCAACGAGCACCCAAAAACCTGCTCTGGCTGATCCTGGAGAACGGGCGCTTCCTGGAGACCGGTGGTCAGACGATCGCGACCTCCGAGGGCGTCGACCTGGTGCAGATCGCCCACGGGGCCGGGCTGCTGAACGCTGACGCCGCGGACAACGCTGACGCGTTGGCCGACCTCTTCGACCGCGGCCTCAGGGAGCCGGGTCCAACCCTGGTCGTCGCGCGCGTCGAGGCTGACAGCTCGCGCGAGCTGCCGCCGCTCGACCCCGTTCGGCTGAAGAACCGGCTGATGGACGCGTTACCGCCGCTGAGTCGGCACTAGTGGGTCAGTTCTCATGAGGGTTGCCAAACGGGTGTGTGCCTGGCATGCTCTGGCGTCCGTTCGGTCGAGCGAGCGGACGGAGGCCGCCATGGCACGTCCCCAGAAGGCGCGGCTCCGGCCCCTGGCCGAGACCGAGCGGACCGCCCTCGACCAGATCACCCGCGCGGGCAGCGAGCGCGCCGACCGCGTTGCGCGGGCCAAGGCCGTGCTGGCGGTGGCCGCGGGCCGATCTTTCACCGCGGCGGCGCAGGCCATGGGCGTCGGTCGGGCGACGCGGTGGCCCAACTGGTCGCCCGCTTCAATACGGAAGGGCTGACGGCGCTGGAGCCGCGCCAGGGCGGTGGCCCACCGGCGGTGTACGACGCGGCCACCCGCGACCGCATCCTGCAGGAGTTCCGGCGCCCGCGGACCAGGAGCGGACGGCACCGCCACCTGGTCGCTGACCACGGTGCAGCAGGCGCTCCGCGCGGCGCTTGGACGGGCTGCCCCGGGTGAGCACCAAGACCATTCTGTATACCCTCTGGGATGCTGGGTATACCTGGCAGCAGAGTCGCACGTGGTGCCAGACAGGGACGGTCGTACGCCGGCGGAAGGCGGGACCGGTCACGGTCACCGACGCCGACGCCACCCCCAAAGAGCTGATCGAGCGGGCGTACGCGCTCGGGGAGCAGGGCGGGGTGGCGGTCTGGTGCCAGGATGAAGCTGGCCCCTACCAGGCCATCCCACAGCCCGGTCCGTCCTGGCAGCCCGTGGGGCAGCCCACCCGCCGCCGCACGCGTACATCCGCGGGGGCACGGCCAAGCTGCTGACGCTGTTTCGGCCCGCCACGGGCGAGGTGCGCGCCGAGCCCGTGGCGACGGCCCCAACGCCGTGCTCCATCCCTGGCTCAAGGCGGAGCTGGTGGCGATCCTGGCGGCCCTGCCCGGCAGCGGACGCGGCCGCGCCCGGAGGCCACGCGGGCTTGCTGGGAGGCCTGGCAGGCAGGCTTGCGCGAGCGCTTCACCTTGCCCGGCTGACCTGCCGCCCCTGCGAGCGTTGCTCATCTGGGACAACCTGACCGGCCACAAGAGCCCGGACCTGGTGCTCTGGCTGTGCGCCCACGGGGTGATGCCCTTGTACACGCCGCTAGGCGGCTCCTGGCTGAACATGGCCGAGTCCGTCCAGCGCATCCTCGTCCGGCGCGCCCTGGATGGCCACCACCCCGAAACTGCCCAGCAGGTCATGGACTGGCTGGCCGCCACCGTCCGGGGCTGGAACGCGGCCCCAACCCCGTTCGTCTGGGGCGGCCACCGTCGGCAGCGCCGCTGGCGGGCCCGCCGCCCGGCGGGCCGCTCGCGTCGAGCCGCACGGCCTCGGCGGCTCCGCGGCGCTCACCCGTCGCCCACTCCCTCGTCGCCGCTCAACGTATGAACGGCTCTGCGCATGAGAACTGACCCACTAGGCAGTCACCAGAGGCCGCGCCCCGCTTGGCCCCGGCCTCTGGTGTAGGGTGACGTGCCGGCGCCTTACGTGGTCAAGCCTTCGCGCTCGGCTTCCTTCTTGACTGTGTCCTGGGCCTCCCCGGCGACGCGCTGGACTTTCTCCATTGCGTCCTGGGTGACCTCCTGGGCTTGGCCCATGACATTGTCCCGAAGCTTGCCCACGAGCTGGTCCTCGCCGCGCGTCGGGGAGAGGTAGAAGCCGGTCGCCGCGCCGAGCGCGGCGGACACGCCCGCCGCCATGAGCGGGTTCTCCTGGACGAGCCGCTGGACGCCGCCGCTGGCTTGCCGAGTCCGGTACTGGGCCTGGTCGACCAGCCCGCCGGCCGTTTCCTGGACCGTATCCACGAGCCCGCCGGCCGTGTCCTGGACGGTGTCCACGACGTCGCCAGCCTTGCGCTGGGCCTGGCCGGCCACACTCGCCGCGGTGTCCTTGACCCCGTCGACGGTCTCGGTGACCGTGCTCCGGTCAGTGTACGGCCGCGCCTGATTCAGGCTCCGCCCGTCAGGCCGATAGCGTGGGTAGCCCGCGCCGGCCGCGGACGGGGCAGACGACCGGTTCATCAGCAGCCAGGTGAGGCCCACCCCGGTCAGCGCAGCGGGGAGCGGATTGGCCCTGATCGTATCCAGCAGGGTGGAGCCGGCTCCCATCGCGGTTTGACCAGCGCTACTGACCAGCTCCCCGGCCGTGTCGGCTGCATCGCTGGCCATTTCGCCGGCGCTGCTGGCCAATTGCCCGGCCGTATCGCCGACCTGCTCGGCCGTCTCACTAACCTTGCCGGTGACCTGATCGACCGTGGAGCGTCCCTGGACGTCGGCCCGCACTGGGCGTCCCTGATAGCCGTACGCCGTCCCGCGCGGATACGGTGCCTGACCGGCTCCATACGATGGATAGGACAGCTGCTGGGGCGAGCTGGTGGAGCGGTTCATGTACAGCCACCCAATGCTCGCCGCGGCCAGCATCGCCGGCATGGGATTCTGCTTGATGGTCTCGATCACGGTGCTACTCACCCCCCTGGCCATCTCGCCGGTCGCTTCGACCGCCTGTTCGGCTCTGCCGATGGTTGCGTCATATGCCGCATCCTTGGCATCGGTAGTCATATCGCGAGCGGCGTCTTTCACCTCGCGGACCGCGTGCTGGGCCGCCTCGCGAGCCGCGTCCTTGGCCTGCTCGGCCAGGACGTCCGGGCTCAGCTTCTGGCCGATCGCTTCGAGCGTGCCGCTCATCTCAGTCCGCGTCTGCTCGATCTCGACACGGATCTCCGCGGTGTCTGGGTCGTCATCCGTGACCCTGCTAACTCGTGGCTCCAGGCCCTCTGGCCCGTCGTACTGGCTCATCCAATTTGCTCCTTCGCCCAATCCTTGTCTTCTTTCAGTGATTCGAGCGTCTGGCGTGGCGCGAAGTCTTCACGCTTGAGCGCCGTCAGGCCGCGCTGGACGAGTGCGTAGCCGATACCGGCGACGACCAGTCCGACGAGCAGCGCCGAAAGCCACCATGGCACGCCGAGCTGGGCGAGGCCGATGATCGCGGCCGCCAGGAGTGCCAGCAACCCCGCGTAGACAATGGCACCGCCGATCGCCAGGAACCCGATCTCTTTGCCGACCCGCGACGCTTTTTGGGTCATCTCGACCCTGGCAAGCTCGATCTCGTGACGCACCAGCTCGCCCATCTCGCGAGCGAGCTCGGCGAACAGCTCGCCGAGCGAACGGTCGTCTTTGGCCTGCTGCATCGTCGCTACTCCGTCGTCGACGCGGGCCAGCTACCCGCCCAGCGGGGGGTCGACTGCCCGGGATTGCCGCCTGGCTGGTTGTCAGCGGCAGGGCCGCCGCTAGATCCCTCGGGCCGGCGCGGAGTCGGCGCACCAGCGGGAGGGGTCGACGGTTGTGAGGAAGGCGTGGGTCCCCCGGGTGGCCTGGAACCTGGCGCCTCGGGTGCACGCGGCATCGGCGTGTCCGTTGGACCTGAGCTTGGGCCTGCGGGAGGCCGCGGGCTCGAACCGG
>JAUJPG010000037.1:0-35751 GCA_030447245.1 Chloroflexota bacterium | reverse complement strand
CGAGCAGCGAGCAGCCCCAGGGTGAACGTGGTACCGAGAAAGACCGTCGGCCGACGCCTGGCGAAGCGTTCCGTCTCGCGGACGATGTCGTCTACGTTGCGCTGGCGAAGGTATCCGGTCAGCCGCTCGAGCTGCGCGGCCGTCTTGTCGGCGTACTCGGCCGCCGGCATCATCTCCTGCTCGCGCAGATGCTGTCCCGTCTGCCGGACGGCCTGCGCCACACTTCCCAGCCCATCGACGGTTCGGTCCTTCTGACCCTCCAGGCGAGACTTGACCTGTCGGCGGGCCTGGTTGGCCACCTGCCCGGCCGTGTCCTGGGCCTTGTCAACCACCGAAGACGCCTTGTCCTGGGCTTGATCCGCGACCTCGGACGCCTTCTGCTTGGCCTGGTCCATAGCACCTCGATCGGGCTGGCCGGAACCTCCGCCGGCTCCCGGCGGCGTCTGTCCTGGCGCGCCCTGCGGCGGGCGCGCGGCGTCTATGCCTGGTCGTGGAGTCCCGGGGCCGGTTGTCCCCGTCGCGTCGTTCGGTCGACCCCCTTGGGGACCCTGCTCGCGGCTAGTCATGCTGCCACTCCTTTGCCTATTCGTCAGACGCCGCTTCGGTCTCGGCGAGCGCAGTCTGGCTGCGCAGGGGCACGGCTGACGGACGATCGTTCTGCGATCGATACCACCGCCCTGGAAACTGCAACTCCCGTGCCAGCGCCTCGGAGCCATCCCGTCCGCGGGCGCCCCAGGGTTCCAGCATCGGGCGCGATCGTTGAGCCGCGGCCCGCATGCGCCCGTGAGCGATTTTGCAAAATCGCGCCGTCTATGTTACAGCGTGTTTCATAACGCGAAAGCGGCCTGGCATGCTGTGCGGCCGTTATGTCTTTGCCTCTGGTGCCCGACGAGCTCTGGGAAGCCATCGAGCTGCTGCTGCCGAAGGAGCCGCCGAAGCCGAAGCGTGGGCGTCCGCGCGTGGCCGACTGTGCTGCCCTTGGCGGAATCATCTTCGTCCTGCGCACTGGCACGCCGTGGCGGCTGCTGCCGCGATTTCGCGGGTGCGGGAGCTGGGCTACCTGCTGGTGCCAGCAGGAGACCTGGTTCGGCGAGCGGGTGGATCCCGCCTTCGCCGAACAAAGGGGGCCATCGTCACGCTCTACACGGTCCCACCTCCGAATAGTGTGACCGTCTGCCTCGATCAGATGGGGCCGGAGGCGGCCAAGAGCTTCCCCGGCCAGCGCCTCGTCCGGGCCGTGCCCCGGCGGGCGGGCGAGCGGCCCGGGCGCGCGACCCAGGAGCTCGA
This sequence comes from Chloroflexota bacterium, assembly GCA_030447245.1. Taxonomy (GTDB): domain Bacteria; phylum Chloroflexota; class UBA6077; order UBA6077; family JACCZL01; genus JAUJPG01. The sequence continues at coordinate 34,464 of JAUJPG010000037.1, read as the reverse complement.
CGACGGCCCGGCGCGGCAAAGGCTACAGCTTCGGGGCGTTCGTGCCGGCGACCCGGCGAAGCGTTCACGCACCCGTACCCCGGGCGGACGATCGCCAACTGGGTCGACTGCCTGGAGCGGGTGGAGGGCTGCGGCGGCCGACGCGGAACGGGTCTACGCGATCGTGGACAACCGGAACGTGCATCGGGCGACCGACGTGCTGCTGTTCGCCCTGGCCCACCCGCGCTGGGAGTTCGTCTTCCAGCCCAAGTACGCCGCCTACCTCAATCTCATCGAGCCGTGGTGGAAGGTGCTCCGCTCGCTGGCCCTCAAGGGCCGGCGGTTCGAAACCTAGGACGAGGTCTGTGCGGCTGTCCGCGCGGCGACCGCCTACTGGAACGCCCACCGCCATCCGTTCATCTGGGGCCGTCGCCGGCGCCACCGCCCGCGCCGCCGCGCTGGCATCGGCCTCCTCCCAAAGGTGGCCTAGACTTGGCGGATGGACCAGTTAGTCGCGGCCTCCGCCCTTAGAAGTGGTTTCAGTCCTTGGCAGGGTGCCGTTTCGCCGGGCGCTTGCGCGGCCGGCCCGGCTGCCCCACTGGCCGACGGGTCGGCCCGCTTCATAGGTGCCGGGCTACCCCGCACAATGGCGCTGAGGAGTCGTCGCATGGCAGAGCAGCGCGCCCGGGCCGAGATCGCGCGAGTATGAGGTGGCCAAACGTGGGCCGTGGCCATCCGGACGGCGTTTTGCCGTCCCACAACCCCACCGGCTCCTCCGTGGCAACCGTTGCCTCTCCAGTTTCAAGAGATCACCGGAGCCAGGCGGAGGCCTAGGCGCGGTGATGGCAGTCGAAATCGAGGCCGATGACTTCGGCGAGCTTGCCGACGGTCAGGCGGCGCCCGAGGGCGCGAGCCCTCGCTTCGGTTGGGGTGACCTAGGGTCAGAGCGCGATCGTCATGCGGAACGGGACGCCACTCACCGCCCCCGGTTTATCACCGGGCGACGTGCATCGGCATGCACGTTCAATACTGCAAAACCGCAATCCGCAGCGGGCATCCCGTTCGTCCGAATGTTCGCGTCGCTCTAATGATTCCCCGGCGCAGTTCACGGAGGTCGCGCCATCCATCCACCCAGCCCGCCGAGCGATCCCGGGTTTCCTGCTGACGAAATCCGGTTGCCGACCTCGGCAATGGAGCAACCCCACTTTACCGAGACCTGAGTCGTCGCCTCGTGGCCATCGTGCGGTGTCTCTGATCGCTCCGGCTCGTCACGGGCGTACTGGTTGTATGTGGAAGCGAGCGTCATCATGCTCGAACGTGATGGCGCGGTGGTATGCGGCCGCGGCCTCGTCGTATCGGCCGAGATCGGTGAGGCAGTTCCGCCGCTGGACATGCGCCGAGGCACGCTCCGGCTCAAGATCCAGGACGCCGTCGTAGCCCCCGATGACCACGCTGGCACGGCCGAGTTCCGCCAGGGCGCTGCCTCGGACGTTGTGGGCGTTGGCGCACGCGGCATTCAGTTCCACGACTCGTTTGTAGTCCGCCAGCGCCTTCTTGTGGCGATCCAAGTTCGTCAAAGCCTTCCCACGGTGTAGATGATACAGCGCGCGCTGCCGTCTGACAGCTCTCAGTCGGCGGCAAATCGGGGAAGCGGTGATCACTCAGCGGTCGTGTCCCAGATCAGGGCGATTCCGCTCGACGGTCTGCTCCTCGATTCGGTAATGCTCGTCCAAGCCGATAATCACTTCGAGCGCCCTGCGCGTCTCGATCGCGGTCGACGGCTCGATGCCAGCCAGCCCGGTCTCACGCAGGCGGGCAAAGAGGTCGCGGATGGCGCTGGACACCACGACTACCGAGCTGATCGCGTCGACAACCATACGATACCCGAGCTCAGTAAGCTGATCCGCACTGTAGTACGGGCGTCCGGCACGGTTTCCGATGCTGTTGACGTAGACGAGCGGCACGTCGCACTCGCGCGGTGCCCGACGCGCTTCCTCGTCGTCACGCGGGAATAGCATCACCATATCGGCACCAGCCTTGGCGCAGAGGCGGGCGCGGTGCATGCCCTCTTCGAAGTCCTCGGTCTGGATAGCGTCCGTTCGGGCGATGATGACGAAGTCTGGATCCTGGCGCGCCTGGCAGGCGAACCGGATCTTGTCGGCGAGCTCCCCCGCCGGGATCGTATGCTCGCGATATTCGCGGTGGTAGTGTGCTCGCTTGGGGAAGATCTGATCTTCGATGTGAACCGCCGCCACGCCGGCACGCTCCAACTCGCGGACCGTTCGCATCGTGTGGAGCGGCTCGCCGAACCCGGCGCCACCGTCCACCACGAGAGGAGCGTCAATCGAGGACGCGATCCGCCCGGCAGCTTCGACGACCTCGGTCATCGTGAGCAGCGGTTCGGTTGTGGTAAGGTGCGCTCCGAGCGCGTAGCCGCCGAGCGCAACGCACGGGAAGCCCTCCTGCACAGCGATGCGCGCCGTCAGCGGGTCGTAGCAGGACGGTGCCTGGATCAGGCCGCCTTCAGAGATCAATCGCCGCAGGCGGGAGGTCATGCGCTCCATAACTCAGTGCTCCCGGGCGAGAATGTTCGTCAGCAGTAGCATCGGCAGGGAGTCGTGCGGCGGGGCTCCGGTACAGGTCGGCGGGGGCGTGACGCCGACCGCGTGGCCCGAACCGTCCTGATGCGGTTGGCCGCGCCGCGGGGCTCATTCGTCTACGCCTCCCGGAGCGGTTTGAGCCAGGACGTATAGGCGCCGTAGAGCACCTGCACGTCGATCGAGTACTGGAGAAACAGGTACCCTCGTGCGAGCCACCGCCGGGCGTCGTCCGGCGTGTAGCACAGGGTGCCGACCGGCTTGCCCGCTTGCTGGGTGGCACGCTCGGCCCGCTCGACGACGGCCATGACATCAGGATGGTCGACCTGCCCGGAAACGCCGAGGGAGGTCGATAGGTCGCCGCGCCCGACGACGACGACGTCCATGGTGTCGACGATCGCCTCGATCTCGTCGGCTCCGCTCCGATCTTCCACCAGACCGACCGTCAGGATCTCGGTGCTAACGCGCTGGACGTGCTCGGGCCACTGCGACATAAGCCCTCCGTAGTGGGCAGCCCGCGCGAGGCGGCACGTACCACGAACGCCGGCGGGCGCGTAGCGAGTGGCGGCAACGGCCTGACGAGCGTCCTCGACGCCCTGGACCGAGGGAATCATGATGCCCTGGGCGCCGGCTTCGAGGACGCGGAGAATGAGCTTGTCGTTGTTCTCGTACACGCGGACGATCGGCGTGATGTCCACCGACTCGGCCCCACGGATCATCGTCTGGACGTCACCCACGTCGAGCGACGTGTGCTCCATGTCGATGATCGCGTAGTCGAGGCCAGCGTATCCCATCGCCTCCACGCTGGCCGGATCCTTGAGGAACGCGTAACTGCCAAACGCAGGTTGTCCCTCGTCCATGAGGCGCTTCGTACGATTCCGCATCTCGCGTTCTCCTGGGGTCCGGACGGCGCTAACTCTGACCACCCTGGCGGCGGAGTGTCGGGTCCATGGCATCGCGAAGGCCGTCGCCGAGCAGGTTGAAGCCCAGAATGGCGATGCTGATGGCCAGTCCGGGGAAGGTGGCGATCCACGGACCATCGAAAAGGAACCGACGCCCATCGGAGAGCATCGTTCCCCAGCTTGCAATCGGTGGCTGAACGCCGACGCCGAGGAAGCTGAGAGCCGCCTCAGTGTTGATCGCCGTACCCATGGTAAGCGTGGCGTACACGACAACCGGCGAGATGGCGTTCGGCAGAATGTGACGCATGAGCAGCGTGGCCGGTCGCGGGCCGCGCGCGCGGGGCCCGCGCACGAAGGCTCCGAGCCCGACGGGGTGTAACGGTTGCCCGGGGTTCCGGCAGTACGGTGGGCGGCCGCTCCCGCCCACCCCCGAGAACCGCGGGGGGGTGGTCGGGCAGAGAGGGAGGGCCTCGGTGTGGGTCACGGGGTNGGGCACTTCCCAGCCCGGCAGGTAGAAGTGCAGGCGGTCGATGAACGCCATGTCGTCGCGGATGACGTCCGGCAGCGGCGCGAACAGGTGGCCGGTCTGGACCATCACGTCGACCGGCTGCTGGGTGTTGCCGAACATCGCGACGCTGGCGTAGCCGGCCATCGCTTCCTGGCCGCGTTGGAACTGGCCGGACTCGCAGTAGGTCTTGAGGGTGGTGATGACCTCCTTCGGCATCTTCTGGAGGTCGGCCACCTCGTCGAACCCGACGACGTCCCAGATCTGGACCATGCCTTTGTAACGGCCTTGTTGCTGGCCGAACAGGTTGGCGACGGTCGTGGGGCCGGTCAGCAGCGCAGCGTACGGCGAGAGCTCCTGGACGGCGTAGCTCTTGCCGGTCCCGCGCGGCCCGAGCTCGACGAGGTTGTAGTTGCGCTCGCAGAGCGGGATCAGCCGGACCAGGAACAGGAGCTTGAGGCGACGCTCCATCGCCGTCGGCTCGTAGCCCATGCTCCGGATCATGAGATCGATCCACTCGTCGGTCGTGAACTCGGTCCGCAGGCGACGATACTCGTCGAGGTCGAAGGTCGCGAGCTGGATCGGCGACAGGCGGTCGATCCAGAAGGGGAACTTGCCCTTCGTCTCCTCGTCGTACTCCCAGCGCATGTCGACCTGGGCCCAGATCCCGCCGGTCAGGAGCCGGTCGAAGTCGCGGACGTAGCGGTCGGGCACGTGGACGTAGCGATGGCCGAAGTTGGCGACGTCGGCCCAGTACTGGGAATCGAGCAGGCGGACCTTGACCTTGTCGATGAAGGTGTGGCGCCCCTGCTCTTTGACTCGGCTCTGCGCCTTCTGCGCCTCGTCGGGGCGGATGTAGTTGTCGGCCAGAGTGTCATTGACAACCTGCATCCCCATCTGGATCGACATCTCGTCGGACGACGCGCAGTACTTGCCGAGCAGGTACTCCAGCACGAAGACCGGCACGTTCGCGCCGACCTTGACCTTGCGGACCAGGTCCTTGCGGACGACCTTGCCGGCGAAGACGCGGTTCGCCTTGTCGTCCAGCGCGTCGCGAGCCGGCGCTGACAGGTTCAGCACGATCACATCCCCAGCTTAACGGGTATCTCGTCGGACTGGGCGAGCACGCCGTCGGTGGACGGGTCCTGGAGGACGATCCGCAGCGATTCCACGTCGTCGCGGCGGAGCAGGAACCCAAGCATGACCTGACTGCCGGGCGCCACGCGGACGACGTTCGTCGCCGGGTCGAGGTCGGCGCCCACCGCCATACCGGCGCTCCCGACCTGCTGAGCACCGCTCACCAGGATCGGCCGCAGCACCACCGGGTCGGTCGAGAACAGGTCCGCCTCGAGGACGACCCGAACGCCAAACGTTCGGGTGACGACGTTGGTCGGGACGTCTTCCAGGTGGACCCGGCGGCCCACGGTCGTCGGCGTTGCGGCCATCGCGGCGCGGAGGCTCACGACCGGCACGACGAGCTCCTGGAGGCTGATCCCGCCGTGGTGGTAGCTCAAACCGCCGCCGGCCTTGAAGACACCCAGGCCGATCGGGAAGACGAACTCCAGGTCGGTGTCGTAGCCGAGCTCGGCGCCGCTCACCCGCACCGTGCCGGCCGGCGTCGCTCCGCCGCGCCCGATCCAGCAGCGGCGGTGCAGGTCGACGGTGTCGCCCCCGGGAGTGTCGGTCCGCATGTCCTCCTCCCGCCGAAGCGAGAAGAGGTGACCGTGGTCGGCGGAAATGACGAACCGCGCCGCACCGGCCGCGGCGAGCTTCTTGACGGCGCGGGCGAGGTCCGCGACGACGGTGTCCATGACCCGGCGGGCCAAGACATCGGCATCGAGCTCGCCCATCATGTCGATCTCCTGCGAGCGAACAACGACAAGCGGCGCGGCCCCGATCTTCTTTGCGAGAGCCGTAGGCGACCGCTGGAGCACCTCGAAAAGCGTCAGGTCTACGACGCCCGGCACGCGCGCCTCGAGCGCCTTTTGCCGATCCGCCAGGTTGGTCATCGCGGTCGCGTCGATTCGGGCGGCGAGCTTGCCGCGCTGCTCGACGACCGAGAAGCTCGCGGCCGCGCCCGGCAGGAGTGCGGCCATTCCAACCGGCGTGATCGTCGGCAGGGCGGCAACCGCCGGACGAACCGCCAGATCGGGGCTACCCTCGAGCAGCCGGGCAAGCGCGACTCCCATCTCGTAACGCAGCGCGTCCACGAAGACGTAGGCGGTCCGACCAGCAGCTGCCTTGACGGCGTCGGGGTAGATTCGCGTCTGGTGGAGCACGCCGCGGAAGGTCCAGCCGGCCTGCCGGAAGGCTCGGGCGAAGCCCTCGGCCGTCCGCTTCAGCAGCTCGTCGTGCTCGCGGCGGACGACGACGAGCGCCCGCGCTGAGGCATCGTCGAGGTCGTCGTCCATCCGCGCAATCCAGGACTCGAGCTCGCGCTGGAGCCCGTCGGCACGGTGCCAGCCGTCTTCGGCCGAGTAGGTCGCGACCCAGGCGGCCGGGTCGGCGCCGACCCGGCCGAGCGTGGGGACGATCCGCTCGACCTCCCCGCCGAGCGCGGCCATCAGTCGGCAGGCCTCCCACTGCGCCTGACGGCCGAGATCCTGGTCTACCCAGAAGCTGTGGCGGCGCTCTGTCACGATTGCGATGGCAGCGTCGAAGCGCTTCGCAACGATCAGCTCGGCGGCACGATCGAGTAGCCGACGCTCCTCAAAGCGGAAGGTGTCGATCGCGCCGAGTCGGGCCGGATCGACGGTGGCGTTCGCCAATCCGAGCTCCCCCTCCACCCGGTCCGCCAGGGCGACGTAGGCATTGGCATGATCCCGACGCAGCAACCTCAGGACGTCGCGGACGTGGGCGAGGTGGTCCTTCGTGGGTGGGGTCGGGACGAGCGAGACTTCTGAAGGTGGGTCGCCGTCGAGGTCGGCCCGGAGCTCGGCCACGAGCAGGTAGCGGGCCGCTCGGGCGCGGGCATCAGCAACGTCAGCATTGCCCGGCAACGTTAACCCCAACCGGCTCTCGATCAGCCGCGCTAGCTCTCCCGTGGCGCCCTTGGCGGTGATCGCCTCGTCCGATGCGTCGTCGGCGAGCCAGCGGGCGAGGAGGGGCTCGCTCGGCGATCCGTCGAAGAGCGTCCGAAGGACTGAGAGTGGTTCACCCCCGTTCTCATCTTTGCGGAACAGCGCGGCTACGTCGTCGTAAGTCAGGTTGGGATGGTCGAGTACCTCGTCAATCTGGCCGTCGGTAAAGCGGCGGCGCAGTAGATCGCGCGACAGCCGCCGAAGCTGGGCCTCGTACACTTCGCCGGCCCGCTCCAGCTCCATCAGCGGCGAGGCCTCGTGGTCCCGCTTGACGCCCGGCAGGTAGAGGAGCAGCGGATCCGGGCGATCCTGGCCGGCGATCGGCTCGACGGCGGCGCGCAGGCCGAAGAAAGAGCCGTCGTAACGCGCCAGATGGGCGGCGAGCTCCCCGACCCGCACTCGGACAAGGCCGGGAAGCTCGCTGCAATCGTCGTCGAGCGGGAGATCGCGGTCAAAGAACGGACCGAGTTCGCCGCGCGGGTCGTAGACGACTACGATCTGGCGCTTCTGCAGCCGTTCGGTGAGTTGGCGGGCTAGGTGCTCGTGGAGCGGGTGCATCAGACACGCCCCGCTGCTGCGCCGCGCCGACGGCCGCCGCCCCTCCCGCCGACCGGCGCGGGCGCTTGGAGCAGATCTTGAAGGGCAGCCTTGACGGCCGGCGATGTGCGCTCGGCGACGAGCCGCTCAACAGTTGCCCGGTCAATGTCGCGCCGGCGCCACGTGCCGCGCGCGCCTTCGATCCAGAAGACGTCTTCCACGTCGTGGGCGATGGCAAGCGAGCGGTCCTCAGCGCACTTCGGCACGACACGCTCCGGCCAGAGGCGCATGGACAGGTAGGACCAGTCGTACTTGCCGGCGACGAGGCTGTCCCAGCAGGCTTTGGCCTCCCGCTGCCAGGCGCGGTGCGGGGGGACCAGCCGCCAAACCGGGGCGAAGTTGATGATGACGCCGTCGTTCAGGTCCGGGTCCCAGAGCGGTGCGACGCGGGCGACCTCCTGGCGGAAGGCGCGAAGCTCCTCGACGAACGTCTCCTGCGCGGCGAGATCTCGGCGCTGGCTGGCGCTCGGGGTCGGGCCGGCCTCGCGGACGAGTCCAGCCAGCTTGCGCTCCTCGTGCTCCAGCTTCGGCCCGACGTATTCGTTCAAAACGGTGAACAAGGTGTCCGACGTGGCGCGGTGGATGTACAGCCAGACTGAGTAGCTGGCCGACGGTGTGGCGAGCTGCCAGTAGATCGGGGCCTTGCGTCGACTCTTCGAGTAACGCCGGACCTGCAACTCGAAAAATCCCCGGGCCAGCAAGCCGCGGTCGTCGCGGCCTCTCTGATCGAGTAACGCGGCGGCCACGTCCCAGCGGGCTGCCCACACAGCGCCCAAGACAGAGCGGTNGGCATCGCGGTGGCAATGCCGGGAATGACATCTCGGTAGTCGGGGGTGCGGTTGAGCAGCCCGTCCTGGGTCTGGTTGAGGATCGTGATCCCGGGCTTTCCAGGATCGATGATCTCGTTCAGGCTCTTCGGCTCGCCGGCCTGGGCGATCGTGAGCGTGCCGCCAGCCCGCGGCGTGTCAGCCGACGATTGCGCGGCGGCCGGAGCCTGCTGGGCGGGGGCCGTGGTCTTGGCCGGCGCATCCGCCGCCGGTTTCGCCGCGGTCTCCTGCTTGGAGGCGGGTGCCGGCGCCTGGGCCTGGCAGGCCACCAGCAGGGCGATCGGTGCGAGCGCGACGCCTCGAACGAAGGCGCGCCGTGACAGGGGCTGTCGATGCCCCCAGAGATCGGATGCCGGTTCGGATGCCGTCCGCTGCTCCATCGGGAACCTCCTCTTGCCTCTCGCCACGCCTCCATGCGTGACGAGGCATCCACCACCTCTTTCCTGGGCCAGGCCCGTTTAGCTGGCCACTGGTCCGAGTGCCGCACGAAGCTGGACTGGATCGTGGACCACACCGCCCTTCACCACCAGCGTAGCCCGGTCACACGCGAGGATGTCTTCTAGCGGGTTATCTGGCAGGACCACCAGGTCCGCCAGTTTACCGGCCTCGAGCGTTCCAAGCTCGTCCTGGAGCCGGAGCACCTCGGCGCCGTGGCGCGTCCCTGCGATGATGGCTTCCATGGCGTTCAAGCCCGCGGCCATCAGGTGGCTCATCTCGCGTCCCATCTCGCCGGCGACGTCGGTGCCCACGCCCAGCTTGACGCCACCCTGGACCGCGTAGGCAATGACCTCCGGGATGTGCTTGCTCTTCTCCCTGCATGCGTCGATCAGCCACTGTGGCCGGCCAAGCTGCTCGCCGAACTCTGCGAGCATGAACGCCTCGTCCATGGTCGGGATCAAGTAGACGTCGCGCTTCTCCATCGCCTCGGCTGCTTCTCTGTCCATCAGCATGCCATGCTCGATGGTATCGACGCCGGCCTCGATGACCGTCTTGATCGCCTCGGTCGGGTGGCAGTGGGCGCCGGTCGGCTTGCCGGCCTTGTGGGCCTCATCGATGGCGGCCTGCATCTCCTCGAAGGTCAACTGCGGCGACCAGGGCTGGTCTCGCCCCTGGGTCACAAACCCACCGGAGGCCATCACCTTGATGACGTCCGCCCCCTTCTTGAGCATCTCGCGGGCGGCGAGCCGCACCGCGTCCACGCCGTCGGCCTCGATGCAGATCTCCGAGGCGTGACCGCCGGTCATCGAGATCGGCGACCCGCAGGCATAGACGCGCGGCCCGAGGATCTGGCCGGCGTTGATGGCGTCGCGGACCACGATGTTCGTCGCCCCCTTGGAGCCCATGTCGCGCACCGTCGTGACGCCCATGATGAGCGAGATCAGAGCGTTGCGCGCCGAGCGCTGGATCAGCCAGAGCGGTGGCTGGGCCGCGCGCGCCTGGAACGTGTTCGTCCCTCGGTGGTTGTCCAGGTGCTCGTGCAAGTTGGTCAGGCCCGGGATGACCCACTTGCCGGTGGCATCGATGACACGGGTGCTGGACCCGTTTAGGTTCGCGCTGCCGAAGTCGCGGGCGGCCCCAACGCGCGTAATCCGCTCGCCTTCAGCGACGAGGATCCCGTCAGTGATCGGTGCCTTGCCGGTCCCGTCGATGATCGTCGCCCCGCTCACCACCAATCGCTGCGTCATTTCCGTTCCTCCACTCTAGGTCAACGCGTTTGCTCGTTCCCGGGCCGTCGAGCGACGAGCGGTCAGCCTCTTCACCGCTCAAGAGTATCAGTCCGTGCGTTCAGGTTGCAGTCGACTCCAGCAAGACTAGATGTCTGGAGCTACGTTGCCGTCAGTTGCTCAGGGCTACGTAAAAGCGATAGCGATCGCCCCGATAGCGGGCACGGATGAACATCGCTGTCCGAGGCACGTCGATCGACGAGGTGACCTCGGCAACCATCACCGGATCGCTCGGAGCAATGCCGAGGAGTGGCGCGTCGATCTCACCAGCAAGCTGAGCGGCCAGCGTCTTGTTGGCCTGATGGAAGATGATCCCGTGCCGGCGCTCGAGATACGGATAGACCTTGCCAGTCGCGCACAGCTCGTCGACGTCTACCTGGACGCTCCCGGGCAAGTAGAGCGAGACGTCCGCGACACTCATCGGCTCGCCGTCGACGAAGGCCCGCTGTGCGACCCGTAGCACCGGCTCCCCAGCTCGGGTACCAAGCGCTTCGGCTTCCTCTCCGCTACAGGCCGCCTCGTCGACTGAGACGATCCTGGTGTGAGCCTCGATCCCGAGGGCTCGCAGCTCGTCCTCGAACCCGTAGAGCCGCTGCGAGCGACGGTCCCAGTAGATCCGTGGCCGGATGGTCGTGCCGGACCCTGGGCGCCGCTCCAGATAGCCGTCAACCGCGAGCTCACCCAACGTTCGCCGGACCGTAATCCGACTCACGCTGTACTGGTCGACCAGCTCCATCTCGGTCGGGAGTTTGTCACCGGCCGCGAAGTCGCCGTCGTGAATCTGCGCGAGCAAGACTCGCTTGAGTTGGGCATGCAGCGGCTCCGGACTCTCACGGTCGAGTGGAGATTGCCCCGCCACGCCAATGCCGTCCCCGTGGACGCTGATCTCTCCGACACCATCCACGCCCAGGCCACGGACGCCAAGGCCATCCGTGCCAGAGCCGGCACCATCAATGCCGTCACCGTGGAGTGTGGTCATCGAGCCGAGAGTCCTTCCATGATCGGGGAATGGTCACGGTCGAACTGCTCGAACTCGCGCAGTCCGACCAGCTCGTAGATTTGAGTCCCAGTCCACATCCGATCGAAGAGCGGCTCGATGGTACCTTCTCGCTGCAGGTGGTCGAGTGCGCTCTCCATCGCCTGGCAGGCCGCCTGAAGCGCGATCAGCGGAAACATCACGATCGAGTACCCCATCTCCGCAAGCGCCGAAGGATGGAGGGGGGCAATCTTCGCCCCGCGGGAGACGTGGGTGATCTTGGGAATGTCGATCTCCCGAGCGGCCTGCTCCAGCTCATCCGCTGTATGGAGGTCGAAGAGCAGGATCGCATCGGCCCCGGCCGCGGCGTACGCGTTGGCGCGCCGAATGACCGAGTCGATCGGCTCGGCAGCGCGGGCGTCCGATCGAGCAATGATGACGAAGTCTGGATCCCGCCGGGCGTCGACCGCTGCGCGAATCTTCGCCACCATCTCGTCGGTGGAGACGACCTCTATGCCGTCGAGCAAGCCGCACTTCTTTGGAAGTGCCTGGTCCTCGAGATGGATGCCGGCCGCGCCGATGAGCTCGAACTCCTGCACAGTCCGACGGACGTTGACAACGTTCCCGTAGCCAGTGTCCGCGTCTGCGATGACCGGCCGCGTCGTAGCTCGGATCACTGCCCGTGCGCGGTCGAGAATCTCCGACATCGACACTAAACCAAGGTCCGGAAACCCTGCCGTGGCCGACAGTCCGGCGCCGGTGACGGTCATCGTCTGAAAGCCGGCCCGCTCGATCAGCGCCGCCGACACGCCGTCGAACGCGCCCGGGGCCGGTATACCCGCGCGGCTGGCCAGGATCTCGCGGAGGCGGGCTCCCGGCGAGGGCATCGTAGTCGTCATGGCTGGCTCACCCCCAACGGCCGTCAGCCGTGTCGGCGACGGCGTAGGCGTGACTCGAAATCTCAACTGGACCGGAACGACGGGCCATGTACAGCACGCCGTCGCATGGGGAACGCAGCTCCTCGATCAGCTCCAGGCGGTACGGATCGAAGATCCGTCCGAGCAATTGGCCGCGCTCCACCGGCACGCCGAAGCGGCCATTCTCGAACAGGCTGGTCGGGTCGAGCTCGCTGACCAGGTACCCGCCATTGCTTGGTCGAATGTGGGGACCGTGGCCGAAGAAGAGCTGCCGCTCCATGAACGTCGGCTCGCGGCAGCATCTCGAGCACACGAAGCAGGTTACGGAAGCCTTCGGCCCCGCGTTGTGCGATGTCACGCTCGAAAGCGGCAGAGGCGCTCGCGCCGGCCCCGATCTCGGCCACGCAGGAGGGGATCCCGCGCTCCTCAGCCTGCCCAGAGAACGTGTTTCCCGGCACGTGTACTCGTGGATGATGCCAAGGTTCCAGGCCTTGCACATCTTCGGTGCCCACTCGGCTGAGCGCCCGCTGAGCTCGCGGCCTTGAATGCACTTCACCAGCCCGATTCCTTCCTGATGGCAGTGCATGTCAAGGGCGAAGTCAGCCCGCTCGAGCAGCGTGGTCGTCAGCGCATCGGCGATCCGCTCGGCCAGGCTTCGGTCGGTAGCATCGGCGTCGCCGCTCCCGAACGCGGCCTGGGCACGTCGGCCGGGGAAGACGCGGTTGACGTTGCCGAAATCGATGTCGTCTTCGATGATGACGCGGGTGTTGGCGGCAAAGCCGACCGGGTTGGCGACCGGCACCGCCAAGATGGTACCGCGGAGCTCGGACAGGTCTAGAGTCGGAAGCACTTCCCAGAGGATCTGGAGCGGGAAGTGCTCTCCCCGTGAATGACGGCGTTGACGGCCAGAGTTGGACCATCGTGGGCACCGTGGAGGACGTGCAGCGGCAATTGAAGCGGCGCGCCGGTCAGCGACGTCCCAATCGGTACCCAGGTGAAGGCCCGTTCACCGGGCGAGACGTTCAGGTCGACGATCTCGTATGTAGCCATCGTCTGACCTACCGTCCGCCGCCGTGGGCTGGGGCGCGGCGGCCGAGCAGAGACGAAACCGTCGCGCTTGAGGACCATGCAGATCCAGTCAGTGATGATCTGGTACAGCTTCTCGCCAGTCTCGCCCGACGCCTGCGTCGGATCGCCGATGTTGCCCCAGGCCGTCGCCTCACGGAAGTTGCGGCCACCCGGGTAGACACCGCCGCCAAACAGCGGATGGTCGTGCGGCTCCATCTTCTTTGCCCGCTCGTCCTGGACGACCCGGGCCTCGTGCATCTGGACCAGCTTCGGCGTGCTGACCAGCATCCGCGAGGTCTCGCCCTCGCCAGAGTGAGACTCGCCGGCGGGTCAGAGGATCGTAGAAGCTCAGGGTAGTGGCTCGACTGCTCTTTGAGCCAGTTGAGCGCCACCAGACGGGCTTCGGGAAGCTGCGGGCCGAGCCCCGAGACCGCGGCTTGGAGGATCGGCCAGTTGCCGCCGTGAGCCATGATCAGCACCAGATTGCGGAACCCGTGCTGGTACAGGCTCTTGCAGACCTCCTCCACCAGCAGCAGCGCCGTCGACGGGGTGAGGGTGATCGTCCCTGGGAATCCCATGTGGTAAGGCGCGACGCCAAATGGGATCGTCGGGCCCCGCCAGACAGGGGATACCCTCTCTGGCAAGCTGGGCGACGACACGCTTAGTGATGTCGTCACCTTGGTAGGTGTCCGATCCAAGCGGCAGGTGCGCGCCATGCTGCTCGATCGAGCCGTGTGCGATCAGGACTGTCTTCGTCTCCTCAAGTGTCCGCTCGACCTCGAGCCACGTCATCTCGAAAAGGTTCTTGGGCTCGTGAGACTCATACACCACCGTCGACATCAGTCCCTCCAGGCCTCGTCTGTACTGTGCTCGCGCGTTTTGTTATGACATTAAGCGCAGTCTAGCCCTCAGCCGGCGAGGTGTCAAGACTTAGCAGGCTAAGGAGAGATCATGGGCGTCCACGCATCGGACTCTTCAACGGCGACACTCAGCGCGTTCGTCGCGGACACCCGCTACGAACGGCTTCCGCTAGAGACGATCGTCGCGGCCCAGCGATGCCTTCGAGATTCGCTCAGTTGCGCGATCGGCGGAGCGATGCTCGAGCCGGGCGCGCTCGTGCGTGGCCTCTTCGACGAGCTTGGCGGCCGGCCAGAGGCGGTCCTCCTGCCGAACGGACCGCGCGCGCCGCTGCTGCACGCCGTCTGCACCAACGCCTATCTTGCCAATGTCCTGGATTTCGACGACACGCTGAACGGTCACCCGGGGGCGCCGATCGTCCAGACGGCACTAGCAATGGCGGATTGGCTTCGCGTGGACGGACGGTCATTACTCGAGGCCATCGTCGTAGGCTACGAGGTAGGCACGCGGGTGGGCGACGCGATCATGCCAACCCGCGAGCGCTGGGACCAAGTGTATTCCAACGCCACATTCCTGGCACTTGGCGCCGCTGCTGCCGCCGCGAAGCTGCTCCGACTGGATGCGGAGCGGGTCGCGGTCACGCTCGGGCTGGCCGGCATGAACGCCGTGGTGCCGGCTATTCGGAAGCTCGGGACGCGCGAGGATCACCAGATCGGCTGGGCGAAGAACAACTACGGTTGGGCGGCCGCCGGCGCCGTCTACGCGGCGCTCCTTGCTCAGCGCGGGTTCGTCGGCACGCGTACGATTCTCGACGGCCCGCGCGGGTTCTGGATCATGGCCGGGTCGGACCGCTTCGCCGCCGACCAGGCAGTAGCGGGATTGGGGGAGCGCTATCGGATCGACAAGACGGCCTTCAAACCGTACCCCTGCTGTCGATTCCTGCACTCATCCATCGATGGCCTGTTGAAACTCCAGCGAGCCGAAGGCTTTGGCATCGACGAGATCGAGTCGATCGACGTGGAGGCGTACGATCACGTTCAGGTGTACATGCAGGAGGAACCGGGGAGCGGGATCGACGCTCAATTCAGTCTGCCGCACGCGCTGGTCGTCGCCGCACTCGGTGTCCCGCCCGGCTTTGGCTGGTCCGCGCCCGGCCTGCTCGATGACCCGCGCGTGCAGCGCCTCCGCAAGTGTGTCACCTTCCGTCCATCCGACGACTTCCGGGGGGAAACCCGCTATGGCGCCCGCCTGACCGTTCGGGCGAAGGGGCAGACCTCGACGACGGTCGTGCCATATCCAGGCGGCCACCCCAGGAACCCGCTCGCGGACGCCGACCTAGCCGACAAGAATCGCTCGCTGGTGAATCCGGTCCTCGGCGAAGAGCGTGGGGCGAGCATCACCGATGCTCTCGAAAGCATTGCGACGCTTGGGGACGTGCGAGAGCTGACCGATATCCTGGTGACGGCAGAACGTCCGGCCGGGTTAGCGGTCGGTCATCCGAGGCTCGTGGACACGGGAGTGGTCGCAGCCACCTGAAGCAGGATGACTGACACCGATTCCAGCAACGGAGTGATCCCCGACGGTCGGACGGCCGTGTCGGGCGAGAGGAGCTAGAACACGTGCCTCGGATGACGGGCAAGCGCGCGCTGATGGAGCAACTCGTAACGGACGGTGTTCGCCATATCTTCGGCAATCCTGGCACGACCGAGCAGGGCTTCATGGACATCCTTCAGGACTATCCTCAGATCGAGTTCATCCTCGCGCTGCACGAGGGCGTGGCCGTGTGCATGGCCGACGCGTACGCACGCGTCACGAACCGGCCGGCCTTCGTAGAGGTGCACGCTGCGCCGGGCCTGGGGAACTCCCTGGGCATGATCCACAACGCCCAGGTCGGCCGAACGCCCCTCGTGGTGTACGCCGGCCAATCAGAGACACGGGCACTGTTTCAGGAGCCGCATCTGAGCGGCCCTCTCGTGGAGATGGCTCGTCCGTTCTGCAAGTGGGCAACCCAGATCGAGCACGCCCACGACGTACCGCAGGCGGCCCGGCGGGCGTTCAAACTCGCGGCCGAGCCGCCACGCGGGCCGGTCTTCCTGTCCCTGCCGATGGACACCCTGGACCAGGACGCAGACGTCACGATCCGGCCGACATCCTACACCCGCTGGCGGAACCGCCCTGACCCATCGGCGGTGGCCGAAGCCGCCGAGTTGCTGCTCGCAGCCGAGCGGCCGAAGTTGATGGTCGGCGACGGTGTGGCGCTCTCCGAAGCGCACGCGGAGGTCCTGGTGCTCGCCGAGCTGATTGGGATGCCGATCTTTCATATGAGCGCCTCCGAGTTCAACGCGCCGGCGAACCACCCACTGAACGTTGGCCGCGTCGCGCCGATCACCTACAAGCCGCTCAAGAGCTTCCTCTCCGACTGCGACCTGCTGCTGGCCGTTGGCGCATCGGTGTTCGAGTTCATTTTCCCCGCCACCGAGGAGCGAGTGCTGCCCGAATCCGCCAAGCTGATCCACGTCGACGCGACCGGCTGGGAGATCGGCAAGAACGTACCGCCGGAGGTGGGCATTCTGGCGGACCCGAAGGCCACGCTGGCCGAGATGGCGGAGGAGGTACGCCGCCGGCGTACCTCGGCTCAGGTCGTACGCGCGGAAACGCGGGCGCAGGCGATCAGCGAGCGGGCAGAGCAGGCACGGACGCGCTACTGGGACAGTGTTCGCGCCACCTGGGACGCCGTGCCGATTTCCGGGGCACGGCTGATGTCGGAGATCAAGGCGGCGCTTCCACCGAACGCGATGGTGTTCGCCGAGGCGCTCACGAACGGCCTCCACCTAGACATGGTGTTGCAGGTGAGCGAGCCCGGACGCTACCTCCGAGCGCGCGGGAGTGGGATCGGACCGGGCCTGCCTGGGACGCTCGGGGTGCAGCTTGCGGCGCCGGATCGGAAGGTGGTCGGCATCTGCTCGGATGGCGCGGCGATGTACAGCATCGCCGCGCTCTGGACAGCGGCCCACCACAAGCTTCCAGTAACGTTCGTGATGCTCAACAATGCCAGCTACCGCATCCTGAAGCAGAACCTAGTCGAGTACCTCGGGCCGGCCGCGCGCGATCGTCGGTTCGTCGGGATGGACCTGACAGACCCGTCCCTCCGCTTCGACCAAATGGCCGAGTCGATGGGTGTGCAAGCCTGGCGCGTGGAGGATCCGGCCGCGCTTCCCTCGACGCTCCGCGCAGCGATCGAACATGAGGGGCCCTCGCTCGTCGACGCCATCATCGATGGAAGTGTTTCGATACCCTGACCGCGGTGCGCCGCTCGCGGCCTAAGGGTGGATCAGCGGACGAAGCGACGTGAACTCGTGCGCACCGATCCCGGCCCCGCAATGAAAGTCCTGCAGACTTGGGTCGAGAGCGGTGGAGCCAGCGATCCGCAAGCTTCGTAACGCAGCTACGAACGGATTACTGACTCTCGTCCCGCTAAGTAGTCCCGGTGACGATGACGCTGCGATGGCAGCGGCCGCGCCGGCGTTTCCAGCCTGTGAGGACGGGACGCCCATACCGGTGAATTACAGCTCGGAACGGGAGGCCGCCATCGGCAGACGGTTTATCACTGGGAAACATGGATCGGCATGCACGTTCCGTTCTGCAAAACCCCGGCCATCGACGGGCCTTCCGTTCTCTCGGGCGTTCACTCCGCTGCGCGTTGCTCGTAACAAACCGGGCAGGTCAGTGAGGTACCCGTGAGCTTGGAGGAGCGTGAGCAGTTCGAACATGCCGGAAGGATGCCCTACTTGAGCGCCGACCTCCGGGCAGTACGGACTTCTGCCGCCCCACAACCCGTCGACGACCTGGCCGTCCTGATCGATCGCCCGGTAGCAGTAGGCCCAGCGGCCTTGAAGGCGACAGTAGGTCTCGTCCACGCGCCAGCGCCCACCGACCGAGCGTCGGTAGCGGTGGGCGGCCTCTCCGAGCAGCGGCAGGAAGCGCCGGACCCAGCGGGAGACCGTGCTCCGATCGACACCCAGGCCGCGCTCGGCCAGCCACTCGGCCGAATCGGCGTAGCTGAGGCGGTAGCGGACGTACCAGCGAACCGCCAAGCCGATCACGTCGTCGGCGAAGCCGCGGCCCGAGAATGCGCTGGTCGAGCGTGCGGTGAATCGCCGCCGGCACTCGCGGCAGCGCCACCGCTGCCCGCCCAGTCGCGTGTGCCCGTCCCGCCTGGTCCTCCTACTCTCGCACCGCGCACACGCCATGGCCAGCCCCCCTTCGCCGCATTGGAGACTGCCAACGCTACCCTACCCACACGGCTGCAACAAAACCGCTGTGAGTTCATGGTCGTCGAGGGGCAACGGCAGCGCCGGGCGCGATAAGTATGGGAGGGGATCAGCGACGCCGGAGGCTGCGGCCGAGGTACGCGCGCTGGACTTGCTCATCGGAGAGCAACGCGCCTTCGCTGACCCCTCGACGACGACCCGCCCGCCCTCGAGAACGTAGCCACGATCGGCGATCTCGAGGGCGGCGCGGGCATTCTGCTCGACCAGCAGGACGGTGGTGCCGGATGCGCGAAGACCGCCGATGGTTGCCATGATGTCGCGGACCACCAGCGGCGCCGGCCCAGAGCGACGGCTCGTCGAGCATCAGCAGCTTGGGCCGCGACATCAGCCCGCGCCCGATGGCCAGCATCTGCTGTTGCCCGCGGACAGGGTCCCGGCGAACTGGCGGGCTCGCTCGCGGAGGACTGGAAAAGAGCGTGTAGATCCGATCCAGATCGGCCACGTCCACGCCGCGCCGCGAGTAGGCTCCGAGGGCGAGGTTATCCTCGACGGGGAAGCTCGCCAAAGACCTGGCGGCGCTCGGGGACTAGGCAGAGACCCTCGCCGACCAGGCGCTCGGCGCTCGCCCGGTGACGTCGCGCTCGTTGAAGACCACCCGGCCGCCGCGCGGCCGGAGCATCCCGACCACCGTATTGAGCAGGGTGCTCTTGCCCGGCCCCATTCGGACCGATGACGGCCACCACCTCGCCCGGCGGCGACGTCGAGCGTGACCCCATGCAGCGCGCGGATCAGTCCGTGGCCCGGCGGCGAGCTTGCGGACGGCGAGCATCAGGCCCCCTCCGGCGCCCCGAGATAGGCCACCACCACGTCAGGGTCGGCCTGCACCTCGTCGGGGCTACCCTCGAAGAGCTTCTTGCCGTAGTTCAGCACCGTGACGCGGTCGGCGACGCTCATCACCAGGCCCATATCGTGCTCGACCAGCAAGACGGTCACACCACTCGACCGGATCCGGGCGAGCAGGTCGGCCAGGTTGTCCTTCTCGCGCCCGAGCAGGCCGGCCGCCGGCTCGTCGAGGAGCAGCAGCGTCGGCTCCGCGGCCAGCGCGCGGGCCAGCTCGAGCAGGCGCTGCTGACCGTAGGGCAGGCTGCCGGCCGGGTCGTCGGCGCGCGGCGCCAGCCCGACGAAGTCCAGCCAGCTCAGCGCGACCGTGCACGCGGCCTGCGCCTCTGCGCGCGCTGCAGGCAGCCGCAGCATCGCGCTCAGGAAACCGGCCGAGCTTCGGCCATGTCGGCCGACGATCACGTTTTCGAGGACGGTCATGTTGGCGAAGATCTGGAGGTTCTGGAACGTCCGAGCGAGGCCGAGGCGGCAGATCTGATGCGGCAGCCGGCCGTCGATCCGGGCGTCGCCGAAGCGGATCTCGCCACGGGTGGGTGGGAGCACACCGGAGAGCAGGTTGAATAGGGTGGTCTTGCCGGCCCCGTTCGGTCCGATGATGGCGTGGATCGTCCCGGCCCGGACCGCCTGGTCGACCGCGGAGACGGCCACCAGCCCACCGAACACCCGGGTGAGTCCGCGCGTCTCGAGCAACGGGGGCGCCGCCACGGCCACGGCCGCCATCGCGTTCAGCCGGGTTCGCGGCCGGTCGGGTCGGCCCGCACCGCGCCGAGCGCACCGGTCTCAACCGCCTGGCCGGCCGGGACAGGGGCCGGGCCGAGGGTGCCGATCGGAGCCGGGGCCGCGGCGCGCCGCCGGAACAGCGCCGCCAGGCCCGGCACGAGCCCGCGCGGGAGGAAGACCATCATCAGCATCAGGATCAGCCCGAAGACGACGATCTCGACCTGGCCACCGCTACCGCCGGTGATCTGCCGCGACATCTCGCGCATGATCGGCGTGAGCAGTGTCACCAGCGCCGCCCCGAGGACCGGCCCGAAGACGCTCTCCGACCCACCCAACACGACCATGACCACAAGCTGGATCGACAGCTCGAGCCCGAACGTATGGGGCGTCAAGACGGTCGAGAAGTGGGCGTACAGACTTCCGGCCAGACTGCCGAGGACGGCCGACAGGACGAACACCTTGACCTTGGTGCCGGTCGTGTCCACGCCGAGCGATTCGGCGGCCACTTCGCTGCCGTGGATCGCCCGCAGCGCCAGGCCGCTGCGCGAGTCGATCAAGTTGCGGCCCGTCAGGACGACGGCACAGGTGCAGGCCCAGACCAGGTAGTAGTAGCTGAGGTCGGTGTCGAAGCGGAAGCCGGCCACCTCGAGGCGCGGGATGTCGATCAGGCTGTGCTGGCCACCGGTGATCGGCTCGAGCTGGCGGATCAGGGTGAAGACGATGACGCCGAGGCCGAGCGTCGCCATCGCCAGGTAGTGGCCGTGGAGGCGGAAGATCGGCCGCGCGACGACGTAGGCCAGGGTCCCAGTCAGCAGGAGCCCGATTGGCAGCGCCACCAGTGGGTGCAGGCCGGCCTTGGAGACGACGCCCGAGGTGTAGGCCCCCAGCCCGTAGAAGGCGGCGTGTCCGAGCGAGACCTGGCCAGCGTAGCCCATCAGCAGCCCGAGCCCGATCGCGACAATCGCCAGGATCCCGACCAACACCAGTTCGTGACGGAAGCTCCGAATCCCCGGCAGATGCGGGGCAACCAGGACCAGGAGGAGCAACGAGCCGTAAGGGAGCAATGAGGAAGGATGGGCGAGCTTACTCATCCCACATCCCTGACTAGAGGCCGCCCCGACCCGGGACCCGGCCCAGGAAGCCGCCGGGGCGGAAGAACAGCATGCCCAGCAGGATCACGAAGGCGACGGCGTCCTTGTAGCCACCGAAGCCACTGGGCGCAAGGCCGGCACACAGCTCCTCGACCACGCCGAGGACCAGGCCGCCGAGGACCGCTCCACCCGCGCCCATCCCGCCGAGGATCGCCGCGACGAACCCCTTCAGACCCAGCCCCGTGCCCATGTCCCAGTACGCCGAGGCGCTCGGCGCGATGACGATCCCGCCGATGGCGCCCAGCCCCCCGGCTAGCGCGAACGCCGCCGTCGACGTGCGCCGCGCGTCAATCCCCATCAGCCGCGCGGCGTAGCGATTCATCGCCACCGCCCGCATCGCCTTGCCCTGGAGCGTACGTCGGAAGAACAGCGACAGGCCGACCACCACCACGGCGGTCGTGCCGAGGACCCAGAGATCCTGGGGCAGCAGCCGCGCCCCGAGCACGCGGAGCGGCGGCCCGGCGGTAAACGGCGGCAGCCGCACCGGATCGGGGCCCCACGCCATCACCGCCAGCCCCTTGAACAGCACCGAGGCGCCGATAGTGATGATGATCAACGTCACGATCGACGCCGAGCCGGCCGGCCGAATCACCCCCAACTCGAGCAGCGCCCCGACCGCCGCGACCGCCAGGACGGCTACCAGCCCGGCTACCGGCAGCGGCCATTCCGCCCGGACGAGCCAGGCGGCGATCATCGCCCCGAGCATCGCGAACTCACCCTGGGCGAAATTGATGATCCCGGTGATGCTGAAGACAGCGACGAACCCCAGCGCGATCAGCGCGTAGATCGCCCCGATGTTCAACCCGAAGATCGCGAACTGGACGAGGTGCTGGGGCTCCATGTCTACTTGAGGAGCCGCCAGGCACCGTCCTTGACCACGAGCAGGACGACGGCGCCCTTGCCGAGGCCAAGGTGGTCGGTCGGAGACATGTTGAAGATGCCATCCATGCCGACGAAGCCTCTGGTGTTCTCAATCTCGTCGCGAATCCTGGCTTTGTCCGGCCCGGCTCGCTCGATCGCGTTGGTGAACAGGAGCAAAGCGTCGTGCGCATGGGCGGCGAATTGGTCGATATCCTTGTTGAACCGCTCACGGTAGGCCCGATTGAACTCGGCGCTGATCGCCTTCTGCGGATGGCCCTCGGGCAGCTGGTCGAAGACGACCGGTG
This sequence comes from Chloroflexota bacterium, assembly GCA_030447245.1. Classification (GTDB taxonomy): domain Bacteria; phylum Chloroflexota; class UBA6077; order UBA6077; family JACCZL01; genus JAUJPG01. Next base: position 12,226 of record JAUJPG010000037.1, on the reverse strand, counting down.
GGCCGCCCGAGGCGATCACACCCTCGGCATCCTTGCCGGCGTTCGTGATGAAGGCCTGGTTGACCGACCCCCCCGACACGAAGATGGGGACCTTGATGTCTAGCTCGCGGGCGTTCTTGACGAAGATGACCGGGCCGGGGCCAGTGCCCCAGTTGAGGATCGCCTCGGCGCGGGCGGCCTCGATCTTGGTGAGCTGGGTCTTCAAGTCGGTCGCCGTGGGCTCGTACGATTCGACCGCGACCACCTCGAAGCCCTGCTCTTTGGCCAACTTCTCGAAGACGGCCCGGCCGGTCACGCCGAAGCCACCGGTGTCGTGAATGAGCCCGAGCCGCTTGATGCCCTGCTCCTTCCAGGCGTCGAAGAACTCTTGCTGGAAGAGCACGTCTGTCGGTGGGGTCTTGAACACCCACTTCTTCGGCGGGTCGATGATCGCGATCGCGGCGGCCAGCGAGATCAGCGGCGTCTGGGACTCCTCGGCGGTTGGGATCATCGCCAGGCTCGGGCCCGAGCCGCTCGAGCCGATCACGCCCAGGACCCGCTCGTCCTGGATCAGGCGCTTGGTGTTGGCGACGGCCGCGTCGTCCTTGCTCTCGTCGTCGAGGATGACGACCTGGAGTGGGCGACCGGCCACGCCGCCCCGGTCGTTGATCTGGTCCTGGAGGAGCAGGAGCGTGTCGCGCTCGGGGATCCCGAGCGGGGCGTTGTTGCCGGTGATCGAGAGGGTCGCGCCGATCTTGATCGGCTCACCACTCGGCTTGCCGACCGGTGCCGCAGCGGCCGGCGATGCGGCCGGTCCGGCGCCTGGCTTGGCGGCCGGGCTCGGGCTCGGTGACGGCGAGGCGGCCGGGCTCGCGGCCGGCGAAGGGGCCGGCTTGGGCGCCTCGGTCGGCTTGGCGGGCGCGGTCGTCGGTGCCGCCGTGGGCGCCGCCTGGCAGGCCGTGGCCAGCAGGACAACGGCCGGGATGATCCTCAACGCGGCGCTTGATCCCCACATCCTTCCCTCCAGTGCCCGACGGGGTTGGTTAGGCCAGCCACGGTGTTCGGTGGCGCAACGGCTACCCGACTACGACGTTGCAGATTCCTGCCGCTGGTGCTCCACGAGGTGCTGGTAATCGTCGCGCGGCGGGGCGAAGACGTCGAGGTTATAGACGGGCTCGTCGCCGATCGGCTCGATGTAATGGGGCACGCCGGCCGGGATGGCGAAGACGGACCCCGGCCCGACCTCCTCGTGCTGGTCGCCGACGTGGTAGATGGCGCGGCCCTTCATGATGAAGGCGACCTGCTCGAATGTGTGGGTATGCGGGTTCACGTCCATGCCCGGTTCGAGGACGTTCATGACCAGCATGACGTTCTCGCCCTGCCAGCCGGCCCGCGTGACGCCCTTGCGGACCTGTTCGATCGGGATGTTCTCGAAGAAATTGTAGTACTTCACACCATCTCTCCTTTCATTGCTCGGTAACGCGTCGCCCTAGGAGGCCGAGCTCGCCTCAGCCCCAGAAGTCGCCGGCCATCGGGTTGGGCGGATGGTGGGTCCGGAGCAGGGTCAACGCCGCCTCGACCAGCGAGGTGAAGCGGCCTCCGTAGAAGAGCACCGGGCGGCCGCCACTCGCCGCCTTGTGGTCGACGACTTCACCGACCACGATCGTGTGGTCGCCGCCCGGGTAGTCGGCCCAGAGCCGACAGTCGAGGTAGGCCAGGCAGCCGTCGAGGATCGGCGCCCCGGACCGGCCAATCCGGTGGGGGACGATCGCCAGGCGGTCGGTCGCCGCCGTCTCGCGGACTGCGCAGTGCCGGCCGATCCACTCCTGCTCTTCCGAGAGGATGTTGATGGCGAACGCTCCGGCCTCCTTGATCAGGGCGAGCGTCCGGGTGCGGTTGTCCGGGCAGACCAGCACCAGCGGCGGATCGAGCGAGACCGAGCTGACCGCGTTGGCGGTCATCGCGACGCGCTGCTCGCCCAGCTGGGCGGTGACCACGGTGACTCCGGTCGCGAACTGGCCGAGCGTGCGCCGAAGCTGCCGCGGACCGATCGCTGGGGCCGAGCGACCCGGCCCCGGAGTGGCCGAGCGATCCGGTCCCGGGGCGGCAGCGGTCGCCATCTACTGTCCTCGCGCCCCGACCGGCGCGGCCGCCGCCGGCGCCGGCGCGGCCGCGGGCGCCACCTCCGCCTGGCGGGCCGAGCGCTCGAAGAAGGCCCGGACGCGGTCGCGGTAGGGGGCCTTGTCGTAGCTGACGTAGCGCGTGCTCATCAGCCGGACCGGATCGCCCGAGAAGAAACGCTCGTACAGCTCCTGGCGCGAACCCCAGGTGCTGCCGACGATGTCCCAGGCCAGGCGGAACAGCCGGATCCGCTCCTCGGCCCCGGCGTTGGCAGCCTGGTAATACCGCCGAATGTCCGGGCCGATCCCACTCTCGAGGTCCTTCTCGGTCGGCAGCAGCATCAGTCCGCCGGCCCCAAGCTGCTGGAGGTGGCCGATCATCCGCGGGTACATCTTGTGGAACGTCGTGCGGATGCTCCAGAGCGGCTCCTGGGTCGGCACCATCACGCCGCCGGGTCCGGGCCGGGCGTTCCGCTCGGCCGAGTCGATGCAGGCCCGCAGCGTCTCGACGTCGTTGATGATCTCAGCCAGCCGTTCCTGGACCTGCGGAAAGCCGTCGACCGCAATCGTCTCGGCGATCAGGACGGCGACGCCGAGCACGAACTCCGACTTGGCGAGCATCCGCGTGGTGAACTGGTGCATCAGGTGGGGCATCGCGTGGGTGTCGCGGAACAGCCCGTTGACCAGCTCGATGTTGTTGTAGAGGAACACCCGCTCCCACGGGACCAGGACGTCGTCGAAGACGACCAGCGCGTCCATCTCGTCGAAGCGCGAGGCGAGCGGGTGGTCGAACAGGCTGCCGCCGGCGTCGAACGACTCGCGGCAGATCATCTTCATGCCGGGCGTGTCGCAGGGGATGGCGAACGCAAAGGCGTACTTCTCGGCGCCGGGGGTGTTCTGGAGAAAGGTCGACGGGAAGACGGCCATCTCGTCCGAGAAGGGAGCCAACGTGGCGAGCATCCGCGCGCCCCGGATGACGATTCCGTCATCTCGCTCCTCGAGGGCCCCCGCGACAATGTAAGGGTCGACTTGCTCGTGGGGCCCCTTGGCACGGTTGACCTGGGGACTGATCAGGGTGTGGGTCAGCGACAGGTCGTTGTCGCGGACGTACTCGTAGTAGCGGACCATGTTCTCGCCGAATCGGGGGTCGGCCCGGCTGAAGTACTCATTGGCCGCGGCGAAGGCAGCGACGTTGATGTTCAGGAAGTCCGGGCTCCGCCCCAGCATGCCGGCGGTCAGGTCGGCGACCAGCTTGGTGGCACGGCCACGCCGCTGGAGCTCCTCGACCGTCCGCGGCTGGACGAACGACGTCGCGACGCGCCGGTCGGTGCCCGGTAGCGTGGTCGTCAGGAGATCGCGGTACTCGGGCTCGTGCTGGAGGTCGTAGAGCCAGGCGATCGTGCGGGCCGTCTTGCCGAGCACCGGGTGGCTCGGGATGTCCCGGACGACCTCGCCCTCGAACCACAGCTCACGGGGTGCCTCCAGGCCCTTCAGAAATTGGGCACCGGACCGAACCGTCATAGCGTGTGTCCTCCCCGTCTCGCGCCAGGCCGTTCAGGCCGCCCCATTCACTGCGAAGGCGACGAGGCCGTAGCCCATGATCATGTGCGGGTAATAGGTGCGGTGCTCGCGCCGGGCGCTGGCCGGCAACGCTGCGCGCATCGCCATCCAGTTCACGACCTCGACCGATTCGCTCCCCCCGAGCGCCATGAAGTCGTCGTGGGTGTAGGTCAAGAGCTGCTCCGGGTCGTGCTCCAGCAGGTCCATGAACTGCTGGTCCCACTCCGGCTTGACATCGCCGAACCGCGGACCGGTCAACTGGTGCGAGAGCCCGCCGGTGCCGACGACGATCACGCGCTCGTCGCCGGAGTACGACTCGATCGCGCGGCCGAGCGCCTTGCCCAGGTTCCAGCAGCGCCGCGGCGACGGCAGCGGGTGCAGGACGACGTTGGTGGCGAGCGGGACGACTCTGGCCCCCCAGCCGTCCTTCAGGTTCAGGAGCGGCAGCGGCGAGAGCATGCCGTGGTCGACGACCATCTCCTGGCACGTCGTGATGTCGAACTCGTCGGCGACCAGCGAGCGAGCGATGTGCCAGCTCAGCTCCGGGTGGCCGGGCACGGGCGGGAATGCCCGTGGCCCCCACCCCTCGTCGGCGATCTCGTATTGGTCGGCCAGCCCGAGCGCGAACGTCGGCCAGGAGCGGAAGGAGAACTGGTCGACGTGGTCGTTGTAGATCACCACCAAGGCGTCCGGCTTCAGCTTCTCCACCCACGCGCACGCCTCGGCGAACCCGCTGAAGAGTGGCTCCCACTCCGGCTCGTGGGTCGCCCCGCGATCGTACGTCGCTGCGATCGACGGGGCGTGCGAAACTCCCATCCCGCCAACGATGCGCGCCATCAGTGCTTCGCTCCCTTCCGCGCCATGAACGCCTCGAACGGCTCGTTCCGCATCGCGGCCCCCATCTGCAGCAAGTTGTCGCCGAGCACCCCGCCGAGCTTGACCAGGGTGTAGACGTTGGCGCCGGCGTCGAGCAAGCCCTGCCAGTCGCGGGCCTGGAGCAGCCTGATCTCCTCGTCCGACAGCCCGTAGCTTCGATAGAAGCCTTCTGGATCGGCGGTCAGGGCGGCTCGACGCTCCGGGATCCGCAAGTCGTACATCATCCGATTGAGCGAATAGCCGCGCCGTGCCAGGTACTCGCCATACGGGACGATCCCCTCCGGCAACGGTCGCTGCGTCTCGATCATCCGGCACCTCCCTGCCTGTTGACCCGGCGTCGTGGGATCGCGCGCCCGTCGGACACAAACCCGAGCTCGGCCGACAGGGCGTCGGCGGTCTCGCGCAGCGCGCGGGCAACCACCGAGTCGATCGTGTCCGGGATCGAGGCGGTCGTCCCGACCACGGCCAGCGCGCCGGCCAGCCGATCATCCTGGAACAGTGGCGCGGCGATGGCCCGAATCCCCTCCACTACCAGCGAGTTGACCGCCAAGCCATCGCGGCGGACCTCGTCCAGCTCGGCCCGGAAGGACGCGTCATCGTGTCCCTCGGGGAGCTCCGGCGCCTCGCCGGTGGGCAGGAACGCGCAGTAGATCTTGCCTTGGGCTGAGGTGAGCGCCGGCAGGCGGGCGCCGGTCCTGACGTTGATCCGGACCAAGCGGTCCGTGTTGTCGTCGACCCGCACGACGACGGGCGCCTCGCCGTCCCACATCGACAGGACGACGGTCTCGTTGATCCGCCCGACCAGACGTTCCATGTACGGCCCGGCGACCTTGATGATCCGCAGGCCGGCCAGCGCCGAGGCGGCCAGCTCGACGATCTTCGGCCCGAGCGTGTACAGACCGGAGGCCGGATCGTGCCGCAAGAGATTGGCACGCCGGAGGGCGACGGCGTAGCGGTGGGTGGTCGCCTTGCTGACGCCAAGGCGCACGGTCAACTCAGCCAGCGAGAGCGCGGGCCGCTCGACGCTGAAGAAGCCGAGGATCCGCGCGGCGCGCTCGACAGACTGGATCGGCGAGTCGCTGAGCGCCGTCTCGCTTGCCGAGATGACCTTGCTCATAGCAAGATGGTAGCAGCCTTCGCGGCGCGAGGGAAGTCCAGGCGGGAGGTAGCGGCGTGAATGCTCTTGATCAGCTCCTCGATGGCGCCATCGACATGCACACTCACTCAGGCCCGTCCCCGTTCCCCAGGCGGCTCGACCACGCCGAGGCCAGCCGCCAGGCCGACGCGGTCAGGATGCGCGCGATCGTCGTCAAGTCGCACCACCACTCCACGGTGATGGACGTGCGCGCCATCCGGCCGTGGGGTCTGGCCGGGGTCAAGGCCGAAGTCTTCGGCGGCATTGCTCTGAACGGCGCGGTCGGCGGCCTGAACCCCTGGGCGGTCGACCAGGCGCTGAAGATGGGCGGCAAGGTGGTCTGGTTCCCGACGATCTCGTCACCCCAGCACATCCGCCACCATCACGAGCATCCCGACCTGAAATTCCCGTCGGCGTCGGTGGCCTTGATGCGCGAGCAGCCGATCGACATCGTCGGGTCGGACGGCGACCTGCGCCCCGAAGTCCACCAGATCATCGCGTCGGTTGTTGAGGCCGGGGCGGTCATTTCCAGGCGGCCACATGGCCGCCATCAGATCATCTCGCTGTTCGAGGCCGCGCAGGCGGCGGGAACGACGCGGCTCGTCGTCAGCCACCCGAACTACGTCATCGAGGCCAGCCGTGAGCAGGTGGTCCCGGATGGCTGAGCTGGGCGCGGTGATCGAGCACTGCCTCTGCATGTATGACGAGGACTCGACCTTCTACCAGGACTGGACGACCAACGACCTGCTCGGCTGGATCAACCTGATCGGGCCGGAGCACACTGCTCGGCTCGGACCTCGGCCAGGTGGACAATCCCCTGCCGATCGACGCGCTGCGCAAGATCGGCGGGCGGTTGCTCGACGTGGGCGTCGCGGAGGCGGACCTGCGCCGGATGATGGGCGGCAACCAGGCCCGCCTGCTCGGGCTGGACTGACGTGGCCGCGCCCGGTGCCGCCCTCCGTCGCCGCCTGGCGGCCGGCGACACGCTCGTCGGCACCTTCCTCAAGCTGCCGGCGCTCGAGACCGTCGACGTCGCGGCCGTGGCCGGCTTCGACTTCGTCGTCGTCGACCTCGAGCACGCCCAGCTCGACGAACAGGCCGGCCGCCTGCTGGTGCGCCACGCCCTGGCGCTCGGGCTGTCGGCCGTCGTCCGGGTGCCTCAGGTCGACCCGGGCCAGATCAATCGCCTGCTGGAGGCCGGCGCGGCGGGTCTGCAACTGTCGTCGACGCGGTCGCTGGCGGACGCGGACGCTCTTCAGGCCGCCAGCCGCTACGCCCCGGAAGGTCGGCGCAGCATCAGCCTGGCCCACCCCGCGGCCGACGACGGCGCCGCGGGTCTCAGGGCCTACCTCGACGAGCAGCGTGAGGGGTCGCTGCTCGTCGCCCAGATCGAGACCGCCACCACCGACGATCCGCTGGCGGACGTGCTGGCTGGGCTCGACGTTGCCTTCGTGGGATCGACCGACCTCTCGGTCGACCTCGGCCTGCCCGGCGAGGTCGGCCACCCGACCGTCCAAGCGCGGATCGCCGAGATCGCCGTCGCGAGTCGGGCCGCCGGCGTGGTGCTCGGCGGCTGGGTCGCCACACCCGGCGATCTGAACGCTCTCCGCCGAGCCGGCGCCCGCTACCTGATGGTCGGCTCCGACCTCCAATTCCTGCGCTCGAGCGCGAGTCAGATCGTCGCCGAAGTCCGGGGAGGGCTCGATGGGTGAACCCGATCTCTCGGTGTCGATCGGTTCGCTGCGGCTAAAGAACCCGGTCATCTGTGCCTCGGGCGAACCGACGATGACGGCCGGCGGCATGCGCGCCGCGATCGACGCCGGCGCCGGGGCGGTGATCGCCAAGTCGACGAACGAGTCGGAAGCCGCGGCCCGCCAACTCGAGGTCGCCGACTATGTGCTGCTGGACGAGCGCTGGCAGCCGACCGCCTGGGATGAGTCGGCCGGTCCCGGGGCGTCGCTGCTGTGCCGCTCCGGTCTGGTCCAGGTGTCGCTCGACGAGTGGCTGGACACCCTCGTCGCGGTCGATCGGTATGCCCGCTCGGCCGAGTGCCTGCTGGCGGCCAGCTTGATCGTCGCCGACCTGGATGCGACGGCCTCAATGGCCCGCAAGATCGAGCAGGCGGGCCTCCGGTGGCTCGAGATCAACATCAGCGCACCGCACGGCGACGAGGCCGCCGCCGGCGCGATCACCTTGGAGCGCGATGCCGCGCGCGTCGGTGAGATTACCCGGCGCGTGCGCGAGGCCGTCTCGATCCCGCTCTCGATTAAACTGACCGGCCAGACGGACAACGTCCTCGCGCTGGTCGGCGCCGCCCGGGCAGCCGGGGCCGATGCCGTGATCCTGACCGGCCGCTTCCTCGGGTTCGTCCCGGACTTGGAGACCCGTCGGCCGGTCCTCGGGACCTTCGGCGCTATGGGTGGAGGCTGGGCTCTCCCCCTTACGCTGCGCTGGATCGCCAAGGCTCGCCAGCGCTTCGGCGCCGAGCTGCCGTTGATCGGCACCAACGGCGCGCGCTCCGGCGAGGACGTCGCCCGCTTCATGCTGGCCGGGGCGCGGGCGGTCCAGCTGTGCTCGGTCGTGATGAGCGAAGGGTACGCGGCGCTTTCCCGGTGCGAGCGCGAGCTTCGGGAGTACCTGCGCCGCCAGGGACTCGCGAGCGCCGAGCGGCTGATCGGCGAGGCCGCCGACGCCGCCCTCACGTACGCCGACGCCCAGCGCTCCGGTTCCGGCGGCCGCCGCTGGGAGGCAGTGACCGGGCAGCGTCCGTCTCGACGCAGAACGAGGACCAGATACTCCGATGAGCTGTAGGGATGCAAAACGTGGGCCGCGCAAAACGTGGGCCGCGGTCTCTCGGCCGGCATTTCGCCGTCCCACAGCCGCCGGCGAGTGGGCCATGAGTTGCTCTGAGCAGAGGCGCCCGACTTCATCCGCAGGCAGGCGCGGCGGTTCGCTCTGCGGTCGTCATCGCCCGGTGGTACTCCCCGAGGGTCATGAGCCGCGTGTGCCCCACCCCGGGTGGTTCTAAAACCCGCCTCTACTCTCAGGGCGCGAGGTTGACGACCAGGCTGAACGGTACACGAGGCAGCTCGCCCCGGCTATTTACCGGGCAACGTGCATCGGGATGATTAGGTGGAGGTAACGGCCACTGCACCGAGACTCCACTGGAGGCAAGTTGATCCGAGCGGCAAGTCGCCGGTTCAACCTACCTCCAAGGAAGCTGCCATCGGGGACCTCGTTCCCACCCACCACCCCTGCCGCAACCGTATCCTGCGGATCGGCCCGAGCCCGTAGGCGACCGTTTCGGCCTCATCTGACTCGGATCAGGCTCGGCCACGATTCTGGAAGCACGATCCGTGTGATCAGCAGGAAACGAACACTTGTTCGTGTCGCAGAGAGCATGCTACACTGGAGACGCAGTCGACGGCAGGTAGGCGCCTGCTCGTACACTAGCGGCTGCAGCAGCAACGTCCCAACTTAAGAGCAGCGCGCACCAGCACGATCGCCCGAGAGCACCAATTTCCGTGCACCGTGCGCCACTGACCGTCAGAGACGAGGATCCCTGTCTTCGCCTGATCCGGCTCGGTAGCGCACGCCTGCAGTTCCCGCATGTCGGGAACGGAGGTTGGGCTCTCTTTTTGTTGCTCCCGGGAGATCGGGGTGCGATCGGGGAACTGGGTTTCGCCGTCGGAGGCGGCTCGGGAGCTCGGCGTGACGCCGGCTCGGGTCCGGCAGCTGCTCGCTGCCGGACGCCTCCGCCACCGTTGGACACCGTTGGGCCGCCTGGTCGAACGCGCCGGCGTCGAGAAGCTCGCCGCGCATCGGGCGGCCAAGACCGCGCGGAGCCGCGCCTTGGACGAAGAGGCCCGCCATGCGCAGCCATGACGCGGTCCCCGCCCGAACGGTCGAACTGGATCTGCTCGCCGACGCCCTGGCCCGATTGCTGGCCTCCTACTGTCGGCGGCGTGTCGAGCAGCACGCAGCGCCCGCGACCTCGTCAGCCGCGGGACCCGAGGGGAGGCATGATGGCCGAGCCGAGGGCTGAGGCCGGGGGTGCCCCCACGCCGGCGACGGGCGCCGAGGTCGGCGGAGAGGCAGGCGAGCTGATGCTCGACATCGCGGAGTTCTCCGACCGGCGCGACACCATGCCCCGGCGCCGCCGCATCCGCTGGTCGGAGCTGGCGCGCACCCTGTCGCGTCACCACGAGCGCAATGAGAAGGACGGGGTCCTCTGGAGTCCCGCGGCGTACGAGCACGGTGCCCGCCGCGGCAACGACGGCGTACAAGCCGTCACGGCGCTGGTGTTCGACCTGGATCATGCTGAGCCGCCCCGGGGGCTGCTCGGCGGTGTGGAGTACGTCGCGACCACCAGCTACAGCCACACACCGGAGGATCCGCACTGGCGCGTGGTCATCCCGGTGACGCGGCCGGTGACACGGGACGAGTGGCCGGAAGTCTGGAGCCGCGCCCGCTTCTGGCTGTGCCCCCAGGCGGATCAGGCGTGCAAGGACCCGGCTCGATTCTATTACTGGCCCGCCTGCCCAACCAGTGCGGAGCGACTCGCCGAGCACCACAAGGGCACGCTGCTCGACCCGGACAGCTTGCCCCCCATGCCGAAGGACTCGAAGCCCGAGGCGGTCACCGAGCGATCGGCTCGCCTGCTCGTTGAGCGGCCTGTCGGCGAGACGGACCCTGTCGCCGCTAGGTTGAACCGCGGTCGTCGGGCCGCGCTCCGCCTGATTGCCCGAGAGGCCGTCCGTGCGCGGAGTGCCTGAGGCCGATCTCCAGCGACTCGCCGAGGCGCTGGCCAAGATGCTCGCGTCCTGGTGGAGGCTCCACGAGCACGAAGAAGCCGCCCGCGCGGATGAAACGGCAGCCGCGGCCGACGAGGCTCGTCGTGCAAGCCCCTGATCGCCATCCTGATCCTGCCAGCGCTGTTAGCCGTGGCACCATCGCGGCGCTAAAGCGGCCACATGGCGTAGCCCCTCGGAGAGCCGAGCCGGCCGTCGGGCCGATGCTGCTGGCCGCACTTGACTACGCTAGCCGTGGCTGGCGGGTCGTGCCGCTGCACTCGGTCCGGGACGGGGTCTGTAGTTGCGGCTGCGCCGAGCCAAACTGTCGCAATCGAGGCAAGCATCCGGTCCTGCGGCGTTGGGGCAAGCGGGCTTCAACCGACCCGGCGAAGATTCGGGCGTTATGGGCGGAAAGGCCTGACGCGAACTTGGGCATACGATCCGGGGGGGCTGCTCGTCGTGGATGTCGATCCGCGCAACGGTGGCGACGACAGCCTGGCCGAGCTGATCCGTCAGCACGGCCCGTTCCCGGACACGGTTGAGGTCGTGACTGGGGGCGGCGGCAGCCACCTGTACTTCCGGTACGACGCCGCTGCGTTCCAACATCTTCGGAGCCGGACGATTGCGGCCGGCGTCGAAATCAAAGCGGACGGCAGACAGGTCGTCGCGCCGCCCAGCGATCACTACTCGGGCGGGCGTTACTGCTGGGAGGCATCGAGCTACCCCGACGACGTGGCGATTGCGGAGGCACCGGCCTGGCTGCTCAATCTGACGGTCGGCGGCCGTAAGCGTGTCCCTGTCGAGGGGCGGGCGGCATCGCGGGTGACAGTGCCCCGCGCCCCCGACGTCTTGGCACGGATGCTGGAGGGGGTTCGCGAAGGTCAACGCCACGAGACGCTGCTGTGGGGCCTGGGCAGCCTGCGGGGACGCGGCACGCCCGAGGACGTCGCGGCCGATCTGGCCCACTACGCGGCCAGCAAGTTCCACCCGCCGTTCCCGCCCGACGAGACGGCCGACCTTGTGCGGGATCTGTTTCACCGCTACCCGACGAACGCCGAACGTCAGCGCCGGCGCGGGCCGTCGCCCGAGCGGCTCGACATCTGGACCGTCGTGCGTGCGGCCGGACGGCCGATGCAGCCGGCCGAAGTTGCCTTGCGGCTCGGCCTCCCGCGCAAGAATGTCGGTGTGCTCATGCACAACATGGCGCACGACGGCCAGCTGGCCCGCGTGCAGGACGGCTACATCGCCGCGGTAATCGATTAGCCTCCGCCTCGCCCATCGGTGCGCACTACTGATTACCGGCCGCTCGACCCTGACCAGATACAAACCAACGGCACACCCCCTACCCCCCGGTAATCGTCTACGACCGGTGTATTAGAGGAGACCGGTCAGTCAACAAAGAAATCTTGGAGGAGCAGGACAAAAAGAGCGGCAACGTGCTTGTTTTGGCCTGCCACCCGCCAGCAGCTAGGAGCTGGCGTTGAGTCCATTCGTCCACAGGTAGGATCAGGCAAGAGGACGTGGGCCGAAGATGGCGATCGACGACGAGGGGGTACGACGCTAGATGACCCTGCCGCGGGACGAGCTGTAGTAGGTGACCACGAACTCATGTGTGCTCGCGATTCTGTCCAGAACGTGACCGCGCAGTTGGCATCACTAGCAGGGTGCTGAAAAGGTGCATTCGGTCTTCACACTTTATCAACCGGTTGTGGGTTACGTGCCTGGGCGGCACAACCCGTTGTACCCGATTGTTATGGCTGGAG
>JAUJPG010000087.1 GCA_030447245.1 Chloroflexota bacterium | reverse complement strand
GTTGGAGGGATGGTCTTGGCCTTGCCGTCTTGCCGATCCACGGGCGCCATCCCGCTGATCCTCAGGCGTCTGGTAACCGCTCTCTACCGTGAGACGCCCCGGCATTCCCGCCGGGGCGTCTCACGGTGATGACCCCCACGACTACGGACAGAGGAAACACGACCTTTGTGGATGCCGCGGCTATTCTCTTGCTCTGGTCCAAGTCCAGGTCAGGTGGCAGCGGTCCCGAATGCACATCCAATTAGCACGTACGCGCGCATTTTGACCTGCTAGCGTTCGATCCGGGCTTGCCAGTCACCAGCCCAACCCTGCCGCGCCGCTTCCTCGCACACCGCCATGGCCCGCTGGGCGGCACCAGCTCGGGCGAGCGACGCTGCCACGAGCCGGAAGCCGACATGGCCAGGCAGGCGAAGCCAGCCTCCTTTTCGGAAGGCTTCGGCGGCCAGCACCGAGATCGTGCCGGATGGCCGCCGAAAATTGTTTCTCTGCCGCTGCCAGTTGTGCCTGCTCATTGAGGGTGAGGTGCCAGCGCAGAACCATCCCGATGTGTGTCGTCTCCCAGTGTTCCTGATTCGCTTCATCCAGGAGCTTGTACGCGTGCCTGATGGCGTCTTCCACGGTGATGTCACTGCCCGCTCGGAGCGCCTTCTTCTGGCGAAATGGCCACATGGCTGCCGGTCCTGTCTTCGCTCACGGATGCAAGCACGGTCCGGCCACCAGGCACCCCCTAGCCGTACTGGATGACGTACATCGCGACCACACCGAGCACCACCGCCGGATAGACGATCCGAGCGGCATAGTCGAGCCGCCGGACGATGGTGTAGCGCTTTCCCTTGTAGAGGCGCTCGACGATGATGTTGAACAGCACCAGCGCCGCCGAGAGCCCGATATAGACGTAGAATCCCCACTCGATCGCCACCGTGTAGCCAATATCAGGGAGCTGGCTCGAAATAGCCCCGAGTAGGACCGCGGTGGTCAGGATCGACGTGATCGCAAAGCCTGTTCGCGATCCGGCTTGTTCGGCCGGAAAGAAGAGGGAGATGTAGGTCACAAGGACAAGGAGGCCGAGCGGCAGCAGGTTTTTTACCAGAAACCCGGACAGATCGCGGGCGTAGGTCACGTCGACCAGGAACTCCGAGAACTGGGCGTAGCCCGGCGCACGCTCATCCTCATCGATTTCCGCCGAACGAGATGTCTGCGGGTTCTGCGAGAACCAGACCCGAGACGCCTCCCAATTCGGAATCCCGTTGAACGGCCGGGAAAGGTCAGCGCCACTGAGCAGGCGTTCTTCCTGTGGCTGGTCCAGTGTCGCGGCATCGGCGACATAGATGATGTCGTCGTCGTTGAGGGTCTTGTTCTGGAAGCCGATTTGGAGGCCGTGGGTATCCCAGGGATAGTCATGGAAATCCATGGGTTGCCCGAACGTTCCCTGAACCCGGAACATGGCGTAGGTTTCGGTGGCGGTCTCCGTCAGCTCGAGTGGCTCGCCCACTGAGAGCGTCGGATCGGTCGCGTTGGTGAACACGATGTCCGACGACGAGGCATCGCCGGTATAGCGCATCCACAGGAAAAAATCCGCGTCGAATGATTCGGAGGCGGTGTTGAGATTGTCAATCTTGTTGATGTCAATGCCCACGTAGACGACGCGGTACTGCAGGTAGGTCTGGCCGTCTATATCCAGAACCCGCTGGGCGCGCTCGACCTCGTCCAGGTGAAGATGGGTGGTGTCGTTGACCAGGCCATACTGGATCGGTGCGCTGCGGAGGTTACCATCGGCGAACGTGCCGATCGAGAGCGATTGCGGGACGAAGCGCTGGCTGCTGAAAAACAGCGGGCTGCTCAATCCTTGCACCCCGGTGTCCGGGCTGTTCATGCCCTCCAGAGCCTGACGCACGCGGTCGCGAGAATCTGCGGCATTGCCCCCCTTAGAGACATTCCCACGCTCGAGGGCCGCGGTGCCCAGCGACATGGCATCCTGGACCTTGGCCGCATACCAGTCCGGCGACGTGTCGAATCGTTCCCGAAAGCTGTCTGCGAAGACAAGGGCCTCGCCCCTCTCGGCGTCTCCGGGTTCACCCACCTCTTCTCGTATGTTTAAAAAGGTGACTAATCCCGGTTCAATGACGCGTGCGGTGTCGCGGGCGTCGAAGCGTAGCGAGAAGCCCGCGACACCGCGGCCGACGACAGATCGTGTCCTCCTGGGCAGCCCGGATGCCGGAAGAAAGCGTGATCGGCGTCGGCCTCGTGGAACAAGCCCGAACAGCCGCCCGAGCGGCGGGGCGACCCCGTCCCCCGCCAGCTCGCATCCGCGAGGAAGGGACGGTTCCATGTCGCCCGCAGTCGCCGAACCCGCCGCCCAGCCCGCCGCGCCCGTCCACGTCGGCATCGACGTGTCCAAGGCCACGCTCGACGTCTGCCTGCTGCCGGCGGGCGAGACGCTGGCCGTCGCCAACGACGCCGACGGCATCGCCCGGCTGGTCGCCCTGCTCCGGTCGCAGCCCGGCGGCGTCGCCCGCTGCCTGCTGGAGGCCACCGGGCGGTACGAGCGGCGGTGCGCCGCGGACCTGATCGAGGCCGGCCTCGACGTCGCCGTCGTGAACCCGCGGCAGGCCCGGGACTTCGCCCGCGCCATGGGCCGGCTGGCCAAGACGGACCGGATCGACGCCCGCGTGCTCGCCGAGTTCGCCACGCTCGGCCACGCCCGCCTGAGCGAAAAGGAGCCGGAGAATCAGGCGGCCCTCGACGACCTGGTCACGCGACGCCGCCAGGTCACGCGGATGCGGGCGGCCGAGAAGACCCGCCGCGAGGGCCTGACCCACAAGGTCGCGCGGGCGTCGGTCGAGAAGGTCGTCCGCCTGCTCGACCAGCAGCGGGAGGACCTGGACCGCGAGATCGCCCGACTGATCGAGGCCGACGACGGCTGGAAGAACAAGCGGGACCTGCTGGCGAGCGTGCCCGGCGTCGGCAACACCACGGCCAGCCAGCTCGTCGTCGACCTGCCCGAGCTGGGGAAGCTCAACCGCCAGCAGATCGCCGCCCTGGTCGGCGTCGCCCCGGTCAACCGCGACTCCGGCACGATGCGGGGCCACCGCACGATCTTCGGCGGCCGGGGGAACGTCCGCACGGGCCTCTACATGGCCACCGTCACGGCCATGCGGTTCAACCCGCTCATCAAACCCTTCGCCGACCGCCTCACGGCCGCCGGCAAGGTGTTCAAGGTCGTCATGATCGCCTCCATGCGCAAGCTCGTGACGATCCTCAACGTGATGGTCCGCAACAACGAACACTGGCGACCGCCTGTCGTTCAGAACCCCTAACTTTCACCACAGCCGCTTTCTGGTTTGGGGTTCGGGAACGAAGTGGTGCGGCGGCTACCCGCCGCTCCCGTCGCGACGTTCACCGGGGTCGGCGCACTCGCCATCGCCCGACGTGAGCTCGGCGAGGGGCGTGCCCGCGGCGGCCGACTGCCAGAGCTGGTGGTGCGCCTCGCGCATCGTGGTGACGCACGTGAGGACGA
>JAUJPG010000086.1 GCA_030447245.1 Chloroflexota bacterium | reverse complement strand
GTACTGCGCCTGGAGATACTCGTCGACCACTCCGGCCAGCCCGGCTGGCCGGCGCTGGCTTGGCAGCGGACCCATCGCCCGGGCGAACTTCGACCCGCTGGCCGCTGGCTCGGCGCCGGCCGTCGTCAGCAGCTCGCCGATCGTGGCCAACACCCCGTCGTCGGCGTCCGGCGCGAGCTCGACCTCGACCTCCCGCCATTCGGTCGGCGTGGCGTGATCGTCGAGCCGTACGGCCTGAACGTGGTCGTCGGCCACCTCAGCGAGCATCCGTCCGTCGCCATCTGTCACGGTGATGCTGTGGCGCGTGGTGGACAGCTGCGCCTTCCGCAGCAGCCGCCGGCCCTGACGCACACCCAACAGAAGAGACGTGAGCTCGGCGGGAGGTGAACTGGCGCGAGAGTCGGAGGTGATCTCGCGGCGACCTGCCTCGGCGGGGAGCTTCAGGTGCCAGCCGGCGTCGTGCCCACCCCGCCGCCGCCGCAAAGTGATGCCTTGCCGACGCAGGTGGTTCTCGTCCGTGTCGTAGTACGTCGCCTCGAGCTGATAGGTGCTTGTGGTGACGTCGCCTCGCGGAATCGACTCGGCCAGGTCGGGTAGGACGAAGTCTTCGGGGACGTCGTACTTGTCCTCGCGCTCTAGCTGCTCGGTAGCCATCGGCGCAAGTGTGTCACCTCAGGTGGCGGCCTCTCATATCCCGTTCGGCCGCCTCGGCTGCCGTGCATCAGGGTGGGCCGGGGCCGAGCAACCAGAAACCGCCGTAGACCGCTGCGCTCACAGCCATCAGCCCAAGCACCGATATCACTACAGGCAGGCTGCGACGGGCTAGCCACAAAGCGATCGGCAGCAGCAGGGGAAAGGCTGGCAGCAGGTAGCGCGGCTTCGAGCCGAAATAGCCCGACGTTGTCAGCGCGAAGAGAATGAGCGCTCCCGTGAAGATCAACAGGGGCAGTGGTTGCCGTTGCCGGACACACAACCAAAAGAGCCAGCCGAGAAGAGCAAGCCCCAGGCAGATCGCCACCCCCAGGAAGAAGTCAGAGCTGGCGAGAAATGCCCAGACCCACGTGGCGAACGCGCTACCTCCATCGACGGTGTTCCCCCAGTCGCTGGTCACCGCGAAGTAGCCGGTGGGATTCCCAGTCTGCAACCCCACCCAGCCGACGTACCCGAACCATCCCAACGGGGCGACGACTGCCGCGAGCACGAGGCGAGGCACCATCGATCGGCTAGTTGAACCGGGCGGGTCTCCGCGGACGGCCCGAAAGCCTTTCAGCAGTACGGCGACGACGACGGCAGCAACCACTGCCGCGCCGACTGGCCGGGTCAACCCGGCGAGGCAGGCGAGAAGGCCGGCCCACAGCCAGCGCTCAGTGAGCACGGCATACATCGACCAGGCCGCGAGCGCGGTGAACAGCGATTCGCTATAGGCCATCGACTGGACGATGCTCACCGGCAGTGCAGCCCATAAGACCGTGACGAGCACGCCGACCCGGCGGCCGTACAGGTGATCGACGACGGCGAAGATCCCCCAGGCAGCCGCCAGCGAGGAGACCCAGCTAACCACCAAGCCGGCATCGACGTACGAGAAACCTGTGACCTGGGCAACCAGCCGCTCAAGGAGTGGGAAGAGCGGGAAGAAGGCATAGTCGGACAGGAGCCGGCCGTCGTCATGGATCCGGACGAAGCCGTACCCGTCTCGTGCGATTCCCTCGTACCACTGCCCGTCCCACCACACCAGCAAGCGATGCGCGTCGCGGCCAGCATTATTCGCGAAGGCGTTTAACACCAAGAGTCCGAGCAGTTTGAGCGCAACAAATGCGCCGAGTGCTGGCGCAACACGTTCCAGCGCCACGCGCATCGAGGGCAGTCTCCCGGAGTGTGCTGAGGCAGCACTGCAGCCTGTCCCGGTCACGGTCATTCGGCAAGCCCGAGGAAGACGAGGAGTGCACGGTTAAGCCGGACCAGATCCTCATCGGCGAGACGGCCGAGATGATCGCGCACGTTCACCCGTGGCATTGTCGTGATTTTGTCGACCATGATCTGGCTTGGTTGCTCGATCCCGGTGGCCGTCGTTGCCTCCACAGCGATCCGGGTCAGCGGCGCCTCGACGGGATTGGTTGTCAGCGGACAGATCGTGACGGAGGCAGTCGCATCGAACCGGTCGTCCTGAATGACGACGACGGGCATCGGCTTGCCGGTATACGCACCTCGTGTGGCAGCAATATGAATATCGCCTCGCCTCACTTGGCGGCTTCTCCCTCGTCGGCCCAGTCGATGGAGATCGCGTCGACGAACTCCTGGTCGTCGGTTTCATGCTCGCTGGCGGCGATGGCAGCCGACTGGCGGTGAGCCGCCGCGACGAATTCTGGTGCGCGTACGTCGGGTACCCAGATCTGGACGGGCCGGAGGCCTTGGGCGCGCAACCGCGCGCGATGCTCGCGTACCCGATCGCGCGTACTAGCCATCCGCCAATGTTACATGTAACGCAGCGAGGTTTCGACTCAGTCGGTCCGCTATTGGGTCAGCTCCACCACGACTGGAGCGTGGTCGCTGGCGCCCTTGCCCTTGCGTTCCTGCCGGTCGATCGAGGCGCCGGTGACGCGATTGGCTAAGGCTGGGCTGGCGAGGGCGAAGTCGATGCGCATCCCCTCGCGGCGGGCGAACCGTAGCCGCGTGTAGTCCCAGTACGTGTAAACCCCAGGGCCAGGAGTGTGCGGCCGGACCACGTCGGCGTACCCGCATCGACGATCGCCGCGAACGCCGTCCGCTCCGGTGCCGACACGTGCGTGGAGTGGGCGAAGACCCGCATGTCCCACACGTCGTCGTCGTGCGGAGCGATGTTCCAGTCGCCCGGGAGCACGATTTGCGCCTCGGGGTCGTCGGCCAACCAGGCCGCGGCGGTGTCACGCAGTCGGGCCAACCACTCGAGCTTGTAGAGGTAGTGCGGGTCGCTCAGCGTGCGGCCGTTCGGCACGTACAGGCTCCACACTCGTACGCCGTCGCAGGTGGCAGCAAGCGCCCGCGCCTCAGTGACGGGTTCGTCGCCCCAGCCCGGCTGACCGGGGAACCCGACCTGCACGTCGGCTAGCCCTACGCGGGAGAGCACGGCGACGCCGTTCCATCCGGAGACGCCGCGATGCGCCGCTTGATAGCCCAGCCGTCCGATCACGTCGTACGGGAATTGGTCGTCGCGGCACTTGGTCTCCTGCATCGCGAGTACGTCGACATCGCTGCGCTCGAGCCACGCGACCACACGGTCGAGCCGCGCCCGGATGGAGTTGACGTTCCAGGTGGCGATCCGCACGGCGGCAACCTACCGGCTGCCGGACATGCGGACGCCAGACGCCTTCACTAGGTGGGAGCGGGCCGAATCGGGTATTTCGGACTGAACAGCGACCCCTGGGACAGTGGAGGTTCCCCCAGATAGTGAAGGCGGCGTACGTGAGGCATGCAGTGCGCGTTCTCAAGAAAAGTCGCCAACTCGTGACCAAACCGTGATCTTCGAAGACCAACGAGTTTCGCCGCCGGAGAGTCTAA
>JAUJPG010000085.1 GCA_030447245.1 Chloroflexota bacterium | reverse complement strand
CCACCCGAGCTGTCACCCGGTGGTAGCCGGTCGCCCCCTCGCGCACGATGCCCCAGTCCGCGGCAATCTGCGGCGCGCCGGTCCCGTCCGTCCCCCGGATTGCCAGCCGGTACTCGCCCGGCTGGGTCGGCAGCCATTGGTAGCTCCAGATCGCCCAGGACAGGGACGTGCCCGGATAGTCGAGCCGCGCTTCTTGCCAGGTCTGGCCGTCGTCGAGGCTGACCTCGGCGCGGCTGACCCCACGGTTGCCGCCGAAGACGGCCCCCCGCAGCGTGACCAGGATGCCCACGCGGAGCGGCTGGCTGAAGTCGGGGGCGTAGAAGCGCGAGCGAGTCGGGACCACAAAGTTCGGCCCCCAGCCCTGCTGCTCGTAGAACCCCTTAGCATCGTGGTCGACGAGCTCGACCCGCGTCACCCATTTGACGTTCTTCTCGCCGAACAGGCCGGGTACGATCACGCGGGCCGGGTAGCCGTGGCGTTCGCTCAGCGGCTCGCCGTTCATCTCGTAGACGACCAGCGTCGTCGGGTCCAGCGCCTTGTCGAGCGCGAACGTGTCGGTGTAGCCATCAGCCCCGTGGAGGACGACTTCGACGCCGCCCGGCCGCGGGCCGGCCGTGCCGAGCAGCTCCCGGAGCGGCACGCCCTTCCAGACGGCGTTGCTCATCAACCCGTCGCCCACGCCGTTGCTGATGCACATCAGCGTCGTCTCCTGGGTCGTCGCGGGCAGCCCGGCCAGCTCCTCGAAGCGGTAGCTACGCGGCCGGTCAACCAGCCCGGCCACCTCGAACCGCCAGGCGGACCGGACGACGCTCGGGTCGATCACGTTCTTGGTCACGACGTAGAAGCGGTCGTTCGGGGTGATGCCCTGGATGTCCGGATCCGTGTAGCGCATGCCGTCGTAGCTGAAGCTCGCCTGGTCCCAGAGTCGGCGCAGCAGACCGCCCGTCGCCAGGGCCAGTCCCAGCCCGAGCCCGCCGGCGAGGACCGCGCGGCGACCGCTCGCAGGATTGGTCGGGCGGGTGCCCCAGGCGGTGGGGCCAGCGTCCCGGGCGGTGGGGCCGGCGTCCCCGCCCGCCGACCTCACACCGGGCGCCATCCAGCGGTACGTCACCACCAGCGCCAGCCCGTAGCTCGCGTACGCCACCAGCAACCCGAGCCCGGTCGCGATCGTGGCCGGTCCTGGCGGCAGCCCGCGGAAGTTGCTCCCGACGACCGGCCAGAGCACCCCCAGCGACACCGCCCAGGCGACGGCGAGCAGCGCGGCGACGAGTACCAGTCCCCGGCGGCTCAGCCCGGCGCGCCCCGTCCCGTCGCCCTCCCGCTCGCGCTCGACCACGACGGCGTACAGCAGGCCGAGCAGCATACCCACGACCAGCTGGCCGACCAGCACCGAGCCGACCCCAAACTGCTTGAGCTCGTTGTAGCCGCCGAAGCGGCCGATCATCCCGAAGAAGGTCTCGATGCTGAGCGTCGGCGCGAACCGGTCGGGGATGCTCTCGATCGGTGGCGAGATCCCGAGGATCGCGCGCAGGAGCAGCATCACCAGCGTCATCACCAGTGCCGCAACCAGGCCGGCCAGCACCCCCGCGCCGATGATGGCTAGCCAGCGACCCGTGCTCGTCATTCGCGCGCCGCTCATCGTCCGATCCCTGCTCATCGTCGTCAAGGTCATGCCTCCCCGAGCGCCGCGAGGGATGGTTGTGGCCGCGCGCCACGACGAGCCGGCACGACCGCCGGCCCCGAGCGGAGCGGTTGCCGGCTCGGGCCCGGCACTGCTGCCATCGGGACCCCAGGGCCGAGCAGCCCCAGTCGGGCCAGCATGGCTCGAGTTGCCGGAAGATCGGCGCGCCCAACCAGGTGCTCCCGTAGCTCGTCGAGATCCTCGACCACGTCGACGTCAAAGGTCGGCTCGAGCCACCCAACCGAGAGCCCGGCTCCTTCGGCCCGCGCCACGAGGTCGCGCAGGACGGATCTGGTGCTCATCGCCACCCCCTGCAGGATGTCGTGCCAGCCGCGCATGCCGATCAGGTAGTAGCCGCCGTCGTAGACCGGCCCGAAGACCACGTCGTGGCGATCGAGCTGCCCGATCGCGTCGGCCACGACCTCGACGGTGAGCTGCGGCGAGTCGGAGGCGACCAGGACCACCCGCTCCTCGCCGCGGGCCGGTGCGTCTCGGAACAGCGCCCGCTGGCGCTCGGTCCAGTTGCCGTTCCCCTGAGCTAGCACCCGTGTCGGCATCCGTACCCCGCCGACAAGCGGCGCGATCGCCGGCCAGGCGTCTTCAGGGGTCACGTACCAGCCGAGCCGGAACGGAGCGCTGGCGAAGCGCGCCCCGAGGTCGCGCAGGAAGGCCCGGTAGAGTGCCGTCGCCGCGACCTGGCCGATCGCCCGGCCAAGGCGCGTCTTGACCTCGCCGACGCGGGGGGCCCTGGCCGCGATGTAGAGCGCCGCGCTCATCCGGCCACCGCCAGCCGCCCGGTCCGCGGTCGCGGCGCCCAGCGCGCGTAACGGAAGGTCGTCGACAGGATGCACCAGCCGGCCTGCACGCTCCCGCGGACCGTCCCGCCGACTTTCGAGACGCCGATCCGGCGGTGGTAGCTGACCGGTACCTCGCGGTAGCGGTGGCCCGCCCGCGCTGCCTTGACCATCATCTCGACCGACCAGCCGTAGGTCATCTCGCGCATCTCCAGCCCCAGCAGGTCGTCCCGCCGGATCGCCCGGAATGGCCCCAGGTCCGTCACCGCCACCCCGTACAGGTGGCGCATCAGCCAGCTGGCCAGGCGGTTACCGAGCACCTGCTGCGGCGTCATCGCGCCGGCCTCGCGCGAGCCGAGCGTCCGCGATCCGACGACCAGCTCCGCCTCATCGTCGAGCAGTGACCCCAGGATCCGGGGCAGGTCGTCCGGATCGTCGGCCGCGTCGCCGTCGAGCAGGACGATCACCTCAGCGCCTTCGGCGGCGAGCACGCCGGCGTGGCAGGCGTAGCCGTAGCCGCGCCGCTCCTCGCGCACGACGACGGCGCCGGCCTGCCGAGCGATCTCGCCGGTCCCGTCCCGCGAGCCGTTGTCGACGACGATCACCGGGTCGAGCAGGAACGGCCGCTGGGCGCGGAGCTGTCGGACCACCCGGCCGATCGACGGTGCCTCGTCCAGCGCCGGAATGACCGCCACCACCCGCGGACAGGCCCGTACGGGAGCGGTGTCCCTGCGCCCGAAACCCTGGCTCACGGTCTCGACCTCCGGTCTTTCGTCTCGTTCCATCCTACCGCTGAGTTGTTACGAAACCCTTGAGTGTCGATCGTCCGAGTTACGCGTCCTGGTGGTCTCAGCCGTAAGAAAGCCGTAATCGCCGTCCTCGCGGGCCAACCCTGTCGCGTCTACACTTGACGGCACGCGACGTGGCCGAAGGAGGCGAGATGAGCCAGGAGCGGGTCCTCGTGATCAACGACCAGCCGATAGAGACCGAGCTTGTAAAGACTAACAACATAACCCACCGCGAAAAAGTCATCATAGCAGCCCAGAATCAAAGCGCACACGACGAGAGCCGCGACAGATCGCCACTCGCGGAAGACGTAGAGGTTGTGTCTC